>NZ_ANBE01000038.1 GCF_000341145.1 Nocardiopsis xinjiangensis YIM 90004
GCGACCGGGCGCGAGGCCTTCTCCGGGCCGACCCAGGCCTCCCGCATCGCCCGTGTGCTCTCGGGCCAGGCCGACCTGGACGGGATCCCCGAGAGCCTGGCCCCGGCCGTGCGCGCCTGCCTGACCGGCGACCCCGGAACCCGTCCGGACGCCCGGACCCTGCTCGACCACCTGGTCACCGGAACGGCCCTGGCCCCGCAGACACCCGCAGGGTCGGCCCCGCAGTCCGGCCCGACCCTGGTCGAAGGGGTGGACGACGGTGCCACACGTCAGCAGGATCCGGCCCGGCCGCACACCCCGTACGCGGAGGCCGTTTCCGGGGCCGGGCCGGAGCAGCAGGACCCCTCGGGCGCGCAGACCCCCGCGTCCTCCGGAACCGGGGACCAGGCGCCTCCCTACTACTTCGCCGGGCGGCGCCTGCGTACGGTGCAGGAACTCGCCGCCGCTCTGCAGGAGAACTGGTCCGACGCCGTCCGGGTCATGTCCGATGTACAGGAACGTGCCACCCTGGGCGCCTGGATCATCGACGACCTGAACGACACCCTGGTCGACCGGTCCCTGTTCCGCCGCAAGGTGACCGACGCCAACGCGGCCGTGGCCACCCTCATCGCCCAGGTGCGCCCCGACCTGCCGCCGGTCTTCCGCGGCCACGACTGCAGCATCACCGGGCTGAGCCGGCTGTTCGAGGACCCGCGTCCCCTCCTGTCCGGTGACCCGCGCAGCAACGAACTCGGCCTGCTGGCCAGACCCGAGGTCCTGCGCACCATGTCCCAGCACGAGGTTCCCGATGCGGGCGCGCTGCGCTCCCTGGCCGAGGACCTGGTCGAGGCCGAACGTATCGGTGCCCGTTTCCACCAGCAGCTCGCGCAGGGGCTCTCCGGATGGCGGGGCACGCAGAACCACGTCGACCCTGCGGTGATCCTGGTCTTCCTCCTGCACCCCGAGCGCGCCCGCAGGCCCGACCCCGGTGCCCGGCCCGGCGTCAGCGAGTGGATCGAGATCCTGTGGGCACGGGTGGAACGCTCGGAAGGGGCCGCGCGCGCCGGACACGCCGCCGCGGTCTACGGGGCACTGGAGACCGTGAGTGTCCTGGCCCACCAGCGTGAACAGTGGGTCTCCCAGCACCGGACGGTGGCCGAGCAGCAGCAGACGTTGGCCGTGCAGGGCGACTCCGACGAGGGGTTCCGCCGTGGCAAGATCCTCCTCTACTGGTCGACCGGGATCTGCTTCTTCCTGGCGATGGTGACCTCGGAGGTCGCCGGCATGATCTTCCTGACCGCGGCTCTGGCGAGCGGGATCGGCGCGATCATCGTGGCGAGCACCCACACACAGCGGTTCGGCTCCTCCCACGAACGCAAATGGCGCTCCCAACGCGCTGCCCAGTTGCCCCGGGTTAGGACCAGCCTGGACAGCGGGCTGCAGAACATCGAACGCGATCTGGCCGAGGCGCGGCGTATCTGCTCCAGCGGCTGACCTCAGCTGTTGTCGACCCACGCCCGGGCGCGGGCCTCCGGTCGGTGCAGGTCCAGGTGATGGTCCTCCTGAGCGGCCCACGCGGCACGGTGGGGTGCGTACAGCTGAGCGTCCCCGCGCTCGTCCAGGCGCCGGGCGCGCTCGGCCTCCGGGGCGTGCACCCACACCAGCAGGTCCACCAGGGCGGGCGCGCCCCCGGAGCCGGTGCCCTCCACGACGAGGACCCCGCACCGGGACACCGCCTCGGGCAGGTGTGAGGGGTCGGCCGAGCGCTGCCCGCGTTCCCAGTCCCAGCGGTGCCAGACCGGGGCCTCGCCGCGGGCCAGCGGGGCCAGCACGCGGGTGCGCAGGAGCCGGCTCCCCTCGGCGAGTCCGTCCCAGCCGGCGTAGAGGTCCTCCATGGTCAACACGTGCACCGCCTCGCCCCGCGCCGCCAAGGCCTCGCCCAGGTGTGCGGCGACGGTGCTCTTGCCCGCCCCGGACCGGCCCTCGACCGCCACGACGCGAGCCCCTCCACCGCCGGGCAGCGCTGTGACCACGGTCTCGGCCCACCCGGGCACACCGGTGCCCGTCCGTACTTCACTCATCTCCCGAAGGGTAAGGCAGGGGCCGTTTCTCACCTTCCTTCACGCCTTGTAACATTCTCGGGCGCAAGGCGTACAACACGAACGAGCGACCGGACGAGGGGCTGCGTGGTGACCGAGGCCGACACGACCCCGGGATCGCAATCGGCGCTGCGCCAGGCCAACGAACGCCGCGTCGTGGACACCCTGCGCAGCCGGGGCACCTGCACCCAGGCCGAACTCGCCCGGGCCACGGGCCTGTCCGCGGCCAGCGTGTCCAACATCGTGCGCGGTCTGCGCACCTCGGGCACGGTCGCGGTACGCGCCACCTCCTCCAACGGCCGCCGGGCCCGCGCCGTCACCCTGCTGCGTTCCCCCGGCACGGTCGTGGCCGTCGATTTCACCTCCGAGCGTCTGCGTGTGGCCGTGGCCGACCACGAGGGCGGCCTCCTCGAACGCGAGGCCATCGACTACGACGTGGCCGCGGATCCTGCACGCGCGGTGCGCCGGGCCGCCTGGCTCACCGAGACGGTGCTCTTCCGCGGCCGTGTCGACCTGGCATCGGTCTCCTCGGTGGTGGCCTCCGTGCCCGCTCCCCTCGACCCGGGGACCGGGACCGTCGGGGCGGTCTCGTGCATACCGCGTTGGACGGGCTTCCGCCCGGCCGAGGCCTTGCAGGAGCGTCTGGGGCGACCGGTGCGCGTCGAGAACGACGCCAATCTGGCGGCCGTGGCCGAACGTCGACGCGGGGCCGCGCGTGGTGCGGGCACCGTCATACACCTGCTCCTGGACGAAGGGGTCGGTGCCGGTCTCGTGCTGGACGGCCGGCTGCTGCGCGGAGCCGACGGCACGGCCGGGGAGATCGGGCACATCGGCCTGGACCCGCGCGGCCAGGTCTGCCGGTGCGGCAACCGAGGCTGCCTGGAGACCTTCGTGGGCATCTCCTATCTGTTGGCGATGGTGCCCCACGGCAGTGATCTGGCCCGGGACGGACAGGTCGAGCTGCCCCGGTTGGTGGCGGCCGCGCACGGGGGTGATCCCTCCAGCCGCCGTATCGTCTCCGAGGCCGGGACCGCGCTGGGGCAGGGCACGGCCGTCGTCGCGAACCTGTTCAACCCCGACCGTGTCGTGGTCGGCGGTCCACTGGCCGCCGCCGGGGACCTGCTCCTGGACCCCATGCTGAGGGCGATGGAGCTGGGCACCCTGGGCAGCGCTCTGGAGCGGGTGGACGTGGTGACCGGTGAACTGGGTGAGTTCGCGGCTCTGTACGGTGCACTCCTCGTGGCCGCCGAGAGCCCCGTCTGACCGAGGGGACGGCAACGGGGGGAGCGCCCTACGGCCTGACCAGCCCTCCTTTTCCTTCACTGCTTGAATGCAATATCTGTGATCTTTCAGTTATGCGTTCAGGAGTTGACGGCAAGCCCGAGGCGCGGTTTGACTGCACTGCACCGAACACGGTGCCGCAGATCACCCACCCCTCCGCACGAGAAGGGCTCCGTCGTTGAACACACGACGCTCATCCCACAGACGCATGCCAGGCAGCGGCCTCGCCGCCGTGACCGCCGCCCTCGCCCTGGTCACGGCCACCGGATGCCAAAGCATCACCTCCGGGGGAGGGGAGGAGGAGGGGGAGGTCCACTCCGTGGAGGAGGGTTTCCACGTCGGTCTCCTCCTGCCCGACCTGTTCACCGCCCGCTACGAGGCCTTCGACTACCCCTACTTCGAAGAAGCGCTCGGGGAACAGTGCCCGAACTGCGAGTTCTCCTACGCCAACGCCGACGGTGAGGTCGACGAACAGCAGACCCAGGCCCAGGCCATGCTCACGGACGGCATCGACGTCCTCGTCCTGGACGCGGTCGACGCCGAGGCCGCGGCCGGCACCGTCAACGAGGCCTCCTCCCAGGGGGTGCCCGTGCTGGCCTACGACCGCCTCGCCGAGGGCGGTGTCGACGCCTACGTCTCCTTCGACAACCACCGTGTCGGCCAGGTCCAGGGCGAGTCCCTCCTGGCCGCCATCGAGGAGGAAGGCACCACCGGCGAGGGCCAGATCGTCATGGTCAACGGCTCACCCACCGACCCCAACGCCGCGGATTTCAAGGCCGGCGCCCACGAGGTCCTCGACGGCCAGATCGAGATCGGTCAGGAGTACGACACCCCCGACTGGTCCCCCGAAGAGGCCACCACCCAGATGGAGGGCGCCATCACCTCCCTGGGCGCCGACGAGATCACCGGGGTCCTGGCCGCCAACGACGGAATGGCCTCCGGTGTCATCGCCGCCCTCCAGAGCGCCGGTGTGGCCACCGAGGACCTGCCGCCCGTCACCGGACAGGACGCCGAACTCGCCGGAATCCAGCGCATCGTCGCCGGCGAGCAGTACATGACCGTCTACAAGGAGATCCGTCCCCAGGCGGAACTGGCCGCCCAGGTCACCGTGGACCTGGCCACCGGCTCCGACATCGAGCCCGGTGAGCACTCCCTCGCCCAGCTCGAGGACGGCAGCGGTGAGGAGATCGACTCGGTGCTGCTCGAACCGGTCGCCCTGACCATCGACAACATCGACGACACCGTGGTCTCCGACGGCTTCTACACCGTCGAGGAGATCTGCGAGGGCGAGTACGCCGACACCGACTACTGCCAGGAAGCCCTCTGAGCCGGGCCCCGACGGCACCCTCCGCCCGGGCACCCGCCCCTGCACGCCCGCGGCGGGCGCCCGGGCCGGCGTGAGGACAAGGAAGAGACCACCCCATGAGCACACCCGTCCTGGAACTGTCCGGGATCTCCAAGACCTTCGGGGCCGTGCGCGCCCTCGACGAGGTCGACCTCCACGTCCAGCAGGGCGAGGTCGTCGCCCTGCTCGGCGACAACGGAGCGGGCAAATCCACCCTCGTCAAGGTCATCTCCGGCGCACACACCGCTGATACCGGCGGCGCCGTCGTCTGGGACGGCAGGACCGTCGAGATCACCACCCCCGCCGACGCCCAACGCCTCGGCATCGCCACGATCTACCAGGACCTCGCCCTGTGCGACAACCTCGACATCGTGGCCAACCTCTTCCTCGGTAACGAACACCTGCACTTTCCCGGCACCCTCGACGAGGTCGAGATGGAACGGCGTGCTTGGGAACTGCTGCGCTCGCTGTCGGTCGACATCCCCGACCTGCGTGTGCCCGTGGCCTCCCTGTCCGGTGGCCAGCGCCAGATCGTCGCCATCGCCCGAGCCCTGCTCGGAGAGCCGCGAGTGGTCATGCTCGACGAACCCACCGCCGCGCTCGGTGTCGCCCAGACCGCCCAGGTCCTCGACCTCATCGAGCAACTGCGCGACCAGGGCCTGGGCGTGATCCTCATCAGCCACAACATGGCCGACGTGCGGGCCGTGGCCGACCGGGCCGCCGTCCTGCGCCTGGGCCGCAACGCGGGCGACTTCCCCATCGCCGGGACCAGCTACGAGGAGATCGTCGCCGCCATCACCGGTGCGGCCGACAACCCCGTCACGCGCCGCGACGGCCGGCAGACCGCCGGGGCGGAGGAGAGCCGATGAGTCGAAACACCCCGGTCACCGACCCGCCCGCGCCCTCGGAAGGGGACACCGGCCGCCGCGACCCCCGCCTCCTGGACACAGCAGCCACGCCCGGCGGCTGGTGGAGGGCGGCCAAACGCAAGGTCCGCGCCGGCGAACTGGGTGCCGCCCCCGTGGTCATCGGGCTCCTGCTCATCGCACTCGTCTTCCAACTCCTCAACGACCGGTTCCTGTCTCCACAGAATCTGTCCAATCTCACCGTGCAGATCGCCGCCATCGGCCTCATGACCACCGGCGTCATCGTGGTGCTGCTGCTGGGCGAGATCGATCTGTCCATCGGATCGGTCGCCGGGCTCTCGGCGGCGGTCCTGGCCGTCACGGTCATGCGGCACGGATGGCCCGAGTGGGCCGGCATCGCCGCGGCCCTGGGAACGGGCCTGCTCGTGGGGCTCTTCCACGGTTTCGTCTTCGCCAAGATCGGGGTCCCGGCCTTCGTGGTCACCCTGGCCGGGCTCCTGGGGTGGCAAGGCCTCCACCTGTGGGCCATGAGCCCCGACGGAACCATCAACACCCGCTCCGAGGGGCTCATCGCGTCCCTGACCCAGACCTACTTCGTGCCGTGGATCGGCTGGGCCGTGGTCCTGCTCGTCCTGGCCCTGCACCTGGCCTCCACACTGACCAGTGAACACAGACGCCGCGCCGCGGGGCTGCCCCACCGTTCCCTGGCCGAGACCGTGCTGCGTACCGCACTGCTGGCCGTGCCCCTGGCCGCGGGTGCGTGGATCCTCAACCAGCACAACGGCTTGCCCCTGGCCTTCCTCGTCTTCGTCGGCGCCGTCGTCACCCTCGACCTCGTCCTGCGCAAGACCCGGTACGGGCGGATGATCTACGCGGTCGGCGGCAACGCCGAGGCCGCGCGCCGGGCCGGCATCAACACCGTCCTCATCCGGATCTCGGTCTTCGGTATCGCCTCGACCCTGGCCGCCCTGGGCGGGGTCATGCTCGTCTCACGCAACATCGCCGCCAGCACGACCACCGGAGGCGGTCAGGAACTGATGATGGCGATCGCCGCAGCGGTCATCGGGGGCACCAGCCTCTTCGGCGGACGCGGCAACGCCTACTCGGCGCTCCTGGGCGGGCTCGTCCTGGGCGCCATCACCTCCGGTCTGCTCCTGCTGCCCAACGTCGACACCTCGGTCCGGTTCATGATCACCGCCGCGGTCCTGCTCGTCGCCGTCATCATGGACGCCGCCTCGCGCCGGGGCCGCAAGACCCATGCCAGGGGAGGGGGCTGACCACCCCCCGCCCTCTCCCCCCCGGGGCCTGTTCGCTGGGCGAGGGTACCCGCCGAACAGGCCCTGGCCCCCGGTCGCGTCCTCCCGCGCGGCCGGGGGCCACCCGTGCCAGGACGTGGATGCCCGCCCGTGCGAGCCCGGGTCCCGCATCCAACGGTCCGGCCCCGTCCGTTCCGGCCGGACCCGGGCGGCGGGCCGAACGGGCCCCCGGGTAGGTTGGGCGTCCTCATGCTCTCCGACCTCCTCAGACCCGTCCCCGGAAGCCTGCTCGCCCCGGCCGACCCATGGGTGCTGCTGACCGTCGCCGGCGTGGCCGTCCTGACCGGGGCGGTCGTACAGAGCTCCGTCGGTCTCGGACTCGGCCTCGTCGCCGCCCCGGTCATCTCCTTCCTCGACCCCTCGCTCATGCCGGGGGCGATGCTCATCACCGTGGTGCTCCTGCCGGCGCTCACCCTGGTCCAGGAGTGGCGGCACGTGGACTGGCGCGGGATCGCCTGGGGCGTGCCCGCCCGCCTCCCGGGGACCGTGTTGGGCGTGCTGGTCGTGGCCGTGCTGGAACCGCGCACCCTGGCCGCCGTGGTCGGTGTGATGGTCCTGGCCGCGGTGGTGCTCACCGTGTGGTCCTTCCGGGTGCGCATCATCCCGGCCTCGATCGTGACCGCGGGTGTTCTCTCGGGGTTCGCCGGGACCGCCACCTCCATCGGCGGTCCACCCATGGCGCTGCTGTACCAGTACGAGGCCCCGCCGCGGGTACGTGCCACCCTGGCCGCGTTCTTCCTCGCCGGTTCGACCATCTCCCTGGGCGCGCTCACCCTCGGAGGGCAGATGGAGACCCGGGTCGTCGTGGCCGGGATCGCGGCGGTCCCGCTGGTCGCGGTCGGGTTCGTGCTGGGCAACGTCCTGCGCGGCCACGTGTCGCCCCGGGTGCTGCGCCTGGGCATGCTCGGCGTGGTGACCCTCTCGTCCGCGGGCCTGCTCGTTCAAGCCGCCCTCGGATAGCCTCTGCAAGTGCGTTCCAGAGGCGGCGCGGCCCCAGGAGCGAGTAATGTACGCGAAAACCCGTGAACGGGTGGCGGGTAACACCCGGGGGCTCACGCCCATAGGATCGGGTATGTATACCTGCTGGCAGCCATGTGCGGGCCACCTCCCGGGCCCCCGATGGCAAAGGCAACGGACACGCTGGACGAGGGGACTGACGAGACAGTGGCACTGTTCGAGTCGATACACAATCCGGATGCGCTCAAGAGGCTGCCCGCCGACCAGCTGCCCGAACTGGCTCGGGGCATCCGTGACTTCCTCGTGGATTCCTGCTCCCAGACCGGAGGCCACCTGGGCCCCAGCCTGGGCGTGGTCGAACTGACCGTCGCACTCCACCGGGTCTTCGACTCCCCCCGGGACCCCATCCTCTTCGACACGGGCCACCAGGCCTACGTGCACAAGATGCTCACCGGCCGGCACGACTTCTCCGCACTGAAGGCCGAGGGCGGGCTGTCGGGTTACCCCTCCCGTGAGGAGTCCGAGCACGACTTCATCGAGAACTCCCACGCCTCCACCGTCCTGTCCTACGCGGACGGCATGGCCAAGGCCAACGAGGTCCAGGGCGAGCGCGAGCGCACCGTGGTGGCCGTCATCGGCGACGGCGCGCTGACCGGCGGCATGGCCTGGGAGGCCCTCAACAACATCGCCGAGCGCAAGGACCGCCGCCTGGTCATCGTGGTCAACGACAACGGCCGCTCCTACTCGCCCACCCGCGGCGGCCTCGCCGAGCACCTGTCCTCACTGCGCATGGCCCCCGGCTACGAGCAGGCCCTCGGTCTGGCCAAGAGCACCCTCAACCGCACCCCGGTGGTCGGCCAGCCCCTCTACGAGGCCCTGCACGGCCTCAAGAAGGGCGTCAAGGACGCCATCCAGCCACAGATCATGTTCGAGGACCTGGGCCTGAAGTACCTGGGCCCCATCGACGGCCACGACGAGCCCTCCGTGGAGAAGGCGCTGCGCCAGGCCCGCGACTTCGGCGGACCGGTGATCGTGCACTGCCTCACCCAGAAGGGCAAGGGGTACGCACCCGCCGAGAACCACGACGAGGACCAGTTCCACGCGCCCGGCCCCTTCGACGTCACCACCGGGAAGGCCAAGCCCGGGCCCAAGGCCGAGAAGTGGACCGGGGTCTTCGCCGAGACCATGGTCGAGCTCGGCCGCGAGCGCGAGGACATCGTCGGCATGACCGCGGCGATGCTCCACCCCACCGGTCTCGACAAGTTCGCCGAGGCCTACCCCGACCGCATCTTCGACGTGGGTATCGCCGAGCAGCACGCGGCCACCTCCGCCACCGGTATGGCCATGAAGGGCCTGCACCCGGTCGTGGCCGTCTACGCCACCTTCCTCAACCGCTGTTTCGACCAGGTGCTCATGGACGCCGCCCTGCACCGCCAGGGCGTCACCTTCTGCCTGGACCGTGCCGGGATCACCGGCACCGACGGCGCCAGCCACAACGGCATGTGGGACATGTCGATCCTCCAGGTCGTGCCGGGCCTGCGCATGGCAGCGCCCCGTGACGCCGAGCGCCTGCGCACGCAGCTGCGCGAGGCCGTGCAGGTCGACGACGCCCCCACCGTCGTGCGCTACCCCAAGGGCGCGGTCGCCGAGGAACTGACCGCCGTGGGCGAGCTCGGTTCCATGGACCTTCTGCGCCGTGCCGAGGACTCCGGCCACGACAAGGACCTGCTCATCGTCGGAGTGGGAACCATGTCCCAGGTCGCCGTCGAGGTCGCCGACCGCATGGCCGACCAGGGCATCGGTGTCACCGTGGTCGATCCCCTGTGGGTCAAGCCCTTGGACGGGGCCCTGGCCGCCGGGGCCGCCGAGCACAGCCTCGTCGCGGTCGTGGAGGACAACGGCCGCACCGGTGCCGTCGGTGACGCCGTCTCCCGTCTGCTGCGCGACCACGAGGTGGACGTGCCGGTGCGCACCTTCGGTATCGAGCAGGAGTTCCTCACCCACGCCAAGCGCGAGCGGATCCTGGAACAGCAGGGGCTGACACCGCAGGAGCTGTCCCGCAAGCTCACCGAGACGGTCTCCCGCCTGGCCGAGGGCGAACCGGCCACCGAGCCCGCCTGACCTCCGGCTCGACATTCTCTTCGACGGCAGTGCCGGGGCCGGCCCCGGCACTGCCATCATGAGGAGATGAGCTATCTCATACCCGAGACCCAGAACACCGGCCCCGCACCGTTGAGAGTGGCCGTGGTCGGGTCGGGCCCGGCCGGCATCTACGCCGCCGACGCCCTGACCCGGCAACAGCGCGTTCCCGTGGCGGTCGATGTCCTGGACCGTCTGCCCACCCCCTACGGGCTCGTGCGCTACGGGGTCGCCCCGGACCACACCAAGATCAAGGGTGTGGCGCGTGCTCTGCGCGAGGTACTGGAACACCCCGACGTGCGTTTCGTCGGCGGTGTGGAGTTCGGCCGCGACATCACCCGCCAGGACCTGGAACGCTCCTACCACGCCGTGGTCTACGCGACCGGGGCGAGCGTGGACCGCCGGATGCACGTGCCCGGCGAGGAGCTTCCCGGCAGTGTCGCCGCCACCGATTTCGTCAACTGGTACTGCGGGCACCCCGACAGCGAGCTCGAGCGTTTCGTCCTGGACGCCGAGGAGGTCGCGATCGTGGGCGCGGGCAACGTCGCCCTGGACGTGGCCCGTGTCCTCGCCAAGACCGCCGACGAACTGAGCCACACCGACATCCCCCAGCCTGTGCTGGACGTGCTCGCCGCCAGCAAGGTGCGCACCGTGCACCTGTTGGCGCGCCGCGGGCCCCTGCAAGCCAAGTTCACCGCACCGGAACTGCGCGACCTGCTCGGCCTGCCCGGCGCCGACGTCGTCGTCGATCCCGCCCAGGTCGACATCGACCTCACCGCCGTGGGTGGGGGAGAGGCCGAGACGGCGCAGGTCTCCCGTGCCGCACGCACCAACCTCAAGCTCCTGCGGGAGCACTCCGGCCGACCGGTGGGGGAGGCGCCGCGGTCGGTCCGGCTGCACTTCTGGTCGCGCCCGGTGGAGGTGCTGGGGCAGGACGGCCGTGTGCGCGCGGTCCGTGTCGAACACACCCGCCTGGACGAGGAGGGCCGTGTGCGGGGCACCGGTGAGACCACCGAGCTGCCCGTCGGTATGGTCCTGCGCTCGGTCGGTTACGCCGGTACGCCCCTGCCTCAAGTGCCCTTCGACGAGCAAGCCATGACCGTGCCCGAGGAGGCCGGGCGGGTCCTGGACCCCGAGGGGCGGCCCGTGCCGGGCGCCTATGTGGCCGGATGGCTCAAGCGCGGGGCGACGGGGGTCATCGGCACCAACAAGTCCGACGCCGCCGCTACCGTGCGCACGCTGCTGGAGGACGCCCCGGCCCTCCGCGAGGCCGCTGGCGAGCTCGTTGCGCTGGAGAAGGTCCTGGACGAGCGCGGCCTGTCCTACAGCGGATACGAGGACTGGCTCCGTATCGACGCCGCCGAGGCCCGCCAAGGCGAGGAACTGGACCGGGGCGAGCGGGTGAAGCTGCACGGCTGGGAGGCCTACCGTAGGGTGCTCGGAGAGTAGCGCCATGGCGACGTTTGGTGGTTGTCCGTTTGCGCGGAGGTGTCCAAGCCTTCGCCGGTGGGACACCGGGCCTCCCTAACGTGGTGCCGCACGTCCAAGTATCCCCCGATCCTCCGAGGAGCAGTGTTGGCAGAGCACACTTGGGCACACCCTGTACCGATCACCGCCGCGGCCCTGGCCTTGGGCCTGGCCACCGCCACCGCGTCGCCCGCTCTGGCCGAAGGCCCCCAGGCGCAGGGGTTCGGCCCCGACAACGTCATCGTCCTCATCGGCGACGGTATGGGCTACGAACAGATCGACGCCGCCGGCCTCTACCGCGACGGGACCTCCTACAACCAGTTCGCCCTCGACCCGGAGACCGGTGAGGTGGAGCGCGAACCCGCCGAGGCCTCCAACGTCTACGAGGAGTTCGACGTCCAGCTCTCGGCGGCCACCTACCCCGAGGGCGGCAGCTATGATCCCGCGAGCGCCTGGTCCGACTTCGACTACGTCAACGACGGCTACACCGACTCCGCGGCTGCAGGCACCGCCCTGGCCACCGGGGTGCACACCGACAACGGGGTCATCGGCCTCGACCCCGACCTGATGCCGGTGCGCAACCTCACCGAACGCGCCCAGGAGACCGGGCGCGCCAGCGGTGTGGTCAGCAGTGTGCCGTTCAGCCACGCCACACCGGCCGCGTTCGTCGCCCACAACGAGGACCGCAACGCCTACGGCCAGATCGCGCGCGAGATGCTCACCGAACACGAGCTGGACGTCGTCATGGGGGCCGGCCATCCCCACTACGACGAGGACGGCCGTCTCCTGGACGAGCCCGCCTACGGCTACGTGGACGAGGGCACCTACGAGTCCGCTGCCGCGGGAGAGACCGGGTTCACCTTCGTCGAGGAGGCCGACGACTTCGCCGACCTCGCCGGGACCTCCACCCCGCCCGAGCGTGTTTTCGGGCTCGCCCAGGCCGCCGACACCCTGCAGTACGACCGCAGCGGACCCGACCTGGACGGGGACGGCGCACCGGTCGAGGGTGCCATGCCCTATGACGCCCCGCTCAACGGGAACGTGCCCACCCTGGCGGAGATGGCCTCCGGCGCACTCAACGTGCTCGGCGACGCTTCCGACGAGGGCCTGTTCCTCATGGTCGAGGGCGGCGCCATCGACTGGGCCGGCCACGACAACAGCATGAACCGGCTCATCGAGGAACAGATCGAGTTCGACGAGGCCGTCGACGCGGTCGTGGACTGGGTCGAGGCCGAGAGCAGCTGGCAGGAGACCCTCGTGGTGGTCACCGCCGACCACGAGACCGGATACCTGGCCGGTCCTGGAGCGGGCGAGGGCTGGACGCCCCTGACCGGTGAGGCCGGCGAGCTGCCCGACCACTCCTGGCACAGCGGCAATCACACCAACATGCTGGTTCCCGTCTACGCTCAGGGACCCGGTGCGAGCCGGATCCAGCACCACGCACACTTCGAGGACCCGGTCCAGGGCGCCTACCTGGAGCACACCGACATCGCCAACGCGGTCTTCGACTTCTGGGGCCGCGGCTGAGCGCCGGCCGACCGTGGAACCGGGCCCGGGAGCTGTTGCGGCGGTTCCCGGGCCCGGCTCGTGCGTGCTGCCGGATCAGGTCACGCGGCGCTGTTCGGCGTCGTAGGTGTTGCAGCCGGCCACGGTTTCCTCGCCCCAGCCCTGTTCGAGCCAGAAGGCACGGTTGGTGGCGCGCCCGTGGGTCTCCAGGTCACCGCCGCTGTTGAAGTGCTCGTTGACGGTCTGCAGGTCGGCGGGGCCCACCTCGGCGATGCTGTTCAGCGCCACCCCGGCCATGCATTCGGCCTGTAGTTCGGTGCGGCGCAGGGTGTCCAGCTCCTCGGTCTCGTCCTCGGCGTTGCGGCGCAGGTCGTGGCTGACGGGCAGGATCCCGGTCGCGTACTGCACGTGGTGGCCGTACTCGTGCCCCATCAGGGCCAGCCACACCATCTCCTGGTCGGAGTCGGGCACGTGCCGGCCCAGCTCGCGCACGTTGGGCAGCACCACGGTGACGCGGTTGTGGTCGATCTCGTAGAAGGCCAGAGTGGAGCCCTCGTCGTTGCCGCTGTCGGGGGACTCGGTGGAGACCTCGAACTCCACGGCCTCGGGGTGCAGTCCGAGTTCCTCCATGGTCGGTGCCCAGACCGTGTCCAGGCAGGCCCCGGCCTCTGCGGAGAACTCCAGCCACGAGGGGTCGGAGGAGATGTCCAGGGAGGGCAGGTCGCAGTCCACCACCGCGGGCATGGGGACCTCGTAGAGCGGGTGCTCGGCCGGGTCGACCTCCATGGGTGCGGGCCGGTCCAGGAGGCCGTCGTCGTAGTGGGTGGACAGATCGGTGCCCGGGGCAGGGGCGGGGTCCCCGCTCGGCTCGGAGACGACCATGATCACACTCGCGGCCAGGGCGGTCAGCGCGACGGCCCCGGCGGTGAAGGCGCCGACGAGTACCCCGGGGTTCTGCTTGCCCGGGGACTGCTGCGGCGGGGGCCGCAGCCATCCGTGGTCGTGGGGCACCTGCGGGTGCCATCCGGGGGGAAAGGAGCCCTCCGGCCCTGGGTGAGGCCCGCCGTGGGTCTGCCGGCCCCAGCCCTGGGCGGGCGGCGGGGGCCCCTGCGGTGGGGGAGAGGGGGCAGGTCCCTGAGGTTCTCCCGCGGGCGGGGGGAGATAGGGGCCCTGGATGCCGGGATCGGAGTAGGAGGCCGGTGGGACGTGGAAGGGCGGATGGCGGGGGTCGGGTCCGGGTCGATCGTCCACGGTCCGTCCTCGCCATCGTGCCAACGCGTTCCGGGGGCCCTGGTCCGCGGACGAAAACGTCAAGTGCCGCAGACCCCTACTATCCACCCCAACCGGGCATCACGATGGTAGCGGATCGACACGGTGCGATCCGCCGACGGTCGGCTCTACCTCTCGAACGGGCGGTACTCGACCCCGAGCCGGGACAGCAAGCTGCGCAGCTCCGACTCGAACAGCGGCTCCATGTCCGCCATGGCGAAGTTCAGGTGCTGGAAGATCTCCATGCACACCACCCCGTACAGCCGCACCCAGCACGAGCTCAGCACCATCACCGCGCCCAGTGACACGTGCGGGGTGGACAGCCCCACCGTGTCGGCGAAGGCGCGCAGTTCGCGGGCCAGGTCCGCGGGGACCTCCTCCTCGGAGGGCACCTCGAAACGTTCTTCGGACAGCAGCCGATCGAAGAGTGTGAAGAATGTGGCGCCGAACCTGCGCGCGGCCTCCAGGGCCTCGCCGATGTCGGTTCCGGGGTCGAGCTGGTTGCGCGGGCCGAACATGGTCGAGAACTCCGCGCGGTGCTCCAGTGCCCAGCCGCGGAAGGCGCGCAGCGAGGTGAGGATGCGCTGGTCGGTGTCGTGCTCGGGGACGCTGGCGTCGGCGGCGGCCACGGTGTCGGCGAGATCGTCGTACATCTGCGCGGTGATCAGGACCAGCAGCGCGTCGATGCCCGAGACGTAGCGGTACAGCCCCGGCGCGGTCATCCCCATCTCGCGGGCGATCGCACGCAGCGAGACCCCCTGGGGGCCGTACTCGACGAGGTGGCGCCGGGCGATCTCCTTGATCTCGAGGAGTGTGGCTTCGCGCACACGTTCGCGTCGGCTCAGTCCGGCCCCGGGGCGCTCGATCTGCGGTTTCGCCATGTGTGCAGGTCCATCTCGTCTCATGCGCCGGGGGCAGGGCGCTCTCGGTCGTTTCGTCGGCGTTGACATAGTAACGCCCAGAAGCTTTAGTGAACGCCGTTAGCAAACGCTGTTCACGGACATGACGACTGTTCGCTTAAGGGGCGACCCATGCCAGCACGAACCGGGCTGTTCGGCCGCATCGGACGCGGAGCCCACCGGGGCCGGCGGTGGGTCCTGGCACTGACCGGACTGTTCACCGCCTTCTCCCTCGTATGGGGACTCGGGGTGTTCTCCGACGTCAGCGACAGCGGTTTCGAGGACCCGGGGTCGGAGTCCTCCGAGGCCATGGACATCCTGCAGGAGGAGCTCGGCCACGCCGACATCGACGTCATCGCGGTCTTCCGCAGCGCCGAGATGGAGGTCGACAACCCCAGCTTCGCGGCGGCGATGGAGAGGGTGGCCGACGATCTTCCCGAGGACGTCGTCGCCGACTACGACATCTACCTCGACGAGGAACTGTCCGAACTCGAACGCGGCATGCTCGTGTCCGAGGACATGCAGGCCACCTACCTGCCCATCACCCTCAGCGGTGAGACGCACCAGGAGCGCCTGGACCAGTTCGAGGACGCCGAGGCCGCACTGGAGGCCGGCCCGCTGGAGACCGAGCTGGGCGGACCCGTCGCGGTCGAGCACGAGCTCTCCGACACCGCCGAGAGCGACATCGTCCGGGCCGAACTCATCACACTCCCGCTGTTGCTCCTCCTGCTGGTCCTCATCTTCGGCGGGCTCGTCGCCGGTCTGGTGCCCCTGGTGGTCGGCGGCCTGGCGATCCTGGGATCCCTGACCGTGCTACGTGCTCTGACCCACGTCACCGAGGTGTCGGTCTTCGCGATCAACGTGGCCACCCTCCTGGGACTGGGGCTGGCGATCGACTACGGCCTGTTCATGGTCAGCCGCTTCCGCGAGGAGCTCGGCAAGGGACGCGCGGTGCCCGTCGCGATCGGCCGCACCGTCGACACCGCCGGGCGCACCGTCGCCTTTTCCGGAGTCACGGTCGGCATCGCCTTCGCAGGGCTGTTGTTCTTTCCCCAACCGATCCTGCAGTCCATCGGGTGGGGCGGAATCGCCGTCGTCGTCTTCGACCTCGTCGCGGCCCTGGTGTTCCTGCCCGCGCTCATGTCGGTGGTGGGCCACCGCATCGACCGCCTCGGAATGCCCCTGCCCGGACGCACCGTCACCGGCAGGATCGACGAGAACAAAGGCACTTGGGCGCGGCTGGCCCGAACCGTCATGCGCGGGCCGGCCGTCTCCCTCGTCGCCGTGATCTGCGTGCTCATCACCTTCAGCTCCGGCCTGCTCTCGGCCGACCTGGGCTCGACCGACCAGCGTTACCTGCCGGCCGACGCCGAGTCGCGGGCGGGCACCGAGGCCATGGGTGAGGAGTTCCCCGCCGGACAGGTCGGCCGTATCCACGTGGCCGTGGCCGGCGAACCCTCCGAGGGGGCCGTCGAGGACTACGTCGACCGCCTGGACGAGCTCCCCGCGGCCATGCGTGCCACCGTGGAACGCACCGGCGAGGCCATCACCCACATCGAGGTCGCCTATCAGGGCCACACCGACGACCCGGAGGTCAGCGGGCTGGTCGACGACGTACGTGCCGAGCCCGGCCCCGAGGGGGCCGAGGAGGTCCTGGTCGGCGGTGTGGCAGCCCAACAGCTCGACAACCTCGACGCGATCGTCGACAGCGCCCCGATCACCGTCGCCTTCATCATCGGCGCCACCCTGGTACTGCTCTTCCTCGCCTTCGGCTCCGTCGTGCTGCCGGTCAAGGCGATCCTCATGGGCGCCCTTTCCCTGGGTGCGTCGCTGGGTGTGGTGATCTGGGGGTTCCAGGAAGGCAACTTCGCCGGTCTGCTCGGCTTCGACGCGGTGGGCACGATCGACCCGACCTACCTGGTCCTGATCATGATCGTCTCGTTCGGTCTGGCCATGGACTACGAGCTGTTCCTGCTCAGCAGGGTGCGCGAGGAGTATCTGCGCAGCGGCGACAACGCCCGTTCGGTCCAGCTCGGCCTGCAGCGCACCGGCAAGATCATCACCAGCGCGGCGATCCTGCTCGGCGTGGTGCTGCTGGCCATGGGCACCTCGAGCCTGCTCTTCCTCAAGATCATCGGTGTCGGTCTGGCCCTGGCCGTTCTGGTGGACGCCACCCTGGTGCGGGCGGTCATGGTCCCGGCGACCATGCGCCTGCTCGGCAACCTCAACTGGTGGCTGCCCCGCCCCCTGCGGTGGCTGCACGACCGGATCGGGATCTCCGAGGGCGGCGACGAGGACGAGGACGCCTCGGATCCCGTGGACCGGAAGGCGGGCCGGGAGAAGGCGCCGGCGAACGCCTGACGCCGCTCTCACGGACGTTGACGGGCCCCGGCGGGCATGTCCGCCGGGCCCTCACGTGCCCTCGGGGCGGTCAGCCCCTGAAGAGTTCCTCGGAGCTGTCGGGGACCAACGCCGCGTAGATCTGGTGTTTTGGTGTGATGGCCCCGGCGCGGCCGTACGGATCGTGCGCGACTGCTGCCGGAGCGTCGTCATTGCTGGTCCGGGCCGGTGGGTGTGTTCCGGTGAGGCGTACCGGTCACAGGGGTACCTCCCACCACATGAATACCTCTGTGACCAATAAGGGAGCCGGGTTCCTCCCGGTTTCGGGTTTCGTCGTGGCGCTGGCCGTGGCCGTGGCGGTCTCCGGGTGCGCCGGGGGCGAGGGCTCCGAGGACGGGACCTACCCCGGTACCGAACCGAACGTCCCTCCCGAGGAGGAGTACGAGCCGGAGGAGATCGCGCACATCCGGGCCGAGCTCGGCCAGGACCAGGAGGGCTCCGAGCTCTTCGACGAGAACGCCGTGGGCGAGGAACCGGTGGCCGAACTGTGGATCACGGACGAGGGCGCGGACGTGACCTCCTACGAACTGGAGGTCTCCGGGTTCGCCGAGAACGACTCCTACCTCGCCACCGTCCATGTCGATGCATGCGGTTCCGGCCCCGAGGCCTCCGGGGACCTGTACGAGGGCGAGGAGGACACCGAAGAGGCACCCGAGGGCGAGCTCGAGGAGGGCTCCGTGATGATCCGGACGGGCACCGACGCCGACGGCAGCGGGCGCGGGCAGATCCAGCTCGACGACGAGCCGGACGGGGAAGACCTCGGCTCGCTCCTGATCTCCACCGACCCCACCGCAGGGTCCGAGGAACCCGCCCCGCAGGACGGTGAACCCGTCGCCTGCTTGGACTTGGACCTCTGAGCGCACGGCCGCCGACAGGCCGCAACACACCGGAAGAGGGCCCGGCCCCCGAAGGGGTACCGGGCCCGTGGTGGTCTCAGGGGACCGCCGGAGCGGCTCCTAGAGCGCCTGGGGCGCGCCCTGGTGGAAGGGCTTGCCGTTGACGGCCTCGGACACGCCGACCTTGTCCAGGTACGGCGTGATGCCGCCGGTGTGGAAGGGCCAGCCGGCGCCCGTGAGCAGGCACAGGTCGATGTCGGCGGCCTCGGCGACCACACCCTCGTCGAGCATGATCCGGATCTCCTCGGCCAACGCACGCAGGGCGCGGTCCAGGATCTCCTGCTCCTCGGAGGGCTTGTCGCCGCCGCTGAGCAGCTCCTTGACCTCCGGGTCGATGGTCAGGTCCGGGGCGAAGATCTCGCCCTTGCCCGCCTCGACGATCTTGCCCAGCTCCGGGGAGACCGCGAAGCGCTCGGGGAAGGCCGCATTCAGCGTCTGGGACACGTGCAGGGCGACCGCGGGTCCCACGAGCTGCAGCAGCATCAGTGGGGACATCGGCAGCCCCAGCGGGGCCACCGCGCGGTCGGCCGCCTCCGGGGCGGGGGCCCCNAACAGCGTGAGCAGGCGGTTGACGACGAAGGCCGGGGCGTCCTTGCACAGCACCGCGGTCTTCTTGAGCTTCTTGGCTGCGGCGAAGGCCGTCGCCAGGGCTTCGTCGTCGGTCTTCTCGCCGCGCACGATCTCCAGCAGCGGCAGGACCGCGACCGGGTTGAAGAAGTGGAAGCCCACGACACGCTCGGGGTGCTTCAGCTTCGAGGCCATCTCGGTGACCGAAAGCGAGGAGGTGTTGGTCGCCAGGATCGCGTCGGGGGAGACCACGGCCTCGACCTCGGAGAAGACCTGCTGCTTGATCTCCATCTTCTCGAAGACGGCTTCGATGACGAAGTCGGCGTCGGAGAAGGCGTCCTTGCTCAGCGAACCGGTGACCAGGGCCTTGAGGTGGTTGGCCTTGTCCTGGTTGATGCGGCCCTTGCCCAGCAGCTTGTCGACCTCGCCGTGGACGTAGGACACGCCCTTGTCCAGGCTCTTCTGGTCCAGGTCGTTGAGCACGACCGGCACGTTCAGGCGGCGGGCGAACAGCAGCGCGAGCTGGCCGGCCATCAGGCCGGCGCCGACCACACCGACCTTGGTGATCTTGCGGGCCAGGGACTTGTCGGGGGCACCGGCCGGACGCTTGGCGCGCTTCTGCACCAGGTCGAAGGCGTACAGGCCTGCCTTGAGCTCCTCGCTCATGATGAGGTCGGCCAGGGCCTGGTCCTCGGCGGCGAAACCCTCGTCACGGCTGCGGGTCCTGGCCTCGGCGACCAGCTCGACCGCGCGGGCCGGGGCCGGGGCGGCGCCGTGGAGCTTGCCCTCGACGCTGAAACGGGCCATGTTGACCGCGTTGTCCCAGGCCTCGCCCTTGTCGACCTCGGGGCGCTCGACCGTGACGTCGCCCTTGAGGACCTTGGCCGCCCAGCGCAGCGACTCCTCGACGAAGTCGGCGGGCTCGAAGATCTCGTCGGCGATGCCCAGCTCGTGGACCTTGGGGCCCTTGATGACCTTGTTCTGGGCGAGCGGGTTCTCGATGATCAGCTCGAGGGCCTTCTCGGCGCCGATCAGGTTGGGCAGCAGGTAGGTGCCGCCCCAGCCGGGAACCAGACCCAGGAAGGCCTCGGGCAGGGACACGGCCGGCACACCGGAGGAGATGGTCCGGTAGGTGCAGTGCAGCGCCACCTCGAGGCCGCCGCCCATGGCAGCGCCGTTGACCAGTGCGAACGTGGGGACGTCCAGCTCGCCGAGTTTACGGAAGACGTCGTGGCCCAGCTTGCCGATGGCCATCGCCTGCTCGTGCGTTCGGATCCTGGGCACACCGGTCAGGTCCGCGCCCACGGCGAAGATGAACGGCTTGCCGGTGATCGCCACGGCGACGATGTCGGTGCGCGCCTTGGCCGCCTCGATGGCCTCGTCGAGGCTGAGGAGGCCGCCGGGGCCGAAGGTGTTCGGCTTGTTGTGGTCGTGCCCGTTGTCCAGCGTGATCAGGACGGCGGTGCCGGCGCCGTAGGGGAGCTGGATGTCACGGGAGTTCGCCTTGGTGACGACCTCGTCGCTGAAGAGCTCCTGTGCTTGCTCGATCGCGGTGCTCACTTGCCCCCCTCGTAGTTGGTGTTCTCCCACAGGATGGTCCCGCCCATGCCCATGCCGACGCACATCGTGGTCAGGCCGTAACGGACATCGGGGCGCTGCTCGAACTGGCGCGCGAGCTGCATCATCAGGCGCACACCGGAGGAGGCCAGCGGGTGGCCGAGGGCGATGGCTCCGCCCCAGGGGTTGACGCGTGCGTCGTCGTCGGCGATACCGAAGTGCTCCAGGAAGGCCAGGACCTGGACGGCGAAGGCCTCGTTGATCTCGATGAGGCCGACGTCGTCGATGGAGATGCCCTGGCGGGCGAAGAGCTTCTCGGTGGCGGGGACGGGGCCCACACCCATGACCTCGGGCTCCACACCGGCGAAGGAGAAGTCGACCAGGCGCATCCTGCCCTTCAGGCCCATCTCCTCGGCGACGTCCTCGGCGGCCATGATGGCGCCGGTGGCGCCGTCGTTGAGGCCGGCGGCGTTGCCGGGGGTCACGTTGCCGTGCGCGCGGAAGGGCGTCTTGAGGCCGGCGAGGGACTCCATGGTGGTGCCCGGCCGGGGCGGCTCGTCCTCGGTGGCCAGGCCGTAGCCCTCTTCGATGGAGCGGACCAGGACCTCGACCAGGTCGGGCTGGAGGTTGCCGTCGGCGTAGGCCTTGGCGACCTTCTCCTGGCTGCGCACCGCATAGGCGTCGGCGCGCTCCTTGGTGATGCTCGGGAACCGGTCGTGCAGGTTCTCGGCGGTGTTGCCCATGACCAGCGCGTCGGTGTCGACGAGCTTCTCCGAGAGGAAACGCGGGTTCGGGTCCACGCCCTCACCCATGGGGTGGCGGCCCATGTGCTCGACGCCGCCCGCGATCGCGACGTCGTAGGCACCGAAGGAGATGCCCGCGCCGGAAGTGGTCACGGCGGTGAGCGCGCCGGCGCACATGCGGTCGATCGCGTAGCCGGGCACGCTGCGCGGCAGGCCGGCGAGGATCGCCGCGGTGCGCCCGATGGTCAGGCCCTGGTCGCCGATCTGGGTGGTGGCGGCGATGGCGACCTCGTCGACGCGTTCCGGGGGCAGGCCCGGGTTGCGTCGCATCAATTCGCGGATGACGCGGACGATCAGGTCGTCGGCGCGCGTCTCTGCGTAGAGGCCCTTGCCGGACTTGCCGAACGGTGTACGGACCCCGTCGACAAAAACGACATCGCGAGCAGTTCGCGGCACGGTGGCCCCTCCTTCTTCCAAAGGGGTGGGTGGACTGTCGAAACCATGCTACTGGCCAGTAACAAAATGCGCGAGTACGAGTGTGTGGTCCCGCTCACAATATTGTCGCCGCTGGTACGTCCGCCTGCGGCACCCGCGGCCGGCGTTCGCGCGTCGGTTCGTCCCCGACCCGGCCCGGACACACAGAACGGGCACGCCCCGAGGGGGACGTGCCCGTCCGAACGCCGTGTGGGTCGGGGCCGCTCACAGGAGCGCGTCGGCCTCCCTGCGCCGCCCCGCGGCGCTGTAGGCACCGGCGAGATCGCGGCGCAGGCGCAGCATCAGCCGGCGCACTTCTGGGTCGCCCGAGGAGTTCAGCGCGGCGCGGTAGGCCCCGCTCAGCGTCTCCACGGCTTCGTTCGCGCGCCCGGCCTGCGTGTAGCAGCGGCCGAGCCGGTGGTGCACGGTCAGGGTCTCCAGGTGGCCCTTGCCCAGGCGGCGCCGCCGTCCGGCCAGGACCATCCGCAGCTGCGTGGTCGCTTCGTCGTAACGGCCCGACATGTTCAGCGCCGCGCTCAGGCCCAGTCGTAGTTCCTCGCGCGCGACGGTGCCGGCCACGTCCTCCACCGCACGCTCGTAGTGGGCCACGGCCGCGTCCAGGCGGCCGCTGCGGCGGTAGCACACGGCCAGGCGCGTGCGGGCCTCCACGGTGTCCTCGTCGGCGGAACCGAACTGGGACTCGCGCTCGCGCAGGAGCATCTCCCAGTGCTGGGCCGCATCGGCCGGGCGGCCCGCGTCCTCCAGCGCCCAGGCGAGGTTCTCGCGGATGATCTCGGCGCGGGGATGCTCGTCACCGTAGACCGAGACCGCCTCGTCCAAGGCCAGTTCGAACTGCTGCACCGCCGCCTGGCGCCGCCCCATCTGCGCGTACTTGGTCGCCAGGTTGTTGCGCGCGGTGATGGTGTCGGGGTGCTCGGTCCCGTGCAGCTCCACGAGCGAACGCAGGGTCCGCTCCAGTGCGGCCGCCCGCATCCCCGCCGTGGGCACCGAGGGGCCCCGGTCCTCGTCGGCCTCCGGGGCCGGGTCGACGGGCGCGGGGGGCCCGACAGGGGCCGGTACCGGCAGGCCGCTGGGCTTCTCGGCCCCACGTTCCTCGCGAGAGGGTTCGGCGGTATGGACCGACTGCTTCTCGGCTTCAGCCGTCAGGCCGGTCACGCGCAGCAGGGCACGCCAGAACGACAAGCAGACTCACCACATTTCCCTCATAGCGACGAGCGGCCCCGGGCCGCCCTCGTCCGTCCTCCAAGCCCGCCGATCAGGTTCAGGAGGCCTGATCGATGAGGGCACGTTTCTATAACTTAAACGGACACGCGGCTACGGACCAGACGTCACGGGGCTTTTGTGGGTGGTGAGTTCGGTCACTTCTGGGTTGGCTAGGACAAAACGGGGGTAACGGTCAACCTTTTCCGGCCTTCGCCAGCGCCGTCGCCAACGGTCGAGCGGTCAGCCCGATCTGCCACTCGCGGGCCCCGCGCGAACGCAGGAACTCCCCCACAGCCCCGGGTTCGACCTCCTCCGGAGGGGTCCACGACAAGCGGCGCACGGTGTCGGGCAGCAGCAGGTTCTCCGTCGGCATCACGACGTCCTCGGCGATCTGCGCGATCGTGGCGCGGGCCGACTCCAGACGGCGCGCCGCCTCGGGGGAGCGGTCCGCCCAGCGGTTGACCGGGGGCGGCCCGTCACCCGGGCCGTTGGGGCGGGGAAGCTCGGACTGCTCCATGTCGCGTGCCCGGTTGACCGCTTTGATCCACGTCGGGACGTACCGCCGCGCGAGCTTGATGCCGAACTGGCGGATCTTGGTCAGCTCGGCCGAGGTGCGCGGCATCGTCGAGGCCGCCTCCACGATCGCCGCGTCGGGCAGCACCCGTCCGGGGGAGATGTCGCGCTCCTGTGCGATCCGGTCCCGCTCGTACCAGAGCTCGCGCACCGCCGCCAGGGAACGCTGATTGCGCACCCGGTGGATGCCCGACGTCCGCCGCCACGGATCGCGGCGCGGCTCTTTGGGCGGGGCGTTCAGCACCGAGGCGAACTCCTCCAGGGCCCAGGAGAGCTTGCCGGACTCCTCCAGCTCCGCCTCCAGCCGGTCGCGCAGATCGACGAGGATCTCCACGTCCAGCGCGGCATAACGCAACCAGTCCTCGGGGAGTGGGCGTTGGGACCAGTCGACCGCGGAGTGCTCCTTGGCCAGCCGCACGTTCAGCAACCGCTCCACCATCGAGCCCAGACCGACCCGGTGATAACCCAGGAGACGGCCGGCCAGCTCGGTGTCGAAGAGGCGCTCTGGGTACAGGTGCACCTCGGTCAGGCAGGGAAGGTCCTGGTGCGCGGCGTGCAACACCATCTCGGTTCCCTCCAGGGCGGAGCTGAGTCCGCTCAGGTCGGCACAGGCGATCGGGTCGATCAGCACCGACCCCGACCCCTCGCGCCGCAGCTGGACCAGGTAGGCGCGCTGTCCGTACCTGTAACCCGAGGCCCGCTCGGCGTCCACGGCCACGGGACCGCTTCCCGAACTCAGCGCCGCGACCACGTCCGACAGGGCGTCGGGGTCGGCGGTGACCTCGGGCAGGCCCTCGCGTGGTTCCCGCAGGAGAGGCGCCCTCTCCTCGTCGTCACTTTCCGGTTCGCGGGATTCTGTCTTGGGGTTCAACGCGTTCGCCACACCTCTACGGTATGTGCTGTGGCCACCGGACGCTGATCCCGACCGCTCCCGTGGCCACAGCCTCAGGGCCGCGAACGCTGTCTGCTGATGTCTGCCACGTCCAGCGGGGGCAGACCCGCAGCCGAGGCCAACAACGCCAACCACGCGTTGACGTGACTCGTCAGATCGTCGGTCTCGGGGGTCCACGAGGCGCGCAACTCCACCTCGGTGGAGGCCCCCTCGTCGGCTTTGGTTCCGAACCCCTCTGTGGTGGCGCGGGTCACTGTCCCGCTCAGTGTGTGGTGAGTGGCGCCCTGGGCCTCCAGGGCGTCGGTCAGCCAGCTCCACGCGACCGGCCCCAACAGGGGATCGGTGGCGATCTCCGACTCCAGTTCGGAGTTGACCTGGCAGACCACACGGAAGGGTCCGGGCCAGTCCCGGGTGTTCTCGGGGTCGTACAGGAGGATCAGCCGGCCCCAGGCGACCTCCTCACCCCGAACCTCCACTGCGGCCGAGGACGCGGCGGGGGGNGGGCGGGTGAGGAGGGGTTCGCGGAGGGCCTCGACCGCTCGCCGGAACGTCTCAGGCGCGTTCTCGGCGCTACCGACATCGGGCATTGTGGAAACGTCTGCCTTCGTCTTGTGGTGATCACGGATCAACGGATGTGCACGGGACGTGCCCAGTCTCGCCGCCGTCGGCACGGTGTTGGACACGGCTCCGACCGTGGCACGAGTCACGGCCGCGGAAACGTAATCGGCCCGGCGTGTCGGTGTTTTGTGATGATCTCGGTACCGGGCCGCTGCCTGCCGTCCCACTGCTCCGGCGATCCGGGTGAGAGCGCCGGGAACGGCATGGCACGATCAGAGGATGACGCTCCAAGACTCTCCATTCCTTCGTGCTTGCCGGCGCCTCCCGGTGTCCCGTACACCGGTGTGGTTCATGCGCCAGGCCGGGCGTTCCCTGCCCGAGTACCGCCGTACCCGCGCCGACGTCCCCATGCTGGAAGCGTGCGCGCGCCCCGACATGATCACCGAGATCACGATGCAGCCGGTGCGCCGGTACGGTGTCGACGCCGCGATCTTCTTCAGCGACATCGTCGTCCCGCTCAAGGCCATCGGCATCGACCTCGACATCAAGCCCGGGGTCGGCCCCGTGGTCGCCGAACCGATCCGCGACGCCGACGGGATCAAGCGCCTGCGTGAGATCGAGCCCGACGACATCCCCTTCATCCGGGAGGCCGTGGGACAACTCACCGGTGAGCTCGGCGACACCCCGCTCATCGGGTTCGCCGGCGCTCCCTTCACGCTGGCCTCCTACCTCATCGAGGGCGGGCCGTCGAAGAACCACGAACACACCAAGGCGCTCATGTACGGCGAGCCCGAGCTCTGGGACGAGCTCATGCGCCGCCTGGCGAGCATCACGGTCGGGTTCCTGCGCACCCAGATCGAGGCCGGCGCCAGCGCCGTGCAGCTCTTCGACTCCTGGGTCGGCGCCCTGAGCGCCGAGGACTACCGGGCCTCCGTGCTGCCCTACTCCTCGTGGATCTTCAACCGGCTCAGCGAGTACGAGGTCCCGCGCATCCACTTCGGTGTGGGCACCGGCGAGCTCCTGGGCATGCTCGGCGAGGCCGGCGCAGACGTCGTGGGCGCCGACTGGAGGATCCCGGTGGACCAGGCCGCCGAGCGCGTGGGCCCGGGCAAGGCCGTCCAGGGCAACCTGGACCCGGCCACCGTGTTCGCGCCCTGGGAGGTCGTGGCCGAACGCACCCGCGACATCCTCGCGCGCGGGCGCGCCGCCGAGGGCCACATCTTCAACCTCGGCCACGGCGTGCTGCCCAGCACCGACCCGGACCAGCTCCAGCGGCTGACGGAGTTCGTGCACGAGCAGTCCGTTTCCTGAGCGGGCACCGAGCGTCGGGGCGCCGGGCTCTGTCCGGCACCCTCGACGCGTTCCCGGTGCCGCGGGCCCGACGGGCTCAGCAGGTTCCGGAGTTCCCGCCCCCGCCGGCCGAGGCCCCGCCCCCGTCACCGTGGTCACCGGGCTCGTCCACGGCGGACCGCTCCGCGCCGTGGCCCGAAGCCGGAGCCGGTGTGTCCGTGGCACCGTCGCCGGCGTCCCCGGAACGGCGCCGGGAGCGGCTCGCGGTCATCAGCTCGCGCCTGTCGCGGCGCCGTGCCCGCCACCGCATCCACGGCCACGCGCCGATCGCGGCCACGACGAGCACGAACGGCAGGAGCCAGCCCACGGCCGACGCCACGGCCCGGCCCACCGTGAGCAGGGCTTCCCCTCCTGAACGCAGGCTCTCCAGGAACCCGGGCAACTCCTCGCGCTCGATGTCCTCCTCGGGCGCGTTGGGCGGCAGCAGGGTCAGTTCCACCGCCGAGTAGGCGGTGTTGTTCTCCAGGGCCTCCAGCCGCGCCTGGAACGCCTCCAGGTCCTCCTGCCGCTCCTGGATCTGCGACTCCACCTCCAGCATCTCCTCCACGCTTTCGGCCTCGTCGAGGTAGCCGCGCAGGGTCTCCAGGGAACGCTCGGTCGACTCGGTACGGCCCTCCACATCGGCGACCTCCTCGGTGACGTCCTCCACCGAGCGCTCCAGACTGGACCTGTCACCCATGCCGGTCAGCTCCGCCAACGCCGCTTCGTACCCCTCGCTGGGCACGCGCAGGGTCATCGAGGCCCGCGCCGCCCCGCCGGTGGGGGCCTCATAGGACTCACGGGACACGTAACCGTCGGCCTCGGCGGTCAGCTCCTTGGCACGCTCACCCGCTTCGTCCAGGTCCTCCACCCGCAGTGTCAGCTCGGCGCGGTGCACCAGGTCGCGCTCGTCGACCTCGACGTCCCCGCCGACGGGTGAGCTCCCCTCCCCGCCGCCGGTCTCCCCGCCGGCTTCTTCCTCGGCCTCGCCGTCCCTGCTCTGCTCCGGTGCGGCCCCGTTCGCCGACGTGTCCTCCGGGGCCCCGCCGGAGTGGTCGGACTGGGTCGCTCCGCACGCGGTGAGCACCAGGGCCACCAGGAACACCGCGAGCAGACCGAGGGGGGTGCGCAGAGATGCTGAATCCATGCACGGTCGGACGGGCCTCCGGTCGCCTTCGTTCCGAGAATGTGGTAACGACCGCGCAACGGTCCTGTGCGGCATCTCGCGGACCGTCGAAGGACCGTACCCGGATGTGTCCGAGTACCCTTCCCGGTATGCACGGGGCCCGCGAGAATGGTGTTTGAACAGGGCCGCTGTGCTGCACCGGACGAGGCAGCCGGACCACTGTGACCCACGGCATCTGAGAAACTGGAGACATGGCTGAAGTACCGCACGTCGTCGTGGTCGGAGGAGGGGTCTCAGGACTCACGGCCGCGCACCGCCTCCGCGGCCACGGAGCCGCCGTCACCGTGCTCGAGGCCGCGCAACGCGCCGGGGGCAAACTCCATGCCTCACCTGTGGCCGGGGCCCGCGTCGACGCCGGTGCCGAGGCCGTCCTGGCCCGTCGGCCCGAGGCCGTCGACCTGTTCGAGGAGCTCGGTCTGGGCGACCGTGTCGTCCACCCCGGCCAGGGTTCGGCCTCCCTCTACAGCCGGGGTCGCCGCCGTCCCCTGCCCAAGGGACAGCTCATGGGGGTGCCCGGAGACCTGCGTGCCCTCGCCGCCGGCGGCGTGCTCTCCTGGGGCGGGGTCCTGCGCGCCGGGTTCGACCTGGTCCGCCCGCGCACCCCCGCGCACGGCGACGTCTCGGTGGCCGACCACATCGGTACCCGTATGGGGCACCAAGTCGTGGACCGCCTCGTCGAACCGCTCCTGGGCGGGGTCTACGCGGGCCGCGCCGATCAGCTCTCCCTGGACTCCACCCTCCCCCAGATCGCACCCATGGCCCGCACCGAACGCTCCCTGATGCTCGGTGTGCGCGCCAGCCTCGCCGGTCGTGGCAAGGCCCCCACCAAACCGGGCCCGGTCTTCGCGTCCCTGCGCGGCGGGGTCGCCGGACTCGTGGAGACGCTGGCCGAACGGCAGGGCGAGCACCTGCGCACCGGCACTCGCGCACATTCCCTGGAACGCCGCCCCCAGGGCTGGCGCGTGCACCTGGAGGGCGCTGCCCCCCTCGACTGCGACGCGGTCCTACTGGCCTGCCCTGCCCCCGAGGCGGCCCGGCTGCTGCAGGACCAGGTGCCCGGGGCCGCCTCCGACCTGGACGGCATCGATTACGCCTCCATGGCGCTGGTGACCTTCGCCCTGCCTGCGTCGGCCTTCCCCGAACCACCCACCGGGACCGGGTTCCTGGTCCCCTCCGGCGAGGGCCTGACCATCAAGGCCGCCACCTTCTCCTCCAACAAGTGGCCCTGGCTCGCCGAGGAGGTCGCCGAGGCCAACCCCGGCGAGGACCTCGTGGTGCTGCGCTGCTCCATCGGGCGGTTCGGTGAGCACACCGTCCTGGAGCGCTCCGACGACGAACTCGCCGCCGCCGCGCTGGCCGACCTGGCCCGCGTGACCGGTGTGTCCGGAACCCCGGTCCAGGTCCGTGTCACGCGCTGGGAGAACGGACTTCCCCAGTACTCGGTCGGCCACGCCGACCGCATCGACCGTGTCCGCGGAGCCGTGGGCCGCCATCCCGGTCTGGGTGTGTGCGGCGCCGCCTACGAAGGTGTGGGGGTGCCCGCCTGCATCGCCGACGCCGGACGCGAGGCCCGCCGCCTCGCCGAGGGCCTGACCGCCCTCCCGAACACCACCGACGCAACGAATCAGCAAGGAGCCAACCCGTGACGGGCCAGCAGAACGAAGCACTCGCCGACGACGGCACCGACCTCAACGCCCTCATCCGGTACACGATGTGGTCGGTCTTCAAGGTCGACCTGCCCGAGGGCACCGACCGCACCGCCGCCGCGGACGAACTCCAGGCCTTGCTCGACAAGGCTGCCGAGAGCGGTGTCACCACCCGCGGTACCTACGACGTCCAGGGTCTGCGCGCCGACGCCGACCTGATGTTCTGGTGGATCGGCGACGACCCGCGCCAGGTCCAGGACACCTACACCGCCTTCCGCCGCACCGAGGTCGGGCGTGCCTCGGCCCCGGTGTGGTCGGTCATGGGCCTGCACCGGCCCGCCGAGTTCAACCGCGGCCACGTGCCGGCCTTCATGTCCGGCGAGGAGCCCAGGGACACCATCTGCGTGTATCCGTTCGTGCGCTCCTACGAGTGGTACCTGCTGCCCGACGAGGAGCGCCGCGGGATGCTCGCCGAGCACGGCCGCATGGCCGTCGGCTACGCGGACGTGCGCGCCAACACCGTCTCCTCCTTCGGCCTCAACGACTACGAGTGGCTGCTGGCCTTCGAGGCCGACGAGCTGTACCGCACCGTCGACCTCATGCGGCACCTGCGCGGTGCCGAGGCCCGCCTGCACACCCGCGAGGAGGTCCCCTTCTACACCGGTTTCCGCAAGCCGGTCACCGAGATCGTGGAGTCCCTGGCCTGACCCCGGCCACGGCCTGCCCCCGGTTTCCGGTGCCCCTGCGTGCACCGGAGCCGCACGCGGAGAGCTCCCGCACGCGGACCGCGTGCGGGAGCTCTCCGGTGCGTTCGTGGGCGGTCAGCCGGCGTTGGCCCGCCGCACCGCCAGCACGTAGAAGGGGATGGTCACGATGAACAGCAGCACCAGGGCGCTCATGAGGTAGATGAGCACGTCGCCGGCGGGCACGCCCAGGGCCCAGGCCGCCAGCAGCGCCACGGCCGCCCCGATGGTGCCCAGGACCGCGTAGATGCGCTTGCCCCGCGGTTTGGGGTACTCCATGCGGCTCACCATGAGCCAGGAGATCAGCAGCACCGCGGCCAGCCCCCCGTAGACCGGAGGGTCCAGGAGCACCACCGTCACGATCGCCATCGCGCCGAAGGGCGAGGGCAGACCGGTGAAGTAGTCCGTGCCCGGAGCCTGGCAGGAGAAGCGCGCCAGACGCACGATCGCGGCGGCCAGGACCGCGCTGCCCGCCAGTACCGGGAGCACGTTCATGCCGCCGGAGAGCACGCCCCAGGTGACCACGAAGAAGGCCGGGGCGAACCCGAAACTGATGACGTCGGCGAGGTTGTCCAGCTCCGCGCCCATGCCGCTGCCCCCGAAACGGCGGGCGATACGGCCGTCGAGCACGTCCAGGGCGGAGGCGAAGAGCAGCAGCGCACCGGCGGTGGCCACGGCGGTGCGGGGCAGGGAGCCCTCGGCGCCGGCGGCCATGTGTCCGGCCTGGGCCATGGCCAGTGCCCACACGGCGAGGAACCCGCACAGGGCGTTGCCGAGCGTGAGATAGTCGGCCACCCCCAGACGCAACCGGGGCGCGTCATCGGCCTCGGAAGGGATGGGCGCCTCGGCCTCCAGCGTGTGCTCAGCCGGCGTCAAGGCGTGTTTCTCCGGCCCGGACCTTCTGGCCGACCTCCACCGCCGGGGTGAGACCGGACGGGAAGTAGATGTCGACCCGGGACCCGAACCGGATGAGGCCGATCCTCTCGCCTTGCTCGACCTTCTGCCCCGCAGCGAGATACGGGACGATACGCCGGACCATCGCGCCGGCGATTTGGACGACCGTGATCTCACCGATCTCGGTTTCAAGGGTCCAGATGACGCGTTCATTACGCTCGCTGTCCTTGTCGAATGCTGGACGGAAGCCCCCGGGGCGGTGTTCGACGCCGGTGATGACACCGGCCAGCGGCGCACGGTTGACGTGCACGTTGAGGGGGTTCATGAACACCGCGAGGCGGGGGCGGCCGTCGGGCTGGGGGNGAAGAACCAGGTCATCCCGGCGGCCAGGGCGATGACGGGTGTGGCCGCCAGCGCCCGTGCCCGGGAACCGCGGGCGGCCAGCCCGGCCGCGGTGGCCGCGCCCACGGCGGGCAGCAGCCAGGGGGCCGACCCCTGGGCCATGCCCAGGCGCGGTCGGGCCGGGGGCCGGTGGGCGGGGTCGGGTGAGTCGTCGGTCATCGAGCGCTTTCGTCGCGGGTGGGTCTGGTTGCCCGCACATCGGTTACCGCTGTGGGGGACGGGCCCCGGGGTCTCCGGGGCCTCTGGTGCGCGGACAACCCGGGTGGTCCACCCCATTCCGCGCGGCGCTCCTCGGTCCGGCGGGGGCCGGCCTCGGTGCACTGGTGGCGATTGTCCCTGATCCCGGGGGAACGGTCGGGCCCCGACGGGGCCGGCCTACCATCCCACTACGTGCGGGCAGGGCCGGGCTCAGGCTGGTAAGCCTACTGCCTCGGCTCCAGGGACAGTGCGACCGAGTTGATGCAGTACCGGGCGTCGGTGGGCGTGGCGTACCCCTCACCGTAGAAGACGTGGCCCAGGTGGGAGTCACAGGTGGCGCACCGGACCTCGGTGCGGACCATACCCATGGAACGGTCCTCGTGCAGGACGACCGCCTCGCTCTCGGCCGGGTCGAAGAAGCTGGGCCATCCGCAATGGGACTCGAACTTCTCGTCCGAGCGGAACAGCTCGGTGCCGCATCCCCGGCAGCGGTAGACGCCCTCGCTCTTGGTGTCGACGTAGGCGCCGCTCCAGGGGCGTTCGGTCGCCGACCTGCGCAGGACCTCGAACTCCTCCGGGGCGAGGTGCTCCCGCCACTCCTCGTCGGTCTTGGGCAGCCGTGGTCCCCCGTTGCCGTCGGCCGGGGTCCGATCCGCTGAATCAGCCATGGACCCGACGCTACCCGGGATCGTGCGCGAATGCTGCCACGACCTTCGATGGCGCAAATCGGAGTTAAGTACCACAGAGGAAGATAAAACGGCCTTAGATGCTACATAAACCTAACTTCACCCTTGACCACGTTCAGTCCCCAAAGCGACGGGTAGGTGCAAGGCAAGGGTCAGTGTTCAGTGGATCACTGAGGCAGGTGGCATGGCTGCAACAGTTCAACAATCACTAGGAGTGACAAAACAGCCGCTGCGCGTAGGAAGAGTCCGCTACGGACTGTGGCTGCTCGAAGAAGCTGCCGCGGGCGCGCGCAGCCGGGTCCGCGCCGTCGTCGACGGCACGGCCACCGCGGGACGGGAACTGCGATGGGCGGCAGAACTCAGTGCCCGGGCCACGACCGCCCATATCGACCATGTACGCCCCGAACCCCTCGGCGACCGCAGACTCCTCGGGCTGATGGCGGCCATCGCCGTCGCGGCCCTGGGCGTCTCGTTCGTCCTGGGTGTCGGGGTGGCCCAGTGGTTGATGACCGCGGAGAACAGCATGGTCTTCGCGGCGGCCGGATCCCTGGCGATCGGGCTCGCGGTCCTGTCGCTGGCGTTCCTGGTGTTCGCCTCCAGACGGAGACGGCGCCCGTGATCCCGGCGGTGTCCGTGAAGGCGGCGCCCGGGGGACGGGGAGTACCGACCGGTACTACCCGCCCCCGGGCGCCGCCGTGTCGCGGATGCCGGGCCACGGACGGCCGGGGCCGGCGGTTCGGGCCGTTCAGGCCTCGAAGTCGTACTGCAGGACGTAGGCCGAACCGTCCATCGTGATCTGATTGAACTCCACCGGACGGTTGCCGGCGGTCAACGCCGTGCGGGCCACCTCCAGGACCGGGGTCCCCGCCGCCAGGTGCAGTTGCCCGTTCTCCTCCGGGGTGGGCATCCGCACCCGGATCTCCTCGGTGAAGTGCGCCGGCGCCAGATCCAGCTCCGACAGGCGGGCGTAGATCCCGCCCGGACCACTGTCGTGCGAGCGGATGCTGCGCGCCGCGGGATGATCGGCGCGCTCGGTCAGCAAGGACAGGGAAAGGAAGGACACCGCCGTCTGCACCGGCCGATCCTCCACGAGGTAGCGCCGGGAACGCCGCAGGACACCCGCGCCCTCCTCCAGGTCCAGTACGCGCGCCACGTGCTCCCTGGCAGCGGCCTCCTCCACCCGCAGGCCGTCGACCCGGTAGGCCCGGTCGGCGCCGTCGGTCTGCCAGATCGCCCGACCTTTGCCCCACAGCTCCTTCGACAGGCGCCGGGACCCGTGTCTTCGCACGGGACGGAACAGGCGTACGTAGATGCCCGACCCGCGGACGGCCACGGCCAGGCCCTCGTTGGTCAGGACGGAGAGTGCTTGGCGCGCCGTGGCCCTGGCGACGCCGTGCCTCTCCATGATCGTGTTCTCCCCGGGGAGACGGTCGCCGTCGGAGTACTGTCCGGAGCGGATCAGGGCGCGCATCTCCTCGGCTATCTCACGGTAGACCGGAGGGGACCCGTTTTCGGACGTCGGCACTACGTTCATCCTCTCGGCCGGGGGGCCAAGCCGATAAGCCCCGTCAACACTGATGTGTGCAGTCGCGGTGTTGTCCATCAAGGCACACATCGGGTATGTCCGGTTGCGGGGCCGTTCATGCGTCGTTGTGGGGTGGCCGAAACCGACCGGTTACAGGGCCCTCACGCCCGTCCCGTCAATTCCGCAGGTAACGCGCGAAGAGGTTGCCGTCGGATTCCAGCAGGTGCGCCAGGCGAACGGGTGTGCTCCGCGCCGCTCCGTGCTCGGGCGCCCCCGGCGTCCCGGGGCCGCCGGCCACCACACGGGGCGGTCCCGACCCGAGGAGGAACGGGCTCGTCGTCAGGCACAGCTCGTCCAACAGCCCCGCCGCCACGAACTCGGCCAACAGGTGCGGTCCGCCCTCGGTCAGCACCCGGTACAGGCCCCGCTCGGCCAACGCCTCGACCACGTGGACCGGCGTCACCGACGCGCCCTCGACCACCACCACGTCGGCGTGCTCGGCCGCCCACGCGCGCCGGGCGGCCGGGGCCCGGTCCGTGGTCAGTACCAGCGTGCGCGCGTCCTCGGGCGCTTCCGTCAGCAGCGCCTCGGGCACGTCCATCGACCGTGAGACCACCGCCACCCGCGGGCTCGCGGGACGGCCCGCCCGCAGGTGCTCCCAGGCCGGTCGCGGCCGCACCGGACCGTAGTTCTCCACACGGGCGGTGTGCGCGCCCACCACCACGACGTCGCACAACCCCCGCAAGATGCCCAGCAGGCGCCGGTCGGCCGGGCAGGACAGGTCCCGGCTGCTGCCGGTGGTACCCACCGCTGCGCCGTCGGCACTGGCGACCATGTTCGCCCGGACCCACGGCCGGTCCAGCCCCACCGGATACGCATAGGCCCCGGCCGGGTCCACCCCCCTCGCCCCGGGCTCGGGCAGGAGTTCACGGAAGGAGATCGCTGCGGGCGCCGACGCGCCGGTGCTGTTGGCCATGGTCACCCAGGTTAGGCCCCGGGCCGGGTACGGCGGGGAGGGGGACGGGCGGTCCCCTCCCCGCCGTGGCCGGGTCAGCTGCCGCGGTGCGAGACCCGCCGCAGCAGCACCAGGGCCCGGTCGATGACCCGTACCGGGCCCGACGCCGACACGTGGGGGCGCCCCGCCACGTCCGGCTCGGCGGTGTCCAACACCGTCTCCCACGCTTCGCCGTACTCGTCGCCCGGCAGAGTGAAGTCGACCGCTTCCGCTCCGCTGTTGAACAGCATGAGGAACGAGTGGCCCCGGATACGCCGTCCGCGCCGGTCCGGTTCGGAGATCGCGTCGCCGTTGAGGAAGGCCCCCAGAGCCTGGCCCGCGTGGTCCCAGTCCCCGCCCGCCATCGGTTTGCCGTCCGGGCGCAGCCAGGCGATGTCGGGCAGGTCGTCCTCCCCGGTGGCACTTCCCTCCACCGGACTGCCCCGGAAGAAGCGGCGGCGGCGGAAGACCGGGTGCTCGCGCCGCAGTCGGGAGAGCTCACGCACGTACCCCAACAGGTCGTCGGCGGGCCCGCCCCCATCTGACCCGAGGCCCGACCAGTCCACCCACGCGATCTCGTTGTCCTGGCAGTAGGCGTTGTTGTTGCCGCCCTGGGTGCGGCCGATCTCGTCGCCGTGCGAGAGCATCACCACGCCCTGGGACAGGAAGAGTGTGGTCAGGTGGTTGCGGACCTGGCGCCTGCGCAGCGCCAGCACCGCCCGGTCGCGGGTGGGTCCCTCCACCCCGTGGTTCCAGGAACGGTTGTCGTCGGTGCCGTCCCTGTTCTCCTCCCCGTTGGCCTCGTTGTGTTTGTGGTCGTAGGAGACCAGGTCGGCCAGGGTGAACCCGTCGTGGCACGTGATGAAGTTGATCGAGGCCATCGGGCGGCGGCCGTCGTCCTGGTACAGGTCGCTGGAGCCGGCCAGGCGCGAGGCCATCTCCCCCACGACCGCGTGCCCCCGCCAGTAGTCGCGCACCGTGTCCCGGTACTTGCCGTTCCATTCGGTCCACAGCGGGGGGAAGTTGCCGACCTGGTACCCGCCCGGGCCCACGTCCCACGGTTCGGCGATGAGCTTGACCTGGGAGATGACCGGGTCCTGCTGGACGATGTCGAAGAAGGTGCTCAACCGGTCCACGTCGTGGAACTCCCGGGCCAGTGCCGAGGCCAGGTCGAAACGGAACCCGTCCACGTGCATCTCCAGGACCCAGTAGCGCAGGGAGTCCATGATGAGCTGCAACGAGTGCGGGTGGCGTACGTTCAGGCTGTTGCCGCACCCCGTGTAGTCCAGGTAGTAGCGCTGGTCCTCGTCGGCGACCCGGTAGTAGCTCAGGTTGTCGATGCCCCGCAGCGACAGGGTGGGACCCATGTGGTCGCCCTCGGCGGTGTGGTTGTAGACCACGTCCAGGAGGACCTCGATGCCGGCCTCGTGCAGTGACCGGACCATCGCCTTGAACTCCTGGACCTGCTGGCCTCGTGAACCCAGTGCCGCGTAACCGCTGTGCGGGGCCAGGAAGGACAGTGTGTTGTAACCCCAGTAATTGGTCAGGCCGCGCGCCACCATCGCGTGCTCGGGGACGAAATGGTGCACCGGCATCAGCTCCACTGCGGTGACCCCCAGGGAAGTGAGGTAGTCGATCACCGCCGGGTGGGCCAGACCCGAATAGGTGCCCCTCTGGTGTTCGGGAACGCTCGGATGTTGCATCGTCAGGCCGCGCAGGTGCGTCTCGTAGATCACCGTCTGGTGGTACGGGGTGCGCGGTCGGGACTCGTTGCCCCAATCGAAGAACGGGCTGACCACCACACATTTGGGAATGTACGGGGCGCTGTCGGCGGTGTTCTTGCGGTCGGGGTCGGAGAAATGGTAGCTGAAAAGTGATTCGTGCCAGGTCAGGTGGCCGTTCAGTGCTTTCGCGTAAGGGTCGGTCAGTAGTTTGTTCGGGTTGCAGCGCAGGCCGTGTTCGGGTGCGTAGGGGCCGTGCACCCGGTATCCGTACTGCTGCCCCGGGCCGACCCCCGGCAGGTACCCGTGCCAGACAAAACCGTCGTACTCGGTCAAGGGGACACGGGTCTCGCGCCCCGCGTCGTCGAACAGGCACAGATCCACCCGTTCGGCGGCCTCGGAGAAGAGTGAGAAATTGGTGCCGGTACCGTCATAGGTCGCACCCAGCGGATAGGAGTTGCCGGGCCAGACTTCCACCATAGGCGTCGTCAGTCTCTTGGGTCTCGGAGCCCTAGCGGGCATGGTCAAGTGGACGACTGGTTCCTTCCGCTCCCTAAGCCGAAGTATGCCGACCTGGCGCGATGATCATTTTTCGACCGCCCCGCAGCGGAGTTTTCCACGCTGATTGTCAGTATAAAGAACAAGCGGAGGGGCGTTGGCTCACAAGAGAAATAAACCAGGGCATCGGGTGCAAAAAGGCCGGGCGTCGGCCCCGGAACGGTCTCGACGGCCCGGCCCGAAATCAACGGACCGATCGCGGTATCAACCGCCCGGCCGCACCCGGTCCAGGATCAGCTCCGTGTCGACCTCCGTCGGCAGGGTGCCGAACACCCGGCCCGAGCCCCCGCCCAGACGCGAGACCGTGAAGGCCTCCGCCACCGGCGTCGGCGCGTACCGCAGCAGTACCGAGGCCTGCAGCGTCACCGCCATCAGCTCCACGATCGACCGCGCCCGGTACTCGGCTTCGGCCAGGTCGCCCAGGCCCCGCTCCAGCTGCTTGACCGCGGTGTCGTAGTGGTCGTCCACGCCCCGGGCCGTGGCCAGCTCACCCATGAACGCCTCCACGGACTCCGGGCTGCGCCCCATGGCCCGCAGAACGTCCAGGGCGGCCACATTGCCCGAACCCTCCCAGATGGAGTTGAGGGGCGAGTCCCGGAACAGCCGCGGCATCCCCGACTCCTCCACGTACCCGTTGCCACCCAGGCACTCCAACGCCTCGGCCGCGTGCGCCGGCTGGCGCTTGGTCACCCAGAACTTGCCCACGGCCACCCCCAGGCGCCGGAAGGCCGTCTCCGCCTCGTCGCCGCGTACCGAGCGGTCCACCGACCCGGCCAGACGGGTCATCAACGCCGTGGCCGCCTCCGACTCCAACGCCAGGTCGGCCAGTACGTTGCGCATCAACGGCTGCTCCACCAGGCGTTTGCCGAAGCTCTGCCGGTGCTCCGCGTGGTGCAGCGCGTACGTGACCGCCGCGCGCATCCCGCCCGCCGAACCGATCACACAGTCCAACCGGGTGCAGTTGACCATCTCGATGATGGTGCGCACCCCCCGGCCCGGCTCGCCCACCATGTGCCCGACCGCGCCGTCGTACTCCAGTTCCGCCGACGCGTTGGACCGGTTGCCGAGCTTGTCCTTCAACCGCTGGATGTGGAGCGTGTTGCGGCTGCCGTCGGGCAGCACCCGCGGCACCAGGAAACAGCTCAGCCCCTCCGGTGCCTGCGCCAACGTCAGGAAGACATCGCTCATCGGCGCCGACGTGAACCACTTGTGCCCGGTGAGGCGGTGGAAACCCTCCGACGTCGGTACCGCCCGTGTGGTGTTGGCGCGTACGTCCGAGCCGCCCTGCTTCTCCGTCATCGACATGCCCGCGATGAGCCCCCGCTTGCCATCGGGGGCCCGCAAGCCGAAGTCGTACTCGCGCGCACTCAACAGCGGCTCGTAGCGCGCGGCCAACTCGGGGGAGTGGCGCAGGGCCGGCACCGCCGCATAGGTCATCGAGATCGGGCACCCGTGGCCGGCCTCCGGCTGGGACCACAGGTAGAACTTGGCCGCACGCGCCACGTGCGCGCCCGGACGCCCGTCCGCCCACGGGGCCGCGTGCATCCCGTACCCGACGGCCTGATCCATGAGCACGTGGTAGGCGGGCTGGTACTCCACCTCGTCCACGCGGTGCCCGTAGCGGTCGTGGGTGTGCAGCACCGGCGTGTAGGTGTTGGCCGACTCGCCCCAGGAACGCACCCGCTCCGAGCCCGCGGCCTCGCCCACCTCCCGGACCTCGTTCTCGGCCCACCCGGCCCCTTCGCGGCGCAACCCTTCGACGAGCGCGGGGTCCTCGGCGGCCGAGTAGTCGCCGAGCGGTGCGGCCTGATTGAACACCTCGTGGGTCGGGGGCATCGCGGTTACCGCCCTTCTTGGTTCTGCATACGGACGTGCGGGGAGAAAGTGCCGGAATCCTATCCCCGTGGACCGGGCCGCGGGGAGAGCGGCCCGTAACGTCCGCGAAACGGTCCGTCGAGGTGGGGAGCGTTCCGCCGCCCCTCAAGGCCAGAGGAGTCCGCGTTCCCAGGCGCTGTCCGCGTCCGGGCGCTCGTACCGCAACCGCACGTGCCGCCGGTCCGGGTCGCCCTGCCAGAACTCGACCTCGTGCGGGACCACCGCGTACAGGCCCCAGTCGTCCGGGGCCAGGTCCGGGGCGTGTTCGAGGCGTTCACGCGAGGCGCCGGCCGCCCGGTCGATCTCGGCGAGCTCGTCCAACGGTTCGCTCTGGCGCCCGTGCAGCCCCGCCACCCGCGACTCCAGCGGGCGCCTGCGGAAGTCCTCCGCGCTCGCCTCGGCGCCCGCGTGCTCGGCCACACCACGCACGCGCACCTGGCGGCCCTGTTCCTTCCAGTGGAAGGTCAGCGCCGCCCCCTGGTTCCGCGCCAGTTCCCGGCCCTTGCGGGAGGTCGTCGTCGTGGCGAACCACCAGCCGCGGGCGGAGAGGTCCTTCATGATGACCACCCGCGCCGACGGGACCCCGCGCCCGTCCGCGGTGGCGACCACCATCGCGTGCGGCTCGGGGACCCCCGCTTCCACGGCGCCGGCGAACCAGGAACGGAAGAGGTCGAGCGGGTCCTCGGGCGCGGTGTCCGGGTCGAACGGGGGAGTCCCGGCGGCGAACACCGGAAGGCCCCGCAGGAGGTCGCGGATGCTGTCGTCGTTGGTCATAGGACCATTGTCCACCGCGTTCCCGAAGCACACGGGAACTCAGACCATGGAACAGCGGGCGGCTACGGCGCGCCTTAGCGCTCCATCGTCGGCCCAGCGAACCCGGGGCGACTCCGCTGCGCGGAGAACCGAATCACAAGTCGTCGTAGAAACCGCCGCGAGGAGCCACCTTGAGAACCAGGACGATGAGCACTCCGTCGTCGATCCTGTAGCGGATACGGTGATCGCCGACACGGATACGCCAAATCCCGGAGCATCCCTTGAGCTGGACGCACCCGCTCGGCCGAGGATCGTCTGCGAGCATCTCGATCGCTCGACGGATACGTTTTCTGTTCGAACCATCCAGGTTCTTGATGCCTTTGAGCGCTGTGCGGGTGTACTCGAGCTCGTATTTGCGGCTCACTCGTCGTTCTCCCACACTTCGTCGTGGGTGAAGACCGGCTCTCGCCCCGCCTTGACCTCATCCCAGATCCGCGCAGCCTCGGCGTCCTCATGTTCCTCGAGGAGACGTTCGTAATGTTCGACCCATCTCGCGGGCACCAGCACGTACCCACTGAGGTCGTGGCCGACTCCGGGACCGTTCTCGGGTTCGATGGGCATCGCGCTCATGATGTGTTCTCCCCATTGATCTCGGCCCGCCTCATGTGCGTGGGCATCACCCATTGCACTCTAAGCCAGGATCGTGCGGGACCGCGGGGTCATCAAGCCGTCGGTTCGGGGACGAGGCGGCTCAGATCACGGAACGACGGTCGACGGCGGTGACGTTGGCAACACACCGTGCAAAGCGGGACCGGAAATCCCTTCACGAGCGCTTCGTGAACACCCGTGGCAACGCGGTGGCCAACGGGCCTGTGGTGCGCCACGGGGGTGTTCTGGGGCTCTGGGGGCTCCAGGCCGCCCGCATCAGAGGGAACGTGCCACCCGGAACCCCAGGTCGTCGATGCGCAGTGTCGGGTGACTCTTGCGCCGCGAGGAAGCCCGGCAACCCCAGTGGTGGTCGTTCCACCCGCCGCCGCGGAAGACCCGGTACGGGCCGTACACGCGCGGGTCGTAGAGGTCCCAGCACCACTCCCACACGTTCCCGATCATGTCGTGCAGGCCCCACGCGTTCGGTTCCCGGCAACCCACCTGGTGGGGCCGACCGCCGGAGTTCTTCCGGCACCACGCGATCGTGTCCAGGTCGCCGTACCTGACGCCGGTGCTCCCGGCCCGGCAGGCGTGCTCCCACTCGGCCTCGGTGGGCAGCCGGTACCCGTCGGCACCAGGGTCGCCCCGTAGGTCGGCGCCGTCGGGATCCCCACCGCCGGGTGTGCCTGCAGGCCGACCGCGTGCCCGTTCGTCGCCCGGGCCGGCACCGGACGTGCCGTAGCAGGGGATCAGGCCGTGGGCCAGGGACAGCAGGTCGCAGAAGTGCAGGGCGTCGAACCACGACACCTCAGTCACCGGCTCTCTGCCCCCGGCACCCTGTGCCTCCACCCGCCGGCCCGTGACCGCCCGGTACAGGCCCTGTGTCACGGGCACGGCCGCCAGGACGAAGGCCTGGACCTCCACCTCCCGCGTGCTCCAACTCCCACGATCGTGCAGGACCACGTGTTCCGCGGGCACCTCCACCATCCGCGGAAAAGGCACCCGTTCCGCCCCGCTCGCCCGGCTCATGCTGTCGTGTACCGGGCGGCCACGGCGGCGTCGTAGCGGTCCAGAACCACCCGGGCGATCTCGGGGACGTCGCCGAGCGCGTCCGCGACGAACGATGCTCCGGCCTCGCTCGCCTGCCGCCGCACCCGGTCGGAGAAGAACCCGGGGGCGAGCAGGTATCCCGAGACCGCCACCCGCTCGGCACCCCGGCCGCGCACCGCGGCCACGGCCTCCGCTGGCGTGGGAGAGGCGGCGGAGGCGAAGGCCGGCACCACCTCGCGCCAGGGGCCGCGGGCGGCCAGATCCCGGGCCATCGCCTCGATGGTCGCGTTGGCCCCGGGGTCGCTGGAGCCCGCCGAGGCCAGCACCAGGGCCGTGTCGGGCGCCGGCGACGCCCCGGCCTCGGACAGGCGCCGCTCCACCGCCCCCAACAGCAAAGGGTCCGGTCCCAGGGTGTCGGCGTAGTGCACCCGGGCGCTCAGGCCCCGCTCGCGTGCCCCGGCCAGTACCCCGGGCAGGTCCACCTTGCTGTGGAAGGCCGCGGTCAGCAGTGTCGGCAGCACCACGGCCTCCCCGACACCTTCGGCGTCGAGCGCGGCCAGCGCGTCCTCGGTGCCGGGGGAGACGTGGTCCAGGTAGGAGACGCGTACGTCCAGACCGGGCCGCAGCGCCCGCACCCGGCCGAAGAGCGCGGCCACCGCCCGGGCCGAACGCGGGTCCCTGCTGCCGTGCGCGACGGCCAGCAGCGTCGGAGTGCTCATCGTCGTGTCGGGCGCCCCGACGGCCGGGGCGCCCTGCTCCTTCCTCGTCACCGCTGTCAACCCTGCGCCGGTCGCTGGTGCGACCGGCCGCTCAGACGTGGATGCCGCACTCGGTCTTGCCCGTGCCGGCCCACCGGCCGCTGCGCGGGTCCTCGCCGGGCGCCACCCGCCGCGTGCAGGGCTCGCACCCGATCGAGGGGAATCCGTCGTCCTGCAGCGGGTTGACCAGCACACCGTGCTCGGCCATGTAGGTGTCCACGTCCTCCTGCGTCCAGCGGGCGATCGGGTTGACCTTGGTCATCCGCCGCTTGGGGTCCCACTGCACGACCGGGGTGTCGCGGCGGGGCACCCNTCCAGCGCCCGTTGCAAGGGCTCGACCTTGCGCAGGTGGCAGCAGATCTCCGGGTTGCGCCCGAACAGGCGCGGGCCCAGGGCGGCGTCCTGCTCGGGCACCGTGCGCCGAGGCTCCACGGTCACCAGGTTGATGTCGTAGACGGAGTCCACGGCGTCGCGGGTGCCGATGGTCTCAGCGAAGTGGTACCCGGTGTCGAGGAAGATGACGTCGATGCCGGGTACCTGCCGGGAGGCCAGGTCCACCATGAGCGCGTCGGCCATGGAGGAGGTCATGCACAGGCTCTCGCCGAAGGTCTCCGCGGCCCAGGAGATGATCTCCTGGGCGGAGGCCTCCTCCAGCTCACGGGCGGCCCGTTCGGCGTGCTCGGAGCCGCCCACGGGGGTGTGCGTGTTCATGCGTCGCCTTCCGTCGCTCGGGAGGGGGAACCGTTGAACGAGGCCGAACGCAGGCCCACGTAGGTCACCCGGAACACCCGGGCGCAGGACAGGCAGGACCACGGGTAACCCTGGCCCTTGACGCCTGCTCCCTCCTCCGGGAGCAGGTCCTCGTCACCGCAGTAGGGGCAGTAGTGGGGCGCGGCCCTCTCGGCCATGGCGCACCTCATTCTTTCGGAGCGGTCGGTGCGGGCGGCGCCGCGCGGTGGCGCCGCCCGCTCGGTCGGCCTACTTGAGGTCCTCGTCCTCGGCGCGGGCGGCCCAGGCGGCGAAGGTCTCCCCTTCCTCCTTCTGGGCCCGGAACCGGCGCAGCACCCGCTCGATGTAGTCGGGCAGCTCGTCGGCGGTGCTCTTCAGTCCGCGGACCTTCTTGCCGAAACTGGGGCTCAACCCCATGCCGCCGCCCAGGTGGATCTGGTATCCCTCCACCTGTTCGCCGCGCTCGTCCATGACGAGCTGGCCCTTCAACCCGATGTCGGCGACCTGGATGCGGGCGCAGGAGTTCGGGCACCCGTTGAGGTTGATGCTCACCGGTTCGTCGAAGTCCGGCAGGCGCTTCTCGAGTTCGTCGATGAGGGCGGCGCCCCGGTCCTTGGTCTCGACGATGGCGAGCTTGCAGAACTCGATGCCGGTGCAGGCCATGGTCTGGCGGCGGAAGACACTGGGGTTGACCTCGTAGCCCTCCGCCTCCAGGTCGGCCGTGATCGCGTCGGTGCGGTCCCCGTCGATGTCGAGGATCACGAGCTTCTGATCAACCGTGGTGCGGATCCGGTCCGACCCGTGGGCCTCGGCGATCTCGGCCACGCGCACCAGCGAACTCCCGGTGACACGGCCGACCTTCGGGGCGAAACCGACGTAGTAGTTGCCGTCGCGCTGGGGATGCACACCGACGTGGTCGCGTCGTACGCCCTCGTCCAGCTCGGGGCCGGGCCCGTCCGGGAGGCCGTAGCCGAGGTATTCCTCCTCCAGCACCTCGCGGAACTTCTCCGGGCCCCACTCCTTGATGAGGAACTTGATGCGGGCGCGGGTGCGCAGGCGGCGGTAACCGTAGTCGCGGAAGACCGCGGCCACCCCGGCCCAGACCTCGCTGACCTGGTCGGGGCGCACGAACGTGCCCAGGCGCGCGGCGAACATGGGATTGGTGGAGAGCCCGCCGCCCACGAACAGGTCGTAGCCCGCCTCACCGTTCTCGTCACGCACCCCGACGAAGGCGACGTCGTTGATCTCGTGGTTGACGCAGTGCACGGAGCAGCCTGCGATGGAGGTCTTGAACTTGCGCGGCAGGTTCGAGTACAGGGGGCTGCCGATGTGGTCGTCGTGGACCTGCTGGACCTGCGGGCTCGCGTCGATGATCTCGTCCTCGGCCACACCGGCCAGAGGGCAGCCGAGGACCACACGGGGGGTGTCACCGCAGGCCTCGGTCGTGGACAGCCCGACCGACTCGAGCTTCTCCCAGATCGCGGGCACGTCCTCCACCCGGATCCAGTGGTACTGGACGTTCTGCCGGTCGGTGATGTCGGCGGTGTCGCGTGCGTAGTCGCGGGAGATCTCGGCGACGGCCCGCAGCTGGGCGGCGGAGAGCCGGCCGCCGTCGATGCGCACACGCATCATGAAGTAGCGGTCGTCGAGCTCCTCGGGTGAGAGGACGGCCGTCTTGCCGCCGTCGATGCCGGGGGCGCGCTGGGTGTAGAGGCCGAACCAGCGGAAGCGGCCACGCAGGTCGGCGGGGTCGATCGAGTCGAACCCGGCCTTGGAGTAGACGTTGATGATGCGATCGCGGACGTTGAGCCCGTCGTCGTTCTTCTTGTTCTCTTCGTTCTTGTTGAGCGGCTCGCGGTAACCGAGGGCCCACTGGCCATCGCCGCGGCGTCGCGTCTTGGCAGGGGCCGAACCGGTCTGCGCGGAAGAGGGAGGCATCGCGGGTGTCTCCGAATGCGGTCGCGGGGAGCTCACGGCCTGTGCGCCCGCACCACCGACCCGTATCTGTGAGCGCACGCCGTCGTGCGGGTCGATACGGGGGAGAACCACGGTGCGTGGGTGTTGAAGAAGAGCAGGCGCCGGGAGGCCGCGCGCACCCCTGTGTCATGGGTGCGTCACACAGTGCGGCGAAATCAACCGACGCTGCGACAGATGGCACTGCGGACCCGCAGGAAGTCCACGTGGCGGCGCACGCAGAGCATGGGGTCCAGAGCAGCGATCATGCTTGTGAGAATGGCACGGGGCCAGAGCCTTTGTCCAGACGCGGCGGTCGCTCTTCGTGGGTGAGCCACGTCACCGTGGCGTGCCGGGTGGCCGGACCCGCAGGTCCGCGGCGGGTTACCGTTTCTCTGTGGAGGGATTCTGGGAAGGCCTGTGGCGCTGGTGGTTCCGATGGCAACGCCGGCACCCGCGACCCTACGGCGCGGGGCTGCTCATTGTGCGCACGATCCGGTCGATGGCCCGAAACCGTTCCATCGGGCTGGCGGCCGAGTCGGCCTTCTTCACCCTGATCTCCTTGCCGGCCCTGATGCTGTGCCTGGTGGGTGCGATCGCCTCCCTGTCCACGGTCGTGGGCCGGGACACCGTCGAGGAGATCCGGGTGTGGATCCTGGACCTGACTGCGCGGGCCCTGCCCCCGGAAACGGTCAGTGAGGTCGTCGATCCCCTGGTCGAGGACTTCCTCGGCGGTTTCCAGGGCGGATTGCTGTCGGTGACCTTCCTGGTCTCGCTCTGGTCGGGCTCGCGTGCGATGAACGTCTTCATCCGCTCCATCACGATCTCCTACGGCCTCGACGAGCTCCGCGGCTGGCTGAGTCAGCGCCTGCTGGCGTTCGTGGCCTACCTGGGCGGGCTGTTCTTCGCACTGTTGGTGCTGCCGGCGCTGGTGGCCGGCCCCGACCTGATCCAGGAGCTTCTGCCCCTCACCGCCGGGCACCTGCGTCTGTTCTACTGGCCGACGGTGGCGCTGTTGGCCACGACGGCGGTCACCTTCCTGTACCTGCTCAGCGTCCCGGTGCGCACACCGCTGATCCGCCACCTGCCCGGGGCACTGCTGGCCACGTGTGTGCTCGTCCTCGGATCGGTGGCCCTGCGTGCCTACCTGGACGCCTCTTTCGGCCAGGTGAACATCTACGGGTCCTTGTCCGCGCCCATCGCGATCCTGGCATGGTTGTTCGTCATGGCGATCGCGATCCTGGCCGGTTCCAGCCTCAACGCCGAGATCGATGCGATGTGGCCCACGGTGCGCACCGCCGCGGCCCGGGCCGAAATCGCCAATCGGGGCTTCGAGCGGGCCGACCGCCTGGCCCGTCGCAGGGAGCAGGCGGTCATCGATGCTTTCGGAGAGCACCGGGAGTCCTGATCTCGAGGGGCCGGCGCGAGGCGAAGGGTCACCGGCAGGGCCACGGGGGCACTCGATGGCCGAAACCGGCCATTTTGGTTGCGAACCAATTGCGGTCCGTGAGTGTCCGCACCAGTGCCGGCGCCACCGGGAGACACCCCCTCCACTCGGAGGCACAGGCATCTCCCCTGGTCAAGCAAGAGGATGGCCGAAAACCGTGCGGACATTTCATGATCGCTGTCCGATTCCCGGGTTCGTGGAGTGCCTGAGAGCCTGGGCCCGACGTCAGTATGATCGCCTGCAGTGTCGCCTACGTGTGCCGTTCCGGGCCATCGCCGTGTGGTGGTCCCCTGCTTGCCGACCACGCAGTGACGCAGACCGACGATCCCCGTCACCCGCAACACGAACAGGTCCATGTTCCCCATGCCTTCGGAGGCACCATGAGCCGGGCGTCCCGTCCGGGGCAGCCCCGGCCCACCGCCGTCATCGTCATCGCACCCGACGAACGCAGCGCCGAGATCCACATCGACGGACACCGCCAGGTCGTCACCGGCCAGGTGCCCAAGGACACCCGGCGCGCGGCACTGGACACCGCAACCGAGTACGCGGCCAGGATCGGCCTGTCGGTGCTCATCGACGCGCGCGACGCGAACGGCTACTGGAGACTGGTGGCAGCCCCCGACGGTGTGGTGCAGTCCGCCGACACTCCCGAGGAGGAGCCGCCTCTGCCCCCGCCTCCCGGGACCGACCCGGCCGACGGGCGAGCCGGGCGCGGCATGGTCATCATCGGTGCCGCTGCGGTCGCCCTCGCCCTCGTGGCCGGCGTCGGGTTCGCCAGCTGGCGCCTGCTGCCCGAGGAGAGCACCGCCTCGACCGGGGGCTCCGACGACGCCGCGCTGGAACACCCCGCCCCTGCCGGGTTCGCCGACACCGTCGTCTTCGACCACGCGCTGGCCCCCGGCACTCGGCCCGGCGTGAGCCGCGACGGTGAGCAGATCGCGTTCGTGGACCCCGAGGAGCGGCTCAACCTCCTCTCGGCCGACGGCACCCGGGAGTGGGCCGCAGACCTGCCCGTGGGCGGGGCCGAGGCCATCGGAGCCCCCCGGTTCGTGCTCTACGACGGCGGCCCGGCGGTGGTCCTGGAGACCTCCGAGGAACTGCTGTTCTGGCCCACCGGCGGCGGGGCCCCCGACAGCGTGGAGCTGAGTTCGGAGTCCTCACCCCAGTACGTGGGCGGCTCGGTGCTGGTGCGTTCCGACGACGAACGCCATCTGGCCTCCGGCGGCGAACTCGTCGAGATCGAGATCCCCGAGGGCGGCGGCGCCATGCTCTCCGACGGCGACCGTGTCCTGGTCGCCGTGGCCAACGGGCCGTGGAGCTGGGTCGACCCGGCGGGTGGGACCGAGGAGGTCGACCCCCGGCGGCCGGACGAGGCCGGCGAGATGCTCGGTATCGTCACCGCCCTGCGCGAGTACGTCATCATCCGTTGGGAGTCCCTCCGCGGCGACGGCGAGTATTTGGCCTTCCACGACAGTGGGACCGGGGAGCCGGTCGGTGGAGCAGAGATCGCCGAGGACGGCCTCGAGGACGCCGAGCACCGTTCCGGTCCGATCGGTACCGAGGTACTGGCCTACGGTCCCGCCGTCGTCGACCCGGAGAACGGCGAGTCGACCGTCGTGGACGGGTTCGAGCCGACCGTCTCGGCCGGTTCCCGGGTCTACGGCGAACTGGACGGTTCCACCGTCGCGGTCGGTACCGACGGCGAACCGGCCGAACTCGACGAAGGCGCCCAGATCCCCTCGGGGCTGCTGGGCGAGAACGCCGTCGTGGTCCATGACGACCACCTCTATGCCATTCCCCCGCAATGATTCACCCCGATGAGAAAGAAAGGAGTGGGATGTCTCCGAAGAAGCGCGTGTTGACCGTGACGGCGGCAGGCCTGTTCATGGCGGGTTTCTCCGTCAGCCCGGCCTTCGCCGACGTGGTTGACGAGAACGCCCCCGAGGCCCCCGAGATCGCCCCCGAAACCCCCGTGGTGCCGGAGGAGTCCCAGGAGCCGCAGGAGAGCGTCCTGCCGGACATTCCGGTCTCCGAGGACCCCATTGCTCTCCCGGCCGTGGAGATCGATCCGCTCTTCCCGCAGGACAACGGTGGAGACGGTGACGACGGTGACGAGGGTGAGACCCCGCCGCCGGACGACGGTGACGAGGGTGAGACCCCGCCGCCGGACCCCGAGCCGGAGCCGGAGCCGGAGCCCGAGCCGGAGCCGGAGCCGGAGCCCGAGCCGGAGCCCGAGCCGGAGCCCGAGCCGGAGCCGGAGCCGGAGCCCGAGCCGGAGCCGGAGCCGGAGCCGGAGCCCGAGCCGGGGCCCGGTGACGGCGAAGAGCCGCCCGGTGACGACATCCAGGTCCCCAGTGCCCCCGGGGCGCCCGAGGCTCCGGCCGAGGGCACCACCGGCGGTGGGGACACCGGCGGTGGGAACACCGGCGGTGCCGACGACGAGGGCGGCGAGGAGCTCGCTGCCACCGGCGTCGACATGCAGGGCTTCGTTCTCGGCGGTGCGGTCGTGACGGGTATCGGTGCGCTGGCCCTGTGGGCCGGCTCCCGCCGCCCGGCGCCCGTGGAGTAACACCCCACGGTGTCCGTGTGCCTCTCGGCGCACGGCGCCACACGGGCCCCCGGCCGTTCGCGGCCGGGGGCCCGTCCCGTGTCCGGCCCCGAGCGGGCCGGGGTCAGCCGCGCGGTCGCAGGGCCCCCGCCAACAGGAACGCCCCGGCCCCGGCCGCCGAGATCAGCCAGAGAGCCTGGCCCAGGCTCGCTGCATCGGCGAACATCCCCACGGCGGGCGGGAAGGCGAGGAAACCCACGCGTCCCAACCAGCCCACGACGGTGACCCCGTCCCCGGCCCGCACCCCCGGCACGTTCCCGGCGGCCGCCAGGGTCAGGGGGAAGAGCGTCGCGACCCCCAGGCCCATCACTCCGAACCCCAGGACCGCGGCGACGGGGTGTGACAGCGTCAGGGCCAGGCCCATTCCGACCGCGGCCAACAGACCGCCGGCACGCCCCACGGCCACGGTCCCGAACCGGTCGGTGACCCGGTCGCCGAGCAGGCGTCCGACCGTCATCATCGCCTGGCAGGCCACGAACGGCAGCGCCGCGACGAATAGCGATGCCGACAGTTCCGAGGTCAGGTAGACCGCGCCCCAGGAGGCGGCCGAGTCCTCGATCCCGCTCGCGAACATCAGCAGCAGCCCCAGAGCGGCCAGCACGGCCAGGGTGCGCCCGCCCGGAAGTGCCCCGCGTCCGCCGTTGCCCTCGGTTCCCTCGGCCCGTTCGCTGTCCTCGGGGCCCGGCAGCAGCATCCGGCTCACCACCAGGCTGACCACGACCAGGACGGCGGCGACCCCGCCCAGGTGCATCAGGATCGGTGTCCCCGCACCCGCCATCGCCGCGCCCAGCAGCCCGCCACCGACCGCGGCCAGGCTCCACACGGCGTGGAAGGTGTTGATGATGCTGCGGCGGTACCGCAACTGCACGCGCAGCCCGTGGGCGTTCTGGGCCGAGTCGGTCCAGGCGTCGGCGCACCCGAGGAAGAACAGGGTGGCGGCCAGCATCCACCACTCCTGGGCCAGCGCCACCAACGGAAGCGCCCCCACCGAGAGCAGGCTCCCGCCCACCGCCGTGCGTCCGCTGCCGAACCAGTGGATCAACGGCCCGGCCAGCATCCCGGTCAGGATCGCCCCCGTGGGCATCGCGGCGATCGCCAGCCCCAGGTCCGTGTTGCTCAGCTCCAAGCGGTCCTTGAGCACGGGTAGCCAGGGGACGACGTTGGTGTAGGTGAAGCCGTTGACGAAGAAGAGGGAGGAGACCGCCAGGCGGGCCCGGCGCGCCTCCGGGGGAGCGGGTGTTCGGGTGGGCGAGAGGGACAAGCTGAGTCTCCAGTGGCGTGTGTCTGTGCGCGGGATCGTAGCCGGTCCCATGACCGGACGCCATGGGTTTGATCGATCGTCTTCGGGGGAGTTTCGGGGGGCCAGGCGGGGAAGGAAGTCACATCACACGCTCAGTGAGCCGACTGCCCAGCCCCACCACGGGCCCCCTGCCCCGGCCCGCCCGAGATCCAGCCGACCCCTGCGGCACACGCCCCTGCCCGCCGTCCCCTCGCCGGAACCGCCCCCGCGGTCTCCGGTCGCAACGGGAAGGTCCCATGATCAACACGAGCGCGCTGCGAGAGACCCCTACTCTCGTCGGCAAGAGCGTGCGCCTGGTCCCTCTCTCGCCCGAGCACGCCGAGGACTACTTCGCTTCCGGTCTCGACGCCGAGATCCGCCGCCTCACGGGGACCCACCGCCACCGCAGCTACGCCCAGGCCCAGACCTGGTGCGCGAGCCGGAGCCAGGACGAGGAGAGGCTCGACCTGGCCATCACCTCGGCCCTGGACGGCCGCTACATCGGTGACCTCTCCCTCTACGAGGTCGAACCCGAGAACGAGACCGCGGGGTACCGCATCGCGCTCTCGGCCCTGGAGTTCACCGGACGCGGTCTGGGGCGCGAGGCCACCGAACTGGTCCTGGAACACGCCTTCGAACGGATCGGGCTGCACCGCGTCTGGCTGCACGTGTACGCCTTCAACATGCGTGCGATCGCGGTCTACCGCTCCTGCGGTTTCGTCGTGGAGGGACGCCTGCGTGACGCACTGCTGTGGAAGGGACGCCGCCACGACTCCCTCCTCATGGGGGTCCTGCGCCATACCGTCTTGCTCGGGCGGGACCCCGGTTCTCTCTCCGAGCCGGGGTTGTGAACGCGCTTTGCGGGGGTATGCCCGTAGGACTTTTCCAGCGGCCATCGAGCGCCGACGCGAGGAGCGGCGCCCCGCCCGTGCGCAGGCGCCGGAGGTGGATATGAACCCGGTACCCGTCTCGCTGCCCTTCACCGATCGGACCGAGGCCGGCCGCCGTCTGGCCGAACGGGTGCGTCCCCTGGCCGTGGACGACCCCGTCGTGTTGGCCCTGCCCAGGGGCGGGGTCCCGGTCGGTGCCGAACTCGCACACGAACTCGGCCTCGACCTCGACGTGCTCATGGTGCGCAAGATCGGCCTGCCCGGTCGGCCCGAGGCCGGCGTGGGGGCCGTCGCCGAGGACGGACACGTCTTCTACGACGACCGCGCTCTGGCCCGTATGCACGTGCCCCGGCAGGCCCTGGAACGCACGGTCGAGGACGAACGAGCCGAGCTGGCCCGCCGGACCACCCTCTACCGGGGCGAGCGCCCCCTGCCCTCGGTGGCCGGTCGCGACTGTGTGGTCGTCGACGACGGTGTGGCCACCGGCGGAACGGCGCGCGCGGCCCTGCGCATGTTGCGGGCCCAGGCCCCGTCCCGATTGATCCTGGCCGTCCCGGTGGCCTCGCCCGAGGCCGTGGAGGTCCTGGGGCCGGAGGTCGACGAACTGGTCGTGCTGAGCGTTCCGGACAACTTCCGTGCGGTGGGGGACTGGTACCGCGAATTCGGTCAGCTCTCGGACGGCCATGTCACCGCGGTCCTGAGCGAGCACGTCCGTGTGCGCGGCGCTCAGGAATCGGTGCGCGGTGTGCGGGTGCGGGCCGGACAGGTCTACCTGGACGGTGAACTCACCGTGCCGACGCCGTTGCGCGGTGCGGTGGTCATGGCTCTGGGGGAGGAAGGAAGTACCGATCCGCGGTGGAAGGCGGTGGCGGTGCTCCTGCGCCGGGCCGGCTACGCGACGCTGTCCTTGGACCTGTCGACCGGCCAGGAGCGGACGGAGGGCGGGGCCGAGGAGGGGCCGATGAGTGAACGGCTCAGTGCCGCGGTGACCTGGTTGCGCCACTCCACCGACACTGCCGAGGGCCCCTTGGGGGTGCTGGGTTCGGGCACGGCCGCGCCGGTCGCGCTGTTCACCGCGGCCGAACGTGCCGGGGACGTGGGAGCGGTCGTGGTGCACGGCGGGCGCATCGACCGCGCCGAGGACAGCCTGGGCGGGGTGCGTGCTCCCGTGCTGGTGTTGTTGGAGAGCCGCGACTCCTTCGTGCGGGAGATCGGGGAGTGGGCGCGGGGCCGGTTGGGCGGTCCCAGCGACCTCACCGTTCTCGCGGGTACCGAAGAGCTGCTGCGCGGTGCGTGGGACTGGCGGCGGGTGGCCGCGGAGGCGGTGGCCTGGTTCGAGCGCCATCTGGCGTGAGGGATCCGGACGTGAAAGAACCCGCGGCGCCGCCGACGTAGGTTCGTCGGGGGCGCCGCGGGTTCATTCGGGGCCGGGGCCACCGGGGAGCTCTGTGTCTGCCGACGACGAGTCAGGCAGCGTTGGCGCGGCGCATGCGGCGGCGGCGCTCGGAAGCGCGCTCGTCCTCATTGAGGCCGCCCCAGGTTCCGTACTTCTCCGGACGCGAGATCGCATAGTCCAGGCAGTCGGTCCGAACCGGGCAGGCCGCGCAGATCTCCTTGGCCTTGCGCTCTCGGATCTCCCGCTCGGGCTGGCGTTCGCCGTCGGGTCCGAAGAAGAGCACAAGGTCCTCGCCCCGGCACGCGGCGGCATCCTGCCACCCCCAGCTCGGGCGGGGGCGCAGTGCGGCCTGCCGACGTACCTGAGACATGCTTGAACCACCTCTACTGAAATCACTAGTAAGCTGTCGAAAAAGCTTCAGTCACCAAAAAAGTTCGTCATGCGACGCGAGCTCACTCCGCACGACGCAAACGCCGAGCGATACGAACGATGTTCCCCGGTGTGGTTGAGACCACGAGAAGCACAGGCCTGACCGGCAGTGAATCCGAAGGGCGGAGTGCTCTCACGCGAAGGCGGCGGAGGCGGTGACAGGCCTCCGTCCGAGCCGGTACGTAATCATGCCATCCCCACTCCCGCTCGTGCACGGGGGGTAGGGAAATTACTCACACAACCGTTACCGAAACCTGACGCCTTGCAGTTGATCTCTGGCCGTTTGTCCGAGTTCGTCCTTTATCGCGGGAGTGAGTCCCTCACGAAGGACACCGCACATCGTATGGTGCGATGTCCCGGCTGCCTAGGGGCCCCTGCTGATGCGCCGATCACATTACGGTCCCAATGCTTGGTCAAGTTTGGGTATGGCCGTATGTCCTCACGCAGGGCAGCCGGTGTCGAGGGTGTGCTGGAGCGCTCGTGAGCCGCGGCCCCTAGGGGAAGGGCCAGGGGCGCGGCCCGGAACAGGTCGTGGCACCGTCGCGTCACAGACGGTAGAAACACACGAGTGCGGCATGCTCCGGATTCCCCTGCCGCACGCATCCACTCCCAGTGCGGGGACCCGAACAAGGAGACAAGACACCGTGGCCCTCTTGCGGCTCATCCTCAACATCATCTGGATCTTCGTCGCCGGCTTCTGGCTGGCGGTCGGATACGTCGTCGCCGGCCTCATCTGCTGCGTGCTCATCGTGACGATCCCTTTCGGCGTCGCGTCCTTCCGCATGGCCAGCTACGCCATCTGGCCCTTCGGACGCGACCTCGTCCGCCGGGAGAGCGCCGGCGGTGTCAGCACGGTCGGCAACATCATCTGGGTGATCGTCGCCGGCTGGTGGCTGACCATCGGCCACATCGCCACCGCCCTGGGGCTGGCGGTCACCATCATCGGCATCCCCATGGCCTGGGCCTCGCTCAAGATGATCCCGGTCGCCCTCGCTCCCTTCGGCAACGAGATCGTCAGTTCCGGCAGCCCCCGGGAACCCTGGCAGTTCTGAGGCCGTTGGCCCTGGGGCCGGATCGGGCAGAACCGGACCTGAACTCCACGCATCCCCCTCCACAACACACGTCGCCGTTCCCTCCGGCGGCCCCCGCGTGACAGAGCAGAGAATGGAGTCCATGTGCAAGCCCAGCGGCCGGGAGTGTGGGCGCTCCTGAAGAAGTGGTTGGAGGCTCGCCGGATCAGAGCTGAGCGCCGGAAGCAGTTGGATGCCGAGGAGGCCGCTTCCGCTCAGGAGGAGACCAAGACGGCGGCCGAGGCCGCGGAGGAAGGCGACGACGTCGGCGCGGAGGACCTGCTCCGGAGCATCAGCGACGCCTCCTGGCGTGTGCTGATCATCGGTGTGGTCATCGGTCTGCTGCTGTACGGGCTCGCCTACATCTGGGTCGTCACCCTTCCGGTGATCATCGCGGTCTTCATCACCGCACTGCTGATGCCTCTCGTGCTCTTCCTGCGCCGGAAGGGGCTCGGCCGCGGACCGTCGACGACCCTGGCCATGGTCACCGGACTGGTGGTCCTCAGCGGGGTCGTCTCTCTGATCGTCACCCCCGCCATGCAGGGCTTCGGCGGACTCGTCGCCAGTGTCTCCAGTGCCGTCAACGAACTCCGTGACCTCCAAGTACCGTTCGGCCTGGACCCGGGGCTGTTCACCGAACTGGTCGACCAGGCCTGGGAGCAGATCCAGAGCACGGTCAGCGAGAACCAGAGCCAGCTGGTGAGCGGGGCGCTCACGGCGGGCTCGGCCGTGGTCCAGGTGCTCATCGGTCTCATCCTGGCCATCGTGCTGACCGTCTACTTCCTGCACGCCGGCGACAAGTTGATGGACTGGTTCACCACGCTGCTGCCCCCCAAGTCCCGTCCGGGCCTGCGCCACGCGAGCAGGGTCGCCTACGACGTGATGGGCCGGTACGTGCGCGGTGTGGCGATGGTCGGCGTCTTCGACGCCTTCTTCATCGGCATCGTGTTGCTCATCGTCCTGGAGCCGAGCCTGGCCATCCCGCTGATCGTGCTGACCTTCATCGGTGCGTTCCTGCCGGTGATCGGTGCCTTCGCCACGGGCATCCTCGCCGCGCTGGTGACGTTCGTCGCCGAGGGGTGGATCGCCGCACTGGTCGTCACCATCGGTGTCATCGTGGTGCAGCAGTTGGAGAGCAACTTGTTCGCGCCCCGTATCTACGGGCAGGCGTTGGAACTGCCTTCCGCGGTCGTGCTGTTGGCCATCTCCATCGGTGCCATCGTCGGCAACATCCCCGGGATGTTCCTGGCGACCCCGATCGCGGCGGTCGTCGCGGCGCTCCTGAGGAACCGGCCCTCCAGCAGGACCGACCCACACGAGGAGGTCGAGGCCGCCGGGGAAAGCAGCCCCGGTGCGAGGGCCGCGGCCCGGACCGCCTCGGCCGAGCGCGGGCCGGAGGAGAACTGAAGCGGGCCCCGGCGCGACGTACGTAGGGAATGAGCCGGTCCCCGCACTCGTTGGCCGCAGGTGCGGGGGCCGGGCCATGGACGAAAACCCCAGGTCCTGTTCGGTGGACACCTTCCGCCGCGAGCGGCGCAGCAGGTGATCGGGTGCCTGCCGAGCAGACCCAGACAAGGCCTCGGCCTTCTGCGGTTAGGCTGGGCGGGTTGCCCAGATCCCGCCCTTTCCGGGGCCGCGCTCGGGCCACCGCACACGTATCCGTCACCCCACCGCCGAGGAAGCTCCACCCATGTTGATCGCCACCGACCTCGAACTGCGCGTCGGACCCCGCCTCCTCCTGGAGCCGACCTCTTTCCGGGTCGCTGCCGGGGACAAGATCGGGCTGGTGGGGCGCAACGGCGCGGGCAAGACCACCATGACCCGCATCCTGGCGGGGGAAGGACAGCCCACCGACGGCACCGTCACTTCTTCCGGAAGTATCGGCTACCTGCCCCAGGACCCGCGTACCGGTGACCTCGACGTGCTCGCCCGCGACCGCATCCTCTCCGCCCGCGGTATCGACGAGGCGTTCCGCGGTCTGCGCGAGGCCGAGAAGAAGATGGCCAGCGACCACGAGAAGACCCGTAACAAGGGCGTGCGCCAGTACGCCCGCTGGGACGAGCGCCTCCATGTGCTGGGCGGCTACGCCGCCGAGTCCGAGGCCGCCGCGATCGCTTCGAGCCTGGGGTTGCCCGACAAGGTCCTCGGCCAATCCTTGCGCACCCTCTCCGGCGGTCAGCGCCGCCGTATCGAGCTCGCCCGCATCCTGTTCAGCGACGCCGACACCCTGCTGCTGGACGAGCCCACCAACCACCTGGACGCCGACTCCATCGCTTGGCTGCGCGACTTCCTCAAGAGCCACCAGGGCGGCCTCATCGTCATCAGCCACGACGTCGAACTCGTCGAGGACGTGGTCAACCGCGTCTTCTACCTGGACGCGAACCGCTCCACCATCGACATCTACAACATGGGCTGGAGGCAGTACCAGACCCAGCGCGAGGCCGACGAGAAGCGCCGCCGCCGCGAGCTCTCCAACGCCGAGAAGCAGGCCGACACCCTGCGCAAACAGGCCGACAAGTTCCGGGCCAAGGCCAGCAAGGCCCGCGCAGCCCAGCAGATGATCAGCCGGGCCGACAAGCTCATGGACGGCGTCCAAGGCGTGCGCAAGGGCGACAAGGTCGCCAAACTGCGTTTCCCCGACCCCGCGCCCAGCGGACGCACGCCGCTCTCCGCCGAAGGGCTGTCCAAGTCCTACGGGTCCCTGGAGATCTTCACCGGCGTGGACCTGGCCATCGACCGGGGCAGCCGGGTGGTCATCCTCGGTCTCAACGGCGCGGGCAAGACGACCCTGCTGCGCCTGCTCGGCAGCATCGAGCAACCCGACACCGGCCAGATCCTGCCGGGCCACGGGCTCAAACTCGGCTACTACGCCCAGGAGCACGAGACCCTCGACGTCAACCTCAGCGTGCTCGAGAACATGATGAGCGCCGCGCCCGATCTGCCCGACGTGGAGGCCCGGCGCACACTCGGATCGTTCCTGTTCACCGGCGATGACGTCGACAAGCCCGCGGGGGTGCTCTCGGGCGGTGAGAAGACGCGTCTGGCCCTGGCCACGCTCGTGGTCTCCAGCGCCAACGTGCTGCTGCTCGACGAGCCCACCAACAACCTCGACCCGGCCAGCCGGGAGGAGATCCTCGGCGCGCTGCGCAGCTACAAGGGCGCGATCGTCCTGGTCACCCACGACGAGGGCGCGGTCGAGGCGCTCCAGCCGGAGCGGGTCATCATGCTGCCCGACGGCGTCGAGGACATGTGGACCTCCGAGTTCACCGATCTCATCGCCCTGGCCTGAGGCGTTCCCTGCACTAGGGTGGTGCTCTCCGGCAGAAGGGGTGAGGGTCCGTGGGTGAGGCTCCCAGAAGGGGTGCGCCGGTCTCGGCCGAGGGCGACGACGAACTGGCCGCCGAGCTCAGGCGCCGCTACGACGCGGGTGAGAGCATCCGTTCGCTGTGCGCCGCCACCGGCCGTTCCTACGGGTACGTGCGCCGGCGTCTGAAGGAGTCCGGGGCCGCGCTGCGCGGCCGCGGCGGCGACACCCGCACCGCCTGACCACAGGGCCGGGTGCGCCGCCCCGCTCCAAGTTACTGGGGAGTATTGTCGTGGCTCTCGACCGAAACGACGGAGGAACCATGGCACAGGACCCCAACGCGCACGAGACCCTGCCCACCGAGGAGGAACTCGGCCGGGCCGGGCTCGAACTCACCGTCGACGGGCGCGTGGCCCACCTGACCATCAGCCGCCCCGAGCGGCGCAACGCCATGACCGGGCGCACCTGGACCACGATGGCGCGCATCGGCAGCGCCCTGCCCGAGGACGTGCGTGTGGTGGTCCTGTCCGGTAGGGGCGACACCTTCTCCGCCGGGATCGACCTCAACATGTTCACCCCCGAGGGTGTGGACGGCGAGCGCTCGATCGTGGCCGGTCTGGCCGACGGCTCGGCCGACGAGGAGGACCTGGATTCCTACATCGCCGAACTGCAGGCCGGCTTCACCTGGCTGCGCCGCCCCGACCTCGTCACCGTCGCCGCCGTGCGCGGCCACGCCATCGGTGCCGGGTTCCAGCTCGCTCTCTCCTGCGACCTGCGCATCCTCGCCGACGACGCCAAGTTCTGCATGAAGGAGACCGCCTTGGGCTTGGTGCCCGACCTGACCGGCACCAAGCCGCTGGTCGACATCGTCGGCGTGCACCGTGCCACCGAGATCTGCCTGACCGCCCGCCGGGTCGAGGCCGAGGAGGCCGGCGAACTCGGCCTGGCCACCCTCGTCGTGCCCGCCGACGAGCTCGACGGGGCGGTCTCCGACGCCGTCACCGCGCTCCTGGAACTCGACCCCGGCGCAGCCGCCGCCACCAAGGGGCTCCTGCAGGCGGCCCCCGGGCACGGCCTCGAGGAGCAGGCGGCCGCCGAGCGCCGTGCCCAGATCGGCCGGCTCACCGTCCTCGCCCAGGGCATGGCCGACTGACCCCGAAAGGGCAGGGCCGACCGGCCCCGAAAAGGCTCGGGGCGGGCGAGGAGACCCGTATCACCGGGAAAGAGGCCCGTCCCGTCCCCGTTCCCGAGGGATCTCTAGTAAGCTGCCGAAGGCGGTCGATCGAAAGTCGTGCGCATCCGAGCGCGCCAGGCCGTCCAGACGCGGAAAGAGGCGTCGCCGATGATTTCGGCGCCGCGCTTGTCACCCGAGTGAGCGCAGAGCCCTGTGATGAACGGGGTCCGTTTCCGCGTTCGATTCAGGCGCGTTTGTGTGATTTCTTCGCTGAGGCCGTTCGGCCTGCGCGAAGCCTTCCTCGAAACGCCGCCACACTATGAGGAAGGTAAACGTCACTTGACGGACACTGCCGTAGAGCCTGCCTTCGACAACCTCGGTCTTCCTGACGAGATCGTCGGCGCGCTGGCCAAGAACGGTGTGACCACCCCGTTCCCGATCCAGGCCGCCACCATCCCCGATGCCATCGAGGGGACCGACGTCCTCGGCTGCGGCCGCACCGGATCGGGCAAGACCCTGGCCTTCGGCCTGCCGGTCCTGATGCGCACTGCCGAGCGCCGTGCCGCCAGCACCCGTCCCCGGGCGCTGATCCTGGTTCCCACCCGCGAGCTCGCCCACCAGGGCCGCGACGCCCTCCGTGAGTACGCCCGTGTGCTCGGCGTGCGTGTGGGCGACGTCGTCGGAGGCAGCTCCTACACCCGCCAGATCAACGAGCTGCGCCGTGGTGTCGAGGTCCTCGTCGCCACCCCCGGCCGCCTCACCGACCTCATCGAGCAGGGCGCCTGCGACCTGAGCGACGTGGAGATCTCGGTCCTGGACGAGGCCGACCAGATGTGCGACATGGGATTCATGCCGCAGGTCAGCGAGCTCTTGGACCAGGTCCGCCCCGACGGCCAGACGCTGCTGTTCTCCGCCACGCTCGACGGTGACGTCGACAAGCTGGTGCGCAAGTACATGAACAACCCGCGCACCCACTCGGTCGACCCGCCCGTCTCGCAGGTCACGACCATGGAGCACCACCTGCTCAAGGTCCTGCCGCGTGACAAGAACAAGATCGTCTCGCAGATCGCCGCGCGTGAGGGCCGCACCCTCCTGTTCGTGCGTTCCAAGCACCGTGCCGACAGCATCAGCGAGCAGCTCGTCCAGCTCGGTGTTCCGTGCGCCTCCCTGCACGGCGGCAAGACCCAGAGCGTGCGCACCCGCACCCTCGCCAAGTTCCGCGAGGGTCGCATCCAGACGTTGGTCGCCACCGACGTCGCCGCCCGCGGCATCCACGTCGACGGCATCGACATGGTCGTCAACGTCGACCTGCCCACCGGACACAAGGACTACCTGCACCGCGGCGGCCGCACCGCCCGCGCCGGTTCTTCCGGTTCGGTGGTCTCCCTGGTCCAGCCCAACCAGCGCCGTATGGCCCGCCGCCTCATCAACGATGCCGGCGTCGAGGCCAAGCAGCACCTGGTCAACCCGGGCGATGACCTGCTCAGCAGCGTGACCGGGGCCCAGGAGCCCTCCGGTGAGCCCTGGATCGAGCCGCCCGAGCCCGAGCGCCCCCGTCGCGGTCGCGGCCGTGGCGGTCCGCGCCGGAGCGGCGGCTACCGCGGTGGTGGCGGCGGCGGTGGCTACCGCGGCGGCAAGCGCGGTGGCCCCCGGGGCGACCGCGAGGGCGGCCCCCGGGGCGGTTATCGGGAAGACCGCCGTGAGGGCGGATACCGGGGCGACCGCGACGGCGGCCCCCGCAACGAGGGCGGCCCGCGTGGCGAGCGCCGCGGCGGATACCGGGGCGACCGCAGGAACGACCGTCGCGGGGACAACCGCGGTGGATACCGCGGTGACCGCCGCGACTCCGCACCGCAGCACTAGGCGGAGCTCAGAAGTAGCACCGAAGGGGCCCGTTCCCGGCAAAGAGCCGGGGGCGGGCCCCTTCGGCCTTTCCCAGTGGTGTTTTGCGCTCCTTTACCGCGCATTCGCGTGTTCGAGCCCGAGTCACGGGATCCGGGCGTGGACAGTTGCGGGAAACCCCGATTCCCGCATTCGGGACCGGCACGCCACCTGAAGGGGAAAGCGTGAACGTCCTCAGCGACCTGCTCGTGGGCCTGAACGACCTGTTCTGGAGCTTCCTGGTCATCCCGCTCCTGGTCGTTCTGGCCCTCTACTTCACTGTGCGCAGCGGTTTCGTCCAACTCCGGCTGCTTCCGGAGATGTTCCGTGTCCTGCGCGGCAGCCCGGGGGTGGCCCCCGACGGAGGGCGGGAGATCTCCTCCTTCCAGGCCTTCGCCATCTCGGCCGCCTCCCGTGTGGGTACCGGCAACATCGTCGGTGTCTCCCTGGCCATCATCCTGGGCGGGCCCGGCGCGGTGTTCTGGATGTGGCTCATGGCCGCAGTGCTGGGCGCCGCCGCGTTCGTGGAGTCCACCCTCGCCCAGCTCTACAAGGTGCGTACCCATACCGGTTTCCGCGGCGGCCCGGCCTACTACATCCTCTACGGATTCGGTCGTCGATGGGTGGGTGTGCTCTTCGCCGTCCTGATCACCCTCACCTTCGGCATCGTCTTCAGCTCCGTGCAGGCCAACAGTGTGGCCCGGGCGATCACCAGCTCCGTGGAGGAGAGCGGTGGTACCGGAGGCCTGTGGATCGACGCGCTCGTGGGACTCGTGCTGGCCCTGCTGACCGCCGCCGTCGTCTTCGGCGGCGTGCGCCGCATCGCCACGGTCGCCCAGGGGCTGGTACCCCTCATGGCGATCCTCTACCTCCTGCTCGGGTTGGCCGTGGTCGCCCTCAACATCGATCAGGTCCCGCGGGTGCTGGGCGACATCTTCGGCCACGCGTTCGGAGTCCGAGAGCTCGCCGCCGGCGGCGTGGGCACCGCGATCGTGCAGGGTATGCGCCGCGGCATGTTCTCCAACGAGGGAGGTCTGGGTTCGGCCCCCAACGCCGCCGCAACCGCCTCGGTCTCCCACCCGGCCAAGCAGGGCCTGGTGCAGTCCCTCGGGGTCTACTTCGACACCTGGCTGATCTGTTCGATCACCGCGTTCATCGTGCTCATCAACGGTTCGGTCTACGACCCGGGCGCCAACCAGGGCGTCGCGGTCGTACAGGAGGGGCTGGAGGACTCCTTGGGCGGTTGGTCCCTGCACGCGCTGACCGTGATCATGTTCCTGCTGGCATGGACCTCGGTCCTGGGCAACTACTACTACGGTGAGTCCAACCTGCAGTTCCTCGATTCCGAGCGCCGTCACATGAGCTATTTCAGGTACGCGGTCCTGGCCTCGGTCTTCATCGGCTGCGTGGCCCCGCTGACCGTGGTCTGGAGCATGGCCGACCTCTCCATGGGTGTGATGGCCGCCCTCAACCTGATCGCGCTGGCCCTGCTGTCGCCGATCGCCTTCCGGCTGCTGGCCGACTACAGCCGGCAACTGAGGTACGGGCTCGACCCGCAGTTCACCCTCGCCAAGATGCCGGACCTGGAGAACGTCACCGCATGGGGGCCGGCCCACGGCCACCTGCCCGAGGACGTCGACCGGACCGAGGGCCCGGCCCCCTCCGACCCGGCCTCCGAGACCGATGGGCGCACCTGGCGTGTCTCCGGTGTCGAGGTCGAGCGCGGGGAGGACGGTGCCGAGGGGTCCTCCGCCGGCGGCACCGAGGACGACCGGAGCCAGAGCCCCGACGACGGGGAGGGCGAGGCCCCCGGGAGCCGCTGACGGTGCCCACGGTCGGGGCCGTGCGGGGCGCAAGCGAAAACCGTTTTCGGTAAGATGCGTGGAGTTCCCGTACGATCCCCACGGAGACCCGCTGTGCCCGAACGGACGTCAGACGACGCCACCCCCAGTGCCGCCCTGGGCGACCGCATCGCCCAAGGCTGGAGCGACCGAGACGAACTGCCCCCGGCGGACTGGGGGCGCCGTACCAGCAGTCGCAGAACCGGCACCGTCTGGTTGTTCGCGCTCCTGATCACCGCGATGGCCGTGGCCCATGCCTGGCTCACCGACGAGCTCACCCACCAGGCCTTCCTCACGTGGGCCACCGTCTTCACCGCGATCGCCTTCCAGGCCCTACCGTTCCTGGTTTTCGGAGTGGCCCTGTCGGCCGCGCTCACCGCTTTCGTGCCGGCCTCGGCCTATCGCAGGTTCATCCCGCAGAACGCCACCCGGGCCGTCCCCGTCGCCGGCGCCTCCGGTGCCCTGCTGCCCGGATGCGAGTGCGCCTCCGTGCCCATCGCCGGCAGCCTCATCAAACGCGGCGTCGCCCCCGCGGCGGCGCTGACCTTCCTGCTGGCCGCGCCCTCCATCAACCCCATCGTCATGATCGCCACCGCCGTGGCCTTCGCGGGGCAACCCGAGATGGTGCTGGCCCGATTCGTGGCCGGGCTGGTGGCCTCGGTGGTCATCGGCTGGATCTGGGTGAAGTTCGGCCGCGCCGACTGGCTGCGCCTGCCCACCCCCACCCACGCACCCGGTACCTCCCGCGGCCGGGTCTTTCGCGAGTCGATGCTGCACGACATCATGCACGCCGGCGGTTACCTCGTCGTGGGGGCTCTGGCCGCGGCCACCCTCAACGTCATGGTGCCGCGCTCGTGGCTCCTGACCGTGGCCGAGGCGCCCGTCATCTCGGTACTGGTCCTGGCGGTACTGGCGATCCTGCTGTCGATCTGCTCGGAGGCCGATGCCTTCGTCGCGGTCAGCCTCACCGACTTCTCTCCCACGGCCAAGCTCGCCTTCATGGTCATCGGCCCCATCGTCGATCTCAAGCTCATCGCCATGCAGGCCGGTGTCTTCGGGTGGCGTTTCGTGGTCCGTTTCGCCCCGCTCTGCCTCGTCGTCGGCCTGGCAAGTACGTTCCTGGTCGGAGGTCTCCTGCTGTGAACCGCATCGCCCAAGGGCTCACCCTCGTCCTGCTCGGTACGGCCGCCCTCACCGCGACGGTGCCCACCGACCTCTACCTCAACTGGGTCAAGGCCGGTTTCGGCCCCTTCCTCATCGGCGCGGGCGCAGTCACCGTGTTCCTCGGTGTCCTGGTCGTCGTCGCCGAACTGCGCGGCGAGAGCCAGGCACCGGACCCCGGTGACGCCACCCGCGCCCACGTCGGCGACGGAGTCCAGGAGGGGACGGAACACCACACCAGCGCCCGCGACCACGACCGTGCGGTGGCCGCCGAGTACGGTGACGGCGGACACGGCCACGACCATTCCCGCGCGCCCAAGGTCGCCTGGCTCCTCCTGCTGCCGGTCATGGCCGTCTTCGTCATCGCCCCGCCCGCGCTGGGTTCCTACACCGTGGAGTCCACCGACGGTTCCTCCGGCCCTCCGCCCGAGGAAGCAGGCTCGGGGGGCTTCGAGGACGCATTGGCCGAGGCCGGCCCCGGAGAGACCGCGTCGATGGCGGTGCAGGCGTTCGTCATGCGGGCCTGGATCGACGAGGACCGGGAGATGGCCGACCGGGACATCGAGCTCACCGGGTTCGCCGTCCCCGAGGAGGAGGGCGAGGGCTGGTACCTGGCCCGCTTGCAGATGGCCTGCTGCGCCGCCGACGCCGTGGTCAACCGGGTCGAGGTCGTCGACGACGGGCCCGTCCCCGAGGCCGACACCTGGTGGACCGTACGCGGTACCTGGGACGAGCCCGAGGGCGAGCTCTCCGAGGTCGGCGAGCACCGGTTCCTGGCAGAGGAGCTCGAGGAGGTCGCCGACCCTCCTGACCCCTACGAGTGATCCCCGTGGCGGGCCGTCCGCCGTGCACGGCCCGCCACACCGCGGTACATTCGCCGCAACACCGTCGCTCTGAGTGACAATGGGCGAGTGTCACAGGGGAGCGAGCGTATCGGACGGGTACTGGAGCGGCTGCGCCCACGCTCGATCCGCGCGCGTGTCACCGCCGGCTCCGTGCTGACGTTCGCCCTGTTCACGCTGGTCCTTCTGGTGTTCGGTTCGGTGGTGATCCGCGACCTGGACCGGCTCCAGAGCACCGGACGTGTCGATGCCGCCGCCCGCGAGGCGGCCGAGCGTATCGCTACTCAGCGTTACTCTGGGGCGATTCCGGTCAGTGAGTCGACCGTGCGCCTGCAGATCGTGGAACGCAGCAGCGGTGAGGTGCTCGCCGCCAGCGACACCCTGCGCGGCCTGCCGCCGCTCACCGAGGACGCTCCCACCGAGGACTCCACCGGTGACTCCGAGGATCCCCGCCTCTCCGAGACCGTGTGCACCGAGACCGCCGGAGGGCGGGAGAGCGATTGTTTCCTCGTCGTCGGATACGCCGTCGACGACTCGGTCTACGGCGACGTCACCGTCCTGGCCGCCTCGCGCACCACCGGGTTCCTGTCCACCCACGTCCTCGAGTTCGTGCTCATCGGGGGCGCTCTCGTCCTGACCGTCGGTACCGGCGCCGTGCTCTGGTACGGGGTGGGCCGCGCCCTGCGCCCGGTGCGCAACATCAGTTCGGGGTTGGAACACATCAGCGCCGGCGACCTGTACCGCAGGCTCCCCGTGCCCGACAGCGACGACGAGATCGCCGAGCTGGCCCGCACCGCCAACGAGAGCCTGGAGCGGTTGGAGGCCTCCGTCACCCGCCAGCGCCGTTTCGTCTCCGACGCCTCCCACGAACTGCGCAGCCCCATCACCGGCATGCGTACCAAACTCGAGGTGGAGCTCTCCGACCCCGAACCCGATGCACGCGCCCGCGAACGCCTGCTCACCGGCCTGCTCTCGGACACCGAACGCCTCGAGAACATCGTCTTCGACCTGCTCGAACTGGCCAGGGTGGAGACCGGAGCACCAGCGGCGCGCAAGCGTGTGGACCTCACCGAGCTGGTCGCCACCGAGTTCTCCGACCACCGCCGGTACCCGGGGCTTCGTACCCATACCTCCGAGCCCGTCCACGTCGAGGCCAACCGCCTGCGCATCGTGCGGGTGCTCACCAACCTGGTCACCAACGCCGAACGCCACGCGCAGGGCCGTATCGATCTCTATGTCGGCCATGAGGGAGACAGCGCGGTGGTGGAGGTGCACGACGACGGATCCGGCGTGCCCGAGCAGGACCGCGAGCGTGTCTTCGAGCGTTTCGCCCGCTTGGCCGAGTCCAAGGAGCGCGACCCCGGCGGAAGCGGACTGGGGTTGCCCATCTCCCGAGAGATCGTGCAGGTCCACGGTGGCACCCTCACGGCCGGCCACAGCGACCTGCTGGGCGGTGCGCTCTTCACCGTCCGCCTGCCCCTGGCCCCGCCGGAGAGCGAAGGATGAGCGGTGCGGAACCGTCCCTCCACGGGCCGGTGCCGCCCTGGCCATCGGCCTGAAGAAGGCGGCCCTCTTCGGCCGGAACGCCGCTGAGAACCGCGGACTCGGTCCGGTGGGACGTCCGTGCTCCCGGTACGCACACGGCGTCCGGCGCGGATACCGCACCCGCCGGACGCCGTGTACGTGGCCTGGTCGGCCGGGTCAGTTGAACAGCTCGACGTCCTCGGGACCGGGGCGGTCCATCTCGAAGTCCTCGATCTCGCCGCCGTCGCTGTCGGTGATCATCGGTTCCTGGAGCACCTCGAGCTTCCCGCCCGCATTGTGCTGGGCGACCATGACACCGGCGTAACCGCTGTGGTCGTTCTCGGTGGCCATGAACGGCACCAGTCCCGGGCCCGTCCACTCCTGGGACTCCAGGGTCCGGACGAGCTCCTCGCGGCCCAGGTCGGGTCCGACCTCCATGAGTACCTGGGCGAACAGGACGGCCTGGACCATGCCGTAGACCGTGGTGTCGGCGAACAGGGTGCCGGAGTTGTACTCGTCGTGGATCTCCTGGAAGAACTCGATCCACGGGTCGTCGGTCTGGCCGGCCATCGGCAGGAACGAGGTGATGATGAGGTCGTCGAGGAAGGCCTCGGGCGGGACCTCCTCGGCCGGGGTGCCCTCGGCGTTCTCCTCGATGAGCTCGGTGATCACCTCGACGTCGCCACCCCACGACGGGGACACCCACTGGGGTTCGTACCCGATGGAGGCGGCCTCGGTGATGGCCAGCGCGAGGTAGGAGGGCATGCACGAGCACACCGCGACGTCGGCGCCGCTGCTCTCGAGCTCGGAGACCTGTCCGGCCAGCTCCGGGACGCCGGGGTCGTAGGACTCGTAGGCCACGATCTCGTCGATGAGGTACTGCTCCATGCCGGCGTGCGTGGAGGGGCCCACGTCGTCGTTCTGGTAGAGCAGCCCGACGTCGTCCCCGGAGTAGTTCTCCGCCAGGTACTGGGCCTGGATCTTGGACTCCCTGGTGTAGTCCACCTGGAAACCGTAGCTGTAGGGGTAGACCGAGGGCTGGTCCCATTGCAGGGTGCCGGAGGAGACGAACAGGTCGGGAACGCCCTGATTGTTGAGGTCGTCGATGACGGCCTCGTGCGTGGGGGTGCCCAGACCGCCGAGCATCGCGAAGATCTCGTGCTCCTCCAGGAGGGCGTCGGTGGCCTCCATGGTCTGGGCGGGATCGAAGGAGTCGTCCTGGACCTGGTAGTCGATGCGGCGGCCGTGGATGCCGCCGTTCTCGTTGATGTAGTCGAAGACGGCGCGTGCGCCGGTGGAAACGTTGCGGAACCCGGGAGAGGCCGGCCCGGTCAACGGCTGGTGGGTTCCGATGACCACGGCGTCGTCGGTGACGCCCTGGGTGTCGGTCTCGCTCTCCGCGCCCCCGTCGCCCAAGCCACAACCCGTGGCGACGAGTGCGACGGCCAGAGCGGGGGCGAAGAGTCTCAGTGGTCGCATGGTGTTGTCCTGAACTCGATCGTGCCTTCTCGATGGGGCGAGCGGGGCCCTGGTGAGGAGGAAGTTACATAGCTCGGGAGCGGACGACGGGGGGAAACTCCGACCCTCCACTATGCTACTGAAGAGTAAAGCACCGGGAACATCTCCGGCTCCACCACTGGTGGAAGTGGTGGTCACGGAACGTCACAGACGCAGGTCACCGGAGCTCCGGGGGCGTGAAATGGACCTTACTGTCCAGTAGGTAATGTCTGGGTCAAAGGGGGCCGGTTCTGTCCGCCGGCGCCTCGGCCGCCGGAGGGCCCCGACGGCGGATCGGCGGCCTCGGCCGGGAGCGGGTGCCCAGGATTTCGCCCGCGATCCGCCTCGTGTGCGCCCGGCCCGCGGTTCAGGGGAGGGGTGGGATAAGGTGCCGTCCGTCACCATAATGATTGGACGTCCTATTAAAAGGACGGGTACGGCGCGACGTTGGAGAGCACCATGGCGGTCGAACGCGAACTGCACACACCCGAGGCACGGCAACTGCTGGAACTGACCCGTGAACTCGTCGACAAGGAGCTCGCCCCGCGCGCCGCACACGACGAGGAACACGGCGCTTTCCCCCGCGAGGTCTTCACGACCCTGGGCGGGGCCGGGCTCCTCGGCCTGCCTTACCCTTCCGAGTACGGCGGGGGAGACCAGCCCTACGAGGTCTACCTGCAGGTCGTGGAGGAGCTCGCCCGCGGATGGCTCGCCGTGGGCCTGGGCGTGAGCGTGCACAGCCTCTCCGCCTACCCCGTCGCCGAGTTCGGCACCGACGAACAGCGCGCCGCCCTGCTGCCCGACATGCTCGAAGGGCACACCCTGGGTGCCTACTGCCTGTCGGAATCCACCTCCGGATCCGACGCCGCGGCCCTCACCACCCGTGCCGAACACACCGGTGACGGTTACCTCGTCAACGGCGCCAAGGCCTGGATCACCCACGGCGGCCGCGCCGACCACTACACCCTCTTCGCCCGCACCGGCGCCCCCGACTCCGGCGGAAAGGGCATCAGCTGCCTGCACGTGCCCGCGGACACCCCCGGGCTCGGCTCGGCTCCCCCCGAACGCAAGATGGGCATGAGCTCCTCACCGACCGCCGGGATGCTCTTCGACGACGTGCACCTGCCCGCCGACGCCTTGATCGGTGAGGAGGACAGCGGGTTCGGCATCGCCCTGTCCGCACTCGACTCCGGCCGCCTGGGTATCGCCGCCTGCGCCGTCGGCCTCGCCCAGGCCGCTCTGGACACCGCCGTGTCCTACTCCCGGGAGCGCCGCCAGTTCGGCCGGCCCATCGGCGACTTCCAGGGCCTGGGCTTCACCCTCGCCGACATGGCCACCCAGGTCGCCGCCTCCCGCGAGCTCTACCTGTCGGCCGCCCGGCTACGCGATGCCGGGCGCCCCTTCGGCGAGCGCGCCGCGATGGCCAAACTCATGGCCACCGACACCGCCATGCGCGTGGCCACCGACGCCGTCCAGGTCCTGGGCGGATACGGCTACACCCGCGACTTCCCGGTCGAGCGTTACATGCGCGAAGCCAAGGTCCTGCAGATCGTCGAAGGCACCAACCAGGTCCAGCGCATGGTCATCGGCCGCCACCTCGCCGAGCGCGCTTAGAGAGTTCTCAGGACCGCACGGCCAGGAGCTCGCTCACCGTCTCCTGCGCCGTGCGCACCCGCAGGTCCACGGGCCGGTCGGTCAGGACCGCCACCGCCGACCGGTAACCGGCCTCGGGCTCCAGGTCCGACAGCCACACCGGGCCCGGGGCGCCGTTACCCTCCCAGGCCAGGAACCGTGCCTCGCCGTCGGGCGGACTGACCGTCACCCGGCGCAGGCCTCCCGACAGGCCCAGCCCCGTGGCCTTGAGCAGGGCCTCCTTGCGCGCCCAGTACCCGTAGAACGCTCCCGTGCGCTGCGGTTCGTCCAGCACCGACCACACCCGGTGCTCGTCGTCGGCCAGGGTGTACCCCGCCAGCCCGTCCAGGTCGCGGGCCGGAGCCACCCGCTCCACGTCCACGCCCACCGGGGCGCCGTCGGTCACAGCCAGGGCCACCCATTCGCCCGAATGGCTCACCGAGAACTCCCACCCCTGCGCCGCGCCGATCGGATGGGGTTTGCCGTGCGGGCTCTTGTCGCGCGCGGCGCCCGCGCGCTCCTTCTCCTCACAAGAAGGGCAGTACAGGTCGAAAGCGATGAACTCGGGAGGACAACCCGAGAGTTGCGCCAGACTCAACCGTGCCATCGCACGGCCCAACAGGTGCCGGTCGCGGTCGGCCTGGAGCCGGAACCGTTCGTTGCGGGTGCGTTCGCCCTCGTCCAGCAGGCGCACCAACCGGCTGCTCGCCGCTGAGGTGTGCGCCCACCAGACCGTGGCCGTCAGTGGTGTGGGGGTGGCATCGGGGCTCATGCCTCAATTGTGCACCGGAGCCGGCCCGTGTACGGAGGCGTGGGCCCAGCGCGAACAGGGAATTCGGTCGTTGAACAGGCCGGCCCGCCCCTGGACGCGCCCGCGGGGGCCGCTGCGGCGCTGCGCAGGGCCCGTACTCTGGGAAGGGAGCGGGCTCGGGCACACAGGCCCCTGCCCGGCCACGACGAGAACGGGGAGCACGACACGTGGTCGAGGAGAACCGACCGGCCTTCGCCGCCGAGCGCCGTGACCGCATCCTCGAACTCGTCCGCGCCACCGGCACCATCTCCCTGCGCGGCCTGGCCGCCGAGGTGCACGCCTCCGAGGTCACCGTGCGCCGCGACGTGCGCGCCCTGGAGGCCGAAGGCCTCGTCGACCGGCGTCGCGGCGGTGTGGCCCTGCCCGGCCGCATGGGCCACGAACAGAGCTACTCCGGCAGGAGCACCCGGTGCGCCGCCGAGAAGGCCGCCATCGCCGCGGCGGCCGCCCGCCTGATCCGCCCGGGCGAGGCCCTCACCCTCGGCCCCGGAAGCACCACGGAGGCCCTGGCCCGCGAACTGTTCCAGCACACCGAACTCACCGTCGTCACCAACTCCCTGCGTGTGGCCGATGTCCTGGCCACCGCCTCCGGGGTCCGTGTGATCATGACCGGCGGCACCCTGCACGGCCCCATCCGCGCACTCGTGGGCGCCGAGGCCCAGACCACCCTCGCCGCCCTCCGGGTCAACAGGGCCTTCCTGTCCGGCAACGGCGTCAGCGCCGAACGCGGTCTGAGCACCCCCGACCCGGCCGTGGCCGCCGTCGACCGCGCCCTGTCGGACTGTGCCGAGGAGACCGTCGTGCTCGCCGACCACACCAAGATCGGCGCCGAGACCATGGTCCCCACCGTCGTTCCCGAGGAGATCGCCCACCTGGTCACCGACAACGGCGCCGACCCCGAGGTGCTCATGACCCTGGAGGACACCGGCGCCCTGGTCCACGTGGCCGTCGCGCTCGGAGAACGCGGCCATTGACCACTGCGGGATCCGTCGCGGGCCCGGCGGGGAAGGAACGCGTAACCTACAGGTCGCCCCACTTGTGCGGCGGACACCGCGCGCGTGATGCCGGCCCTCCCGTCCGGGTCCGCCGAACGCGCCCATGTGCCCCACCGACCACGTCGTCCACCAGGCAGGAGCCGCAGCGCATGCCCGCACAGCCGACGCCCCAGGAGCAGCCCCCGATGCATGTCACGCCCGAACCGGTGGCCCTCCCCGAACCCTGGTCCTCCTCCCGTGTCGCCGTCGTCGTGCCCACCTACGAGGAGGCCGAGAACCTGCCGCGCCTCGTCGCCCAGCTCACCGCCCTGGACCTTCCCCAGCTGATGATCGTCGTGGTCGACGACAACTCACCCGACGGCACCGGCGAGATCGCCGACAAACTCGCCGTCGACCACGGCGGCTCCGAACACGGGCGCATCTCGGTCGTGCACCGCACCCACAAGGACGGCCTGGGCCGCGCCTACGTCGAAGGCATGAGCCACGCCCTGGACCGCGGCGCCGAGTACGTCGTCCAGATGGACGCCGACCTGAGCCACCCCGTCGGTTACGTGCCCCAGCTCCTGGGCGCTCTGCACTCCACCAACGCCGACGTGGTCATCGGCAGCCGCTACGTGCCCGGCGGCAGCCTCTCCGAGCAGTGGGGCCTGCGCCGCCGCCTGCTCAGCGGATGGGCCAACACCTACGTCAAGTCCGTCCTGTCCATGCCGGTACGCGACGTCACCGCCGGGTTCAAGATCTGGCGGTCCTCGGCGCTGCGGGTGCTCGACCTGCCCAGCATCGAGAGCACCGGTTACGCCTTCCAGGTCGAGATGCACTACCGCGCCTACCGCCGCGGCCAGAAGCTCGTCGAGATCCCCATCCACTTCGAGGACCGCGTCGAGGGCCGGAGCAAACTCGACGCCGGGGTGGCCCTGGAGGCCGCGCTGCGTCCCCTGCGCCTGCGCCGCGCCGAGAACGCCCGCCACTGAGGTCCTGCCGCCGCGTCCTGTGTCCCGGGCGGCCGATCCGGGCACCGGACCTAGTGAGGGGAGGGGTGACAGTGACTGAAGAGCCCTATGACGTGGACACCGACATGGGTGATGATCCCGAACTGAGCAAGGCCGTGGCCAGGGAACGCAGACTCGAACCCGACCACGACATCCAGGAGTACGACTTCGAGGACCCCGAGACCCCGGGTACCGACAGCCCCGGACCCCGGGGGATCGACGAGGGGGTGCGGTCCGAACGCAGCGACCTCCTTCCGCGCGAGAGCTGGGGAGGAGAGACCCGCAGCGCGGAACAGGAGGCCCTGCACGAGGTCGACGACGGCTCCGCGTCCGAGGAGGACGAAGGGGCGGCCGTCCGTGAGGACCGCGCCGACCGGCCCTACGAACACCCGGCCGACACTCCGCACGGGCAACGGGGGGGCGAAGGCGACCGAACAGCCGGCATGTCCGATTACGTTCCGGACGCCGAGGACCCGAAGGACACAGGGGCCCCGGACACCTGAGGCCTTCGTCGGTGCCCTTCCACGTGCCGCCGGAACCGCTCGCGGGCCTTCGCGCGCGGCGGTCCCGGCGGCACGCCCCGTTCAACGGCGCTGGTCGCCGCCGCCCTCGACCCCGGCGCTCGACCCCGGGCACGAGCGCATCGGCGGCCCCGACACCCCGCAGAACCGAGACGGAGTCTCCCCGAGACGCGGCTCCGCCACGGGAGCCTCCTCCTCCGGGAACCCGCCGCGCTCGGCCGTCTCCCGCGCCTCGGGCATACGCCCGCGGGGCAGGACCACCGCACACAGCGAGGCCACCACCGCCAGGCCCGCCAGGATGAGCATCGCCGGACCGAACCCCTGCGCCAGCGCGTCCGTGCCCGCCTGACCGCCCGAACCGGCCCCGATCCCCGCCAGCGACGGCACCGCGGCCACGCCGATCATCTGCGCACCCCGCGCGAACGTGTTGTTGACGCCCGAGGCCAGCCCCGCGTGCCGCACGGGCGCCGCCGCCAGCACCGTGGCCGTCAACGGCGCCACCGTCGCCGACATGCCCAGTGCCACCAGCAGCACCCCGGGGAAGACGTCCACCAGGTAACCCGGGTCGGCCGGCATCCGGGACAGGTACACGAGCCCGGCCGCCAACAGCAGGGGACCGCCGATCAACTGGGGGCGCGGGCCGATCTTGGCGGCCAGGCCGCCCGAGCGCGCCGACAGCAGCAACATGAGGACCGTCAACGGCAACGAGGCCGCCCCGGCAGCGATCGGCGAGTACCCGCCGACCTCCTGCAGGTGGATCACGAGGAGGAACAACAGAGTGCCCAGCGCCGCGTAGATCATGACCGTGGCGGCGTTGGTGGCGCTGAAAGGCACCGAACGGAAAATGCCCAGCGGCAGCATCGGCGCACGCTTGCGGGCCTCCACCACCAGGAACACGATGAGGGCGAGCGCACCCGCGCCTGCGCCCACGAGCACTGCCGGGGTCGCGCCCACCGAACCCCATTGGATGAGGGCGTAGGTGATGCCGCCCAAGGCCAGCACACCCACCAGCGCCCCGCTGTAGTCCAGGCTGCGCGGCGCCGACGGGTCACGGGACTCGGGGACCTTGAACCAGGCGATCGCCAGCACCAGTACCGCCAGCGGAAGGTTGATGAGGAAGATGAGCCGCCAGTCGCCGATCTGCACCAGCCAGCCGCCGACGAACGGTCCCACGGCCGAGGCCACACCCGTCAGTCCCGACCACGCGCCGATCGCCCGCGCCCGGTCGTCCTCGTGGAAGCTCGCCTGCAGGATCGCCAGACTGCCCGGGGTGAGCAGGGCGCCGCCCACACCCTGGGCCACGCGGCCGGCCACCAGCAGTTCCAGGGTCGGGGCCGCCGAACACAGCGCCGAGGCCAGGGCGAAGAGCACCACGCCCGCCATGAACACCCGCACCCGGCCGAACAGATCGGCCAGGGCGCCGCTGAGCAGGATCAACGCCGAGAGGGTGATCATGTACCCGTTGACGACCCACTGCTGACCGGCCAACCCGGCCCCGAAGTCTTCCTCGATGGCGGGCAGGGCCACGGTCACCACGGTCGAGTCCAGGAACGCCATCCCCGAACCGAGCACGGTCGCTGCCAGCAGCCACCGCGCCGCCGGTGTCCCCCAGGAGACCCCGGCCGAGGGGGCCGGGGTCGAAGCCGAAGCACTCACATGTTCCACCCCCGAACCACAGTACGGCGCCGGTCCCCGCCCGAGGGCGAGGACCGGCGCCGTGTTCGCTCAGCTCTATGAGGTTTTGGCCGCTATTCGCCGGCCAGGGCCCCGGTGATCGAGGTCCGGGCCGCACGCCGCGCCGGCATGAGCGAGGCCAGCAGACCCGCCACGACCGCGACAGCCACGAACAACCCGATCTGGGCGAAGGGCACGGCCAGAATCATGTTCGGCAGGGCCGAGGCAGCGGCCGCCCATCCGAACACCACACCCAGCGTGATGCCGATGAACCCACCGATCAGGCACAGCAGCACCGCCTCCACGCTCAGCATCCGCTGCAGCTGGGCCCGGGACAGCCCCAGTGCCCGCAGCAGCGCCGACTCGCGGGTGCGCTCCAGCACCGACAGTGCCATCGTGTTGGAGATGCCGAACACCGCGATGAGGATCGCCAGGGCCAGCATCGCCGCGATCGTGTAGAAGGCGATGTCGAGCATGTCGGAGAACTGGTTCTTGGTCTCCGCCATCGACGTGACCTGCACGGTCGGGTGTTCCTCGACGGCGTCGTTGACCGCTGTGCGCAGCTCCGAGGGGTCGGCGTCCTGTGTACCCCGTACGAAGACCATGTCGTCGCCGGTCTGCTCGGGGAAGGTCTGCTCGAAGTCCTGGGGGTCCAGGACCACCCCGGAGAGCTGGCCCATGTCCTCGGCGACCGCGGCGACCTCCAGCTCACGGTCGCCGTCCTCGGTGGGCAGCGTGTACGTGTCGCCGGCCGTGTGCCCTTCGGCATAGCTCTCCGAGAGAGCCACCCGCCCCGGGCCCATGTCCTCCAGGTCGCCGCTGACCAGGTCGGAGCTCATGTCGGTGGCCAGGTCGGCACCGATGTAGGTGTTCACCATCAGGTGCACGTCCTGGTCATCGATGTACTCGGTGCGCTGGCTCATGATCTGCTCCACCACCGGTGACGACGACAGCGCCGACTGCACACCCTCGGGAACCGTCTCGGTGTCCGGCATGCCGTCGTCAGCGTCCTCGCCGTCCCCGTCCTCGGCCGGTTCCCCACCGGTCGGCTCGTCCATGGCGAACTGCGAACTGATCTGGTAGTCGACCGGGAACTGCTCCTCGAACATGTTGTTCATGGTCGTCTCGAGCGAGGAGCTGACCACCGAGTACCCGGTGATGAGGGTGGCGCCCACGGTCAGGGCGATCATCGCCGTCGCCGCACGCCGCGGGTTGCGTGTGGAGTTGTCCACCGCCAGCCTGCTCGCCACCCCGATACGGCGCAGCACCAGACCGGCCACGTGCACGATCCCGCGCACCAGCAGCGGGCCGAGCACGACCACACCCACGAACGCGATCAGGGCCGCGCTGGTGACGATCACCGGAACGGTCTCGGAAGTATCGAGCTCAAAGGTCAGCGCTACCATCAGCGCGGAGACGGCGAAGGCGGCCAGCCCGACCGCGGTGCGCAGCCACCCGGTGCGCTTGTCCAAGCCCCCGGAGGTGGCGCTGGTGCGCAGGGCCGCCAGCGGGCTCACCCGCATGGCCCGCAGGGCCGGAACCAGGGCGGACAGCACCGTCACGACGGTGCCGACCAACAGTCCGGAGAGCACGGCGGTCGGGGTGACCACCAGAGCGATCGAATCACTCGTGTTGCCCACCAGGCCGCCGCCGAACTGCGCCCCCAGTGTGCCGATGCCGATCCCGGCCAACACACCCAGGACGGAGGAGACCAGGCCCACGACACTCGACTCGGCCAGCACCGAACCGAAGACCTGGCCGCGCTTGGCGCCCACGCAGCGCAGCAGCGCCATCTCGCGCTGGCGCTGGGCGATGACGATGGCGAAAGTGTTGTAGATGACGATCGCGGCCACGAACATCGCGATGAAGGCGAACAGCAGCAGGGCGGTACGCAACATCTCGGTGTCGGCGCCGGAGCTCTCGGCCATGTCCAGCCCGAACTCCTCACCGGTCTGCACCTCGGTGCTCCCGGCCAGGACAGCGGAGACCGCGTCGGCGACCTCCTGGTCGGTGTGGCCCTCGGCGGCGATCGCGTTGACCTCCACGTAACCGGTCGCTCCGGTCATCTCCTCGGCCGTGTCCCGGTCCATGACCATCGCTCCGCCGAAGGAGTAGGCCTGGTCGATGCCGAGCTCGACCAGGCCGGTCACGGTGAAGTCGCGCTCTTCCTGGTCGGGGTCGAGCACGGTTACGGTGTCGCCGACCTCGAAACCGGTCTCGGTGGCGGTGGAGGTGGCCAGCGCGATCTCGTTCCCACCCGAGGGCAGGGTCCCCTCCGAGGCGGAGAAACGGCTGGTCTCACCCAGTGACATCGCGGCCGGCGGGGTCATCCCGTAGGCGCGGCCATCGGAGTCCAGCAGCACGGCCTGGCCCTCGACCCGGCCGTCGGCCTCGGCGACCTCGGGCAGGTCCTGGATGCGCTCCAGATCCTGCTCGCCCAGGACCGCCGGCGGCTGCGGCCCGGCCTGGGGATCCACCTCGGGCTCCTCGGGCGTGGCGATCGCGTCGACGCTGGTGGCCGACCCCATCACCGAGGACTCGTAGTCGGCTTCCAAGGTGTCGGCGAAGACCATCGTGCCGGACACGAACATCACGCCGAGCAGGATCGCCAGGGCGGTGGTGACGTAGCGGGACGTGTGCAGCCGTAGTCCCGCGAGTGTGGTGCGCAGCATCGGTTCAGGCCTCTTCCAGCTTCAGCAGCCGGGCCGAGACCAGCTCGGCGGTCGGCTCGGTGACCTCGTCCACGAGCGAGCCGTCGCGCAGGAACACCACACGGTCGGCGTAGGAGGCCGCCACGGGGTCGTGCGTGACCATGACGATCGTCTGGTTCAGGTCGTGCGCGGAATCCCGGAGGAAATGCAGCACCTCCGCGCCCGAGCGTGAGTCCAGGTTCCCGGTCGGTTCGTCGGCGTAGACGACCTCGGGGGCGTTGAGCAGGGCCCGGGCCACGGCCACACGCTGCTGCTGGCCGCCGGAGAGTTTGGACGGCAGGTGGTCGAGGCGGTCGCGCAGCCCCACCACGTCCACGATGTGGTCGTAGCGCTCCTGGTCGACCTTGCGGCGGGCGATCTGCGAGGGCAGCAGGATGTTCTGCTCAGCGGTGAGCATCGGCAGCAGGTTGAACGATTGGAAGATGAAACCGATGCGGTCGCGCCGCAGCAGGGTCAGGTCCCGGTCGCGCAGCCCGGTGATCGCGGTCCGGCCCAGGTGAACGGTGCCGGAGGTGGCGGTGTCGAGCCCGGCCAGGCAGTGCATGAGTGTGGACTTGCCCGACCCCGAAGGGCCCATGATCGCGGTGAAGGCGCCGCGGTGGAAGTCCACGTCCACCCCGGCCAGGGCGTGCACCTGGTTCGCGCCGGTCTCGTAGGTCTTGACGAGTCCCCGCGCGACCACGACCGGTGGTGACTGCGGCTGGGCCTGAGGGCGGACGGAGGATTCGGACACGGGTGACTCCTGCTCTGATGACGGGTGGGTCTGAGGGCGCCGCGGGAAACCCAGGGAAGAGTTTCCCCGACGGCACGTTCCACGTTAGGAAAGCCCGACCCCGTGCCACATCCGTCGCGGGAGCCATTCCGGGAGCGGCGAAAGAGCGACCCGGCAACGAAGTTCGCGTCCCCTTGGTGGGGGAGCACCCCCGACGAAAGTCGGTGGCCGGCCGCCGCCGACCACGCCCCGGCCCTCGGTGTAGCCGCATGAACTGCATAAATACTGGGTCGTCCGAAAGGAGGTGGTGCCCCCTGAGGGCCGGACGAGCCCATCGGAGGCGATCATAGAATTCCCACCATGACACTCCGGAGACAGGTGAGGGCCTGGCTGACCGCCCCGGCCCGGCGCGTGTGGCAGTGGTGGTGGAACCGCCGGGAGCGCCTGGCCGACTGGCTCTTCGCTCTCGTCCCGCTGCCCTTCGTGCTGTTCTTCCAGGTCATTGTCTCCATGGGGGCGATGGTGGGGCTCGTGGGAGGTCACCTGGTCTACCCGGAGACCGGTCAGCCGCGCTGGGAGGCCCCGGAGATCTTCATCGGGCTGGGGCTCTACGCTCTTCCCGGACTCATCGCACTGGCCCTGATGTTCGTGCGCCGCAGCCGTCCCCAACTGGTCCTGGGGTTCTCCGGTCTGCTCCTGCTCCTGTGCGGGAACTTCTTCCCGGCCGGTATCGCCCTGTACAGCTATGCGTCCCACTTCACCGGCCGCCGGGTCCTGGCCGGGTGGTTCGGCCTGCACACGCTCGTGCTCGTGGCGGCCTACTGGGATTTCCCCCCGGTGACGCACGTGTTCACCTGGGGCATGTTCCTGGTGGTGCCCACCCTCCTGGGCCTGTGGGTGGGCACCCGGCGCCAGCTCGTGGAACGCCTCCAGGAACGCGCAGCCCGCCTGGAACGCGAACAGCACCTCATGGCCGAGCGGGCCATCGGCGCCGAACGCACCCGCATCGCCCGCGAGATGCACGACGTCGTCGCCCACCGCGTCAGCCTCATGGTCCTGCACGCCGGGGGACTGGAGGTCTCGGCCCAGGAGAAGGGCTCGGTGGAGACCGCGGGTGTGATCCGCACCACCGGACGCGAGGCCCTGTCCGAGCTGCGCGGGATCCTCGGCGTCCTGCGCGACGAGGAGACCGACATCGCCCCGACCACCCCCCAGCCCGTCCTGGCCGATCTCGACCGCCTGCTGGAGGAGTGGAGCGGCGCCGGCATGGACCTGCACCGCCACGAGACCGGTGATCAGGAGACCCCCGTGCCCGGGCCGGCCCAGCGCACCGCCTACCGGGTGGTCCAGGAGGGTCTGACCAACGTCGCCAAACACGCCGTCGGCGCGACGGTGACCGTGAACCTGTACCACGGCACCGACCGCCTCGAGATCGAGGTCGCCAACACCCCGGCCCCGGCACCGGCGACGTTCAGCCCACCGCCCCGCAGCGGCTACGGTCTGTCCGGGTTGCGTGAACGCATCACCCTGGCCGGTGGATCCCTCTCGGCCGGCCCCTGCCCCGACGGCGGGTGGCGGATACGCGCTATCGTTCCCACGGACCGGACCGACACCGAGGAAGGGGACCCGCACGGTGATCCGCGCGCTCCTGGTCGATGACGAACTCCTGGTCAGGTCCGGGCTGCGGATGATCCTGGACTCGGCCCCCGACATGGAGGTCGTGGGGGAGGGCAGCGACGGCGACGAGGCCGTGGCCCTGACCCGCGACCTCGAACCGGACGTGGTCCTGCTCGACATCCGTATGCCCGGCTCCGACGGCATCACCGCCGCCGGCAACCTGGCCGCTCTGCCGAACCCGCCGCGGGTGGTGCTGTTGACCACCTTCGACCTGGACGAGTACGTGCACGCCGCACTGCGCGCCGGGGCGGTCGGATTCCTGCTCAAGGACACCCCGCCCCGCGACCTGGTCGAAGCGGTGCGCACCGTCCACGAGGGCCACGCGATGCTCTCGCCCAGTGTCACCAAACGCATGCTGGAACGGTTCACCGCGCCCGCGCCCGCCGACTCGGCCGCCGGCAGGGTCGAGGCCCAACGCCGGTTGTCTGTGCTCAGCGGCCGTGAGAAGTCGGTCCTGGTCGCGGTCGCCGAGGGCAGCTCCAACGCCGAGGCCGGGCGGTCCCTGGGTATGCGCGAGGCCACAGTGAAGGCCCACGTGAGCCGGATCCTGTCCAAGCTCGAGGTGTCGAACCGGGTGCAGGCGGCGATCCTCGCGCACGACGCCGGTTGGGCCTGAACCAGGCGAGGGCCTTCCCACGCAGCGCCGCACAAGCGTGGCGTGCCTCACGCCGGCCCCCTGACGTGCCCGAACACCCGTGTTCCCGGCCATGGCGGTGCTGCGGTCCTTCGGGACCCGGTTGGGGCTACCGGCGAGTAGCTCGGTACGCTGCAGGGCGATCCGAACCCCCGAACCCACGTCGCGCCGCCGAAACCGGGCCGCGACAGAATGAGGTGCCCAACTATGTCTCGCTCGGTACTGGTCACCGGCGGTAACCGCGGAATCGGCCTGGCCATCGCCCGCGAGCTCGCCGAGGCCGGCGACAACGTCGCCGTCACCCACCGCTCCGGGGAACCGCCCGAGGGCCTGTTCGGTGTGCGCTGCGACATCACCGACACCGCTCAGGTGGATGCCGCCTTCAAGGAGGTCGAGGAGCACCAGGGCCCCGTCGAAGTGCTTGTGGCCAACGCCGGCATGAACAAGGACCAGCTCCTCGCCCTCATGAGCGAGGACGACTTCTCCTCGGTCCTGGACACCAACCTCACCGGCTCCTTCCGTGTCGCCAAGCGTGCCGTGCGCGGCATGATGCGCAAGCGCTCCGGCCGCATCGTCCTCATCTCCTCGGTCGTGGGCCTGCTCGGCTCCGGCGGCCAGGCCAACTACGCCGCCTCCAAGGCCGGCCTGGTCGGCTTCGCCCGCTCCCTCGCCCGTGAGCTCGGCTCGCGCGACATCACCGTCAACGTCGTCGCGCCCGGGTTCGTCACCACCGACATGACCGACGCCCTGCCCGAGGACCGGCAGAACGAGATCAAGAAGAACGTGCCCCTCGGCCGCTTCGGCGCCCCCGAGGACATCGCACGCACCGTCGGTTTCCTCGCCGGCCCCGGCGGCGCCTACATCACCGGCGCGGTCATCCCCGTCGACGGCGGCCTCGGGATGGGCCACTGAGGCTCCGACCGGCCCCCTCCACACAGCCAAGACCAGAACAGGACGGATCACCCGACACCATGGGAATCCTCGACGGTAAGCGCATCCTCGTCACCGGGGTGCTCACCGACTCCTCCATCGCCTTCCACGTCGCCCGCATGGCTCAGGAACAGGGCGCCACGGTCGTCCTGACCGGCTTCGGCCGCATGAGCCTGGTCGAGCGCGTCGCCAAGCGCCTGCCCGAGACACCCCCCGTCCTGGAACTCGACGTCACCGACGACGCCCAGCTCGACGACCTGGCCGAGCGGGTCAGCGCCCACGTCGACGGCATCGACGGGATCGTGCACTCCATCGGATTCACCCCGCAGGAGGCCCTGGGCGGCAACTTCCTCAACACCCAGTGGCAGGACGTGGCCACGGCCATGCACATCTCCACGTTCTCGCTCAAGTCCCTGACCACCGCCCTGACGCCGCTGATGAAGGACGGCGGCTCGGTGGTGGCCCTGGACTTCGACAACAGCGTGACCTACCCGGTCTACGACTGGATGGGAGTGGCCAAGTCCGCCCTGGCCTCCACGGCCCGGTACCTGGCCCGCTACGTCGGCGAGCAGGACATCCGCGTCAACCTCGTCTCCGCCGGCCCGCTCAACACCATGGCCGCCCGCAGCATCTCCGGGTTCGAGCAGCTCTCCGAGCGCTGGCCCGAGCGCGCCCCGCTGGGCTGGGACGTCGATGACCCCACACCCGCGGCCAAGGCCGTCGTCGCGCTGCTGTCCGACTGGTTCCCCGCCACCACCGGTGAGACCGTCCACGTCGACGGAGGTTTCCACTCCACCGGCGCCTAGGTCTACTGACCACGGAGGTCGAGTGCAGCCCGGGCTTGGTCTTGTCGAGGTGTCCCGAGGTTTGCGGGCCTGGATCGGGGCTTTGCGGATTGGTTCGGGGTGGGTGGTGTTCGTCGGAGCGTCGAGCGTAGCCCGGCCGGGGCTTTCCGCAACCCGCTTCGGCGCCATCCCCACACACCTTTCCCTGGGTGGGGATGGTGGCGGCCTTGTACGGGGTCGGTGTGGGGCGCCTCGGGTGTGCGGTCCGCCCCTTGATGCCGGGCCGGCCCGCTCTCGCCGCCGAACACCCACCGGCCGCAGCCCTCATCCGACCGAAGAAGTGGGGGCCCAAAAGCCAAACCCCCTCGGGTGGCGGCATTGCGACCACCGCTTGCGGCGTGGGCATGGTGGCTCACTCCTGCGTAAGGCACAGGCCTGGCCCCGGCACTCCCGGTGACGGCATTGAGGCCGGGGGTGACGGGCGTGTGCGCGGACCGGGAAGGCCCTGCTGTCCGGGATCTTGCTACCAGAGCCGGGGGCGGCGGTCGGTCGAAGTCGGCTCCAGAGCCACTGCCGAGGGCGACAACCTCTGATCTTGCGACCAGTGCCAGGCTCGGCCACCAGGCCGGCCCCGGGGCCACCCTCGAGTGTTGGCAGTGCGGGTGAGGGCACTACCGGCCGGTGTCGGCACTCTCCAGAGCACTACCAATGGGGTTGGCGGGGACGAGCCCCCGCTTCGCAGTCATTTTCGACGCCGGGGATGACTGTAAAGCGGGGGCTCCCCCGTCTACATCGCCGAACACACACCCGAGCGCCCCCGACCGAGACAGCGACCCCAGCCAGGGGTGCCATGGGGCAGGGCCCCCGGGAGGCTCTCTTCCCGGGGGTGAGGGGTGGTGGTGCTAGCCGCCCACCGGATCCGGCGGGCCCGGCGGAGCCTTGCTTCCCGGCAGGGGCGGGTCTTTGGCTCCCGCCTTGGTCTTGTTGCGGCGGCGGGTGTTGCGGCGGTACTTCAACCGGTTATGGGTCGAACACAGGGGTTGGAGGTTGGCGGCGCTGGTGGTGCCGCCGTGGGAGAACTCGGTGATGTGGTCGGCCTCGCACCGCGAGACCGGCACATCACACCCGCCCTTCCACGCGCAGGTGGAGTGCTTCGCGAACGCCAACGTGCGCAAATAGCCCGGCGCCAGGCGTTGGGCCCGGCCCAAATCGAGGGGCAGGCCGGTGCGGTCGTCGAAGACCAGGCGGCGCAGCTGCGCCTCCGGCGCCATCGCCCGCACCACCGAGGCGGCCAGGACGTTGCCGTCCTCGGTCCGCGCCGGACCACCACCACACGGGCCCGGGACCGGGGTCTGCCCCTGTCCCCCACCCTGGTCCGGGTGTTGGTCCATGAGGGTGGACAGGGGCACGGTGATGTTGATGACCGCTTTGGGACCCGGCGCCCTCTCGCAACCGTGGTGGCCGTGCGCGAACCCGGCCGCCGCCATGAGCGCGTCATAGGTACGCGCATACCGCGAAACAGGCGCGTCCCCGTCGTAGGGGGCGGTGTAGGAATCCAGCGCTGCTTGCAGGCGTTCGGCGTCGCCGGACGGGCCCCAGGCCTCGAACTGGAAAGTCCCCTCGAAGGTGCGCCGCAACCGCGCGCCCCGTTCGGCGAACGCGGCCTCTTCGTTCTTCTCCGGCCGGTCCGGGTTGAGCTCCAGCCCCAGAGCGTTGGCGGTGCGGGTCAGGGACCGCACCGACATCGCCCCGCGCTCACGCTTGGCCCCCACCAGCCCGGCCTCGATCATCGACCGGTACCGATCAGCGTCCGGGCGGGCGGCGGTGTCGCGCTTGCCCACCTCGCGCTCGACGCCCGAGGCGATGGCCGAGGCCTCGCCCAGCGTCAACGNCGTTGCGAGCAGGGCCAGCCGCTCGGCCTCGCCGGAATGGATCCCCCAGGTGTGGGTGAGGTAGGCGTCCAGGTTTTTCTGGCCGCCTTCTTCGAGTAGTTCGCCCGAGGCCTCCAACTGCGCGAGCGGGACGAGCAACCCGGCCTTGAGTGCGTCGATGCGGGCGTGCACCGCTTCGATGCGCTCCAACACCCCCGCGGCCGCACCGAAGGGGATGTCGCCCTCGAACGAGGCGATGACGTCCTGCACCGCAGCACCCAGGACGGCAACGGCCGCGTCGGGGGCCGTTCCTGTTCCGGGTGCTGCGGTGTGTTCCGTCATGCTTCCATTCTAAGAGAAACACCCCTGCGGATAACACTGCCTCCAAAGACAGAAAACCCTTACCCCGCCTTCTCGCCCTTCTCCGAATCTGCTTCGGAGTTCCCCGTGAATATTTCCCGAAAATGGCCTTGTGGACAACTCCACAGGGTCGTTTTTTCGGAGTAGAGTGAGAGGGGGTCCGAACTGCGCGCACGCTGGCTTGCCCTGGCCTCAATGCCGTCACCGGGAGTGCCGGGGCCGGTAGTTGCTTCCGCAGGGGTGAGTGGCCGCGCCCACGCCGCAAGCGGTGGTCGCAATGCCGCCACCCGAGGGGGTTGGCTTTTGGGACCTCCACTTCTTCGGTCGGATGAGGGGGCCGGCCGGTGGGTGTTCGGCGGTGAGAGCGGGCCGGCCCGGCGTCAAGGGGCGGACCGCACACCCCGAGGCGCCCCACACCGACCCCGTACAAGGCCGCCACCATTCCCACCCGGGGAAAGGTGTGTGGCGGGGCGCCGAAGCGGGTTGCGCGCAGACCCGGCCGGGCTACGCTCGACGCTCCGACGAACACCCACCCACACCACCCACAGCCCCCCGACCCATCACCCACCCGAACCAGTCCATGAGTTGTCCGACCCCGACCCCAGGCCAGAAACCGACCTTGCCCGACCGGGCTCGTCCACACGCCGGGGGCACAGGTGCTCCGCCCTGGCATGTCCGGTATTCCTGGGGGTAACCAACACCGAGAGGGCGGGAACCATGGATCTGGGACTGTCAGGCGCGAAGGTACTGGTCACCGGGGCCAGCCGAGGGATCGGTCGGGCCATGGCCCAGACCTTCGCCGAGGAGGGCGCCGACCTGGCACTGTGTGCACGAGGCGAGCGGGCTCTGGACACCGAGGCCGAACGACTCACCGAGACTGCGGGGGCGCGGGTCTTCACCAGGGCTTTGGACGTGACCGACCACGATGCCCTGCCCGTCTTCGTGGAGGACGCTGCCCGTGCCCTCGGCGGGTTGGACGTGCTCGTCTCCAACGTCTCCGGCGGTGGCGCGCCCACACCGGATCAGTGGCAGCGCGGCTTCGACGCCGACCTCATGCCGTTCGTGCGCCTGGCCGAGGCGGCCGAGCCCCACCTCAAGCGGTCCGGCCAGGGAGCGGTGGTGCTCATCTCCACCACCTCGGCCCTGCACACCACGCCTCCGGCCGGGCCTCGCTCCTACGGCGCGGTCAAGGCTGCCCTCAACCACCACGCCGCCTCCCTGGCCCGTGCGTGGGCGCCCGACGGCGTGCGGGTCAACACCGTCTCGCCCGGGCCGGTCGAGTTCCCCGGGGGCGGCTGGGCCCGGCGCAAGGAGAACGACCCGGAGTTCTACGAGTCCATCCGCGAGCGCATCCCCTACGGGCGTCTGGGACGCCCCGAGGAGATCGCCCGCGCGGCCGCTTTCCTGAGCAGCCCCGCGGCCACGTTCGTGACTGGACAGAACCTGACCGTGGACGGCGGTTTCCTCGACCGCATCGCCTGATCCGGCGTCCCCGTCGCTCGGCCGGCGACCGCATGGCCCGGCCCGTCCTGCGCCGTCCTGCCCCGGCCATCCGGCCGGGGCACCGGTGTGTGGTGGCCAACCGTGCGGCGGGTGCTCAGCCTTCGCGCAGCACCGAAACCAGGCGCGTGGTGCGCTCCAGGGCGGCGTTCTCCCGTACCCCCGACTCCAGGGAGCCCCCGGTGGCGTCGACCAGGGACACGTGCCGGGTCGCGCGGGTCAGGGCGGTGTAGACCTGTGGACGCGAGACGGGGACGTCCGGTGGCAGGACCACGGCCACCGCCGGCCACAGTCCCCCGTGGGCCGCGGCCACCGGCACCGCCCACGCGTGGCGCAGCGAGGCCGGGTCCGAGACCGTGGTGCGGGTGCCGTCGGCCAGCTCGACCACGGCGCCGCCGTCGGTGAACTCGCGCAGGTGTCCCTGGTCGCCGGAGGCGGTCATCACCCGGTCGTCCGCGTCGAACCCCCGGCCGGGGTTGAGGCGTTCCTTGAACGCGGCGTTGAGCGCTTTGGCGCCCGCGGGCCCCTCCTCCCGCGCGGTGACGACCTGGGTGTGCTCCGGGGCGATCTCCAACGCACGCGGGATCGAGTCGGTGATGAGCTGAAGGGCCCGGTGCGCGGCCTCCTCGGCCGAGGAGGCGCTGACGCGCACCACTTCGCGCCCGGGTGCGGCCACGTCGGGGACCTCGCCGGCGGCCACCCCCGCGGCCAGCTCTGTCAGCGGGGTCCCGGGACCCTCGCCGAGCTGGACGACGTGCGCGGTCCGTGAAGTGGCGACGTCGATCGCGACCTGTCCCGGCGAGGCCGAGGGCGCCTGGTGCGGGTCTGCGGACAACACCAGGTGGGCACCGTCGGCGCAGGAGGAGGCCAGCTCGGCGGCGCGGGCCACCCCCACCGACATCGCCTCGGTCAGGACCACCAGACCGCTCTCGAGCGGGGCCTGGCCCAACAGGGCGGTCAGTGACACCACCCGGACCGGCGGATCCGGCACCAGCTCCGCCACGGCCTCGTGCAGGGCGGCCGCGGCCTGGGCGGTCGGTGCGGCCACCGCGAGGCCCACCTGGCTGTCCTCGGCGATCATGTGCAGGCACAGCACCGCCCGGGCCAGTTCCGGCAGGGAGGAGGGCCCCTGGCGCAGCACCGTCACCGGACGCAGCGTCACCGTGATGAGGGCGTCGCGGGTGGCGTCGGTGAGGGTGAACCCGTACTTGTCGGCGGCGGCCTCCACGGTCTCCCCGGCGGTGGCGGAGTCCATGATCGGTTCGTTGCCGCCGATGAGCCGCACCAGCTGCTCGCCCAGGCGCTGCTCGGAACGGCCCACGTCCGGGAGCGCGTAGTGGCGCTCGGGGTCGGGCAGTTCGGGGACCCCGCCCTCGGTCGGGTCGAAGTCGTCGTCGGTGTCGTCGGTGCTCTCGAAGAGCACGATGTCCTCACGTTCCTCGGCAGCGGTCACCGCCGCAGACGGGTCGGGTACCCCGAGCCCGCCCACCATGGTGATCAACCGCTTGTCCTCCACCGCCGTGTGCCCGCGCGCGGCCGCCCGCCGCAGCACGTGTGCGGTCAGCGCTGCCAAACGTCGGGGATCGTCGGGGCGGGCCTGCTCGCCCAGGTGGCGGCGGGCGCAGTAGTCGGCCTGCTCGATGCTCACCTGGGGCAGGCGCAGCAGGAGCCAGGGATCCGCGTCGAGGCCGACGGCGGCGTGCGGGCCGAGCGCGGAGAGCAGGCGCGGGGCCAGGGTGGGCGGGGCACCCATGCGGTCAAGGACGGCACTGACCTGTTCGACAGCCTCGGACACCGGTTCCCCTCGTCGTGTGGTGGGCGGACTCCGGTGAGCTTATCGCTCCCCGGCAACAGGCCTGCCGCCCTCACCGGGACTGCCCTCACCGGGACCGCTCGTGGTCGGGGCGACCTCGCGCACGGCGGCGCACGGGTCGGTCCCGGGGGAGCGCCGTTGGACGGCCTCGGCGGCCTGCGCGGCCGCGTCCCGGAACAGGTCCTGCGTGGGCCGGTCGACACCGGCCAGCAGCTGCTGCTCCTCCTCGGCGACCCGGGCGCGGGCCTCTTCCAGGACCTCTCGGCCCCGGCCGGTCACACACACCCGGCGGACCCTCCGGTCGCGCGGGTCGACCTCACGCCGCACGAGCCCGTCCTCTTCCAGGTCGTCGAGGAGGTAGGTCATGACGCTGCGGTCGATGAGCAGGCGCTCGGCCAGTGAGGCCTGGGTCGGTGCCTCGTGTTCGGCGACGTCGGTGAGCACGTGGTATCCGCGGCTTCCGTGTCGCACGTCGGACAGGCGGCCTTCCACACGTTCGTGCCAGTGGCGCAGGAGGACCGCCAATGACCAGCCCAAATCGCTCTCGTGAGGGCCGTCCGGGGTGGTAGGAGTCATGAGGCCACGGTAGCAGGAACAGGTGGTACCACAGATAAGTTGTAAGAATTATCGTTTACCACGCCAACGATTGAGGGAGTGTCATGACCGACTACGGTCACCCCCTGCAGTTCGGCACCTTCCTGACGCCCGCGGCCGAGGACCCCGACCGCACCGTGCGCCTGGCCGAAACCACCGAGGAGGCCGGCCTCGATCTGGCCACCTTCCAGGACCACCCGTACAACCCCGATTTCCTGGACACCTGGACCTTGCTGTCCTGGGTGGCGGCCCGCACCTCCCGCCTCCGTGTGGCCGGCAACGTGCTCAACCTGCCGTTGCGGCCCCCGGCAATGCTCGCTCAGGCCGCCGCGAGCCTGGACCGTCTCTCCTCAGGCCGTTTCGAGCTCGGTCTCGGCGCGGGTGCCATGTGGGACGCCATCGCCGGCATGGGGAGCGAGCGACTCACCCCCGGCCAGGCCGTCGACTCCCTCGGCGAGGCCATCGACCTCATCCGCCAGGTCTGGGACACCGACACCGACGCTCCCGTGCGCGTGGAGGGCACCCACCACCGCGTGGCGGGCATGCACCGGGGCCCCGAGCCCGCCCACCGCATCGGCATCCACGTCGGCGCATACAAACCCCGCATGCTGCGCCTGGTCGGCACCAAGGCCGAGGGATGGCTGCCCAGCACGGGATACATGCAGATCGAGGACCTGGCCCCGGCCAACCGCACCATCGACGAGGCCGCCCACGAAGCAGGACGTGACCCACGTGAGATCCGGCGCGCGCTCAACCTCATGGGGACCGCCCTGACCCCGCGCAAGCACGGCTTCCTCCAGGGCCCGCCCGAACAGTGGGTCGAGGAACTGCTCCCTCTGGTACTGGAACAGGGAATCTCCACCTTCGTGCTGGGAACCGACGATTCGCGCACCATCCACATCCTGGGAGAGGAGATCGCCCCGGCCCTGCGCGAGGCCGTCGAACGCGAGCGCCGCAGCGCCGGCACCCGCACCGGGGAAGTGCGTCCGGCCGCGGTGCTCGCCGCCCGGCGCGAGGGCATCGACTACGACGGCCTGCCCGGCCCCCTGCGAGCCCGTTCCGTCGAGCCCGGTGACCGCGGCTACGAACGTGTGCGCCACACCTACATGCGCCGCGGCCGGCCCGGCCTGGTGCTGCGCCCGCGCGACGCCGACCAGGTGGTCCATGCGCTGGGCCACGCCCGGGAACAGGACGTCGAACTGCACGTGCGCAGCGGCGGCCACGGGATCAGCGGGACCTCCACCAACGACGGCGGGATCGTGCTCGACCTGTCCGCCATGAACGCCGTGGAGGTCCTGGACCCCACCACGGGACGGGTCCGGCTGGGCGCCGGGGCCCGGTGGGGCAGGGTCGCCACCGAGCTGAACGGCCACGGCCTGGCCCTGAGCTCCGGCGACCACGGCGGGGTCGGCGTCGGCGGCCTCGCCACCACCGGAGGTGTCGGTTACTTGGGGCGGTCCCACGGTCTGACCATCGACAACGTCACGGCCGCCGAGGTCGTCACCGCCGACGGCCGCGTGCGGCGTGTGGACGCCGCCGAGGACCCCGACCTCTTCTGGGCCCTGCGCGGAGCCGGCGCCAACGTCGGGGTGCTGCTCTCGGTGGAGGCCACCGCAGCCCGCCTCGGTGAGGTCGTCCTGGGCCAGTTCGTCTACGACGCCACCGACACCGCCGGGTTCCTGCGTGCCTGGGGCGAGATCACCGAGAGCGCCCCGCGCGAGGTCACCGCGTTCCTCACCATGGGCCCGCCCGGAGGGGGACGCGGGGCCACGGCCCAGGCCATGGTCGTGTACGCGGGCCAGGACACCGACGCCGCCGTGCGGTCCCTGGAACCCTTCCTGAAGGCCGGCCCGGTCCTGGACCAGCGCGCCCAGATCGCTCCCTACCCGGCGGTGCTCGTGCCGGGAGAGGGACACCACCAGGGGCACGGCCTCCCGATCTCCCGGTCGGGTCTGGTCCCCCATCTGGACGAGACCGCCTCGCAGGCCGTCGCCGACCTGCTGAACACCGGGGACGTGCAGCTCATGCAACTGCGCCAGGTCGGTGGAGCGGTCAACGACGTGCCCGCCGACGCGACCGCCTACGCCCACCGCCACCAGAACTTCTCCTTGGCGGCGATGGCCCCGCCGCGCCTGGTCGGGCGCATGGACGAACATTGGGCCCGGGTCGAACCGTATCTGGAGGGCATGTACCTGAGCTTCGACACCCGTACCGGGCCGGGCGTGCTGGAGAAGGCATTCCCCGCGCCGACCCTGGAACGGCTGCGCCGCATCAAGCACCGGTACGACCCCGAAGGCGTGTTCAACAGCAACTTCCCGGTGCCGCCGGCCGCCTGAGGGGCGGCCGGCGNCTCGCGGATCTTGGGCGGAAGCTCCACCGTCTCCACGTCCAGGATCTCCTCGAGCTGGGGCAGGGTGCGCGGTCCCACCACGGCGGCCGCCACTCCGTCCTGCTCGCGCGCCCAGCTCAGCGCTACCGCGAGAGGGGGTACCCCCAGGCCCTCGGCCGCCGTGCACACCGACTCCACGACCCGGCGGCCCGGTTCGTCCAGGTAGGGCTCCACGTAACCGGCCATGTGGGGGAAGGCCGCTCGGGAGTCCTGGGGGACCCCGCTCCGGTACTTGGCGCTGAGCACCCCGCGCCCCAGCGGCGCCCAGGCGATCAGGTGCGCGTCCGAGGCGGCCGCAGCAGGTAGCAGAGCGCGGTCGGCCTCCCGGTTGAGCAGCGAGTACTCCGAACCCGCGCTCACCATCGGTACCCGGTCCGGTCGCGCCCGCTGCCAGGTGGCCAGCGTCGCGAACTGCCAGGCCTCGACACTGCCCGCGCCCACGTAGCGGGCCTTGCCCGCGGCCACCGCCGCCTCCATCGCCGCCAGCGACTCCTCCGGCGGGGTCGCCGGGTCGAAGGCGTGCAGCTGCCACAGGTCCACGTAATCGGTCTGCAGACGACGCAGCGAAGCGTCCAAGGAGGCCAACAGGTGACGGCGGGAGGTGTCCACCGGACGGTAGCCGCCCGGGGTGTGGCCGCTCTTGGTCCCCACGACGACGTCTTCGCGAGGCACCGCCCCGCGCAGCAGGCGCCCCAGGATCCGTTCGCTCTGCCCGCCGGTGTAGATGTCCGCGGTGTCCACGAACGTGCCGCCCGCGTCGACGAACGCGGTGAGCTGCTGACCGGCCTCCTCCTCCGAGGTGTCGTTGCCCCAAGTCATCGTGCCCAGGGCGGTCCGTGAGACCCAGAGGCCTGATCTGCCCACCTGTCGCTGTTCCATGCGGCGGAGATTACCGTGTTCAACTCCCGTCGGTCTCGGGTACACCTTGCTGGTCTACCGTCGGGGTCGCTCGGCTCACCGTCTCCGGACGGCGGGAGCCCCGCGGATGTGTGCATCGACGCCGCCGCCGACCCCACTCGAAAGCCCGGAGTAGTGTCCCTGATGCTTTCGGTGACTAAAGTGGGGACGGCGGTGCCGGCCACACGGACGCGGTAGCGATGGCCCCGTGTCCCGGTCGAGCCGAGAGCCCCTGGCCGTGCTCCGGTGCCCTGCGCCGGACCCTCACGAAAGTCCGATACCTCCGTGTCCATCCTCGAGGCGGTCGTCCTCGGCCTCATCCAAGGAATCACCGAGTTCCTGCCGGTCTCCTCCAGTGCCCACCTGCGTGTGTTCGCGGCCTTCTTCAACTGGCCCGACCCGGGTGCCGCCTTCACCGCCGTAAGCCAGATCGGAACCGAGCTGGCGGTCGTCATCTACTTCCGCAGGCGGGTGTGGGCGATCATCTCCACCTGGTGCCGCTCCTTGTTCGACCGCGGCCTGCGCAGCGACATGAACGCCCGCATGGGCTGGTACATCATCCTGGCGACCATCCCCATCGGCATCCTCGGTCTGACCCTGGAAGACCACATCGAGGGCATCTTCCGCGACCTGCGCCTCATCGCCCTCAGCCTCATCGTCTTCGGTCTCATCCTGGGCGCGGTCGACCGCATGGCCCGGCGCGAACGGCAACTGGAGGACCTCACCCTGGGCCGCGGTCTCGGGTTCGGTCTCGCCCAGACCCTCGCCCTCGTCCCCGGTGTCTCCCGCTCCGGCGCCACCATCACCGGAGGCCGGCTCCTCGGCTTCACCCGCCCGGCCGCCGCCGAGTTCGCGTTCCTGCTCGCCATGCCCGCCGTGTTCGCCTCCGGGTTCTACAAGATGCTCGACATCGGCGGCAACGAGTACGCCGGCTGGGGCGCCACCCTCGTGGGCACCCTCGTCGCCCTCGTCGTCGGCTACGTCGTCATCGCCTGGCTCATGCGCTTCATCCAGACGCACAGCTTCATGCCCTTCGTCTACTACCGGGTGGCCCTGGGCGTGCTCATCCTCGTGCTCGTCCAGTTCGCCGGGCTCGCCCCGGAGGGCGGCGCCGGCGTCGGCTGAGTCCGGGGCGCGGGCGACGGTGTCGGCGGTGTCCGCCGGGCAGGGCCAGGTCCTAAGGTGGGGGTATGGCGACACCGGAAGCACAGCACGGCTCCCCGCCCGCGCCCGCGCCCGTACCCGAGGCGGTCACCCTCCTCCTGGTTCGGCACGGCATGACCGACGTCACCGGACCGAAGCTGGCCGGACGCGCCCCCGGTGTCCATCTCAACGACACCGGGCGTGTGCAGGCCACCCACCTGGCCCGGCGCCTGGAAGGGCTCACCGCCTCCGCCCTGATCTCCAGCCCGCTCGAACGCTGCCAGGAGACCGCCGATGCCGTGGCCGAACGCCTCGGTCTCCCCGTGACCACCGACGAACGTTTCATCGAGTGCGACTACGGAAGCTGGACCGGCCGCTCACTGACCGAACTGTCCGAAGAACCCCTCTGGCGAGTCGTGCAGGACCAGCCCAGCGCCGCGCGCTTTCCCGGCGGTGAAGCGCTGGCCACCGCCTCCGCCCGCGCGGTCGAGGCCGTCCGCGATTGGAACGGGCATGTGGCGGACCAGGTCTCGGAGCCCGAGGACGACACCCCGCGCGTGCCGCCCGTCTACGTCGTGTGCAGCCACGGCGACATCATCAAGGCGATCGTCGCCGACGCCCTGGGTATGCACCTGGACCTGTTCCAACGCCTGCGCGTGGACCCTTGCTCGGTCACCTCCCTCACCTACACCCGCTCCCGTCCCTTCATCAACGGCATCAACGACACTGGTGAAGCCCTGGCCGCGGGGCTGCCCACCGCCACCGAGGCCAAGGGCGAGGCCGCTGTCGGAGGGGGCTCCGGGGCCTCGGGGCGCACCGAACAGGCCTGATCATTTAGGGTCGTGTCCATGCCCGTCTTTCAGTTCAACCCGCCAGAACGGTTCGTCGCCGGAACCGTGGGCCAGCCGGGGGAGCGCACCTTCTTCCTGCAAGCCGTGGGCGAGGGGCGCGTCACCAGCGTCGCCCTCGAGAAGGCCCAGGTGGAAGCCCTGGCCTCCCGAGTCGAGGAGCTGCTGGAAGAAGTGAACCGCCGCTTCGGGGCCCAGTCCGGCGAGTTCGTACCGCCCGAGGACGAAGGGCCCCTCGAACAGCCCATCGAGGAGGACTTCCGCGTGGGCACCCTCGCCCTGGCGTGGGACGCCGAGGCCGCCCGCGTCATCATCGAGGCCCAGGAGATCGACGAGAGCGCCGGAGAGGAGCTCGGCGAGGACGAAGAGGAGGAGCTGGAGGTCTTCACCGAGGAGGGCCCCGCCCACCGCGACGTCCTGCGTGTCTACCTCACCCCGGGTGAGGCCCGTTCCTTCGCCGGCCGTGCCCTCAAGGTCGTTGCGGCCGGGCGGCCCAACTGCCCCCTGTGCGAGCGCCCGCTGGACCCGGCCGGGCACGTGTGCGTGCGCCAGAACGGGTACCGGCCCGACCGCATCGTCTGACGTGGCCGGAGAACACGACATGTCCGAGGGTCCGGCGTCCGACGCGCTCACGGGTGACGTCCGCGATGCCTTCGACGGGCTCACCCCCGACGAGGGGATGCGGCTTCTACGCGAGGGCGCCCTGTCGGTCGAGGGCCGTCTGACCGCCGCTTCCAACGCCACCCTGTACTGCACCGTCTCCGACGGCGCTCGCTCGGCCGCGTGCGTGTACAAGCCCGTGGCGGGGGAGCGGCCCCTGTGGGACTTCCCCGACGGGACCCTGGCCGGCCGCGAGGTCTCCGCCTTCGCCGTGTCCCAGGCGCTGGGCTGGTCGGTCGTGCCGCCCACCGTGCACCGCGACGGGCCGTTCGGTGAGGGAATGGTCCAGCTGTGGGTGCACGGTGACACCACGGTGGACCTGGTGGAGCTGTCGCGGAGCACCGATCATCCCGGGCTGCGGCGCATGGCTGTCCTGGACGCCGTGATCAACAACACCGACCGTAAGATCGGCCACCTGCTGCCCACCACCGGCGGCCACCTCTACGGCTGCGACCACGGTGTCTCCTTCGCGGAGGACTACAAACTGCGCACCGTCCTGTGGCAGTGGCAGGGCCTGCCGCTGACCGAAGAGGCCCTGACCGCGCTCATGGGCGTGCGGCGCCTGCTCGGCGACCCCGCGAGCGAGATCGCCGGGACCCTGGACCAGCACCTGACCGGACCCGAACGCCATGCTGTCCGCGACCGTGTCGACCTGCTCATCCAGCACGGCATTCACCCCTACCCGGCACCGGACTGGCCCGCGGTGCCCTGGCCTCCGGTGTGAGACGTCTCAACTACCGCAGGGGAGTGTTCGTATGCGTCCCCGCACCTGCACAATGGTCCCGTGAGCAACGACAGTGAGTGGAACTACCTCTTCGACATGGACGGCGTGCTCGTGCGCGAAGAGCACCTCGTCCCCGGCGCCGACGCCCTCTTGAAGGAACTGCGGGACAACGAGACCCCGTTCATGGTGTTGACCAACAACTCCATCTACACGCCGCGGGACCTGCGCGCGCGGCTGCTCAACTCGGGGCTGGACATCCCGGAGGAGGCCATCTGGACTTCCGCCCTGGCAACCGCGCAGTTCCTCCAGACCCAACGGCCCGGAGGGTCGGCCTACGTCGTCGGGGAGTCCGGGCTGACCACCGCCCTGCACGACGTCGGTTACGTCATGTCCGAACGCGATCCCGACTACGTCGTGCTCGGTGAGACCCGTACCTACAGCTTCGAGGCCATCACCCGCGCCATCCGGCTCGTGCGCAACGGGGCCCGCTTCATCGCGACCAACCCCGATCAGACCGGCCCGAGCGCCGAGGGCCCCCTCCCGGCCACCGGCGCGGTCGCGGCGCTCATCGAGAAGGCCACCGGGCGGCGCCCCTACTTCGTGGGCAAACCCAACCCGCTCATGATGCGTTCGGCGCTGCGCCGTATCGGCGCGCACTCGGAGAACACGGTCATGGTCGGCGACCGGATGGACACCGATGTGCTCAGCGGCCTGGAGGCCGGACTGCAGACGATCCTGGTGCTCTCGGGAATCTCCGGGCGGGAGACGGCCGAACAGTTCCCCTACCGGCCCACCCGTGTGCTGGAGTCGGTCAACAACCTCGTCGGCGCCACCCGGGACCCTTTCGGGACCGACTGCGTCCGGACCGAGGACTAGAACCTGTTCCGCCCGTCACGCGAGACGGGCCGGACACGAAGACGGGGGCGGCGGACCGTGGTCCGCCGCCCCCGTGAAGTCGGATCCCGCTGTCGCGAGGTGCTACTACTGGTCGGCAAGCTCCTCGACCTTGGCCGCCTCTTCGCGGCGGCGTGCGCGCAGCACCTCGAGGCGCTCGGCCAGGACCTCCTCGAGGTCCTCCATGCTCCGGCGCTCCAGCAGCATGTCCCAGTGCGTACGCACCGGCTTGACGTTCTTGGGCTCCTCGCCCTCGCCGTCCCGCCGCCGGGCGCGGTCACCGCAGAAACGGCATTCCCATTCCACGGGAACCTCTGCCTCGGTCGCGAAGGTGACCGAGAACTTGTGGCCCCGGGTGCAGTCGTAGGTGACCTCCTGCCGGGGAGCCAGGTCGGTGTTGCGGTCGTTCTCGTAGCTCGTCGCTCCGAGCCGGGTGCCGCGAAGTGCTCGCTCGGCCATCGTGTGGGTGCCCTCCAGGCGCTCGTGCTCTTTCGCGGGGGTATAACGCGTCGGTCCACGTCAAGATTCCCTGAGGACCCGAGATCGAACCACGCGTGATGCACCGGGGGACCGTGTCTCCTCCCGGTGCGTGTGCCGCCTCGGTGTCGCTGTGTGGGTGTGATGCTGGACACGGGCCGATCGTCCGTGTGCGCCCCTGTCTCTGTGCCCCCACCGTACGGCCTGCGCATTCGTGCTTCATCACCGGCCCCGAGGCGCCATCGGCGGGGCCGGGGCCGCCGCCCTGTGAAGGGTGGATGAATTCGGGGTACGGTCCGCGTGTTTTCGTGTTTGCCCCGCCCTCGTTATTCCGCCGGGTTTTTCCGGTGCGGCCGTGGCCTGCGGGGCTCCTCCCGTTGTCGCGGCCGTAGCGGTACCGGGCCTCCCTCGGGGCCAGGTCCCCGTCAACGGCTCGACCGCCGTGGCGTCCGTGCGCGATTACCACAGCCTTTCCCGGAGGCGCAATAGTCATTGTTTCCCCTCGGGAACCGGAGTAAAAAGGTCGGTATTTCCGTTATCGTCATCCACGTCGCTTGGTGGTATGTTGTGCCGCTGTGTGGCGAAAGCGGCGCCGAGGCATTCCGGTCTGCCCTTTCAGCTCCCCCCTCGTGCAGGAGGATCCCTGACCACCCTGTGTGGTCCCATCAGCAACGACGTGGCCGGACGTGGAGATGACCGACAAGATCCCCCGGGACCGTGGAGCGCCCCCGCCACGGTCCAGCGCACCCCTGTGGTTCCTGCTGCCGGTGCCCGCCCTGCTGCTCTGGGGCCAGGTGCTGTGGGTGGCACCCGAAGAGCTGCTCACCCCGGTGCTGGCCGCCGGCGGCCTCACCGTGGTCCTGCTGACCGTGTGCGCCGCGCTGCTGGCTCGATACGCCCGTACGGTGCACCACCTGCGCGGCCGAATCGACGCCATCTCGGACCAGTCCGTCTCGCTGGCCGAGCGGGACCTGCCCCGGGCCGTCACCCGCCTGCGCGAGGGCGAGAGCGCCGAGCGGGTCCTGTACGGGCTGCCCCGGGCCGAGCACCCCTCCGGGCAGGCCGTTCTCGACCTCGTCGTCTCCGAGATCTCCCACGCCGAACGGCGCCGCGCCGCGACCATCACCGCTTGTGCCACCGCTGCCGGGCGTATCCAGGCGATGACCACCACGATGCTCGCCGACCTGCGCAGCATGCAGGACAGCCACGGCGACGGCATCGCCGGCGCGGACGTCCTCGGCGACCTGATGCACCTCGACCACACCGTGGCCCAGACCGGACGCACCGCCGACAGCATCGCCGTGCTCACCGGGGCACGCTCCGGCCGCCGCTGGGGCCGGTCCATCCCTCTGGAGAGCATCGTGCGCGGCGCCATGGGCCGCATCGGCGGCTACCAGCGCGTGCGCCTGCACCACGTGCCCGCCCAGGCGCTCGCCGGCTTCGCGGCCGAGGGCATCATCCACGCCCTCGCCGAGATCCTCGACAACGCCGCCAAGTTCTCCCCGCCCACCTCAGAGGTCCACGTACACGTGGAAGAGGTCCAGGCCGGGCTGGCGGTCATGGTCGAGGACGGCGGCCTCGTCATGGGAGAGGAAGCCTTGCGCCGGGCCCGGGACACCGTCGACCGGGGGCTGGACATCGGCGCCATCTCCGGGACCCGCCTGGGACTGTCCGTGGTCGGGCTCATCGCCCGGCGCTACGACCTGTCCGTGGCTTTCCGCCCCTCCTCTCGCGGGGGCACCGCGGTCGTGCTGCTCGTGCCCCGCACCCTCATCAAACCCCTCGACGACGGGCCCGCGCGGGCGAGCGCCCCCGCGGCCGCGACACCACCCGCCCAGCAGTCGGCCCCACGGTCCCCCGGGACACGGACGGGACCGCAGCCGTCCGCGCCGCAGGTATCCGCAGCTCAGCCACCCGCGCCGCAGTCGCCGGAACAGCAGGCACCCCCGCCCCCGCCCGCACCGCAGGCGGACCCTGCCCCCGAACCGGTCGGCAACTCTGCAGCCGAGGAGACAGACACACCCCCACGCCACGCCAGCGGCCTGCCCATGCGCAGACGCGGCCGGACCCTCGCAGCCACCCAGCGGCCCGAACCCGGACCCACCATCTCCGGGCCCACCACTTCCGCCCAGGGATTCGGGGCCTTCCGCTCCGCTGTGCGAGGCCAGGAACCGACCGGAACACCGAAGGACGAATGATGGACCTCGACAAGCTCACCTGGCTCCTCGAAAGCCTCCTGGAACGCACTCCTGGAACCCGTCACGCACTGGTGCTCTCCCGGGACGGCCTCAAGCTCTGCCACAGCTCCGGCCTCGGCCGCGACAGCGCCGACCACCTCTCCGCCATCGCAGCCGGGCTCCAGAGCCTCTCGCAGAGCGCTTCGATGGAGTTCGGCAACGGCGGCGGGGGTGTACGCCAGGCCATGGCCGAGTTCTACGGCGGCCTGCTCTTCATCGTCGAGGCCGGTGCCGGCGCCCACCTGTCCGTGCTCACCTCCGAGGAGGCCGACCCCGGCCTCGTCGGACACAACATGAACGAACTCGTCGAGCAGCTGAGCGAGCACCTGACCACACCACCGCGCCAGACCACGGGGGCTCCGTGACCCGCTCCCACCGTGACGAGAGCCCTGACCGCCTCCACGTCATCACCGGAGGACGCAGCAGGGGAGCGGACGACGCGCTCGACGCCGTGACCCTCGTGGTCGCCGAGAACCTACCCGCCCCCGGGATGCAGTCCGAACACGCGGCGATCCTGCGCCTGTGCCAGTCACCCACCGCCGTGGTGGAGGTCGCGGCGCACCTGGCCCTGCCCGTCACGGTCGTGCGGATCCTGCTCACCGACCTCATCGACACCGGTCAGCTCACAGCGCGCCACCCCGTGCCCGCCCCCTCCCAGGCCCACCCTTTCGCTTCCCCGGACGTGCTGGAGAAGGTGCTCGTTGCACTCCACAACCTCTGAATTCGCCCCTCACGGCGGCAGCCTGCCCCAGACCGCCGCCCACGCGCTGAAGATCGCCGTCGTCGGTGGCTTCGGCGTCGGCAAGACCACTCTGGTGCGCTCGGTCAGCGAGATCCGGCCGCTCGACACCGAAGAGACCATGACCCGCGCCGGCGACCGCGTCGACGACCTCGGCGGGGTCGAGGACAAACACTCCACCACCGTGGCCTTCGACTTCGGCCGTATCACCCTGGACGCGACCTCCGTGCTCTACCTGTTCGGCGCCCCGGGCCAGAAACGTTTCTGGTTCCTCTGGGACCGGCTCTTCTCCGGTGCGCTCGGCGCGGTCGTCCTGGTCGACACCCGCCGCATCGAGGACTCCTGGTACGCCATCGACCGCCTCGAACAGCAAGGCACCCCCTTCATCGTCGCCCACAACGATTTCGGTGGCCAGAGCCACGACCTCGAGGACGTACGCGGGGCCCTGGACCTGGACCCCGCAGTGCCGCTGGTGCGGTGCGACGCCCGAGAGCGCGCCTCCGCCAAACAGGTTTTCATCACCCTCGCCGAGTGGGTGCGCTCCCTGGCCTCCCTGTCCCCCCTCCCTCAGGAGAGCGCTACATGAACAGCTGTCCCGTCCGTCTGCGCGGCCCCGAACACACGGTCGATCCCGCCGGGCACATCGAGGCGATGCGTGCCGAGTACGGAGCCGTCGTGCCCGTGCTCATGGACGCAGACGTGCCCGCGTGGATGGTCATCGGCTACCGGGAACTGCACCATGTGCTCAACACCCCGGCCACGTTCGCCCGCAGCTCCGCCCGCTGGAACGCCTGGGACCGGGTACCCGCCGACTGGCCTCTGCTGCCCATGGTCATCCAGATGCCCACGGTGCTCTACAGCGAAGGGGACGAACACCGGCGCCGAGCCCGGGCGATCACCGACGCCCTCGCGGCCGTGGACCCCCACGAACTGCATTCGGTCACCGTCCGGATGGCCGACCGGCTCATCGACTCCTTCTGCGGCGCCGGCGGCGTCGACCTGCGCACGGCCTACGCTGCCCGGATCCCCGCTCTCGTCCTGGCGTGGATCTTCGGGCTCGATGAGCACCGGGGCGACGAACTGGCCGCGGTCATGACCGCCATGATCGACGGCGGCCCGGACGCCATGGTCGCCCAGCGCGAGCTCCTGGCCCGAATGGCCCACCTGATCGCCGAACGGCGCGCGGCCCCCGGCCCCGACGCCGTCTCCCGGCTCCTGGCCCACCCGGCCGGTTACACCGACGAGGAACTCACCGCCGAACTCATCGTGGTCCTGGGCGGGGGGAACCAGCCCACCGCTGAGTGGATCGGCAACGCGCTGCGGCTCATGCTCACCGACGAGCGTTTCTCCGCTTCCTTCGCGGGGGCGCGCAGCAGCGTCCGGGCCGCGCTCAACGAGGTCCTGTGGGAGGACACCCCCACACAGATCCAGGCGGGGCGGTTCGCGGTCCACGACACCGAACTCGGCGGTCGCCACATCCGCCAGGGCGACATGGTGCTGCTCGGCCTCTCGGGCGCCAACCGCGATCCCGGCGTGCGCGCCGGAGTTCCCGCAGAGGGCAACAACGCGCACCTGTCCTTCTCCCACGGCGCGCACCAGTGCCCCTTCCCCGCTCAGGACATCGCCGAGACCGTCGCCGCGACCGCGGTGGAGATCCTGCTGGACCGGCTGCCCGACGTCGAGCTCGCCGTCGCCCCGCAGGAGTTGCGCTGGCGTCCCTCCCCGTGGGTGCGCGGCGTCTCCTCCCTCCCCGTCACCTTCACCCCCGGATCCCCCCGAGGAGACTATTGATGCCCTGCCCCGTCGACCATGGTTCCAGCGGAAGCATCACTCTCGACCCCTACGTCCGCGACCTGCGTACCGAGCGCGAGGACCTCCACGCGGCCGGCCCGATCACCCGCGTCGAACTGCCCGACGGGGTGACCGCCTGGGCCGTGACCCACCACCGTGTGGCCCGCGACCTGCTCACCGACCGCCGCATGGTCAAGGACGTGGCCCACTGGGACGACCTGCAGCAGGGACGCATCCCCGAGGGATGGCCGCTGCTGAGCACGATCCCCCCGACCCCGACCAACCTCCTGGGCACCGACGGCACCGAACACAAGCGCCTGCGCGAGCTCACCGCCAAGGCCTTCTCGGCCCGCAGCACCGAGCGTGTGCGTCCCCGTGTCGAGGCGATCACGGCCGAACTCCTCGACTCCCTGGAGGACCGGGCCGAGCAGGTCCTCGACCTGAAGTCGGAGTTCGCCTTCAAACTCCCCATGAACGTCATCGGTGAGCTCTACGGCGTGGACAGCGCTGAGCACGGCTACCTGCGCGACATGTACGTGAAGTTCTTCAGCTCGGTCACCTCGCCCGAGGAGTTCGTGGAGGTCTACACGACCCTGGAGCGCTACTACGACGACATGATCGTCGCCAAGCGCGCCGCCCCCGGCGACGACCTGACCACCGACCTCATCAACGCCGGCGAGAACGGAGACGCCCTCACCGACCTGGAGATCCGCGGAACCCTGCAGGTCGTGGTCGCGGCCGGACACGAGACCACCGTCAACCTCCTCTCCAACGCCGTGCGGGCCCTGCTGACCCACCCCGAGCAGTTCGACCTGGTCAAGCAGGGCGAGGTCGGCTGGGAGACCGTGGTGGAGGAGACCCTGCGCTTCGACCCGCCCACCTCCAACTTCGTCTTCCGTTTCGCCTCGGAGGACGTGGAGGCCGGGGGCGTGACCATCGAGAAGGGCCAGGCCCTGATGGTCTCCTACGGCGCGATCAGCCGTGACCGCGAGGAGCACGGCAGCGAACCCCACCCCGACACCTTCGACCTGACGCGTGAGCAGGGGCGCCACATCTCCTTCGGGTACGGGCCGCACGTGTGCCCGGGCTCCCACCTGGCGCGCATGGAGGGCCGGATCGCCCTGCCGAAACTGTTCGAGCGCTTCCCCGACATGCAGCTCGCCGTGCCCGACAGCGAGCTGGAGAACCACCCCTCCATCGTCGTCAACAGCCTCAAGGGGCTGCCGGTGCTCTTGCGGCCCTGACCCCCTCCCGCCCGGGGCCGTGCCCGGGAGCGGTCCCGGGCGGGACGCAAACCAGGCTTTGAGCGGCAAAGCCTCCCGTTGACGCGTGTCGAACTACCGTGTGCTGAGTGGAACCGGGACCCACTGGGGAGGCCGATGTTCTCCGCACGCGTATCCACCGTCGCCGCGGCCCTGGCCCTGATGGCCGCGCCCCACGGCGAGGAGCCGTCCGGGGGAGCGGAACGCCAAGAGGCCTCCCCGAGCCTGGTCCGCGACTACGTGAGCGCGCTCGCCGCCGCCTCCGACCCCGACCGCATGCGCGAGGGCCTCGACCTGACCGAGGACGGCTCCACCGCCCACGACTACCTCCGCCACTACGCCACCCTCTTCCAGGCGTGGGAGGACGAGGGAGCCCCCGTGCAGGACAGCGACGTGCAGAGCATCGCCGAGGCCCACGAACTCTGCCGCACCGAGGAACCGGCCGGCCGACCCGTGTGCGTGGTCTACGAGAACTTCACTGAGAACGACGGCCGCCTCACGGGCCTGCGCGTGAACGGCACCGACCCCGGCCCGCGCCTGTCCTCCGCCGATGACGTCACCGACGACTCCGAAGGTGTACAGGCCACCTTCCTCAGCGCCTACCGCACCGTCGACGACGACACCCTCGTCGTCACCGTCGACCTCACCACCGTCGACGAGGCCGGCCTGGACCTGGACGGCGCCACCTACGTCCCCGACGGGAGCGAGGACGGCGAACCCTCCGCCCTGTCCGCGGGCCGCCACGAACTCGACCCCGGGAGCGGCACCCTCGCCGCCTTCTACTTCCCCCGCGCCGAGCCCGGTGGTGAGCTGCGCCTGGAGGGGTGCCTGGCCGAGTGCTCGGCCGTGGTCGACCTCGACCTGCCCGTACCCGAATGACACCTACGGCCGCACGGCTCGACGAGGGCACCCGCCCCGCGCCCCGGTCAACAGGACCGCATGTGGCACCCGCCCTGCCCACAGGTCAGTGCGGGCGCTCCACCCGGCCCTCGTCCCACACCGGTTCCGCGCTCTCCTGGACCCGGCCGTCGGCCCCGAAGACCACGAACCGGTCGAAGCCCCGGGCGAACCACCGGTCGTGGGTGACCGCCAGGACCGTGCCCTCGAAGGGCTCCAGCGCGGTCTCCAACGCCTCTGCCGAGACCACGTCCAGGTTGTCGCTCGGTTCGTCGAGCAGCAGCATCGTCGACCCCGCCAGTTCCAACAGCAGGATCTGGAAACGGGCCTGCTGACCGCCCGAGAGCGTGTCGAAGGTCTGCTCGGCCGACAACGCCAACTCGTAACGGTCCAGTGCGCGGCCCGCCTCCTCACGGGGCAGCCCTTTCCTGGCCCCCTCGCCCTCGTGCAGGATCTCCAACAGTGTGCGGTCGGCGAACTCCGGGTGCTCGTGGGTCTGTGCGAACCAACCCGGGAACACGCGCGCACCCAGCCGTGCCTTGCCGGTGTGGGCGACCGGGGCGATCCGGGAGCGCTCCTCCTCCGACAGCAGCGACGTCTCCGGGAGACTGCCGCCCCCGGCCAACAGGCGCAGGAAATGCGACTTGCCCGACCCGTTCGCGCCCAGCACCGCGACCCGCTCGCCGTAGCGCACCTCCAGGTCGAAAGGGTGCATCAACCCGGTCAGCTCCAACCCCTCGCACACCAGGGCCCGCTTTCCGGTACGGCCCCCGCGCAACCGCATCCGCAGGTTCTGCTCCCGCGGGCGCTGCTGCGGCGGCCCGGCCTCCTCGAACTTGCGCAACCGGGTCGTCGCCGACTGGTACCGCGAGGCCATGTCCGAGTTGTAGGACGCCTTCTGTTTGAACATGCGCACCAGGGCCTTGAGTTTGGCGTGCTCCTCGTTCCACCGGCGGCGCAGCTCGTCCAGGCGTGCGAAACGCTCCCGACGCGCCTCGTGGTAGGTACCGAAGGCCCCGCCGTGGACCCAGGCACTGTTGCCCGCCGCGCCCAGCTCCAACGTGACGATCCGGTCCGGGACCCGGCTCAGGAGCTCACGGTCGTGGGAGACGAACAGGACGGTCTTGGGGCTGGCCCGCAACGCCTCCTCCAACCACCGCTTGCCCGGCACGTCCAGGTAGTTGTCGGGTTCGTCCAACAGCAACAGAGGAGCCGGGCCACGGAGGAGCGCCTCGATGACCAGGCGCTTCTGCTCACCACCGGAGAGCGTGCGCACCTCCCGCCACCGGCACCGGGCGTAAGGGGCACCCAGGGCCGCCGCGCAGCACTGGTCCCACACCACCTCGGCACCGTAACCGCCGGCGTCGTGGTAACCGGTGATCGCCTCGGCGTAGCGCATCTGCGTCTTCTCGTCATCGGAGCCCATCATGGCCTCCTCCGCCCGCTCCAGCTCCGCGTGCGCCCGCCGCACCGCGGCCGGGGCCACCGATACCAGCAGCTCGTGCACGGTCGTCGTGTCCCGCACGTGCCCCACGAACTGGGGCATCACCCCCAGCTCGCCGTCCACGGTCACCGCACCCGACTGCGGCGCGGCCCCACCCCGCACCAACCGCAGCAGCGTGCTCTTGCCCGCGCCGTTGGCTCCGATCAGTGCGGTCTTGGACCCCTCACCCACCCGGAAGGACACCTCGTCCAACAGCGGACGGCCGTCCGGCAGGGTGTGGCCGACCTGGTTGACGTCGATGTGGCCCACGGCTGCTGTCCCCACCCTCTGCGTGCTCCGGTGCGACCATCGCACCGCCGGGCAGGCTCGCACGCTGTTCCACCACCGGGCAAAGCCTTTTCCGCCCGCTCCCCGCCCACCCGCCGCTCGCACGGGAAGCCCGCTCAGGCCGCGTCGGAGGCTCCGGGGCGCGCCGGGGGCAGTTCGGGGACGCGCTCGCCGCGCATCCACAGCGCCAGGCCGTGACGGTCCACCAGGGCCAGGGCGGCGTCGTGGCCCGCGTCGGCCTCACGCACCGCCGCGTCGGTGAACCCCTGGGAGGCCACGAAAAGCCCCGTGAAGCCCCGGTGCGTGCCGGAGAGCGTGCCCACGAACGCCCGCACCTCGTGGGGCGGGACCGGGCGCCGCCACCGCTTGCACTGCACCACCACCGCGCGCCCGTCGGGGGCATGGGCGCGCACGTCCGCGCCGCCGTCGGAAGCGCCGCCGACCACCTCCACCCGCGTGTAGCCGTGGGTGCGCAGGAGCGAGGCCACGAACTCCTCGAACTCGGTCCCGGTCATCGTGTCGACGGCCGACAGGTCGGTGCGCTCGACCAACCGTTCCTCCCGCCGCCGGGCCAGACGCCGACGCGCCCACCACACCAGCCACACGGCCCCCACCAGGCCCAGAGCTCCGAGCGCGGCCCACAGCAGCGGCCGGTCGGCGTTGGTGCTCAACCAGGCGCCCAGCACCAACAGGCCGAAAACCACCAACGGCAACCCGTCCCGGTGCCGGCGCACGAACGCCCACACGCCCCGCTTGCGCCGCCGTCCCACTACGCTCCTCCTCACGCTCGCCGGTCCGTCGGGAGCATACTCCTGCGACGGAAAAGCCCGCATGGCGGGTGGAACGGACATGTGCCCCACCCCACCGCACCCCCTTCGCCCGAGTCGGATCCGGCCACCCCGCGACGCTGTCAGAATGGGATGGTCGCCGGCCGAGCCGGGTGGGGCGGGGGAGCGCCGCGGCCGCGACACCTTCGACGAACGTGCAACCGTGCATCCGGACAGAGACGGGGATGATCCGTGGCTGAGCGCAGGGCCCTGGACCTGGACGCGCTCGCGGTCAGCGACCGCTTCCGCCTGTTCAACTTCACCCGCCGCGACGACCACGTCACCTACCTGTGGATCCTGCGGGCCGTGGACCGCCTGCGCGAGGTCCACCAGGTGCAGGTGGGGGCCGAGGACGTGGCCGGTGCGCTGCGCGAGCTCGCCGGCTCCCGTGCCGAGGTCCCCGTCCCCGACCACGGCCTGCGCGACCGGCTGGACCAGCTCGCCGCCGACGGGATCGTGCACCGTTTCGACGACGCCTCCCGGGCCGGAAACCTGGCCAGCTACCGCAACCGCCAGTCCGTGTACCAGTTCAGCGAACTCGGGTACTGGGCCTACCAGTCCGTGGAGAGCCTGCTGGGAGCCCGGGTGGAGGACGTCAACCTCTCCCGGCTGGTCTTCTCCGACGTCCTGGAGGACCTGCGGGCGCTGGCCGAGGCCAACCGCACCGCACAGGGCGAGGACGTCTACCGGCGCCTGTCCCGCCTGGACTCGGCCATGGAGGACATGGGACGGCGCTCCGCCCAGTTCCACGTCACCCTGGGGGAGATCCTGCGCTCAACGGAGGCCTCCCCGGAGGTCTTCCTGCGCCACAAGAACGCCCTGCTCGTGCACATGTCCGACTTCATGGCCGAGCTGGACCGCTATCTGCCGCGCCTGGACACCGCCGTGCACGAGGTCGAGGCCACCGGTCTGGCCACCCTGCTCTCCCGCGCCGCCGAGGCCGACGAACGCCTGTTCATGGCACGCGAGGACCGCCTGGCGGACTGGCACCGCCGCTGGCAGGCCGTACGCGGCTGGTTCGCCTCCGACGGAACCGCACCCACCCGCGCCGCCGAACTCGGTTCCGCGACCCGCTCGGCCGTCTCCGGTGTCGTCGCCCTGCTGCGCCAGATCACCGACGCCCAACGCGGCGGCGTCAACCGCTCCACACAACTGCGCCACCTCGCCGAATGGGTCTTCGACGCCCCCGACGACGGCGCCGCGCACGCGCTCATGGGCGCGGCCTTCAACACCCGCTCGGCCCGCCACCTGGGCGTGGCCCACGAGGACGGCGAACAGATCTCGCCCAACACCACCTGGTGGGACGCCCCGGGCGTGGAAGTGTCGGTCACCCTTTTCCGCAGCGACCGCGCACCGACCACGGGTGTGCCCAAGCCGGTCCGGCGCAACCCCGGAGCCAAGGCCGCCCTGCGCGAGCAGCAGGCCGAGGCGCGTGCCGCCGAACGCCGCGCGGCCCAAGGGCTGGTCGAGGACGGCGCACACCGACGGGTCCTGGACGAGACCGACACCCGCATCCTGATGCGCCTGGTCACCAAGGCCCTGGAAGCGCGCGGCGGACCGATCAAGGGCAAGATGTCCTCCTCCGGCACCGACGGCGGCACCACCGTCCGCCTGGTGCACGATCCCCGCGGCAGCACCGTGCGCACCACCCGGGGCAGCATGCACCTGCCGGGCTTTCGACTGGAGATCCTCACCGGAAAGGGCTCATGATGGCACGCCGCCGCGGTCCCGCACGCCACGTCGACCCCGCCGACCTGGGCACCTACCAGCAGGCGGTACGCCGCGTGCTCACCTGCGACCTCATCACCGCCACCCGGCCCCGCCCCGGGACCCTCGACCAGGTGCTGCGCTGGGCCGACCACATGGCCGAGGACCTGCGTACCCTGTTCGGCCACACCCTCATCGCCACCACCGACCACGTCCGCCTGGTGCGCGAGATCGACGAACTCGACCCGACCCAGCGCCAGGTCTTCTCCCGCAAGGGCCGGCCCTTCGACCGGCGCCGGCTCGCCTACCTGTGCCTGATGCTGGCGACCTTCCAACGTTCCCAGATCGAGATCAGCCTCGGGGACCTGGTCGCCCAGTTCACCCCCGCCGCCAACGCCGTCGACGGCCTGGGATACGACCCGACCGACTCCGCGCACAAGTCCGCGCTCGTGGACGCCGCCCACTGGCTCCTGGAAAGAGGAGCCCTGCACCTGTCCGACGGTTCGCTGGAGGCCTGGGCCCGCGGCCAGGGCCAGGCCGACGCCCTCTTCGACATCGACCACGAGCTCTGCGAGATCCTCTTCCGCCCCGCTCGGCCGGTCCAGCACCTGGGCAGCGTCGCCGGGCTGCTCAGTGACCCGGTGAAGGAGGGCGCCGACCGCGAACGCGCCGCCCGCCGTGCCCGGCGCCTGCTCGTCGAACACCCCGTCGTCCACTACGCCGACCTCGACCCCGAGGTCGCCGCGGCCCTGCGCACCAAGGGACCGGCCGAGGACGTGGCCCGCATGACCGGACTGGTGGTCGAACGCCGCGCCGAGGGGGTCCTGCTGGCCGACCCCACCGGGCTCTTCACCGACCGCCCCTTCCCCGGACGCGGCGGCGCCGTCACCCGCACCGCCGGACTGCTGCTGGCCAAGATCGCCGACCTGTTCGAGACCTCGTGGGCGGCACTGACCCACATGGACGTGCCCGGCCCCGCTCAGGAGCACGCCGAACTCGTCGCGCAGGTCGATGCCGGGCTGCCCCTGCACGGCGTGGTCGGCGAACTCGCCTGGACCGGACACGAGGAACCCGCACCCGCCCCGGCCGGGCCCGCCCGCAACGCGCCCCTGGTCGAACGTGAACGCCTGGAAGGAATGGTCGCCGACCTGTTCACCGAGTTCGGCCCCGCCTCCTTCACCAACACCTGGCAACAGGACCCGCACGGCCTGCTGGACGCCGCCCTCGTCCTGCTGTGCGACCTGCGCCTGGTGCACGCCGTGCCCGGCGGGATCCTGGTCATGCCCCAGGCCCTGCGCTACCGCAACATCCAGGGCGCCCTGCCCGAACGCCCCGACACCGGGATGCTCCCCCTCGGGCCCCTCGACCAGGCGCACCCGGCCCCCGAACACGACGCAGCCGACGCGCACCAGACCGAAGGAACCACCCCATGAGCCGCAGGAGCGACCGCTTCCAACCCAGCCGCGCAGGCATCATCAACGTCTGGGACTACGTCGACGAGGAGTTCGCCTTCGCCGACGGCAGGCTCGTCCTGCGCGGGCACAACGGCTCGGGCAAGACCAAGGCGCTGGAAGTGCTGTTCCCCTTCATCCTGGACGGCTACACCGACGCCCGCCGGCTCGACCCCTTCAGCGGCCAGAACCGCACGATGAAGTCCAACCTGCTCTACCGGGGCGACGAGTCCGCTTACGGCTACGTGTGGATGGAGTTCGCCCGCGCCCCCCTCGAGGCCGGCCCCGCCCCCGAGACCGTCACCCTCGTCATCGGACTGCGCGCCCACAAGCACCGCGACGGGGTCACCCCCTCCTTCTTCGTCACCGACCGGCGCATGGGTGTGGACTTCGGACTGCTGGCCTCCGACGGGCGCCCGCTCACCGAACGCCAACTCAAGGCCGCCCTGGGCGAGCACAGCCACCACACCTCGGCCGGGGACTACCGCAAGGCCGTCGACGCCGCCCTGTTCGGCCTCGGCGACCGCTACATCCAACTCCTCGACCTGCTGTTGGCCCTGCGCCGGCCCCTGCTGGCCAAGGACCTGGACCCGGAGAAGGTCTCCGAGACCCTCACCAGCGGCCTGAGCCCCGTCGACGAGACCCTCATCGAACAGGCCGCCCGCGACTTCGCCAACCTCGCCGCCGTCCAACGGCGCTTCGACAGCGCAAGCACCGCGCACGAGTCCGCGCAGACCTTCACCGCCCAGTACGCCGACTACCTCACCACCAACGCCCGCCACCGCATCCAACGCGTCGACGGGGCCACCGAGCAGGCCGCCGAGTACGCCGGCACCGTCACCGAGGCCGCCGCCGAACACGACCGAGCCACCCTGGCCCGCGAACAGGCCCGCACCCGTGTGGAGGAACTCGACGGACGGCTCGCCGAGACCTCCGCCCGCATCAAGGCCCTCGAGGCCGACGAGGCGCTGCGCGACCACGCCGCTCTCCGCCGGCGCCGCGAGAACGCGGAGAACCAGGGCCGCCAGCTCGCCGCCCAGGCAGCGCGCATCGACAACCAGGCCCAGGAGGTCGGCCACCTGCGCACCGAGGCCGAACGGGTGGCCGAACGCATCGAACACGACCACGCCACCGCCCGCCGCCTGTCCAGCAACCTCGTCGAAGCGGCCGAACGGGCCGGCCTCGGCCACGACGCCGAAGGGCCCCTGGACACTGGCGAGGACCTGACCACCACCGCACACGCCCGCGCCGCCGCACGCCAGGACGACGTGAGCGCCGTCAGCGCGCAACTCGACGACCTGGAGGCCGCCGAGTCCGCCCGGCAGCGCGCCGAGGCCGACAGCACACGCGCCCAGGACACGCTCGAGCAACACGAACACTCCTGCGAACGCGCCCAGACCGAGCTCACCGAACTGCGCGCCACCACCGCCCAGGACGTCCGCGCCTGGCACGAGCGCTGGGAGCTGGCCGAGCGCGCCTGCCTGGACGCTCTCCTGGAATCGGTCGAGCGCTTCGGTGAACCCGGCACCCCGACCCTGGCCGAGGTCCTGAGCGAGCACGCCCACCACGACCAGCTCCAGCTCGCCGCCCGGGCACAGAGCCTGCAGACCGAGGAGGCCGAGGCCGAACGGGAACTGCGGCGCCTGCACACCGAACGCGGGGACATCGCCGCCGAACGCGACGACGCGCCCCCGGCCGACCCGCTGCGTTCGGCCCCGCGCTCCGACCGCCGGGGCGCCGCCCTGTGGGAGCTGGTGCGCTTCGCCGAGGGCCTGGACGAGAACGAGGCCGCAGGGATCGAAGGCGCCCTGCAGGCCGCCGGGCTCCTGACCGCCTGGATCCACCCCGACCCGGAACTCACCCGCGCCGCGCTCGGGGACCCCGACAGCGACGCCTACCTGCTTCCCGCCCGCACCCCGCACCAGGGCCCCACCCTGGCCGAGGTCCTGGTGCCCGAGGAACAGGACCACGTTCCGGCCGAGGCCGTCACCGCGATCCTGCGCGGCCTGCCCTACCACCGCCCGGCCGAGCGCGCCGGGAACAGCGGAGCGGAGGAGGGCCACGACACCGACACGGCCACCACCGACACCGGCGTGCTCGCCCACGGGGGCATCGACGCCCGCTCCCGCTTCGGCTCGGGCGTGCTCGCGGGCGCACACCCCAAACCCGCCGCCGAGTTCATCGGGGCCACCAACCGCGCCCACCGCCGCCGCGAACGCCTCGCCGATTGCGACACGCGCCTCGAGGAACTCACCGCACACCACGCGCACCTGCAACGCGACCTCGCACGGGTCCGGGACCAGCAGAAGGACCACGAGCGCGCCCGCACCGACCTTCCCGACCCCACCCCCGTCGCCCAGGCCGTACGCGCGGTCGAACACCGCTCCACCCTCGTGGCGTCCGCACGCACCACCGCAGAGGACCGGCGCCGGGAACTGGATGCGGCCGTGGCCCGCGTGGACGCCCGACGCCGCCGGGTGCGTACCGCGGCCGCCGAACGCGCCATGCCCTCCGACCGCCCCGGCGTGGAAGCCGTCGCCACGGCCGTGGCCGAGTTCGCCGACACCGCCAAGGCCCTGCACACCGCACGTACCGACGCCGCCGAGTACGAGCGCGACCTCACCGCGCGGCGCGAGACCGTCGGCCGCCTCACCGCCGGCCTGGAGGGAGAACAGGCCGACCTGGCCCAGCAGCGCACCGCCCACGAGGAGGAACTGGCCGAACTGGCGGCCCTGGAGGAGGCCATCGACGCCCCCGTGCGCGACCTGCTGGCCCGGCTGGAGGAGACCCGTGCCGAGCACGGCGCACTCGGCCGTGAACGCGCGAGCACCCACCGCACCGCCGAGACCGAGAACGAACACGCCATCCGCGCCGACACCAAACGCGAGCAGGGCAGGCAAGCACTGACGATGGCGCTGGGCCGGCTCCAGGACTCCGTGGAGGGGCTCGCCGAGTTCACCCAACCCGGCCTGCGCGCGGTCATGGGTGTCGAACCCGCCACGGCCTGGCCCGACCGCAGCACCTGGCCCACCCCCGAACAGGCCGCCCAGGACATCCTCACCGGAACCGCCCCCACCGTCCACGACACCCTCCCCGAAGAGGTCGCCGCCCTGCTGGAGGCCTTCACCGAGGCGCTGCGGGGGGTGCCCGAGACCAGCGAGAGCGACGTCAAGAGCGCCGCCGGGCGCATGTCCCAGGCGCTGCGCACCTTCCAGGAGGCCCTGGGCGCCGACACCGAGGGCTACCGCGTGGACCACGAGGTGGGGCCCACCGGCGTCATCACCGTCTTCGTCAACGACGAGTCCGGCCGCAGCCCCGTCTCCGCCTTCGCCCGCACCATCGCCGACCGGGTCGAGGAACAGGGCGCCCTGCTGCGCGAGGAGGAACGCCAGGTCCTGGAGGATGAGCTCCTCGGCGGGATCGCCCAGCAGATCCACGACCGGGTGCGCGGCGCCAAGGCCCTGGTGCGGGAGATGGACCGCGACACCCGGGCCCGGCCCATGTCCTCCGGGACCCGCATCGGTATCCGCTGGGCGCGCTCGGACGGGCTCAACGACCGCGAGAACCTCGCCGCCCAGCTCCTCAAACGCGACGAGGCGGGGCTGGGCCCCTCCGGCCTGGCCGAACTGCGCACGGTGTTGCGGGACCTGATCCGTGACCACCACGCCGCCCACCCCCGCGCCAGCTACAAGCAGGTGCTCGGCGCGGTCCTGGACTACCGCGAGTGGTACCGCTTCGAACTGCGCCTCGCGGTCCCGGGCCAGGAGGAGGTCAAGCTGACCAAGAACAAACACGAGCAGATGTCGGGCGGGGAGAAGTCCGCCGCCATCCACCTGCCGCTGTTCGCCGCGGCCAACGCCCTGTACTCCTCGGCCCGCGCCACCTGCCCGCGCGTGGTGGCCCTGGACGAGGCCTTCGCCGGCATCGACGACCGCTACAAACCCGAACTCATGGGTCTGACGGTCACCTTCGACCTCGACATGTTCATGACCGGCCACGACCTGTGGGTGTACTACGAGAGCGTGCCCATGGCCGCCCACTACGACATGCACCACGACAAGGGCACACACACCGTCTCGGCCATGCTCATGCTCTGGGACGGTCAGCAGACCGTCGACTCCGGCGCCGGGTTCGCCGGGAACGAGGAACTGGCCGCCGAACTCCTGGGCCTGACCCCGAGCCGGTTCGTGCCCCAGTCCACCGAGGGCACCCTCCTGGCCGAGGCCGAGGAGGCCTGAACACACCTCGGACCGGGCCCGCCGGACACACCTCGGTTCACCGTTGACCGGGCTGAGCGCGTCGGAAAACATGGCGATGAAGCCGCACGCCGACGCTCTGCTGCCGACGGGCGGGTCCGCCCCGGGGGACGGTGCGGGACCGAGCTCGGCATCGCGAGAAGGGGACCAGAGATGGCATCGAACACCGCTTCCGCGCCTCCCACGACCCCGGTCCGCACCGTGGCCCGATTCGTGTTGTCCGGGGCGCTGGTGTTCGCCGGGACGAGCCACCTCTTCTGGGGACGCAAAGCCTTCCGGGCTCAGGTCCCGGACTCGGTGCCCATGGACAAGGACGGTGTCGTCATGGCCTCGGGCGGTGTCGAGATCGTGCTCGGCACCGGGCTCGCGGTCCTGCCGCGCGACCGTGTCCGCATCGGGCGGATCATCGCGGCCTTCTTCGTCGCCGTCTTCCCCGGGAACGTCGCCCAATACCTCGGCCGAAGGGATGCGTTCGCCCTCGACACCGACCTGCGACGGCTCGTGCGCTTGTTGTTCCAACCCCTCCTGGTCGCCTGGGCCCTGTGGTCCACGGCTGTTCCGAAGCGCAAGCGTTGAACAGCAGGACCTGTCGTCGACGTCCTCCGTGCGCGTGCCTGACCGTGGTCAGCCGCGGGTGGAGGGGGCCGGCCCGCTCTTCCGGCCNACACGTTGAGCACCAGCGCCGAGGCGGTCGCCGTCACGATGCCCGAGGCCAGCAGCATCGTGATCTCCTCGGGCAGCACCTCGAAGAAGCCCGGCGAGGCGATCGAGACGATGCCCAGGCCCAGGGAGACGGCCACGATGACCATGTTGTGGTTGCCCTTGTAGTCGACCTGCCCCAAGGTCTGCACACCGGCGGCGGCCACCGACCCGAACAACACCAGGCCCGCTCCTCCCAGCACGGGGGAGGGGATCATCGCCACGACCTGGCTCAGCGCCGGGAACAGGCTCATCAGGATCAGGAACAGGCCGCTGACGGCCACCACGTAGCGGCTCTTGACCTTGTTCAGCGCGATGAGGCCGATGTTCTGGCTGAAGGTACTGGCCGGGAAGGTGTTCAGCAGTGGCCCCACCAGCGCGGTGGCGGCGTCGGCGCGCAACCCGTCGGCCATCCGGCGGCCGTCGACCTCGGTGCCCACGACCTTGCTCATCGCGAGGATGTCGGCCACACCCTCGGCCATGATCGCGATCATCACGATGCACATGGTGATGATCGCGGCGACCGGGAACTCGGGCAGCCCGAAGTGGAAGGGCTCGGCGAAGGAGACCACGGGACCCTCACCGACCGTGGAGAAGTCGACCCGGCCGAACGGGATCGCCAGGAGGGTCCCCAGCACCAGTCCGAGCAGGATCGATGCGCGGTTCCACACCCCGGGCAGGACCTTGGTCAGCACCAGGGTGATGGCGAGCGTGGCCGCGGCCAGCCCCAGGCCGGTGCCGGTGGGCACACCCGAGGGATCGTCGTCGGCGATCCACCCCACGGCCACGGGGACCAGCGTGATGCCGATGACGGTGATGACGCTGCCGGTCACCACCGGAGGGAAGAAGCGCAGCAGGGAGGAGACGAAGGGTGCCACGAGGATGCCGAAGAGCCCGGCCACCATCGAGGCGCCGAAGACCGCGGTCAGGCCGCTCTGGTCGGCGATGGCCGTCATCGCCGTCACCGGGGTGAAGGAGGCGCCGATGACCATGGGCACCCGGGCGCCGAACCGCCACACACCCAGGGTCTGCAGCAGTGTCGCCAGGCCGCTGATCAGCAGGGCGGCGCTGAGGATCAGGGTGGTCTCGGACGGGTCCAGACCCACCGCGGTGGCCATCACCAGCGGGGGAGCGATGACGCCGGCGTAGAGCGCCAGCACGTGCTGGAACCCGTACAGGGCCATCAGGTGGGCCGGTGGTCTCTCGTCCTCGGGACGTTCGGCCTCGTGTTCGCGCGGCGTGGTCCCGGCGCCACGCTCACCCCGGAGGAACTTCATCGGCGGGCCTTCCACGAACGGTGCGGTGCGCCCCCGAAGGGCGAGCGCTGGAGCACCCAAATCATCGGATGCTCCAACTCCGATACGCAAATCGAATGAACTGATTGGAGGAAAACACGGCAACGTCAGGTGTTCGGCGGGTGGCCGTTCGTGAGGGGGCGGGCGGGGGAACGGTGTGCGGATTCGCCGGAGCGGCGGTGTTTCCCGCTTCCTCGCGGAGCACTCGTGTGACCGGGGCCTCATCGATCAGGGCACCTGTGGCCGCGCGTTCCCGTGAGCGGACTCACGTCCGCGCTTCGGCAGGAGCCAGGGGCGGCACACCAGGAAGATCAAGGCGATCTCCACCGGGGCCCCCGCGTAATACATCAGCTCGGCCCCCGCCCGTGCCTGTTCGACGGGAACCCCTTCGGGAGGGAAGGCGTAGATCGTCTTGGCGAGGATGTTGTGCGCGGCGATCCCCAGAATCAGGGCCGCCGCACGCCAGGGCGGTGAGCGGCGGTGCGGAGCCGGGTCGGGCCCGCCCAGAACCGCGAAGGTGAACAAGTACCCGGCGGCCAACACGTGCGCGTGGACCAGCACGTGCAGGAGCGGATCGGTGTGTGTGGCCTCGTACAGTCCGCCCCGGTACAGGATCCACAACCCACCGATGTTGAGGACCCCCGCCACGAACGGGTCGGTCGCCACCGCCATCGGCGGCGAGGACAACAACCGGCCCAGTGCACGCCCCTTTCGGACCGGCAGGATCCGCAGGGCCAGGGTGGCCGGGGCCGCCAGGACCAGCAGGAGCGGACCCGCCATACCCAGCAGCACATGCCCGGCCATGTGGACGGTGAAATCGTGGTGGGCGCGCTCGGCCAGGGGACCGGCCAGGGCCGCGCCCACGGACAGGCAACCGCACACCCACGCCGCCGTACGCCGGGCCGGCCACGTGGTCCCTCGTCTGTGCAGTACCAGGGTCCCGGCCAGGTAGGCCGCCAGGGCAGCGCCCAGCAGCGCCGCCGTCACCCACGGGCCCGACACGAGCAGGCCCGTTCCCGGGTCGTGGTGTCCGTGCTCGTCCATGCTCAGGCCGGGGCGGGTTCGGTGCGCCGGCCCGCGCGCCGCGCGGTCACGGTCCACAGCACGAGGCCCGCCACGAGCAGGACCGCGGCGATGGCGTTCCACGCCACGTCGTAGGGCAACAGGTCCACCCCGTAGCGGATCTGGTGGAGGCCCAACACCTTGTGCTGGACCAGTCCGTCGTAGAGCTGGAAGAACCCGGCTCCGGTGAGCCATCCCGCCGCGAAGGCCAGGCCCCAGAAGGTGCGTTCGCGGTACAACCCGGCCACCATCAGCAACGACGCGACGGTGGCGAACCAGCTGAAGGCGTGGAAGAGCCCGTCCGAGACCAGCCCCAGCCCGGAGGAGCCCAGGTCGTAGAAGTGGTGCCAGTGCAGAAGCTGGTGGAAGACCGCCTCGTCGATGAAGGCGACCGTGCCCAGACCGAGCAGGACGCCCGCGGTCAGGTTCCGGCCGTGGCGTGCCCCCGGGCCTGTTCGCGGCGGTGCGGACATCGGTTCCCCCTGACCCCGTGCTTCGCCCTCGCCGAGCCTTGTGCGTGTGGCTGCCCCCGGCCCGTCGGCGGAAAACCCGGGGCCGCGGATCCGCGCGCGGGCCCCTGGCCGGGCCGGGCGCCGGTGCTCACACGCCCTCGCCCAGGGCGGAGACGACCTCGGGGGAGTAACCGGCGGCGATCAGCGGGTCCCGCACGTCCAGAGCCAGGTCGGGCAGATAGCCGAACAGCACGTCCGCCGGCCCCGGGATCTGTACCTGCCCCATCACCGCGGGCAGCAACAGGCTCTGGCCCCGGCCCAGCTCCTCACTCCGGCCGTGGGCGCTCACCTGGACGGGCGGGCCCACGTTGGTGAGGATCTGCGCGGTGGAGAAGGAACGCCGCAAGGGTTCTGCGGTCCCGGCCCGCCACCGTTCCAGAGCGAAGTACGGTCCGGCACAGCAGAACACGCGGTCCACGCCGTCACCGACGCCGATCCTCAACCCGGTGTGGAAATCCGGCCTGGAGTCCAACCGGGCCTCGGCCATCAGAGCCTCCAGGTTGGAGCGCCACTGCTGCTCACCGACCGGTGAGCCGTCCTCCATGTTCCAGCGCATCGCGTGTTGCTGGACGTCGGAGGTCTGCTCGATCTCATAGACCAGGGTCCGGGGGCCGAAGCTGTGCAGGGTCCCTCCCGGCACGTAGATGGTCTCCCCGGCGCGTACGGGCAGCCGGCGCAGCACCGAGTCGAAGTCCTGGGCCACCAGCGCCCTGTGGAGCTGGTCCCGGTCGACCCCTTCGCGCACACCGCACAGGGCGGTGGCGCCGGGGTCGGCCTGCAGAATGTGCCATGCCTCGGTCTTGCCGATGGCCTGGTTCTCCACTCGGGCAGCAGTGGCGTCGTCGGCGTGCAGGTGCACGGGGAGCGAGCCCTCGGCGTCGATGAACTTCGTGAGCAGCGGGAAGAACGCACCACGCCACCCGCGCCCCATCAGCTCCTGCGGGAACTCCTCCGCCAACGAGCGCAAGGACCGGCCCGCCAAAGGTCCCCTGATCACCGCACTGCCGTTGCCTTCGACGTCGCTGGCCTCCCACGTCTCGGCGACGGCCCAGTCGGGAAGACCCTCCCGCCCCAGCCTGCGCGCGATGGAGCGGCCGCCGAAGACCAGCGGCCGTATCGGGGCGGTCAACCTGAGCGGACGCCGCTCCATGCCTGCCTCCCTCACAGCATCGGTTGGCCACCGGTGACCGCGATGGTGGCGCCGGAGACGTAGCTGGCCTCGTCCGAGGCGAGCATCACGTACACGGGCGCCAGTTCGGCGGGTTGTCCGGGACGCCCCATCGGGACCTGGGCGCCGAAGTCCTCGACCTGCTCAGCGGGCATGGTCGAGGGGATCAACGGGGTCCAGACCGGCCCGGGTGCCACGGCGTTGGCACGGATGCCCTTCTCCGCCAACATCCGTGCCAGAGAGCCCACCATGTTGACGATGCCGGCCTTGGTGACGTTGTAGGGCAGCAGGAACGGCGGCGGCATGTCCTCGTTGACCGAGGTCGAGCCGATGATGGCCGATCCCGGCCGCATGTGCGGCACCGCCGCTTTGCAGAGGTGGAAGAACGCACTGAGGTTGGTCGCCAGGTTGCGGTCCCATTCCTCGTCGGGGATGTCCTCCAGTGACCCCCGGACCATCTGTGTCGCCGCGTTGTTGACCAGCACGTCGATGCGGCCGAACTCCCGCACCGCTCGGTCGGCCACGGCCCGGCAGTGCGCAGGGTCGGCCAGATCGCCCGGTACGAGTACGGCCCGGCGGCCGGCTTCACGCACCGACCGCGCCGTTTCCTCGGCGTCCGGCTCTTCGTTCAGATAGCTGATGAGGACGTCGGCGCCTTCACGGGCGAAGGCGATGGCGACCGCACGTCCGATACCGCTGTCGGCACCCGTGATGAGGGCCGCTTTGCCGGTGAGGCGCCCCGACCCCCGGTACGACCTCTCCCCGTGGTCGGGCTCGGGCTCCATCGCCCCGGTCAGCCCTGGCGGGGCCTGTTGCTGAGCAGACGGCTTGATCATGTCTTCCCCCTCGAACGAAGTCCTCCTGCAAAACTACGGAAGGAATCGGGGAAGTCACGGAGGGAAAGAGGGGTTCCGGCAAAGATTGCCTTTGATCGAGGCGCTCAGGCCGGTCGAGGGCGACCGGAAACACGCCGAGGTGCTCTCAGCGGCTGGGAAATAGAAGGAAACCGACAAGCAAGGCGAAAAGCGCGCCCATGGATGGGCTGCCGCTCCCTGACACAGACGTGGAGCCCCAGGTAGAAGGCGAGGTGTCCAATCTCCGCCGGGCCACCATGAAAGGCTCCACGTGGTTTCCTGTACTGCCGTCCTCGACGTGGACCAGGCCACCGTTCGGCACCTGGCGGCCTTGCTGAACGCCGAACACCAGCGCCTCGGCACTCGCACGGTCACCGTCCTGACCTGCTGTGAACAAGCTACTGATCGAGAAGTCCTCGGAGGCGATCGTAGAGGTCGGCGAGTTCGACGACGGGTTCCGCCTGAACCCAGGTGCATCCGGTCAGGCTCGGTACTGTTGGATCAAGGGGCATTGGAAGGGGTCGCGTGCGCCGAGTCCCACCGCGTTGAGGTAGCGCACGACGATCCGGTAGGAGCGCCAGAGGCTGGTTTCGGTGTAGGGCACGTCGTGTTCGGCACAGTGTGTCTGCACGAGCGGTTTGACCCTCTTGAGGTTCGGCCGAGGCATGCTGGGGAACAGGTGATGCTCGATCTGGTAGTTCAGCCCGCCCATCATGAAGTCGGTGAACGCACCGCCACGGATGTTGCGTGACATCATGACCTGGCGACGCAAGAAGTCCACCTTCATGCCGGCAGGCACGAGCGGCATGCCCTTGTGATTCGGCGCGAACGCCCCACCCAGCAGCACCCCGAACAACGCCAACTGCAGTCCGACGAACGCGGCGGCCTTACCCACCGGTAGCATCGCCAGCAGCACCGCCACGTATCCGCCCAACCGTACGGCGATGAAGCCCAGTTCCACCCAGCGGTACCGGTCCGTTTTTTGCTGCAGCAGCGTTTGCACGCTCATGAGGTGTAGCTGGAGCCCCTCCAGAGTGAGCAGCGGGAAGAACGCCCAGCCCTGGTTACGGGTGAACCGCGCCGCGAAACCGGTCCTCGGTGCGGCCTGGGCCGGCGTGAACGCCAACACACCCGGCCCGATGTCCGGATCCCGCTCTTCCTGGTTGGGGGCGTTGTGGTGCTTGTTGTGTTTGCCCTTCCACCAGGTGTAGCTCAGTCCGGTGAACAACCCGGCGACCACCCGGGCCGCCCAGATGTTCCACCGCTTGGAGACGAACACTTGGTGGTGCGCCAAGTCGTGGCCGAGGAAGCCGAACTGGGCGCTGACCACGCCCAACACCGCAGCCGGAACGAGTTGCCACCACGTATCGCCGAGGAACGCCACGGCGACCCACACCAGCACGAACGCGATGGTCACCGCCGCGATGCGCGTCCAGTAGTAGCCGTAACGGCGGCGCAACAGCCCCTCCTGCCGCACCTTGCGCAACAACGCGGTGTAGCTGCTGACGTGCCGCTGTTGAGGAGAAAGTGTGGTGGAAGCAGCCGATGTGTCCGCCGATGTAGACCTGATTGTGGCCATGCTACGGTTTTTCCTCCCTGCCGGGCGTCCGGTACCGCGGGCGACACGGAGGAGTCCTGCGAACCCGGCCCCTGTTCTCGCGGTACTCGAAACCGCTTCGGTCGCGCCCTTTCTTGCTGTCCAGGGCGAAGCCCAACCGCCGATGGCCTGCTCTGACAATGCCCGAAACGGTGTGGACCGAAACACCGGTGGGAGAGAGCGAGGCCGCTTCCAGAACGAGGCTGTGGTGCCCCCGCTGTGCCGTACCAGTATTCGCGGCCGGGAAAGCACCCTCGCCCTCTGCTCACCCCTTCCTACCGAGCGTCGGCGAGGGCTCGGCCGGTCCGGTGCCGAACAGATCCCGGTCCCGACCAGCTCCTGGAACATTCGCTCCATGGCCGACAGCCTGTAGCGGCTCCAGAAGCTGTTGCAAGTCGTACTGGCACAGAGAGCCACCGTGGGCCCGTCGGTGTGGAATCCAGGCTTTCTCTCGCCTTGACGGCCCCACGATGGCTCGCCTTGTTGCTGTGGCCCTGAGGCTCAGCTCCCCCGTCCCGGAACTGCACCGCTCCGCGGGAGACGGCCCCTGCCGGAATCAGGGGCCGGTGGGAGCGCCGAGAGGGTGTGGGCAGCTACGCCAGAAGGCCTCGAAGGGGGAGGGGCCTGCCGGTCCTCACCACTTCCAGGTGTCGGGGGAGGTGTCGGTCGGCAGAACCCCGATGCCGTAGTTGCTGATCGTGACCACCACGTACCGGTCGTGCTCGTAGCAGTTGAGCTGGTACTCACGCCCGCGCTCCGACCAGCTCCACAGGTCCCTCGTGCCGCTCGTGGGGTAGAAGCTCTGCAGCGCGGAACACGTACCGGGCTGCAGGCCGGCGACACTGACCTCCTGGCTGTTGTCTCCTCCGTGCCACGTCACGGTGCCGGCCAGCGCGGACGTCGTGAGGTTGGCGACGAAGAATTCGTGCGTACTCAAGAGAGCTTTCCCTTTCTCTTCGGCTGCAAGGGGTGAACACTCTCATTCCCGTTTCCGTGTTTCGGTTATTCATTCGTCGGAGGGCAGGCGCGGAAGGCAGGGTGCATATACGGTAAAATTCCGACTGGTTTTCCATGGGCACCAGTCCAAAAACCTGTTTATCGGCCATCCGTCCGGAGCCTTGGTCGGCCATGTCCGACGTGCATCTTCCGGGCCGAAGCAACGCTTTGTTGTCAGGTCACTGTATATCCCTGTTTTCTCGAAGGTAGGCGTGGAAAGCGGAACCCCGGAGGTGTGGATCATTCTCATACCCTTCGGCCGGTCCGCGGGGCGGCCTCCTCGCCTGCGGCGCAGACTCGGCGGGAGCACGGTCGTTACCATGGCCGGGCGGTGTCGACCCCGAGCGGGCGGCAACCACCCGGGGCCGGAACCCGCCGTCCCCGGGGCACTCACCACGGGAAGCACGCCGATGACCCTCATCTCGCGCATCGCCGCCCTCGCCGGCCGGTGGTTCGCCCTCCTCGTCCTGCTCGCCGGCGCGGTCGGCCTGTTCCTGCCCGAGCAGACCGCGCCCCTGGCCGAGTACACCTCGGTGTTCCTGGCCGTGATCATGTTCGGTATGGGCCTGACCCTGCGTCCGGCCGACTTCGGGGTCGTGCTCACCCACCCCAAGGCCGCCCTGACCGGCATTCTGTGCCAGTACACCGTCATGCCGCTGCTGGCGTGGGGCATCGCCCACGCCCTGGACCTGCCGCCGATGCTGATCGTGGGCATGATTCTGGTGGGTGCGGCGCCCGGCGGGACCGCCTCCAACGTCATCGTCTATCTGGCCCGCGGCGACGTGGCCCTGTCGGTGGCCATGACCTCGGTCTCGACCGTGCTCGCGCCGCTGCTCACCCCGCTGCTGGTGCTCGCCCTGGCCGGGCGCACCCTGGAGGTGCCCGCGGGGGACATGTTCGGCTCGATCCTGCAGGTGGTCCTGGCGCCGGTCCTGGCGGGCCTGGCCCTGCGCACCTTCGCCGACCGCTGGATCACGCCGGTGCTGCCGGTACTGCCGCTGGTGTCCGTGGGCGGGATCGTCCTCGTGGTCGCCGGCATCGTCGGCGCCAACGCCGAGGACGTGATGGCCACCGGCGCCCTGGTGGCTCTGGCCGTGGTCCTGCACAACGGGATCGGGTTCGCCCTGGGCTACCTCGTCGGTCGGATCGGCGGGCTCTCCGAAGCCGGGCGCCGCGCGATCAGCGTCGAGGTGGGGATGCAGAACTCCGGTCTGGCGGCGGCTCTGGCCACCACCTACTTCTCACCTCTGGCGGCGCTGCCCGGCGCCCTCTTCTCGGTCTGGCACAACGTCTCCGGCGCTCTGGTGGCCAGTTTCTGGGCCCGCCGTGCCCCTGGGGGCGAGGACGCTGTTCCCGCTGAGCAGGAGCAGAACTGAGCACGTGGAGCGGTTGTTATGTCCCATCATCTTGTTTTTTGTCGCTTTTGTCGTATAAGAGAGGAGAGTCAGTAACCAGACGCCTGCGAGTCCCCCCGCGCGGCGACGACGGAAGGGCCGAGGGTGAGTAAACCCCGTCAGATCCTGGACCGCATCTATGCGTTGCAGAACCCCGGCGAGGCCGAGAGCGCCTACGACGAGTGGGCCGTGAACTACGAGCACGACACCACGCAGGGCATGGGCTACCAGGCGCCCACGAACGCCGCAGACCGCCTCAACCGCCTGCTGCCGGACCAGCCGCGGGCCGAGGTGCTCGACGCCGGCTGCGGTACCGGCCTGGTCGGCCAGGCGCTCGCCGGGTACGGCTTCGAGGCCGTGGACGGACTCGACCTCTCCACGGCGATGCTGGATCTCGCGCGGGACAAGGGGGTCTACCGCAGCCTCGACAAGGCCGACATGACCGAGGCCCTGCCCGCGAAGGACGACTCCTACGACGCGGTGATCTGCGTGGGCACCCTCACCGAGGGACACGTGGGGCCCGAAGCGATCGATGAACTGGTGCGCGTGGCCCGGCCCGGAGCCCCCGTGGTCTTCACCGTCATCGACAGCATCTGGGAGCCCCTCGGCTACCAGAGCCGAGTGCGGGGGCTGGCCGACGCAGGCCGCGTACGCCTGGAGGAAGTCGCTGCGGACAGCGTCTACCACGTCAAGGAGAACATCACCTGCAACCTGGTCGTGCTCCGCGCCCTCTGAGGAGCACGGCGGGCGCGCGGGGTCTCCCCTGACCCGCTCGCCCTTTCGAGGTTTCCCGGAGCGTCCGTGTGCGCCCCGGACGGACGCGATGCACCCTCGCCGAGACAGGCGGGGGTGTTTTTTCTGCGGGCTCTGTTTCAGAGCACCTACGACGGCGCCGGGGCCCGGCCCCTCACGTGGCTGGGCGGGCCTGTCTTCGACGGTGCGGGACGGGCTCCACCCACCCCGTGAACCCGCCAACGGGCCGGGGCCGGACCCCCACGTAGGCCGGTGCCCCGTTCGCCCGCCATGCCGTCGACGCCGCTTTCCCGAGTTCGGCCAGGTCAGCGCGTTAATCTCGGTCCACGCGCGAGATGCCGAGGCTCCTTCGGTCCCGGCACGGCACCACCGGAGCGAGGGCATCTGGCCGGTTTTCGGTACACGGGCGGTTCGGGGGCTCCCATGCGATTGGTCAAGCGAGGCGTGCGTTATCTGGCCCGGCGCCGGAAGGAGGCCCTCGCCGCCACCGTCGTGGGCGGGACCGGCCTGACCGCCGCCCTTGCCCTCACCGGGGTACTCACCTGGCCCGCGGCCCTGCTCACCTTCGCCTGGGGCGTGCTCGCCCTCGGCACCGGCCTCGCCCTCGCCCTGCTCCTGCGACTGGACGAACGCACCGGCGACGTGCGCCGCGCCGTCTTCGGCGGCGGCTCCCTGCTCACCGCCCAGGGCATGGCCGGCATCGCCGCACGGGCCCAGGACGCACGCACCCGCGCCGACGCCCTCTACGAGGAGGGCCGCATGCAGGAAGCCATCGACGAACTCGTCCCCTACGCCGCCTTCGAGGACGAGGCCGACCTGGTCCGGCGCCGCATGATGAGTGAACGCCGCGCCCTCGGTCCCCTCACCGGCCTGCCCGAACGGGCCGGTGCTGCCTACGAACCCGTTCCCGGGCGGGTCCTGCACCTGGTCTCCAACGCGTTGCCCAACAGCCAGGTCGGCTACACCGTGCGCACCCACCGCATCGTCACCGCCCAGCGCGAGGCCGGGCTCGATCCGCACGTGGTGACCTTCCCCGGCTGGCCCATCAAGGCCCACGGCGACACCGCACCCGTCCGCGAGGTCGAGGGCATCTCCTACCACCGCGTGCGCCCCGGCCAACACATCCGCCCCGGCCTGCAGGAACGCATCGACGCCGCCGTCACCGACGTCACCGCCCTGGCCCACCGGCTGCGCCCCGCCGTCCTGCACGCCGCCAGCGACCACAAGAACGCCACCGTCGCCCTGCACGTGGGCCGCGCACTGGGTATCCCCGTCGTCTACGAAGTCCGCGGTTTCCTCGAGGAGACCTGGCTCTCGGCCGGGGAAGCCGGGTCCCGGCGCGGCAGCGAACGCCACCACCTCCTCGTCGAACGCGAGACCTCCGTCCTGCGCGAGGCCGACGCCGTCGTCACCCTCGCCCACACCATGCGCGTGGAGATCTCCCGCCGCGGCGTGGCCCCCGAACGCATCGCCTTGGCACCCAACGCCGTCGACACCGACCTGCTCGAGGCCCGGCCCGACGGGGAGGCCTTCCGCGCCGAACACGGCATCGACCCGGACACACTCGTCATCGGCTCGGTCTCCACCCTCACCCACTACGAGGGTTTCGACACGCTCGTGGAGGCCGCCGCCCACCTGCACGCGCAGGGCCGGCCGATCCGGGTCCTGCTCGTGGGAGACGGGGCCGCCCGTCGCGAACTGCACGACCAGGTCCGACGCCTGGGCCTGGAGAAGGTCTGCCTGCTGCCCGGCAGGGTCGGCCCCGAGGAGGCGCTGCGCGCCCAGGCCGCCCTGGACGTGATGGTCGTGCCCCGCCTGGACCGCCGTGTGTGCCGCCTGGTGACCCCGCTCAAACCCGTCGAGGCCATGGCGCTGGGCACCCCCGTCGTGGCCAGTGACCTTCCTGCCCTGCGCGAGCTCCTCGACGACGGACGCGCCGGAACCCTGGTGCCGGCCGAGGACCCCGCCGCGCTCGCCGAGGCCGTGGCCGTGCTCGCGGAGGACCCCGAGTTGCGCCGGCAGCAGACCAAGGCCGCCCGGGAACAGGTTCTGGCCACCCGTACCTGGGCGCGCAACGCCGAGGCCTACCGCGACCTGTACGAACAGCTCGGTGTGGGGTCCTGAGTCGCGGGAGCGGGGCCGTGCTCACCGTCGCTCGTGCTCCAGGTCGGCGGTGGCGCGCCCGTCCTACGCCACGCACTCGACCACGCGGCGCTCGAGCCAGTGTCCGGCATCACCGCCCGCCTCGGTTTTCTCGACACCGGAAATTTCGTCAAGTACTGCACCCAACGCACCGGCAGCACGCCAACGGCATTCCGGAACCGGTTCCGGACCGACCCCTCCGGGGGATCGGTCTGTGCACGCGGTATTGAGGGTGGGGCACCCGAGCCGGTTCCGAGAAATGATCCGATACGGTCGGAGTAGAATTCGTTCCTATTTACGGTAGGGGTGGAATTCGGGATCATTGTCTGATGTGTACGGGATCGCCCTTCTGGCGAATGCGAGAGTTCGGGGATCCCACGCGATGGCCGAGCCGGGCCAAGCCCTTGATCTTGGACGGACGTACCGGCCACGTACGCCGCCGGCGCACTGCCGGTACGGATCGGTTCAGCGAGGCACCCGACCATCGCAGCCCTGAGGACAGGACCGGAGAAACCCCGGGCGGGCCAAGGTCCTGAGGCCCTCCTTCCGGCGAACCTCGGGCCTCTCCGGTTAGCCTTGGTGACCGTGCGTGAGTCCTGGTCAGGTGGCGCGGCTGCGTTCGGGGCAGGCCGTGGGCGCGCAGCCGATCGGTGCTCACCACGGCGCGGTCCAGGTGGTCGGTCCCGGCCTGGTGTGCCGGGGCCAAAGCCTGCTCCAGAGCCGGTTCGGTCACCGTGTGTGAGCAATGTCCCCTGGAAAGGCCCACCAATCGGTTGGTGCACTAAAATCGTTCAAGGCAGAAGACACAAATGTTCATGGTTTCATCTAAACTGTCATGGAACGTTCGCCGATGATGAGGAGACCTCCGTGTCAGCACATCGATTCGGGCATCGACAACGAGTGGGAGGCCACTGATATTGGATGCTCTCACCGGAACCGGAACCGACACGGATCCAGAACGCCTCTATCGTGCTGCGCAGTTGTATTACGAGCAAGGCGCAACCCAGGCAGAGGTGGCCGAACAGCTGCGTGTTTCGAGGCCTTCGGTCAGCCGAATGTTGGCGGAGGCGCGGGCCAGCGGACTTGTCGAGATCACCGTTCACCGCCCCGATTCCAACAGCACCCAGGATTTGAGCCTACGGTTGCGCGAGGCCTTGGGGCTCGACGCCGTTCATATCGCCCCCGGGGACCAGTCTTCCCGGGTGGGCCCGGGGTTGGGACCTTTGGCCGGCCACGCCCTGAGCGGTGTGGGCCTGGGGCCCGGTGATGTTCTGCTCATCGCCTCCGGAGTGACCACCTATGCCTTGGCCCAACACTGTATGGGCGATTACTCCGGTGTCATCGTCGCGCCCACGGTCGGTGGGCAAGCCGAGCCGGACCCCTGGCACCAGACCAACGAGGTCGTCCGGATGTTCACGTCTACTTCGGGGGGCTACCCGCATTACCTCTTCGCCCCCTCGCTGCCCTCGCCGGCTCTGTTGACCGCTTTGCAGGACGACCCGGGTTTCCAACAGATCGTGCAGGACTGGCGGTCAGCGAAAGCCGCCCTCGTCGGCGTCGGGGCTCCCGCCCTCTCTCGGGAATCCATCTCTCGCGCTGTGCCTCGTGATCACCCCAATTTGGCCAAATCGGTAGGAGACGTCTGCCTCGCCTTCTACGATCGGGAAGGTGCCGAGGTCACCTTTCCGGGAAACGAGCGTATGGTCCGGGTGCCCGGCGACGTGCTGCGCGCCGTGCCGCACCGCATAGCCGTGGCTGTGGGACAGCAGAAAACCCTGAGTATCGTTGTCGCCGCGCGGTCGGGGTGGCTGAATCAGTTGGTGACGGATGAGTCCACCGCCCGAGCGATCGAGCAAAGAATCTGACCGCCGCTCGCCCATGGCGCACAAGCCGACCGCCCTCCCGTTGATGGCCTAACGGGAGGGCGGCGTGCTTTGTTGGGGTGCGTCCGAGGCCGCGGCTACGGCAGATCCTCGGTTCAGTCCTCGAGAACGAAGTCCTGAAGATCCTCGGCGTTCTCTTCGGTGATCAGGATGCAGTCCAACGCAACCTTCTCCTCCTCCACCGATGACTCCCCGGTACGGATGACCTCGTCGAGAACCTCCAGGGATTGAGTCGTGGCCTCGTCGATGGGCTGGAGGACCGAAGCGACCAGCTTTCCGTCCGCGACGGCCTCAGCGGCATCGTTGCTTCCGTCGAAGCCCAGAACCTCCACCTCATCGAGGCGCCCCGCCTCGTCGAGAGCGTTGACCGCGCCCAGCGCCATCTCGTCGTTTCCGGAGATCACGCCGTCGATGTCCGGGTTACGGGAGAGCAGCTGCTCCATGGCGGTCTGGCCCTCCTGGCGGTCCCAGTTGGCGATCTCCTCGCCGACCTTTTCCATGTCCGGGTATTGGGAGAGCACGCTCTCATAGCCCTCGGACCGGACCGGTGCGTTGTTGTCGCTCGGCTCACCGATCAGTTCGACATAGGTACCTTCGTAGCCCATGGCCTCGGCCCATACCTCGGCACCCGCGGCCGCACCCTGCGCGTTGTCCGAGATGAACTGGGCTTCCGCCAGACCGGTTTCCGAGATCTCGGCGTTGACGAGGGAGACCGGGATGTCGGCGTCGACGGCCTGTTCCACGATCGCAATGCTCTCGTCCGCACCGGCGGGGTCGAGAAGGATGCCGTCGACGTCGTTGTTGATGGCGGTTTCCATCAGCCGGGTCTGCTCGTCGGGGTCGTTCTCGTGAGCGCCGACGCTGTATTCGTATCCGAGCTCTTCGGCCAGCTCTTCTGCCCGGCTCACCTCGGCTGCCCAATAGGGGTTCGCGGGGTCAACGGTGATGATGGCGATCTCGCCACCGCCCTCACCCTCTCCGCCGGCGTCCCCGCAGGAAGTTAAGCTCACGCTGACGATTGCGGTGGTCGCGATCGCTGCCATCGATTTGAGTTTCATGGTTTTCCTCTTTTTTCATTTCTTGCGACGGGGGTAATCGTCATGTCTGTTCTGGGGGCGGGCCTTCATGGCCTCCGGGGCCGACGGGGACCTTTCCTGATTCGCGTCTGGCTTCGGCGACAGCACGAGCCTGTGCCTGTCGGCGCTGCAGAATCTGCTGAATCTGGTCGACGGCGACAGCCAGGATGATGACCGCACCGGTGATGACCGTCTGCCAGAAGGGGGAGACACCGACGATCACGAGTCCGTTGGTCAAGAAACCGATGACGAAGGCGCCGATAATGGTGCCGCGCACCGTTCCCCGGCCGCCTGAGAGGGCCGCGCCGCCGATGACCACTGCCGCGATGGCGTTCAGCTCGTAGAACTCTCCGAGGTCCGCCGTCGACGAACGGATGTTCGCGATCTGCAGCATCCCGACGATCCCCGCGCACAGTCCGGTGAGCACGTACACCCTGGTCTTGACCTGGTTGACGGGCACGCCGGAGAGCGCTGCGGCACGCTCGTTGCTTCCGATGGCGTACAGCCAGCGCCCGAAGGGGGTGCGTGTCAGAATGATGGAGAAGGCGATCGCCACCGCGACCATCACCCACGCGGAGATCGGTACCCCGAGAGGGCTGCTGGCGAAGACCTCGAAGAAGCCCGTATTGCCCAGTTCCTCTTGGCCCCGGAGTTCATTGGTGATGTTGGTGCCGTCGAGCAGGACCTGGGTCAGGCCTCTGCCGACGTACAACATACCCAGCGTGACGATGAATGGAGCAAGGTTCAGCCGGGCGATCAACAAGCCGTTGACCCAGCCGACGAGCATCCCGACGGCCACGGCGATCACGACGATCACCCAGATCGACGGATACATGACCGCATCGGTGAGGGGTAGGTGGAGCCCCTGGAACAGGGTGCCGGCCACGGCACCGGTGAGCCCGACCGTGGAACCGACGGAAAGGTCGATGCCCGAGTGCAGGATCACCATCAGCATCCCGAGGGCGATGATGGCGTTGAACGCGACGTCTTTGGCGACCGTCACGAGGTTGCCGACCGAGAGGTAGGTGTCGCTCATCGACGCGAAGATCACGATGATGATCGCCAGCGCAACCAGAGCGCGGGCCTCGATGAAGAAGGCGCCGAGGTTGATCTTGGAGCCCGATGATTTTTCCTGCGTGGCCGCGGCGCTCATCGCGGTCCCCCCTCTTCTTCTGCCGTGGTCGACGCTGCTGGTTGACCGCCGCTTCCTTCGGCCGCCGCCATCACTTCTTCGCGTGTGGCGTGGCGCGGGTCGAACTCCGTGACCACCTGGCCGCGGTCCATGACGACGATGCGGTGTGAGGCGTTCAGCGCTTCGCCGACATCGGAGGTGACGAAGAGGACCGCGAGCCCTTCCCCGGCTCGAGAGAACAGCAGTGAGAAGATCTCACCTTTCGCCCCGACGTCGACGCCGCGTGTCGGATCGTCCAGCAGCAGAACTCGTGGCTGAGCCGCCAGCATCTTTCCGATGACGACCTTTTGAGCATTCCCGCCGGAAAGGGCCGTGATCGGCGCCTCCGGGCCCTCGGCCTTGACCCCGAGCCTTGTCATCTGGGATTTGATGTCTCGGTTCTCGCCACGCACGGCCATGAATCCGCGCCGAACCCAGGAGCTCAGACTCGCAAGCGACATGTTCTTACCGACGCTCTGCATTTGGATGATCCCGTCGCGCTGGCGGTCCTCAGGCACGAGCCCCATGCCGAGGTCGATGCGGTCAGCGACGTTCAACCCTGCGAGGTCGTGGTCTGTGAGTAGTACTCGCCCGCCCGCTAGTTCATCTCGTCCGGAGAGCGCTTCCATCAACTCGGTTCTTCCGGCGCCCATCAGCCCGAAGAGGCAGACGATCTCTCCCTCTTTCACGTCCAGCGAGACATGGTCGACCGGGAACTTGCCGCTCACCGTGTCGGCGACCGTCACGTCCTGGATGGAGAGCACGACGTCCCCGTGCTCACGAGCTTCCTCACGGAAGTCGTAGTCCGCTTCACGGCCCACCATCGTGCGCACGACCCATCCCAGATCGATGGCTGAAGCCCTCTCGGTCGCCACGAGCTCTCCGTCGCGGAACACCACAGCATGGTCGGCGATCTCGAGAGCTTCCTCGAGGTGGTGGGAGATATACACGATGGCCACCCCCTGCCGCTGCAGCTCTCGGATGATCTTGAACAGCACCTGGACCTCGGCCGAGCTGAGCGCCGAGGTGGGCTCGTCCATGATGAGGATGCGCGCATCGGTGGACAGGGCCCTCGCGATCTCTACGATTTGCTGCTGTCCTACGCGCAGATCCCGCACGAAAGCGTCGGGCGATATCGGCTCCTCGAGACGCTTCATCAAATCCCGTGTCGCCAGGGCCTGTTCGGCGTAGTGGATCCCGCGCACCGACGCAATCTCGCGCCCCAGGAAGATGTTGTCACTGACCTTGAGGTTCGCGTTCAAGTTCAGTTCCTGGTGGATGATTGCAATGCCCTTGTCGACAGCATCCGTGGTGGAGGAAAACTCGACCCTCTCCCCGTCGAGTTCGAGGTATCCGGCTGTCGGCTGCTCAACACCGGAGAGAATCTTCATCAATGTTGATTTCCCGGCGCCGTTCTCACCGAAGAGGACGGTGACCTTGCCGGCGCTGACGTCGAAGTTGACGCCCTTGAGGGCGCGCGTGGCCCCGTAGGTCTTGCTGATGTCGACTGCGCGCAGAACGACACCGTCCGAACCGGTGGCTTCGTGGTGCGTGGGCTGCCCGGTCGCGGGCGAGCCCGATACAGCGGCGCTCATGAGTCGGTCCCGACGTCCAGCGGCTGGATGATGAGCGGGCGCTGCGAGGCCGCATCGGAACCCGTACCGGCGTAGCTGAGGAGGCCTTCGACGCTGATCTGCTGTCCCTGCGCCTGCTCGGGGTCGGAACCGAGCGCCTCCTCCACGTTCGCCAGCATCAGCCCGCTCACTTCGGTGCCGACCTGCTGGTGCTCGGTCTGGCCTGGAGCATCGCCGAACCCGTACCCGCTGAGGTCACGCACCAGGTTCCCGTCGAGGGCGATACCCAGCGGTACCGTGATGGTTTGTCCGGTATCGACGCCTTCGATGTCGAGTGTCAAGTTTTCGTCGTCCGCTTCTTCGACCACGCCTGTCGCCGTCACGGCGAAGGCGCTGGTCTCCTCGCTCGGCTGCAACCCGTCGAATTCATCGACAGCCGCATCCGGGTCGTCCGCGAGCGCCGTGGCTACCTCGCCGAGCTCGGCGGGGTCGGCGAGAAGGTCGCTCTGCGCCTGAGCGAAGAGTTCCTCGGCTGTGGCCGCCGGGTCGAAATCATCAGAGGTCAGTGCTTCGACCTCCTCCGGGGTGAGGAACCGGGTGTTCGCCAGCATCGCGACCACCAGGACCGCCAAGAGCCCGCCGATGACCAGGCGGCGCCGCGTGCGCGAGGTCCCTCGTCGCGGGCCCGAGGAACGCTGCCGTGTGTTTGCCCTGGGCGCGGCCTCGCCGTTGTGCTCGGCTTCCTGCTGCGGGGGTGCTGGTGCTTCGGAGGTATCGCTCACGCCGATTCACCACCGACGAGGTTGTTGGCCGTGCCCGCCGGGATGGGGCCGTTGGGCAGGATCGAGACCTTGACGGACTCTCCGGAGGAGTCGGCGACGGCGTCCAGAGCATCCTGAAAACGCTCGAGGGGGAACTGGTGGGTGCACACGCGTTCCAAGGGCAGCGCGCCGGCTTCGATCAGCTTGATCGCCGCGGGCCAGCAGTGCGGACCGAGGTGAGCACCGAGCACATCGAGCTCCTTGTCATCGGAGATGATCGACCAGTCGACCGAGACCTTCTCCTTGAACACGGAGTACTCGACGAAACGGCCGAGCTTGCGCAACAGGTTGATCCCTTGGGCCACCGCTGAGGGGTGCCCGGTGGCCTCGATGTAGGCATCGGCGCCGTATCCACCGGTCAGTTCTTTGACGCGGGCGACAGGGTCCTCGGTCGCGATGTTGATCGTCAGGTCGGCGCCGCAGTCCCGGGCGAGCTCGAGTTTGGTGTCGACCATGTCCAGAGCGATGATGCGCAGCGGGTTCTTCTGCCGCGCCCCCGCGATGGCGGAGAGCCCGATCGGTCCGGCGCCGGCGATGACGACGGTGTCCTCGAACTGTAGATTCGCCCGTTCCACCGCGTGCATCGCACACGAGAGCGGCTCCGAGAAAGCTGCCATGTGCCCAGGCAAGGCGGATGAGACCGGATGGGTCAGCGCACGGGACGGAACGAGAACGTATTCGGCCATCGCTCCGTCGAAACCCTTGAACCCGAACATGTCGTGGGTTTCGCACATCCAGTAGATCCCACGGCCACAGTAGAAGCACTCGCCGCAGGGCACGATCTGCTCGCACGCGAGCCGGTCGCCCGGCTCGACGCCGCGGGAGGCGAGGGCGCCTTCGCCGGCGGCGACCACTGTGCCCACGAACTCATGGCCCGGGATGCGGTTCTTCTCGGCCCAAGCCGGCTTGTGTTCGCCGCCCCAGAACTTCTCGGCCCCGTGGTAGCACTTCAGGTCGGAAGCGCACACACCGACGGCGTCTGTTCGCAGCACCAGTTCTCCCGGGCCCGGTGTCGGGACGGGGCGCTGCTCGATCCTGTAATCGCCCGGTCCATGAACCACGACGGCTCGCATCTCGGACGGGAGCGTCTGCTCCGAGGCTGCCTCGGACGAGGCCGTGGGAGTGGTGGTCATCGTTGACTCCTCATGCCGGCTGCGGTGGAGGGGGACTCCGATCCGCTGATCGTGGTGATGCAGGTCACGGGCCACCATCCTAGAATGTCCAGAACACCTGTCAAGCACATTCGTTCATCATCTTGGGGGTGGCCGTGGTGTCCCGGCTGGTCAGGGGCGGATGGGCAGGCCGTCGCGGCGTCCGATGCCGTCGCCGCAAGCCTGGTGGCGCACCTCCGGTCCGTTTCTGGCGGTGGCCGCGCCCCGGCCGAGCAGGCGCAGAACATGTGTCCTTGACATCTGTTCGCCGCTGGAGCAAGCTGAAGACGGTGCTGAGAATCGGCATCTTCGTTCTTCACGACAAGGAGAAACCGCTATGGGGAAACGTTTCAGTATAGTGGTCGGGTCGGACGATGCGGGATTTCAGTACAAAGAGTTCCTCAAGGGGGAACTCAAAGCTCATGAACGCGTGTCCTCGGTGCGCGACGTGGGTGTCGAGGCTGAGGGAACCGAAGCTTATCCATCCATCGCCGTTGCAGCCGCCCAACTGGTATCCGCAGGTGAAGCGGATCGCGCACTACTGATCTGCGGCACCGGACTCGGCGTCGCGATGTCCGCGAACAAGGTCGAGGGCATCCGTGCCGTGACCGCGCACGATGCCTATTCGGTCGAGCGTTCCGTCCTGTCGAACAATGCCCAAGTCCTGTGCATCGGCCAACGGGTGATCGGAATGGAGCTCGCCCGCAAGCTGGTCCGAGAATGGCTGACCCACGAATTCGATTCCTCGAGCGCGTCGGCCGAGAAGGTTCAGGCCCTCATCGATTTTGAACAAACAGGAAGATGCGCCTGAGAGAACTGTCGTCGGCCCAGGTGTTGACCCCTGCGGGCCCGGCTGAAAGGTTATGCGCACCAGCCGCAGTTTTCGTCCCCGCCAAGTCGACCGAGCATGACTCGTGCAACCCCCAAGGACCGTCATGACCTTCCTCCTCAACTCGCCGGCAGACTTCTCCCATGAAGCCGTCCAGGCTTTCGCCATGGCCAATCATCAGTACGCCACGGCCGTACACGGCGGTGTGGTCCGCTCCCGCCGAACCCCGGCCGGCCAGCCTGCACTGGTGGTCGGCGGGGGCTCAGGGCACTACCCGGCGTTCGCCGGATGGGTGGGCCCGGGTATGGCTCATGGCGCCCCCTGCGGCAACATCTTCTCCTCCCCCTCGGCATCACAGGTCTACTCCGTTGCCCGCAACGCCGAGAACGGCGGCGGCGTGATCTTCGGCTTCGGCAACTACGCCGGGGACGTCCTGCATTTCGGTAGTGCCGCGGAGAAGCTCCGTGCTGAGGGCATCGACGTCCGTATCGTCGCGGTGAGCGACGACATCGCCTCCAACCCGCCCGAAAAGCACCGGGAACGGCGCGGCATCGCCGGGGACCTGCCGGTCTTCAAAATCGCAGGGGCGGCCATCGAAGCCGGGGCGGACCTCGGCGAGGCGGAGCGGATCGCCTGGAAGGCCAATGACGCAACCAGATCCCTGGGCGCGGCGTTCGATGGATGCACGCTGCCAGGGGCCGAGGATGCGCTCTTCGGTGTGGAGGCAGGCACGATGGGGGTGGGGCTCGGTATCCACGGAGAGCCCGGGATCAAGGACCTTCCCATGGGCACCGCCTCCGAGGTGGCCGACCTGCTCTTCGACGGGGTCATCGCGGAAGCGCCCGAGGCTCACTCCGGCCGCGTCGCCGTCGTGCTGAACGGCCTGGGCAGGGTCAAGTACGAAGAACTCTTCGTCGTCTACGCCCGGATCGCCGAGCGGCTCGAGGGGGCGGGACTGACACCGGTCCAGCCCGAGGTCGGCGAGTTCGTCACCAGCTTGGACATGGCGGGGTTGTCCTTGACCCTCGTGTTCCTCGACGACGAGCTCGAACAGTACTGGCTCGCCCCCGCGGACACGCCCGCCTTCCGGCGCGGTCTTCCGAAGGGGCTCGAGCAGTCGTGGGAGGCTCCCCGACGGACCGAGATCTACACGCCGGGCGAAGAAGAGGTTCCGCCGGCCTCAGATGATTCCCGAGCGCTCGCCGCAAAGGTCCAGGAAGTCCTCGAACTCTTCGAGCACCGCTGCAGGCAAAACGAGGAAGAGTGGGGGCGCATCGACGCGATCGCCGGCGACGGAGACCACGGCCACGCCATGGTGATCGGCTCCGGCGGGGCGGTGCAAGCCGGCCGTCGGGCCCTGGAGCGCGGGGCGGGCGCGTGCACGCTCCTCGTGCACGCGGGCACGGCATGGTCCGAGTCGGCCGGTGGCACGTCCGGGGCGCTCTGGGCCGCCGCACTCACCGCCGCCGGAAGCGCGCTGGGCGACCACGGCGGCGAGGACGAGGCCACCACGGTCCGAGCGTTGTCGGACGGCGTGCAGGCGGTGCACCGCGTGGGCGGTGCCACGCCGGGGGACAAAACCATGATCGATGCGGCGCTGCCCTTCGCCACGGCGCTCGAGTACGAATGGAAGAGGCCGGGCGACCTGGCCACCGCAACTTCTGCTGCAGCGGTTGCGGCGAAAGCAGCCGCTGAGGAGACCGCCGACCTCACAGCGCGACTGGGGCGCTCCCGTGCGCTGGGTGAGAAGTCGCGTGGCACACCGGACCCCGGGGCGACCTCCTTCGCCGTGCTCATGGAAACCCTCGCAGGGCATTTCCGCGACACGAAGTAATGCAGAAGTCGAAGCTGTGGGTCGGTACGAGCTGGAAGATGAACAAGACTCTGGCAGAGGCCAGAGAATACGCGGACACGGTCGCCGCCGCCGTCGAGGACGACGCCGGTCTGACCCAGGGTGTCGAAGCCTTCGTGATCCCTCCCCATACGGCGATCGCCACGGTCACCGAACGGCTCGGCCGGTGGGCCAACACTGCCGGAGGCTTTCGAGTCGGCGCGCAGAACGCACACTGGCAGGACAGCGGTGCCTGGACGGGCGAGGTCTCGATGCCGCAGATCAAGGATGCGGGCGCGACGATGGTCGAAATCGGCCATTCTGAGCGCCGGACGCATTTCCATGAGACCGTCGAGATCACTCGCTTCAAGGTCGAGTCCGCGCTGCGGCACGGGCTGGTTCCCCTGCTGTGCATCGGCGAGCCCGCCGAGACCCGCGACGGTGGCCATACCTGCTCCTACATCCTGGACCAAGCCCGCGGAGCCTTGGCCGGTCTGCAGAGACAGGAACTGGCTCAGGTGCTCATCGCCTACGAGCCCCGCTGGGCCATCGGGGCACTCGGCCGCCCGGCACGGGCAGAAGAATTGGCGGGGCCGTTCGCCGCGTTGCGGAACGAGTACGGGGGCCTCGTGGCGGGTTTGCTCTACGGGGGCTCCGTGACGTTGGACAACATGCCCGACCTGCTCGCCCTGGAAGAGGTCGATGGGCTCTTCGTCGGACGTGCCGCATGGCACGCGGAAGATTTCGTAGAGCTACTGCGAGCCGGCTCCCGGTGGTGCGCCGGGAACCGGTGAGCGCTACGGGCGGCGAGTATGACGATGGTGCGCTGATGCCGTGTCGGTCGGGGTGTGCCCGTCGCGACGGGGCGAACCTCGGCTGATGCGGCACCAGACCTGCCCGGCCCTTCACATGGTCGGGCAGGTCTGTTCTTCGTGGCGGCCCAGTTCCGGACCCGTGCACCTTCGCCGGGGCCTACCGCGGCCTGTACGAGCACCTCGGCGCGGCCCCCAGCGGTGTTCGTGAACGACGAGCCCCTTCGCCTCATGTCTGATTCGTGCTGCTTTGCCGGGAACCAGACCTTCGGTCTCCGCGTCCTACCGCCTGGCACACCGTGCAACAACAAAAACAACAAGAACAACAAGGAGGCCACGATGTGGCAGGTGGGACGGAACCGAGCCCTCACGGGAGCGTTCCTGGGGGCGCTGACGATGCTTCTCGCCACGGGTTGCTCGTTCGACTTCAGCATCGGCGACACCGCGGTCGACAGCGAGGAGGTCGCCGCCCAGGCGTCCTCGGTCCTCGAAGAACAGGTCGGTTATGCCCCCGAGGACCTCACGTGCCCCGAGAACCTCCCGGCCGAGGTCGACGCCTCCATCCGCTGCGAACTCACCGACGGCGGCCAGACCTACGGCGTGACCGTCACCACGACCTCCGTCGAGGGCTCCGACGTGGAGTTCGACGTCCAGGTCGATGAGCAACCCGCGAGCTGAGGACCGGGCCCACGGGTGAACGCTCGGGTCGGCCGGTGCGCGGCGCCCCGCACCGGCCGCGGCGCCGGTCCCTCCGGAGCAGGTGAAGCGGAGGGACCGAAACCGGCCGTGCCACCGAGGGCCAACCCCCGGAAACAGGGTAGAATCAGGCGCTCGACCAGGGGTTTTCTCCCGAGAACGATCTCCGCGGTCGGCGCGCGGGTAGTCCCGGACCATGACCACGACACACAGTGAACAGGGCACGGACCCCGTCACGACCCGGATCGTCGACCACCACAACGGCCGGGAGAGGGCCTGGGTGAAAGAGGCCATCCGGCTGCTGCACGCCGACGCCACACGGTCGGCGGACACCCACGTCTTCAACTTCCCGCTTCCGGCGGACTGGGGCATCGACCTCTACGTCAAGGACGAGTCCGTCCACCCCTCCGGAAGTCTGAAACACCGCATGGCACGGGCCCTGTACCTGCACGCCCTGTGCACCGGGTGGCTCAAACCCGACACCCACGTCTTCGAGGCCTCCAGCGGCTCCACCGCGGTCTCCGAGGCCTACTTCGCGCAACTGCTGGACCTGAAGTTCACGGCCGTGGTGCCCAAGAGCACCAGCCGGGAGAAGGTGGAACTCATCAAGTCCTACGGGGGAGAGGTCAAGGACCCCGGGGCCGACGGCGACATCGAGAAGGCCGCCGCCCGCCTGGCCGACGCCGAACCCACGGGCCACTTCATGGACCAGTTCACCTACGCCGAACGCGCCTACGACTACCGCGACGACCACAACGTGGCGGCGACGATCTTCCGCCAGATCGCCGAGGAGCGCCACCCCGAACCCAAGTGGATGGTGATCGGTGCCGGCACCGGAGGTACGAGCGCCACCATCGGACGCCACATCCGGTTCAGCCGCCGCGACACCCGGGTGTGTGTCGTGGACCCGCAGAACTCGGCGTTCTTCCCCAACTGGGTGGCCCAGCAGGGCCGCCCCAAGAGCCGGTGGCCGGACCCCTCCACCTGGACCAAGGGCAAACCGTCCCGGATCGAGGGGATCGGCCGCCCCACGGTCGAACCCTCGTTCATGCCCGCGGTCGTGGACCGGATGATCTCGGTGCCCGACGCCGCCTCGATCGCTGCGATGCGTCTGCTCCTGTCGCGGTTGGGCCACCGCGCCGGCCCGTCCACGGGCACCAACCTGTGGGGCGCGCTGCGGATCGTCGCCGAGATGCTCGCCGACGGGGAACAAGGCAGCGTGGTCATGCTCATGTGCGACCGCGGCGAGCGGTACATGCACAACTACTACGACGACGCGTGGGTCGAGCAGACCCTCGGCCAGGACCTGGGCCCCTACAACAAGACATTGGGCGACTTCCTGTCGACCGGGAAGTGGAAGGAGCCCGCCGGCTCCGTCCCCGCGGCCAGGAAGTCCTGAGCAAGACCCGGACAGTCCCGCTCATCCGGCCGGGGCGCACGGCAGGGACGCCGGTCGCGCCCCGGCCCTCACCCCGGCCGCCGGTAGCGCTCCCGAGAGCGCTACGGGCCGGTGCTCAGGAGAGCGCCGGCGACCCGCCCTGGCCGTCCGTGACCCGGTACCCGAACTGCTCCAGGCGGCCCCGCGCCCGGTCCAGTTCCTCTCCGGTGAACAGCGAGGAGAACTCCGGGCGAAGGACCAACGCCTCCACCGTCAGGTCCAACCGGCCCCGCTCCCACAGGTTCGAGAACCCGTCCGAGACCGCCGGAGCGTGGAGCAGTTTGCGTGCGGTCCCCAACGCTCCCAGTTCGGAGACCATGCCGAGAAAGTACGAGGGCGTGTAGCCCGCCTCGGTCTTGGCCCGCTCGTAGATCGAGACCATCGCCTTGTGGAAGGCCGCCATGTCCGGGGCGGAGTCCGGGGACTTCTCCTGCTCCGGCTCCTGTGCCGAGCGCAGGACCTCCTCCCCGGCGGCCGCACGCCCGATCCGGTCCACGAACCCCGACAGCGCCTCCACCGAGGTGAACACCTCGTGCCCCAACTCCTGCAGCCGCGGCAGGTCGGCCTGTTCCGGGTCCAGCTCCAGCACCACGGGTTTGCCCAGCCCGTGTTGGAGCCCGTCGGGCCAGAACGCCTCCGCTTCGGCGATCACCCCTCCGTGGCGGGGATCGTTGATGGCCGTGTCCAGCTCCGGCTCGGCGAAACCGGCCTCACGCAGCTGCTGCACCAAGGCACGGATCTGCTCACTGCGCGGATCGCCGGCCTCCTGCGCCACCACGGTGAGCGGCTGGAGCTCCTGCTCGCCGTCGATGCTCCCCTCGAGCAACCCGTCCAGGAAGCCCTGCGCGGCCTCGGCCAGCATCTCCCGACGCGTGGCCAGGAAGTCGCGGTAACGCCCGACCTGCCACAGCTCCGGGTCGGCGGGGATCCACTGCGAGGCCAGCACCCCGGGATGGGCGGTCTCGGCCCGGCCCAGGTACTCGTGCGGGGCCAGAGCGCCCATCTCCAGGTCGTTGCCCTCGGCCAGGAAGCAGAAGTTGGCGATCGAATCGGCCTTGTCGTCGTTGCCGCGCAGCAGAGCGGTCGGGAACAGCATGTGCCGCTCCAACCGGTGGCCCGACTCCAGCGCCGCCGCGCTCAGCTCTCGGCCGGTTCCCAGGTCCCGGGCCCTGCCCGAGCGCATCAGCAGATACAACAGCGGATAGAACCGTGTTCCCTGCGTGCCCTCGAAGTCGTGCGGGCGGATGGTGAGGGAACCGCGACGGGAACGCTCCAGCGCCGTGATCAGCCCGTCGACCCCGCTGTGGGCCGCCGTGTCGAAGTCCTTCTGCAGGGTGGTCTCGGTGGGGCCGGCGTAGCGTCCCCACAGGGCCGAGTGCATGTACCAGTACAGGACCTTGTCGCGGTGGGCCCGGTCCTCGAACCGGCCACCGTTGAGCTCCAGCAGGCGTACCGCCATGATGAGGGAGGAACGGCTCTTCAGGACCCGGTCGTGGTCCAGGCCCAACCGACCCGAGACCGCTCCCAGGAACGTGTCGGTGTGGGCGACCGCGCGCTCCAGAGCGGACCGGAACTCCTCGGGGCCCACCTTGCCCAGTTGTTCGAACTGGGAACGGCCGGTCGCCACCGCCGTCGTCGCCCGCAACAGCCAGTCCAGGGTGAACTGGTATCCGCGCTCGGCCCAGCGATCGATGGATTCACGCATCACACGGCGCGCATCAGGCCACTGCGCGCACATCTGCGCCAGCGCCAGGTCACCCTTGGACAGCTTGGTGCCGCCCGAGTTGACCCGGTTGAAGATCTCCACGACCTCCTCGACGTTCTTGTCCGCGCCGGTGATCTTCTCCTGGTGGAACTCGCGCTCGACGATCTGCCTCAGCCGGTTGAGCCGGTCCAGGTAATCAGCGGCCTTCTCATGCCCGTACTGCTCGGAGAGCGGGGCCAAGAAGCGGACCACGCTGGAGTTGAACAGCTCGGTGACGTTCACCCACCGCGGGTCGCGCGACATCCGGTTGCGCGCGTAGAAGGCGAACTCCTCGTCCTCCACGTTGAAGTACAGGTCGGTGAATGCCTTGGGATCGCCCTCGAAGAAACCGGGAGGATGCCCCTTGACGACCCCGTACAGCGAAGTGATGCGCTGCTGGCCGTCCAACAGCATCAGGTAGGTGCCGTTGGCCGAGGCACTGCCCCGCGCCGACAGGTCGGAGTCGGAGGTCTCCCACAGCAGCAGGCTGCCGACCGGATGCTCCAGATACATCGACCGCATCAGGCCGCGCACCTGGTCACGGTTCCACACGTAGCCGCGCTGGAACTCCGGGAGCAGGATCGTGCCGGAATCGATCCGATCGAGGAGTTGGGACAGTTTCGCCATGGTCGGGGTTACCTCCGTTCGAGGGGGTTTCGGGGAAAGACCTGGGAGCTCAGGCCCGGGACAGCACTGTTTCCAGGAACGGGCTGGGTTCCTGGTGCCAGCTCACGCTCAGTTGCTCACGAGCACGCGTGCACGCCACGAACAGAAGACTGCGTTCCCGCAGCAGGTCGCGCGCGTGCGCCCCCGGATCCTCTTCGTGCGGGGTGATGCTGCGGGGCGCGGGCAGCTGGTCCTCGCCGGCACCCACCACGGCCAGGCAGCGAAACTCCAGCCCCTTCATGCGGTGCATCGTGCCGACCGAGACCCCGGCGCTGCCCTCGGCGGACGTGCGCGCCAGCGCGGTGGCCTCCACCTGCGCTTCCTCCAACGCGAGCAGCGCCTGCTCCACGGCCCGGTTGGAGCGCGCGGTCACCCCGATCTCGGCGGGCAGCACCCCGGCCCCGATCCAGGAGCGGACCTTCTCCTTCAGGTGGCCCAGTTCGGCTTCCCAGGTGGCCAGGCCCTTGGCCACGGGTTCGTCCCCGTGCATCTCCGAGCGGCACCCGTCCAGGGAGTCCTGCACGCCGTCCAGGTCCTGCACCGCTTGGGCATGCATCAGCCCCAGGCTCCACCTGAGGATCTCACCGGTGGTGCGGTAGTTGATCCGCAGCTTCGACGCGCGGCCGCGCACGTTCACCCCGACCTCGCCGAGGGTGATCTTGGGGCCGTAGATGCGCTGGTGGGTGTCCCCGGCGATGAACAGGTCATCGGCCTCCTGTGGCACGCAGGCCCGCAGCAGGCGCCACTGTCCGGCGTGCAGGTCCTGGGCCTCGTCCACCACCACGTGTTGGAACGGTTTGTCGGCGTCGGGGCGTTCGGCGAGCAACCGGGCCGCCTCTTCACACACCGTCTCGTGGGTCCATAGGCCCTGCTCGGACAGCTCCTTCCGGAACCCCCACACCGCTTGCCACACCAGCGCCTTCTGCGCGGGGCCGAGCCCCCGGCCCCGGCCGGTGCGTTTGACCTGCAGGTACTCCGAGGCCGAGTCGACGCGCTGGGCCAGCACCACCTGGCGCCACTCCTGGGACAGGAACGCGGGGGACAGGTCCGCGTCCAACCCGGCGATGATGCGCTGCCACAGCTCCTTCTCCCGGGCCGCGGTGAGCAGCTGCGGCCTTCCGTGCGCCTCCCGGAACACCCGGTGGGCCAACCGGTCCACGTGCTCCACCCGCACCCGCTCGGTGGCCTCCGGTGCCCCGGTGGTCTCCGCCAGCAGGGCGAGGTTCTGTTCCAACGACTCGGCCAGGGTCGAGGTGAACGTGGTCAGCAGCACCGGGCCACGGCCGCGCAGCGCCAAGCGGTGGGCGCGGTGCATCGCCACGACGGTCTTGCCGGTGCCCGGGCCGCCACTGACCCGCGCCGGCCCCCGGTAGGAGGCCTCCACCACCGAGCGCTGGGCCGGGTGCAGGTAGATCCGCCACAGGTCGAAGGGGTGTTCCAGGGCGGCCATCAGCTCCTCGGGGCCCTCCACCAGAGCCACCCGGTCCGAGCTGCGCCGTACGGCCGCGTCCAGGTCCTCGGGGTCGATCCGTTCCTGGACGAGCGCCGCGCCCATCTCGGCCCAGACCTCCTCCGGGCTCATCCCGGCGCTCAACCCGTACAGCACCTCCCACTGGGGCGGGGGCAGCAGCCCGCGTGCGGCCTCCAGCTGGAAGGTGTCGGTCAGGGTGCGCGCGAAGGTCAGTGTCTGTTCGTCCACCCCCAACCGGGCCAGGTCGGAATCCTTCACGTGTTCCAGGAGCCGGGCCGGTGCCTTGCGAGCCATCCGCTCCATGTGCGGCAGGCTGGCGTCCAGCGCGGCCACGTCGCGGATCTCGATCCCGCCGGTGGCCGTGTTCACCGAGGCCTTGCGGCGCTTGGCCCAGTCGTAGGCGTCGTCGTGCGGCAGCACCTTGAGAAGGGTGTAGGTGTCGCCCTTGGCCGGGGCGAGGACGACACCGCGCCAGAATTGGTCGATGCGGATGGTGCGGAAGCGGTCGTCGCGTGCACCGGAGATCTTCTCCAGGTGCAGGCCCGTGTGGGTGGCCTGGTCGAACTTGGCGAAGACCTCGCTGACACGTTCCCGGACCGGTTTTTCGAGGGTGGCGAACTCGGTGAGGAAGTCCTTGTCGAGTGCGAGTCGAGGCAACGGTGGGGGTCCTAGCGAATCGGGGGAGTCAGGTGCCGCTGTCAGGAGGATGACGGGCCGGGGCCTGGTTCACTTGGAGACGATACGGGAACCGTGCTCCGAACGGGCCCGGGGCACGGAAGACGGAGAAGGAGCATGCGCGCCGGAGCGGGTGCGAAACGCTGCTGCCTCTGCGTCAGCGGGCATCGTCGCCGTCCTCCCGAGGGGCGAGCATGCCCGAGGTCAGCCCTTCCCGGCCGAGTTCGGCGGCCCGCTCGGCCAGCGCCGAGAGCTCCTTGGCCCTGCGTTCGAACTCGGCCACGGCACGGAAGGCCGCCCCGTACCGCCGCTGTTCCTCGGTGCTCATCCGGGGCACCCGTGCCGAGCGGGCCTCGGTCCGGTGGGTGCCGCTGGCCGAGGTCGAACGCCGGGTGTTGGCCGCGCTGTTCAGGAAGCCGCGCAGGTAGTCGGTGTCGACCCGGCCGTCCGTGGACCGCGGCGCCTGGCCCTCGAGATCGACCAGTCCGGCCTCGGCCAGATCGGCCACCCGCACCTGCGGGCCCAAGTGCTCGGCCGAGCCCGGCGCGAGCTCGGGCAGCGCCTCGGTGAGTTCGGCGACCAGGCGGCGCAGCTCGTCCCTGGCCTGGGTGTAGATCTGCGGGAGTTCCTCGAGGTCGGGCGCCACGTGCCGGGTGGGGCTGAGGTCGACCTCGTCGTCGAGCAGGTCGATGGGAAGGACCTCGGCGCTGGGCGCGCCCTCCAGGTCCCAGGGGCCCTCCGCGGGGTACTGGGTGAGGTCCCACATGCGGATCGCGCCGGCCGCGCCCTCCTCGCCGTCGGGGCGCCGCATCAGCCACAGGTGCACGGGTTGGGCGTGGGTGGCGGCCAGGCCGGCCGGCAGGGCGATCACGTCGGTGAGCAGGCCGCGGCGCAACAGTTCGGATCGGATGCGCCGTCCGGTCCGCCGGTAGGCGCAGGAGGTGGACAGCACCACGGCGCTCTGCCCGCCCGGTGCGGTGTGGGCGTAGGCGTGCTGCAGCCAGGCCAGCTCACTCTCTGCCTTGGGCGGCAGCGCCAGTTCCCACCGGGGGTCCATGAGCAGGTCCTCGCGGCCCCAGTCGGCGGTCGGTGGGGGCGGATCGCACACCACCAGGGCGGCGCGGTGCTCGGGCCACTGGTCCTGGCGCAGAGAATCACCAGTGCGGATCTCGGTGGGGGAGTGGCCCTCGACCGAGGCGCGGGCCAGAGTCAGCCGGGCGGCGTCGGGGTCCAGGTCCTGGCCGGTGCGGCGTGCGTCGGGGGCACCGGCCGCGAGAAGCAGCGCCCCCGTGCCGCAGGCGGGGTCGAACACGGTGGCCGCGGCGTGGTCGGTGAGCGCGGAGACCGCGCGCACCAGCGCACCGGTGGAGACCACGGGTGTTCCGGAGCGCTCGCTGGAGGCGCAGAACCTCTCGGTCAGGGCCCGGGAGAGCTGCGCGGGCCGCTGCTGCTGCGTGAGCGTGTCGATGAGCTCCACCGAAGCCTCGTCCAGATCGCCCCGGGACCCGGAGTCCAGGTACTCGAGGACGTCGGCCAGGGCTGCGGACATGTGCTGGGGGTGGGTGCCGCGCAGGCGGTGCCACAGCTGGACCTCCAGCGACTCCTCGCCGACCTTGTCGTGGTGCTCCAGCCACGCGCGCACGTCGCCGAGCGCGAACAGGGGGCTGGAGGAGGTGCCGCCGATGGAAGCGGGGAAGTCCTCGTACCGCCGGCGCCAGTTGGAGACGGCCGCCCGGGTGACGCCTGCGACGCGGGCGATGTCGGCGGCGGTGACCTGCTGGTCCTCGGTGGCATGGGAGCGGGAGTCCATGTGTGCACAGTACACGTGTTCGGAGCTCAGCGGCAGGGTGAGATGTTTGCATAGTCAACACCTGTTGGTTTCAATCGGGCTGTTCCTCTGCCCGGTGAAGATCCCTGTGCCATCCGGATCTGGCGAAGGACGTCCAAGAAGGAGAGATACCTGTAATGCTGGGGATTTCGGAGGGGTTGGGCCGGTGTCGGTGTGGTCTTTCGAGGGGGTTGCCCCTCCTCCGCTCACGATTTATGTTTGCGTTGTTAACATGTGCACTAGGTCAAGGTTTCAGTTCCTGTGCGCAGGGCCGGAGGTGGGGCTCCCCTGTTCCGCCGGTGCCGTGCGGACGGTGGTCACACACGTGTGGCGTGTGACGGCAGTGGTAGAGCGCGAGGATGCAGCGATGGATCAGCAGATGGTGGCGGGCCGTTTCCGACTCAAGGGATTCATCGGCCGCGGCACCCCACCCGCTAACACGCACTAACTCGTAACACCGCACTCGCTCAAGCAGCCCCCGGAACGATCGACGTCCGACTCGGCCCAATGAGGCCGTTCAGGAATTTCTGGGTCTCAAGGTCTGTCGAAAACAGGAGGGTTCCGCGCATGCCACGGGTCATCAGGACCTTGTAGGTGTTCCTGATCAACACTTCAGCTTCTTCGTCGGTTGGTTTCTTCAGGAGCTCGGGGTCGCGGCTCGCACTCCGGTCGATCACGAGATGGCCATCACGGAACACGAGGTCGGGGCCGATGATCACGCCGGACCAGTCGTACTCGAACCCTTGAGCCGTGTAGACACACCCTACCTGGTCGAAGCCGCCTTCTTCGGTCGCCCACAGTGCGCTGGGCGGTGCACCGAACTGCCATTGCTCCAGGCGACTGTTCCAGGGACGCGCCCAGTCTCCGATGCGAACGTCCTGCTTCAGCGGCTGCCCTTTCTCCGCCTTACTCCACGGCCAGCAGTACCCAGCACTCAAGCGAGCCGAGTACCCCGCGTCGAGGGCCTGGCGGAGTTCGTCTTCCATGGCGGAGGGGGTAGAGGCAGAGGACAACGTGAAGTTCTCGTCTCCTTCCCACGGGATCGGTCCTCCAGGTGTGAGCCCGAGGAGCCGTAGGACCCATTCCTCGTACTTCGCACTTCCGCCGCAACGGAATTGTCCGTCGAGTCCGATCTGATGGACGATAATTCCCTGGCGCTCGGCGTGCTCGCGGATGGTATCGACCGTCCCCATTTCCCCGGGGCGAACGACCTGGTGTTCGTCCAGGAGGAACACAGGGACTCGCGCCGCAGCGAGCAATTCGTCGACCTGGGGGCGGCCAGCGCGCAGTCTTTTTCGAGTGAAGCGGTGCACAGATGTCTCACGAATACGATGCGCCTCGTCGCAGATCAGCACGTCGAATTCGTTCGGCCGTGTTTCCATAAACTGGAAGAAGTACTTGAACAGGTTCTTGGTACGCTCGCTGCGCCAGCCGGCGACACGACGCATGGTCTGTGTGAAGGCGCGAGACCCGGTTGCGTGTAGGGTCCCCAAACCTTGGCGGGAGAGTTCGCCCAGCAAGGAGAGAGCGACCACGCTCTTTCCGCTTCCGGGGCCGCCGCTGATGATGACTGCCGTCTTCTGGTTCTGCTCGTGGGCGCGTTTGACCGAGTGGAGAACCGTTTGGAACGCCGCTTGCTGCTCGCCCAGGAGGGTAAACTGGGAGCGATCCTTCACTTCTTCGGACGCGAACTTCATAAGCTGGCGGCTCGGTCTGATTTTCCCACTCAGGAGTCGGTCCCCAGCCCCAGCCCCCGATTCCGGAGCCAAACGACTCTCAAGGAAATCCAGGAATTTCCCGCGGCTCTGAGCGGTGAACAGAAACCCCTGTTCGCTCTGGGGGAGCTCGAATAGGTCACGTACCGCAGGATCATAGGAATTGTGCAAGTAGGCGACCCCTCGCAGCTGCTTGTCCGCATCGAGCAAAGAAGCGACAAAATCACCGATGTATTCGCAGTACCCCCGTACTTGGAGCACCGGGTGGAGTTTGGGGCCACCCGGCTGGTTGGGGACCAGAACCATGGTCGGGTCCTCCTCCCACAACTCCGCCTCACTCCACTGCTTGAGCTCCACGACGACGTAACTGTCCTCGCCCGTCTGCGGGTGCTGGCCAGCTAGCACCACATCGACGCGCTTGTCGGTCAAGGGGACTTTGTACTCGATGAGCATTTCCACATTACCCAGACCGATGTCGACCAGGTCCGTGGCCAGCACAGGCAGGCTGCGGTTCCAGGAGCGGATTTCGGCGGGCCCGGGTGAATACCTGAACGTATGGCGAACGTGTTCTGCAATGAGATCGCCCAGACCTTCCTCGAGCGAGGAGAAGGAGGAAAGGGTGGAAGCTGATCGCCGAAAGGCCGTCAAGGTGTACTCCAGCACTCCGTGCACAGAATTGGGGATCCAGAGCGGGGGCTGGATCTTCGTAAGCCCTTCGTAGTGTACGTGTGCCCGGGTATATCCCTTCTGCCACCATCGGCCCCACGAAGCCCCAGCCGACCCTCGTCCGGGGCCGTACCGGCGCAGAGAATGTGCAGAGCACGGATCCGCACGAGGCCTGGCTCATCACTCTCGCGAACCCGACCATGCGTCAGTGCCGGTTCCGCCCGTGGCCGGAACCGGCCACCCCCGCATCCGGGCGGTACTTCGTCTCGCAAGGGCCGGGCGCGCACGGCCCCTGTTGTCTATGGTGTCGGCTACGGGATCTCCCCCAGAGCTTCCCCCGGCCCTCTGCCCCGGCAAGGCTCCCGTGCCCCAGCTCGCGATCGCCAAGGACTTCCTCCGGACCTACGCGGACCTTGACAAGAAGCTGCGCAAGGGTGTCGACAACGCCTTGGACAAGTTCGCCGACACCTACTACGCCGGTGGTCAACTGGAGAAACCCGAGGGCGCGTGCGACCCCCGCTGGCGGACCCTGCGCATCAACCAGGGCCACCGGGGCGTGGTGCTGGCGCCCGAGATCGGCGACGTGTACCTCCTGGTCACCGTCCTGGCCCACAACGAGGCCTACCGGTACATCCGCAACCGGTGTCCCTCCGTCAACCAGGTCCTGGGGGTCCTGGAGTTCCGGGACGAGACCGCGCTCGACACGATGAGCAACGCCCTCGCGTCGGCAGTGGCGGCCGAGGGCTCCACGTTGTTCGAGGGCGTGCCGGACAAGCACTTCACATAGCTCGGCATCGACGAGCACACGCTCAGCATCGCCCGGCTGCTCCCCGACGAGAGTCACCTCGACGCTTTCGGCCTGAACCTGTCCAAGGCCCAGCACGACGCGCTGACCGCACTGGCTTCGGGCATGAGCCCGGACGAGGCATGGACCCAGCTCAGCCGCGACCTCGTGGAGAAGGTCGAACCCGGCACGGTCGACCCGGACGACCTGGCCGCAGCCCCGACCAGGCGGTGTTCGTGGAGAGGCCCGACGAATTGTTCATCGCCGGCGACCCACACCAGCGCATCCACGGCCACCATGTGTCCATGGCCCGGGTCGGCATCAACGTGCGCGGGCGCAGCCACCAGTTGACCGTGAGCTACCGAAGCACGCAGGAGAGCCCGAACTGGGTGGTCGTGGTGCTCGGGACCGCGCCGGTCGAGGGGTTCGATGGGGTGGGCACGGGCCCGCACGGCACAGGCGCTCCGAGCGCCCTCACAATCCCTC
>NZ_ANBE01000039.1 GCF_000341145.1 Nocardiopsis xinjiangensis YIM 90004
CGTCCGGAATCGTCCTCACCCAGGAAGACCTCGCCGAAACCACCGCGCCCCAACGAGCGCAGGATCCGGAAGTCGCCCACGGTCCCCTCGGGCCCGCGTCCTGGGGCCGAGCCTGTGTCCTGGTCCAGGGGTTCGTCCACGCCCGTCCCGTTCCTTGGTCGTCATGCGTGCCCCCGGCCCGCCTCCTGGAACCGTGGTCGACACGGCAGGGTGTCCGGGGGCCGGGACGGCGCGTCCGGCGCTCCGCGCGGCCGGCACAGGGCGCGCGAGGACGGCGTCCCCGGTGGGGGTCTCACCCAGGTTAGCCACAGAAAGCGGGTGCCGGGTACTCCAGGGGCGCCCCTCGGCCCCGTCCCCGGTCGAAGACCCGTGCGCCGACGATGGCGGGCGGTGGCGCCACCGCAGGAAGAAGGGGCCGCCACCGTCGGTCGGACGGTGGCGGCCCCCGTGAACCGCGCGGCGCACCTGTCGGGTGCGGAGCGGAGATCGAACCGCTACTCGGCGATCAGCTGGCGCAGGACGAACTGCAGGATGCCGCCGTTGCGGTAGTAGTCGGCCTCACCCGGGGTGTCGATACGCACGACGGCGTCGAACTCGACCCCCGTCTCGGTGGAGACCTTGACCGTGCTCGGGACGCGGCCCTCGTTGAACTCGGTCACGCCGGTGATGGAGAAGGTCTCCTCACCGGTCAGACCCAGGGAGTCGGCCGACTCGCCCTCGGGGAACTGCAGCGGAAGAACGCCCATCCCGATCAGGTTGGAACGGTGGATGCGCTCGTAGGACTGGGTGATGACCGCGCGCACCCCCAGCAGGCTGGTGCCCTTGGCGGCCCAGTCGCGCGAGGAACCGGAACCGTACTCCTTGCCGCCCAGGACCACCAGCGGGGTGCCCTGCTCGGCGTAGTTCTGCGCGGCGTCGTAGATGAAGGACACCGGTCCCCCGGGCCGGCTGAAGTCGCGGGTGTAGCCGCCCTCGGTGCCCGGCGCGAGCTGGTTGCGCAGGCGGATGTTGGCGAACGTACCGCGGATCATCACCTCGTGGTTGCCACGGCGGGAACCGTAGGAGTTGAAGTCGCGGCGCTCGACACCGTTGGCCTTCAGGTAGTCGGCCGCCGGTGTACCCGGCTTGATGGCGGCGGCGGGCGAGATGTGGTCGGTGGTGACCGAGTCGCCCAGCTTGGCCAGCACACGGGCGCCGTCGATGTCGGTGACCGGGTCCGGGGTCTGGCCCATGCCTTCGAAGTACGGAGGCTTGCGGACGTAGGTGGAGTCCTCCTCCCACTCGTAGATGTTGCCGGTCGGCGTGGGCAGCTCGTGCCAACGCTCGTCACCGGCGAACACGTCGGAGTAGGCCGACTCGTACATGTCGGAGGCGATGGAGTTGTCCATGACCTCCTGGATCTCCTCGGCGGTGGGCCAGATGTCGGCCAGGTAGACGTTCTCGCCGTCCTTGCCGACACCCAGCGGCTCGGTGGTGATGTCCACGTCCATGGACCCGGCCAGGGCGTAGGCGACCACCAGCGGCGGCGAGGCCAGGTAGTTCATCTTGACGTCGGGGTTGATCCGGCCCTCGAAGTTGCGGTTGCCGGACAGCACCGAGGTGGCGGCCAGGTCGTTGTCCTGCACGGCCTTGGAGATCTCTTCCGGCAGCGGGCCGGAGTTGCCGATGCAGGTGGTGCAGCCGTAGCCGACCAGGTTGAAGCCCAGCTTGTCCAGGTACGGGGTCAGGCCGGAGCGCTCGTAGTAGTCGGTGACGACCTTGGAGCCCGGGGCCATGGAGGTCTTGACCCACGGCTTGCTGGAAAGCCCCTTCTCGACCGCCCTCTTGGCCAGCAGGGCGGCGCCCAGCATGACCGAGGGGTTCGAGGTGTTGGTGCACGAGGTGATCGCGGCGATGGTGACCGCGCCGTGGTCGATCTCGGTCTTGGTGCCGTCGGCCATGGTGACCTCGACCGCGCGGTGCGGACGGACGCCGTTCGCGTGCTGGGCCGGGGCGTCGGAGGCCGGGAAGGACTCCTCGTTGGTCTCGTCGACCTCGTCCTCGACGTAGTTGCGCACGTCGTGGCGCCAGGAGGTCTTGGCCTCGGACAGCGCGATGCGGTCCTGCGGACGCTTGGGGCCGGCGATGGAGGGCACGACCTCGGACAGGTCGAGCTCCAGGTACTCGGAGTACTCGGCCTCCTTGGACGGGTCGTGCCAGAAGCCGTTGGCCTTGGCGTAGGACTCGACCAGCCCGACCTGCTCCTCGGAACGGCCGGTCAGCTTCATGTACCGGATGCTCTCCTCGTCGACGGGGAACATCGCGGCGGTGGAGCCGAACTCGGGGCTCATGTTGCCGATGGTGGCGCGGTTGGCCAGCGGCACGGAGGAGACACCCTCGCCGTAGAACTCGACGAACTTGCCGACGACGCCGTGCTCACGGAGCATCTCGGTGATGGTGAGCACCAGGTCGGTGGCGGTGGTGCCCGGCTGGAGCTGCCCGGTGAGCTTGAAACCGACCACGCGCGGGATGAGCATGGAGATCGGCTGGCCGAGCATGGCGGCCTCGGCCTCGATGCCGCCGACGCCCCAGCCCAGGATGCCCAGGCCGTTCTGCATCGTGGTGTGGGAGTCGGTACCCACACAGGTGTCGGGGTAGGCCTGGCCGTTGCGGCTCATGGTCACGCGCGCCAGGTGCTCGATGTTGGCCTGGTGCACGATGCCGGTGCCGGGCGGGACGACCTTGAACTCGTCGAAGGCGGTCTGCCCCCACCGGAGGAACTTGTAGCGCTCGTAGTTGCGCTCGTACTCGATCTCGACGTTGCGCTCGAACGCGTCGGGGCTCCCGAAGAGGTCGACCACGACCGAGTGGTCGATGACCAACTCTGCGGGGGCGAGCGGGTTGATCTTGTCCGCGTCGCCACCCATCTCGCGCACGGCCTCACGCATGGTCGCCAGGTCGACGACGCAGGGAACGCCGGTGAAGTCCTGCATGATCACCCTCGAGGGGGTGAACTGGATCTCCTGGCTCGGCTGGGCCTTCGGGTCCCAGTTGCCCAGTGCACGGATGTGGTCGGCGGTGACGTTCTGCCCGTCCTCCTTGCGAAGGAGGTTCTCGAGCAGAACCTTCAGGCTGTAAGGAAGCCGGTCGGAGCCCTCCACGGCATCCAACCGGAAGATCTCGTACGACTCGTCGCCAACGCGCAACGTGTCACGTGCGCCGAAGCTGTTCGTGGACACGGTGTCTGCCTCCTGATCTCGCCACTTTGTCCCCAGCATCCTGCCTCATAGGGCGAACGCGGGACCTACTGAGGCCGCCCTTGTCCGGTGCCGGGGACCGGGGCCCCGAGCTCGGGGCCCGCCACTCCACCAGCATCCACCAGTTCCGACCTGACCTGCAACGACACCACTCGCGCAGGACAGGCGGCCCACGGATCGCGGGCGTCCACGATGGAGCGGGGCCGGGCGTCGGCAAGCGGTGAACTTCACACGCCCGAGCCGGATGCGGGCCGGGGGAACCCCACTGTTATCTTGACATCAAGGTATCTGACTTGTATCTCGATATCAAGTTATCGGGCGCCCGTCGTGGACGAACACCCGCCCCCTTGGAAGCACCCGCTCCTCGGAAGGACTCACCTCACCTGCGGCGCCACCTGATCGGCCACCAACGCGAGGTGGTCCAGATCGGACATGTCCAGCACCTGGAGGTAGAGGCGTTCGGCCCCCGCCTCGGCGAACCGGCCGATCTTGTCCACCAACTCGGCCGGACTGCCCGCCAGACCGTTGACCCGCAGCTCCTCGGGGTCGCGGCCGATGCGTTCGGCCCGCCGGGCGATCTCGGCCTCGTCCCGGCCCACGCAGAGCACCTGCGCCGCCGAGTAGGCCATGGACCCCGTACGGGAGGAAGCTGCCACGGCCTCGCGTGTGCGCCCGAAGGCGGCCGCCGTCTCCTCCAGCGAGGCGAAGGGCACGTTGTACTCGTCGGCGAACACGGCCGCCAGGCGCGGGGTACGCCTGGGACCGGTCCCACCGATGATGACCGGCGGGCGCGGCCCCTGCTCCGGTTTGGGCAACGCGGGCCCCTCCGAGAGACGGTAGTACTTGCCCGCGTAGCGGAAGGACTCGCCCACCGGCGTACTCCACAGGCCGGTGATGATGTCGAGCTGCTCCTCGTAACGGTCGAACCGCTCGCGGCCGGCCCCCGGGAAGGGGATCCCGTAAGCGGCGTGCTCGTCCTCGTACCACCCCGCGCCGAAGCCGAACTCGATCCGGCCCCCGCTCATCCGGTCGACCTGGGCCACCGCGATGGCCAACGGGCCGGGGTAACGGAAGGTCGCCGCGGTCATGAGCGTGCCCAGGCGGATACGGGAGGTCTCGCGGGCCAGGCCGGCCAGAGTGATCCAGGCGTCGGTGGGCCCGGGCAGACCACTCGCGTGGTCGCCCATGTGCAGATAGTGGTCAGAGCGAAACAGGCCGTCGAACCCGAGATCCTCGGTGGCCTTGGCGACGGCGAGCTGGTCCTCGTAAGTGGCCCCCTGCTGGGGCTCGAGAAAGATCCTCAGGCGCATGGGCCCATTTTCACCCACCCTCGGCCACAGCGCCGAATCCGCCTGGCCCCCAGCTCCCGCCGCCCTCCGCCCCGGCCGGGCACGGGACCGGCCGGGGTCCGGGGCCCTCGGACCCACTGTGGCCCGCACCCTGGCCCGGCGGCCCGGAGGACTACGGCCCCTGGCGGTCGGGGCCATTCAGGATGATCCCCGACACACCAACTTGTATTTGGCAATTATTTTAATTGGAAGAAAATAGGATGCTTTCGGCCGACCCCGCCCGGGGCGGCGCCCTCTCCAGGAGGTGGTGTCCTTGTCCGTGTCCCGTGCGCTCCTCACCGCGCCGGCCGCTCTGCTCGGCGGCGTCGTGGCCCTGGTCCCTGTCGCCCCGGCCGCCGCCGACACCGAAGCGGAATTCCCCGCGAGTGCGGACAGCACCCTGGTGCACCTGGAGGTCCCGGAGGAGGGTGTGCGCGGGTTCTGGGGACACGTGCACGTCGAGTCCGAGTTGGGCGACGACCGCGCCGCCGCGGAGTTCGCCACCGACCCCACAGACATCACTCCGTACCTGAATGTGGCCGGACCGCAACGTTCGGAGGTCGGGACCAGCGCCGAGGAGAGCGGGCGCGCCGAGGCCCACACGGCGGCCGCTGGGGTGGAACTGGTCCTGCCCGGCGAGGAGGAACGACCCCTGGTCTCCGTGGGCGGACTGCACACATCGGTGGCCTGCGACTTCCACGGGAACCTGTCGTGGGACCAAGCGCTGGGCGGCAGCGGTTTCAGCGAGCGGGTCGTCACCGTCATGGACACCCCGATCGCGGCGGACGGACCCGAGGTCACCGAGGTCGTCGAGGGCCCCGGCGGGAAGGCGACCGAGGTCACCGTGGTCACGGACCAGCCCGATGAGGAGAACGCGCGCAGCGGGAGCGTGGGCACCACCGTGACCGCCGTCCAGGACGGCGAGGAGCTGTTCGAACTGATCCTGGGAGAGGTCGCCGTCGAGTGCGGCACCCCCGAGGACACCGTCGACGGTGAGAGCGGGGCCGAGGGCGGGGAGGCCACCGCCTCGGACGGACCCGACGGGGCGGACGAGCGCTCCGGTGATCTGCCGGAGGCCGCCACGGAGGAGCGCGCCACCCCCGAGGCCGGGACCGGTACCGCACCCGCCGAGGAGGAGCCCGACGCGGAGGAACCCGTCGAGGAAGCGCCCGCCGGGCCCGACCACGAGGACGCGGACCGCGACCGGTCCGCGGACGAGGACACCGCCGCCGGGACCGACCGCGGGAGCTCCGGAGAGGGCCTGCCCGTGACCGGGGCGGCCGTGGCCGGTCTCGCCGCCGTGGGAACGCTCGCACTCGCCGGCGGCGGCCTCGCCCTCTATCTGGGCCGCAAGCGTCGCAGCACCGTGCCCGACGACGGCTGAGCCGCCGGAGACACCTACCCGCACGGCATGACCCTCCGGCAGGAGACCTGCCCCGCCGCGTCGTGCCCGAGCGCGACAGCATGCGCGTCCTCCCGGGCCGGCTTCGGCCTGGTGCCCGGGATACCGGCCCGGGTGTGTCAGTCCAGTTCGCGGTGGCGCGGGGCGAGCTTGACCGGTTCCAGGACCGCCATGCACTCCACGTGGTGGGTCATCGGGAACGCATCGAAGGCACGGAGCTCGGTCAGCCGGTACTTGCGGCGCTCGAACTCGGCGAGGTCCCGGGCGAGCGTGGCCGGGTCGCAGGAGACGTAGGCGATCGCGCGCGGGCGTGTGCCGGCGATCAGGTTCACCGCTTCCTTGCCCGCACCCGAACGCGGCGGGTCCAGGGCGACCACGTCGGCGCGCACGTCGGCCCACTCGCGCATCTGCGCCGCGGCGTCCCCCTGCTCGATACGCACCTGTTCCAGGTCGCGCAGATTGTAGCGGGCGTCGCGCACGGCGTCGGCCCCGCTCTCCACACCCATCGCGCGTCCCTCGGGCCCCACGGCCTCGGCGAGGAAACGGGTGAAGAGGCCGGCGCCGCAGAACAGGTCCAGAGCGGTCTCACCCTCCTTGGGCTGCAGGGCCTCCATGACCGCGTGGGTCAGGACCCGTCCGGCCTCCGGGTGCACCTGCCAGAACCCGCCCGCGCTGACCCGGAACTCACGGTCGTCCACGTTCTCGCGCACACCCTTGCGCCCGCGCACCTGCTGGATCCGGCCGCCCTTGAACCGTCGCAGCACCGCGCTGGAGGCCTTCAGTTCGGGCAAGGTGCCGAGCTTGGCACCGGCGGGGTTGACGATGACGGCCCGGTCGGCGCGGGCGGCGGAGGCCACCCCCTCGACGTCGCGGACACCGTTCCAGCGCACCTCCGGGATACCGAGCTCGGTCACGCCGGGGTGGGCGATCAGGCAGCGGTCCACGGGTTCGACCTCGTGGGAGCGGTGGCGGCGCAGCCCGGCGTGGCCGTCCTCGTCCACGGTGAACCGCACCCGGGTACGCCAGCCGAGGCCGTCCGGGGTACCGGGGAGTTCCTCGACCTCGACCTCGCGCTCGATGCCGGCGATACGGCGCAGCTGCTCGCTGACCACCTGGCCCTTGATACGGCGCTGGGCCCCGAGCGAGGCGTGCTGCCAGTCGCAGCCCCCGCACTTTCCGGGCCCGGCGTAGGGGCAGGGGGCATCGACACGGTCCGGGGAGGCCTCGAGAACGTCCACGGCGTCACCGCGCAGGAACCGGGTGGTCTCCTCGGTCACACGCACACGTACACGCTCACCGGGCAGGGTGTGGCGCACGAAGACGACCTGGTCCTCGTGGCGGCCCACGCACCACCCTCCATGGGCCACGTCGTCGACGGTGAGCTCGAACTCGGTACCCACACGGGTCATGGCGGTGTCCTTCGATGGTCGGGGCACGTCTCGGTGACCCTGCACGCACAGCCACCCACCGTTCCCAACCTACCGTCCCGCGGACCCGGTCCGGACGTGCTCGCGCCCCAGGTGGGGCTCCCCCGTGAACCGGATCGCACGTGCACGCGGCCCCGGAGGAGGGCCGCCACGCGTACCACGGGGATCTGTGCCAGGCTGTGTTGTCGAGGACACGCTTCGTTCGGTGTCCGGTGAGGGTTGTCTCGACGGGAGTGCGGGCCAGATGCACATCGTGATCATGGGGTGCGGCCGAGTGGGGTCCACTCTCGCGCACACGCTGGTGGACCTCGGGCACACGGTCGCGGTGATCGACCAGGACCCCGACTCGTTCCACCGACTGCGCGGGAACGTCGCCAAACACGCGGTTCGGGGTGTGGGACACGACCACGAGGTGTTGCAGACCGCGGGGCTCGACCGGGCGTCGGCGTTCGCGGCGGTCAGCAACGGCGACAACTCCAACATCATCGCCGCCCGGGTGGCGCGTGAGGCCTTCGGGGTCGAGAACGTGGTCGCCCGGATCTACGACCCGCGCCGCGCGACGGTCTACCAGCGCCTGGGGATCCCGACCGTGGCCACGGTCGGGTGGACGGCCGACGCGATCCTGCGGCGCATGATACCCGGGGACGGGCAGCTGGCCTCCGCCCCGGAGTGGCAGGACGCGTCGGGGACCCTGGCCATGCAAGAGATGCCCCTGCCCGAAGTATGGGCCGGGCACAGTGTGACCGAGTTGGAGCGGGGCCGCGGCCTGCGCGTGGTCTACCTGACGCGCGGCGGCCGGATCCTGCTGGCCGGGGTCGACCAGGTGTTGGAGGCCGGCGACGTTCTGCACGTGGCGGCCCACGCCCCGGACCTGGAAGGGCTGGCCGAGCAGCTGGCCGACGAGACGGAGCGTGGTTGAGATGCGGATCGCCATCGCGGGTGCGGGGAGCGTGGGTCGCTCCATCGCCACTGAGCTGGCCGGCAGCGGCCACGACGTGCTGCTCATCGACCGGGACACCCGGCGGATCGGGGTCGACGACATGCCCCAGGTGGAGTGGCTGCTCGCCGACGCGTGTGAGCTGGCGACGTTGGAGGACGCCCGTCTGGGCGATTTCGACGTGGTCATCGCCGCCAGCAGCGACGACAAGGTCAACCTCGTGGTCTCGTTGCTCGCCAAGACCGAGTTCGGTGTCGAGCGGGTGATCGCGCGCATCAACGACCCCGGGAACGAATGGCTCTTCGACGACTCCTGGGGCGTGGACCTGGCGGTCTCTCCCCCGCGGCTGATCGCGGACCTGGTCGAGGGTGTGCCCGAGGAGGACCAGGAGGAGGAGGGCATCCGCCCGCCCCTGCCGGGCGCCGAGATCGCCGAGACGGTACTGCCCGCACACAGCGCCTTCGTGGGCCGTCCCGAGTCGGAGCTGACCGCGTCGCTGCCCGAGGGCACGGCGCTCGTCGCGGTGCTGGGCACGGGCGGGGTGCGCCCGCCCGAGCCGTCTCGGGAGCTGGCCGTGGGCAACACGCTCGTGTTCCTCGCCGCACCGGAGACCCTGGGTGTCCTGGAGGACCTGCTCGGCCCCGCCGACGACACCTGAGGCCCCGCCCCGGGCACGGTCCCTCCGGGCCCCGCACTGCGCCGGTGCCCGGCACCGGCGCGCGGATCAGGGGTTCTCGGGGCCCTCCTTCTCCTGGGGGCGGTGCTGGCCCTCGGGGTGCGCCGTGTCCTCGGGGTGTTCGGGGGCCCGGACCAGAGGGGTACGGCCGCGGGCGAGGACCCACACCATGCAGGCGAAGGCGGCGACCTGAAGGGGCCAGCCCATGGCGACCTTGGACAGCCCCAACAGCGCGAACGTGTCGGCCCACTCGTAGCGGTCGGCCAGCCACAGCGGGAACTGCACGAGGACACGGATCACACACGGAAGGATCAGGAGCCAGGTCAGGCGCGAGGCGAGCGTGACCACGGCGGGGTCGGCGCGCCAGGAGCTGAAGTCCTCCTTGTTGCCGATGAAGGGGCCGATCATCAGCCCGATGGCGGGCCAGCGAATCAGGATCGTCCCGGTGAGCACCACCGCGTACACGGCGTTGTAGATGATGCCGGGCAGGAAGGCGTCGGCGGCATTGCCGCTGCGCATCGCGAACAGCGCGGCGATCCCGATCCCGAACAGGCTCGTGATGACGTACTGGGGCGAGGAGCGCTGCACCAGGCGGATCAGGCCGAGCAACACGGCCACGACCACGGCCGCGGTGATCGACCGGCCGAGCTCGCTGGTCACGACGTAACCGATGGTGAAGGTCAGCGTGGGCACGGCGGCCTCGACCATGCCGCGTTTGCCGCCCAGCGCCTTCGACAGCTGGGAGCGGACCAAGGCCTCGACGGTGTCCTCGGTGACCTGGGGGGTACCGTCCGTACTGTCCCGGTCCTCCGACAAGGCGGGTTCTTCGGCGGCGGCCCGATGCTGCTCGCTCATCTGGGTGTTGGGCGCGAGTACCCCGCCCTCGGGCAGGGGAAGAACGCCCTCTCCTTCCTGGCGCAGGTTCACGAAAGACCTCGACGGCAGATCTGCCGGTTCGCACGTCTTCGACGCGGTGTCGCCCGCCATCATGAACCAGCCTATGCCACGTGTCACCCTGTGCACGGACCGTCGGGGCAGGCGGTGAGGAGGCCGGCCCGGGTTCGTCCGTGTTGCTCCCCAGTTGTCGCGTGCGGCTTCTCACGCTTTCCGTACGCTGGTGGTCCCACCCATTGCAGTGAGGGAGGCCCCATGAGGCTGAGTACCGCACCCCGGACCGATCACCTGGCCTTCGCCGCCGCCCTCGACCGGGCCCTCACCCGGCCGGAGAGATCACACGTGTGGTCGCCGTACTCGGTGGCCACGGTCCTGGCTCTACTGGCCTCTGGTGCCCGCGAGCGCACCAGGGAACAACTGGTGTCCCTGGTGGGCGAGGACCTGCGCGGGCACCTGGAAGCCCTGGACGAGGCCGCCGCCCCCGAGCAGGGCCTGGAACTGTCCGCCCTCAACGGTCTCTACCCGCGCGCCGGCCTCCCGCTGCGGCCGGGGTTCGGGGACCTGGTACACGAGCGGGTCGCCGCCGAGATCGAAGCCGCCGATTTCCCCGGGGACGCCGAGGGCGTGCGTGCCGGCATCAACGACCGGGTCTCACGGGTCACCCATGGGCTGGTCGATGAGCTCCTGCCACCGGGAACGGTCCATCCCGACGTGCGGTTCCTACTGGTCAACGCGTTGTGGGTGACCATGGTCTGGACCGATCCGTTCGAGATGGACCGCACCCAACAGCGGCCCTTCCACGCCCCCGGCGGGCGGCGCGAGGTGGCGACCATGCACCGCAGCGCACGCCTGCCCCACGCCCGAGCACACGGGTGGTCGATGGTGGCTCTGGAGGGCAGGCACGAACTCTCCCTCGACCTGTTCCTGCCCGACGACGAGTCCTCCACCCCGCCGCCGCTGCAGCCCCGGGTCCTCGAGGCCCTCTACGGGGGCCGCAAGCAGCAGCAGGTGGAGCTGGCCCTGCCCCGGTTCGCGGTGGAGACCGACACCTCGCTCCTGGAACCCCTGGACGAGCTGGGCGTGCGCGAGGCCTCCTCCGACCGGGCCCGCTTCGACGGAATCAGCGAGGTCCCGCTCAAGGTCGACGCGATGCTGCACCAGTCGGTGCTGCGTGTGGACGAGAAGGGTGCCGAGGGGGCCGCCGCGACCGCGGCGATGATGGTGATGTCGGCGGCGGTACCGACACGTCCGGTGCGTTTCACCGTCGACCGCCCGTTCGTCTTCGCGCTCCGACGCCGCGGGGCACTGCTGTTCCTGGGGCGGGTGAGCGACCCGGTCGACCCGGGGCCGGCGCGCTGACGCCGGGCCCCGCGCCGGCGCCCTGTCCCGGCGGGTTCAGACGTCGAAGACCTCGAACACGGTCGCCAGGGGGAGCCCGGCCACACGTGCGGCCTCTGCCGCCGCCCCGGGCAGGAACGAGCGTTCGACGTAGTGGGTGGGCCGGGGGCCGAACCGAAGGCGGCGAACCGTACCCCCTGCCAGGGTTCCGGGCCGTCGGGCAAGTCGAGGAACTCCACGGCCGAAGCGCCGGCCACGGCCGCCGAGGCGCGCTGCTCGGCCATACGGACCGGGGCGCACTGTTCCGGCGCGAGGTGTCGACGCCGGCCTCACCCTTGGTCACGAGCAGTTCGACGGCGTCCTTGCCCTGCCGGGTCCACCGGGCCAGGGCCGAGGAGGTGCCGAACTCCAGGGCGTCGGGGTGGGACACCGCTGCCAGGGCCCGCTGCCGCTCCTCCGGCAGGGGCCGGGGGGCGCTGTCGTCCGTGCTCCGAGTCATGGCCCGGGCTCACGGAGACCGGCGCTCCCCCGACAGGACCCTGTCAGCTCTGGGAGGGTTGCTCCCCGGCCGTGCCGGAGCTGGGCGAACCGTTCGGCGAGCGGCCCGCGTTCCCCTCCTGGGCGGCCTGCTGTGCCGAACGCTGCTCGGCGGCCTCGGCCATCTTGTCCTGGATCTCCTTGGGCACGGTGATCGGCAGCATCTCGTTGGGCGGCGCGGGCTGCTCACCGCGCACCACGACGATGCCGGCGAACATCCGCTCGGCCTCGGCCATCATCTCGGGCTTGGAGGCCCCTTCGCCGCGGATGACACCGCGCAGCACCCAGCGGGGGCCGTCCACGCCGATGAAGCGCACACGCTGGCCGAGCTGCTTGCCCTCCTCGTTGGTGCGGCCCTTGACGGGCACCAGGGCGCGCAGCTCGGCACCGAAGGGGCCCTCGTGGTCCTCGACCCGGCCGCCCTGCTGGGTGACCTGCTCGCGCAGCTCCTGCCGCATCTCGTCCCACAGACCGGAGGACTTGGGCGCGGCGAAGGGCTGGACCTGCAGTGAGGTCTTGCCCCGCACCAGGGTGATGCCGATGATGCGCTGCTTGCCCTGCTTGTCCTTGGCGACGTTGACCTGGATGTCGGAGCCCTGGTCCATGGGCACCTTCATGCTTCCCAGGTCCATGCGCTCGGACTCGGGGGCGTCCTCGGTCTCGTCCCAGGGGCCGGTCGCACGATGGCGGTCCTCCCCCTTGACGGGCTCGGACCGGGACCTCTCGGGTGTGATCTCGTTGTCGAAGGAGACAGCTCCGGCCGCCCCCTCCTTCTGCGGCGACGTCTCGGGGGCCGGGGCGGCCTCTTTGCCGGTCCCCTGGTCCTTCTTCTTGCGGCGTCCGAACACGCCTTCACCTCTCCAGCTCTCAGGTCGGGCCCGGCTGGTCACCGGGGTCGGTCCCTGTCCGGCGGACCGGGTATCCACCGATCAGGGCCCGGGGGTTCCGTCAGCCCTGTGCGGTGTGTCCCCCGGTCGATCCGAAACCTCCTGCTCCCCGATCGGTGTCGGGCAGGGCGGCGGCCTCCACGAACTCGGCCCGTTCCACGCGCTGAACCACCAGTTGGGCGATCCGGTCCCCTCGCTCGAACTTGACGGGAACGTGCGCGTCGGTGTTGAGCAGAGTCACCCGGATCTCGCCCCGGTACCCGGCGTCGACGGTTCCGGGCGCGTTGACGACCGTGACACCGTGGCGCGCGGCCAGTCCGGAGCGCGGGTGGACGAAGGCCGCGTACCCCTGCGGGAGCGCGATGGCCAGACCGGTGGGCAGGGTGGTCCGCTCCCCCGGTTCGAGGACGGCGCCCACGGTCGTGCGCAGGTCAGCGCCTGCGTCACCGTCGTGGGCGTACTCGGGGAGGGGGAGGCCTGGATCGATCCGGTGGACCGTGATCGGGATCCGGCCTTCTTCCATGGATGTGCTCTTCACATTCGCCGAGCCTATCGGTCCCGGCACAGCCGACCGGGACGAACAGCGGGGCCGGGGCGGCCGCGGCCGCCCCGGCCCCTGCGGACCACTACCGCTGTTCCTCGGGGTCGGGCAGGCTCACCTCGACGGTGAGTTCCTTGCCCTCGACCGGTTCGAGGTCGACGGTGACGGCGCGGCCTGCTGCGGCCAGGTCACCGACGGCCGAACGGACGGCCTCGACCCGGTCGCCGGCCACACGCACGCTCTCGACCTCGGCGCGCATGGACAGCTTGGCTTCGGACTTGGCGCGGCGCACGTCGCGCAGCACCTCGGCGGTGGCGGCGAGCACGGCGGGGTCGCCGTCGGCGGCCAGAGCACCGTACTCCTCGGCCGCGGGCCAGGACTGACCGTGCACCGAGCCCTCCTGCCACCAGCTCCAGACCTCTTCGGTCACGAAGGGCAGGAACGGCGAGAAGAGGCGGTGGAGCACGTCCAGGGCGATGAGCAGGGCCGCGCGGGCCGAGGCGCCCTCGGCGGACCCGGTGTCGTAGGCGCGGGCCTTGACCAGCTCCAGGTAGTCGTCACAGAAGGCCCAGAAGAAGCGCTCGGTGCGCTCCAGGGCCCGAGTGTGGTCGAAGGCCTGGAAGGCGGTGGTGGCATCGGCCACGACCTCGGCCAAGGCGGCGAGCATCGCCCGGTCCAGGGGTTGTGTGACCTGGGCCGGGTCGGAGGTGGCGTCCCCACTCGCGACCGACATGACGAACTTGCTGGCGTTGAGGATCTTGATGGACAGGCGGCGCCCGATCTTCATCTGGCCCTCGTCCAGCGCGGTGTCGGTACCCAGGCGACCGTTGGCGGCCCAGTAGCGCACCGCGTCGGAGCTGTACTTCTCCAGCATCGCAACGGGCGTGACGACGTTGCCCTTGGACTTGGACATCTTCTTGCGGTCCGGGTCCAGGATCCAGCCGGAGAGGCCGGTGGTGGACCAGGGCAGCGAGTCGTGCTCGAAGTGGGCGCGCACGACCGTGGAGAACAGCCACGTACGGATGATGTCCTGGCCCTGGGGGCGGAAGTCCATCGGAAAGACCCGCTGGAACAGGTCCTCGTCGCGCTCCCAGCCGGAGGCGATCTGCGGCGAGAGCGAGGAGGTCGCCCAGGTGTCCATGACGTCGGGGTCGCCGGTGAACCCGCCGGGCAGGCCGCGCTGGTCCTCGGTGTAGCCGGCCGGGGCCTGCGAACTCGGGTCGATCGGGAGCTGGTCCTCGGCGGGCACGAGCGGCTCGTCGTAGCGCGGGTTGCCCTCGCCGTCGAGCGGATACCAGACGGGGAAGGGCACGCCGAAGAAGCGCTGCCGGCTGATGAGCCAGTCGCCGTTGAGTCCCTCGACCCAGTTCTCGTAGCGCTGGCGCATGTGGTCGGGGTACCAGACCAGCTCGCGTCCGCGCTGGATGAACTGGGCGCGCAGGTTCTCGTCACGACCGCCGTTGCGGATGTACCACTGGCGGGTGGTGACGACCTCGAGGGGCTTGTCGCCCTTCTCGTAGAACTTCACCGGGTGGGTGACGGGTGTGGGCTCACCGACGAGGTCGCCGCTCTCGCCGAGCATCTCGACCATGCGCTCGCGTGCAGTGTGCACGGTGGCGCCGACGAGCTTGTCGTAGGCCTCGCGAGCGGGACCGGACTGCAGGCCCTGGGGGGCGTCGGCCATGATGCGCCCGTCCCACCCGATGATCGGACGGGTCGTGAGCTGGAGCTCGCGCCACCAGGTGACATCGGTGGTGTCACCGAAGGTGCAGATCATGGCGATGCCCGACCCCTTCTCGGGGTCGGCGAGGCGGTGGGCCTCGACGGGCACCTCCACACCGAAGACGGGCGTGGTGACGGTGGTGCCGAACAGGTCCTTGTAGCGCTCGTCATCGGGGTGGGCGACCAGGGCCACACACGCCGGGAGCAGTTCGGGACGGGTGGTCTCGATGTGCACCGGGCTGCCGTCGGCCTTGTGGAAGGCGACCTTGTGGTAGGCGCTGGGGCGCTCGCGGTCCTCGAGTTCGGCCTGGGCGACGGCGGTGCGGAAGGTGACGTCCCACAGGGTGGGCGCCTCGGCCATGTAGGCCTCACCGCGCGCCAGGTTGCGCAGGAAGGCTCGCTGGGCGGCGGCCCGGGATGTGTCGTCGATGGTGGCGTAGGTGTACCGCCAGTCCACACTCAGCCCGAGGCGTCGCCAGATGGACTCGAAGACCTTCTCGTCCTCGGCGGTGAGCACGTCGCACAGCTCGATGAAGTTGCGCCGCGAGATCGGGAGCTGCCGCTTGGGGTCGGGCTTTTCCGGCGGTTGGAAGTCCGGGTCGTAGGGGATCGACGGGTCGCAGCGCACGCCGTAGTAATTCTGGACGCGGCGCTCGGTCGGCAGCCCGTTGTCGTCCCAGCCCATCGGGTAGAAGACGGCCTTGCCGTTCATGCGCTGGAAACGCGCCACGGTGTCGGTGTGGGTGTAGGAGAACACGTGACCGATGTGCAGCGACCCAGAGACCGTGGGCGGAGGGGTGTCGATGGAGAAGACGTCCTCGCGGCCGACGGTGCGGTCGAAATGGTAGACGCCGGACTCATCCCATACGTCGACCCACTTCGCTTCGATACCGTCCAGCGAAGGCTTGTCGGGCATGCGGAAGGAATGAGAGCGGTTGGTCATGGCCCAATATTAGGCCCTGTTCGGCGGGTCCTCGACCTGCTGAGCGACCGAAGGCGTCCATCGAAAAGGGCCTCGCATCCCGCGTACACGCCCGAGCACACCGGAGCGGTCCCCGGTGCGCCGCGGCGGTCCCCCATGACAGGATTCGGTACGCAGACGGTGTGCGTCCCTGTCGCACACCACGCGCAAGGTACGAAGGAAACGGTGGACGATTCTGATGGCTAAGAAGGACGGCGGTGAGCTCGCTCCGGCGCTCATCGGTTTCGCGGCCGGTTTCGCGGCGGAGTTCGCCACGCGCAAGGCCCTGACCTTCGCTTGGACCCGTGCGACGGGTGAGGAACCGCCCACGGACGTGGACTCGCCCGAGACCAGCCTGGGGCGCGCGTTGAGCTGGGCCGTCTTGGCCGGCGTAGGAGTCGAGGTGGCCCGTGTACTGGCCGTCCGCGCCGCCCGTAAGGGGGCCGGTGGTTCGCGCAGGGCCGAACTGGGCTCGTAGTGACGGCCCCGGGCCCGGAACGCGTGGTGGTGGACGGCTCACCGCACGGGAACTCGTGCGGTCGGCCGTCCACCACCCTCGCCCGTGGACGTGAGGGCCGCCCCCGTGGCTCTGCCGGTAGGGGGGACAACGGATCGGGCCCGTCTTCACATGCGCGCCCCATGGGTCGTAACCCCTGAGACGGCCCGTTCACGTCCGTTCAGACGCACTCCTTGCAGACCAGCTGGCCCTTGCGCTGCACAGCGAGCTGGCTGCGGTGGTGCACCAGGAAGCAACTGGAGCAGGTGAACTCGTCGGCCTGGCGGGGGAGCACACGCACGGCGAGCTCCTCACCGGACAGGTCCGCTCCGGGCAGCTCCATCCCCTCGGCGACCTCGTCGGGGTCGACGTCGATGGTGCCGGTGCCCTTGTCTCCACGGCGAGCCTGCAGTTCCTGGAGGCTGTCCTCGTTGATGTCCTCGTCAGTCTTGCGCGGGCTGTCGTAGTCGGTGGCCATCTCTGCTTACTCCATCCCCCTCGTTCAATGCCTCGTCGCGCGGGTGTAACGCTTGAGAGACCTTGGTTTGTGCCCGGTTCGTCCGATGAGTTCTACCGATGTGGGTGGGCCGTGCCCCCTCCCGGGTCACCGTCCACAGGTCAGCGGCATGACCACGGGTCCGTGGCCGGAGGCGGCCACGTGAGGTGGTCGTGCCCGCTACCAGTCGATTGAGTACTACCCAACACCGGGCATCCCGTAGACGTGGAAAGTTCGTTTCCCCCCACAGTGGAAGAACTCGCGAAACGCTGCCCCCGGTGTGGACAAAAACCAAGACATGCCCACGTCAGGAGGGATTCCCTCCGTGTCCACGCCCGGGGAAGCATACCCACCCGTGGTCCACGCTCGTGACACGGGTGTGCGTGTCGTCGGACACGTATAGATACCACGAAGTGCGGGCTCGTGCAGCCTCGTCCCGCACCTGGTAACGGCCGGGTTGCGATGCCGTGCGAAGACGACCACGGACGTCAACGCCGATCGGCGGGGTCCGTCGGGGGCGTGGGCAGGCACACCGTAACGACCAGACCGCCGCCGGCGCGGGGCCAGGCGGTCACCGAACCCTCGTGTGCACGCACGACCGAACGCACGATGGACATCCCCAGGCCGGCGCTGCGCCCGGATCCGACCCGGTCACCGGTCCCCCGCCGGAAGGGCTCGAAGAGGCCCTCGATCTCGTAGGCGGGGATCACCTTTCCGGAGTTCTCCACCTGCACCGCGGGCATGCCCTCGTAGAGTCCGCTGCGGACGGTGATCTCACCCTCCTCGACGTTGTACTTGAGGGCATTCTCCACGAGGTTGGCCACGAGGCGCTCCAACAGCACGGGATCGCCCACGACGGCGGCGGCCCTCAGGTCGCGGCGGAGAGTGAGGCCGGACCCCTCGATCTCCCCGGAGAGCTGGCTCAGAACGGTCCCCGCGACCTCTTCCAGGTCCACGCGGGCCCGCACCTCGAGCTCGCGGTCGCTCTTGGCCAGGAACAACAGACCGTCGATGAGGCGCTCGTGGCGAGCGTTGGTCTCCATGAGGGTCTGGCCGACGGTCTTGAGGTCGGCAGAGACGTCGGGGGCGCTGAGGGCCACCTCCAAGAGAGTGCGGTTGATCGCCAGAGGCGTACGCAACTCGTGCGAGGCGTTGGCCACGAACCGGCGCTGGCCGTCGAAGGCGTGGTCCAGGCGTTCGAGCATGCCGTCGAAGGTGTCGGCGAGCTCGCGGATCTCGTCGTCGGGCCCGGAGAGGGCGATGCGCTCGTGCAGGGAGCGTTCGGACAGTCGTCTGGCGATGCGGGTGATCTTCTGCAACGGCGACAGGGCGCGTCCGGCCACGGCGTAACCCAGGCCGACGGCGAGCAGTCCGACCAGGAACAGAGCCAGCAGTGAGAAGCGTGTGACGTGGTTGAGGACCTCTTCGATGAGGTCGCTGTGGGCGAGCAGCTCTGCGGCGCTGTCCTCGACCAGCAGGGCGTTGAGCAGCAGCGCCACGACGAGGTAGTTGACCAGGACCAGCACCGAGCCCGCCGCGAAGAACAGCATCCCGTAGATGAGGGTGAGCCGGGCGCGCAGGCTGAGGTTGTCGGTGAAACGGTGCACGCGGTCCATGGGTCGGGAGGAGGTGCGTTGTTCGCCCTCCCCCCCCCCCCCCCCCCCGCCGAGGCCGGCTCGTTGAGCCTGCGCCAGGTGCCGGTGTCGCCGGGACGGGTGGGTTCGACCTGGCCCGGTTCGGCGCGTTCCGGTCTCACAACTGGTACCCGGCGCCGGGGACGGTACGGATCACGGAGGGCTCGCCGAGCTTCTTGCGCAGGGTCATGACGGTGACCCGGACGACGTTGGTGAAGGGGTCGGCGTTCTCGTCCCAGGCCTTCTCCAGCAGCCCTTCGGCGCTGACGACAGTGCCCTGGGCGCGCATGAGCACCTGCAGGACGGCGAACTCCTTCGGGGTGAGGGAGAGCGCGCGGCCGTCGCGGTGGACGGTGTGGTTGGCCGGATCCAGGGTGATGCCGTGGCGTTCCAGGACGGGCGGCAGCGGCGGGGTGGCGCGCCGGGCCAGAGCGTGCACGCGGGCGATGAGTTCGGCGAAGGCGAAGGGTTTGGCGAGGTAGTCGTCGGCGCCCAGGCCGAGGCCCTCGACCTTGTCCTCGACACCGTCGGAGGCGGTGAGCATGAGGATGCGCCCGGGGAAACCGTCCCGCACCAGGGTGCGGGCCACCTCGTCGCCGTGGATCCCTGGGAGGTCGCGGTCGAGTACGACGACGTCGTAGTCGTTGACCCAGAGATACTCGAGCGCGGTGTCACCGTCGTAGACGGCGTCCACGGCCATGGACTCGCGGCGGAGACCGACCGCGACCGCGTCAGCCAGAACCTGTTCGTCTTCGACCACGAGTACGCGCACGTTGGACCTTCTACAGTCTCGACAGCGAACAAAAAGGGGCCGCTGCCGGCGCATCCCCCAACACACCGGCAGCGGCGTTCTCGGTCCCGGCCGCGCCTTCTGGATTCCCTCGGCCGAGATACGAAGACGGTAAACCCGTCTCCTCGGTCCTGACGAACCACCTCGGCCCGGTCGCCCGGGCGCTGGGCCGGGAGTCTCAACTCCCTTTGGTGCGCGGGGGCCGCCGCCGACGAATCCCCCAACCGCCGGCGGCGGCTCAACCCCGCACATCTCGAATCTGACACATGAAGAATAAGAATCAAGTAAGCGCAGGACCTACAACGTTCAATGTGGCATGGGACACCGATATTCCCGGTCTCGCGCATCACCTCGACGGCTTCACGAACACGCCGCCGGATCGCCTGTGACCTGGGGATTCACAGGAGCCCCATCAGTCACATCAGCCACTTCCGGGCGCGGTTTGTTTTCTCCCGGGGCCCGATGGTTTGGCCCTCGTCACAGTGCGGTACAGATAGTGAGCGCACGCGTGGAAGCCGGTCGACGGCCGGACCGCGACGGGCGCACATGTCACAGGGTCGTGACTACTTCGATCGACGCACGCGCCGGGCGTCGCCATGCCCCGGTGCTTACCCCTGGAAGAGGTGCAATGGGCGAGTTCCTCGCGGAGATCAAGGTCCGTATCAACGAGACCTACCGGTCGCTCCAGTCGGCTCAGGCCGCCGGGGACGACTTCCTCGCCGACACGCACGCGTCGGAGCTCGAGGACCTGTACTGCCTCGCGGCCCGCAACGGCGTCGACACCCACGCCTGAACGGGCGCCGGAGAGCTCGGGGGCCGCTCGGATCAGCGTGACCGGGACGCCCCCATGAAACACCGGGAGGGGCAGGGGCCGATGTTCGCGCCCCTGCCCCTCCCGTATGCCCTGAGCGGGCCTCTCACGGGCGCACAGGCCCGATCGCAGACCCGACACGCCTCAATCGTCGCGGTCGGCCCCCAGTTCCAGGAGCAGCGGTTCCAGCTCCTCGAACAACTCCGGCCGTGCAGCCACCACCAGGTCCTCGCTGGGCGGCCCGCCCCGGGCACCGGCCACACGCAGTCCCGCCTCGGCGGCCACCAGGCCCGGTGCAGCCCAGTCCCACGGGTTGAGGCCGCGCTCGTAGTAGGCGTTGCACTGCCCCGATGCCAGCCCGCACAGGTCCACCGCGGCCGACCCGGTACGGCGGATGTCGCGGACCCGGGGAACGAGCTCGAGCAGGACCCGGGCCTGGTGCCGGCGCCGTTCGGGCACGTAACCGAACCCGGTCGCGACCAGGGCCCGGTCCAGCGCCACCGCCTCGGGTGCGACCAGACGTTCACCACCGAGGAACGCGCCCCGGCCCCGGACCGCCTCGTACAGGCGCCCGCGCCCGGGTTGGGCCACGGCCGCGGCCACGACCTGCCCGTGGACCTCGGCGGCGATGGCCACCCCCCAGTCGGGGCTTCCGTAGAGATAGTTGACGGTGCCGTCGATCGGGTCGACGATCCAGCGGACCGGTGCTGTACCGGCCTCGTCGCCGCCCTCCTCCTCTCCGAGGAAGGCGTCACCGGGGCGCTCGGCCCACAACCGGGAGCGGATGAGCTCCTCGGTGGCCCGGTCCATCTTGGTGACGACGTCGGTCGGGCTGGACTTGGTGTCCAGCACGGTGATGCCCTCCTGGCCCTGTGCGGCCAGTTCACCCGCCTCGGTGGCCACCCGCACGGCGAGCGCGCGCAGGTCGTCCGGGTCGGGTGCGGACTGAGTCGTGGTCACGTCTGTTCTCCCCCGCGGTGACGTCGGTGAGTGCCGCGCCGCCAGACGTCCGTCGAGGGTGGTGGCGGGCGACGGGCGGGCCCCGGCCGAAGCGGAGCGAGGCCCGGAGGCACAGCTTAGAGGTGGTCGGGCCTGACCCACTCCTTGCCGAACACGTGGTGGTCGAAGAAGGCGAAGACCGTCTCGTACCAGACCCGTGCGTTGCCCGGGCCGAGGATCCAGTGGTTCTCGTCCGGGAAGTACAGGAACTTGGCCTCGACCTCATGGAGCATCAGGTCGCGCCACAGGCGCAGCCCCTCCCCGATCGGCACCCGGTAGTCCTTGTCGCCGTGGATGACGAGCATGGGCGTACGGATACGGTCCGCGCTCAGGTGCGGGGAGTTGAGCTCGTAGCGTTCGGGACGCGTCGAAGGGGTACCGAACTCGCGTTCCCACACGGGCGGGTGGTCGGTGGTACCGACGAACGCGTCCAGGTGCCACAGGGAGGCGTGGGAGACGATCGCGGAGAAGCGGTCGGTGTGCCCGGCGATCCAGTTGGCCATGTAACCGCCGAAGGATCCGCCCATCATCGCGGTGTGGCCGGCGTCGATGTCCTCGCGGGCCTCGGCGGCGTCGGTGACGGCCATGACGTCGTCGTGCACACGCGGCCCCCACTGCCCCCAGGCGCGGCGCAGCATCTGTTGGCCGTAACCGGTGGACAGGGCCGGGTCGGGCAGCAGGACCGCCCAACCGCGTGCGGCCATGAGCCAGGGGTTCCAGCGCCAGCTCCAGCCGTTGAAGCTCATGTAGGGGCCACCGTGCACCCACAGCAGGAGCGGGGCGGGCGAGTCGGCGGAGGCCTCCTCGGGCAACACGAGCCAGGAACGGATCGTGGTGCCGTCCTCGGCGGTCGTCCCCACCTCGGTGAGGGTGCCCGGCATGCTCAGGTCCGAGCCGGGGGTACGCAGGTGGACGGGCTCGGCGTCCTCGGTGGCGGCGTCCACGCGCACGGGCGCGGGCGGGGCGTCCCATGCGTCGCGCAGGGCGAAGACGTGGCGCCCGTCCGGGGAGGGGTTCAGCGCGCTGTAGGCACCGTGGTCCCCGGTCAGGCGGGTGAGGTCGCCCGAGTCCAGGTCGACGCGGAACAGGGGGCGACGGCCGTTCTCGTCGGCGACGAAGAAGACCGTGGCGGAGTCCGGGGCCCAGGCCAGGTCGCGCGGCCACAGCTCGGACTCGGCGGCCGGCACCCGCTCCTGGCCGGTGTCGAGGTCGACCACACACGGCGTCACCGAGCGCGGTTCGCCGCCCGCGTCGCCGTCGAAGCCGCGCACGCACAGCACCTGCCGCCCGTCCGGGGAGACCACCGGTGAGGCGTAGTCGTGGACCTCGGAGGAGATCAGGGTGCTGCGCTCACCAGTGGCGGTGTCCACGCGCACCAGCTCGGTGCGGACCGATCCGCCACCGGTGGGCACACGCCAGGAGGTGACCAGGACCGATCCGTCGGGGGTCAGATCGCCGGAGGCACCGTCGAGGTGCTTGCCGGCGTCGGGTGTCAGGTCACGGTGCTCCCCGAGCCCGGAGTCCTCGTCCTCGGGCGGGTCGGCGACGAAGAAGCGGGGATACTGCGGGCCCAGGTCGTGGTCCCAGGAACGGATCGGCAGGGACTCGTGCAGGATCGCGGTCACCCCGGCCTCACGGCGCTCCTTGCGGGCCTCGCGTTCGGCCTCGGCGTCGGCGGCGTCGGGGTGGGTGTCGGCGGTGAAGGCCACCGTCCCTGCGTCTCGGGCGACGGTGAAGGCGGAGATGCCTCCGGGGCGGGTGGCCACGCGGCGGGCCTCGCCGCCGTCGGCCGGCAGCACCCACAGGGCGGCCTCGGGTTTGTCCTCGGGCTCGGCGTCGGGATCGGGACGGCCCGCGCCGAAGAGCACGGAACCGTCGGGCAGGAAACCGGCGCTGCTCTCGCCCTCGGCGGAACGGGTGAGCCGGCGGGGTGCCCGGCCGCCCTCGGACTCGGGGGCGGCGTCGACCTCCCACAGGGCGTTGCGGAAGCTCTTGCCGTCGGGGGCCGGGCCGCTCACGGGTGCGACCAGACGGGTCCCGTCCGGTGAGAGGTGCAGACCGTTGACTCGGCGGAGTTGTACGTATTCCGGCAGTTCGTACCAGGAACGGACCAAGACGCGTTCTCCTGTGACTCGGGGTGGACGTACACCGCGCAGGGGGTGTCGGCGGTGCGAGGGCGGTTCGGTGGATGTCTTCGCAGTACCGGCCGAGCGCGCCCCGGCCCCAGCCTCCCACAGGTGTGCGCGGGCCTGGAGGGGCAGGCGGGGCCGTGCCGGACCGGCCTCTCGGCACCGGCCCGGCGGACGGTTCAGCAGCTGCACTGCCCCATCTCGCACGAGGGCAGGGTGGTCAGGCGCTGCTGCTCGGCCTGTCCTCCGTACTCGCGCACCAGGTCGGTGATCATCGAGACGTACGCGGGGTGCGATCCCGGGCTCAGGGCGCGCTGGTAGCCGATTCCGCGCTTCTCCGCGGTCTCGCGCGCCTCGACGTCGAGGTCGAACTTGACCTCCATGTGGTCGGAGACGAACCCGTGCGGGACGACCACGACGGCGGGCACACCCTCCTCGGCCAGTTCCTCGATGCGGTCGTTGACGTCGGGCTCCAGCCAGGGCTGGCTGGGCGGACCGCTACGGCTCTGGTAGACGACCTCGTAGGGGTACTCGCGGTCGAGGCGCTCCACGACCAGGCGGGCGACGGCCTGGAGCTGGTCGCCATAGGCGCCCGCGGGGCCGTAGGTCTGTCCCGGGGCGCCGCTGCGCTCGGCCATCTCCGTGGGGATGGAGTGCGCGGAGAAGAGCAGGCGCACACCTTCGCGCTGGTCCTCGGGCAACCGGTCGAGGGCCTGCCGGGTGTGCTCGGCCAACGGCTCGACGAAACCGGGGTGGTCGAAGAAGGGACGCACCAGGTCGACCTCGGGGGCCCCCTCTCCCAGGGCTGCACGGGCCCGGTCGATGTCCTCGAGGTAGGCGGTGCGGCTGGACCAGTTGCAGTAGGCGGAGGTGGGCACCGCGAGTACACGGCGCACCCCGTCCTGCTTCATCTGCTCCAGCGTGTCGGTGAGCAACGGGGTCCAGAACCGGTTGCCCCAGTAGATCGGCAGGTCGATACCGGCCGACTCGAAGTCCGTGGTGACGGCGGCGAGCAGGTCCCGGCACTGCTGGTTGATCGGGCTGACCCCTCCGAAGAGGAAGTAGTGTTCCCCGACCTCAGCGAGCCGCTCCCTGGGGATGTTGCGTCCACGAGTGACGTTCTCCAGGAACGGGATGACCTCGTCCTCGCCCTCCGGGCCACCGAAAGAAATGAGCAAAAACGCATCGTAAGGCCTCATGTTCCTCATGAAACCAGCTCGGAGGTGCTCACGCGCTCAGACCTGTGGCCACCACGCTTGTGTTCTTGGACTCTCCTCCGCCAGGGACTTTCGACCGGAGCCGGAAAGGCTCTGGTGGGCGAGATCGCCGGTCGGTAATGTCCGGTCGCATGACTGATGTCTTGTGGCAGACCTGGGCCGACACCTACCGGGCACGTCCGCGGCGTACCGCCTTCCCCAACGGCCCCGCCGAGGTCGCCGCGCAGGTGGCCGCGGCCGCCGAGGACGGCCTGCGGGTGCGCATGGTGGGGTCGGGCCACTCGTTCACGGACGTGGCCGTCACCGACGGGGTACTGCTCTCCCCCACGTCCTTGTCCGGGTTGCGTTCGGTGGACCACGGGCAGGGCACCGCGACGGTGGACGCCGGTATGGCGCTGTGCGACTTCAACGAGGCGCTGGCACGCGAGGGGCTCGCGCTGGCCAACATGGGCGACATCGCGGTGCAGACGGTCGCGGGCGCGGTGCAGACCGGGACCCACGGCACCGGTCGCGGCGTCGGCGGTCTGGCCTCGCAGGTCGTGGGGTTGGAGATGGTCACGGCCGACGGATCGGTGGTGCGGTGTTCGGCTTCCGAGGAGCCGGAACTCTTCCACGCCGCCCGGGTGGGGCTCGGCGCCTTCGGGGTGGTCACGGCGCTGACCTTCGCGGTGTGCCCGGCCTTCCTGTTGCACGCCCGCGAGGAGCCGATGCCGTTGGAGGAGGTGCTGGAGCGACTGCCGGAGCTGCGGGCCGACAACGACCATTTCGAGTTCTTCTGGTTTCCCCACACCGGAAACACCAACACCAAACGCAACAACGTCACCGAGGGGCCGGCCCGACCGCTGCCGCCTTTCAAGACGTGGCTGGACGACGACCTGCTGTCCAACCGGGTCTTCGAGGGGGTCAACCGTGTGTGCCGTCGGTTCCCGGGGCTGGTTCCGGCGGTCAACCAGATCAGTTCACGGGCGTTGTCGGCACGCACCTACACCGATGCCTCGCACCGGGTGTTCGCCTCGGTGCGCGACGTGCGGTTCGTCGAGATGGAGTACGCGGTCCCGGCCGAGCAGGCCGGGGAGGTGCTGCGGGAGCTCCGGTCGGTGGTGGAGCGGCGCGGGTACCGGCTGAGTTTCCCGGTGGAGGTGCGTTTCGCCCCGGCCGACGACGTGTGGCTGTCGACCGCCTACGGGCGGGAGAGTGCCTACATCGCGGTGCACATGTACCAGGGGGTGCCCTACGAGCGCTGCTTCGCCGACCTGGAGGCGGTGCTGGCCTCGTCGGGAGGGCGTCCCCACTGGGGCAAGCTGCACACACGCGGGCGCTCCGATCTGGAGAAGGTCTATCCGAAGCTGGGTGAGGCCCTGGCGGTGCGCGACCGGGTCGACCCGCAGCGGCGGTTCGGCAACGCCTATCTGGAGCGGGTCCTGGGATGAGGCCGGGCCGAGGCCGTGACGGCCGGCCGCGACGCTCCCCGAGAGGGGCGGGCCGTCGACGTCGGAGCGCCGCCGCGCACTCGGATGTGCACGGCGGCGCTCTCGGTCTCCGGACCCCCGGCCCTTGGGCCCGCTCAGTCGCTCTGCTGCTCGGGGACCTGGCCGTCCTGGCCGTCCTCACCCGGTTCGGGCGGTGGCGGGTCCGACCCGTCGAGGTCCTCCTCAGGCTGTTCTTCGGTGGGCGGGGTGTCTTCCTGGCCGCCCGGGGCCGGTGTGGGCTGCCCCCCGCTTCCGTCGCCGTCGGTACCGTTGCCGCCCTCGGGTTCCTCGGGCTGCTCCGGCTCCGGCTCCTGGGTGGGCTGCTGTTGCGGGAAGCCCGGCTCCTCGGCGGGGGGCTCCTCGATCGCCGGCGCCTCCAGCTCGGGCTCGGGCTCTTCCTCCTGGTCAGGGGCGGAGTTGCCGCCCATGATCGAGGGTGAGGTCGGCTCTTCCGCGCCACGGGTCCACGAGGTCAGGGAGCGCCCGGTGAACAGCTCGAAGGCCAGGATCACGAGCATCACGACGATGAAGACGAGGACGGCCGGGAACAGCACAGCGCGCCATCCGCGGCGGCTCGGCGTGGGTGCGGCCTCGTCGGAGGCCTCGGGCTCGTCCTCGTCCCCGCCCCCGGGGCCGAGGGCCGGTGCATGCGGGTGAGGCCCCTGGCCCGCCTGGGTCTGCGCGGGCATCAGGACGGTCTCATCAGGGGCGATCGTGTCCCCGGCCCCGTCGGCCCGGGTGGCTTCCCGGTCGGCCTGCGTGGTGTCCGCACCCAGGACGGGCAGGGCCCTCGTGCGGGTGGCGTCCGTTTCGTCCCCGGGGGCGGTGGGCCGTGTGCCGGAGGCGGTCTGCTCCAGGCCGGTGATCGTCACCGTTCCGCCGGCGCTCGCCGTCCCCCCGGTGCCCAGGGTCCGGCCCTTGGATACCACGGCCCTCCCTGCCAGGTGCTTGGCCTGTTCTCCGCTGCGCGAGAACCAGTGTGAGAGCAGCGGGCTGGCGGTCGTGCTCAGGATCGCCATGACCGCGGTACCGATGACGGTCCCGTAGACGTCGAGGTAGGAGGCGGCCGCGGCGGCGGTGAGCGTGGCCCCGCCGGCGCCTGCGACCTGGGCCAGGCTCAGGTCGATCTTCTTGCTGTTGCCGCCCTCGCCCTCCTGGTCCTCGCTTCGGTCCCCGGCCTTCCCCGGTGCACGGTCGGGATCCGGTTCTCCGGGTTCGCCCGGGTGTCGGGTCCGGCCCATCCGGCCCCCCTTTGCCTGAGCCGCGTGGATACACGGCGTACTTCGATCCTGGTCACTGGGATGGGCGTGTGGTGGGCCAATCAGCACCACAGGCCACAGAGTGCTCGTATCGCCCATAAGAGGACAACTCAGGCTAAGGGAGGCAGATGCCTGATAACGCCATGAAATAAGAAGCATCACTGTCTTGTGACCATCGGCGTGTCGACTTGCGCCCGGAAAGATCCTCGTGTCGACCCAATGGGGGTGAGATCGGGTTTTTCACCGACCCTGGGGTGGTTCGTGCCGTCCGGGATACCATCACCGCGGAGCCCCGTGCGGAATCGTCGACATTCCCCCACGAACGCTCCCGGTCGCCGACGGACCAGCGTGCCAAGATTGGCATCGGAAGCGACCGTGAGGGCCCCGGTCAGGTCCGGGGCAGCTCCCACCGTGGCGAGCGCCACGGAACGGGAGGCGGGCACACAGTTCGGACAGGCCGGTGGCGGCGCTGGCCGAGCCGGGTGCCGGCCGACCAGACTTGGAGAACGCGGGGGTCGGTCGCGGGATCAGCCCCTCGACGGGACGCGAAAGGGAGGGCGATGCACGAGCTTCGCCTCGTCGCCGTGAGCGAGGACGGCACCTACTTGGTGCTGGCCGGCACCGGCCGTGGCCCCCGTTTCATGTTGCCCGTCGACGACCGCCTACGTGCCGCCGTACGCGGTCAGTTCTCCCGGCTCGGCCAGTACGAGATCGAAGTGGAGAATCCGTTGCGTCCCAAGGAAATCCAGGCCCGCATCCGGTCCGGCGAGACCGCGGAGGCCATCTCCGAGATCTCCGGCATACCGATCGAACGGGTCCGTTGGTTCGAAGGCCCCGTCCTGCAGGAACGCGAATACATCGCCCAGCAGGCCCAGAACGCCACCGTGCGCGCCCAGGACGAGGTCGCACCGGGTTCGTCGCTGGAAGAGCTCGTCACCAAGCGTATCGGCGCGCACCAGCTGGAGACCGGTGACGCCGAGTGGGATTCCTGGAAGCGGGAGGACCGCACGTGGCAGATCAAGCTCGTCTACCTCCACCAGGGCGAGGAGCGTGTCGCCCACTGGCTGTACGAACCCAGACACAACAGCGTGAGCCCCTCCGACGAGGAAGCAGCACGTTTCTCCTCACCCGAACCCTTCGAGGCCCCGCAGGCACCCGGCGCCAACGTCACGCCCTTCGCCCCGCGGCGGAGCGAGCCCGCCCCCGAGGTCCCGCGCGGCGAGCCCTACCCCGCACAGGAACGGACCGAGAACCGGCCCCCGGTCCCGTCCCGGCAGGAGGGGCCGCGCCGTGACGAGACGCTTCGCCCGATGTCCGGGCGTCCACAGACCGACCAGTTCGGCGTCCCCCTGACCGAGGAACGTCGCCGCCTGGCGGAGGAGCGCCGCCGCCCCGCCGAGGCCCGTCACCCGCGTCCGGGCCAGGAACCCTACTTCGCCCCCGTGGAGGAGCCGCCGAGCCCCGAGGTCGGACGGCGGCCCGAACCCGCGGCCCCACCGCCCGCACCCGAACGGCCTGCGGCCCGGAGGCCGAGGGTCGACAATCCCGGGTCCGAGCGCCCAGGGGGCGAGCGGCCCGCGGCAGAGCCTCCCGCCGAGCCCGAGGGCCCCCGCCGGATGGAACGGCCCTCCGCCCCGGACTGGCTGGGCTCACGCCCGACCCGGGCCGCCGAACCGTCCGCGCCCGACCCCGCGCCGCCGGCCGCAGAACCGCCCGCTCAGCCCGAGCATCCGCGCCGCCAACGCGCCACCATCGACCTCAACGAGACCGGCAGGCCCCGCCCAGCGGCCGAGCAGGCGGCCCCGCCCGCACCCGCCGCCGACCAGAGCGCCGAGCACCCCGCGCCCAAGCGCAAGGGCCGGGGGCGGCGGGCCTCGGTCCCCTCGTGGGACGAGATCATGTTCGGCGCCAAGAAGGACGACTGACCCCGGCCGACCGAGCCGGAGCACCACGAGGACCGCCCGTCAGCGGTCCTCGTCCGCTGTCGGGGCCCGGTCGTGGCCGCTGTCCTGCCCGGCTCCCCGGTCGTGGCCCTGGCCGCTCGCGGCCGCCCCTGCGCCGCGCTCGACCAGGAACGGGCGCACCATCCCGGGCGTGACGTCGGCGGCAAAGGCCACCGCCCCCGGCATGGAGGCGTCCTGTGCGGTGTATCCCCCGGCGCCCGCCCCGACCGTGACCTGGAGGTCGGCCAGACCCGAGCGGCGTTGGAAGAGTGTCTGGTTCCAGGACCAGCCGATGACGGCGGAGCGTTCCACCACCGCCTGCTCACGCTGGAGCGAACCCGAGCGCACACTGACGAAGGCTTCGTCGTGACCGTGGCCGAGCGAACGGTAGCGGTCGATGCCCAGGGGCACACCCAGGACGGCCAGAACCGCCGAGGCCGCGACGAGCCAGTTCCATTCCAGGAGCACGCCGGCCGCACCCGTGCACAGGAACGGGCCCACCGAGCGGATCAACCGCCGGTTCAGGGCCGCGCGGGGATGGGGCCGCAACCCGCCCTCGTAACGGGCCAGGGCACGCTCGACGGCCTCGGCGACCCGGGGACGCGGGCCGGTCGGCAGCAGGACCGCACGTGTGGCCGCCTCACCCAGGCCGGTGACGATCGCACGCAGGCGTACCGCGTCCCGGGTGCGCTCGAGGGGATTGTCCTGGAGTTCGTGGCCACGGATCCGGCGCTTCTCCAACGTGACGCTACGGCGGGTGAACAGGCCCCGCTCGGCGACCAGGGAACCCTCGCGGCCCCTGAGGGTGAAGCCCCAGTTGGTGACCGTGTACGAGACCACGGCGAACACCGGCATCATGAGCACCAGCACCACCGGAACCCCGATCGCCAGGGCCGTGAGCAGGGCACGGTCGGTGGAGTCGAGCCAGCCCACGACCGTGTCCGTGGCCGCTCCCAACTGCGCCCCGGACTGCTGGAGGAGACCGATCAACGTCGCCAACAGGGCGAACGGGGTGAGCAGGTGGGCCAGGCTCAGGGCACCGTAGAGGTACCACGAGCGCGGCATCTCGAAGTAGGTGACGGTCTCCGGCTCCGCGGTGGCCTCAGGCCCCTCCTCGGTCCCCGCGGGTTCGGCACCGTCCTCGGTGAGAACCGCCTTACGGCGCAGGAGCTCGCCTCTGAGGCGGTCGGCCTCGGCGGCGTCGACCGCGTCGAGTTTGCCGTCCTCGGCATCCGTGGAACCGGCCGCGGCCTCGATGCGCACCACCGACACACCCAGCATCCGGTGCAGAAGGCTGCTGGTGACGTCGACGCCGCGGACGCGTTGCAACGGGATGGTGCGGCGTTCGCGGCGGATGAGGCCCTTGCGGATCTCGATGTGGTCGTCGGTGATCTCGTAGCGCAGGGTCCGCCACGTGACGAAGCCGCCCACCAGCACCATCACCACGGTCGCGCCCGTGGCCGCGAGCAACCACGGGTTGAAGCCGCCGATGATCAGACCGACGAGGATCGGGAAGAGGATGCTGCGCAACTGGTTGATGGGCCCCACGACCATGCTGCGCGGACTGAGGCGGCGGCCGCTCTCTGCGGCGAACGGTTGCGAGGCCTCCTCGCTCCACCACTGTCGAGGTTCCGAGGCCGGCCCGTGCTCCTCCGAGGTGTACGCCCCACCTGCCGTGCCGTGGTGCGGGTACGCCTGCGGGCCGTGCGGAACGTCTCCCGCGTGCCCCTGCCACGGCCCCTGCGAATAGAGCTGCGGGTGCCCCTGTGGACCCCGGGGCGGAGGGGACAGCCCGCCCCCTGGCAGGCTCCAGCTCTCGGCCCGCGTGGCGTCCTGTTCGTATGAGGGGCCGAAGGCCCGGCTCTCACCGGACGTCCCGCACCACTCGTGGGACGGTTGCGGATGTGCGCCGCCGTCGGGCTGCTGGGGCTCCTCGGCGGCGTGCTGCCACTCGTAGGGGTACCGGCCGTCGCTGCGGCCGGCCGGACCGCGGGCCCAACGGCTGCGTTCGTGCTCGGGGCCCGCAGGGGACGGGGAGCCGGGCGCGGGCCGGCCGTCCGGTTCAGGGCTCTCGTGCTCGGGGTTCATCACGTGGCGTCGTCCCGGAGCGTGGCGGCGCGCGCGGCCAACTCCTCGCTGAGCACGCGCGCTTCATCGGCGTCCATACCCTCGATCGTGGAGGAACCGGCGAAGGAGGCGGTCTGCACCCGCAGCGTGGCCACATCGAAGACCCGCTCCAACATGGCCTGGGTGTGATCGACGGTCTGGATCCGGTTCACCGGCACCAGCTGCCAGGAGCGGGCGATCCACCCGGCGCGGGTGTAGATGACGTCCTCGCCGACCTCCCAACGGTGCACCCGGTACCGCCATGACGGCACCACGGCGACCTTGACCAGCCCGTAGACCCCGTAGGCGATGGGCAGCAGCCGAGCGTTCTCGCTCAACCGGTCGGGGATCCAGGACAGCGACAGATTGGTCAGCATCACCGCAACGACACTGATCAGGACCAGCTTGAGGGCCACTCCGAGGAGCATGCGCACCGTCCACACACCGACGGCGCGCCCGCTGACCCTGCGCAGGGGCGGGCGCAGTTCGGCGGTTCGTCCTTCCTCCGTCAGGTGTTCGCGGGGGCCCTCCCCCGGTTCGGGACGGCCGTCGTGGGCGGGACTGTTCAACACGCGACCGAGTCTAGGTCGTGTCGGCCCGGCTCCGGGAAGCACCGGGCCCCGCACCGGAGGAATGGCCGACGCCGGGCCCGCGTTGTCGTCGTGCACGCGGCTCGTCAGCGTTCTGTCAGAGCGTCCCGGCATACTTGCGTACAGACGTTGATCGGAGGACGAAATGACCCACGCCATTCGCGCGGAGGGGCTGGTAAAGGAGTTCAAGGGCAAACGTGCCCTGGACCGGGTCGACCTGACCGCGAGGAAGGGCACCGTTCTGGGTGTACTGGGGCCGAACGGTTCCGGCAAGACCACGTCGGTACGCATCCTTGCGACCCTCCTGCGCGCCGACGGAGGGTACGCGGAGGTCGACGGGTTCGACGTCCTGCGCCATCCCCACGAGGTACGCCGCCTCATCGGACTGACCGGCCAGTACGCGGCCGTGGACGAAGAGCTCACCGGAACGCAGAACCTGGTCCTGATCGCCCGCCTGCTCGGTTTCGACCGTGCCCGGGCCCGGGTCCGCTCGGCCGAACTCCTGGAGGGCTTCGCGCTCTCCGACGCCGCCGACCGCCCCACCAAGGGCTACTCGGGAGGTATGCGCCGACGCCTGGACCTGGCCGCGAGCATGATCGGCGGCCCGTCCCTGCTCTACTTGGACGAGCCGACCACCGGCCTGGACCCGCACAGCCGCAACGAGCTGTGGGAGGTCGTGCGCCGCCAGGTCGAGAACGGCGTCACGGTCCTGCTCACCACCCAGTACCTGGAAGAGGCCGACCACCTCGCCGACGACCTCGTGGTCCTCGACCACGGCCGTGTCATCAGCGAGGGCACCCCCGAACAGCTCAAGGACCGCGCCGGTACACAGGTCCTGGAGCTGCGCACCTCCGAGGCCGATCAGCTCGGGCTCGCGATCAAGGTGGTCGAGGCGGTCACCAGCTCCCCGGTGTCCGACGACGGGCTCACCGCACGGGTACCGGTCACCGATTCCGCGGTGCTTCCCGAAGTGGTACGCCGCCTGGACGAACAGGGCGTGGCGGTGGGTGAACTGTCGCTGCGCAAGCCGAGCCTGGACGAGGTCTTCCTGGCACTGACCGGACAGCCCGCAGAACCCCAGGAGATCAGCGAGGAGACATCGACATGAGTGCCGTGACCACCGATTCCCCGACCGGCCCGGTCGGCCCGGCACCGATGGCTCCGCCCAACGTCTCGCCCCTGCGTACGGCCCACCAGGGTCTGCAGCTGGCCTGGCGCAGCGTGCTCAAGGTCAAGGCCAACCCGGAAGAGGTCCTGGGCCTGATCCTGCAGCCCATCATGTTCGTGACCCTGTTCGTCTTCGTGTTCGGGCAGGCGATGATGGGTGATTGGCAGGCCTACCGGGATTTCCTCATGCCGGGCATCATCGCCCAGTCGGTCATCTTCGCGACCCTGGGCACCGGTTTCTCGTTGAGCCAGGACGTGGAGAAAGGCATCTTCGACCGGTTCCGGTCCCTGCCCATCGCCCGTTCGGCCCCGCTGGTGGGCGCGATCCTGGGCGACCTGGTCCGGTACACCATCACCGTGGTCATGGTCCTGGTGGTGGGCCTGGCGATCGGGTTCCGTCCCGAGGGCGGCGCGCTGGGTGTGATCGCCGCCGGGGCACTGATCCTGCTGTTCGCGTTCGCGCTGTGCTGGATGTCGGCGTTCGTGGGGATGATCGTGCGCACCCCGATGTCGGTGCAGGCCTTCGGGATGATCATGATGTTCCCGCTGACCTTCGGCAGCTCGGCGTTCGTGGCGCCCGAGTCGATGCCGAGCTGGCTGCAGACCGTGGCCGTCAACAACCCGGTCAGCCACGTGGTCGACGCGATGCGCGGGCTCATGCTCGACGGTGACGTGGCCGGTCCGGTCCTCTGGACGCTGGGGTGGACGGCGATCATCACCGCCGTGTTCTTCCCGCTGGCGGCCTGGGCCTACCGCCGCCGCACCTGAGGCCGCCCGGGTCCTCTCCCCTCCACCGGCCCCGGTGCGTGTGGGCCTGTCCCGAACGGGCGGGGGCCTTCCGGGGGAAGGCGGTCGGTGAGCCAGGCGTCCAGAGTCGGAGCAGATCCGCCCGCCCCCGGCCCCGGCCGCGGGTGAGCAACTCCTCGCAGCGGTCCCGCCCCAGGCCCGGCGTGCGTGTTCCCTGGCCCTGACCGCGTCAGGGCGGTGAGGTCGGGGCCCGCAGCCTCCCCGCGGTCGTCGCGGACCTGCAGGGGCCGAGAACGTCGAACCGCACTCGTCCATGATGACCGATGCGCGACCTTCTCTCGGCGGCCAGTAAAGTTCGCTCAGGACCCCAGGGTCCGACACCAGCGAGTCCGCCGGCGGGGCCGGTGTCCCCGAGCGTGCGACGCCACCCCACCAGGCCCCCGAGAGCCCAGCAGGAGCCCCATTGTTCCCGGTCCTCCCCTTCACCCGGATCCCCGCGCCGCGTCAGGTGCGTCGAGTCTCCGCCGCCACGCGTGTGGGCGCGGTGGCGGCGGGTGCGGCCGTGGCCGCCACCACCGGCTGCGGGATGTTCACCCCCGGGTTGAGCGGGGAGATGCCCGACGACATCACCGTCACCAGTCCCTTGATGCAGGAGGGCCGGCCACTGCCGGAGGTCTACACGTGCGAGGGCGTGGAGAGCGAGGAGGGCGAGGAGATCTCCGGGGTATCGCCTCCGCTGAACTGGTCGGGGATGCCCGAGGACGCCGGGTCGACGGCGCTGGTGGTCGACGACCCCAGTGAGGCGACGGTCTTCTGGGTGGTCCACAACCTCGATCCCCAGCTCGTGGAACTGCGCCAGAACACGGTACCCACCGACGCCAAGCAGGCCGAGAACAGCGCCGGCGCGGCCGAGTACACTGCACCGTGCCCCGATGAGGACGCCTTCTACGAATACCGCTTCACGGTCTACGCCTTGAACGAGGGCCTCGATCTTCCCGACGGGGCCCCCTTGGAGACCACGTTGGAGGCCATCTCCGAGCGTGCCGTCGCGCGAGGCACCCTGGTCGCCGAGAGCGAATAGCGGTCTCCGCATGCCCGTGGAACAGCTCACCGGACACAGTGGTGGTATGCGTTCAGTAAGCTCTCGACGCCCTCTGCACACGGAGCACCACAACACATACAGTGGGGTCGTGCCCCTCGCCCCATTTCAGATGACCGTTTCCCGTCCAGTCACCGCGCGGCACCCTGACCTGGAACCGCGATGGATCCCCGACGTCTCCCCAGCCGGCCGGCAGGGGGTCCATGGACAGGCCGGCCCGCGCGGCCGCTGTCCCGTGGTCGGACACCCGGTGTCCGTCCCAGGAACGTCGCGGGTGCGGCAGACCTCCCCAAGGTAGTGCGTACACCATGACCGTCACCGTCATCAGCATCATCGCCGTCATCGTCGTGCTCGCCGTGCTCCTGCTCCTGCTCCTGGGCATGCGGGCGTTGAACCCGAGTCGCACGGACGCCCACGAGGACTTCGACGACGAGTACGACGGCGTCGAGGACGACCCCGGACGCGAGGAGGAGGCCCCCCGCGGGCGCGAACGCCGTCCGCGCAGGGAGATCGGCAAACCGGGACTCCTGAAGCGGCGCCGGGTCGACTGGGATGACGACGAGGACGGCCTGTCGGACAACGACTTCTGGTCGTCTCTGAACGAGGAGGGGCCGGCCCAACGCCCGGCCCAGGGGCGCGACCACGGCTACGGCGACGGTGACGACGGCTACGACGACGTGTACGGCGACCACGGCTACGACGACGGCCCCTACGAGTACGAGTACGAGTACGACGACCAGCAGGGGCCCCACACGCCCGCGTCCGGCACGGACCTGCGGCAGGATCGGGGCGGGGACGTGGATCGCTCCGCCTCCGTCCCCGGACCACAGACCAACATGATGGCGCTGGCGGACCTGGGCCAGGAGAGCGGCCCGCAACAGAGCCACGCTCCGACCGCCGACACCGACCAGGGCCCTACGCACGCCGAGCCCGCGCGGCCCGACCCCTCCCGTCCCGAGCAGACCTCGCTCCCCTCGGCCCAGGAGACACGCGGGCTGCCGGCCGCGGGCCCACTCGGTGAGGACAACGACCCGCTCGGTTCCGGCTCCTGGCCATCGGGCCCCTCGGCTCTGCCGCCGCGTTCGGAGGAGGCCCCGGGCGGCCCGCTGAGCAACCCCTCGAGCGTTCCCGGTTCGCCCTATTCCGGGACTACCGGTGACGGACTGAGCGGCACGCCCTCCCCGTACGGGGCGCCTTTCGACGGCGGCCGCTCATCCTCCGACCCGGGAACGGACGGTTCCTACGACACGGGCTCCTCCTACGACAGTGGTACCCATGCCCGCCCCGAGCACGGTGACGGCACACGCCCCTCCCCGGATCCTTTGGACCCGAGCTTCCGGCCCGCTCCGAGCAACCCGGGTTCGGACGTGACGTCCCCGATCTGGTCGAGCATGGACACCGGTGCACACCAGCACCCCGACCCGTCGGTCCTGCGCGCTCCGGAGCCTCCTGCCCCCGGCGGCCCCTCCTCGCCGGGTGCCCCCACCGCCCCGGAGGCACCGTCCCCGTACGGCGGCCCCGGGGCGGCACAGCCCGGTACGGCCGACCCGCTCGGCGGTTACGGCGCACCGTTCGGGCAGGGCGGCCCCACGGAACCGGTGCAGCGCTCGCCGTTCGACAGCGGCACCCACGCCCGCCCCGACCAGGGGCAGACCCCGCTGTGGGGCGACTCGAACGACACGGGCGCATACGCCCGGCCCCCGCAGGGGGAGGCCCCCTCGTGGGGCAACCCGAACGGCACAGGCACCCACAACCGTCCACAGGGGACGGACTGGGGCGACTCGAACGACACGGGCGCGTACGCCCGACCTCCGCAGGGGGAGGCCCCCTCGTGGGGCAACCCGAACGGCACAGGCACCCACAA
>NZ_ANBE01000040.1 GCF_000341145.1 Nocardiopsis xinjiangensis YIM 90004
GCAAGGGCCGGACTGGGGCGGGCCCGAGAGCACCGGGACCCACGCACGCCCGGGCCGGGGAGAGCCACCGTGGGGCAACCCGGGCGACACCGGCCCCCACAACCGTCCGGTCCAGGGGACCGACCCCTACGGTTGGCAGGCCTCGCCCTACGACAGCGGCACCCACCCACGTCCGAGCGGTCTCGGCACCGGAACACCCGGAAGCGGCTGGCCAACCCCGCACGGCACTCCCGGCGGCGAAACCCCGAGCGGCGCCTACGGAACGCCGGGATGGGGCAGCGGCGCCCCGACCGAGGCCTCCACCCCACCCCCCTCGAACCAAGAGACCAACCCCTACGGTTGGCAGGCCTCGCCCTACGACAGCGGCACCCACCCACGTCCGAGCGGTCTCGGCACCGGAACACCCGGAAGCGGCTGGCAAACCCCGCACGGCACTCCCGGCGGCGAAACCCCGAGCGGCGCCTACGGAACACCGGGATGGGGCAGCGGCGCCCCGACCGAGGCCTCGACCCCACCACCCTCGAACCAAGAGACCAACCCCTACGGTTGGCAGCCCTCCCCCCACGACAGCGGCACCCACCCACGTCCGGGACAGGGGCAACCGCTGTGGGGCGGCCCCCAGGACACGGGCGCATACGCCCGGCCCCCGCAGGGGGAGGCCCCCTCGTGGGGCAACCCGAACGACACGGGCGCCCACAACCGTCCGGTCCAGGAGACCGAGCCCTACGGTTGGCAGGCCTCGCCCTACGACAGCGGCACCCACCCGGGTCCCGCGCCCGGTGACATCCCGCCGTGGGGGACGCCGGCCGGCGGCGGGGCTCCGAACGCACCGACTCATGTCCAGGGCGGGTACGGGGCCCCCGGCGGCCCCTCCTACGACAGCGGCGCACACCCGTTCCAACCTGGTCCGACCGGCCCGCCCCAAGACCACCCGCCCCAGCCCGGTCCGGGCCAGAACCCCGGCCAGTACGGCCTGGGAGAGCTGCTCGACGGCGGATACGCACCTCCAGCCCCGCCCCAGCACCGCGCCCCCGCACCCTACGAAGGGTGGGGCTTTCCCGCGCAGAACGAATCGACCGACCCCTACCCTCGGGACGCCTACGGTCGGCCGCTGCCGCCCGAGGGGTACTACGAGGGCAACTACGACGACGGCCGTTACCGCTGACCTCTCGCCCCGGGGGTGACACCGTGTGCTCGCCCCCGGAGTGAGCACGGCCCGGCATTTCACGACGCCGAGGTGGCGCATCCCGCGTCACCTCGGCGTTCTTCGTGGGCGCTGGGCTCATCCCGAGGACTGGGCCTCGAGAAGAACAGCTCTGCCTTCACCACGCTCCGTAACTCTGCCACCGCAGAAGTGACTACAATGGGTGATGCGCAGGGAACAATGCGCGGCCAACCGGCCTCGTGTCCCCACCACACGCCTCCCCGGCCCGGCCCGCATTCCCCATGCGCCGACGTGTCATTCACCTGGTCCGGCCCGAACGGAGTGAGCATGCGCAAAAACGCCCAGCAAACACCGAACCGACCACCGACCGAACCACCGGATTCCGCACGCGGCCCGACCGCCCGCAAGGGGATCGCCGCGGACGTCGGCGCCTCCCTGGTGGTCTTCCTGGTCGCCGTCCCCCTGTCCCTGGGGATCGCCGTGGCTTCGGGCGCGCCCCTCATCGCCGGCATCATCGCCGCAGTGGTCGGCGGGATCGTCGCCGGTGCCGTCGGCGGATCGATGGTGCAGGTCAGCGGCCCCGCCGCCGGGCTCACCATCATCGTCGCCGACCTGATCACGACCTACGGCTGGCGGGTCACCTGCTTCATCACCCTGCTGGCCGGCCTCGTCCAACTCGCCCTGGGCGCCTGCCGGATCGCCCGGGCCGCCCTCGCCGTCTCCCCCGCAGTCGTACACGGAATGCTCGCCGGGGTCGGCGTGACCATCGCCCTGGCCCAGCTCCACGTGGTCCTGGGCGGAGCGCCCCAGAGTTCGGCACCGGCCAACATCGCCGAATTGCCCGCACAGATCGCCGACAACCACACCGCGGCCGTCGGTGTCGGCGTCATCACCATCGCGCTCATGTTCGGCTGGAACCGCCTTCCCAGGCTCGGCCGTTTCGACCCCGCTCTGATTCCGGCCGCGCTCGTGGCCGTGGGCGCCGCCACTCTGACAGCGACCCTGGGCAGCTGGGAAGTGGAGACGGTCTCACTACCCGACTCCCTGGCCGGCGCCTGGAACGGGCCCGCCCTGCCCGCCTCCGACCAGTGGCAAGGCATCGCCTTCGCCGTCGCCGCCGTGGCGATGGTCGCAAGCGTGGAGTCCCTGCTCGCCGCGATCGCCGTGGACCGCATGCACAGCGGTCGACGTGTGCAGCTCAACCGGGAACTGTGCGGCCAAGGCGCGGCCAACACCGTCAGCGGGGCTCTGGGCGGCCTGCCGGTGGCCGGGGTGATCGTGCGCAGTACCGCCAATGTGCGCGCCGGTGCCCGGAGCCCGCTCTCGACGATCCTGCACGGTGTGTGGATCCTCCTCTTCGTCGCCCTGTTCGCGCACGTGGTCGAGCTCGTCCCCATGCCGGCCCTGGCCGCCCTCCTGGTCTTCATCGGCACCCGTATGGTCTCCCTCGCCCATCTGAGGGACCTACGCCGCCACCACGAGGCCGGCGTGTACCTGACCACCCTGTTCGGCGTGGTCCTGCTCGGGCTCCTGGAGGGGGTCTTCCTCGGGTTCGCGCTGGCGATGATCATGGCGCTGCGCCGCCTGACCAAGCTCACCGTCACCACCGAGGAACGCGCCGGAAGCGTGCACATCACGGTCAACGGTTCGCTGACCTTCCTCGCCGTACCGCGCTTGGCCCACGTGCTACGGACCGTGTCCGAGGGCTCCCACGTCGACCTCGACCTGCACGTGGACTTCATGGACCACGCCGCTTTCGAGGCCATCCACGCTTGGAGGGTCGACCACGAACGCACCGGTGGACGGGTCGACATCGACGAGGTGCACGAGGACTGGTACGCACGCAGCTCCGCTCGGTCGGCGCCGGCCGCCAAGACCACGCCCTCGGGATCGGCCCGCTGGTGGGCGCCCTGGGAGATGCGCTCCAGGTCCCGCAAGGAGCTCAACCCGGTGGGACTGCTGGCCGCCGGTGCCCGTGAATACCACGCCGGTACCGCCGACCGGATGCAGGCGGTGCTCAATCGCCTCCCCCACGGCCAGAAACCCACGACCCTGTTCGTCTCCTGCGCCGACTCCCGGGTGGTGCCCAACGTCATCACCGCGAGCGGGCCCGGCGACCTCTTCACGGTCCGCAATCTCGGGAACCTGGTGCCGCCGCACGGGACACCGAGCCAGGACAGTTCGGTGGGTGCTGCCGTGGAGTACGCCGTCACGGTGTTGGCAGTGCCCTCGATCGTGGTGTGTGGACACTCCCACTGCGGGGCCATGCAGGCACTGCTGGACCGTACCCATCGCAGTGCGAACGAGTCGGAGACCACCCACATGCGCCGGTGGTTGACACACGGGCAGGGCGGGCTCTCCCGAACCGGTGAGGACGAGGGCGCACTGTCGAATCTGCCCAACTCCGAGGCACTGTGCCGGTTGGCCCAGGAGAACGTGCGCGAACAGCTGGCCCACCTCATGGGGTACCCGGTGGTACGCGAGCGTGTGGAGTCGGGTCAGCTCACCCTCACCGGCATGTACTACGACCTGGCAACGGCCCGGGTGCACCTGTTGGACGCCGGTACCGACACGTTCGTGCCGGTGACCAGCGCCCAGGGACTTCCTCTGCAGTGCGTCCGGCCCGACGGTGAGGACACCAACGGTCAGGTCGTGGAGGTGTCGTCGTCGGGGGTGTCGTCGCGGCCGTCCTGTTGAACGCCCGAGGCATGGTACGCGGCGAGCAGGATGATCACCACGATCGCCATGACCGGTAGGCCGAAGAGAACCACCCAGAAGGTGGTGGAATCGAACACGTTGCACCCATTCCCATGAAGCGGACGCCCGCCGGCCCCGTGGTCCGTCCGGGGCCGTTCAGCGGGCGTCCCGCACGGCCCCGGTACACGGGGACAGGGGCCAATCTACAGGCGTCGGCGCCACGTGTTCCATCACTGTCCGGATATGAGATCCTCTCCTGTTCGAAAGCCAGGAGGGTCCGGGAAGCGCCCCGTTCCGAAGAAGGGGTGCAGAGGAGTCGGCCGATAAGCCGGATTCTGTCGGCCCCGAGAAGGGACCGGGCGAACATCCATCTGGGGCCGCCGTTGCCGACGGCCTCGGTGCGGTCCACCCGCGGACTCGGGCGGGCAGCCCTCGAACATCCGCGCAGGGACCCTGGGGTCCCCTTTTTGACCTTGCTCCGGGTGGGGTTTGCCGAGCCGACCGGATCGCTCCGGCCGCTGGTGGTCTCTTACACCACCGTTTCACCCTGACCACCGCGAAGCGGTGGCGGTCTGTTTTCTGTGGCACTTTCCCGCGGGTCGCCCCGGGTCGGTGTTACCGACCACCCTGCCCTGTGGAGTCCGGACTTTCCTCGAATCCGCGCACCCGGCGCGGTCCGCGATCGCCTGGCCGACTCCCCTCGTCCACGATTCTAACGCCTCAGAAGGTCTGCCATGCCAGGTGCGCGGTGTCGTTGAGGGAACGCACGACCATGGGGCCGTCGGCGTAGCAGTCGATACGCGTCAGGCACGCGGTGTCCAGGTGCATACGGTAGAGCGCCTCCAGCGGGGCCCCCATCGCCTGTTGCACGAGGATCTTGATGGGCGTGACGTGGGAGACCACCAGGACGGTGCGCCCGCGGTGGTGGCGCAGGAGCGCATCACGTGCCGCGCCCACCCGCGCCGCCACCTGCGCGAAACTCTCTCCGCCGGGCGGCCCCGCCTGCGGATCACTGATCCAACGGTCCACCCCGGCGGGGTCGGCAGCCCTGGCCTCGGCGAAGGTCATCCCTTCCCACTCACCGAAGTCGGTCTCCACGAACCCCTCGTCGACCTCGACCGGAAGCCCGAGTTGCTCGGCCGCGTGGGCGGCGGTGTCCCGGCACCGGGTCAACGGCGAGGAGACCGCCGCATCCACCGGCCAGGCCGCGATCCGGCGTGCGGCCGCGCTGGCCTGCTGGTGCCCCTGATCGGTCAGCTCGGCGTCGCCCCGACCCGCGAACCTCTGGTCCACGGACAGCGGTGTCTGTCCGTGGCGCAGCAGCACCAACCGCGTCGGTTCGGTGTCGGGGGCGCCCCACCCGGTACTCACTCGGCGGACCGTCCTCCCAGCCCCGACTCGTCGGTGCGGATCATGATGCGGCGGCATTCCTCACAACGCACGACCTCGTCCGCGGCGGCGGCCTTGATCTCGTTGAGCTCGGCCGTGCTCAGCTGGAGCTTGCACCCGCCACAACGTCCGTAACGCAGCCGCGCGGCGGCCACACCGTCGTACTGGGCACGCAACTTGTCGTACAGGCCGAGCAGGTCGGCGGGCACCTCCTCCACGATCCGCTCGCGGTCCTGGCTCCGGCGGGTGCGGTCCCACTGGATCTCGGCCAGGGCGGTGTCACGGCGCGCCACGGTGGCGGTGTGCTCGGCCACGGCTTCCTCACGCGCGGCGGCGACACGGTCGACCTCGGCCGAGAGCTCCTCGGACCGCTCCATGACCTCCAGGACGGTCTCCTCCAGTTCGGCCTGGCGGCGAGCGAGGGAGGCGATCTCCGACTGCAGGTTCTGCAGTTCCTTGGCGCTGGTGATCTGCCCGGACTCCAAGGCCTTGTTGTCGCGGTCGGCGCGGCCACGCACCTGCTCGACATCGCTCTCGGCCTTGCGCTGGCGGCGTTCGACGTCGGAGACCTTGGTACGTACCGAGATCAGTTCCGACTCCAGAGCTTCCACCCGTTCCTTCAACGCAGCGGCCTCGACGGCCTCCGGCAGGGTGCGGGCACGGTGGTCCAGACGCTGGAGCTCGGTGTCCAGGTCCTGCAGGTCGAGGAGTCTGGCCTGCACGGCGGGTTCGGCTTTCACTTGTGAGGTCTCCTGGAGTGGCTGAGGGAAGGCGCGATGGCCGTCGGCGCCCCTGACTCTGTGCAGTTGGTATCCGGCCACCGGCCGGTGCGGGACCGCGGCCCCGCGCAATGGTGGGTCACCCGTGCCCGAAGGCCTGTGCCCAGGCATCCGTCACGGTCGTCGACACGCGCATCTCCACGTTAGCCGCCTCCGGCCCGGCCTCGCGCGCAAGTGCTTCGGCCAGGTGCGTGGAACCGTCGGCGAGCCAGGGCCACTCGCTCGCGAAATGGGCGGTGTCGAGGAGCGCGGGCGAACCGGGCTCCTCGACGAACTCCGAGGCGGGGTGGTGGCGCAGGTCGGAGGTGACGTAGGCGTCCACCCCGGCGGCGCGGGCCGCGCCGAGCAAGGAGTCGCCGGACCCGCCGGAGACGGCGACGGTGGTGATGAGCCGGTCCGGGTCGCCGGCCGCGCGCACCCCGCCGGCGGTGGCAGGCAGCCCGCGAGCGACCTGGTCGGCGAAATCGTGCAGGACGAGCGGCCGTTCCAGGACGCCGATGCGCCCGATCCCGCGGCGGCCCTCCGGGTCGGCCGGGTCGGGGTCCAGAGGGCGCAGGGGACCGCTGACGCCCACGGCCCGCGCCAGAGCGTCGGAGACCCCGGGAGCGGCGGTGTCGGCGTTGGTGTGCGCGGTGTACAGGGCGGTGCCCGAGCGGATGAGGCGGTGCACGAGCCGACCCTTGGGGGTGTCGGCGGCCACGCTGTGCACACCGCGGAGCATGAGTGGGTGATGGGTGATGATCAGGTCCGCGCCCCAGAGCACGGCCTCGTCGACGACCGCTTCGACGGGGTCGACGGCGAAGAGGATCTTGCCCACGCTCTGTTCCGGGTCACCGCACGCGAGTCCGACGGCGTCCCAGGAAGCGGCCCACGCGGTCGGGTAGATGCTCTCGAAGGCCGCGGTGACGTCGGACAGGCGGGGATGCGGGTTCTCGGTGCTCACGAGCACGAGACTAGGGCATCGGCGGCGTGTACGCTGCCGGAAAGCGACCTGGCTCTTCTCCGGCCCCGACACCGTAAGCTTGGGCGGCGATGAACGACAATCGACACCCCTTCACCCCGGTCGGCGCGCACGTCCCGGTCGCGGGCGGTATGGCCACCAAGGGGTTGGCCTACGCGGACACGATCGGCGCCGAGACCATCCAGGTCTTCACCTCCAACCCGCGCGGGTGGGCGACCAAGGAAGGCGACCCGAAGCAGGACGCGCGCATGCGCGAGACCGACCTTCCGGTGTTCGTGCACTCGCCCTACCTGATCAACCTGGGCACCCCCAACGAGGAGACCGCGGGCAAGTCCACGCACTCGCTCGGGCACACGATGCGGCGCGGGGCCGAGATCGGCGCGGGCGGTGTGGTCGTGCACACCGGTTCGGCCGTCTCCGGCGGCCGGGAGGCCGGTCTGGCCCGCACCCGCGAGCGCCTGATGCCGTTGCTGGAGGAACTGGGCGAGGACGTCCCACCGCTGCTGCTCGAGCCCATGGCCGGGCAGGGCCAGGTGCTGTGCGCCACCGTGGACGACCTGGTGCCCTACTTCGAGGCCCTGGACTGGCACCCGAACGTGGGCGTGTGCCTGGACACCGCGCACCTGTTCGCCGCCGGGCACGACATCTCCACGCGTGAGGGCATGCGCGAGGCCCTGGACCGTTTCGGCGAGGTCGTGGGTGCCGATCGGCTGCACCTGATCCACGCCAACGACTCCAAGGCGCCGTGCGGCAGCAACAAGGACCGGCACGAGAACATCGGCGAGGGACACATCGGCGCCGAGCCCTTCGCGGAACTGTTCACCCACCCGGTGACGGCCGGCGTGCCGATCACGTTGGAGACGCCGGGTCCGGAGGAGCCGCACGGCAAGGACGTGGCCACGCTCAAGGACCTGCGCCCGTAAGGCCTTCCTCAGGCCCGGGAATCGGAAGGCCCTTCCTTTCGGCCCGGGTCGGTGCCGGGCCCGAGCAGGCGCGCGAGCACGGGGAAGAGGTTGATCTGGACTTCGACGGTCTCCGTCCCGGAGGCGTCGTCGGCGGTCTCCCGGTCCTCTGGCACGTTCTCGCGTTTCCACTTCCACATGAAGTCCAGCAGGTCCCGGGAGAGCTTCTGCGCCTCCTCGGGCGTCAGCGGCAACGGATGGTTGGAGTCCATGGTGGCGGCCTTCCACCGTTGCACGTCCGGGTCCTCGGACGCGGAGGCGGCCAGGTCGCTCCAGGCCCGGAAACGCCGTTCGCGCTCGCTGTAGTAGTGCTCGAGCACCACGTCGGCTGCGTGGCGGGTGGCAGGATCCTGCCGGAAGGCGTGACCGGACATGGACCATCCGCCGCGCCTGGCCTGCCACCAGCGCTCGCGTCCGCCGGCGCGCCCCTCGGCCGGTTCGATGAAACCGTGCCGGGCCAGCTGGCGCAGGTGATAGCTGGTGGATCCGCTGCTCTCCCCCAGGCGTTCGCCCAGGATGGTGGCGGTGGCCGGTCCCCGTAGCTGGAGCTGTTCCAGGAGGCGTCCGCGCAAAGGGTGGGCCAGGCCACGCAGAGCGGTGGCGTCCACATCCATGTGGTTGTCGGGACGCTCGGAGGGGCTCGGGACACTCTCTGCCATGGGGCCACGGTAGTACGGGCAGGACCGTCTCCCGTGCGATCCCGGCCGCGCACGCACCTCAGCGCTCGCGGTGTCCATGATCCGGGCCGCCTCGGCGATCCGGTGGCGCAAGAGCAGCACCACGACGGCGGTGAACACCGGTCCGGCCAGGAAAGGCAGGGCCAGGTCCACCCGTCCGAGCATGCCGCCCAGGAGCGCGCCGATCGGGGTCAGTCCCCATCCGACCGTACGCAGGACGGTCGAGACCCGTCCGCGCAGGTACTCGGGCACCACGAGCTGCAGGTACGGGGCTCCGGCGATGTTGGAGGCGGTGATGCACAGACCGACCAGCCCGAGTGCGGGCACGGCCGTCCACACCGAGGGGAGCGCGCCCACAGCCATCATGGCCGAAGAGAAGCCGAGGTAGCCGCCGAGCATCACCGTGCGCCGCCCGAGCAAGGCCACGAGGCGGGCGCTCACCACGGCCCCCGCGAGCCCGCCCACGGCCATGGCGCCGATGAAGATCCCGTAGAGCGCGTCGGGGATCCCCAGCACGTTCTGCGCGTAGAGCACCATGACCGCCGTGGCGCATTGGAGCCCGATCATGCACGCCGCGTTGCAGACCATCATCCAGGGCAGCAGCCGGTCCTGGCGGATGTACGCGAGCCCTGCGCACAGGGCGCTCCACGCACCGGGTCCCTCTCCGGCGCGGGCGGCGGGGGCCTCGTGGGAGAGCTCCGGACGGCGGCTCAACAGAGCAAGCACGAGCACCACCAGGACGGCGCTGAACGCGTAGGAGAGCGCCGCCCCGGCCACCGGAAGGACCGCGACGGCGGCGAAGAGGATCCCGGCCACGGGCGGTCCCACGAACTCCTGAGCGACGGTGCGCGCCCCTTCCGCACGCCCGTTGGCGCGGTCCAGGTTCCGGCGGGCCACGACCCGGGGCACGGTGATCCGGGTCGCGGGGTCGCTGACGGTCTCGCAGCAGATGACCACGAACAGCGCCGCATAGAGCACCCACACGGTGTGGTTCCCGGTCAGGACCGCCAACGCCAGCAGGGCCACGGTGAGCGCAGCGATCCCGTTGGAGACGACCATGGCGCGCATGCGGTCGACCCGGTCCAACAGCACTCCGGACAGCGGCGCCACCAGGAGCCAGGGCAGGAATCGGGCGACGGTCAGACCGGCCACGGCGAGAGGGTCCTGGGTCAGGGCCGCGGCGATCAGGGAGAACGCGGTGGCGAGCATGCCGTCGCCGAGGTTGGTGGTGGCGCCGGCTCCCCAGAGCCCGCCGAAGGCGGGTCCCAGACGGCCGGGCCTGTGGGGCGAACGGGTGGCCATGGTCGCTCCTCGGTGTCGGGGGATCACACCCTCACGCTATTACAAAGCCTCCTTTGCAAACAGTTTTTTGCAAAATTTCCTTTGCAATCCCTGTTCCCGGCACCGCCCCCATCCATTGCCCACGAACGGCCCGCACCTCCTCCCCTTCCGCGCGCCCTTGGGTGACAATGGACGCTGCACCGCGCCGGCCGAGCGACAGCCCCCGCAGGAAAGGACGGCCCACCATGGATCCGTTGAGCCTGGTCATCGGAGCGCTCATCACCGCGGGCGGAGTGGCCCTCGGCCGCCTCTCCACCCGGCGCCAATTGCGTGCGGTGCTGGAGGAGGAACGCCGGCGCGAACGCGAACGGCTCGTCGAGGACGGACACCAGTCGGTGCAGCCCCTGTGCGGGTGCGGCCACCACCTGGTCTTCCACGACCGCGAGACCTCCAAGTGCCAGAGCCAGGTCGTGATCCCCGGGCACTGGACCGGATCGAGGGAGACCACCTACCGCCAGTGCATGTGCCAGGGCTACCGCGGCCCCCGGCCCATAGACCCCTACTACGCCCCCGACCTCAACGAGAACTGACACCGCCTCGGAGGCAGCGTTGCCCGGATCCTCCGCGCCCTGTTGAACAGAGCGGTGCACGGGTAGTCCTCCTCCATGGATGGGATCGTCAGTGACCTGGTACTCGCCGCCGTAGCTCTGTTCGGAACACTCGCCATCATCGGTGTCCTCGGTTTCCTCACCATGCGCGAGGAACGCCGCAGCCACCGCTGAGCAACCACGGTTCGGCCCGGACCACCGGGCCGAACCGGGTTCTGTCCGAGGGCGGGGGCGACATCTGCGGTGAGGCCGCCACCGCGCCCTCCCCTTCCGGGCGCGGGCACCTGACGCAATGAGGGACCCTGGACACGGGGACGGCCCGAGGTGACAACTGTTCACCCCCGCAAGACAATGTCCCCGCACCGAACAGCCAGAGATGTGGACGCTGAACCAGTGACGACCCCTGTGACACCCACGATCGACCAGCGCATCGCCGAAGAGCTCGACGTCGGCGCGCACCAGGTCGAGGCCGCCGTCGGGCTCCTCGACAACGGATCGACCGTCCCCTTCATCGCCCGGTACCGCAAGGAGGCGACCGGCGGGCTCGACGACGCACAGCTGCGCGCTCTGGAGGAGCGACTGCGCTACCTGCGGGAACTGGCCGAGCGCCGGAGCGCGATCCTGGAGTCGATCCGCTCCCAGGGCAAACTGGACGAGGACCTGGAGTCCCGCATCCGCGCGGCCGACACCAAGGCCCGTCTGGAGGACATCTACCTCCCCTACAAACCCAAGCGCCGCACCAAGGCCCAGACCGCCCGAGAGGCCGGGCTGGAGCCACTGGCCGATGCCCTCATGGGCGACCCCGGCCTGGACCCGCAGGAGACCGCGGACGGCTACGTCGACGCCGACAAGAACGTCGCCGACACCAAGGCGGCCCTGGACGGTGCCCGCGCGATCCTCGTGGAGCGCATGGCCGAGGACGCCGACCTCACGGGGATGCTGCGCGAGCGCCTGTGGGAGCGGGGCCGTCTCGGATCATCCGTGCGCGAGGGCAAGGAGGAGGCCGGGGCCAAGTACTCCGACTACTTCGACTTCTCCGAGCCCCTGACCGATCTGCCCTCGCACCGGGTCCTGGCGATGTACCGGGGGGAGAAGGAAGAGGTGCTCACCCTCGACCTGCAGCCGGAGGAAGTGCCCGAGGGCGAGGAGAACGCGGCCGCGCGCAGCTCCTACGAGAACGCGATCGCCCACCACTTCGAGATCGTCGACCGCGGCCGCCCCGCCGACAAGTGGTTGCAGGACACCGTGCGCTGGGCCTGGCGCACCCGCGTCCTGGTGCGTCTGGACATCGACGTGCGCATGCGCCTGTGGCAGCGCGCCGAGGACGAGGGGGTGGGGGTGTTCGCGGCCAACCTGCGCGACCTGCTGCTGGCCGCACCCGCCGGCACTCGCGCCACCCTGGGCCTGGACCCGGGCCTGCGCACGGGGGTGAAGGTCGCCGTCACCGGATCCACCGGCAAGGTCGTGGCCACCGACACCGTGTTCCCGCATGCGCCGCGCCGCGACTGGGACGGCTCGATCGAGCGCCTGGCCCAGCTGTGCGCCGCCCACGAGGTGGAGCTGGTCGCGATCGGCAACGGCACGGCCTCCCGTGAGACCGACAAGCTCGCCGGCGACCTGATCAAACGCCACCCGCAGCTGAAGCTGACCAAGGTCATGGTCTCCGAGGCGGGTGCGTCGGTGTACTCGGCCTCGGCCTACGCCTCCGAGGAGCTGCCGGACCTGGACGTGTCCCTGCGCGGGGCCGCCTCCATCGCACGGCGCCTGCAGGACCCGTTGGCCGAGTTGGTCAAGATCGATCCGAAGTCGATCGGTGTGGGCCAGTACCAGCACGACCTTGCCGAGACCAAACTGTCCCGGTCACTGGACGCGGTCGTGGAGGACTGCGTCAACGGTGTGGGTGTGGACGTCAACACCGCCTCGGTGCCGCTGCTGACCCGGGTCTCGGGCGTGACCTCGACGCTGGCGCGCAACATCGTCTCGCACCGGGACGCCAACGGGCCCTTCCGCAGCCGCAGCGAACTCAAGAAGGTCTCGCGCCTGGGGCCGAAGGCCTTCGAGCAGTGCGCGGGCTTCTTGCGTATCCCCGGCGGCGACGACCCTCTGGACTCCTCCGCGGTGCACCCGGAGGCCTACCCGGTGGTGCGGCGCATCCTGGACTCGGTCGGCTCGGACCTGCCCTCCCTCATCGGCGACGAGAAGGCGCTGAAACGGCTGCGCCCGCACGACTTCGTCGACGACACCTTCGGGCTGCCGACGGTCACCGACATCCTCTCCGAGCTCGACAAGCCCGGCCGTGATCCCCGTCCGGCCTTCACCACGGCCACCTTCAAGGAGGGCGTGGAGACCCTGGGCGACCTGGAGCAGGGCATGGTCCTGGAAGGGGTGGTCACCAACGTGGCGGCCTTCGGCGCGTTCGTGGACGTGGGTGTGCACCAGGACGGGCTCGTGCACGTGTCGGCGATGTCGCACAAGTTCGTGGAGGACCCGCGCGAGGTCGTCAAGCCCGGCGACATCGTCAAGGTCAAGGTGCAGGACGTCGACATCCCCCGCAAGCGCATCTCGTTGACCATGCGCATGGACGACGAGGTGCCCTCGGGTGAGCGCGGCGGGCGCACCGCACGGGAGGAGCAGGACGGCGGCGACCGCAAACGGGGCCGCAACGGCCGCGGCGGCAAGAACCGGGGCCAGAAGCAGGAGCAGGCTCCCCAGGGGTCGATGGCCGACGCGCTGCGCCGGGCCGGCCTGGACAAGTGACGCCGGTCCCGGCAACCACCACTCGGCCCGGGGAGAGCGCGCCGCTCCCCGGGCCCGGGAAGAAGCTCCGGATCCGGTCCCGCGCGGCACGGTTTCCTCACCGCGGGGATGGCCTCACTTGGGGGCCAGGTCGATGCCGCGCCAGATCTCCCGCGTCGGGGAGGGATCATGGGCATGGAGTTCGTCGGCCTCGTCCCAGACCTTGACCGGGGTGGCCCCGGTGGTGACAGGTGGCCATCCTGCGTCTCCGGTGGCCGCGAAGTCGTGCCAGGCGTCCATGAGGCGTCGCGACAACGCACGGTGGGTGTCGGTGGGCGCGCCGTCGAGCAGGAAGGCGCCCAGTTCCGACTCGAGGGTGCCGAAGGCGAAGGGCAGGTCGAGGGCGTGGCAGGCGCCCAGGCGTCCGCCCAGGGCCGGGCTCTCCAGTGCCAGGCGGAACACGTGTGCGTGTCCTCCCGCGGCGGCGTGGGTCTCGGCCAGGCGCAGGGTGAACTCGCCGAACACGGCCTCACCCATGATGCGCACGTACAGATCACGCAGGGAGAGCCCGGGGTGGGCCTCGCGGTAGGCGGCGACCTCGCCCGGACCCAGGCCGAGGCGGGCGCACTTGCGCTGCAGGGCCTCCTCGCCGTCCACATACACGTTCTGGACGAGCTCGCTGAAGAGCCGGTACTCGTGCATGTTGTGGCCGGTGAGCAGGTCGATGTCGCGGGCCTGCCCGCGGGCGACGGCCTCCAGGGGCGCCTCGGGCAGTTCGGGGCCGCCGACCACCGGGGCGAAGCAGGTCATGGAACGGTTGCGCCGACCGCTGCTGTCGGTGTGGGTGAGCACCTCATCGGTGGCGGCGAGGATCTTCTCCGGGGGCAGGGCGGCCAGCGCCTCGGCCTCCAGGGGGACGCCGAGGACCTCGGCGAAACGTTCGGACACCAGGCGCGCGGTCTCGGTGCGCACCACGTCGCCGGGAGTGCTGTGGGCGATGGCGCGGTGGAAGAGGCCGCGGGCGCCGGGCATGGCCATGAGGGCGGCAACCGACCCGGCCCCGGCCGACTCGCCCGCGACCGTGACGTTGCCGGGGTCGCCGCCGAAGGCCCGGATGTGGTCGCGTACCCAACGCAGGGCGGCGATCTGGTCGAGCAGGCCGCGGTTGTCGGGACGTTCGGGAACGTGCCCGAACCCCTCGAACCCGACCCGGTAGTTGATGCCGACCACGACGAGCCCGGTCTCGGCCAGGCTGGTGCCGTCGTAGGTGGGTTGGGAGGCCGACCCGGCGAGGTAGGCCCCGCCGTGGATCCACACCAGGACGGGGGCGTCCTGACCGGCGCGGGCGCTGCTCCAGACGTTGAGGACCAGGCACTCCAGCGGGGTATCGGGGGTCCACCGGGCGGCTCCGACGAGGAGTCCGCCCTGAGGCGCAGGGGGCCCGGGTGTGGTGCAGTCGCGGACGCCGTCGACGGGTTCGGGGGGCGCGGGGGCGGCGAAGCGGTGTTCACCGAAGGGCGCGGCCGCGTAGGGGATGCCCTGGTGCAGGAGGACCGTTCCGGTCTGCGATCGGGGCGCGGGTGCGCCCCTGAGCCGCCCGGTGGGTGTGTCCACGGTGAGTTCGGCGTCCACGTGTGTCCTCCCGTCGCGGTGTGAGCCACATCCACCTAACAACGTTAGGTACAGGGTCGCAAGCCCCCTCCGCCCCGGGCCCACCCCTCACAGGCCCTGGCGCGCACCGCGGGGGCGGCCTCGGCAGCGGGCCGCTCCACACGGGCCGCCGAACCGTCCCGGGGCCCGCGACCACACACCCCTCAGGCCGGGTCATTCCTCCGTTGAGCGGTAGACCATGTCGATGTAGTCGGGATGGCGTTCGATCCATCCCTTGACGAAGGGGCACAGCGGCAGCACCGCCAGGCCGCGCTCGCGAACGTCGTCCAGGGCCTCGCGCACCAACGTTCCCCCCAGCCCCTTCCCTTCGAAGGAGGGATCGATCTCGGTGTGGGTGAAGGTGACGAGATCGTTGGTGAGGAGGTACTCGGCATGACCGGCCGGCTCCCCGTCACTGGTGATCTCGTACCGGCGCTGTTCCGGGTGGTTCACGACTTCGGTCGCCATCGGCGGCTCCTGTTCGCCCTCGTCTCGGTAGGGCCTTCGGCCCTCTCCTGCCCATTGTGGCTCCGTCCATGGCTATCGGCCCCCTTGCGGCGCGCATCCCGGCGGGCATAGAGTCTCCTTGCCATACCGACCAGTCGGTCAAAGGAGATCTCCATGACTTCCCGGTTCGCCGGACGGACCGCCGTCATCACCGGCGCCAGCCGAGGCATCGGTCTCGCCATCGCCCAACGGCTCCGGNGTCGAGGCCCTCGGCGGTCCCGAGCACGCCATCGCCGTTCCGGGCAAGGCCGACGACCCCGACCACCAGGACGAGGCGATCGCCGCCACCCTGAAGGCCTTCGGCAGCCTCGACATGTTCGTCAACAACACCGGCATCAACCCGGTCTTCGGACGCATGGTCGACCTCGACCTGGACGCCGCCCGCAAGATGGTCGACGTCAACGCCCTGTCGGCGATCTCCTGGGTGCAGAAGTCCTACAAGGCCTGGATGGGTGAACACGGCGGCTCCGTCGTCAACGTCTCCTCCATCGCGGGGATCAAGCCGGCCCCCGGGATCGGGTTCTACGGCGCCACCAAGGCGATGGTCAAACACATCACCGAGGAACTGGCCGTGGAGTTGGCGCCCGGCATCCGCGTCAACGGCGTCGCACCCGCCGTCGTCAAGACCCGCTTCGCCGAGGCGCTCTACGAGGGCCGCGAGAGCGAGGTCTCCGCCCAATACCCCATGGGCCGCCTGGGTGTGCCCGAGGACATCTCCGGAGCCGTGGCCCACCTGCTCTCCGAGGACTCCGCCTGGGTCACCGGCCAGACCCTCGTCGTCGACGGCGGCGTGACCCTCACCGGAGGACTGTGACATGGATCTGACCGGGACCGGCGCGGTCGTCACCGGCGGGGGTAACGGCATCGGGGCGGCCCTCGCCCGCCGCCTGGCCTCGGCCGGCGCGGACGTGGTCGTCAACGACCTGGACGCCGCTGCCGCCGAATCCGTGGCCACCGAGATCGGCGGACTGGCCGTGCCAGGCGACGCCGCGAGCGAGGACGGTGTGACCGCGCTCGTGGCCGAGGCCGGCGCGCACCTGGACGGCATCGATCTCTACCTCGCCAACGCAGGCGTGGGAACGAGCGGCGGCCCCGAGGCCCCCGAATCCGACTGGGAGCAGGCCTGGCAGGTCAACGTCATGGCCCACGTGCGGGCCGCCCGCGCCCTGGTTCCGGGGTGGGTGGAGCGCGGACACGGCCACTTCCTCAGTACCGTCTCGGCAGCGGGACTGCTGACCATGCTCGGCAGCGCCCCCTACTCGGTGACCAAACACGCTGCGGTCTCGTTCGCCGAGTGGCTCTCGGCCACCTACGGCGACCGCGGGGTGACCGTGCAGTGCGTGTGCCCCCTGGGCGTGCGCACCTCCCTGTTGGAGGGCAGCGGGGACATGGGCCAGGCGATCCTCAGCGCCGACGCGATCACCCCCGAGGAGGTCGCCGACGCCGTCATGGCCGGGATGGCCGATGAACGGTTCCTGATCCTGCCCCACCCCCAGGTCGGCGACTTCTACGCGGCCCGGGCCTCCGACACCGACCGCTGGCTCAAGGGCATGCGCCGCCTGCAGGCCAAGGTCACCGGCACGAACGGTTGACCCCCGGCCACGACCGACACAGCCCAGAAAGGAGCAGGCGCCCCGCGAGGTGCCCGAGACGACGATGACAGAGGAACTGCCCGGACTGGATCTGGACCGGCTGCGCACGTACCTGGACCGCGAGGTGCCCGGGATGATCGCGGGCCCGCTCAGCGGTGAGGTCATCACCGGCGGCAAGTCCAACCTCACCTACACGGTCACCGACGGTTCCGGCCACTGGGTGGTACGCCGTCCTCCCCTGGGCCACGTGCTGGCCACCGCCCACGACATGTCCCGCGAGTACCGGGTGATGACCGGCCTGCGCGACACCGCCGTGCCCGTGCCCCGCACCTATCTGCTGTGCGAGGACACCGAAGTGCTGGGGGCCCCCTTCTACGTGATGGAGCACGTGGAAGGACTCCCGCTGCGCACCGAGGCCGAGATCGCGCCGTACGGGACCGAGGGCACACGCGAGATCGCGCAGTCGCTCATCACCACCCTGGGCGACCTGCACGCGGTCGACCCCGCCTCGGTGGGGCTGGGCGACTTCGGCCGCCCCGAGGGGTTCCTGGAGCGCCAGGTGCGGCGCTGGCGCAAGCAGCTCGACGCCTCACGCAGCCGCGACATCCCCGGTATCGACGAACTGCACGAACGCCTGGAGCGCACCCGGCCGGAACAGGGCGCGCCCGCGATCGTGCACGGCGACTACCGGCTCGACAACGTGCTCGTCACCGGCAAGGGCCGCCTGACCGCGGTCCTGGACTGGGAGATGGCCACCCTCGGCGACCCCCTGGTGGACCTGGGCCTGATGCTGGTCTACAAGGAGAACTCGGTCACCGGTGGCCCCTCCCCCGCCACCTCCGCGGAGGGTTTCCCCAGCGCTTCGGAGCTGGTGGAGACCTACGCGGCCGCGACCGGACGCGACGTGTCCCGCCTGAACTGGTACGTGGCCTTCGGTTGCTTCAAGCTCGCGGTGATCGCGGAAGGCATCCACTACCGGCACAGCCAGGGGCTGACCGTGGGAGCTGGTTTCGACACCATGGGTGAGGTGGTCCCGCTCCTGGTCGAGCGCGCCCACACCACACTTCAGGAGGACTGATGGAGTTCACTCACGACCCCGCGACCGAGGAGCTGCGTTCCGAGCTCCTGTCCTTCATGGACGAACACGTGTACCCGGCCGAGGAGGCCTTCGCCCGACAGTTGGACGAGCGCGAGGACCCCTGGTCGATCCCGCCCGTGGTGGCCGAGCTCCAGGCGGAGGCACGGCGGCGCGGCCTGTGGAACCTGTTCCTGGCCGGGCACCCCGAGCACGGCGGGCTGTCCAACCTGAGTTACGCGCCCCTGGCCGAGATCACCGGCCGCAGCCCGGGTCTGGGGCCGGCCGCGCTCAACTGCTCGGCCCCCGACACCGGGAACATGGAGGTGCTGACGATGTTCGGCACCGAGGAGCAGAAGAAGCGCTGGTTGGAGCCGCTGCTGGACGCGCGGATCCGTTCGGCGTTCGCGATGACCGAGCCGGCGGTGGCCTCCTCCGACGCCACCAACATCACCACGAGCATCGTCCGTGAGGGTGACGAGTACGTCATCAACGGCCGCAAGTGGTTCATCACCGGTGCGCTGAACCCGGCCTGCGAGATTTTCATCGTCATGGGCAAGAGCGACCCGGAGGCCGAGCGCCGCAAACAGCAGTCCATGGTGCTCGTACCGCGAGACACCCCGGGGTTGCGGATCGAACGCGGGATGACCGTGTACGGCTACGACGACAGCGACCACGGCGGGCACGCCGAAGTCGTCTTCGAGGACGTGCGGGTGCCGGCCGAGAACCTGATCGGCGGTGAGGGCGAAGGGTTCGCGATCGCCCAGGCACGTCTGGGCCCGGGCCGGATCCACCACTGCATGCGCTCGATCGGAATGGCCGAGCGGGCGCTGGAGCTGATGTGCCGACGGGTCCTGGATCGGACCGCGTTCGGCTACCCCCTGGCCGACCAGGGTGTGGTGCGCCAGTGGATCGCCGAGGCGCGGGTGGCCATCGAACAGCTGCGGCTGCTGGTGCTCAAGACCGCCTACCTCATGGACACTGTGGGCAACAAGGGCGCCCACACCGAGATCCAGGCGATCAAGATCGCGACCCCGCGCACGGTGGAGTGGATCCTGGACAAGGCGATCCAGGCGCACGGCGCTGCCGGGGTGAGCCAGGACCTGCCCCTGGCCGAGTGGCTGGCGGGCGCGCGTTCGCTGCGTCTGGCCGACGGCCCCGACGAGGTGCATCTGCGTTCACTCGGTCGGGCCGAGCTGCGCAAGTACCGGTGAGTTCTCCCGGGGCGGTGGCCCGCGCCCGCCGCCCCGGGGCCCTGCCCGATGTCGGGTCTCCCGGGCCACAAGAGCCCCAGATGCTCGGCCCCTTGTGTGGTGGAGCAGACCTGACCCCTCCGGATCAGGCGGAGGTCAGGGAGGAGATGAGCAGGTCGGCGAAGTGGCGTCCCACGTCGGCGCCGGTGAGCGGGCCGCCCTCGCGGTACCAGGTGCTCAGATGGTGCACCGAACCGAAGTAGAAATCGACGACCAGGTCGGCGGGCACGTCGGTGCGGAAGTTTCCCTCGGCCTGGCCCTGCTCGATCATCGACCGGAAGAGCTCGTGGTACTTGCGGCGCTCGGCCCGCACGGTGCGCTGCTTATCCGCTTCCAGTTGGTGCATGGACCGGAAGAAGATGACGGTGTCGTCGAGGTTGTCGACGCTGGTGACAATGACGTCGGCAGCCGCGGCGTGCACCCGGTCGGTGACAGGTTCGTCGCGGCCGGAGATCTCGGCGAGGTTCTCGGTCTGCATGCGCAGCACGCGGGCGTAGACCTCGTAGAGCAGGTCGTCCTTGGAACCGAAATAGTGGTACATGGCACCCTTGGTCACACCGGCGGCCGCCACGATCGCCTGCACGGAAGTGCCTTCGTAACCGCGCTCGGCGAAGAGCCGGGTCGCGGCCCCCAGGAGCCGTTCGGGCACCGTGCCCGTCGCGTTGCCACTGCCCTCGCCGTCGCGCGCCTGTGCCATGTCCCGCCTCACATCGTGTTCCCGCATCACTACGGGCCCTCAAGCCAACCCCGCCAGCATACCGACCGGCTGGTACCCGAGTTGCCCCGCGGCGCGGCCGCGCCCCGCAGCACGGGAGCACGGGCGGGCCGAGCGGGCGCTGCCCGCCCGGTCCTCTTCGACCGTTTCCTCAGGGCCGCTGGCCGGTCAGCACGTTGCTCACCGCCGACAGGTACCCGCCGAACCAGCGTGTGGCGGTGTCGCCGGGCAGATCGCGCATCCCGCGGATGGGCAGGCGCGGCAGCCGGATGCGTTGCACACCGTTGAGCGAGGAGGTGAAGGAGGCGACCGCGGCCGGGCGGTGGCGCACCTCCTCGTAGCGGCGCAGCGCCCAGGCGGGGTCGGCACGGGCCCCGCTGTCGCTGAGCGCGGTCACCAGCGCCCAGGCGTCCTCCAATGCCTGGTTGGCCCCCTGGGCGGTGGCCGGGGGGAAGGTGTGGGCGGCGTCCCCCAGCAAGGTCGTGTTGTCCTGGCCCCAAGAGCCCCGCACACGGGTGTTCAGGTGCGGGAAGAAATTGATCTCCGAGCTCTCGGCCTGCTCCAGGACGGCCCGCACGTCGGGGTCGCTCCAGGAGGCGAACAGCTCCCGCAGCACGGAGGCGGGCTCCTCGGTGACGGGCAGCCCACGCCGCCAGCGCACGTCGAACCACCACTGCACCAGCCCGTTCCCGGCCGGCATGATTCCGCAGGTGCCCTGGCGTCCCTGGGTCAAGGAAGCCACCCGCCCACTCGCACGCGGGGAGTCGAGGGTGCTCAGCCCCTGCCAGCTCGCCCAGCGGCCCATCTCCGGGGGAGCCTCATCCAGCAGTTGGGTACGCACCACCGACCCGGCCCCGTCCGCGCCCACGACGACGTCGCCGGTGCTGCGCGTTCCGTCGGAGAAGACTACGCTGGAGGTGCCGTCGGCGTGCAGGCGCACCCCCACGCACTCGCGGTCCAGGTGGAGCACCCCTTCGGGCAGACGGTGGTGGAGCCGGTCGAGCAGGGCGCGCCGGGGCACGGTGCGCGCGATGAAACCGAAGTGTTCGCTGATGCGCGCGACGTCGATGCCGAGAGTGACGCGGCCCTTGGTGTCGCGCCTCTCCAGGACGTCGATGGGCCGGCCCAGGTCCTCCACGGCCACACCGAGCTCGCTGAGGGCCGCCACCCCGTTGGGGTACAGACCCAGACCTGCCCCGCCGGTGCGCAGCCGTTGACCTCTCTCGTGGACCTCGACCTCGATACCGCGCTCGACCAACCCGGCAGCCAGCGCCAGACCGCCGACGCCGGCACCGATGACCACAACCCGCATACCATCCCCTTTCTTCGCTCCGAGGCTAGTGCGTAGCGTGTGCGGTCCCCATAAGGGTCACGGCCACGAAGCGGTCTCAGGTCTCGGGGGTTCCGGAGCCGCCGCCATGGAACCGGGTGTCGGGACGCCACTGGATGAGCATGATCGTGGCGTCGTCGGTGAAGTGGCCCTCCTGATAGCCGCGGATGTCCTGGATGAGGCGGCGCAGGGTCTCGGGCGCACGCTCGTCGCCTGCGGTGGCGCGGATGATGAACTCCACGAAACGTTCGAGGCCGAACATCTCACCGTCGGGGCCGCGGGCCTCCACGACCCCGTCGGTGTACAGCAGGATCTGGTCGCCGGGTTCGAGCTGGAGCTGGTGCAGGGTGTAGTTGTGGTTCTCCTCCAGCCCCAGACCGAGCGGGGGTTCGGCGGTCCGGTCCAGGGCCCCGCCGATGAGTTCTTGGCGCCGGATCAGCAAAGGTGCGGGGTGACCGCAGTTGACCCAGGAGAACACGCCACCGGCCAGGTCGAGGGTGGAGAAGACCCCGGTGCAGAAGCGTTCGGGCAGCCATTCGGAGAGGGCGTTGCCGACGTTGCCGGTGAGCTGGGTGAGGCCGGCACCGCTGCGGCGGGCGTCGCGGACCCCGGCCATGGCCACTGCCGCGGTCAGCCCCGATGCGAGGTCGTGGCCCATGGCGTCGAGGATGGTGGCGTGCAGGACGTCGCGGGTGATGGAGTGGTCGAAGGCGTCACCGCCCACTGCGTAGGCGGGTTCCAGTACGGCGGTGGACACGCCCTGTCCGGTGCCGACCGAACGCTGCGGCAGGAAGGCGCGCAGCATCTCGGTACGCAGGTCCACGTTGTGTTTGCGGACGCGGCGCAGGTAGCCGTCGTTGTGGACGCGCTGGGAGTTGATGATCAGGGAGAGCAGGGCCGCCAGGGTCCGGCAGCGGTGCAGGGTGGGCCGGTCGAGGGATTCGGTGACCACGTGCAGCACACCCATGCGGTCGGCTCCGCCCATGAGCGGCAGCCACAATTCCAGCCCGTTCTCCCCCTCGACCAGGCGCATGGCCTCGAAGCGGTAGGCCTCCCCGGCCAAGGTGGTGTCCACGTCCAGTTCGGGACCGCTCAACAGGGGGACGAGGACGCGTTGCTGCAGGTCGACGAGGTGCGCTGTGATCCGGACCAGCCCCAGCACGTGGGCATAGCGGTCGGCCAGTTCCAGGGCCTCGATCGGCCCGTCGGCGTGTGCGACCCGGACCAGATCCTCGAAGACCCGCTCGCTCTCACTCAAGGGAAAGTTCTCCGCCATCTGATCACCCCCGTCAAGTCTCACACCGCGCGGCGCGAACATACCGGTACACACGTGGTGTGTCCCCGTGGCCCGTACGGTTGTGCCGTCTCACGCGGGGCAGAAGTGCCCGAGGAACCCGAGAGCCAGGAGCGAGCCCATGTGCCTGAACGGAACCGGCGAGACCGTGCGTGCGCGCACAGGCGGCCCGGCCCCCGAAGAACCCGCGCGGCCCATGGCGGGCCCTTCGGTGTGGCCGTCGCGGCCCGGGCGGGTGGTGGACCTGAGCCACGTGCTCTCCCCGGCGATGGCCGCGTTCGACGACGAAAAACCGGTCCGTGAGCCGGTCGCCCCGGCCCTGGCCGAGGGCGAGGCGGGTTTCCACTTCAACCGGTGGACCTTCCTGGAACACTCGGGAACCCACTTGGACGCCCCTGGGCACGTGATCGGCGGCGGTCGGCTGGTGCCCGACATCACGCCGGAGGAACTGGTCGTACCGGCGGTGGTCCTGGACGTGCGCGAGCGTGCCGCCCAGGAGCCCGACACGGTGCTGACCGTCGAGGACGTGCTCGAGCACGAGCGCACACACGGCCCGGTTCCGGAAGGATCGGCGGTGCTGATGCTGTCGGGGTGGAGCACGAAGTGGGAACACGGTGACGCCGCGGTACGGGGCGTGGACACCGAGGGAACCTGGCACTTCCCGGGCCTGGGGGCCGAGGCGTGTGCGTTCCTGGTGGAGAAGCGGGGCGTGGCCGGGTTCGGCGTGGACACCCTCAGCAGTGACCCGGGGGTGTCCACGGACTTTCCCGCCCACGAGGTGATCGGTCGGGCCGACCGGTGGGGCCTGGAGTGCCTGACCGGGCTGGAGCAGGTGCCCGCGCGGGGAGCGACGCTGATGGTCGGGGTAATGCCGGGCGAGGATGCCTCGGGCGCGCCCAGCCGGGTGCTGGCCCTGGTGTGAGACCGAAGGGGCACGCGAATGGATCGGCCGCCGAGTCCGCGGCCGAGGCTCTGCGCGAACACGGATCCGGCCGGGCCGGGCCTGCCGTGGAAACGAAGAACGACCCCGCACGGAGGCTCGGAGCCCCCGAACAGGGTCGTTCCGGGGTGGGCGCGAAGGGACTCGAACCCCTGACCTATTGCTTGTAAGGCAACCGCTCTAACCGACTGAGCTACGCGCCCCGGCGTCGACTGGAGATCATACCCCTCCTGCGGAGTGCTGCCGAACTGTTTCGGGTCAGAACGGGTAGGTGGCGACGTCGGCCTGCATGGCGACCCGCTGGGTCCCGGTGAAGGCCTCCGGATTCGCCGTGGTACCGCCGAAGCGGGTCCCGGTGCCGGACAGGGACAGCCCGTGATCGGAGGCGGTCGCGATCTCCACGGCCTCGTCCAGGGTGTCGAAGGCGATCAAGGGCACGACGGCCCCGGCCCCACCGGCACCCGCCGCGAGAGGCTGAGCCGCGGCTGTCCACTGCGCAGCACCTCCCCTGCGGGTCGGGAGGCCAGAGCGGCGCTCTCGTGGGCCTCGTCCGGAAGATCACTGATCAGGACCAGGCGGGGCGCGGGCCTCGGCCGAGGGCGCGGGCCTGTTCCAGGGCGCGGGTCATCTCGCGGGGCTCGGAAACGGGCGTGTGATCGCTCCAGCGCACCGCACCGTCGACGTCGAGCAGAAACGTACCGCGGCGGGCCACACCGCGCCTGTCGTCGAAGACCCCGTAGGTCTCGGCGACGGCCCCGTGCGGCCAGAAGTCCGACAACAGCCGGAACGGGAAACCCTCCCGCTCCGACCACGTGCGCAGGGCGAAGGTGGAGTCGACCGAGACCGCCAACACGTGGGTACCGGTCTCGGCGAAGCGCGGGTACAGCCCGGCCAGCTCGGCGAGCTCTCCCGAGCACACTCCGGAGAAGGCCAACGGGTAGAAGACCACGAGGACAGGGCCGCCGCGCAGTGCCGACAGAGTAGTGGGACGACCGTGCTGGTCGTCCAGAGTGAAGTCGGGCGCCCGGGCGCCCGGCGCGATGCTGGTCATGCCCTCGCTCGTGTCCGCGGCGCATGGGCGCCGCTCAGCGCCGCGCGCCCGCCCTGTGGGGCGCGCGGCACCGGTGGTGGTTCGGTCTCTCGGAAGGCCCGTTATCGCTTGGGCACGACCAGTCGGGTCCCCGACCAGTCCGATCCGACACTGACAGCGCTGGTCTGGGACAGGCCGGAGGTACCGGCGGCGTCGGCAACGTCATTGGGCGAAACGTGCAGGTCACGTCCGGCCTTCGGCGTCATCACCAGGATGGTGGCGCCGTCGGCCACCTGGGTGACCGTGTCCATCAACGCGTCGGTGAGTTCCCCCTCCTCGTCGGACCGCCACCACAGCAGTACCGCGTCGACATCGCCGTCGAAGTCCTCGTCGACCAGTTCCTCACCGGTGAATTCGACGATAGAAGCGCGCAGGCCTTCGTCAACGTCGTCGTCGAAGCTGAATTCCTGCACCACCTGACCCGGCTTGAATCCGAGTCGGTCAGCCAAGCCGCGTTCGCTCTGTGCCTGGCCCGCGGTCGCGCTCACGAAAGTTCTCCTCCACAAATGGATGTTGTCAGTCTGTTCTGCTCGAGCAAGGGCGCCCGATGCAGTTGTCTCAACGATGTCGGGCGTTGCGCCCGCCGTGTGGGTCCGTAGGCCCTTCACCATCGCTGATGGCCTAGTTCACACGCTATGACATGTCCCGTCAACGCGCGGGCGAACCCTTCTTCCCGGCCCCGTGGGCGCCGAGTGTTCACGCCGATGCCAAGAACGACAGGCGCACCCGTCGCTCGGGGTTGTCCACGTTCAGGTCCACCACTGCGACGGACTGCCACGTGCCCAGTTCGAGTGAGCCCCCGATGACGGGGACCGTGGTCTGGGGCGCGACGTAGGCCGGCATGACGTGGGACCGTCCGTGGCCGCGCGAACCGTGCTTGTGGCGCCACCGGTCGTCGGCCGGCAGCAGGTCGTCCAGGGAAGCGAGCAGGTCGTCGTCGGAGCCTGCCCCGAGTTCGATGATTGCCACGCCCGCAGTCGCGTGCGGGACAAAGACGTGGAGCAGGCCGTCGCCGGAGCCGGCGACGAAGTCCGCACACTGGGAGGTGATGTCGGTGATGCTCTCCGACCCTCCGGTGTGCAGCTCGAGGATCTGTGTCCGCATAGCGCCACCATCGCGCAGCCCGGGACTTCGTGCAACCATCGAGCGTCACAACTGTGGAGGGTAGCCGATCCGTCTGCTTCCTTCGGCGGCTACCGACCCCTCTTCCAGGTGTGCGAACCTGGGAAAAAGAGGGGAAACCATGACTGTTTCTTTGCGTCTGGGCCCCCTGCTGCGGCACGTGGGGCCCACCACCGCCACCGTGTGGGTCGAGACCGACGCCCCCTGCCGGGTACGGGTCCGTGTGGACGCACACACCACCGCGACCGCGCGAACCTTCACCGTCCACGGCCACCATTACGCCGTGTGCGAGATCGGGGGGCTCTCCCCGGGAACGGCCTCGCCCTACGAAGTCTTCCTCGACGGGGACCGTGTCTGGCCCGACCCCACCTCCTCCCTGCCCCCCAGTGAACTGCGCACCACCGACCCCGAGGCCCCCACACGACTGCTGTACGGGTCCTGCCGCCTGCCCACGGGCGACACCCCCGAGGGCGTGGTCGACCACGGCCCGGACATGCTGCGCGCCACTGCGCGGCGCCTGGCCGAGGAGACACCCGAGGGGAACCTGCTGCTGCTGTTGATCGGCGACCAGGTCTACGCCGACGAGGTACGCGAACCGATGCGTGAGCATCTGCGCCGGACCCGCGGCACCGACCATTCCTCCCCCGCCGACGAGGTGGTGGCCTACAGCGAGTACGCGGAGCTGTACCGTCAGGCCTGGAGCGATCCCCAGGTGCGGTGGTTGCTGTCGACCGTGCCCACCTTGATGGTCTTCGACGACCACGACGTGCGCGACGACTGGAACACCTCGGCCGCTTGGCGGCGCGCGATGGAGGAACGGCCCTGGTGGCCCGAGCGTGTCACCCACGGCCTGGGCGCCTACTGGGTGTACCAGCACCTGGGCAACCTCTCCCCCGAGGCGCGGGAGAAGGACCCGTGGTGGAACCGGGTGTGCGAGCGCGGGGGCGATGCAGGCGACGTGGTCGACGAGTTCGCGTGGCGGGCGCACGAGGAGCCCTCCTCCTACCGTTGGAGCCACCGGGTCGACGTGGGAGCGGTACGGGTGCTCATGACCGATACCCGCTGTGCGCGCGCCCTCGGCGAGGACGGCCCTTCCGGCGGGCCGCGGTCGATCCTGGGGCCCGAGGGCCACGAATGGGTCGAGGAGCACCTGACCGGAGGCCCGGACCACGTCGTGGTGGTCTCCACCGTCCCGGTGCTGCTGCCCCCGGCAGTGCACCACCTGGAGTCCTGGAACGAGGCCGTGTGCGCGGGAGCCTGGGGCGAACGGATGCGGGCCCCGGCCGAGCGTCTGCGCCAGGCGCTGGATCTGGAGCACTGGGGTGCATTCCAGTACTCCTTCACCCGGCTGGCCCGGACGCTGCTGGAGGTGGCGCGCGGCGAACGCGGCCCCGCCCCGGCGACCGTGCTTCTGCTCAGCGGCGACGTGCACTTCTCCTACCTGGCGCAGGCCCGGCCGCGTGAGGGGCCGGAGCTCTCCTCCCGCGTGAGCCAGCTGGTCTCCTCGCCCCTGTGCAACAGGATGCCCTCGAGCCTGCGCCGGACGGCATGGCTGTCCACGACCTGGCCCTTCCCTCCGGCCGGACGCCTCATGGCGCGGTCCGCGCGGGTCGCGCCGCCGGCGCTGCGCTGGGCGTTGGAGGGGCGGCCCTACTTCGGCAACACCATCGGGGAGGTCTTCCTGCGGGGCCGGGAGGCCGAGGCCCGCTGGTACCACTGCCCCAACGGCGGCCCCGACGCCGTGCCCGGGGTGCGTTTCGGCACGAGCCTGTAGGTCGCGACACAGCGGCGCGGNGGGCGCCGCGCGGACTGCGAGGGCCCGCGCCGGTTCCGGCGCACCCGCTGGGAAGGGGCGCCTCCCCGCTCCAACAGGGTGCCCGAGGTGCGCTCGGAGCCGGTACCCGTGGCGGCAGCCGGCGTCTCGGCGGTCCGGGGGTCCTCCTCGAGCGCGGACAGCTGGGCGGTGGGCTCGATCCCGTCCCCGTCCTCCCGGGTCCCGTTCTCGGGGGAGGTGCCGGTCTCCTCACCCGTGTGGCCGCAGATCTCGGCCTCGGAACCGTCGGTCGCGGAAGCCGCAGAGACCGCGGGGGCCGCCGCGGCCACGGAATCTTCCGTCTTCTCACCGTCGGCGCCGCCGTCCTGCTGCGAAGCGCTGCCCTGGCCGGCCGTGTCCTCGGCAAGGACCGGGATGCGGGCCGTGGTCACCTGGTCCGGGTGGGGCGGGACCACCTGCGGGTCGCGGGCCTGGTCACGCTCGACCTTCTCCGACCTGCGCAGGGCGGACTCACGGCGCGCCGCCACGCGCGCCTTGGCCCATTCCTGCCGCCACTGGCTCCAGACCCGCCGGGCGGAGGAGACGATGGGCCAGGTGACTCTGGCCGGTCGCGAGAGCGCGTGCCACAGGTAAGCGGTCGTGCCCCAGGTCTCCATGGCGCGCCGGGCCCGGGTGACGACGAAGAAGGTCGGCAGGGCCATGAGGATCTGCGGCCAGGCCAGTACCAGCGCGGCGTAGAGCGGATACATGCCGCCGCCGATGATCGAGGCGGCCGCGCCGATGGCCACCGGGACCAGCGCCAGGGCGATGCGCAACCCGGTGAACTGGCGGAACCGGTGCAACGAGCGGCGCGAGGACACCTGGGGTGTGAGCCCCTCGGGCAGCGGTGTGGGATGCACGATCAGAGCCAGCAGCAGCGTGCCCACACCCACGCTCGCGGCGAGAAGGATGGTCCAACCGGACGCCGACTGCGCACCGCCCACCAGCAGGGCGACCAGCCCCAGGACGGGCAGCGGGGCGGGCAACCAGAAAAGTACCCGGCGACGCAGTTGCCCCTCTTGCGTCGGCTCCAGCACGTAGTTGATCACAGGCCGTAGTATTCGGCCCCCTGTCCCCGGTCGTTCGACCACAGTTTCGATCCCCCAAGAACGTCAAAGACGGAAGCGGTGCGATGGCCCTCGCCCGAGGTCCGGAGCCGGCTCACCGCAGTACCGGCGGCGCTCCGCTCGCCACAAAACTATCCCTTTTCGCGTAGTCCCCGGGCGCGTACGGTCAGTTACATACCTACCCGACGCCGATGAAACTGCGATAAGCGGACAGAAAGCTCAGGCAACGATCGGATCACATCTATTACGTAGGACGTGCCTGAGTCCTGTGAGGTTCTGCTCGAACCATGTGCGGTTGCTCTCAACCGTGTTCGACCGCACCGAGCCGACCCAACGCGACCGCGATACGGAGCACGAAGGATCCCCGACCGTCGGAGGGGGCGTGGCCGGTCAGCTCGGCGATACGGCTGAGCCGGTACCGGACGGTGTTCGGGTGGACGAACAGCATGCGTGCCGTGGCCTCCAGGGAGGACGCATGTTCAAGATACACCGAGAGGGTGTCCAGCAACGGAGAACCCGCCCCGAGCAGGGGCCGGTAGACCTCCTCGACCAGTTGGCGGCGCGCTCCCTCCTCCCCTTGCAGCGCCCGCTCGGGCAACAGGTCCTCGGCCAGTACCGGACGGGGCGCATCGGGCCAGGCCGGCGCCGAACGCAGCCCGCTGACAGCAGCGCGGGCGGAGGCGCCCGCGGCCCTCAGGTCGGGCACGACCGGACCGACCACGACGGGCCCCGGACCGAAGAGGCCGGCCAGGGGTTCGGCGGCCGCCGCGGGCAGCGCACCCTCGGAGTAGCGCTCTCCGACCCCGACCACGAGCACCACACGGTCGCCCTGCATCCCGGCGATGACGTCATGGCCCCTACGGCGGGCCGCCCCGCGCAGATCGTCCAGGACCTTGTTGCCGTCCTCCTCGCCGCTGTCTCCTGCGATGGCGATCACCGGGGTCTGGGACCAGCGCAGCGCCGATCCCCACGTCTGCAACCCGTCCTGGTGGTCGCCGTGCAGCAGCGCGTCGACGATCAACGCCTCCAGTCGCGCGTCCCAGGCGCCCCGGGCCTCAGCGGCACGGGCGTAGACCTTCGCGGAGCTGAACGCCACCTCGCGGGTGTAGCGCAGCACGTCCTCACGCAACTGCTGGGCGCCCTCGGGTGCTGCCAGGCCGTCGACCTGTCCCTCGACGACGTCGATGACCACACGGATCATGTCCACGGTCTGCTGCAGCGACACCGAACGGGTCAGCTCGCGCGGGGCGGTGCCGAAGACCTCCACCGTGATGGCCGGGCGCCCGCGCACAGGGTTGCGGAACCAGTCGACGAACGCGGCCACACCCGATTGGGCGACCAGACCGATCCAGGATCGGTCCTCGGCGGACATACGCCTGAACCAGGGAAGGCGCTCCTCCATGCTCGCCACGACCGCGGTGCCCAGCCGGCCCATCGATCGTTCCAGTCGGCGCGCGGTCTCGGCCCGGACCGCGTCATCGTGTCCGGGCTCGGCCCCGAGGGGCTGCGTGCCCTCGTGGTCCTGAGGTCGGTCGGGTTGATCGTTCACTCCACCAGGGTGGCATCCGCGCCGCGCAGGGAACCGGCCCCTCCCGAGGGTGTGCGGGGCCACAACGGTGCACCTGTCCGGGGAAAGCGCTCCGAATCCGCGTAATGTCAGGGGGTGTGCCCTTCCCCGGCGCCCGCCCCGGAACCACGAGGTCGGCCCCGTTTTGTGGAGGGTCCACAAACAGGACGGCGCGAAGTTCGTGTCCGTCCCCATCCGACTGGTGATCTCCTACAGGGCAAGGTGGATGTCGTGCTTGTCATCGTTGCTCCCGGCCAAGGCGCCCAGGTACCCGGATTCCTCTCCCCATGGCTCGAACTGCCCGGCATGGCCCCGCGGTTCGAGACCTGGTCGGAGGTGACCGGGCTGGACCTGGTGCGCTACGGCACCACCGCCGACGCGGACGAGATCCGCGACACGGCCGTCGCTCAACCACTCCTCGTCAGCGCCGGTCTGGCCACCGCCACCGCGCTGCTGGGCTCCGTCTCGGACGCCGAGGCCCCCCTGCCCGTGGACCCGTCCTCCGTGGACGCCGTGGCGGGCCACAGCGTCGGCGAATTCACCGCCGCCGCGCTGGCCGGGGTCCTCACTCCCGAGGACGCGCTGTCCTTGGTGGCCGAACGCGGCCGGGGCATGGCCGAGGCCGCTGCGCGCACCGAGACCGGAATGACCGCGGTCCTGGGCGGGCGCCGCGAGGACGTACTGGCCGCGATCGAGGCCGCCGGCCTCACCCCCGCCAACGACAACGGTTCCGGACAGATCGTGGCCGCCGGCACCACCGAACAGTTGGCCGCCTTCGCCGAGAACCCGCCCGAGCGTGCCCGTCTGCGTCCCATGCCGGTCGCCGGCGCCTTCCACACCGAGCACATGGCCCCGGCCGTGGAGCGCGTGCGCACCGGCGCCGCGCGCCTGCGCACCGACGACCCCTCGGTGCGCCTGCTGTCCAACTTCGACGGCGCCGTCGTCGAGCAGGGATCGCAGTACCTGGAGCGGCTCGTGGCCCAGATCTCCTCGCCGGTGCGCTGGCAGGCCTGTACCGAGACCCTCGCCGACCTCGGTGTGACCGCCATGATCGAACTCGCCCCGGCGGGCACCCTGACCGGCCTGGCCAAGCGCGCCCTGCGCGGTGTGGAACTCCACGCGGTCAAGACCCCCGACGACCTGGAGCGCGCCGCCGCCATCGTCAAGGAGCACGCGGGTGCGATCTCCCCCGCGAGCACCGATCAGGAAGGCTGACCATGTTCAACGCCCCCAGTGCGCCAGGCGGAGCGGTGATCCGCTCCTTCGGCGAGTACCAGCCCGCCCATGTGGTGACCAACCACGACCTGGCCCAGCGCGTGGACACCGACGACGAGTGGATCCGCAGCCGTGTGGGTATCGAGGAACGGCGCGTGGCGGGCCCCGACGACAGCGTGGAGAGCATGGCGGTGACCGCCGGAGGCAAGGCCCTGGCCGCCAGCGGCCTCTCCCCCGAGGACATCGACCTGGTGATCGTGGCCACCTGCACCTCCCAGGACCAGATCCCCAACTCCGCCGCCACCGTGGCCGCCCGGCTCGGCATCTCCGCCCCCGGCGCCTTCGACATCAACGCGGCCTGCGCGGGCTTCTGCTACGCACTGAATCTGGCCTCGGACGCGGTACGTGTGGGCAGCTCCCGCCACGTCCTGGTCGTGGGCTCGGAGAAACTCAGCGACTGGGTGGACTGGGACGACCGCGCCACGTGCGTGATCTTCGCCGACGGGGCCGGCGCCGCCGTGGTCTCGGCCGACCAGGACCAGGGCATCGGACCGGTGGTCTGGGGTTCCTCCGGCGAGCGCGCCGACACCATCTACCTGCGTGAGAACCGCTACCTCTACCAGGAGGGCCAGGCGGTGTTCCGGTGGACCACCACCGAGCTGCACAAGATCGCCCTGCAGGCCCTGGAGCGCGCCGGTGTGGACCCGACCGAGATCACCGCTTTCGTCCCCCACCAGGCCAACCTGCGTATCGTCGAATCGATCGCCAGGAAGCTGGGTGCGCCCCAGGCACTCGTGGCCCACGATATCGTCACCGCGGGCAACACCTCCTCCGCGTCCGTCCCGCTCGCGCTCTCGCGCATGATCGGGCGCGGGGAGCTGCCATCGGGGAGCACCGTACTCACCCTGGGCTTCGGGGCAGGGCTGGTCTACGCCGCACAGGTGATCCGCATCCCCTGACCCCGCCGAGCCCGAGCGGCACCGCACGGCCACGGGCCGGTCCCGTCCGACCCCGTGCGGCGGGGCCGTCCGAAAGCAAGAACAGCGAACAAGGAGAAGACACATGGCCCACAGCGAGCAGGAGATTCTGGCCGGCCTCGGCGAGATCGTCGAGGAGATCGTCGGGACCGAGCCTTCCGAGGTCACCCCGGAGAAGAGCTTCGTGGACGACCTGGACATCGACTCGCTGTCCATGGTCGAGATCGCCGTCGCCGCACAGGACAAGTTCGGCGTGGAGATCCCCGACGACCAGCTCAAGGACCTCAAGACGGTCCAGGACGTCATCAACTACATCCAGAAGTAGCGCGTCCCGGCGCCCGGGCGGGAAGAACCCCGCGCGGGCGCCCCAGGACCCGGCCGGCACTCGGCCCGGGTCCGTGTCGGTATCGCACTCCTTAGTCGCACAGCACCCACCGCCTCCCGGCCCGCGACCGGGAACGACCCACGAGAAGGGCGATCGGATCATGTCCAAGACCGATGTCGTCGTCACCGGCCTCGGGGCCACCACCCCCCTCGGGGGTGACGTCGCGACCACATGGTCCGCGCTCCTCGACGGCCGCTCCGGTGTCAGCATGCTGCCGGAGGAATGGCACGAGAGCCTCCCCGTACACTTTGCCGGTCGGATCGCACAGGAGCCGTCCGAGAAGCTTCCCAGGCCGCGCCTGCGCCGCCTGGACCGGACCCAGCAGTTCGCACTCATCGCCGCACAGGAGGCCTGGGACCACGCCGGGGCCCCCGAGATCGACCCCGTGCGTCTGGGTGTCGTGGTCTCCAGCGGTATCGGCGGCATCCTCACGATCCTGGAGCAGTACGACACCTTCCGTGAGAAGGGGTGGAAGCGGGTCTCCCCGTTCACCGTGCCCATGCTCATGCCCAACAGCCCCTCGGCCGCCGTGGCCCTGGAGTTCACCGCCCGCGCCGGGGCCCACGCCCCCGTGAGCGCCTGCGCCTCCAGCGCCGAGGCCGTGGGCGACGCGGTCGAGATGATCCGGAGCGGCCGCGCGGACGTGGTCATCGCCGGCGGCACCGAGGCCGCCCTGCACCCGCTCAACATCGCCTCGTTCGCGTCCATGCGGGCCCTGTCGACCCGCAACGAGGACCCCGAGGGCGCTTCGCGCCCCTGGGACCAGGGGCGCGACGGGTTCGTCATGGGTGAGGGCGCCGGCATCCTGGTCCTGGAGTCGGCCGAGCACGCAGCCCAGCGCGGCGCCAAGGTCTACGCCCAGGCCGCGGGCGTGGGCTACACCGATGACGCCTACGACATCGTCCAGCCCGACCCCGAAGGCCGCGGGCAGGCCCGCGCCATCAGTGAGGCGCTCAAGGACGCCGACCTGAAGCCGGCCGACATCGCGCACGTCAACGCGCACGCGACCTCCACCCCGACCGGTGACGTGGGCGAGACCCGCGCGATCCGCACGGCCCTGGGGGACGCGGCCGCCGACAGCGTGCGGGTGACCTCCACCAAGTCGATGACCGGCCACCTGCTGGGCGGCGCCGGAGCGGTCGAGTCGATCGCCACCGTGCTCGCCCTGCACGAGGGACGTATCCCGGCCACGATCAACATCGACGAGCTCGACCCGGAGACGGCCGTGGACATCGTGCGCGGCAAGTCCGAGGAGATGCCCGCCGGCGACGTGGCCGCCCTCAACGAGTCCTTCGGGTTCGGCGGGCACAACATCGCTCTGGCCTTCAAGCGCACCTGAGGCACGAAGACACGAGGAACGGGCGGGTATCGCACAGGCGGTGCCCGCCCGTTCTCCGTTCCCCTGCCACGTGCTCACGGGCGCGGTCCCGGCAGGAGGCCGAGACGGCTGTGCCCCGGCCTCCGGAAGAGGAACGGGGCACGAGGCACGGTGTGAGAGGAAGTCAGTCGCGGGGTTCGGGTCCTTTGGTGCCCGACGGGCTGATGGTGGGGACCTCCTCCACCGGGGCGACCGGGCCCTGATCGCTGTCCGGGGCCCCGGGTGTCAGGTCCCGGGCCACGCGGGCGCGGGTGGCCTCGTCGTAGAGGAAGTCCAGCTGCGGACGGCGGGCCATGCGCCCGTCCCCGGAGGAACGGCCCATGACCCGGCGGCGCAGCCACGGCACCAGGTACTGGCGGGCCCAACGGCGGTTCTCGCGCCGACGCAGGATCCTCGGCAGCTGTTGGGGCGGTGTGCTCCACGGGTCGGTCCAGGCCTCGCGCGCGCCCATCGGGAAACCGAGCAGATCGGCGACGCGGGCGGCGACGATCTGGTGGCCGGTCCCGTTCAGGTGCAGGCGGTCCTCGCTGTAGGCGCGGGGGTCGTTGAGCGCGTTGAGCGCCCACAGGTCCACGATCTCGGTCCCGGTGCGCTCGGCCACCGAACGCATGTGCATGCTGAACACAGCGATGCGGCCCCGGTAGTAGCGCAACACGGGGATCCACCCGGTGTCGTGGCCGGAGAGGATGACCACCCGCAGGCCTGCGTCGCGCAGCTGGCGCACGCCCCGCTCGAAGTGCTCGGCCAGGGCGTCGAGGTCGTTGCCCGGACGCAGGACGTCGTTGCCGCCGGCCAGGACGGTGACCAGGTCCGGCTTCCATTCCAGAGCCTGCTCGAGCTGCTCACCGAAGATGTGGTGCATGCGGCGCCCGCGCACTCCCAGGTTGGCGTACCGGAAGTCCGGGGTGAGAGTTCCCAAGTGTTCGGCGAGACGGTCGGCGAACCCGCGGTACTCGCCTCCGGGCCCGCTGTTGTCCTCCATCCCCTCGGTGATGCTGTCGCCGAGGGCCACGTAGGACCGGATCGGTTCCGGTCTACCCACGCGCGCGGACGCGGGGGGATTCATTTCAAGGTCTGTCACGTCAACCAATCATCCGGCTCGACCGCTCCACACTCGCGCTGGGCCGAGGGTGCGCGGGAACGGCAAATCCTTTGGTGGGGGTCGCGCTGGGCCGCCGACCCGCGTTCGAACACCGTCGACCCCTGGTCGGCCTCGAGCGGGCCACCCGGCCGAAGGACGTTCGGACGAGGACAGTGCCGAACCAGCATACCCGGGGAGCTTTCCGTTTCATGCGTGCGCACGGTTGGCCCGGGCCCGAGAGGACAACGCCGGAGCCTTCCGTCACGAGCCTTGTTTCGGGCATGAGGTAGAACACAGAAGTATGCACCGCGCACTGCGACAACTCCTGCTGTTGAGCGAGCACACATCGTGCCCGCCTGCGCGACGGCGCAGAACAGGAGAGCATGGAGGTACCGATGCGCCTCCGAGACACGTACGATTCCGAGATGTGCTCATGGCAACCCTGTCTCCCGGATCCCCGGGCCCTCCGAGGAGCACCGGTGACGGCCCCACATCTCCTCGGCCCGCGACCGGAGCGGGGGAGCGTACTGTGGTGAACCGGGCCGAAGGCCCGTACGGTTCCTTCCGAATTCACGAGCGGAGACCAGGAAGTGGAGGTCCCAAACGGTCGACTTCGCCTTTCCCGTCAAAAGAAAAAAGCCCTCGGGGTCTCAATCCAGGGTTTCCTGGTCCGGCACCGGCCGCCCCCGTTCGGGAAGTTCCCCGGCGAAGCCCTACGCCGGCCCCTACCGCCTGCACAGCCGTGGGATGGGAGCGGCGCGAGAACGCCCGCTTCACCGTACCCCTCGCCATATTCACACGCTATGAGGACTTCTTGTAAGCTTGCGTCAGGAAGGAGGGGGCGTTTCTTCCCCTGCCTGAAGGTGGGGTTCCCACGCCCAACACTCAGATGAACGCCGTCTCCCCGATCTGCCTCATTGACCTCGCCCCCGCCCTTCGCTGGTCGAAGTCGCCGGATGTGGCACCCCTGCTGCACCACGACCGGCTCATCGAGGGTTGGTGGAACTCCCTGCCCATAGCCCGTGTCCTGGAGATCGCGGGCCCGCCCTGGCTCGCGCACAGCCTTGCGCGCCTGGCGGTCGAGCAGTGGGGACACGTGCCCCTGGTGGAGTTCCTGCCCAGCTTGCGCGGTCAGCAGGTCGAGTGCGACGAGCTCGCCGAACCGGTCCGCACCGTGGTCTCCTCCACCGCAGGCCAATGGGACCGCCTCGTCAACGCCTCCCCGCAGGAAATCGACTCCTGGTCGCTTCGCGAGTGCCGCACCATCGACGTGATCAGCACGGTCGCCTGGCGGGCGCTGCGCCCCTGCAACAACCTGCCCACCGGCCCGGTGCCCTCCCCCGCGCTCATGCTGGAGGCGGTACGCACCATCGCCCACTGGCTGCCCGAGTCCGCTCCCGAGCACGTGCGCGACGCCCTGGACTATCTGAACGGGGCGACCAACGCCGGCGGCCTGCCCTCGGGCCAGGGGACCGAGGACAACGACGGACCGCCCCAGACACCGGCCACCCGAGCCATTCGGACCCTGCGGGCGCTGCGGGCCCAGCGCGACCGCGAGGAACAGCCCCAAGGCGAGCACGAGAGCTCCGCGAGCCACCGCGAACACCCGGCGGGCGAGCAGCCCCCCGCGGGCGGCATGGTCAGCTCCGCGGCCATGATCCCGGAGACCGCGCACGAGAGCTCCCCGGCCGCGCCTCCATCCGCGGTCGAGGCCGAGACCGAGGAGTCCGGCGGCACCGATCTGCGTTCACAGTTCCGCAGCTCTCTGCTCGGCCCCGGACGCACCCTGCGCCGCCCGAGCTTCGGCCCGCCCAAGGCCATGCGCGCCGATGCCGAGGAGGCACCCGACTCCCCCACGCTGGGCGATCACCCACTCGTCGACCAGGTCGAGCAGATGATCCGCTCCTGGCCGGAGCTGGAGCGCACGGTGGCCGCCGAACGCCTCTTCGCCACCGACCCCATCAGCATCCGGGTGCTCTCCGAACAGATCTCGGTGGACGTCAACGAGATCCGCTCCGCCCAACGCAAGGTCGAGGAGCGCCTGCTGACCTGGCTCAACTCGACCGAGGGCGCCTCGCTCACCAAGCACCTGCGCGACCTGTCCGAACAGCTGGGCGCCGCTACCACCATCGACCGGCTCATCAACGCCCACGCCGACCATCCCGTGGACGTACCCGCCCTGCAGACCCCGATGTGGCGCGTGGTCATCACCCTGTTCACCGACCGCCGTATGCACAACGGCTGGCTCATCGCCGACGACCCCAACCGGCTGCGCTGGCAGACCCGGGAGATCGTCACCGACGCACCCAACCTCACTGAAGCAGGCAACCGGCTGGCCCGTATCGGCATCCGCCAGCCCGAACTGCGTGCCTGGCTGCTGAGCACCCCGGGGATCAACATCCGCGACGGACACGTGTTCGTCGACCCGTCCGTGCCCATGGAGACCCCGGCCGAGGCCCCCACGCCCCAGGGCATGGACGGCGCCACGACCGAGAACGGGCTGCCGATCCGCCGCCGCCCCGACGGCCCGGAGGCAGCACCCCAACCGCAGGAGCAGTACACGCCCCAGCACAGCCCCGGGCCCGCACCGCATCCCGCCCCGGACCCGGTCCCGGGCCCGGTCCCGGCGACAACGTCCCCGGCCACACCGGCCACGGACCACTACGGCCCCGGAGCCGACGACCCCTCCACGGCCGCACGCTGCTTCCGCGCCCCGGACGGGCGCTGGTGGCACCGCGTCGACATCACCGCCGACCACCTCAACGGCGCCCCCGTGGCCGTGCCCACGGGGTACGCCACCCACCTGGGTCTGCAGCCGGGACGCCTTCTGTGCCTGACCGCACCCGGCGCCGACCTGCTGGTGCTGGTCTGGCGCGACCAGCCGGCCTTCGACTCGCTGCGCCCGCTCCTGCGCCGCCAGGCCGCCCAGCCCGGCGACCGCATGTTCATCACCGTCTCCGGTGACCGCTTGGACGCGCGCAAGCTCCCTGCCACGGACACGAGCGGTTTCTCCCCGGCCGCCCGTGCACTGCACCTGAGCGGATACACGGCACCGGCCTCCACCGAGGAGGCGTTGCGGATCCTGTCGCGGCGCATCACCGACTCCGACGAGAGCGCCCCGACCGACCCGCAGTCCCTGCTGGAGCACCTCTCGCGCCGCGGTGACGAGGACATCGCCCAGGAGCTGCACTCCGGGCTCTTTGCCGCGCACTGACGCACACGTCTTCGCTCAGGGTTCCTCGGGGCCCGGGGCGGCCGCACCCGCTCGGTGCTGACCGGCCCGGGCCGTGTCCGGAGAGCTCCGAGGGCGACCACGAGGTGCGCCTCCGTTTCCGCCGGCCCGCACAACACGAACGGGCCGGGACCCCGCGGGGTCCCGGCCCGTTCGTACACTCAGGTCACCTCAGACGTTGAAGCCCAGCATCCGCAGCTGGTCCCGCCCGTCGTCGGTGATCTTGTCCGGACCCCACGGCGGCATCCAGACCCAGTTGATCTTGACCTCGCGCTCGAACTCGTCGAGCGCACCGTTGGCCTGGTCCTCGATGACGTCGGTCAACGGGCAGGCCGCACTGGTCAGTGTCATGTCCAGGGTGATGGCCGAGTCGTCGGCGTTGACCCCGTAGAGCAGACCCAGGTCGACGATGTTGATCCCCAGCTCGGGGTCGATCACGTCCTTGAGCGCCTCAGCGACCTCTTCGGCCAGCTGCTCCTGCTCGGGGGAGGCCACCGCCTCGGGGGCCTGGGTGGTTGTCGTCTCGTTCTCGCTCATCAGACGCCTTCCTTGTCCAAAGACTTCGACACCGCGTCCTTCCAGGCCATCCAGCCCAGGAGCGCGCACTTGATCCGAGCGGGATACTGCGACACCCCGGCGAACGCCACAGCATCGTCCAGGGCGTCCTCGTCGGGCTCGCCCTTGCCCTTGGACTGCATCAGCTCGGTGAACGCGTCCAGGGTCCGCATCCCGTCGGCGACGGTCCGGCCGATCAGCAGATCGGTCAGGACCGAGGTGCTCGCCTGGCTGATGGAGCACCCCATGCTGTCGTAGGAGACATCGGCGATGGTGGCCTTCTCATCGAGTTCACCGCCGTCCCCGGGGGTCAACGTGACCCGGAGCGTCACCTCGTCCCCGCACGTCGGGTTGATGTGGTGCGCCTCGCCGTCGTACGGATCCCGCAGCCCTTTGTTGTGCGGGTTCCGGTAGTGGTCCAGGATGATCTCCTGGTACATCGCGTCCAACTGCATGGTCAGGCTGAATCCTTGTCCTTGGGCCGGGTCCCGAAGAACCTCTGGGCGTCCCGGATGGCCTCGGCGAGCGCGTCCACGTCCTCCACGGAGTTGTAGAGGTAGAACGACGCACGCGTGGTTGCGACGATACCCAGCTTGCGGTGCATCGGCCAGGCGCAGTGGTGCCCGACCCGGACCTCCACGCCCCGGTCGTCCAGGACCTGGCCCAGGTCGTGGGGGTGGATGTCGTCCACGACGAACGACACCGCTCCCCCGCGGTCCACGGTCTCGGTGGGGCCGACGATCCGCACGCCCTCGACGGCACCGACCACATCGAGCGCATACTCGGTGAGCCGGTGTTCGTGGGCGGCGACCCGGTCCATGCCGATCCCGCTCAGGTAGTCGCAGGCCGCGGCCAACCCGACTGCCTGGGGCGCCATGGGCACCCCCGCTTCGAAGCGCTGCGGGGGCTCGGCCCAGGTGGAATGGTCCATGTGGACCACACCGATCATGGACCCGCCGGTGATGAAGGGCGGCATGGCCTCCAACAGCTCACGGCGCGACCAGAGCACACCGATGCCGTTGGGACCGAGCATCTTGTGCCCGGAGAAGGCCAGGAAGTCCACGTCCAGCTCGCCCACGTCCACGGGCATGTGCGGCACGGACTGGCAGGCGTCCAGCACCACCAGGGCACCGACCTCGCGGGCCCGGGCGGTGATGGTCTCCACCGGGTTGACCGTGCCCAGCACGTTGGACTGGTGGGCGAAGGCCACCACACGGGTGCGCTCGTTGACGAGTTCACCGATGTCGGACAGGTCCAGGCGACCCTCCTCGGTCACCGGGAACCACCGCAGCGTCGCCCCGGTGCGCTGACACAACTGCTGCCAGGGCACCAGGTTGGCGTGGTGCTCCATCTCGGTGACGACGATCTCGTCGCCCGGACCGACCTGGAAGCGGCTCAGCGCCGGCTCGGCGGTGGCCGCGTTGCTCATCGCGTAGGCCACCAGGTTGATGGCCTCGGTGGCGTTCTTGGTGAAGACCACTTCACCGCTGCTCGCGCCGATGAAGGACGCGATGGTCTCACGGGCCGCCTCGTAGGCGTCGGTCGCCTCCTCCGCGAGCTGGTGCGCGCCTCGGTGCACCGCCGCGTTGTGGCGTTCGTAGAACTCCCGTTCGGCGTCCAGTACCTGTCGAGGCTTCTGCGAGGTCGCCCCGGAATCGAGGTAGACCAGGCGGCGTCCGTCGCGGACGGTCCGGGACAGGATCGGAAAATCCTTCCGGACCGCCTCGACGTCGAGCCGCTCCAGCTCGCGCGTGCTCATGGGTTATGCGACCGCCTTCACGAAACGCTCGTAACCCTCGGACTCGAGGGTGTCGGCCAGGTCGGGGCCGCCGGACTCGGCGATGCGCCCGTTCGCGAAGACGTGCACGTAGTCCGGCTTCACGTGGTTGAGGATGCGGGTGTAGTGCGTGATGAGCATGGTGCCCATCTCGTGGGTCTCCTTGGCGCGGTTGATGCCCTCGGAGACGATCTTGAGCGCGTCCACGTCCAGACCGGAGTCGGTCTCGTCCAGGATGGCCATCTTCGGCTTGAGCAGCTCGAGCTGAAGGATCTCGTGGCGCTTCTTCTCACCGCCGGAGAAACCCTCGTTGACCCCGCGGGCCGCGAAGCCCGAGTCGATCGAGAGGTTCTTCATGGCGCCCTGCAGCTCCTTGGAGAACTGGCGGAGCTTGGGGGCCTCGCCGCGCACCGCGGTGACCGAACTGCGCAGGAAGTTGGACATGGACACGCCCGGGACCTCGACCGGGTACTGCATGGCCAGGAACATACCGGCACGGGCACGCTCGTCCACGCTCATGTCGAGGATGTTCTCACCATCGATGAGGACCTCGCCCTCGGTGATCTCGTAGCGCGGGTGCCCGGCGATGGCGTAGGCCAGCGTGGACTTGCCCGAGCCGTTGGGGCCCATGATGGCGTGGATCTCGTTGGAGTTGACGGTCAGGTCAACACCCTTGATGATCTCCTGGCGCTCGTCCTCACCGATGAGGACGTCGGCGCGCAGGCCGCGGATTTCGAACTTCGTCATGTCAAGCCTCAGGAATTCTCTCGGTCGAGGGAGACGAGCACGTCGTCGCCGTCGAGCTTCACGTCGTAGGTGGGGACCGGCTTGGTCGCGGGCGGGTTCAACGGAGCACCGGAGCGCAGGTCGAAGCACGACCCGTGCAGCCAGCACTCGATGGTGCCGTCCTCGACCTCGCCCTCGGAGAGGGCGACCTCGGCGTGGGAGCACACGTCCCTAACCGCGAACACCTCGCCCTCGCTGCGAACCAGGGCGATCGGGGTCTCGTCGTCGGTCTCGATCCCCAGAACCCCCTCATCGGGGATCTCGTCGAGCTCGGCGACCTTGACCCAGTGCGCGGACTCACTCATGGGCGGCCAGCTTCTGCTCGACCTTCTCCATGATCTCCTCGCGCAGGTCCTCGATCGGGATGCGGTTGATGAGCTCCAGGAAGTAGCCGCGGATGACCAGACGACGGGCCTCCTCCTCAGGGATCCCGCGCGAACGCAGGTAGAAGAGGTGGATCTCGTCCAGACGCCCGGTCGCAGAGGCGTGCCCGGCACCCTCGACCTCACCGGTGAAGATCTCCAGGTTCGGCACCGAGTCCACACGGGTGTCGTCGGTGAGCTGGAGGTTGCGGTTGATCTCGTAGGAGTCGGTGCCGGTGGTGCCCTCACCGATGATCACGTCACCGATCCACACGGCGTGGGCGTCCTTGCCGCTGAGCGCGCCCTTGTACTCCACGCGCGAGCGGGTGTTGGACACGTTGTGGTCGATGAGCGAACGGTGCTCGTGGTGCTGGCCGTCACCGCTGAAGTACAGGCCGTAGAGCTCGGCGTTGGCGCCGCGGTCCTTGTAGGCCACCTTCGGGGAGAGCCGCACCAGGTCGCCGCCGAGCGTGATCACGATCGACTTGAACGTGCCGTCCTTCTCGACCTGGGCGCTGTGCTGGGTGACATCGACGGCGTCGCTGTCCCAGTCCTGCACACTGACCAGGGTCAGGCGGGCGCCCTCCCCGACGTGCAGGTCGAGGTTGCCGGCGCGCACACCGGTACCGGTCTGCTTGAGGACCACGATGGCCTCGGCCATCGGCTCGAGCTCGATGAGGTACTGGTCGAAACGCGTACCGCCCTGGGCCTGGCGCTCGATCGTGACCGGACGCTCCAGGGCGGTGCCCTTGGCGACGGTCAGGACCGTGGCCTCCTCGAAGGCGCTGTGGGCCTGGGCGGTCACCCGGTCGGCGGGCAGACCTGCGGTGCGCAGGCGCGCGTCGTCACGGCCGACCTTCTCGACGGTCACGCCCTCGGGGGCGTCCACCTCGAGCTTGTCGACACCATCGGCCTCGCCCTTGAAGTCGTGCAGGCCCTTCAGGCGGCGCAGCGGAGTGAAGCGCCACTCCTCCTCGCGGCCGTTGGGCACGGGGAAGTCGTTCACGTCGAAGGACCCGTGGGTCGCAAGCTTGGAGAACGGGATCTCCCCGAGGCCGTGGCTATGGGCCTTGGGTTCGGTGCTCGGGCTGGTCAACTTAACCAACCGCTCCTTCCATCTGAAGCTCGATCAGTCGGTTCAGTTCCAGCGCGTACTCCATGGGAAGCTCACGCGCGATGGGCTCGACGAACCCGCGCACGATCATGCCCATGGCCTCTTCCTCTTCCATACCCCGGCTCATCAGGTAGAAGAGCTGGTCCTCGCTGACCTTGGAGACGGTCGCCTCGTGCGCGAGCTCGGCGTCGTCCTCGCGCAGGTCGTTGTAGGGGTATGTGTCCGAGCGGCTGATCGTGTCGATCAGCAACGCGTCGCACTCGACCGAGGACTTGGCGGTGCTGGCACCCTCCTGCACCTGGATCAGACCCCGGTAGGAGGAGCGGCCACCGCCGCGTGCCACCGACTTGGAGACGACCTTGGAGGAGGTGTTGGGCGCGCAGTGCACCATCTTGGACCCGGTGTCCTGGTGCTGGCCCTCACTGGCGAAGGCGATCGACAGGGTCTCGCCCTTGGCGTGCTCACCCATGAGGTAGACGGCCGGGTACTTCATCGTCACCTGGGAACCGATGTTGCCGTCGATCCACTCCATGGTCGCGCCCTCTTCGGCGATGGCGCGCTTGGTGACCAGGTTGAAGACGTTGTTCGACCAGTTCTGGATGGTCGTGTAACGGCAACGGGCGTTCTTCTTGACGATGATCTCGACGACGGCCGAGTGCAGCGAGTCCGACTTGTAGATCGGCGCGGTGCAGCCCTCGACGTAGTGGACGTAGGCGCCCTCGTCGACGATGATCAGGGTCCGCTCGAACTGGCCCATGTTCTCGGTGTTGATCCGGAAGTAGGCCTGCAGCGGGATCTCCACGTGCACGTTCTTGGGCACGTAGATGAAGGACCCGCCGCTCCACACGGAGGTGTTGAGCGCGGAGAACTTGTTGTCACCGGGCGGGATGACGGAGCCGAAGTACTCCTCGAAGATCTCCGGGTGCTCCTTGAGCGCGGTGTCGGTGTCCAGGAAGAGGACGCCCTGCTCCTCCAGGTCCTCACGGATCTGGTGGTAGACGACCTCGGACTCGTACTGCGCGGCGACACCGGCGACCAGGCGCTGCTTCTCCGCCTCGGGGATCCCCAGCTTGTCGTAGGTGTTCTTGATGTCCTCGGGCAGGTCCTCCCAGGAGGTGGCCTGCTGCTCCGTGGACCGCACGAAGTACTTGATGTTGTCGAAGTCGATGTTGGACAGGTCCGCACCCCACTGGGGCATCGGCTTCTTGTCGAAGAGCTTGAGCGACTTGAGGCGGAGCTTGGTCATCCACTCCGGCTCGTCCTTCTTGGCGGAGATGTCGCGAACGACCTCTTCGTTGATGCCACGGCGGGCCGAGGCCCCGGCGTCATCGGAGTCGGACCAGCCGTACTCGTAATTTCCAAGCCCTTCGAGCTCGGGGTGCGCGATAGACGTCATGCGCGGACTCCTCCTGGACTCAGACGTCCTCGTGGGACGATCCTCCGTCCGCCGGACGGCGGACGCTGTCGGTCGCGGGGCTGTGGTCCTCCCCGCTCACGGCGTCATCCCGAGGGGTGACGTGTGTGGTGCACACACCGTCGCCGTGGGCGATGGTGGCCAACCTGCGCACCGGTGTGCCCAACAGCCGCGAGAAGGCCTCGATCTCGGCCTCGCAGAGCTGCGGGAACTCCGCGGCCACATGCGCGACGGGGCAATGGTGTTGGCAGAGCTGATCGCCGCCTCCGGGTGCGGGCGCCCGGCCCGCTGTGGCGGCGTAGCCGTCGTTGGACAGCGCCTGGGCCAGCAGGTGGACCCGGTCCTCGGGCGGGACCGAGTTCAGCAGGGGCTCATAGCGCTGTTCCAGATCGGCGACCTGACTGCGGGCGAACTCGCCCACCGCCTCGGGACCGGCGGTCTGCGCCAGAAAACGCAGCGCACCGGAGGCGAGGTCGTCATAGGCGTGGACGAAGGCGTCGCGGCCGGCCTCGGTGATGGCGAACACACGCGCAGGCCTTCCCCTGCGGCGGCGTCCGCCATGGGGCCGGGCGTCGCGTCCCTCGACCATGCCCTCGCCGGTCAGGTTGTCGAGGTGGCGGCGGATGGCCGCCGGCGTGAGCCCGAGCCGCTCGCCGAGGTCGGCGGCGGTGGTCGGACCCTTCTCCAGAATGAGCCGGGCCACTCGCGCGCGCGTACCGTGCTCGGCCCCGCGCTCGGGCCCGCTCGGGGGACGGGACATGCTGGATGCGTCCGGCATACGGCTCCCCCTTCGGTCCTACGGCTCTTCGGAGCGTCCAAATTGATTAGACAACATCAGTGTGGCCTAAATCGACCCGGCTAGGCAAACGTGCCTCCATGCCTTTTGTCACGTAGGCCAGCCTTGCCTAAGTGGGATTTTCCCGGGATCGGCCCACCGAAAGACAGAAGAGCGAACGGCCCCCGAACATTCCCGGCGACCACGAACTGAGACGCATGTCCACCATGCGAACGCCTGAACCTGCTGCCGGACCCCTCCGGCGTGCCTTCGGCCCCGGGGCGGTGAGAGCCCACCGCCGGGCGCACGTAGACTCTGGCCCCATGGAAACAGCCGCGGTCGAGGTCGTCGACCTGGTCAAGCGCTACGGCGCCAGAACCGCAGTCACCGGCCTCACGTTCACCGCGCGGCGGGGGGCGGTGACGGCACTGCTGGGCCCCAACGGCGCGGGCAAGACCAGCACCATCGAGATCTGCGAGGGCTTCCGCCACTCCGACGGCGGACGCGTGCGCGTCCTGGGCCTGGATCCCCGCTCCGACGCCACCGCCCTCAAACCCCGCGTGGGCGTGATGCCCCAATCAGGGGGCGTGCCCACCGGCGCCCGAGCCGGCGAGTGGCTGCGCCTGATGGCCTCCTTCCACGCCCGCCCCATCGACCCCGACCTGCTCCTGACCCGCCTGGGCCTGACCTCGGCGGCGGGCACCCCCTTCCGGCGCCTCTCCGGCGGACAGCAGCAACGCCTTTCCCTGGCCTGCGCCGTCATCGGCCGCCCCGAATTGGTCTTCCTCGACGAACCCACCGCAGGTCTGGACCCCCAGGCCCGCATGGCCACCTGGGACCTGGTCGCCACACTGCGCGAGGCCGGGGTCTCCGTCATCCTCTCCACCCACCACATGGAGGAGGCCGAACGGCTCTCCGACCACGTGGTCATCATCGACCGCGGCGCCGTCGTCTCCGAGGGCACCCCCGAAACCCTCACCGGCAGCCACCGCGAGGTCTGCTTCTCCACCCCCCTGCCCCTCGATACCGGTGCCCTGCGCTCGGCCCTGCCCCCCGGCACCACCGTGACCAGCACCCACAACGGCGACCACCACGACCACGTGATCCGCCCCCAGAACCCCGACGGCGCCGGACCGGAGTTCCTGGCCACCGTCGCCGCCTGGTGCGCCTCCTCCGGCGTCCTGACCGAGGACCTGCGCGTCCGGCGCCGTACCCTCGAAGACGTCTTCCTCGAACTCACCGGCCGGGAACTGCGGGACTCATGACCGAGCACACCTCCACCACCACCTCCTCCGCCGGCAGCGGCGCGCCCGGCACCGACGACACCGCGCTGTTCCGCCCCGACCCAGAGGCGGCGCCCCTGTGGCGCATGGTGCTCGCGCAGGCCGGCATGGAACTGCGCATCATGCTGCGCCACGGCGAGCAACTCCTGCTGACCATGGTCATCCCCGTACTGCTCCTGGTCGGCTTCACCGTCACACCCGTCCTGGACATGGGCGAGGGCGCGCGCGTGGACGTACTCACCCCCGGTGTGCTGGCGCTGGCCGTGATGTCGACCGCCTTCACCGGCCTGGCCATCGGAACCGGGTTCGAACGCCGCTACGGGGTACTCAAACGTCTGGGAGCCACCCCGCTGTCCCGGTTCGGCCTCCTGGCCGCCAAGACCCTGGCGGTACTGGCGATCCAGGCGATCCAGGCCGTGGTCCTGTGCACGGTGGCGCTGGCCCTGGGATGGTCACCCGTGCTCACCCCCGCAACCGTCGCGGGAGCACTGGCGCTGGTTCTGCCGGCCACGGCCGCGTTCAGTTCGCTGGCCCTGCTCATGGCCGGGACCCTGCGCGCCGAGGCCACCCTGGCCGGCGCCAACCTGGTCTACGTGCTCCTGCTGGGCCTGGGCGGGGTGCTGTTCCCGACCAGCACCTTCCCCGGACCGATGGAGCAGGCGGTCGCGGCCCTGCCGATCACCGCGCTCAGCTCCGGGCTGCGCAGCACCCTGGTGGAGGGCTCACTGCCCTCACTGGGGGCGTTCGCGGTCCTGGCGGTGTGGGCGGCCGTGTGCGCTCTGCTCGCCGCGCGCCTCTTCCGCTGGGAATGAGCACGGTCCTGAGCAGAAGCCGGGTCAGTCCTGCTGAGGGAGGCGGCGGCCGTCCTCGCTGCCACCACCGTTGCCGTCGTTGCCGCCTCCGTCGTCCCCGTCCCCTCCGGGCCCCTGCTCCGGGGGCCGGTCCAGCGGCAACAGGCGCCACTGCTGGTGCGGCTGACCGGCATCGGCGGCTTCCACCACCCGGGAACTGTTCTCCGGATCCCCGTCCCGGGCCCCCAGAGCGTTCCGGGTCTCCCTGTTGACGAGGCGGACCGAACCGTCCTGCATCTCCACCACGATCCAGTGCTGGGCGGGCCCGCCGTCGCGTTCCTGGAGCACCGCACCCGGATCGTCGGGGTCCTCGGCGATCGCCACGAGCTTGCCGCTCTGCACACCCTCGATCTCCACGTGGGTGTCGTCGACCACGTGGAAACGCCACTGTTGGTTGCCCTCGTCGTGGCGGTCCCACAGGTTGATGGGCGCGCCACCATCGGTCGAACCGCCGTCCACGTCCATGACCCGGTCGCCGTGGACGTTCTGCAGCACGTGCGTGGCGCCGGGTTCCACACCCTCCGGCAGCGGATCGGGGTCCGGCTCCGGTTCGGCCTCGCCGGTGTCCTCCTCCGGGCCGCCGGGGGGATCTGCGAGGAGGCCGGAGGAGACCTCCAGGTCCTCCTCCTCGACCGCCTCCAGCTCCTTGACGGCCGCCCCTGCCGTGTAACCGCCCACGGTCACACCCAGCAACAGCGCCAACGCACCTGCCATCATGGGCCAGCGCAGGGCACGGCGCTCCTCGGGTTCGTCGCGGGCACGGGATCGAGACGAGGACATCGGTGGTGACTCCAGCGGGGGACACGGACGGGCTCGGACGCGCCGAGACCATCTCACCTTAAGTGCGGCCGGTGGCGGCTCTGCCCGATCTGTCCGTACCGTGGGACCTCGGTAGTGTCGGACCCCATGGAAGCCCTCGCAGTCCCCTGGTTCGTCCTGGTCCGTTCTCTGGGACCACCCCTGTTCCTGCTCGTGGTCGGCGGCGCCCTGCTGCTGTGGCGGCCCCCGCGCCGCCGGGGTCTGGCGTGGACGGCCCTGAGCACCAACCTGCTGGCCGCGGCGCTGCCGTTCCTGTGGATCGCAGTGCAGCGGGCCACCGACACGGGTGACCTGACAGTGATCGGCCTGGTCATGACATTCCTGCAACCGGGGCTGGTGGTGCTGGCCTGGCTCGTACTGCTGTGGGCACTGGTGGATCCGCGTTCGCGAGAACAGCGCGCTCCGGGAGCTGCCCCGGGCCGGCAGGAGGACCGGGTCGCCGAAAACATAGGATGACCCACCATGCGCACCTCCTCCGGCACACCTCTGACGCTGCGCTCTGCGACCGAAGCCGTCCCGCCGACCTGGTTGGTCCTGATCGGGATCGTCTCCGTACAGACCGGCGCCGGGGTGGCCAAGGGCCTGTTCGAACAGCTGCCGCCCACCGCGGTGGTATGGCTGCGCCTGCTCACCTCGGCGGTACTGCTGACCGTCCTGGTGCGGCCGGCCCTGCGGGCGCGTACCCGCCGGGACTGGGCCGTGGTGATCGGCTACGGCACAGCGCTGGCCCTGATGAACTTCTTCATCTACCAGGCCTTCGCCCGCATCCCCCTGGGCATCGCGGTCACCGTCGAGTACCTGGGCCCGCTCATGATCGCGGTGCTGGGCTCACGGCGCCGGGTGGACCTGTTGTGGGCCGGGTTGGCCGGCCTCGGGGTGGGCGCCCTGGGGCTGGAACGCGCCGACCTGGATCCGGTGGGTGTGCTCTTCGCGGTACTGGCCGCAGCGGCGTGGGCCGGTTACATCCTGCTCAGCGCCGCCACCGGCCGACGCTTCAGCGGTACCTCCGGGCTGGCCATCGGCAGCGTCGTCGGTGTGGTGCTCCTGGCACCGCCCGGGATCGCCGAGGGCGGCGCGGCTCTGTTGGACTGGCGCCTGGTGCTCTTCGGCCTGGCCGTGGGCGTGCTGTCCTCGGTCGTGCCCTACACCCTCGAACTGACCGCCCTGCGCCGCATGCCCCCGCGCGTGTTCGGTGTGCTCATGAGCCTGCAGCCGGCCGCGGCCGCGCTCGTGGGGCTGCTGCTGCTCGGCGAGATGCTGACCGTGTGGCAGTGGGTCGCGGTGGGGTGTGTGATCGTGGCCAGCGCCGGATCGACCCGTACCTCCGGGCGCGACGGTGACAGGGACACGAGAGGGGCGGAGGAAACACCGCGCCCGGGCGAGGACGAGAGCCCGCCCCGCTCGACATAACAGTACGTGATCACCCAAACCTGCAACCCCCTTGCCAAGCGTTTGCTCACGCGGGGTTTCAATTTGTGAGCGAACGGTTATCTGCCCTGGTGGGCACCGAGCCCGAAACGCTGTATCCACCCACGGAGAGGGAAGACATGCACAAGGTTGCCAAGATCGCCATCACCGGTCTGTTCGCTGCCGGCCTCGTGGGGGCCGGCGTCGGAACCGCCGCCGCGGGCACCGGCGGGAACGAGTGGGACACCGATGTGGTGCACTCCTGCGTCCAGGAGCAGCAGACCCTCGGTCTGATCAATCTCGACCTGGACCTGCTCAACCAGTGCATCAGCAACGCTGACGCCTAAGAGCGGCCTCGAGGGGCGGCGGAACCGCGGTGGTTTCCGCCGCCCCTTCGCATGCGCCCCGCCGAGAGCGGTCGGCCTCCCCCGACACCGTTCCCAGGATCGTTACCCTCTGTGCACATCCGGCTGAAGACGGGGCATCAGGGCGCCCCGACCAGGAGGGCCCACCGTGCCGAAACCGCCCCGCCGAGAGCGAACCCCCACCCTGAGCGCACTGGGCCTGGCCGCACTCGCCGGCGGCGCCACCGTCCTCGGCGCGATGATCCTCTCCGGAACCGACCCGGACCTGCGGACCGCCGGGTCCCCGCCCTCCTCCCAGAGCTCGCCCGGCCGGGCCGAGAACCGTCCGAGCGAGGACGCCGACCCTTCCCAGGCCCCCGATGCCCCGGTCGGGTTGACCGTGGCCCCGGCCGAGTTCGTTCCCGCCGCCACACCCGGGCCCGGGCCGGAGAGCGGATACACCACCGTGCGCGGGCCGGATCCCGACGGCGAATACACCACCGTGCACGTGACCGTCGCCAACCGCACCGAGGCCGAACTCGACGTGAGCCCCTCGCACTTCGTCCTCAAGGGCGTCGGCGGCAGCCGGCACGAGTCCTCGGGCGCGGCCGGGGTCGCCCAGGACCAGATCAGCACCCTCACCCTGCTGCCCCGCCAGAGGACCTCCGGGACCGTCAGCGCCCCGGGCTCATTCACCCCCGACACCGTGGAACTGCTGGAGGAGCCCCGTGGCGAGCCTGTCCGGGAGGCCGCGGTCCGCCCCTGAGGAGCGTGGTCCGACGGTTCTCCCCCACCCGGGAAGATGCTGGTGAAGCGTGTTCTTTTACGATGTAGATCAAATACCCCCGCTCGCAGAAAGACCACGTCCTTGCAGGTGGCGACTGCGACGGGGCCGCGTCACACACGCATGCACTGTGTACTACAGTCTGTCGTATGCCTGATTCCCCGGCCGCCACGACAGCCCCGAACGCCCTGGCCCCCACCGCAGCGGAGATGGACGACATCGTCCTCCTCGGCCTGCCCCTGTGGGGTTGGCAGATCGCCCTGGCCGCGGCCGGGGTCCTCGCCCTGATCCTTCTCGCGCGCACGATCTGGACCCCCACCACACGGTCCCTGCGCGCGTGGGCCTTGGGCAACATCGTGGTCAACGCCGGGATCGCCGTCACCGGCGCCACCGTCCGTGTCACCGAATCCGGTTTGGGCTGCTCCGAGTGGCCCCGGTGCACCCCCGAGAGCTTCGTGCCGGTCGACACCGGCCACGCCGCGTTCAACGCCGCTGTGGAGTTCGGCAACCGCACACTGACCTTCCTGGTATTGGCGGTCGGTGTGATCACCCTCGTCGCGGTCCTGCGTTCGTTCCCGCACCGGCGCGACCTGAAGGTCCTGGCCGCGATCATCCCCGCGGGTGTGCTCGGCCAGGGCGTGGTCGGCGGGATCACCGTCTGGACCGACCTGCACCCGGCCTCGGTCTCTGCCCATTTCCTGCTGTCGATGGTGATGGCCTTCCTCACCGTCGCCCTGTACGTGCGCGTCCTCGAACCGCAGGGCAAGCCGCGCGTGACCGTGAACCCGCTGCTGCACGCGATCTCGGTCGGCCTGGTCGTGGTCGGATTCCTGCTGCTGATCGCCGGGACCGTGGTCACCGGCACCGGCCCGCACGGCGGCGACGCGCAGGCGCCCCGCTGGGACCTGAACCTGGAGATCATCACCCCCGTGCACTCGGTCCTGGCGTGGCTGACACTGGCGGGGGCCGTGATCGCCGCGATCCTGGCCTGCACCACCGGCGCCGCCCGCCCGGTGCGTGTGGCCTCACTCGCGCTGGTGGCCCTGGTGGTACTCCAAGGCGTGATCGGCTACATCCAGTACGCGCTGGCCCTGCCGGAGTACCTCGTCGTGCTGCACGTGCTCGGATCGGCCCTGACGTGGATCGCGATCGCGCGCCTGTACTTCTCCACCACCCGCCTGGAAGCGCCCGGGGCCCCGGTCACGGAGCGCTCCGGGGAGCATGACGGGGCACGTACTCCTGCGGAGGCTGCGGAGCCCGCGCCTGAGCGATGACCTGTGCGAAGTCGGCGCGGCGCATGAACCCGGAGTCCGTGGGGCTCTCCGCCCACCCCGGCGTGACCGGCCGGTGCATGCGGCCCAGGAAGGTGTCCCTGGACACGTGCATGAGCGCCAGGTAGGAATCGCGCCGCACCTTCCAATCGCCGCGGGGCCGCCCGGCGTCGATCTTCTGGTGCAGCAGGGCCAGCTCGGTCGCTGCGAGCTGGTACTCCTTCATCGCGGCGCGCCCCTTCGAGCCGGCGTTGCGTGAGGCCCACCCCCGGGCCTCGCGGCGCTGGGCCATGGAGCTGAGCATGGTGATGTCGGAGGAGGTGACCAGGCCGGTGGACACGTACGGGGGAAGGTAATGCCCGATCGCGGCGACCTGGGAGCGGCGGTCGCGCGCCGACAGCCCCACGATCCCGAGTGCGACCACGAACAGCACCGCGTAGGCCAGGCCCAGGCCGCTCCACCCGGTCTGGGCGGCTCCGTTCCACAGGCCGTGCAGTACCACCGCCGCGAACCAGCCGGCGATCGGCGCCAGGGCCCGCGCGCGTCCGATGTGCGTGGCCGCGTAGGCCACACCGATGCCGATCACGGCGGTGTAGACGGGATGGCCGAAGGGTGCGACGATCCCGCGCAGCACGAAGGTCGCGGCGAGGTTGCCCTCGAAGAAGGCCCCGAGAAAGTACAGGATGTTCTCGGTGAAGGCGAAGCCGGTGGCGACCATGCCGCCGTAGACCACACCGTCGGTGTAGGTGTCGATCTCGTGGCGGCGCCGCCAGAGCAGGATGAGCAGCACCAATCCCTTGGCGCTCTCCTCCACGACCGGTGCCACGACCGAGGTCGCCACCGCGCCCCCGGTCTCGGGTCCGAAGAGCGGCACCGCGACACTGCGCAGCCCCCAGGAGTTGAGCAGGAGGGAGGCCACCACGGCCACGCCCGCGCCCCAAGCGAAGGCGAAGAAGAGCACGGAACGGGGTTCGGGCTCGAGCCGGTCCAGCAGCAGGATGAGCGGGATCAGCGCACTGACCGGGACGACGGCGGCCAGGAGGCTGAGGACGAATCCGGTGGTCCCGTCGATGCCGGCGGCCGCTCCGCCCGCCATCGCGAGCATCCACAGGTACACGAACATTCCGGCCATACACACGACGCTGACGGTGGTTCCGAGCAGGAGGGTGGTCGAGCGCCGGGAGTTGCGTCCTTGCAGGATGGCTCTGGTGTCGAGGCGGGGCATGGCCCCCGATCGTAGTAGGAAGGCCCGCTCGGGGCGGCACCGACTCCGCTGCTCCACAGTGGCCCCGGCCACACCCGTGAATCCGGTCGCGTCCCGATCAGTGCAGGAGCGCTCCACCTGCACCGCTACGGCGCTTTCGTGGTGCACGCCGACGCTGCGCTCCAGCCTGCGGCCGCGCTCGCCCAGCACCCTTGGGCCCTCTCCCGGTGCCGCACGCACGCGGCCGCCCCGGCGGGTGCCGGCGACGGCCGCGTGTGAGGAGCGGTGGGGCTCAGGCCAGGGCGCCCGCGATGAGCGGGTCGACGGTCACGGCCACGAACAACAGCGCCAGGTAGGCGTTGGTCAGGTGGAAGAAGCCCATCGTCCTGAGTTTGGCACCGGTCACGCCCGTCCGGGAGCGGTTGTACATGCGGTGGGCCTGCACCAGCAGCAGCACGCCCAGGACCAGGGCGACGGCACCGTAGAAGACGGTGGTGCCGGCCACGGGCCAGAAGAGGAGGGAGACGGCCACGGTCGCCCAGCTGTAGAGCACGCACTCCAACAGCACCCTGCGGTCGGTGGCCACCACCGGCAGCATGGGCACGCTGGCCGCGGCGTAGTCCTCGCGGTAACGCATGGCCAGTGCCCAGGTGTGCGGCGGTGTCCAGAAGAACACCACGAGGAAGAGCACGAAGGGGGCCCAGGCGAGGCTGCCGGTCACGGCCGCCCAACCGATGAGCACGGGCATGCATCCGGCGATACCGCCCCACACGACGTTCTGGGCCGTGCGCCGCTTGAGCAGCATCGTGTAGACGAAGATGTAGAACAGGATCGCGAAGGCCGACAGCGCCGCCGCGAGCATGTTGACCCACAGGGCGAAGCCGGCCGTGGAGCCGATCGACAGCGCCAGGCCGTAGGCCAGGGCACCGCGCGGGGTGACCAACCGCATCGCACCGGGGCGCTTCCGGGTGCGGAGCATCTTCTGGTCCATGTCGCGATCGATGTAGCAGTTGATCGCGTTGGCGCTGGCCGCCGACATCGTCCCGAAGAGCAGGGTGGCCACAGCCGTCCACAACGGCGGCACTCCCCCGGCCGCGACGAACATCACCGGGATGGTGGTGATGAGCAGCAGCTCGATGACACGGGGTTTGGACAGGGCCACGTAGGCACGCACGTACTCGCCCAGGGAGGCCTTACGGGTGGCCTCGGGGCTCGTGCCGTCGGTGCCGGCGGGACCCGTGTGCTGGGTTCGGTCTGCGAGGGCCATCTACCGTGTCCTCACGGCCGGACGGCTACGCCGCAGTCGGGTTCCCACAGGGGGCACCGGCTCGGTTTCAGACACGCGGATACCTCGACAACTCTAGGATTCTCGACACTGCTCGCCACGCGGGGTCGAACGGCCGACACATTGCCCGGACCGGCGGAAACCCCGTCAACGACATACTGTAGTACTTCTTCTCGCGGGCCGAGGACCAGCCCCCCGTCAACCAAAGGCCCTGCTCCTGGCGGGCCGGGGTGTACAGCAGGGTCGCACACCCCCCAGACCGCCACCAGCGTGCCACGCGCCGCGCAGGACGGCCGCGGCCGGGGCTCAGCGGTCGGACAGGCCCCATTACCGGTTGGTAGACAGAGGTGTCGGGCCACGACACCACCGACCGCGGACGATAGGCTCATAGTTGGCCGAACCCGTCGTGGTTTCGCCGACCTCGGCGGCCGTCGTCCCCAACAGCGCCGTCCGGCAGGGCACCTGACCGGCACTCGGCGGCGCAGGCGCCCCACCCTCCTCGACGGCACTCCTCGCGTCACCCGCGGCCCGGAACGGGCCCGGACCCGACAACACGGCGACGGCCCCGACACGCACGCACACGACCCACCCCGCCCACCGGGCGAAGAGGTGCCCGAGAAGGAGACGACAGTCCGTGAACGCCCACACCCCGCAAGAACTGGATTGGTCGGAGCTCGACCTCCGCGCGGTCAACACCGTCCGCGCCCTGGCCATGGACGCGGTAGAGAAGTCGGGTAACGGACACCCCGGCACCGCCATGAGCCTCGCCCCGGCCGCCTACCTCCTCTTCCAGAAGATCATGCGCCACGACCCGGCGGCGCCCGACTGGGTCGGACGGGACCGCTTCGTGCTGTCGGTCGGCCACTCCAGCCTGACCCTGTACATCCAGCTCTACCTGGCCGGCTACGACGTGAGCCTGGACGACCTCAAGGGGCTGCGCCAGTGGGGCAGCCTCACCCCCGGGCATCCCGAGGTCGGCCACACCCCCGGTGTGGAGACCACCACCGGCCCGCTGGGCCAGGGCCTGGGCAACGCCGTGGGCATGGCCATGGCCGCCCGCCGCGAGCGCGGCCTGTTCAACCCCGAGGCCGGCCTCGGGGCCAGCCCCTTCGACCACCACGTCTTCGCCTTCTGCTCCGACGGCGACGTCCAGGAGGGCGTCAGCCACGAGGCCAGTGCCCTGGCCGGGACGCAGAACCTGGGCAACCTCATCATGGTCTGGGACGACAACCAGATCTCCATCGAAGACGACACCCGTATCGCCCACTCCGAGAACGTGCTCGAGCGCTACCGCGCCTACGGCTGGCACGTCGAGGAGGTCGACTGGACCGCCGCCGGTGACTACACCGAGGACATCGACGCCCTGTACCAGGCGATCCTGCGCGGCAAGGCCGACACCGAGCACCCCACCTTCATCCGTCTGCGCACGGTCATCGGGTGGCCGGCGCCGAACAAGCAGAACACCGGCGCGATCCACGGTGCGGCCATCGGTGCCGAGGAGGTCACCGCGACCAAGCAGCTCCTGGGCCTGACCGACGAACCCTTCCACGTGGAGGACGCGGTCATCGAGCACACTCGCAAGGCCCTGGCCCGCGGCCGTGAGGCCCACAGCGAGTGGGAGAAGGCCTTCCAGGCCTGGCGCCGAGGCGCGGGCGAGAACGGCGAGCTCTTCGATCGCCTGCAGTCGGGCAAGCTGCCCGAGGGCTGGACCGAGGCGCTGCCCGTCTTCGAGGCCGACGCCAAGGGCATGGCCACCCGCAAGGCCGGCGGTGAGGTCCTCAGCGCCCTGGCCCCCGTCCTGCCGGAGCTGTGGGGCGGTTCGGCCGACCTGGCCGGGTCCAACAACACCACGCCCAAGGGTGAGCCCTCCTTCCTTCCCTTCGACCGGGCCAGCAGCATGTTCCCGGGCAACCCGTACGGGCGAGTGCTGCACTTCGGTGTGCGCGAGCACGGCATGGGCTCGGTCCTCAACGGCATCGCCCTGCACGGGCCCACCCGGCCCTACGGCGGCACGTTCCTGGTCTTCAGCGACTACATGCGCCCGGCCGTGCGCCTGGCCGCGCTCATGCAGCTGCCGGTGACCTACGTGTGGACCCACGACTCCATCGGCCTGGGTGAGGACGGCCCCACCCACCAGCCGATCGAGCACCTGTGGGCGCTGCGTGCGATCCCGGGCCTGGACGTGGTCCGCCCGGCCGACGCCAACGAGACCGCGGTGGTCTGGCGCAAGGCCCTGGAGACCACCGACCGTCCGTCCGCGCTGGCACTGACCCGGCAGAACCTGCCGGTGCTGGACCGCGGCGAATACGCCCCGGCCGAGGAGGCCGTCAAGGGCGGTTACGTGCTCGCCGAGGCCTCCGGCGGCTCCCCCGAGGCGATCGTGATCGCCACCGGCAGCGAGGTCCCCATCGCGCTGGAGGCCCGCCAGGAGCTCGAGGAGGCCGGCACGCCCACCCGTGTGGTCTCGATGCCGTGCGTGGAGTGGTTCGAGGCCCAGGGCGAGGAGTACCGCGAGCAGGTCCTGCCCTCCTCGGTGCGCACCCGCGTCTCCATCGAGGCCGGTGTGGCCCTGGGCTGGCGCGAGTACGTCGGCGACGCCGGTGTTTCGGTGAGCTTGGAGCACTTCGGCGCCTCGGCCCCGTACCAGACCCTGTACGAGAAGTTCGGGATCACCTCCGAGGCGGTTGTCGCCGCCGTGCGTGACAGCGCCGCCAAGGCCGCACGCTGACCCGTACGGGCCCCCCCGNGAGAAACATGAGCAACGAGGCACTCGAGTCCCTGAGTGACGCAGGCGTGTCCGTGTGGTTGGACGACCTCAGCCGTGAGCGGCTGCGCTCGGGCAACCTGGCCGAACTGATGTCGGCCCACCACGTGGTCGGCGTGACTTCCAACCCGACCATCTTCGACAAGGCCCTCTCGGAGGGCGAGGCCTACGACGAGCAGGTCGCCGAGCTGGTCTCGCGCGGGGTCTCGGTGGACGAGGCCGTGCGTATGCTGACCGGCTACGACATCCGCTGGGCCGCCGACCTGATGCGGCCCACCTACGAGGCCACCGACCGTGTCGACGGCCGGGTCTCGCTGGAGGTCGACCCGCGCCTGGCGCGCGAGACCGAGCGCACCATCGCCGAGGCCAAGGCCCTGTGGTGGCTGGTGGACCGGCCGAACCTGATGATCAAGATCCCCGCCACGTCGGAGGGCCTGCCCGCGATCACGCAGGTGCTGGGCCAGGGCATCAGCGTGAACGTGACCCTGATCTTCTCCCTGGACCGTTACCGCCAGGTCATGGACGCCTTCATGGAGGGCATGGAGCTGGCCCGCGCCAACGGCCACGATCTGTCGCGTATCCAGTCGGTGGCTTCCTTCTTCGTCAGCCGTGTCGACGCCGAGGTCGACAAGCGCCTGAAGGAGATCGGCACCGACGAGGCCACCGCGCTCCTGGGCAAGGCCGCGATCGCCAACGCCCGCCTGGCGTACCAGGCCCACGAACAGGCCTTCGACACCGGGGAATGGCGTGCCCTGGCCGATCTGGGCGCGAAGCCGCAGCGTCCGCTGTGGGCCTCCACCGGGGTGAAGGCCCCCGAGTACGACGACACGCGTTACGTCACTCAGCTCGTGGCGCGCGAGACCGTCAACACCATGCCGCAGGCGACGCTGGACGCGGTCGCCGACCACGGCGACATCGAGGGCAACACGATTCTGGGCACCTACCAGGCGGCGCATGAGGACTTCGCCGCGCTCGAGGCCGCCGGGGTCAACCTCACCGAGGTGTTCGGGGTCCTGGAGGAGGAGGGCGTGCAGAAGTTCGTCGACTCCTGGGACAGCCTGCTCAAGGGTGTCTCGGCCAAGCTCCAGAGCCTGGCCTGAGCCCGTCGGGCCCTCTCCCGTACCCTTTCCCGTGCCCGTGTCCCGCGCCTCCGGGGCACGGGCACGGGCACGGGCCGGTCTGCCGTCCACCGGACACCCTCGACAGGAAGCGTGAGTCAGTTTGAAAGAGCCAGTGATGCCGGGAGCGGTTCCGAACCCGCTCCGAGGGGCCTTGGACCGCCGACTGCCGCGTATCGCCGGCCCCAGCGTGCTGGTGTTGTTCGGTGTCACGGGCGACCTGGCGCGCAAGAAGCTGCTGCCGGCCATCTACGACCTGGCCAACCGGGGTCTGCTGCCTCCCGGGTTCGGCCTGGTGGGGTTCGCCCGCCGGGACTGGGAGGACCAGGACTTCGCGCAGGTGGCCCACGATGCCGTGCGCCAGTACGCGCGTACCCCCTTCCGTGAGGACGTGTGGCGCCAGCTGAGCGAGGGCGTGCGGTTCGTGCAGGGCGACCTGGACGACGAGGAGGCCTTCGACGAACTGGCCTCGACCGTGCGTGAGCTCGACAGCGCGCGCGGTACCGGCGGCAACTACGCGTTCTACCTGTCGCTGCCGCCGAAGATGTTCCCGACCGTGGTCACCCAGCTCAAGCGTTCGGGTCTGGCCGAACCACAGGAGGGGGAGGGGCCGGGCGGCACCACGCCCTGGCGCCGGGTGGTCATCGAGAAGCCGTTCGGGCACGACCTGGCCAGCGCCCAGGCGCTCAACGAGGTCGTGGACGAGGTCTTCCCGCCCGCTTCGGTCTTTCGCATCGACCACTACCTGGGCAAGGAGACGGTCCAGAACATCCTGGCGCTGCGGTTCGCCAACACGCTGTTCGAGCCGTTGTGGGGCCGCAGCTACGTCGACCACGTGCAGATCACCATGGCCGAGGACATCGGCGTGGGCGGACGCGCGGGCTACTACGACGGCATCGGTGCGGCCCGCGACGTGATCCAGAACCACTTGCTGCAGTTGCTGGCGCTGGTGGCGATGGAGGAGCCGGTCTCCTACAGCGCGGACGCGATCCGGGCCGAGAAGGAGAAGGTGCTCTCGGCGGTCTCCCTGCCCGATGACCTGTCCACGGGGACCGCGCGCGGCCAGTACGAGGCCGGCTGGCAGGGCGGCTCGTACGTGAGCGGGTACTTGGAGGAGGAAGGCATCCCCTCGGACTCCATCACCGAGACCTACGCGGCGCTGAAGCTGGCGGTGGACACGCGCCGGTGGGCGGGGGTTCCGTTCTACCTGCGTACCGGAAAGCGGCTGGGGCGCAGGGTCACCGAGGTGGCGCTGGTCTTCCAGGCCGCACCCCAGCAGATGTTCCCGCGCTCGGACGTCAGTGAACTGGGGCAGAACGCCCTGGTGCTGCGTATCCAACCCGACGAGGGGGTGACGCTGCGTTTCGGGTCGAAGGTTCCCGGGGCCAGCATGGAGGTGCGCGACGTGAGCATGGACTTCACCTACGGACAGTCCTTCACCGAGGCCAGCCCCGAGGCCTACGAGCGGCTCATCCTGGACGTGCTCATCGGCGACCCGCCGCTGTTCCCTCGCCAGGAGGAGGTCGAGTTGTCGTGGCAGATCCTGGACCAGGTCGAGGAACACTGGGCCGGGTCGGGCCGGCCCGAACAGTACGGGGCGGGGACCTGGGGCCCGGAATCCGGGCAGGCCCTGATCGCCCGGGACGGCCGCCACTGGCGGCGCCCGTGACCAGCCACGACCATGCCCGGAGGGTGCCATGACGCTCTATCTGCCGCAGACCACCACCTCGCAGATCACCGACGCGCTCATGTCCGAGCGACTGAGCGTGGGCGGCGGTGCGATGAACATGGTGCTGACCCTGGTCATCGTCACCGACGAGGCCGACCACTACGACGCGGTGCGGGCCGCAACGGAGGCGGGGCGCGAACACCCCTCCCGGGTGATCGCACTGATCCGACGCGACCCGGCGGCCGAGCCGGCCATCGACGCGGAGATCCGCCGCCCGGGCACCTCCGGTCCGGGTGAGGCGGTGCTGCTCCGGTTGTACGGGCCGTTGGGTGAGCATCCCGATTCCGTGGTGACACCGCTGCTGGTGCCGGACGCGCCGGTGGTGGTGTGGTGGCCGGGCCCGGGACCGGTGGACCCGGGCGCCGACCGGGTGGGCCTGTTGGCCCAGCGTCGCATCACCGACGCGTTGCGTGCCGAGGAGCCGTTGCACGACCTGCGTGAACGGGTAGCTCACTACCGTCCGGGAGACACGGACCTGACCTGGACCAGGCTGACGCCGTGGCGCTCGCTGCTGGCGAGTGTGATGGACCAGCCCACCGGGTGGGTGACCTCGGCGAGTGTGACGGCCGAGTCGCATTACCCGAGCGCCGAACTGTTGGCGTCGTGGTTGTCCGAACGCCTGGCGGTCCCGGTGGAGCGCCGCGTATCGGACGGGCCCGGCCTGACCGAGGCGCGGTTGTCCACCGAGGAGGGGGACGTGGTGATCTCACGGACCGACGGCCGGACAGCGGTCCTGAAGCGGTTCGGACAGCCGGACCAGACGGTGGCTCTGGCCCGCCGCGGCGCGGCCCTGGCCCTGGCCGAGGAGCTGCGCCGACTGGACGCAGACGAGACCTACGCGAGCACGGCCCGGCACCTGGGGGACGTGACCGCTGGAGCGGAGCAGGCAAGTGAGTGAACCGGAAGTCGTCCGTCATCGCGATGGCGGGGAACTGGCCACGGCCGTCGCGGGCGAGCTGGCACGGAAGATCCAGAGCGCGGTGGCCGAGCGGGGCGTTGCGCACGTGGCGCTGACCGGCGGGGGCATCGGGATCAGGACCTTGGTCGAACTGCGAAATGCCGCCGAGCGCATCGGGCTGGACTGGTCGGCGGTGCACCTGTGGTGGGGCGACGAGCGTTTCCTGCCCGACAAGGACCGGGAACGCAACGAGACCCAGGCGTGCGAGGCGCTGATCGACCACATCGACATCCCCTCGCACCAAGTACACCCGATCCCCGCTTCCGACGGGGCCGACGGTGACTCGGTCGAACACGCGGCGACCCGGTACTCGCGGGAACTGGCGGTGGCCGCGCACGGGGCGGGCCCGGTGCCGTCCTTCGACGTCTGCCTGTTGGGTGTGGGCCCGGACGCGCACGTGGCGTCGTTGTTCCCCGGGTTGCCGCAGGTGCACGACGACGAGGCCGCGGTGGTGGGCGTGCACGAAGCCCCCAAGCCGCCGCCGCGCCGGGTGACGCTGACCCTGCCCTCGATCCGGTCCTCGCGCCGCGTGTGGTTGATCGCCTCCGGTGAGGGCAAGGCCGAGGCCGTGCGTCTGGGGCTGGCCGGCGGACCGGTGCAGGAGGCACCCGTGGCGGGTGCGCGCGGGCGCGAGAGCACGGTGTTCTGGTTGGACGAGGAGGCCGCTTCCCGGATCTAGGTGTGTGCGGGCGGCCCGGGCCCCGTTCCCCTTCCTGCGGGGGCGGGGCCCTCGTCGTGTCCGGGACAGGTGCGGGTCAGTGGTCGGGGGCGCAGGCCGTTCCGTCCTCGGGCAGGCGGTCCTCGAGCAAATAGGCGTCGACGGCCCCGTCCACGCAGGTGTTGCGTCCCTCCCCGTAGAGGGTGTGGCCGGCGCCGGTGTAGGTCACGAGGCTGGAGCCGGGCATGTCGCGGTGCAGGTCCTCGGCCCAGGCGTAGGGGGTACTGGAATCACCGACGGTGCCCACGACGACGGCGGGCGGAGCGTCCTCGAACCGCACGTCGCCGGGGACCTCCTCGGTCTCGGGCCAGTGGGCGCAGGGCAGCTGGTCCCAGACGGGGTCGGGACCGAGCAGGGGCGCCACGTCCTCGGCCACCCTCGCGGCGTCGCGGTAGTCCCACACGTCCGTGGGGTCACGCAGGTCGGCGCAACTGATCGCGGTCCGGGCGGCCTGCGCGTCGACGTGGTCGGCACCGGGTTCGGGGGGTGCGGGACCGCGGTCGCGGTAACTGCCGAAGACCTCCTCGTAGAGCGTGCCGAGCCCCTGCCGTACGTCCGCGTCGTCGCCCTCGTGCAGGGCGGTGAGCAGGGCGGCGAGGTCGTCCCAGTCCTCGTCGCGGGGCAGGGCGAGGGTGAGCAGCAGGGAGAACATGTCGCCGTTGATGCCGACGCCGTCGTCGACGACGACGGGATCGCTCTGCAGGTCGGCGATGGCCTGCTCGGTGACCTCGGTGGCGGTGGCGGGGTCGGTGAGGGGGCAGCCGGGTTCGGTCGCGGTGCAGTGCTGGTTGAACATGTGCCAGGTGTCGCGGAAGGCGTTGGCGCGTCCGAGGGCGGCGTCGATGCCGCTGCCCTCGAGCAGGACGGGGCTGTCCAGGACCATCGCGCCGGTGGACTCGGGGAAGGTGTCGGTGTAGAGGGCTCCGATGCGGGTGCCGTAGGAGTAGCCGACGAAGTCCAGGGTCTGCTCTCCCAGGGCATCGCGTAGGACGTCCAGGTCCTGGACCACCTCGACGGTGCCGAGGTGGGCGAGGAAGTCCTCCCCCACGGCGTCCTCGCAGCTCTCGGCGTAGTCGCGGGCGGCCTCGCCGAGAAGGCGCAGGTCCTCGGCGTTCGTATCGAGGGGGTCGGAGGCGCCGGCTTCGCTGCGGGCGTCGTCGAGGGCGTACCTGTCGCCGCAGGCGAACCCCTCGCTGTCGCCGACGCCGCGCGGGTCGAAGGAGACCAGGTCGTAGGCCTCGCGTACGTCCTCACCGAAGCGCGGGGTGTTCATGGCGCCCACCCCGGAGGCGCCGGGGCCGCCGTAGTTGACCACGAGGGAGCCCTGGTGTCCCTCGGCTCCGCCTCCGGCGGGGCGGCGGACCACGGCGAGGTCGAGGGTCCGGCCGCCGGGGTCGTCGTGGTCGAGTGGGACGGTGAGGGTTCCGCACTCCAGGGCGGCCATCCAGTCGCGGTCGCCGCCGAGTTCGGTGAAGAGGGTGAGGTCCTCCTCGTCGTGGCAGGGCGCCCAGGCCATCCGCTGCCCGTGGAAGCTCTCCTCTGCCCCGGGAGCGCAGCCCGCGATCAGGACGGTGGTCAGAGCGATGGCGGCCGCTCCCCCGTGGCGCATGTGTGTCCTCCCCGTGTGTGCCGCGTTCCCATCCTGTCGGTCGCCGGATGCGGGGACGGGGAGGCCGACGGCGGGTCGGGTCACAGGAGGGTGAGGTCGGTGTGCAGGGGCGGGGGCGGGTCGTCGGGATCGGCGGCCAGCACGAGCGGGTGCAGGGGGTCATCGAAGGTGATGCGGGATTCCGGTACGCGGCTCCCGGGCGGTGTGTGGGTGATCCAGTCGACGAGTTCGCGGGCGCGTCCCACGTCGCCCTCGGGGCGGGTGAGGGCCAGGACGGTACCGGCGACGTCGCAGCGCAGGTTGAGGTGCAGGGTCGCGGCATGGACGCTCTGGGCCCAGGAACCGGGGCTGACGCGGCGGGTGCGGCGCTCCCGGGGGCGGCGCAGGTGCCATGCGGGGGCGGCCAGGCCGACGGCGCGGTCACCGCAGGTCAGGACGAGGCTGGGGCGTTCCCGGGCGGTGTGGGCCCGTTCGGGGTCGGTCAGGGTGGTGTCGGCCCAGGCTTCGACGGGACCGTCTGTGGCCCGGGTCAGGGCGGTGCGGGCGGCCTCGAGCAGGGGCGCGTCGACGTGGGCGGTGTCGGCGGCCAGGGGTCCGGCCAGGGGTGTGTAGCCGGTCAGGACCAGGGACCAGTCGACGGTGGCGCGCGTATGCAGGGGCAGGCGGCCGTGGGTCAGGCACACGAGGGCGCGTTCTCGGGCGAGCTGGTAGATGGCGCAGGCTCCGGAGTGGCGGGCGGCCAGGGCCAGGCCCAGGCTCATGGCCTTGGTCCCGGTGGTGAGGTCGACGACAGCGGGGCGCCCGTTCTCCCCGGTGATCCAGGCGTGGGCCCGGGCGGCCACGGCGTGGGGGTCGGAGCCGTCGACGGGGTCGGCGCCGAAGCGGACCCGGTCGCGGTAGCCGTGTTCCTTGAGGTGGGCGGCGTCGGCCGGCGGGGCGTCGGGGTGTTCGGCACGGTGCAGGGTGCGGGCGGCGGCTTCGCGTACGTGTCCGCGCATGCCCTGGTGGGAGGAGAGGATCAGGGTCTGGGCGGGGCGGTGGGCGTGCACGGCGGTGAGGGTGCCCAGGCGGCTGCCGCCCAGGGCGGTGACCAGTGCGGGCGCGGAATCGGGGCCTGGGTGCTGGGCCGGCTGGTCGGGGGCTTCGGGCAGCGGGGGGCGCGGGGCGGCTTCCGGGGGCTCGGGGTCCAGGCCGGGGAAGAAGGCCGAGCGCAGGTCGTCGAAGGAGGTCAGGCGGTTCAGGACGTCGTCGAGTGCCCAGACGTGGGTGTTGCGTGCGGTCAGGGCGGGGTTGTGGTCGATCATGGCCGCGCGCAGGCGCGGGCGGGCGGGTCCGGTGTGCACGAACAGGACACAGACGGCGTTGCCGAAGACCCGGCGGGCCTTGGCGACGGTCCATCCGGCGCGGGCCTCGACGTCGTCGGCGCGGGTCTTGGTCTCCACGCACAGCACCCTGTGGCGGTGGCGGACCACGGCGTCGAAGTCGGCGACGGAGTCCCCGGGACGGGCGGGGTCGGCGACACGGCGCGGGCCGAGGACCTCGGTTCCGGGGGCCCGGCGCAGGTGGCGGCGCAGGTGGGCGAGTACGCGGGCCTCGGCGATGATCCCGCGGCGGGCGGCGGGGCCGAGCCGGGGGTGGCGGGCGTCCAGGGCCTGGGTCCCGCCCTCGACGACCAGGCGCACGGGTTCGGGGTCGCGGTCATCGATCCAGTGGGATCCGTGGACGGCGGCGAGCGCGGCCAGGTCGACGTGGGCGGTGTCGAGGGGCAGGGCGGGCCGGTGGGGGTCTGTGGTGCGCAGCAGGTCGCGTCGGGCGTCCAGGTACAGGCGCCAGCCGGGTGCGCGGGGGTGATCGTTCTCGGGCAGGGTCTGCTCGTGCAGCAGTGCGGCGGCCACGCTCATGATCTTGGTGCCGCCGGTGTAGTCGAGGTACCAGGGACGGCGCTCACGCACGGTTTCGAGGGCGCGCAGGCGGTCGCTGACCCCGGCGGGGTCGTGCGGGTCGGGGCCCACGCTGATCACCTGCACGGAAGCGGGTGCGGTGCGTGCGCGCACGGCCTCGGCGACCCGGTGGGCGACGGGCAGGGTGTCGTCGCTGCCGGCCAGGACGAGGTCGTCGTGGGGCAGGGTGAGCGCGGACAACAGCGCGGGTGTGGGGTTGCGTCCCACGAGGACGACAGAGGTTCCAGGGGTGTCCACGTGGCCCTTCTCACGCGTTCGTTCACCGTGTGGCGCCATGGTAACTGCTCGCGCAGAAGGCATTCACCCATGATTCTCGTCCACGGAGCATGTGCGTATGTTCGGGAAGAACAACTCACGGCGCCACTTTCTGCACCGGCGTCCCACTGATCACGAAAGAACGGCAGGCGGTGACGGCACCTTTTCCGTCGCGGACCAGGTCGGAGGGTACGAGCAGGTCGCGGCGCTCGGGGTGGGCCGACCCCACGACCGAGGAGACGATGAACCACGTGCCCTCACGTGGCTCGGGCAGGTCGGCACGCCCGCGTTCCTCGGTCAGCAACGGCACCCCCTCGGGTACCCCCGCCGCCCGGGCCACCCGCACACGCACCGCCTCGACCCGGGCCGGGCTGTCGGCCCGGGGCCAGCTCTGGATCACACGCGAGCGCTCGTCGACGACCGTCACCATGTGCGGGGTCAAGTTGACCACCGGCATCCGAGGCCTCCGTTCTGTGCTGCGCGCGGCCGTCCGGGTCCGTGCGGCGGTGTCCGCGCCCGTACTCTCATCGCAAGTCTCTCGGACACCGTCGGCAGGCCTGCGCAGGCACGTCTCAGGAGGTGGGGGCAGGCATGTCCGGAACGTGGGAGGCCTTTTGCGGTGCGCTGCGGGGCGGCGCGCCCACCCATTTTCCCCGCACCCGACAATTGACAGCGGCAACGCGACGGATCTAATTTGTTCCCAGACCTCCCGTTGACGCGGGGGTGTCGGAAATGGCCTCACGTCTCTTCGCGCACGCTTTTCCGCGGGGCTGGGAAAGCGACCCGGCCCGGGTCCACCCGGGGAGAAGAGTTCGTGAGCACGCACCACTGTTCCGCATGGGAACTGTTCCGTTCGACCACGTTCCTGCGCGTCTTCACACGCGTGGTGGGCTGCGGCCCGTGTTCGGGTGACGGAACCGCACAGAGCTGCCCGGGCCACTCCGAGCAGTTCTACAACTACGTCAACCTGTGCGCCGAGCACTGCCCGTGCGCGGAGCACCAGGGTGATGCCCAAAGCGTCATCGCCGTGCGCATGCGCCGCGCCGCGCCGGTCCGGGCCCCGGGCACGGAGCCCGGACGCGGTTCCCTCGCCGTGCACGGGCGTGAGCACGTCGACCGCAGCGCCGCGCACCGGTTGCGCGACGCTCTCGACGACGTGCGCCGCGACCGGTCCTACAAGAACCTGCGGCGCGTCTACCCCCAGCACACCGCTGGCGGCGCGGTGCGCTGCGCGTTCTCCGAGCGCCCCCGGCGCTGGGCCCAGCGCCGCGACGTGTCCCGGGTGGCCTCCGACGTGGTCGACCAGGAGGCGTTGGCGATGCTCGTGCTCACCGCCGGCTGGGGCAACCCGGCCGCCGATCTGCCCGAGGACATCGGTCCCGGCGAACACGTCTCCTTCACCGAGGACGGCAGTGCGGTGCCCGTGTCCGACCTGCACGGACGTTCGGTGAGTGAGGAGCGCGAACCACCGCTGGTCTCCACCGCCACCGGCGACTACCTGCTGCGCAAGATCGCCGAGCTGGCGGCCGGACGCGACGCCGATCCCGGCCGTACCCCCGACCAGCGCCGGCGGCTGGTGCTGCGCCGGTTGCTGCCCGACCTGAACGGTGAGGACCTGGCCCGGCGCCTGACCGGGGTGCTCGGGCGCATGGCCGTGGACATGCCCTCCCACTTCCGTCTGGTGCAGCAGGCGCGCGGACGGGCCCGCAGCGCCCCCTACACGCCGGTTCCCGACCCGGACGAGGTGCCGGAGGAGGCCGGGCGACCCAGACGCGAGGTCCTCAGCGAACAGGAACTCACCTGGTTGGGCCGGTCCGCCTCACGCCTGACCGAGGACGCCCAACGCGACCGCGCCGCCTTCGACTCCGATCCGCAGGGGGCACTGGACACCCTGATCTGCGAACTGTTGGCGGAGGACGGGGAGGTCCCCGCCCGGTGGCGTCCGGCACTGGAGGACCCCGACGTGCGCGCCGACCTGCTGGAGGCTCTCGCCGAGGCCGCCGAGACCCGTGAGACCGCCCAGGAGCAGGACTCCGCACCCTGACGGGACGCCCGCGCCCCTCCCCCTTGCCGCGCGGGCCCCGCTCCGGTGTGCGGGCCCCGGACCCGTTCCCCCGGGTCCGGGGCATTTCTGTGTGCACGGCCCCGGAGACGCACGGCACAACCCCGTACAACAGACATCGGGCCGGTCCCGGGACGAGGTCCCGCAGCCGTCCCGGGAACGGCCTTCCGTCCTCAAGCAGGCGGCCCCCGGCCGGAGAAACGGCGGGCCAGCGGGGGCAGCACGGGGTACTCGGCGAACTCGCGCAGGCTCATCACGGCCGTCTCCTCCAGAGGCAGGCGGTGGCGCCAGCGTGCGGCCAGGCACAGGTCCCGGGCCTGAGCGACCTGCCTCCAGCGGGCAGGACCGGCGCCGTCGGGCAGTCGGTGGGCGGCCAGGGCGCCGTCGAAGGCGTCGAGGAACCGGCGGACCTCGTCCCCGCCGGCCCGGCGCACCCCGGCCGCGGGCTCCAGGGACAGGGCGCGCGCACCCCGGTCCACCAGGTACAGCTCCGGCCTCAGGTGCACACTCCCGAGGCCGAGTGCCTTTCCCATCCCGATCTTGTGGGCGTACTCGGGGTCGCGGGAGTCCCCGCCGTCGACGGGGTTGTCCAGGAGCAGGGCCCGCAACAGCGCTCCGAGTTCGGCCTCGGTCAGGTTGGTGAAGGTGATACGGGAGCGAAAAGTGAGCCCGTCCCGCAGGGGGACCACGTCGCGTTGGGTCTCGCGGGGCGGGCCCTCGCCGTGTGCGGGTACGTGGAACCCCAGGGTCTCCTGTGCGGCACGGTCGTAGCGCACCGGCGACCCCGCCCCTCGCGGGTGCCGGTGCAGGTAGACCTTGTATCCGCCCAGGCGCACGCGCCCCTCGTGCGACCAGGTGATGAGGTCGGGGCGCTCGCCCTCCTCGGTCTCGGGCCCCTGCAGCAGGTAGTTGGCGAAACAGCCGCGCTGGGGGGAAAGCAACCGTACGCGCAAGGGACCGTCGGGCAGGTCCGCCTCGGTCCGGTCGCACACGGCTTCGCCCACCTGGACCCTGCCCCGCGTCGCGCCGCCGGGGCCGGCGAAGGTGTCGAGGTCGCCGAAGAGGGCACGGGGGACGTCGACGGCGCGTCCGGCCCGTTCGTCACGGTCGGGGTCTCCGTGTTGGGGGCCCAGGATGCTCGGGGGCACGGCACGGCGGATCGGGTTGTCCTCACTGACGGCGATGCGGTAGCCGCCGGAACGGCCGAAGGAGACCACCGCGCCGGAGAGGTCCTGGTCGAACCAGACCGGTTCCACCCCCGACCGGGGCAGTCCCCCGCCCCCGGCACCGGCCACGGGCGGGCGTTCGGGGTCACCGGGCCCCGTGCCGAGGTGGTCGGGGAAGGCCAGGCGCTGGTAGTCGGTGATCTGTTCGGCGGACTCGAAGAGCTCCACCAGGGCCTCGGGAACGGGCAGGCGTCCGCTGCGCAGGTCGTGCGGGCGGGGGAAGAGGAAGGCGTTGCGGCGTTCGGCGGAGGCCTGCCCGGTGAGCACGAGCAGTGCCGGGAGGACGGTGCCCTGGTCCGCGTTGTGGGTGTGCAGGTGCTCCAGGGCCTGGGTGCGGGTGGGGGCGACCGCCGCCACCCCTTTGGTCCCGGGGACGTGGAGGGCGTGGACCCACCGGTGTTGGAGTACCCCGTGCTGGGGGTGGAGCGTGGGCACGTAACCGGTGCCGCGCGGGGGGTCGGGGAAGGTGTCGACGCCGAACTCCCAGGTGCGCAGGCTGCGGCGCAGGACCTCGAAGGGGAGTTTGAGCGCCTGTCCGGGTTCGGGACTCCAAGGGGTGGACGGGACCTGCACGACGTACCAGCGGTCCTCGTCGGTGTCGTGGTGCAGGAACCCCTGTCGGGTGCGCAGTCCGGCGCGGCGTTTGCGGTAGTGGGCATGGCGGTGGGCCATGACCTGGCGGGTGCGGGCGGGCAGAGCGCTGTCACCGCTGTCGGGGTCGATGCGTACGGGGGCGCGGAAGTAGAGCATGGGCGTGTTGACCGGTCCGGTCTCGCCTCCGGTGAGGATGCGGACGGTGTTGCGGATCAGGCCGCGCAGGCTGGAACCGGGCAGGACCGGCAGCCCCGGGCCGGCGGGGTCGGGCAGGCGCAGGGAGCGGCCGACGCGTCCGCGATCGGGGCTCCGGCCGACGTAGGTGGGTGTGAGGGTGGTGATGGTCAGTTCGATCCAGCCCGTATGGGTGCCGGGGACGGTGCGGTCGTGCGAGCGCAGCAGGTCGGCGGTCCGATGGCCGGGGTGCAGGTCGGCGGCGGGCAGGGGTGCGTCGGCGAGTGGGACGGGGCCGTAGGGGGCGGTGGCGGTGTGGCGGACCCGGGCGTGGGAGGTGAGGGGGCCGGTACCGGCGGGGTCCCCGCCGGTACCGCCCGGGGCCCCGCCGCGGCCTGTGGAGCGGGCGGCCGGGTCACGGGGATCGGGCATCAGCCCTCCTCGACCGGGTCACCGGTACCGGGGTCGGGCCCGGGCCCGGCGGGGTCGGAGCCGGTGAGCAGTCCGGTGAGGCGGTGGAAGGCCACCCCGACCGCGCCGGTCGCGGGGTCCTCGGCCCAGTACTCGCGCACGGTGAGCCATGCCCCGGAGGTGCGGGCGAGGGTGCGCCCGTCTCCGAGAGGACGGGTGGTGCCGATGGTGTCGGCGGGTTCGAGGGGCAGGACGGCGCGGGTTCCGTCGGGTTCGGAGGTGACGGTGAGCGGGGGCGGTTCCTGGAGGCCGTGGCCGGTTCCGGGGGCTTCGGGACCGGACCGGAACGCGTCCTGGAGGCCGGGTGCGCAGCGGACCGGCCGTCGGTACTCGGGCCCGTTGTGCCCACGCAGCAGGAACGCCCGGTCGCGGGGGCGCAGCGGGGCGGGGAGCGGCTCGGGTGCGTCGGCGCTGAGCCAACCGCGTTCGCCGCCCTCCCCCAAGCGGATCTGGACGTGCGGCGTGAACACGAGCACCTCCAGGATCCGCCACCGGTCCCCCGGTCCGGGAGCGGGCGCCGACGAGGCGGCGGCCTCGGGGTCGGAACGGCGCCACCGTTCACGCGGGCAGGCTCCGGTGATGCGCCCGTCCCCGAGTTCGGCCACGAGCCACTGGGGCGCGTCGGCACGAACGGGGACGCCGGTCGGGGGGTGGTCGAGCAGGCCGCAGCGCACCCCGAGGGTGAAGACCTCCTCCAACACGGTCTCGACCTGGCCGGGGGTGAGTTCGTGCAACAGGAGTCCGGCGGGCGGGGGCGGATCCAGGTTCACCGGTCCCCCTCCTCCACGGGCCGGGGTCCCAGACGGGCGTGCCAGCGTGAGACCCAGGCGCGGGCGGTGCGGGCGTCGGTACTGTCGGGGTCGCGCACGGCGTGGAGGAGGTCGACGGTCCGAGCGGGACCGTCGTGGCCGGGATGGAGGGTGAGCGTGGCTGCGGTGGCGGTGATACGTCCGTGTCCGTTACCGGCGCCCGAACCGAGGGTTTCGGTCGGTACGGTCGCCAGTTCACGGACCAGCAGCGCGAACAGGCCGCGGACGGTGTCGTCGGGTTCGTGCACGTCCAGGACGGCCTCGGCGGTGCCCCCGCAGTGCACGTCGCTGGTGCTCAGGTGTCCGTCGACGGCGTCGCCGAAGAGGGAGTCCACGGTCAGGCGTGTGGTGGTCAGGGGCGCGCCGCCGGTGAGGACGGGGGTACGGCGCAGGCGGACCCGGCAGGGGCGGGGCAGTGCGGTGGCCGGGTCGGTGTCGCCTCCCCACCAGTGGGCGTGCCAGTGCCGCCACAGGTCCTCGTGCCCGCCCAGGGCCTCACAGGCGTCGCGGGCCAGTCGGGCGGCGATGCGTTTGAGGAGGGCGTGCAGGGCGGTGTCGCCCAGGACCGGCTCGGGTTCGGGGGTCCCCGAGAGGGGGCCGGAGGCCACGGGCGGGTCCACGGGTCCCCCGGGCGCGGGGCCGGGGCCTCCAGACCCGGCGGTGGTTTCCTCGGAACGGGCAACGGGGCGGTACCGGTGGACACGATCGACGGCGCCCGCCCGCTCGGGCGGGGGCAGGTCCGTGACCATGAGCAGTCCGGGACGGACCCGGCCGGGGGCCAGCGGTTGCTCCGGCTCACCCACGGCCAGCATCAGACGGAGCTCGTCGCGGTGGCGGCGGTCCGTGGTCCCGTTCGGCAGGTCGCGGGCCAGGCAGGCCGGGGCACTCGTGGGCAGGCCCCGGGCCAGCGCCTCGGTCAAGGTGGCCGGGCCGTCGGCGAGTGTGTGTTCGCCGTCCTCGTGGCGTTGGGCCCAGGTGCGGGCGTGGTAGGCGAACCAGCCCTCGGCGGTGGTGAGGTCGTGGCGGCGGGTGCCCCAGGCGGTGGCGGCGACGGAGCCGTGTCCGCGCCCTGTGCGTGCGCCCACGTGAAGACCGGGCCCCGGGCCGCGCGCGTGCTCGGGGCCGGATCCGTGCAGCCCGGCGAGGGCCTCGACGAGCAGACCGAGCAGCTGCTTCTCTTCCTCGGGCGCGGGCACGTGCAAGCGCAGGTGGGCGGCGAGGACGGTCCCGGCGGGCAGGATCTCCCGGTTCCACAGGTGTCCGGGCAGGGCCGTACCGGAGGCGGGATCCACCCGGTTGCCGGCCCTCGAGACCACCGGTGCGGGGACCCGGCCTTCGATGTCGTCCAGGTCCAGCGTCCCGGGGTGTGCGATCCCGTCGGGGTCGTCGGCCGCGGCGGTACCGAACAGGAGGTCGGCGGCCCCTGTGTCTCCGGTACGGGCCGTGAGGTCGTGGCGTAGCAACCCGGCCAGGGTGGTGGCGCGCAGGCGGGGCAGGCCGGTGTCCGGGTCACGGTCCACGGGCAGGTCGGTCCCGGGCTCGTCGGCGCGCCGGTGAGCGGGCCCGGCGGGGCCGATGTGGGTGTCGGACAGCAGCACCAAGCGGGCGGTGACCTCCCAGAGCACGGACGTCGGTGTCTCGCTCACGGCCGCGCACCTCCGCTGGTGCGCAACAGGCGGGCGGCCTCCGTCATCCAGGCCACCAGGTGGGCACGGACCAGGCGGGCGGCGGCACGGTGTTCCCAGTCGCGGGCGCGCGGGGACAACTCACCGGGGGCGGGCGGGCGCCCATCGGCCAGGCCGAGGTCGACGGCGGCCAGGGCTGCGGCGTAGTCGGGCTCGGTGCGGGGCGCGGGTCGGTGGTCGGCCCACCAGGCGGCCACGGTGTCGGGGTCGCCCGGACGAGTGAGCCAGTCGCGTGCGGTGACCGGTCCGGTGCGGTCGGGGCCGGTGGGGCGTGCGTGTTCCAGAGCACGTACGGCCTTGGCCGACAGGGCTCCGTCGCTTCCGGTCACGGCACGGGCGAGATCGGCCAGGGAGCCGTACGGGTCGCGGTCGGGACGGGTGAGGGTGGCGCGCAGACGGTCCAGGAGCCCGGGGGTCAGGGGTGCGAGCCGGTGTTCGCAGGCTCGGGCGCAGGCCCGTGCGTGGGCGCGCACGACGGGCCGGGCGGCGTCCCACAGCAGAGCGTCGTGGAGGATGAGCAGAGGCCGGTCCCACGGTTCCACGGGCTCGCCGCCGGTGGCGGGGACGGCCGTGTGGGGCTCAGGCGGTTCGGGTGCGGTCCGGGCCACGGGCGCGGCTATCGGAGGCAAGGGCAACGGTTCCTCCGGGGGCGGAGGGAGCAGTGTGAACTGTCCGTACCCCTCTACGGCGCGTTCCCCCAGGTGGTGGGCCTCCAACGCACGGACCTGCCCGGTGGACAGACCCGTGCGGGTGGAAAGGCGCACCACGGCCCCGGGTGCGGCCGCCCGGCGTTGGGCCATGGGGCCGTGGTAACCGCGGTGGTAGGCGCCCACGAGCACCGACTCCACGTGGGCGGTACCGACCTCGATCCCGGCCTCGGGCAGGACCCGCCTGCACAGACCGGCGACCTCGGCGACCAGGGAACGGGGGGAGGCTCCCCCGTGTGCACCCACGACCAGGGCCGGGGCGAGCAGGAGCAGGTCGAGGGTCCCACCTGGGGGCACGGAGCGCTCCGGCCACGGGAGGCGGGCGCGGTCCGGGGACAGGGGGCGCTCGGGTTCGGCCGGTTCCACGCGTACACCGCCGTGGGCGCGCGTGCCTCCGGAACCCAGGGTGAGGGCACCGGCGGCCCGGTCCAGGGTCTCGAGGAGGTCGCGAGCCAGTACTTCCAGGGCCGCCGTGTCGGGGCCGCGCAGGTGCCAGCGGGCCTCGAAGACCTGGCCGGCGTCCAGAGCGGTGGTGTGGAACGGGCCTCCCGGGGTGTGTCCGCCGGGGCGGGCCAGGAACCGTTCGGAGGTGGTACGGACGCGGGCACGCAGAACACGGTCCGGGGTGAGGGGCTCCCGGAGCGCCTTGTAGGGCACGGACGCGTCGGTGGGGCCGAAGACGTCCACCAGGCTCGTGCCGTCCTTGCCGGGGGTGTAGAGGTTGGCGGGTACCGGATAGGCCACGCGCACGGTTGCGGGGTCGGGGTGGGGCGTTCCGTCCTCGGTGCCGCCCGGTTCGAGGCGTGGGTGGGCGGTGGCGAAACGCACCTGGTGGCCGCGGGCCACCCAGTCGTGGAGGGCATCCTCCCGTCCCGCGCGCTGCAGCACGGCGGCGAGCATGCCGCGTTGGGCGCGCCCGGACACGGTCAGGTCGGTGTCCACCTGCAAGGGGTCGCGCCGGGTGCGCACGGCCACGGTGTCGGTGAGCACGTACCGGAGAGGGAGGTAGGCGCTCGCCGAGAGGTCGGAGGATCTCACGTCCACACCTCTTCCCCGTCGGGACCGGTTCCTCTCCCGGAGGCTGCCTCCTTCCCGGGCGGCGCGGCGAGAGCGAGGGTGAGGGCGTCGGGATCCGTGGTGCCCGGAGCGGCCAGGCGGACCTCGACCCTGCCGCGTCCCCGGCGGGTACGGGCTCCGATGCGGTCGGTGGCCAGGCAGGCGCGGGCGAGGAGGAGCCAGTGCTCCGGGGACGGGGTGCGGGCCCAGATCAGCGCTGCGGTCAGGATCGTTCCGGGCAGCAGGGCGCGGTGGGTGCGCAGGCGCCCGGGTTCGGGGGCACCGTCCGTGCCGACGGCGGTGCTCGTCTCGACGACGGTGCGGGCCCGGGTCAGGGCACGGCGCAGGGTGGTGCGTTCCGGTTCGAGGCGCCCGGCGAGCGCGCGTGCCACGGCCGCGCGGGTCTGCTGGTCGGCGCCGGCGTGGCCGAGGCGGAGGATGCGGTCGGGATCGTGGGATCCCGGCCGCCCGAAGAGCTCGTCGGCGACGCGGGTCAGGTGCGGAGTGAGCACGAGTGCGGCGTCGGCCCCTGTGCGCAGGCATGCGGCGAGGCGGTGGCGGGGCAGGTGGGGCAGGCCGTGCTCGTCGGTGGCCACGTCGGTTCCCCCGCCGGGCCCAGTGAACAGGGCCGGGGAGGCGAGGCGGACGAGCACGCGGTCCGGTCCGCTCACCCGGGGCCTTCCGGGAGCGGATGGGAGCGGTGCACGCGGGCGAGGTGTCCCGGGCGTGCCGGTCCGTGCGAGGGGGTGAAGCGGCACGGAAGGAAGGGCCGCCGGGCGTCATGGGGAAGTGACGTCACGGTTCCGAGCCTCCGGCTGTCGGGGACATCGGGCCACCGGCCCCGGTCCGCCCCTGTGGTTGGGGCCGGTGGGGTTCGAGGGCCGCGGCGAGACCGGGGTCGAGGTGGAGGTCCATGACCTCCACGGCGTCGAGAAGCCCGCCAGGGGTCCAGCCCTGGGGCAGGTCGACGGGACGCCCGGTCGCGTACTCGCGGCGTAGGAGTTCGGGGGCCGGGTCGGCCCCTGCTTCCAGGAGGGGGACCAGGGTGGAGTGCAGCCATCCCCTCTCGCGCGGTGCGCCTCCGGGCAGCAGCGATCCGGGCACACAGGCGCCGAAATGGGTGTCCAGGAAGGTGCGCAGGCCGCGTCCGGTCAGGGGCAGGGTGGCGCGTTCGTCGAGGCGGTGCAGGGCACGTTCGATGCCGTCGGTACCGGTGGTCCAGGCGACGACGTGGTCGTCCTCCTCACCCTCGGGTCGCGCGATCCGTCGTGCTTTCGCGCGTGAGCACAGCGCCTCGCACACGTCGTAGCCCAGCGCCAGCGGCGCGCCCACGGGCTGCATCGCGATGCCCACACCCACCGTGGGCACACACGTGGTGTGCCCCGCGCGGGTGCCATGGACCTCGTGGACATCGTGGTCCTCATGGAAAGCTCGCGTTCCCTGTGCGTCGCGCGCCTGCGTGCCGGAAACGACGCCCTCTTCCGGACCGTGTGCCGAGGGCACGGTGCGCCGGGAACCACGGCCGTCGTGGTCCAGGGCGCGGTGAAGGGCCACGCGGGGATCGGCCGGGTCGGTGATCCTCTCGGGGTCGGCGTCCAACCAGTCCAACGCGTAACGCACCAGGGGCAGGGCCAGGCGGGCATCACACACCACCGTGAGGTCGTCGCCGGCCACCACGATCGGCCGCACCGGAAGGCTCACCGTCCCCTCGGCGTCGCGGTACAGGGTGACCGCTCCCCCGGGGCCCACGCCCGGCACGACGGGGTGGGCCCCGGGTTCGGTACTCACGGTCGCGGCCACCGCCCGCACCAGCGCGCGGGCCACCCCCTCGATCAGACCGGCGATCCGGCGGGACAGCTCACGTTGGGCGAGCGCACCGGAGCCGGGCACCCCCGGATCGGCCGCACGCTCCCGGTACTCCCCCAGCAGCGCCCCGAGCCCGTTGACGTCGATGTGCGCGACGGCGACCCGGCTCACCTCGCCGTGTTCACGTCCGAGGCGGTCGGTCTCCATCGGCAACGCGAGGCCTCCTCCGGGGAGCCAGGCGCGTTCCTGTTCCCGGTGCCAGCGCCTTCCCACCCCGCGGGCACGGGCCACGTCGGCCGAGACCCGCTCGGGCACGCTGCCTCGCGACCGCCGGGTGCGGCTGGTGTCCACGACCTCCGCGGGATCACCGCTGACCGCGCACTCGGCGGTGATCCCGTACCCGTGGGCAGGCCCGTGCAGCGCGGACATGTGTTGCCGGGCCTCGCGCAGCCGTTGGGGCAGCAGGGCCAGGGCCCCGTCCACGCCGGTCGTGCGGGAGATCTCCTGCGCGGGGCCGTAAGGCACGTGCGCGACCACGGGCGTCAGACCACCGGCGCGCTCTCGCAGGTGACGGGTGTAGTGCGAGGTGAACAGGCGCGCGGATCCGCGGTCGGCGAAGATTCCGGTGAAAGCGCCCCCGGCATCGCGCAGTACCAGGCAGTCGTCGGGCACCAGGGAGGCGATCCCGTGCTCGAGGTCACCGGTGTCGGTCAGCTCGGCGACCAGCGCAGCACGTCCCACGGCGTCCAGGATGCGGCGTCCTTGGTAGACGAAGGCCTGGATGCCGCGCAGGTCCACGCCGACGACCACCCCCGAGACCGGCGGAACGGAGGAGGAACCGTCCGCACCGGTGGTGGGTCGTGGCGGCGAAAGACAGGTCACCGGTAGTGAGCTCCTCGTCGGCGGGGCAGGGCAGGGACGCGACAGCCGGCGCCTCCGTGGCGGAGGGTCCCGGTCTTCTCTCTCGGACAGAACGCCCCTCGGTCGGCAACCGTAACCAACGGTCCCCCGCGGGAACCCCACCGGGGACGGGAAGGGACTCCGGTCGGCGGACAGCGTCCCCCGCGTGGGGGCCGCTGTCCGAGAGAGCTGGTTACACGGCCCCGGTAGGAAGGCTCACCCATGCCCGCTTCGCGCCCCGGACGCCCCATCGCGCCCCAGGCCCCGTCCCCGCCCTCCACCGGAACGAGCGCCCACGGACCACCGCTGTGTCCACCGGACCTGGCGCCGCATCTGCGCGATCTGGCCAGGTCACTGCGGTCACGGTCCCGCCCCGGCCCGGCCCGGCGCCGATGAACACGCGAAGGCCGGCCGGCCCCGTACCTGCTGCCCGGGAACCGACCGGCCGCGCCCCGGCCCACGCCCGCCGTCCTCGAGCGGGACCGGTGGTCCTTCAACCGGCGGTGGTTCTTCAGTCGAAGAGCGCACCCCCGAATTCACCGGACTCGGCCACGGCGGGCCGGCGCGGTTCGTGCACACGGTGGGAGGCACGGCGGGCCGTGCCCCGGCCCTGGCCTCCGGAGCGCCGGGCAGCGGCCCGCGTATCCGGCCCCGGGGCGGTGACGGTGTCCACACGCACCGACCCGAACCCCTGCGCGGTGTACTTGCCGACGCCGGCCAGTTCCACCAGTTCCAGGAGCGAGGCGAAAGCACGGACGTGCCGGGTGTCGGCGCCGACGAGCTCGAGCATCATTCCGCCCTGCCAGCCGAGAACGGAACGGTTGTCGGCGTGGTGGTGCTCACCCAGCCGGATCTCCTCCCCGGGCAGAGGCGTGCGCCGCAGTAGCGCCATGCCGCCCAGCACCAGGTCGAGCCAGGGCCCGGCCAGGTCGGGCGGGGCGAACCGGGCGACCGCACCGACCGCGCCGCTTCCTCCGACGACACCGCCCCCTGAACGGTGGACGGCGCCGAAGAGCCGCCGGGGGTTGGGCCACACGTGCGGGATGCGGTCACCGGTGGCGTCGCGGGTGGTGGTGACCACGGGGGTATGGCTGCGGAGTTCGGCCGCGCGCGGGGCATGGCTCCGGTGACCGTCGGAGAGCAGGGTGTCGTAGCCGGTGTCGAAGGTGCGGGTGACCGACAGCGGTTCCATCACGTGGTCCCCGATGCGTTGGGGGTGGCCCACGAGGTCGGACGGGTCCAGCGGGGGCGGCGCGTCGTCGAGCCACGTGAGGGTCCAGTGGTACAGCCGGTCCCCGAGGGGTACGGGCCAGCCGTTCATCGCCCACTTCTTCGCGCCGCTGTGTTCTTCGGGGGGCTGGGGCCACCAGGTGTTGAGCAGGCCGTGACAGTCCGCGGGCCGGACGGGCCGGGCGGTTGCGGCCCGCTCACGCAGGATCAGGGTCCACCGTCGGGGCACGGTCACCACTTCCTCGTCGCGCGGTCGTGACGGCGGGATCGCCGCCGTCCTCGGTCCACCGAGGATTCCTCTCGGACACTCACCCACACCTGCGCACGGTGGTGTTCCTCCTCTCGTCCGGACGGGGCGGCCACCACACCCCCGTGCACGTTCCCGCCCCGACGGACGTCGCTACTGTGGTGGCGGCGGGGCG
>NZ_ANBE01000041.1 GCF_000341145.1 Nocardiopsis xinjiangensis YIM 90004
CCCGCCTGAGCCACACCCTCGACATCACCCCCGTGGACCGCGCGGTTCTGGCCGACACCGTGGCCGCGCTCCACGAGATCGCCCGCGCCTGCCGCTTCGACGGGCGGGGCTGGCTCGCCCTGCCCGACCGCACCACCGTCGCCGACCTGCGCACCGAAGCCGATGATCTGGGTCTGATCGACGCCGAGCAGGCCCGCCGCCTGCGCGAGGAACAGCGCGAGGCGGCCGAGCGCGGCGCCCGGGCCAGGGCCGAGGGTGAGACCGCCACCGCCGAGGAGGAGGCCGTGGCCGCCTCACGGTTGGCGCTGCAGCTGAAGAGCGGCCGCCACCTCGCCGTGCGCTCCCGCTATCTCCTGGCCGAGCTCTCCCCCGCCGGGGTACCGCTGGAGCCGGCCGAGGAGGACAAGGGCTGGAGCGGCACCGGCCTGACCGTGGCGTCCTGGGACGAGCACGGCAGCTCCGCGCTCTCCTACGCCATGCCCGACACCTCCAGCGGAGAGACCGCGGTGACCTGGGGCGACGTCGAACACGACGGGGATCGCGAACACCTGCGCGCCACCACCCGGGTCCAGCTCCCGGGCCGCGGCGCCTGGCTGCGGCGTGCCCGGGCCGACCTGTCCTTCGACACCGGTTCCTGGTACGAGGCCGCCGCCGGCCGCGGCGACCCCGGTGCCCCACCCGCCCTGGTCGTGGCCGAGCACCGGCTGGTGCGGGTCCGTGCGTGGCTGACGCCCTCCCCCGGCGAGGACGGCTACTGGTCGGTGACGGCCGTACTCGACGTGCGCGGTCGGGGGTTGTTCCGCCCCCTTGCCGCGCTGATGTTCTGGGCGGTCCGGGGTTCGACCCGCCGTGAGGAACGCGCCAAGGTCAAACGCGGCGAACGCACCCTCCGCGAGCAGCTGGCCGAGGACGGCGCCCGTTACGACCGCATCGCGCGCAACGCCCCGCGCATCCCGGGGTTCCTGCGCCGGGTGCGCGACGCCATGGCCGGTGCCCGCCACACCCCGTCCGAAGCCCCATGAGCGTCCGTCGTCAGGGGCTCTCCCGTTCTGCGGCCCACCCGGTGAGCGAGCGCACGCGCAGTTCGGTGTAGCGGGCTGCGTTGCTCTCGCCCGAGAGCAGGCTGCCCACGATCGCGCACAGGAACCCCAGGGGTACAGCCACGAGCGCGGGGTTCTCCAGGGGCACGAACTGGATGTCGACGGCGGCGGGCAGCACCGACAGGTTCGCGCCGGTGGCGGGGTCGGTCTTGCCCGACATCACCGGGGAGAACAGCACGAGCAGCATCGTCGCCGCGAGCCCGCCGTAGATGCCCCATTCCACGCCGCGGGTGTTGAACCGCCGCCAGAACAGGGTCAGGACGATGACGGGCAGGTTGGCGGCCGCGGCCATGGAGAACGCCAGACCGACGAGGGTGGCGACGTTCTGCTCCTGGACCTGGATCGCCAGCACGAGGGCCGACCCGCCGACGAGGCACGCCGAGAAGCGGGCCACCGCGACCTCCTGCGACTCCCGCGGGCGTCCCCACATGAGCACGTTCCCGAACAGGTCGTGGGCGATACAGGAGGAGGAGGCCAGTGTCAGGCCGGCCACGACGGCGAGGATCGTGGCCAGAGCGATGGCGGAGACCAGGGCGAGCAGCACGGCAGCGCCGACCGGCCCCGCGGTGAGCCGGCCCAGCTCCTCGGCGAGCAGGGGCACGGCGGTGTTGCCGGAAGGGTCCAGGGCCACGATGCGTTCGGAGCCCACCAGGGCGGCCGCGCCGAAACCGAGCGCGAGCGTCATGAGGTAGAAGGTGCCGACCATGAACACCACGCGGTTGACCGAGGACCGCGCCGCGCGACCGTCGGGCACCGTGTAGAAGCGGATGAGGATGTGCGGCAGGGCGACGGTACCCAGTACCAGCGCCAGGCCGAGGCTGATTATGTCGAGCTTGTTGTACAGGGTCGCGGCGGCGTCCCCGGGCACCTCCAGTCCGAGGCCGAGCCCGGGTTCGAGGAAGGCCGACCCGTGGCCGCTCGCCTCGGCCGCCCCGCCGAGCAGAGCGCGGGGATCGAAGGAGAAGGCGGCCAGCACCAGGACGGTGAGCAGCCCGGTCACGCCCAACAGTGCGACGGTCTTGATGATCTGCAGCCAGGTGGCGGCCTTCATCCCGCCGTACATGACGTAGACGATCATGAGCACGCCCACCATCACGATGGCTCCGGTGCGCGCCTGGGAGTCGGTGAGCCCCGGGAAACTCCCGTCGTGCAGACCGAGCAGCACCGAGAAGAGGGCCCCGGCACCGACCATCTGCGCGACGAGGTAGAACACGCAGACGGTGACGGTGGAGACGGTGCAGGCCAGGCGTACGCGCATGCGGCGCATCCGGAAGGCGGGCAGGTCGGCCATGGTGAAGCGGCCGGTGTTGCGCATGAGCTGGGCCATGGGCAGCACGAGCAGCCAGGCCACGAGGAAACCGATGGAGTACAGGAACCCGTCGTAGCCCTGCAGTGCGATCATCCCGGCGATGCCGAGGAAGGAGGCGGCCGACAGGTAGTCCCCGGTCAGGGCGAGGCCGTTCTGAGTGCCGGAGAAACCGCGACCGCCGGCGTAGAAGTCGACGGCGCCCCGGGTGGTGCGGCGGGCCCGGACCGTGATGGCCAGGGTGAGCAGGACGAAGAGGGCGCACAGCCCGACGGTCCACACGTGCGCGGCGCCCAATGGGCCGGCCAGGGCCCCGTCGGCGAGGTCTCGGGCAGGTGCAGGGGTCACGGCCGCACCGCCTCGGTGCCGTGCTCGGTCTCCATACGCGAACGCGCGCGGTCGGCGAGCGGGTCGACCCACCGGCGGGCGCAGCGGCCGAAGAGCCAGGTGAGGACGAACACGAGCAGGAACTGGCCCAGACCGGAGACCAACGCGACATTGACCGGTCCGGTGAGGGAGATACTCATGAAATCGCGGGCGTAAGCGCTCAACAACAGATGTGTGAGGTATCCGCTCAGGAACAGGGTGACGAGAACGCCGCACAACAGGGCATATCTTCGCCGTAACCGCACGAAATCGGGGTCGACCCACAGGCGTTCGCAGGCATGGGCGACCTCGATCTCCTCGGCCCTGCTCGCGCGGCGGCGCTGTGATCCTGCGTGCTCGCCGGCGCGTCCGCCGGGGCCCGCCTCCATGTATTCGACGTGCTCGACCATGACCCTCCCCCTGGATGATCTGCGTGGATGCGCATGCTGCGGCCCGAGCGGCCGCGCACGGCCACTCCCCTCGCGCATCGGCCGTGCCCCGGGATCGGCGCGCGCTCGCGGGCGGATTCGTCCCGGTTGGGAATTCACCCTAGCCAGACCAGCGCGCGCGTTGTGGTCGAATTGTGAAATCCACCCAGGACCGAAGTTCACAAGAACTGAAAAAAGCGGACGAATGATTCACTGATTCGCTTTCCGCCCGTTTCCGTGACCCGGCGAAGACACCGCGAACGACCCGCGGAACCCGGCGGACGGCGCTGTGGAACCCGGTACTCGGCGCGCGTGTGGCACCGGTGACCTCCGGCCTTCGCTAGGCTTCCAGGCGACCCCGGATCCGTTACGGCCGCTCCGAGGCCATCCCCTCGGCTTTCGTACACGTGTATGATTACTGGGGTCCGCCCGTTCACGCGATACCGAAGGGAAATCCCCGCCGTGGTCACCGAGGTCTTCACGCGCAAGTACTGCGATACCCACGCCGTCCGCGAGGAGAAGGTCGAGGCGTCTGAGGTCATCCAGTTCGCCTGGGAGGGCACGGTCCGCGAGGTCGACGCGTGCGCCGAGTGCTTCGAGGAGCACCAGGAACGCTTCGAGCCCCTCGTCGACTTCTCCCGTCCGGTGAAGAAGCGCCGCAAGAAGGCCGCGCAGACTTCCACCGAGCAGACGGACAGCGAGAAGACGGACTCCGAGCAGCCCGCGACCGCGGGCGCCGGAGCGGACGACTCCTGAGCCCGACGGCCGTGATCGTGCGGGGCCCGTCGCCCATCGGGGCGGCGGGCCCCGCTCGCGTTCGTGGCGGCGACGCGCGACGCCTCGCCCCATGCCACGTCCAGCCCGGGAACCGTGGTCGGGGCTCTTCCCGGTGCTTTTCTGGCGAGCATTCACTTCCTCTGGCGAGCCGGAGGGCGGGGAATGTCTGCTCTACCGGCGCTGACCGCTCTTCTGCTCAGACGGGCTACGAACGACCGGTGCGGGCACTGGTGAGGAAGGCCGTCCACTCGACGGAGGAGAAGGGGAGGTGGCCCTTGGCGGGGTTCTTGGAATCCCGGAGTGCTGCGCCGCAGGGGAGGTCGGCGACTTCTACACAGTTCTGACCTTGCCCGCTGTAGCTGCCCTTGTGGAAGTCGGCGGGGACGTGGGCGACCTCTACACACTCGGCTCGGTCACCGCTGTAACTGGATTTGAAGAAGGACAGTCCGTAATTCATGGACATGCTACTCGCTGGACTCCAAGGCCTCTTGTAGGAAGTGGACGCTCTCCGCTGGACGGTGCGCAGCCGCGTTCAGGTTCGAGAAGATAGTTACATACCGCTGCACCGATGCACTCTCCTGGAAAAAGAGGCTATCCGTCGATGTCTCTGTGTAGACGATGCTCGGGTCGAGCTCGCTGGGGAAGTCCAGGAGGAAGAACGATCCGGACAGAGCAGCATGCATGCCGGCCTGAAACGGCAGGACCTGGATGTTCACGTTGTGCCGCATCGCCATGTTGATCAGGTGCTGAAGCTGCTCCTGCATCACCGAGGGGTCACTGACCTGGCGATGGAAGGCTGCCTCATCAATCACCGCCCACAGGTGTAGCGGGTTGTGCCTGGACAAGATGTGTTGGCGCTGGACACGAGCGTCGACGTTAGGCCTTACTTCGTCATGTGTGTAGGCGCCCCCACCTCGAAAGACGGCTTCTGCGTATTCGGGGGTCTGCAGAAGCCCAGGGATGACCTGACATTGGTACATGCGGACCATGGAGGCCTCAACCTCGAAGTCAGGCAGAGCGTTGCCGCCGAACGCGTCCCTGTACTTCGACCACCAACCCTTCTCCTTCGACTCCTGAGCCAGCTCCTGAAGAACAGCACGCTGGTCCTCGGAAGTCTCATAGAGATCAGCAAGCGCGTCGATGTCGCGCGGCTTGATGCGGCGGGCTTCGGCAGCCTCGATGTTGCTCAGCGTGGAAGGCCACACCCCTGCGGGCACGCCGACCCCAGTTCAACTCCCATGCGCGAAGGAGTTCGTTCGTCATGCCCGCAACCGCAGCTGCACCCTTGGCCGACCTGCCCGAAGTGGCCGTCCCGCTCGGTGAGTTGGTCCCACCCCGTTGCCGCCACTACTTCACCGGCCGTTCCGACCGTGCCCACTACCGAAACGGACGCCTTCGGCTCAGTCCTCATTCGGGTGCACGCACGTCTCCTGCCGCCGGCGCCGAGCTCAGGACCCGCCCCGTCTGGGCGGACGACTTGCCGAGTACGCCGACGAACACTCCGAGGCCGCCGCCGTCCAACGACGGCACCCGCACCTGCTCGTGTGGTTCGGAGAGTCGACGGGTTCGTTCTGGGGGGCTTCCTCCACCGGCCTGGCCGAGGTCACCGACGCCCGGTCTCTGGCACGTGTCCTGGACCCGTAGCGGCCTGAGCCAGGCTGTCGCCAACAGATGTGACAGCTGTCGGGGCTCATCGTTCCATTCCTGATCGGGCCGCTCTTGTCCGTCCCTGTCCCGCCAGGGACGGACAAGAGGTGAAGGGGGCATCGACGCCGCTCGGCTCGTAACCATCCCGTACAGGCGAAGGTCGTGACAGACGCTCGGTGGGTCCCTCGGCGTCCGTCACGACCTTCGTGGGGTCTCGTGACCCGGGGCCTATCTGCTGTCCGAGGTCGACGTCGATGGACGCCAGTACAGCATCCCCACTGCGAAAGCCACGGTGAGGAACGCGAACGCCCCGACGGCCCAGAGGCTGACCTGCTCGCCCGAGCGGAACAGCGACGGGATGAGCAAGATCAACACGGCAGCCGATATGGCCATCCCGACCAGGCTCATCACGAACATCCACGTCTTTTTCATCATGAGGACCTCACCCGAAGCAGCTGGCGACGGCGGTGGCCGACGCTCCACCGACAGTGGCACAGACGCCGATGCACGCGACACATACCGCCGGGCCCGCTCCGGGAACCACGCACGGACCTGCGCAGGCACTCGTGATGAGAGCCGCGGTACCGCTGACGCCAAGAACGGCCGCGACGCAGGTGTCCGTAGATCCAGTCCCCATCGCAGCCATGTCTTCAGGACTGATTGTGCCGCTGTCCGTCTCCTGCTGCAGTTGAGCGTCCGGCAGTAGAGCAGATCCGTGCCGTGCATGGACTGCTGCCGTAAAGCCCTTAAAGCGTTGATGGGGGGGTGGGGTAGTGGGGTTTCTTGTGGTGCCGGGGATCGTGGTTCGTCGGGGTCGGGATTTTAGCCCGGCCGGGTCTGCGCGCAACCCGCTTCGGCGCCACCCCCACACACCTTTCCTTGCGGGGATGGTGGCGGCGTCGTGCGTGGTCGGTGTGGGGCGCCTCGGGGTGTGCGCTCCGCCCCTTGACGCCGGGCTTCCCGACCCACCTCGACGAACCCCTCCACCCCCCGGCGCCCGGTCGCCGAAGAAGCGGGGGTCCCAACTACCAAACCCCCTGTGGTGGCCACATTGC
>NZ_ANBE01000042.1 GCF_000341145.1 Nocardiopsis xinjiangensis YIM 90004
CCCCGCAACTCCCTGAACTCCAGGGTGTTGCGGGGACCGCTAGAACCCGAGGTCCCGCTTCGGGGCCGACCGGGCGCCTCCTTCCCGGGCAAAGGGATGACCATCCCCGCCGGAGGGGGCCGGGCCCGGATCGGGCCCGGCCCCCGGTGGTGTGCGTCCTCAGGCGAGGCGCTTGCTCAGGTTCTCGTCCAAGGCGGCGAGGAACTCCTGCGTGGTGAGCCACTCCTGCTCACTACCGACGAGCAGGGCGAGGTCCTTGGTCATCTGGCCACCCTCGACGGTCTTGACGACGACGTCCTCGAGCTGCTGGGCGAACTCGACCACCTTGGGGGTGTTGTCGAGCTTGCCGCGGTGCTCCAGACCGCGGGTCCAGGCGAAGATGGACGCGATCGGGTTGGTCGACGTGGGCTTGCCCGCCTGGTGCTGGCGGTAGTGGCGGGTGACCGTGCCGTGCGCGGCCTCGGCCTCGACGGTACGGCCGTCGGCGGTGCGCAGGACCGAGGTCATCAGGCCCAGCGAGCCGAATCCCTGGGCGACCGTGTCGGACTGCACGTCACCGTCGTAGTTCTTGCAGGCCCAGACGTAGCCGCCCTCCCACTTGAGCGCCGCGGCGACCATGTCGTCGATGAGGCGGTGCTCGTAGGTCAGGCCGGCGGCCTCGAACCGCTCCTTGAACTCGGCTTCGTAGATCTCCTGGAACACGTCCTTGAACATGCCGTCGTAGGACTTGAGGATCGTGTTCTTGGTGGACATGTAGACCGGGTAGTTGCGGTCCAGGCCGTAGTTGAGGCTGGCGCGCGCGAAGTCCTCGATGGACTTGCGGTAGTTGTACATGCCCATGGCCACGCCGCCGGCCTCGCCGAACTCGGCGACGTCGAACTCGATGGGCTCGCTGCCGTCCTCCGGGGTGTAGGTCATGGTGACCGTGCCGGCACCGGGGACCTTGAAGTCCGTGGCCTTGTACTGGTCGGCGTGGGCGTGGCGGCCGATGATGATCGGCTGGGTCCAGCCCGGGACCAGGCGCGGGACGTTCTCGCAGATGATGGGCTCACGGAAGACGACGCCGCCGAGGATGTTGCGGATGGNCGTCCGGGGTGATGGTCGCGCACTTGACGCCGACCCCGTGCTCCTTGATGGCGTGGGCCGCGTCGACGGTGACCTGGTCGTCGGTGCGGTCACGCTCCTCGATGCCGAGGTCGTAGTACTTCAGGTCGATGTCGAGGTAAGGCAGGATCAGTCGGTCCTTGATGAAGGACCAGATGATCCGGGTCATCTCGTCACCGTCGAGCTCGACTACGGGGTTCTCGACCTTGATCTTGGCCATGGCTGTGTGGCTGTCCCTTCAATCTCGGCAACCGCCTCGTGCGGCGGATGCCGCGCACCGGCTCGTGACCGGGGCGCGGCCTGCTCCGCGCACGGCGATCCCTCCCGGTGTCCGTGTACATCGGGGAGACGGTCGCGGTATCTCGACATCAAGCTTATTCGACGCCTAGGTGGACAGTTGCGGCGCCACCCACGCGAGCACGATGAGCAGGCACGCGAGCCCGACCAACACGGTCAGGTCGACCCACCTGCGCCGTACCGCGAGCATGCCGATCCAGTCCTTGGGAAGCACCAGACGGAACACGGCCGCGAGCACGAGTGCCCCGGCGATGATAGCGGGGCCGCGTTTGAAGTAGGCGAACCCCACCACGGCGATGCCCGCCGCGAGGCCGGACAGCACGAGCGCGTAGGGCACCTGGGCGAGCCACGGGGGGATCCTGGACGCAAGCACGGACCCGGCGGTTCCCGAACCCTGTGCCTCCTCGGCGTGCGCTTCCTGTACCTGCTCGGGGGTGTGTTCCCCTTCCCCCGGGGGGACCTCCTCGGCGCGGCTCTCGCCGTCACCGGAGGTGTTGTCCTGGGGGACGTCGTCGTCCGGCGTACCCGAGTCCGCCACTTCCGTCTGCTCCGCCCTGTCCACCGCGTACCGACCCGTTCGGTTCATGTGCTTGGCCGCCGCGCGGCTCGTTCCACGGTCGTTCCCCGACTCTGGCCCAGACCGGCCACACGCACGTCACGGGATGTCCGAAAACGGCGCGGCGCCCGTGTGCCTTCCGGCTACGGACCCGAGTGCGGGGCAAGGCCGTGGCAGCCGGGGAGGACCACCGTCATTGTATTGGCCCGAATCGCCCCGGCCCCAGAGCTCACGGTAACGGTCTGATGCCTGCCGGAGCGACCGGGGCCGATTCCTGCCCCACGACGGCCACAGAGCCGTATTTGCTGCGCCTTGTCCCTCTGACTCCGGAGTAAGCGCGTAGAACCAGTGCAGCCCGGGTAACCCAGGTGGTGTTCCAGTGCCACGGTGAGCGAGGACCACCCCCATGAAGCCCACTCCTAGCGCGGACCGGACCACCACCCCCCGACCGTCCTTCCCCCACCGTCGTCAGCACCCCCGACCACCGGTCGCCACGACCGAGGACCCGGTCGAGGGGCCCTACCTGAAGATCGATTCCTCCGGTGAGGCCCGCCCCCTCTCGGCCGAGGTCACCACCGTCGGCCGCGGCGAGGGCGCCGACATCCATCTGCGCGACCTGACCGTCTCCCAACTGCACGCCGAACTGGTCCGGCGCGGTCCCTACGTCTACGTCGTCGACCTCGGCCTCTCCCGGAACGGCACCAGGGTCAACGGACGGCCCGTGGCCCGCCGCGTACTCAAGGACGGCGACGTCCTCACCTTCGGTACCGCCCGCTGCCGTGTGGGCGGGCTGCCCCGGGAGCAGATGCGGCCCGACCTCGAGCTGCGGCGCGAGGCGGTACCCGACCTGACCCGGCGCGAACTCGACGTGCTCACCGTCCTGTGCCAGCCCGCGTTGTCCGACGAGGCGTTCGTGGCACCCGCCACGGCCCGCGACATCGCCGAGGCACTGGTGGTAACGGAGGCAGCGGTCAAACAGCACCTGCTGCGCCTGTATCAGAAGTTCCGTGTGCCCGAGGGGCAGAACCGGCGCACCCGGTTGGCCAACGAGGTCGTCTCCCTGGGCCTGGTGCGGCCGATGCCGGTGGGCACCGAGCGCTGGGCCAGCTGAGTCGGCGGCCCCGGACACACGCGGGGCCCACGCGAGCTCGGGTTCCAGCGGTGGTCGCAACACCCTGCCTCTCAGGAGGTTGCGACCGCCCCTCGAATCCACCGCGTGCGTGGGCCCCACGGACGGTCGACCGCCGGTCCCTACAGCGCGGCGGCCTGACGCTCTGCGTTCTCGACCACGTTGACCAGCAGCATCGCCCGGGTCATGGGCCCCACACCGCCCGGGTTGGGCGAGAGGAACCCGGCGACCCCGTCCACACCCGCGGCCACGTCGCCCGCGAGCCCGTCGTCGGTGCGGGTGACACCGACATCGAGCACAGCGGCGCCCGGCTTGACCATGTCGGGGGTGATGAGCCCGGGCACACCGGCACCGGCGACGACCACGTCCGCCTTCCGGGTGTGCTCGGCCAGGTCACGGGTTCCGGTGTGGCACAAGGTGACGGTGGCGTTCTCCGAACGGCGCGTCAACAACAGGCCCAGTGGACGGCCCACGGTCACGCCGCGGCCGACCACGACGACCTCGGCGCCCTTGAGCGGGACGTCGTAACGGCGCAGCAACTCCACGATCCCGCGCGGGGTGCAGGGCAGCGGGGCCTCCTCCATGAGGACGAGCTTGCCCAGGTTGGCGGGCTGGAGGCCGTCCGCGTCCTTGGCCGGGTCGATGAGGCCGAGTACCCGGCCCTCGTCCATTCCCCGGGGCAGGGGCAGCTGCACGATGTAACCGGTGCAGGCCGGGTCCTCGTTGAGTTCGCGCACGGCCTGCTCCACCTGGGCCTGGGGGGCGTCGGCCGGCAGGTCGCGGCGGATGCTGGCGATCCCGACCTGGGCGCAGTCGCGGTGCTTGCCTCGCACGTAGGTGTGGCTGCCCGGGTCGTCACCGACCAGAACGGTGCCCAGCCCCGGGGTCACTCCCTTGGCGTGCAGCTCGGAGACCCGCTCGGCCAGGTCCTCCTTGATGGCCTTGGCGACGGCCTTGCCGTCGAGAACGGTCGCGCTCATCGTGACTCCTCGTCTCCGAACGATCAGGAGCTCGGCGGACGCTCGCATTCGGCGCCCGCCGAGCACGGCTAGTGGAAGAAGTGCCGGGTTCCGGTCAGGTACATCGTGACCCCGGCGGCCTCGGCGGCCGCGACGACCTCGTCGTCACGCACGGACCCGCCGGGCTGGACGACCGCACGCACGCCCGCGCCGGTGAGGATCTCCAGGCCGTCCGCGAAGGGGAAGAAGGCGTCACTGGCGGCCACGGAACCGTGCACGCGGTCCCCCGCCCGCGAGACCGCCAGGCGGGCGGAGTCGACCCGGTTGACCTGCCCCATACCCGCACCCACCGTGGCGCCGTCGGCGGCGAGCAGGATCGCGTTGGACTTGACCGCACGTACCGCACGCCAGGCGAAACCCAGGTCGGCGAGGGTCTGCGCGTCTGCGGGGGTACCGGTGGCCAACGTCCACTTCTCGGGGTCGTCGCCGTGCGCGTCCACGGCATCACGCGACTGCACGAGCAGCCCGCCACTGATCTGGCGGTGCTCGACACCGCCGGTCACACCCGCGGCTCCATCGACGACCAGCAGGCGGGTGTTCTTCTTGCGGGTGAGCACGTCCACGGCCTCGGGGGTGAAGGCGGGCGCCACCACGACCTCGGTGAAGATCTCCACGATCTGCTCGGCGAGGTCGGACCCGACCGGGCGGTTGGTGGCGATGACACCCCCGAACGCGGAGACGGGGTCGCCGGCGTGGGCCTTGCGGTGGGCCTCGGCGTTGTCGGCGCCGACCGCGATGCCGCACGGGTTCGCGTGCTTGATGATGGCCACACACGGCTCGGAGAAGTCGTGCGCGGCACGCAGGGCTGCGTCGGCATCGACGTAGTTGTTGTAACTCATCGCCTTGCCGTGCAGCTGCTCGGCGCCGGCCAGACCGGTCCCGGCTGCCCCGGAAGCGGTGTACAGGGCCGCCTTCTGGTGGGGGTTCTCGCCGTAGCGCAGCACCTGGCCGCGTTCGTGTCCCTCGCCGAAGAACGCCGGCCAGCCGGACTCCTCGGTCTCGGCGTCGGGGGCGTAGGACTCGGCGAACCAGGTCGCGACGGCGGCGTCGTAGCTCGCGGTGTGCTGGAAGGCCTGTGCGGCCAAGCGCTTGCGCTGGTCGAGGGTGAAGCCGCCCCCGCTCACCGCACGCAGGGTCTCGTCGTAGGAACCAGGGTCGACGACGACGGCGACGCTGCCATGGTTCTTGGCGGAGGCACGCACCATGGCGGGTCCGCCGATGTCGATCTTCTCGACACAATCGGCGTCGGAGGCACCCGAGGCCACCGTTTCGCCGAAGGGATAGAGGTTGACCACGACCAGGTCGAAGGGCGCGATGCCCAGACCGTCGATGGTCTCCATGTGCCCGGGGTCGTCCTGGTCGGCGAGGAGGCCGCCGTGGATGTACGGGTGGAGTGTCTTGACGCGGCCGCCCATGATCTCGGGGAAGTCCGTGACCTCCTCGACGGGGGTGACCTCGATCCCGGCCTCGCGCAGCCGCGCGGCGGTGGAGCCGGTCGAGACGATCTCCACGCCGGCCTGGGCCAAGCCGGCGCTCAGACCCTCCAGACCGGTCTTGTCGTACACACTGATCAACGCCCGCCTGATGGCCCGCTGGGTCACGGGTCCTCCTTCGTCTCGCTCGCGTTCGTGAGGCCCTGCTCGGTGCGGCCGAGCCGCACATGCCTGCCGTCGACGTCCCAGCCGCGCCGCGCGAGCTCGCCGACCGTGTCGACGAGCATGCGCCGCTCCACGATCTTGATGCGCTCGTGCAGGGCGGCCTCGTCGTCGCCGTCCTCGACGGGAACCGTGGCCTGGTCGATGATCGGCCCGGAGTCGACGCCTTCGTCGAGGAAGTGGATGGTGGTGCCAGTGATCCGGACACCGTGGGCGAGCGCTTCGCGTACCGCGTGCGCGCCGGGGAAGGAGGGCAGCAGCGCCGGGTGGATGTTGACCGCTGCGTGCCGTCCGACGACCGCCGGCCCGAGGATGCGCATGAACCCGGCCGAGACCACCAGGTCGGGCCGGAAGCCGGCGATCCGGTCGGACATCGCGGTGTCCCACTCGGAGCGGTCGGTGTAGTCGCGGAAGGGGACCACGAACGTGGGCACGCCGGCGGCCTCGGCCCGTTCCAACCCGCCGGCTCCGGGACGGTCGGACCCGACGGCGACCACCTGCGCCCCGTACTCGGGGGCACGGCACGCGTCCAACAGGGCGGACATGTTGCTGCCCGTGCCCGATATGAGAACCACCACTCGCGCGGACAGTGTGCTTCTCCCTCATGTGTAGAAGAACAGCACGGGAGCCGGGCTCCCGCTCCCGGGGGCGCTGGGGGACAGCGCAGCATCCGGGGGAAAACGTGTGCGCCGCACAAGGCGACGCCAGGGCCGGGCCCGACTCGGGCCCCGTCCGCGATCCCACCCTATCGGCCCGGGTAGCGTCGGACCGACGGGGACCTGGGGTTGTGCGACGGCTCTCCCGGTTCCCGCCCCTGCCCGCAGAGCGGGACCGGGTACGCTCCGCGCCAGTCAGATGATTCGGTGCCTGCCGAGCAGGTCCTGGTCCTGGCCACACGGCGCCCCGGCGCCCGAAGGAGAGTCACTCGTGAGCGAGAACAGCCCGGATCCGCAGAACGACGGGCAGCCGCCCAAGTCCGAGAGAGGCGGGCTGTGGGGCCTGTTCTTCGGTGCGATGGGCCTGTTGCTCCCGCCGTACGGGATCCTCCTGTCGCTCTTCGGTCTGTTCCAGGGCTTCCGAGCCCGCCGCGCCGCCCGGCGCCGGAGCGTGGACGCGCCCATGGCGATGGCGAGTGTGTTCGTGGGGTCGGTCGGTGTCGTTCTGTCGACGTTGATGGCGGCGGTGCTGTTCACGCACCAGGACGAGGTGGCCGAGTACCGGGACTGCACGGCGCGGGCGCAGACGGTCTCCACCCAGGACGCGTGCGACCAGGCCTGGGAGTCGGGCACCGGGCTTCCTCCGCAGATCATCGGCGGCTGAGCGGACCGCACACAGGCATCCGGAAGGGGTGACGGGCAGGCCCCGTCACCCCTTCCGGCATGTCGGCACCGGGACGCAGCACTTTCCGGTCACTTTGCCTCGAAAAAACGCCCGCTTCACAAAGCAGCGAGCACACCCAAAGGCATTACACTTAGTATTCAATCACTCACTAAAAGTGCCTCACCTCTGCCCCGAGAGGACCCGATGGACACCGACGCCCCCGGCTCCGCAGCTCCGGCACCGAAGGACCGGACCGCTCTGGTCCGTCGCCGCCGACGGATCGTCCTGACCGGCCTACTGGGCGGCCTGGCCGTGGCCGTGACGGCCCTGGCGGCCCTTCCCCCCTCACACACCGCCACCGCCTCGGTCCAGGTCCGGCCCACGGGCGCGGCCGAGGCCGGAGGGGTCCCCGCAGACGGGCTCGACCTGGAGACCCAGGCACAGCTCGCCGCCTCCGAAGACACCACCGAGCTGCTGTCCGAAACCCTTGCCGAGCAGACCGGTGCCGTCCTCTCCCCCGCGGAACTGGCCGAGCAGGTGGATGTGGGNGGCCCGTGCCGGCGCCGACGCGCTGGCCGACGCCTACCTCCTCTCCCGCGCACAGGAGACCGAGGCGCTGCTGACCACGCGCGTGCGCACACTGCGCGACGAGCAGGAGGCCCTCTACTCCGAACTGGACGAGGCCGAGGACGAGGGCGGCGTCGGCCCGCGGGCCGACGCGCTCGAGAGGGAGATCACCGACCTGGGCCGGATCGCGGCCTCGCTCACCGCGCTCTCGGAGACCGTGGACCCCGGAACGGTCCTCGGCCCGGCGAGCACACCGGACCCGCTGCTCTCGTCCCCGACGGTGCCGTGGTTGGCGGGCGGTCCCGCGGTCGGCCTGGTGCTGGGGCTGGCGGCAGCGTTCCTGCGCGACCGGTCCGACCCGCGGGTCCGCGACGGGGGACAGGCCGCACGGCTGGCCGGCCGGCCCGTCCTGGTGGAGCTGCCCGTGCCCGCGCGCTTGGACGAACTGCCCTGTGAACCCTTCGAGCAGCACACACGGCCCGGGCAGAGAGCCAATGCCTGCGCCCACCTGCTCAGGGCGCGGTTGCGGAAGGCCGTGCACGGAGACAAGGCCCCGGATGAGACCCGGGACACGTTCGCCGGGGAGCCCGCAGAGGGCGGCAGGACGGTCCTGGTCGCCTCGGTCACCCCCGGGCGCTCCGGGCCCAGGGCCGCCGTCGATCTGGCCTCGGCGCTGGCCCGGACCGGTTCCGAAACGCTCCTGGTGTGCGCGGATCCCTCCCCAGACCCGTTCGGCCTGCCCGAGGGGCCCGGCCTGGCCGAGGCGCTCGCGGAAGGTGAGGACCCCGGTGCGCTCACCGTGCGCCCCGGCTCCGTTCCGCGCCTGCGTGTGTTGAGGCACGGGCGGCCGGGGACCACCGCGCCCGTGCAGGGCACTGCGATGCACGACCTGTTGGACCTGCTGCTCCCCGGCGTGGACCACGCCGTACTGACCAGCACCGCCGGGACCGGGCGCGCCGACGTCGAGGCCCTCCTGGGTGCGGCGGACGCAGTCGTGCCGGTGGTGGAACTCGGGCGGTCGCGCCGCGACGACCTGGCCGCACTCGTGCGGGCCGCCGAACTCACCGGTACCGCCGTCCCCGGCGTGATGGTCCTGGCACACGCGGCGGTGCCCCGGGCCCCGGGCCCCTCCGCCGCTGCCGCCCCGGTGGCGCCCGGGACGGTGCCCGCCTGCCGGGTCGCCGACCACGACCGCGCGCAAGGGCCACCGGCTGACGGCGCGGGGCCGGCCACCGGTCCGGCGGCCGACGGACCCGTCACGGGAACAGCCTCCGACGCTGTCACAGGGGCCGGGCACTGATGCCGCGCGCCCGCCTCCACGTCGCCCCCATGCCCGATCGTGCTCGTGGGGGTTCCCGGTGAACAGTGAAACGACCTACCTGACCGACCTGGCCGCGGTGCTGTGGCCGTGCGGAGGCCTGTTGGGCCACGGGGAGTTCGCCGGCGCCCGCCTGGCCCGGCGCGATCGCGGAAGCCAGTACCTTCCGGTGCCCAACGCCCGGAATCCGCGCATCATCCTGCCCGCACACAACCGCACGGCCGCCACCCGCGGGATCGCCTCCTTCTCCCAGGGGCATTCTCTCGGGGAGCGTCTGCGATCGCTTGCGCTGACGGGGGCGTTCGCGACCGGGCTGGCACCGCTGCTGCTACGCGACCGCCTGTACGTGGGGGCGGGTCCGGGGATCGAGAACGCCCTCGCCTCGGCCCTGGACCGGGAGGTGTTCGTGGCGATCCACCTCGGTCCGCCCAGGGCCAACCGCAAACCCGTCCTGTTGCTGCTCGCCCCCAGCGGGCGCACCATCGGCTACGCCAAGGTCGCCACCAACGGCCTGACCTCGCGCCTGGTGCGGGCCGAGGCACGAGCGCTGCGCCACCTGGACGAGTCCCCGCTGAAGGACGTGACGGTGCCGCGCCTGCTGCACGAGGGCGAGTGGAACGGTCACCCGCTCCTGGTGCAGGAGGCGTTGCCCGTGGGCGACCAGACCGACCGCCCGACCCGCCACCAGCTCCTGCGGTGCGTCGCGCAGATCGTCGGGCTGGGCACGGTGCGGACCCGGCGGCTGTCCGAGAGCCCGTACCGGCGCTCGTTGGAGGAACGCATCGCCGTGCTCGGCACCCGCCCCGAGGCGCAGCCGCTGCGCGAGGCCCTGCGCCGCCTGCCGGACGTGCGGATACCCTTCGGCGCTTGGCACGGGGATCTGACCCGGTGGAACGTGGCGAGCACCTCGCGGCGGGCGTTCGTGTGGGACTGGGAACGCCTCGCTCTGGATGCCCCGGCCGGGTTCGACGCGCTGCACTACGACCTCAACGAGTCCGTGCAGGCCGGCGTCCATCCCGGGGTGCACCGGTGGCTGGACAGCGGCTCACGGCTGTTGCGCGATCCTCTGATGGCCGAGACCGGTCTGCGCCCGCACACCGTCTCCACGGTCATGGCGCTCTACCTGATCGACCTGGCCACACGCTTCCTGGCCGATCTTCAGCCGGAGGGCGACGGGTCCGTGACGGCCGTGGACGACTGGCTGCTGCCGGCTCTGGACGGGCTCCGGATCCGGGCCGGCCACGAAGCCGCCCGGGTCGGCTGACACCTCACGCGGTCCTTCGTTCCCGACGAACCCCAGGGGCCGGGCCGTTGCCGCCCCCCGGGCACGGCAGCGGCCCCGAGCCGGGGGGGCCGGTGGGGTC
>NZ_ANBE01000043.1 GCF_000341145.1 Nocardiopsis xinjiangensis YIM 90004
GGCGGGAACGCTGCCGAGCTTGTCCGAACCGCCGTTCTCGAGGAGCCAGTTCAGGACGGTGTCCTGGTCGGCGGAGCCGTTGGCGTCCTGGTAGAGCGCCGCGGCACCGGCGACGTGCGGGCTGGCCATGGAGGTACCGGACAAGGTGTCGGTACCGCCGCCGGGCACGGTGGACTCGATGTCCTGGCCGGGTGCGTAGATGTCCACGGCGCTGCCGTAGTTGGTGAAGTAGGTCGAGGTGTCGCTCTCGTCGGAGGCGGCGACGGTCACGACGCCCTCGGCACCGCCCGGGGAGACGTTGTTGGCGTCCTGGCCCTCGTTGCCCGCGGCGACCGCGACGAACACGCCGGAGTCGGCGAGGGCGTTCACGGCCTCGTCCAGGGCGGGCGAGGCGGGGCCGCCGAGCGACATGTTGGCGACGGAGCCTCCGTCGGCGTTGTCGGCCACCCACTCGACACCGGCGATGATGTCGTCGTAGCTGCCCGAACCGGAGTCGTCGAGGACCTTCACGCCGACCAGATCGGTGCCGGGAGCGACACCGTAGCTGTCGGCACCGATGGTGCCGGCGACGTGGGTGCCGTGGCCCTGCACGTCCTCGCCGTCACCGCCGCCGGCGTCCCAGCCGGCCTCGGCACGGTCACCGAACTCGGGGTGATCGACGTCGATGCCGGTGTCCAGGATGTAGGACGTCGTCCCGGAACCGTCGGCCTGGGTGGAGTACTCACCGTCGAGCGGCAGGTCCTCCTGATCGATACGGTCCAGGCCCCACGGGGCCAGGGCCTCGGCCGCGCCGACCTGCTCGACGTAGGCGACACCGGAGTCCGCACGCAAGTCCTGCACCTCGGCCTCGTTCAGGGAGGCCGAGTAGCCGTTGAGCACTTCGTCGTAGGAGTGGTTGACCTGCTCCGCGGAGATCCCGAGGGAGGACGGGGTCACCGAGGAGGTGCTGACCACGTCCTCCAGGACCACGAAGTACTCACCGGCCACCGCGTCCGCACTCGTGTGCAGGGGTGCCATGTCGTCAGCGCCGGCGGCGGCAGCGCCCCCGAGGGCGAAGGGGACGGAGAGAGCGCCTGCCGCGACGAAACCGACCACGGCCTTGCGGGTTTGGTGCTTCTTCAAGGTGTTTCTCCTTGAGGGGGTTAGCGGGGATATAGCACACCTCCGGCACTACTGTGCGTATTCACACAGATGCACCTTTAGTGCAGTTCGACACTTTAGTAAGAAGGTCGGCAGATTGCCATAGTTTGGACAGCTTTTTTGATTCAAGATCGAACTGGGTGTTCAGCCCCGCGCCCTCGGAAGGCCGGTCACGCCTGGCACCCGCCCCCTCGCAGAGACCCTGTGAACACGTTTCGGGGCCGCCCGCGAACATGAACGTGCGAGCGACCCCGAAATGGAACAAGGTCCCACAACCAGAGGACTGTACCTATCAGAGAAATCCGCGATAAACACAACCCCGGAAGAAGCTATAATTTTCTCACGCGTGAGGATGTTTAGCGCGGCCTCATCATTCTGCGTTCACCACCATCCCCGCTCCGACCGTGGCATTGGTGGCTTCGTCGATGAGGATGAAGCCGCCGGTCTGCCGGTTCCGGGCGTACTCGTCCACGAACAGCGGCTGGGTCGAGCGCAGCCTCACCCGGCCGATCTCGTTCAACGCCAGGTCGTCGGCGCCCTCGTCCCGGTGCAGGGAGTTGACGTCCAACCGGTAGTAGAGGTCCTTGACCATCACCTTCGCCGTACGCGTCGTGTGCTTGACGAGGAGCCGCGAACGCGGAGTGAGCTTGCGGCTGTCGGTCATCCAGCACACCATCGCGTCGATGTCCTGGGCGGACTCTGGACGATTGTCCACCCGCGTGATCATGTCGCCGCGTGAGATGTCGATGTCGTCCTCCAGCAGGAGCGTCACCGACATCGGTGGGAAGGCCTCCTCGAGCTCACCGTCGGAGGTGAGGATCTTGGCCACCCGGCTCGTGTACCCGGACGGCAGGTGCACGACCTCGTCCCCGGGCCGGAACACACCGCCGGCCAGTTGCCCGGCGTAGCCCCGGTAGTCGTGCAGCTCCGGGTCGGCGGACTTCTGCGGACGGATCACGTACTGCACCGGGAAACGTGCGTCGGCGAGGTTGTCGTCGGAGGCGATGCGCACGTTCTCCAAGTGGTGCAGCAACGAGGAGCCCTCGTACCAGGGCATGTTCTCGGAGGTGGTGACCACGTTGTCGCCGTGCAGGGCAGAGACCGGCACGAACGTGATGTCGCGGGTGCCGAGCTCGGCGGCGAACTCGGAGAACTCCCGCCGGATCTCCTCGAACCGCTCCTCGGAGTAGTCGACCAGGTCCATCTTGTTGACCGCCAGGACCAGGTGCGGAACCTGGAGCAGGCTCGCCAGGAACGCGTGCCGGCGGCTCTGCTCCTGCAGGCCCTTGCGTGCGTCCACGAGGATGACCGCGAGGTCGGAGGTCGATGCGCCGGTGACCATGTTCCGGGTGTACTGCACATGCCCGGGGGTGTCGGCGATGATGAAGGTCCGTTCGGGGGTGGCGAAGTAGCGGTAGGCCACGTCGATGGTGATGCCCTGCTCCCGCTCGGCCCGCAGGCCGTCGGTGAGCAGCGCCAGGTTGGCCCGTTCCTCACCGCGTGCGGCGCTGGTGCGCTCCACCGCGTCGAGCTGGTCCTCGAAGATGGACTTGGAGTCGTACAGCAACCGCCCGATCAGGGTGCTCTTGCCATCGTCGACGGAGCCCGCCGTGGCGAACCTCAGAATGTCGTTGTTCATTGCTTGACCGGTCCTGTGTGCGAAGGGATCTGGTGGTGGGCCGCCCGAGGCGGGCCGGGCACTCGGGATACCGAGGGCCGGTAGAGCTCCTCCCGGACCCCACTCGCCCGAGGGGTCGCGTGCGGGCGCCGGCACCCGCACCGAAGGCGGCCGGTGAAGGCCGACTGCGGGTGGCGCGGGCTGAGCGGAGCAAGGCCCGGAGAGAGCGCAGTCAGGAGCAGCTAGAAGTAGCCCTCGCGCTTGCGGTCCTCCATGGCGGCCTCGCTCGCGCGGTCATCGGCCCTGGTCTGCCCGCGTTCGGTGAGGCGGGTCGCGGCGATCTCGGTGATGATGTCGTCCAGCTCCACCGCATGGGACTTGACCGCACCGGTGCAGGTGAGGTCGCCGACGGTGCGGTAGCGGACGGTCTCGGTGAACACGTCCTCGCCCTCGTCCCGGTTCATGACGGGCGAATCGGAGAGCAGGATGCCGTCGCGCTCGAAGACCTCGCGTTCGTGTGCGAAGTAGATGGAAGGCAGCTCCAGGCCTTCACGCTTGACGTAGGCCCACACGTCCAGCTCGGTCCAGTTGGAGATGGGGAAGACCCTGATGTGTTCGTCGCGCTCGATTCGGGTGTTGAACACGTTCCACAGCTCCGGGCGCTGGCTCTTGGGGTCCCACTGGCCGAACTCGTCCCGGAAGGAGAAGACCCGCTCCTTGGCGCGGGCCTTCTCCTCGTCGCGGCGCGCACCGCCGAACGCGGCGTCGAAGCCGTTCTCCTCGACCGCTTCCAGCAGCGCGGAGGTCTGGAGGCGGTTGCGGCCGGCCCAGCGGCCCTTGGGCTCGCTGACCTTGCCGGCATCGATCTGTTCCTGTACGGAGGCCACGACCAGGCGCACCCCCGCTTCCGCGACGCGGCGGTCGCGGAACTCGATGACCTCGGGGAAGTTGTGCCCGGTGTCGACGTGCATGACCGGGAACGGGACCGCCCCGGGCCAGAAGGCCTTCTCCGCGAGCCGGAGCATCACGACGGAGTCCTTGCCCCCGGAGAAGAGCAGCACGGGTCGCTCGAACTCGGCAGCGACCTCGCGCATGATGAAGATGGCTTCGGCTTCCAGGACGTCCAGTTGGGAGAGCTGGTGACGCCCAGGTGCCTGCTGACTCGCCTGACCCATGAAACCGCCTTCGTTGACCGACTCGGCCGACGGCGGTGGGGCGTACGGAGTCAACCCCCCGCGTGCGGCCCGGCATTGTCCAGATCCGCCCCGTCGCGGATGCTCGCCAACAACATACCCGACAATTCCGGTCGGGATACAAGGATATCGGGAAGACGGGGGTCGGCCTCGTTGTAACTCAGCTCGGAACCGTCGAGACGCGAGACATGCAGACCGGCCGCGCGGGCCACTGCCACGGGGGCAGCGCTGTCCCACTCGTACTGCCCGCCGGCATGCACGTAGATGTCGGCCACACCCAGCAGCACCGCGCAGATCTTGGCCCCCGCAGACCCCATCGGCACCACTTCGGCCCCCATCTGCGTGGCCATGCGCTGCACGAACTCCGGCGCCCGGGTCCGGCTCGCGGTGATACGCAGCCGCTGGTCGGAGGGGCGCTCCTCGGGCAGCCACGGCGGGTCGACCGTGGACAGCGTGCTGCCCTGCGCGGGCAGCGCGACCGCACCGGCGACCAGCTCGCCGTTCTCCCACAGGGCCACGTGCACGGCCCAGTCGGTGCGGCCCGGCTCGGCGAACTCACGGGTGCCGTCCAGCGGGTCGATGATCCACACCCGCCTGGCGTTCAACCGCGCCTGGTCGTCCACGCCCTCCTCCGACAGCACCGCATCGCTCGGGCGCAGTCGCCCGAGAGCGGAGAAGAGGAGCTCGTGCGATGTGCGGTCCCCCAGCGTCCGCAGCACCTCGGGCTCGTCGAAGCCGTGCCGAGCGCGCAGACGCAGCAACAACTGGCCTGTCTCGCCCGCGAGATCACGGGCCACCTCATGATCGTTCCGGATGCTCTTCACCGACTCGTATGCTCCCGCTTCACGGATCGTCGCCTCCGTCCACGTCATCCACTCGTGGAGGCCTGACGTCGGCGACCAGTTTTCCACGTACGCGGGCCGGGACGGCCCGGTTCCCCAACAGGGTCCGGAACCTCCGCCGGCCCACACGCACTCTGACGCGCCCGTTCCGGGCTCCATCGTACGGAACCCGCAGCCGGGCCACAGGGAGCAGCCCCAGGGCACGGCCCGACCCGAGCCGAAGAATAGTAACTGCAAGTAGTTGCAAAATCGCAGAAAGTTCCGGCCTGTTGATCGGACAGAACGTGCATCAGGGAGGAACGTGGCGAGATCGACATCTCAGGATCCGGCCGGTTCGACCGACGGACACACGATTCGGGAGGCATCCATGTCGATGCGACGCTTCTCCATCCCGCTCACCGCCGCCACCGCACTTGCGCTCGCACTGCTGCCCGGGGCCGCCGGGGCCGCAGGGGAGGCCGTCCTCCCCCTGACGGACAGCGCACCCGAGGGTTTCCTCATCGGGAGCTCGGTCGCCGGCGGCGGCCACCACGAGGCCGAGTCCTACCCCGATCCCTTCGCCGAGGACAGGGCCTACACCGCCCTCCTCGGTCAGGAGTTCGGCTCCCTCACCCCGGAGAACCGGATGAAGTGGGCCGACCTGCGCCCCTCCGAGGACACCTACGACTTCTCCATCGCCGACGAGATCGTCGACTTCGCCGAACGCAACGGCCAGGAGGTGCGCGGCCACGCCCTGCTCTGGCACGAGCAGAACCCGGACTGGCTCGAGGAGGGCGACCACAGCGCGGAGGAGCTCCGGGAGATCCTCCGCGAGCACGTCACCACGGTCGTGGGCCGCTACGAGGGGCGCATCCACCAGTGGGACGTGGCCAACGAAGTCATCGACGACGAGGGGCGCCTGCGCACCAAGGACAACTTCTGGCTGCGCGAGCTGGGCCCGGACGTGCTCCTCGACACCTTCCGGTGGGCGCACGAGGCCGATCCGAGGGCCGAGCTGTTCCTGAACGACTACAACATCGAGGAGATCAACGACAAGAGCGACGCCTACCTCGAACTCGTCGAACAGATGCTCGACGCCGGCGTACCGGTGCACGGGCTCGCCGCACAGGCCCATCTGAGCACCGCCGCGGGGTTCCCCGAGAGCCTGCAGGACAACCTCGACCGCTTCGGTGACCTGGGACTGCGCACCGCCCTCACCGAGGTGGACGTGCGTCTGGAGATACCCCGGAGCGATTCCGCACCCACGGACGGGCAGATCGCGGAGCAGGCCGACTTCTACTCACGCGCCCTGCAAGCATGCCTGAACGCCGAGAGCTGCACGTCCTTCACCATGTGGAGCTTCACCGACCGGTACTCGTGGGTCCCGATGACCTTCCCCGGCACGGGCGCGGCCACCGTCATGGACGGCGGCTTCAGCCGCAAGCCCGCCTACGACGCCCTCCAGGACACCCTCCTGGCCCATCCCCGATAGGACCGGTTCCCGAACCGCTGGGACCGGTCCGGGGCAAGCCCGAGAACACGGTCAAACCGCCGTGTGATAGATGTTCTGCGCCTTGCCCAGGCCCTCGGTGAGGATCGTGCGCACCGCGTCCGCGGCCCGATCGACGTTGAGATCGAGCTCGGCACGCTCGGGACCGGCGAAGTCCCGCAACACGTAGGCGGCAGGGTCCATCCGGCCGGGCGGGCGCCCCACGCCGAAACGCACACGCAAGTAACCGGGACCCGGCAGCGAGGCGGTGAGTGACTTGAGGCCGTTGTGGCCGCCCGCACCGCCGCCCTCCTTGAGTTTCAGGGCCCCGTAATCCACGTCCAACTCGTCGTGCACCACGACGATGCGTTCGGTCGGCACCTTGTAGAAACGCGCCAACGACGCCACGGGGCCGCCGGACAGGTTCATGAACGTGCGCGGCTTGACCAGGATCACCGGAACCCCGTCCAGGCGGGTCTCCGCGATCTCGGCGTTGGACCGGTGCGCCTTGAAACGCTCGTTCTCGGCGGCTGCCAGCGCGTCCACCACCATGAATCCGGCGTTGTGCCGGTTCCCGGCGTACTTGGGCCCGGGGTTGCCCAACCCCACCACCAGCCAGCGCTCGGTCATGTCCTCGGTCCTTCTGATCCCCAGTGCGTGCAGCAGGCGCTTCATTGCACCGACCCTACGACGAACGCGCGGTTCCGGAAGCCGGAACCGCGCGTTCGGTGAAGCGATGTGCGGGGACGCCTACTCGGCGGCCTCGGCCTTCCCGCCCTCGGCACCCTCATCGGCGGCCTCGGCCTGGCCCGAGGTGGTGGCCTCCCCGGCCTCCTCCTCGGCGGCCTCGTCCTCGGTCTGCGGCGTGTAGACCGTGGCGACCGTGGTCTCGGGGTCGGTCACCAGCGTGGTGCCCGCGGGCAGCTTGAGGTCACCTGCGGTCCGGTGCTCACCGGACTCCAAGCCCTCGACGTCGATCTCGACGCCCTCGGGGATATGGGTGGCCTCGGCCTCGACGGCCACGGCGACGAGCTCCTGATTGAGCACACCGGGGGTCTGGACCTCACCCGTCACGGTCACGGGGATCTCGACCTCGACCTTCTCGCCCTTGGCGACGACCAGGAGGTCGACGTGCTCCACGAAGCCCTTGATCGCGTCACGCTGAACGCTCTTGGGCAGGGCGAGGTTGTCCTTGCCCACACCGTCGACACGGATCAGGACGTTCGGGGTCTTCAGGGCGAGCATGAGCTCGTGGCCCGGCAGGTTCAGGTGGCGGGGCTCGGTGCCGTGGCCGTAGAGGACGGCCGGCACCTGACCCGCGCGGCGGACGCGACGAGCGGCGCCCTTGCCGAATTCCGTGCGGGGCTCGGCAGCGATACGTACCTCGGACACGACAAAACTCCTCGGGTTCAACCCCGCAGCACGGGGAACACGACTCCAGTAGTACGAACGAATCCCGCCGAGGCGGGGATGCGGCGGGGTCACCCCGTCGGGGGACACGACCACCCTGGTTCCAGGCGTGCCCGGCGAGCTGTCACCGGACCCGTCCGGCCCGGGAACGCTCGTCGCGCACCCCTGCCCGTTCTATCGCGCAGCCCGAACGGGCTCCGCTGGACACGGGGACACTCGGCCAAGTCTACTGGCTTCAGCGACGACTCCGTACACACCCACCGACGGGCTCCTGGAGAGGAGACGCCCGCCGGCGACCGTGTGTAGGCGCCTCTTCTCGGAGGGCTCGCGGCTCTCTCCGAGAGATTACTCGAACAGGCTCGTGACGGAGCCGTCGGTGAAGACCTCACGGACGGCGCGGGCCACCAGCGGAGCGATCGACAGCTGCGTGAGCTTTTCGAAGGAACGCTCCTCCGGGATCGGGAGGGAGTTGGTGACGATCACCTCGGAGATCGGCGAGTTCTGCAGGCGTTCGACGGCCGGACCGGAGAGCACCCCGTGGGTGGCTGCGGCCACGACCTTGGTGGCGCCCTGTTCGATGAGGGCCTCGGCGGCCTTGACCAGGGTGCCGCCGGTGTCGATCATGTCGTCGACCAGCACACAGGTACGGCCCTCGACCTCACCGACGACCTCGTGCACCTTGACCTGGTTGGCCACGTCCGGGTCGCGGCGCTTGTGGATGATCGCCAGCGGCGAGCCCAGGCGGTCGGCCCAGCGGTCGGCGGTGCGCACACGGCCGGCGTCCGGGGAGACCACGGTGATGTCGGACAGATCCAGCTCATCGGCCACGTAGTCGGCCAGGATCGGCAGGGCGAACAGGTGGTCGACCGGGCCGTCGAAGAAGCCCTGGATCTGGTCGGTGTGCAGGTCCACCGCCATCATCCGGTCCGCGCCCGCGGTCCGGAACAGGTCGGTCATCAGGCGGGCCGAGATGGGCTCGCGGCCACGGTGCTTCTTGTCCTGGCGCGCGTACCCGAGGAACGGAGAGACCACGGTGATGCGCTTGGCGGAGGCCCGCTTGAGCGCGTCCACCATGATCAGGTGCTCCATGGTCGACTCGTTGACCGGGTCCGCGTGGGTCTGGAGGACGAACGCGTCACTGCCGCGCACCGACTCCAGGTAACGGACGAAGATCTCACTGTTGGCGAAGGTGTCGAATCGGGTGGGAACCACCTCGATCCCCAGCTCCTTCGCCACTTCCTCGGCCAGGGCCGGGTGCGTACGCCCCGAGAAGAGCATCAATTGTTTCTGGCCGGTGGCCTTCATCCCGGTCACGTGTTTCCCCCACACTCACTGCTGATTGTCGTCGGCTCTGTGCCGCTCCGCGTTGTCGGCCGCCTCGGCGGCGGCTGTCCCGGGCCGCTTGCGCTGGGTCCATCCATCGATGGTGCGCTGGCGGTGCCCTTCGGAGACCGCGAGTGCCCCGGGCGGGACGTCCTCGCGGACGACACTCCCCGCACCGGAGTAGGCTCCGTCGCCCACCCGCACCGGGGCGACGATGGTGTTGTCGCTGCCGATACGCACGTGGTCGCCGATGGTGCTCCGGGACTTGCTGACCCCGTCGTAGTTGACGAACACCGAGGAACAGCCGATGTTGCTGCTCACACCGATGTCGGCGTCACCCACGTAGGTCAGGTGCGGAACCTTGGAGCCGGTACCCACGGTCGAGTTCTTCATCTCGACGAAGGCGCCGGCCTTGGTCCGCTCGGCCAGGCTGGTGCCCGGCCGCAGGTAGGTGTAGGGACCCACGCCGGCGTCGGGACCGATCTCGGCCCCTTCGGCTGTGGTCTCCCGGACCTCGGCCCTGTCGCCGACCGTGGTGTCGGTGAGCACGGCCCGGGGCCCGACGAGGGCGTCCTCACCGATGGCGGTCACGCCCGTGAGCCGGCAGCCCGGTTCGACCACGGTGTCGGCTCCGATGCGCACCTGCACGTCCACCCACGTGGTGGCGGGGTCCACCACGGTGACGCCGGAGCGCATGTGCTGCTCGACGACACGGTCGTTGAGGAGGCGGCGGGCCTCGGCGAGTTGGACCCGGTCGTTGACGCCCTGGACCTCGTGCCGGTCGCCGGCGGCCCAGGCGCCGACCCGGTGGCCGTCGCCCCGCAGGATCGACAGGGCGTCGGTGATGTACTCCTCGCCCTTGGCGTTGTCGGTGGACAGGCGCTGCACGACCTTGGCCAGCAGGGAACCGTCGAAGGCGTACATGCCGGAGTTGATCTCGTCGATCGCGCGCTCCTGTTCGGAGGCGTCGGAGTGCTCGACGATACCGGTCACGGAGCCGTCGGCCTCGCGCACGATACGGCCGTAGCCGTGTGCGTCGGGCACACGCGCCGACAGCACGGTCACGGCGTTGCCCTCGCTCTCGTGGGCGGAGACCAGCTCACCGAGCGTGTCACCGCGCAGGAGCGGAGTGTCCCCGCAGGCCAGGACGATGGTTCCGGAGAGGTCGGCGCCGGTGTCGGCAAGATGCTCGACCGCCATGCGCACCGCGTGGCCGGTGCCGTTCTGCTCCTCCTGGACAGCGGTGTCGACGCCGGGGGCGACCTCCGCCAGATGGGCACGGACCTGCTCACGGGCGTGGCCGACCACGACGACCGAGTGTCTCGGGTCGACCTCCCGGGCCGCCGCGACGACGTGGCCGAGCATGCTGCGGCCACCGATCTCGTGGAGGACCTTGGGAAGTTTCGACTTCATTCGAGTGCCCTCGCCCGCTGCGAGGACGATGACGGCAGCCGGTCGGTTCACGCTCACAGAAGGAGACCCCTCGTGATAGCTGACGGTTGAAGTGTCGGCTCACCCTCCGGCGGCGCGCGACCCGCGGGTGCCGCACGGGCGGCCGTCGAGACCTGCGGCCAACATGGGAAGGATACATGCGCCTCACATCCGCCTCAGCGGGCGTCACGCCCGGTGGCGGGGGGCGCGAGTCGGACCTCCCCGTCAGGAGGCGTTCAGCGCGCGTGTGTGAGATGGGCCGCGTACGCCCGCGTCGGGCCTGCGGCCTTCCCAGCTCCCGGACCAGGACTCGAACCTGGACGATAGGGACCAAAACCCCACATGCTGCCATTACATCATCCGGGACTGCGGGCGAGAACTCGTCGCGCCCGTCCGCTCCGGACCAAACATAGCGCGTTTCCAGGGGGGCTTGCCAAACCTACGGCTACGTAGGTTACGGTTACGTAGGTATAGGTCAGGTCGCCGCGAGGGGTCTGTCGCGTTCGACCCACACATGCCCTGACCAGCAACAGAACGCCGTTCGACCCCGCAGACCCGAGGTGTGAGTGCCATGACCGCTGCTCCAGACGCCCCCGTCACAGAACCCCGGAAGAAGCACGAACCGATCCCGGAGTACGAGCCCGAGCCCCGCGGCAAGGCCGAGCGCTACACGGTCTTCGGCTTCGTGTTCCTTCCGCTCCTCGCCCTTCTCGCCGCCGTCCCGTTCTTCTGGGGGTGGGGGCTCACTTTCGTCGACATCGCGATCGCCGCGGTCTTCTACCTGATCAGCGGCCTGGGCATCACGGTCGGCTTCCACCGCCTGTTCACGCACGGCTCCTACCGGCCCAAGCGGCCGCTCAAGATCGCGCTGGCGATCGCCGGCTCCATGGCCATCGAGGGAAGTGTCATCAAGTGGGTGGCCGACCACCGTCGCCACCACAAGTACGCCGACGCCGAGGGCGACCCGCACTCGCCGTGGCGTTTCGGCGAGGACTGGAAGTCGGTCGCCAAGGGCCTCTACTACGCCCACATGGCCTGGATGTACCTGGACGAGAAGAAGACGTCGCCGCGCAGGTTCGCCCCGGATCTGCTCAAGGACCGCGACATCGCGCTCATCGACAAGCTGTTCCTGCCGATCGTGCTGTTCTCCCTGTTCGCCCCGGCCCTCATCGGCGGCCTGATCACCATGTCCTTGTGGGGCGCCTTCACCGCGTTCTTCTGGGCGAGCCTGGTGCGCGTGGCTCTGCTGCACCACGTGACGTGGTCGGTCAACTCCATCTGCCACACCATCGGCGAGGAGAACTTCGAGGTCCGCGACCGCTCCCGCAACGTGTGGTGGCTGGCCGTTCCCTCCTTCGGTGAGTCCTGGCACAACCTGCACCACGCCGACCCCACCTGCGCCCGGCACGGTGTGCTCAAGGGCCAGATCGACATCTCCGCCCGCACCATCTGGGCCTTCGAGAAGCTCGGCTGGGCCACCAAGGTCCGCTGGCCCAACAGCGACCGACTCGCCGCCAAACGCGTGAAGGTCTAGGATCGGTAGCCATCATGGGAGTAGCCGACAGCGAGCAGAAGGTCCACGTGCGCCGCAAGCGCATGACGGGCAAGGAGCGTCGGCAACAGCTCGTCGAGATCGGCCGCGAGCTGTTTGCCGAGCGCGGGTACGACGCGGCTTCCGTGGAAGAGATCGCAGCACGGGCCGGTGTGTCCAAGCCCGTGGTCTACGAGCACTTCGGCGGCAAGGAAGGCATCTACGCGGTCGTCGTCGACCGTGAGATGCGCATGCTGCTGGACATGATGGGCGAGGCCCTGACCGCCGATCAGGCCCGCAGCAAGATCGAGAAGGCCGCGCTTGCTCTGCTGCGCTACGTCGAGGAGAACACGACGGGGTTCCGGGTCCTGACCCGCGACTCCCACGTGGCCTCGGGCACCGGCAGTTTCGCCGGCCTCATCAACGACATCGCCAGCCAGGTCGAGCACATCATGGTGGCCGAGTTCGAGGAGCACGGTTACGACCCCTCCCTGGCCCCCATGTACGCACAGGCGCTGGTGGGGATGTGGGCCCTGACCGGCCAGTGGTGGCTCGAGGTACGCAGGCCCCGCCGCGAGGTGGTGGCCGCTCACCTGGTGAATCTGGCCTGGAACGGTCTGTCCAGCCTGGAGGCCAAGCCGAAGCTGGCGGCCAAGGGTCGTCGTTCGGGACGCTGACCTCCCGGGTACAGAACTTCGTGGGGCGGGTGTGCACTTCGCATACCCGCCCCACTATCTTGATGTCAAGAGATAGACTGGGACCCATGCGCGATGAGGTGGATGGGTTGATCGAGGCGTGGCGGAGCCAGCGTCCGGACGTCGACGTGCGGCCGCTGGAGGTCTTCAGCCGCGTCTCCCGCCTGTCCCGACACCTGGACCGGGCCCGCAGGACGGTCTTCACCGAGCACGCCATCGAACCCTGGGAGTTCGACGTGCTCGCGGAACTGCGCCGCTCGGGCCCTCCCTACGAACTCAGTCCCGGTCGGCTCCTGCGTGCCACCCTCGTCACTTCCGGGACCATGACCAACCGGGTGGACCGCCTGGCCGCCGCCGGGCTCGTGCGCCGCCGGCCCGACCCGGCCGACAAGCGCGGTGTGCTCGTGCGGCTCACCGACAAGGGCGCCGGACACATCGACGACGCCCTCGCCTCCCTCCTGAGCTACGAGGAGGGCCTCCTCGCCCCCATGCAGGCCGAGGACCGCGAGCAGCTCGCATCGTTACTGAGGAGCCTTCTCGCGCCCCTCGACAAAGACTCCGAGGGCCCGCGGGGCTGATTAATCGCCGGTAAGGCGCTTCCTCACCGGCGCACGCCCCAGGTGCGACCCTTTCCCCCGAGCACGCCGGTTGGAGCTGCACAGTGAGAATGCGACGGGCGGCGCTGGCCGCCACGACCGCGACGGCCCTGCTCGCCACGGCCTGTGGCGGTGGCGACGGCGACGGATCCGCCGGCAACGGGCCCAGCCACTACCTGTCGCTGGGGGACTCCCTCACCGTCGGTGTGCAACCCGACGACAACGGGACCTTGCAGGAGACCCGGGACGGCTACACGGACGTGCTGTACCGGACCCTCCACGACTCCGACTCCACCCTCCGGCACGAGCGCATGGGATGCGGCGGCGAGGACACCACCTCCTTCCTGGAAGGGGGCAACGGCCAGTGCGAGGGCGAGTACGAAGGCATGTCCCAGATGGAGGCCGCCGAGAACTTCCTCGATGAACACGGTGAGGAGGTCGAGCTGGTCACCCTCACCATCGGCGGCAACAACTTCACCGGTTGCGTGGAGGAGCTCGGCCTCGAGGAGGAGGACGGGCCCGCCGTCGACGCCGACTGCGTCGAGGACGGCCTCGAACGCCTCAGGGCGGAGCTGCCCGAGATCACCGAGCGGCTGAGCACGGCCGCCGGCGAGGACACCCGGATCGTCGCGATGACCTACTACAACCCCTTCCTCGCCGCCCTGCTGCTGGAGGACGGGGAAGAGACCGCCGGCGAGGCCCCCGAGGGCACCGCGGAGGTCGAGGGCGGCCTTCCCGGCGACGCGAGTGTGGTCGAGTACGCCACCGGGGTCCTCGAAGAGATGAACGAGTCGATGCGCGGCACCTACGCCGACGCGGGCATCGACGTCGCCGACGTGGCCGACCTGTTCGACTCCTCCGACTTCGAGGTGCCCGAGGACAGCGAGACGGGCATGCCCGCGAACGTGCAGGCGGTCTGCGACTGGACCTGGATGTGCGACACGGCGGTCGGCCCGGACATCCACACGAACCGGGCCGGCGCCCAGGAGATCGCCGGGCTGTTCGAGGACCGGCTGCGCTGATCCGTGCGGGCCCGACCGGTCTCCCTCGGGCCCGCGCGTGTCAGACGGCGCGGGCGGAGACCGCGGCGGCGGTCTCGGCCTCCACGAGGTCGGCGTTGACGCCCGCGCCCGCCTTCGTGCCGGCCGCGGCGGCGGCCACGATCTGCCCCGCCGGGTCGGTGACGTTGCCCGCCGCGTACACGCCGGGTACCGACGTGGCGCCCATCGCGTCGACGGCGACCTTGCTGCCGAAGACCTCGCCGGCCGTCTCGAAGGGTTCGGCCGCCGCACCCAGCGACTCCAGGACCGTGGAACGGGCGGTCATCGTGGTCCCGACGACGACGGCTTCCAACGGGAACAGGCGCCCCTCGGCGGCGCGCACCCCGCACACCTTCCCGTCGGAGGACTCCACCGAGCGCACCCGCCCCTCGACGACCGTGACGCCGCGGGCGGCCAGACGCTCGTACTGCTCGTCGGTGGGTTCGGACGCGGTGTGCAGGAACAGCTTGACCTCCTCGCTCCACTGCCGCCACATGAGCGCCGAGTGCACGGCGAGCGGGTTGCTCGCGACCACACCGATCCGTCGACCTCGGACCTCCCACCCGTGGCAGTAGGGGCAGTGCAGCACACCTCTCCCCCAGTGCTCGGCCAGGCCGTCGACGTCGGGGAGCCCGTCGACCAGGCCGGTGGTGACCAGGAGGCGGCGGCCGCGCACCGTGCTCCCGTCGTCGAGCACCACCGTGAAGGTCTCACCGTCGCGCTCGGCGCGGACGGCCGTTCCGTGCCGGAAACGGGCGCCGTACCCCTCGGCCTCGGCACGGCCCAGGTCGAGGATCTCGCCGGGTGCGGCCCCCTCGCGCGTCAGGTAGGCGTGGGCGTGTTCGGCCGGAGCGTTGCGGGGCGTGCCGTCGTCGACCACCAGCACTGTCCGGCGGGCCCGGCCGAGCGTGACGGCGGCGCTGAGCCCAGCGGGGCCGCCACCCACGACCACCGTGTCGAAGAGTCCGGTTCTGTCCTGTGTCTGCATGTCATGACCTCCCTGGACATACAGGATCGGCCAGCGGCCCCGGCTTGACAAACTTTCTTGCCAGTGCGGCAATATCGGGTATGAACGACGACGACCTCGGCCGTGTCCTCGACGTGGTCGGCCCGCGACTGCGCGACCTGCGCAAGGTCCGCGAACTCACGCTGGCCCACGTCTCCGCCAGGACGGGCATCTCGACCAGCACGCTGTCCCGGCTGGAGTCCGGCGGACGGCGCCCCACCCTGGAACTGCTGCTGCCCTTGGCGCGGGTCTACGACGTACCGCTCGACGAGCTCGTGGACGCGCCCCGCACCGGCGATCCGCGCATCCACCCGCAGCCGGTGACGCGGGGCGGGCAGACGATCGTTCCGCTCACCAACGACCTGGGGAGCCTGCGCGCGTACAAGTTCGTCGTACCTCCGCCGGAGGGCCCGCTCCCGCCGGTCGATCTGCAGACGCACGAGGGCTACGACTGGCTGTACGTGCTCTCCGGGCAACTGCTGTTGCACCTGGGCGATCAGGAGACCCTGTTGAGGCCGGGAGAGGCCGCGGAGTTCGACACCCGCGTGCCGCACGCGATCCGCAACCCCGGACCGGCGACCACCGAGTTCCTGACCCTGTTCGGCCCTCAGGGCGAACGGGTGCACCTGCGGGCCCGCACCGTGCGCAATTGACTTCCTCCCCGCTGTGGAGAACGGGGATTCCGATACCCGCTCACGCGTGCACGGGCCTCACGGTCCGGCTCTTGGGGTCTTCTCCCCGCGCTGGCGGTAAGCGTCCCGGCGTGCGCTCAGGGTCTTGTTCCACACCAGGCGCACGCACCCGAACGTGCGGCCCAACCGGGCCGCTTGCTCGGGGCCGGGTGGGCCCGGCACCTGCACGCCGTCCGCATACACACAGTTCAAGGAAGGCTACGGTGTGCTTATGGCCGTTTCCGGATTCTTCCCCGGATTGAGGACCGGGGCATCCTCCGGAAGACAACGGGTGAGACCGGCGCGGGCCCGGGCGGGCCCGGGCGGGCCCGCAGTCCGTCAGTCTCCCGCGGTCTCGGCCTGTTCCAACCAGACCTGCTCGAGCTCCTCGCGCTCGGCGGTGAGGGCCCTGACCTCGGCGTCCAGCTCGGCGAGCTTGGCGTAGTCGTCGGCGGCAGCGGCCATGAGCTCGTGGAGTTCGCTCTCGCGCTTGGTGATGCGGTCCATGCGGCGCTCGGCCCGCTGCATCTCCTTCTGGGCCGCGCGGCGATCGGCGGCCGAGACCTTCGGCTGCTCCTTGGGGGCCTGCTCGGTCGTCCCGGGGATCTCCGCCGGACCGGCGGTCTCCTCGCGGCGCCGCAGGTACTCCTCCACTCCCCCGGGCAGGAACGCCAGGCTCCCGTCGCCCATGAGCGCGAGCACCCGGTCGGTGATGCGCTCCAGGAAGTACCGGTCGTGGGTGACCAGCACGAGCGAGCCCGGCCAGCCGTCGAGGAGGTCCTCGAGCTCGGTGAGGGTCTCGATGTCCAGGTCGTTGGTGGGCTCGTCCAGCAGCAGCACGTTCGGTTCGTCCATGAGCAGGCGCAGGAGCTGCAGCCGGCGCCGCTCCCCGCCGGACAGGTCGCCGATCGGGGTCCACTGGCGGTCGCCGCGGAACCCGAAACGCTCCAGCATCTGCCCGGCCGAGTAGTCGCGCTTGCCGATGGTGACGTGTTCGCGCACGTCCTTGACGGCCTGCAGCGGGCGCTGGGTGGGGTCGAGCTCGGTGACGTTCTGCGACAGGTGTGCGAGCTTGACCGTGCGGCCCACACGCACTGTTCCGGTGTCGGGATCGCGTTCCTGGGCGAGGAGCTTCAGCAGCGTGGACTTGCCGGAACCGTTGACGCCCACCAGGCCGACCCGCTCTCCCGGCCCCAGCTGCCAGGTCAGCTGGTCCAGCAGGGTGCGGTCGGGAACGGAGTAGGAGACGTTCTCGAGGTCGATGACGGACTTGCCCAGGCGGGAACTGGCGAAGCGCACCAACTCCACGCTGTCTCGCGCCGGCGGCTCGTCCGCGATGAGCTGGTTGGCGGCCTCCACCCGGAACTTCGGCTTGGACGTGCGGGCGGGGGCGCCTCGGCGCAGCCACGCGAGTTCCTTGCGCATGAGGTTCTGGCGGCGGTCCTCCGCCGCGGCGGCCTGGCGTTCACGTTCGGCCTTGGCGAGCACGTAGGCGGCGTAACCGCCCTCGTAGCGCTCGACGGTGCCGCGGCCGACCTCCCACGTGCGGGTGGTGACAGCGTCCAGGAACCAGCGGTCGTGGGTGACGACCACGATCGACTCGGAACGGCCGTTGAGGTGCTGGGCGAGCCAGGCGATGCCCTCGATGTCGAGGTGGTTGGTGGGCTCGTCGAGCGCGATGAGGTCGTGGTCGTCGACCAGGAGGCGGGCCAACCCGGTACGCCGACGCTCACCGCCGGAGAGTTCCGACAGGGGCAGGTCCAGGTCCCAGCCGCTGAACAGGCCCCGCAGGATGTCGCGGATCCGGGCGTCGCCTGCCCATTCGTGTTCGGCCCGGTCGCCCAGGACGAACTGGCCCACCGTGGCGTCGGGGAACTCGTCGCGTTGGTGCAGGAACCCGACCCTCAGGCCGCGGTTGTGCACCACTCGGCCGGAGTCGGGTTCGGTCAGGCCGGAGAGCACCGAGAGGAGCGTGGACTTGCCACCGCCGTTGCGGCCGACCACACCGATGCGTTCACCTGCCTCGATACCGAGCGAGACCTCGTCGAGGAGCACGAGCGGCCCATAGGCCAGGGACACGTCCTGAAGATTGACCAGATTCATCAGTACCCATTGTGGTCCCCTCTCCGCAGTGCCTGCGCCCCAGGAGGGACCGGGGCTCGCTCCACGGCCGGGTGCACCGGAGGCGGCGAACGGTCCGGGGTGTCCGTGTGGCTCCGGTGGGCTGCTCTCAGGCAGAGGACGGCGATGACCGTTCCGGCCAGGGAGCCCGCGGTGTTGAGCATCACGTCGGCGGTGTCGGCGGTGTGCCCCGCGGCCATGGCCCACTGGATGCTCTGGATGCCCACCGACAGTGCCGGCCCGAAGGACAGGCGCGCCCAGCACTGAGTGAAGGCGTAGTGGGCGAGAATTCCGACGGGGACGAACAGGAGAACCCTGAAGAGGTTATCGAAGGCATCGTTGCGTTCCGGATCGACGACCTCGATCTTTCCGGAGTCGCCGTGCAGGAAGAAGGCCGTTCCGTGGAGCCCGTGGAACTCCGCTCCCTCACCGGCTGGGGGTTTCTGGGAGGTGTACTGGTCGAGCCGGTCACCGTTGGGTCCCGCGGGGGAAGGTTCGTGTGGCCCCGGGGCGGCGAAGGCCGCACCGATGTCGGCCACCGGGTCCCAGTCGAGGTCGCGTGTGTGCGTTCCCACCTGGTCCCACTGCCCCAACGGAGCGGCGATGAACAGGAGGAAGAGGAGGGTGCACCCGGCGATCAGGCCCCGTGGCAGGCCGGTGGCCGAGCGCAGCTCGCTCCGTGCGAGGTAGAAGGCGCCGACCACGAGCGCCACGAGTACGAGCCCCACCGCCAGGGGGGTGACGTAGAAGAGCATCTGCCACATATGTCCTCCGTGTGCAGAAATCCGAGTTCCCGGACCGGACTCTGGAACTGTACACACAGAGAATCCCCGAACATGAAGGGTTCTTCACTTTCCCTGGGCAGAATGGTCGACTTCACACGACCGAATTGACGAGCAACACCCTCGCGAATGCGGAGAATATCCGCGCACGCGGCGTAATACTCGCAACGCACATAGGACAGAAATCGACACACACCCCCACGCGCATCGTGCGCCCGGGTCCGGGCCCCGAAGGACAGCCGGCGGCGCTCATCCCGGATGCGGGGTACCCGCCCCTGCGGGGTACCCCGCTCGGAGCTCACACCAGGAAGAAGTCCCGCGCGGCCTTGGCGATGCCCTCGGCATCGAGGCCGTGGGCGCGGGCGTGCTCCTCCGGGTCCCCGTAGGCCCGCAGCTCCGCGTCGCGGGTGACGCCGAGGCCGAGTTGGCGGTGGCGCCGGTCGGAGAGCGCGGCGGAGACCTCGTGCGCCGACGTTCCTTCCAGGTAGGGCTCCACGAAGAGCACGTCGGCGCTGCCCGCGGCGGCCGTGAGGTGGTTGAGGCCCTCGCGGTCGAAGGGCCGCACGGTCGAGGCGTAGGCGACGGTCACGTCGAGGCCGGCGGTGGCCTCCAGCGTCGGGTCCAGCATCGGACCCACGGCGACGACCACCCCGGCGGAACGCCCGGACCCCTGGCGTACGACGGTCAGACGCTCGGACACCGGTACCGGCGCCCGGTTGGCCTCCGAGGACAGCCGCAGGTAGACGGGCCGTTCCCGGGGGATCTCCCGCCGCAGCAGCTCCCGCACCTCGTCGGGGTGGCCGGGCACGTGCACGGCCCACCCGGGCAGGGTGTCCACGAGCGCCACGTCGCCGGGTGCCTGGTGGGTGCGGCCGGCGAAGGAGGCGTCGTAGGAACCGCCGATGCCGACGAGGATCGCACCCACGCCCTGGTGGGACAGGGAGATCTTGAGTTGTTCGAAGGGCCGCTCCACCAGGAACGGCGCGTAGCTGTGCACGATCGGCCGCATCCCGGTGAGCGCGAGCCCGCCGGCGACGCCGACGAGCGCCTGCTCGCGGATCCCCACGTCGATGACCCGTTCGGGATGCCGCGCGGCGGGCTCGCGGAACTTGTCCCCGGAGATGACGGCGAGCACGAGCGCGACCCGGGGGTCCTCGTGGATCGCCTCGCGCACGGTCTCGGCGAAGGTGTCGCGCATCGAGGCACCGGACGCCTTGTGGATGTCCATGGACCGGTCGGGCACGGTCGTTCGCACGGGTGTATTCATGGCCTCTCCCCTAGCTCTGCGACGGAACGGTGACGACGACGGCGAGCGGCCGGCCCGGGTGCGGTTCGGTGAGAGCGCGGTGGAGGGCGTCGTGATGGCGCCCGCGTGCGCTGCGTACCTTCCAGCCCTCGACCTCGAAGCGGGTCCCCACACCCCCGGTCCAGGGCGGTGTGGCCGAGTGGTTGTCGACGACGACGGCGGTGAGGTTGTCGGCCCCGAGGCGCGCCGCGGCGGCGATGGCCTCGTGGTTGCTGCCTTCCTGGAGCTCCCCGTCGCCGACGAGCACGACGACGCGGGGTTCGGTCCCGTCGTCGCGCCGGATCCCCTGGGCACGTAGCCCGAGGGCGCTGCCGAGAGCGAGGGGCAGCCCGTGTCCGAGTGAGCCGCTGCCGATCTCGACACCGGGAGCGAGGGTGCGGTCGGGATGGAACCCGAGCGGTGAGTCGTAGGTGCCCCATCCGCGCAGGGTGGGTACGTCGAGGAACCCCTTGGCGGCGAGTACGGCGTAGTAGGCGGCCGGGCCGTGCCCCTTGGAGAGCAGGAACCGGTCGCGGTCGGACGCGTCAGCGGTCTCGGGGCTCACCCGCAGGATGCGGTCGTAGAGCGTCCAGATGACGTCGAGTGTGGAGTGGGCGGCCTCGAAGTGTTTCTCGTCGCCCTCCATGAGGCCGACGAGCGAGGGCAGGTCGGCGTAACGGCTGAATGCGGCTGCGGTTGTCATACTCACCAGTGTTCGACCTCAAGCTTGGTTGAGGTCAACCACCGGCTTCAGTACTTCTCGGAGCCCGTGTTCGCCCGGCCCGCATCCGCCTCTCCCGCGCACTCCTCGGCCAGCAGCACACGCGCGACCTCGCTGTCGGTCACCAGCGTGGAGACCAATCCGCTGCGCAGGGCCGCACCCACCGCCCGCGCCTTGACCCGGTCCCCGGCCCCGGCCACCGCAACGACCTCGGGCACCCGCCGCAACTGCTCGGCCTGCACACTGATGATGCGCTCGGCCAGGTCACTGTGGATCTGGTTGCCGTCGGCGCCGAAGAGCTGCGCCGACATCTCCGCGCACACACCCAGCTCCGTGTACCGTTCCCGCGCCTCGGGCCCCAGCGCCTGGAACACGGTGGAGTTCTGCTCGTCCCAACCGCCGATGGCCACGACCGCGGTCGTGAGCCGGTCGTAGTGGGCGAAGGCGCTCGCGATCCCGGGGTCGGAACGCAGGGTGGCTGCGGTGGCGGCGTCCGGCAGGATCAACGGCGCGTAGATCGGGTAGGCGGGCCCGCCGCTCAGCGCAGCGGCCCGGCGCACGGTCTCCACCGATCCGCCGGCGCCGGCGTGCTCGGAGAGCACCCCGTTGAGCTGCACGACCGTGCACTCGGGCAGATCGACCAGGTCCGAACCCATGACCTGCAGCGCCCGGCTCCAGGCCAGGCCGAGCACCTCCCCGGACCGTACGATCTCGGTCAGCAGCCGGGCCGCGGCCGACCCGAGCACCCGCCGGGTCTCCTCGGGGTCGGCCGCGCCCTCCGCGCCGACGGGGGTGTCCACCACGAGGGCGCGGCGCAGGCCGTAGGCGGAGCGAAGCTCTTCCGACAGTTCCCCGTCGAGGCGGGCGGGCAACCGGATGTCGATGTGCACGATGCCGCGCTCCCGGGCGGCATCGAGGTCGCGGGCGATCTTGAACCGGCTGACCCCGAACTCCTCGGCGATCTCGACCTTGGAACGCCCGTCCAGGTAGAAGCGCCGCGCGACGGCGGCCAACCGCAGCATCTCCGCGGGCCCCAGGGGCGCGGCTTCGGGGTTCTGGGAACCGGTCTGCACTTCATACCCCCATTTGCTCATATGTGCGGAAGTCTACTCGGTTGAGCTCCACCCATTGACACCAGGTTTCACTCGGGCTTTCAATGATCCAAACAAATGTGACAAAGGTCGCTCATCTGAGCACCATGACAGTCCGGGAGTGCCCCAGCCGTGCGTGCCGCCATCATCAACGAGCCGGGTTCCCTCACCGTGGGGGACCGGCCCGAGCCCACCCCAGCACCCGACGGAGCGGTCGTCCGGGTCGGTGCCTGCGGGATCTGCGGAACCGACCTGCACATCGCCGACGGCGAGTTCCCGCCCAGCCCGTACCCGCTGGTCCCGGGCCACGAGTTCGCCGGCACCGTCACCGCCGTGGGCGACCGCGCCCCCGGCGGCCTGCAACCGGGCGACCGCGTGGCCGTGGATCCCTCGCTCTTCTGCGGCCACTGCGAGTACTGCCGGGCCGGACGCGGCAACCTGTGCGCGAACTGGGGCGCGATCGGCGACACCGTCGACGGCGCCTTCGCCGAGTACGCGGCCGTGCCCGCGGCCAACTGCTACCGGCTCCCCGACTCGGTGAGCATGCGCGAGGGCGCACTGGTCGAGCCGCTCTCCTGCGCCGTGCACGGCATGCGCCGCATCGGTGTGGAGACCGGCGAGGAGTTTCTCGTCGTGGGCGCCGGAACCATGGGCCTGCTCCTGCAGCAGCTCCTGCAGAACTCCGGCGCGCGCGTGACGGTCGTGGACCGCAACAGCGAACGCCTGCGCCTGGCCGCAGATCTGGGCGCGGCCGCCACCGTCACCGACACCGCCGGCCTCGTACCGGGCACCTTCGACGCCGCCGTCGACGTCACCGGCGCTCCCTCGGCGATCGAGGCGGCCGTCGACGCGCTCGGCAAGGGCGGACGGCTCCTCGTCTTCGGGGTCGCCGACGAGGACGCCCGGGTGTCGCTGTCGCCGTTCCGCATCTACAACGAGGAGATCACCGTCGTGGGCTCCATGGCGGTACTGAACAGCTTCGGCGCGGCCGTCGGCCTCATCGCCTCCGGAAGCATCGAGACGGCCCCGCTGCTCACCCACGCGCTGCCGTTGGAGGAGTTCCCCGAGGCCCTGGCGATGATGCGCGCCGGAACCGGCGTCAAGGTCCAGGTCGTCCCCGACACCGCCGACGCGGCCACCTGAACCCGGGAGGGACTGGCATGCGCAGTACACCAGGCATACCGGCGTTGGCCACGGCCGCGGCGGGGCTCCTGCTGACCGGGTGCGCCGGGGCGGGCGCCACCGCCTCGGACGACGGCACCGTACGGCTGACCGTGGCGATCGTGTCCAACCCGCAGATGCAGGACGCGATCTCCCTGGAGTCGGAGTTCCGCGAGCAGAACCCCGGTATCGAGATCGACTTCGTGTCCCTGCCCGAGAACGAGGCCCGCGCCAAGATCACCACCTCGGTGGCCACGGGCGGAGGCGAGTTCGACGCCGTCATGATCAGCAACTACGAGACCCGGCAGTGGGCCGAGTACGGGTGGTTGGCGAACCTGCAGCCCCACATCGACGGCGCCGAGGGTTACGACCCCGACGACTTCATCCCCTCGATCCGCGACGACCTCTCCCACGAGGGCGACATGTACTCGGTGCCCTTCTACGGGGAGTCCTCGTTCGTGGCCTACCGCGAGGACCTCTTCGAGGAGGCCGGGGTCGAGATGCCCGAGGAACCCACCTGGGAGGAGATCGCCGGGCTCGCGGCCGAGATGGACGGTGTCGAACCCGGGGTGTCGGGCATCTGCATGCGCGGCCTCGCCGGTTGGGGCGAGGTGCTCAGCCCGTTCAACAGCGTCCTCAACACCTTCGGCGGACGCTGGTACGACGAGGACTGGAACGCCGAGCTCGACTCGCCCGAGTTCCGCGAGACCACCGAGTTCTACGTCGACCTGGTACGCGAACACGGCCAACCCGGCGCCGCCAACAGCGGGTTCGGCGACTGCCTCAACCAGTACGCGCAGGGCCGCTCGGCGATGTTCTACGACTCCACGTCCATGGTCAGCACCATCGAGGACGAGAGCGCCGGGACGGTCGCCGGGCTCAACGGGTACGCGCCCGCGCCCGTGAACGAGAGCGACTACGGCGGCTGGCTGTACACCTGGTCCCTGGGCATCCCCTCCACCTCCGAGCACGAGGAGGAGGCCTGGACGTTCCTGGAGTGGATGACCGACAAGGACTACGTACGCACGGTCGCCGAGGAGTACGGCTGGCAGCGCGTCCCGCCCGGCAACCGCCTCTCCACCTTCGAGGAGCCCGCCTACCAGGAGGCCGCCGGCGCCTACGCGGAGCCGATGCTGTCCGGGATCGAGGACGCCGATCCGTCCGACCCCGGAACCCGTCCGGTCCCCTACGAGGGCATCGGGTTCCTGGCCATCCCCGAGTTCCAGGACCTGGGTACCCGGGTGAGCCAACAGCTCAGCGCGGCCGTGGCCGGGCGCGTCACCGTCGACGAGGCACTGGAACAGAGCCAGGAGTACGCCGAGACCGTCGGCGAGACCTACAGGGAGGACGACCGATGAGCGCCCCGACCGCCCCCGAGCGCGAGGAGGCCGCGGCGCGTCCGGCCCGGGACCGTCGGCGCCCTTCCCCCTCGGCCCGCCGCCAGGGGTGGGTGCGGCGCGCACCGCTGCTGCCCGCCCTGGTGTTCATGCTGGTCGTGACCCAGCTGCCGTTCCTGGCCACGATCGTGTACTCGTTGCGGTCGTGGAACCTGCTGCGCCCCGATTCCCAGGCGTGGGTGGGCCTGGCCAACTACGCGGCCGTGTTCACCGACCGCCAGTTCCTTGCCGCGGCTGCGAACACGGTCCTCATCACCGCCTCGTGCGTGATCGTGGCGATGCTGCTGGGCGTCGGGCTGGCGCTGTTGTTGGACCGCAAGTTCTGGGGGCGGGGGGTGGTGCGCACGCTCATCATCACCCCGTTCCTGATCCTGCCGGTGGCCACGGCGCTGTTGTGGAAACACATCATGCTCGAGCCGGTCTTCGGACTGATCAACTTCGTGCTGACCCCGTTCGGGTTCGCCGACTTCGACTGGGTCTCGCAGGCTCCGGTGCTGTCGGTGGTCATCGCCCTGGTGTGGCAGTGGACCCCGTTCATGGCGCTGCTGGTGCTCGCGGGGTTGCAGAGCCAGAACACGGACGTGTTGGAGGCCGGTCAGGTCGACGGCGCCTCGAAGTGGCAGATGTTCACCTGGATCACCCTGCCGCACCTGCGCCGCTACATCGAGCTGGGCGTGCTGCTGGGGTCGATCTACGTGGTCAACACCTTCGACACGATCTACATGATGACGCAGGGCGGGCCGGGTACCGCCAGCTCCAACCTGCCCTTCTACATCTACCAGCGGACCTTCCTCGGGTTCGACATCGGACAGTCCGCGGCCATGGGCGTCGTGGTGGTGGTAGGCACCATCCTCGTGGCGTTGCTGGCCCTGCGGCTGATCTTCCGCACGTTCATGGACGCACAGGAGGCCCGATCGTGACCGCCCCAGCCGCCGAACGACCCGCGCGGCCCGGTGCCGGGTCCGCCACCCCGGAACCGGGCCGCCGGCTCCCGAATGCCGCGAGCGTGCGCGGTGGCGCCCTGACGGTGTTCACCTGGGCCGTGGGCCTGCTCTTCGTCTCCCCGGCGCTGTGGCTGGTCCTGACGGCCTTCAAGGAGGAGAACCAGGCCGCCACCGACCCGCCCACGCTGTTCTTCACTCCGACCCTGGAGCGGTTCTCGGCCGTGCTGGAGTCGGACTTCGCGCCCTACCTCGGCAACTCGCTGATCGCGACACTGGCGTCCACGCTGCTGGTACTGGTCCTGGGGATCCCGGCCGCCTACGCACTGTCGGTGGCGCCGGTCAAACGCACCAAGGACGTGCTGTTCTTCTTCATCTCCACGAAGATGCTGCCGGTGGTGGCGGTCGTGGTGCCGATCTACGTCGCCGCCGCCCACCTGTCGGTCCTGGACAACGTGTGGACCCTGGTGGTGCTCTACACGGCGATGAACCTGCCCATCGCGGTATGGATGCTGCGGTCGTTCTTCCTGGAGGTGCCGACCGCGATCGTGGAGGCCGCCAGGGTCGAGGGCGCGGGGCTGCCCAGGGTCCTGTGGTCGGTGATGCTGCCGGTGATGGCTCCGGGAATCGCGGCCACGGCGCTGATCTGCATGATCTTCGCCTGGAACGAGTTCTTCTTCGCGGTGAACCTGACCGCGGCCCAGGCGGCGACGGTTCCGGTTTTCCTGACCGGTTTCGTCACCAGCGAGGGATTGTTCGTGGCCCAGCTGTCGGCCGCAGTGGTGATGGCCTCGCTGCCGATCGTGATCGTGGGCTGGACCGCCCAGCGCCAGCTCGTGCGCGGACTCTCGATGGGCGCGGTGAAGTGATCGGCGGGCCGTGCGCAGGCGGTCTCCGAGAGCTCCCGGCGCCCGGCCCGGACCATGACCTCGCTCACACCGGGGTGGCCCCGGGGACATCGCCCTCGGCGGTGACGACCGACTCGCACAGACCGCTGCTCTCCAGGGCCGCCACGACCTCGCGGCGGCGCGCCCGGACGGTCCCGGGGTCCTCGTCGGCGCCGCCCACCAGGAAGGCGCACGTGGGGCCCGAACCCGACACCAGGGCCCCGACCGCACCGGCCGCGCGGCCGGTGTCCAGGGTGCGTTCCAGTTCCGGCAGCAGCGAGAGCGCGGCGGGCTGCAGGTCGTTGTCGAGGGCGCGGCCCAGGGCAGCGGTGTCGGCCTCTGCCAGGGCTGCACGCAGGGCGGGGCTCTCGCGGGGCTCGGGTGCGTCCGGGAACAGCCGGTCGTACTCGCCGAAGACCGCGGGGGTGGAGAGGCCGTGCGGGGACAACGCGAACACCCAGTGGAACCGCCCGGGGCTGTCCATGGGGGTGAGGATCTCACCACGCCCGGTACCGACCGCCGTGCCGCCCACGAGCCCGAAGGCGACGTCGCTGCCCAGGCGGGCCGCGAGCCCGGCCAGGCCCTCCTGGGCCGTGCCGCTGCCCCAGAGCCGGTCACAGGCCACCAGGGCGGCCGCGGCGTCGGCGCTGCCGCCCGCCATGCCGCCCGCGACGGGGATCTGCTTGAGCAGATCCAGATCGACCGGCGTACCCTTCCCCGTGGTCTCGGCGAGGAGACCGGCCGCCCGGGCAGCAAGATTCGACGAGTCGAGGGGAACCCGTGCAAGGTGGGAACCCGTCCCACCATCGGCTGTGAGCTCTGTGAGGGGCCGCGAACGACGCGCCGACGCGTCCCGGGCGGTAACCTCGTCGAACAGCGAGACGGCGTGGAACACGTTGACGAGGTCGTGGAACCCGTCCTCACGTCCGGGCCCCACCGCCAACTGGAGGTTCACCTTCGCGGGGACCCGCACGGTTACGGTGGTATTAACGGTCACGAGTCCCCAATCGTAAAGGACCCCCCACCTTGCGTGAACACGAGCCCCCTCAGGGGCACACACGTGTTCACCGCCTCCCAGCGGCGGTGACACCGCCGCACGGGAATCCGGGGCCCCTCGCACCGGGGACCGTCACCACTGTCATGTCAGTCAACGCCCGTTCCCTGAGGGGCCCGATCCGGCCTCCGAGTGGGAATCCGGGCACAAACACCGCTACCTTGGGGCAAGGCGGAGTTTGGACACCGTCGGGGAGGGTCGCTTGCCGTCGGATGGGCTCCCGAAGAACCTGGAACCGCTGGCTGCCGGAGATCCGGCCACCATCGGCCCGTACGTGCTGTCCGGAAAACTGGGCAGTGGCGGCATGGGAACCGTCTATCTCGGCAGCATGCCGGACCGGGGCAACCAGGTAGCCATCAAGGTCATCCGCCCGGAGCTCGCCTTCGACGAGCAGACCCGGGCCCGGTTCCGCGACGAGATGGAGAACGCCCGCAAGGTCGCCTCCTTCTGCACCGCGAAGGTCCTGGACCACGGGACCTTCGAGAACCGGCCGTACATGGTCACCGAATACATCGCCGGGACCGCGCTGGCCGAGCACGTCTCGGAGAACGGTCCGCTGGACTCCTCGACACTGCACGGGTTCGCTCTGGGCGTGGCCGCGGCGCTGGCCGCCATCCACCGCACCGGGCTGGTCCACCGCGACCTCAAGCCCGCGAACGTGCTGCTGTCGCTGTCCGGTCCGCGGGTGATCGACTTCGGTATCGCGCGCGCGATGAACACCGCCACGAGCCACACCCAGACCGGTATCGTCATGGGCAGCCCGGGATGGATGGCGCCCGAGCAGTTGCTGGAGGAACAGGTCACCACCTCCGCGGACATCTTCGCGTGGGGCTGCCTGGTGGCCTTCGCCGGCAACGGCACGCACCCGTTCGGCAACGGCGACGCCATGACGCTGGGCAAGCGCGTGCTGTTCGCCGAGCCTCAGCTGGGCAACCTCGCCAGCCCCCTGGACCGGCTGGTCACCCAGGCACTGGCCAAGGAACCGGGCCGCCGCCCCACCGCGCAGGACCTGCTGCTGGAGCTCACCGGCGGTGAGGACAACAGCAACGACATGGTCTCCGACGCGCTGCACCATTCGTGGCACCCGAAGCTGCCGCCCATCCCGCCCGGACCCGGCGCACCGCCCCAGCCTCCGCAGGGCGCGCCCCAGACCGGGAGCGGGCTGCGCCGTCCTCCTCCTGGCCAGTTCCAACAGGCCGGTCCGCCGGTGCCTCCGGGCAACCAGACCGGCAACTTCGCGCACCCGCAGCAGGGGCCGCCGCCCGTGGGACCGCAGCCCGCCGCGCACCCTTCCGGTGCCCCGCAGTCGGCACCACAGCACCGAGGCGGCCCGCCGCCCGCGCAGCATCCGGCCTCCACGGGACCGATCCCGATGGTGGCTCCGATCGACCAGCAGAACCCACAGGCACAACACCACGCCCAAGCACAACACCCTCAGCACCAGCACGCGCAACAACAGCAGGCCCGACCGGCCTCGCGTCCGTACGTGCCCCCGGTACCGCCCCCACCGCACCGTCCGACCGAACCCGGGCGCCGCAGAGGGCTGTTCCTGGCGTTGGGACTGGGCGGGGTCGCGCTCGTGGCAGCAATCCTGTTCCTGCTGTTCAGTGTGCTCAACCCGGGATCGGGCCCGTTGTGGTTCGGTTCCGACGAACCCGAGGGCGAAGAGTCCGGTTCCGGTGATTCCGCCGATGAGGCGGCCCCCAGCGGTTCTCAGGAGCAGGCCGGGGACGGGCCGGTCGACTTCGAGGTCATGGCCGTCATCTGCGGTATGGACCAGGTCGGTCTGCACTCGGCGGTACGGATCGATGCGGGTGAGTACTGCGTTGTCGAGCTGGCCGTGACCAACAACAGTGACGAGACCGTACGCCTGCAGTACGAGAACCAGGTCATGCACACCGACAAGGCCGAAGAGACGGCGCGCGCGCCCTCCGACGCCGAAGCGGACGCGCCCTTGTGGGGTCCCGCCATCCAGCCCGGTGAAGAGGTCACAGGGCCGGTGGTCTTCATCATCCGCAGCGACCAGACCCCCGAACGGCTCCTGCTGTCCGCCGAGGACCTTGCCGAGGACGAGCTCCCGGGCGAGAACCCCGAGCGCTACGAGGAGGTACCCATCGGCGACCTCGTGGAGCACTCCGAGGAGTACGAGTTCGGCGGGTACTGAGGGACCCTCGTCCCTACGGGAACGGGGCCCGGCCGCCGATGCGACCGGACCCCGTCCGTGTGCGGGAGCCTACTCCCACTCGATGGTGCCCGGGGGCTTGCTCGTGACGTCGAGTGTGACGCGGTTGATCTCCCGGACCTCGTTGGTGATCCGGTTGGAGATCTGCGCCAGGACGTCGTAGGGCACCCGCGACCAGTCCGCGGTCATGGCGTCCTCGCTGCTGACGGGGCGCAGCACGACCGGGTGTCCGTAGGTACGGCCGTCGCCCTGCACACCGACCGAGCGCACGTCGGCCAGCAGCACGACCGGGCACTGCCAGATGTCGCGGTCCAGGCCGGCGCGGGTGAGCTCCTCGCGGGCGATGGCGTCGGCCTCGCGCAGGATCTCCAGGCGCTCACGGGTGACGTCACCAATGATGCGGATGCCCAGGCCGGGACCGGGGAAAGGCTGGCGCCACACCATCTCGGAGGGCAGCCCGAGCTCCTCGCCGACCTTGCGGACCTCGTCCTTGAACAGCTCGCGCAGCGGTTCGACGAGGGTGAACTGCAGGTCCTCGGGCAGACCGCCGACGTTGTGGTGCGACTTGATGTTCGCGGTGCCGCTGCCGCCGCCGGACTCCACGACGTCGGGGTAGAGGGTCCCCTGGACCAGGAACTCGACCGGGCTGCTCCCCTCCCCGCTCTCGGCGACGACCTCGCGGGCGGCCTGCTCGAAGACGCGGATGAACTCGCGGCCGATGATCTTGCGCTTCTCCTCGGGATCGCTCACATCCGCCAGCGCGGAGAGGAAGCGCTCCTGGGCGTCGACCACCTTGAGCTTGGCGCCGGTGACGGCCACGTAGTCCTTCTCGACCTGCTCGGCCTCACCCTTGCGCAGCAGGCCGTGGTCGACGAAGACGCAGGTGAGCTGCTCGCCGACGGCGCGCTGGACCAGGGCGCCGGCGACCGCGGAGTCCACGCCGCCGCTCAGGGCGCAGATGACGCGCTTGTCGCCGATCTGGCCGCGGATGCGCTCGACCTGCTCGTCGACGATGTTGACCATGGTCCAGGTGGGACGGCACCCGGCGCCCTCGTACAGGAAGCGGCGCAGCATCTGCCGGCCGTGCTCGGTGTGCAGCACCTCGGGATGGAACTGGACACCGAACAGACCCCGGTCGGCGTCCTCGAAGGCGGCGACGGGGGCGCCTGCGGTCCGTGCGGTGGTGACGAACCCTGCGGGGGCCTCGACGACGGAGTCACCGTGCGACATCCACACGAGCTGCTCGGACGGGGTGCCCTCGAAGAGCACCGAACCGGACTCGACGGTGAGCTCGGTGCGGCCGAACTCGCTGAGGTCGGTGCGGGCGACCGTCCCGCCCAAGGCGCGGGTCATCGCCTGGAAGCCGTAGCAGATACCGAAGGTCGGGACCCCGGTCTCGAACAACTCGGCACCGACGTCGGGGGCATCATCGGCGTAGACCGAGGAAGGCCCGCCGGAGAGGACGATGGCCTTGGGTTTCTTGGCGAGCATCTCCTCGACCGGCATGGTCGAGGGGACGATCTCGCTGTGCACGTGCGCTTCCCGCACCCGCCGCGCGATCAGCTGCGCGTACTGCGCGCCGAAGTCGACGACGAGGACGGTGTCGAACGTGGTGTCAGCACCAACGGACACGACGGAGGACCTTCCGCAGGAGTAAAAGGATCTCCCCCGATTCTAGGGTGTGCGACGTGCTCAGGGGTTCACTCGCGGATGTGCGCTCCGGCTCAACCCTGGCCGGGTCCTCCGGCGAAGCCGTGGGGGTTGGTGGACTGCCAGCGCCAGCTGTCGGCGCAGGCGTCGGCGACCGTGAACCGGGCCTTCCACCCGAGGTCGTGACCGGCGGCGGCGGGGTCGGCGTAACAGACGGCGATGTCGCCGGGACGGCGCTCGGTGACGCGGTAGGGCACGTGGACCCCGGTGGCCTCCTCGAACAGGCGCACGCACTCCAGCACGGAAGTGCCGCGCCCGGTACCGAGGTTGTAGACCCGGTGCCCGGCACGGTCGGCGAGGTGGTCCAGGGCCGCCACGTGGCCGCGGGCGAGGTCGACCACGTGCAGGTAGTCGCGCACCCCGGTGCCGTCGGGGGTGTCGTAGTCGTCGCCGAACACGTTGAGGTGCTCGCGGCGCCCGGCGGCGACCTGCGCGATGTAGGGGAAGAGGTTGTTGGGCACACCCTGGGGGTCCTCGCCGATGAGACCGCTGGGGTGCGCGCCGATGGGGTTGAAGTAACGCAGGGAGATGATGCGCAGCGACGGGTCGGCCGCGGCCAGGTCGCGCAGCATCTGCTCGATGAAGAGCTTGGTGTTGCCGTAGGGGTTGGTGCTCTCCAGCCCGGCGCTCTCGGGGATCGGCACCGTGTCGGGGTCGCCGTAGACGGTCGCCGAGGAGCTGAAGACCAGGTCGCGCAGTCCGAACTCGCCCATGACCTCGGCGAGGGTGAGGAGCGCGTCGAGGTTGTTGCGGTAGTAGCGCAACGGCTGGGCGACCGACTCCCCCACCGCCTTGAGCCCGGCCAGATGGACGACGGCGCCGACCTCGTGGGCGGAGAGCACTCGGCGCAGGGAGTCGGGGTCGGTGCAGTCCGCGTGGTGGAAGGCCACGGTACGGCCGGTGATGCGCTCGACGCGGCGCAGGGCCTCCTCGTGGCTGTTGACGAGGGAGTCGGCGACGACGACGTCGTGCCCGGCCTCGAGAAGCTCGACGGCCGTGTGGGTGCCGATGTATCCGGCACCGCCGGTGAGCAGCACGTGCATCGTTGGGTCCCCTCGCTCGTGGCCGGGTGGTGGCCTTGTCGGGTGTCCGGCGGCCCGCGGACGCCCCCAGCATAGGACGCGCCCCGACCGGGCCAGGGGTGAGCCCCGCCACCGGCCCCTCGGGGCACGGGCGCGGTCTCGTACCGGGTACGGGACCGCACGGGCGGCGGAGGCGGGAACGAAGCCGTACCGGCCTCCGGCGGCGGGAACCGGCCCGGTCGTGTCCGCCCGGTCACCCCGGTTCCCGCGTTACGGTCGGTCGGGGCCGGAGCGGTCCTTCGGCCACGACCACCAGGAGACGACGATGAGCGCCCGGTTCCAGGAACTCGACTGGCGTCCGACCCCCATGGGAGAACTCAGCCTGCGCCGCCGCTACGACCCGCTCTTCCGGGCCGAGGTGCACGAGATCAAGCTCGGGGAGGAGTTCCTGATGTCGAGCCTGTTCACCGTGGCCGAGATCGAGATGGCCCGGTCGGCCCTGGCCGAGGCCCAAGGCACGGACCTGCGGGTGGCCGTGGGCGGCCTGGGTCTGGGATACACCGCGCAGGCCGTGTTGGAGTCCGAGGCGGTCGGCTCCCTCGTCGTGGTGGAGGCCTTGGCCGAGGTCATCGACTGGCACCGTCAGGGACTGATCCCCCTCGGCCCCGAACTGGTGCGGGATCCCCGCTGCCAACTGGTGCACGGGGACTTCTTCGCCATGGTGGGGGCGGGGTGNTGGACATCGACCACTCACCGAGCCACGTGCTCCACCCCGACCATTCCTCTCTCTACGGCCCCGAAGGGCTGCGGCACCTCAGGGACGAGCTCCTGCTGCCCGGCGGTGTCTTCGCCCTGTGGTCCAACGAGGCACCGGACGAGGGTTTCACCGACCTGCTGCGGACCGTGTTCGACCGGGCGAGGGCCGAGGTGGTCAGCTTCCCCAACCCGATCCAGGAACGCGATTCCAGCAACACCGTCTACCTCGCGGTGGCCCCTGGCGCCGGGGCCGGTGACTGAGCGGGACCTCAGCGGCGGGTGTCCAACCACAGCACCTGCGGGTCGTGGTCGCTGACCTGGTCGTGGAACTCGGAGTTGATCCGCGCGATGCCGTAGTCGACGCGGTCGGCCAGTCCGTCGGACACCAGGATGTGGTCGAGGGCCTGCGAGTTGCCGTCGAACACATAGTTGTACTGCTCGTCGGCGTCGAGGCCGGTCATCGGGTTGTACAGCGGGCCGTCCCCGGTGAGCACCTCCAGCGTGCGGGAGAACTGGAAGTCGTTGAGGTCGCCCATGACGACGAGGTGCGCCTCCGGGTCCACCGACAACAGCTCGTCGGCGAACGACCGCACGACCTCGGCCTGGTCGTTGCGCTGTGGTTCGGTGACCCGCTCCGGAGGCTGGTTCACGCCGTGCAGTGCCTCGTCGGAGCCCTTGGAGCTGAAGTGGTTGGTGACCACGTACAGGTCGCGGTCCTGCGCGCGGAAGTGGCCCACGAGCGGCTTGCGGGTCTCCTTCCACGCCTCGTGCTGCGGGTCGATACGGCCCGGGGACACACTCAGCTCGGCACCGCTCGCGCCCTCCTCGACCTCGACTGCGGTCGTGGCGTCACCGCCCCCGACGTCGACGAAGTCGGCCTGCTCGGGGTCGAACAGGAACGCGTTGCGGATGTTGCCGCCGGGCACACCGCCGTCAGCGTTGTCCTCCGGGCTGATCTGGCGCCACTCGTACTCGGGGCCGCCCCGGGCGGCGATGGCCTCCACCAGACGGTCCAGCGTGGCGTCGGCATCGACCGTCCCGTCGTCGGTCTCGCTGCTGTTGTCCTGGATCTCCTCCAGGCCGACGATGCCGGGGTTGCCGAGCGAGGCCACGAAACCCTCGGCGATGCGGTCGAAGGCTTCCTGTTCGTCCGCGGCGCCGAGGTTCTCGACGTTGTAGGTGGCCACGGAGACCTCGTGCGGTTCGGCCTCGCGTACCGGTTCGCGTTCCAGGTCGCCCGGTACGTGCTCACCCATCTCGGTGGCGCGGACCAGGTACCCGCCGAACCGGCCGTAGTAGACCGGCCCCTCGATCGCGCCGGACATCGTGTCGCCGACGTTCACCTTCGGGAAGGGTTCCTCGTCGTGGTCCACGAGCGACTCGACCTTCACCCGTCCGGCGTTGGGGTCGTCGTAGGAGGAGTAGACCGTGCCGCCGTTGGCCGACGGGTTGTGCTCGGGGCGGGTGGTGACCCAGAACGCATCGTGGGCGTCGGTGGGGGCGACCACGGGGGCGTCCTCCACGCGCACGCGCATGTGTTCGTGGGCGGCCCAGAAGTCGAGAGCGTAGGTGTGGGGCTCGAGTTCGCGGTCGGTGATGTCGCCGCCGGGTTCGGGCGCGTACCCCTCGGGGATGGTGTCCTCCGCCAACAGGACCGCCTCGGGCAGGTCGTTGCCCTCCGAGACGATGGCCCAGCTGCCCTGATCGAGCTGGGTGATGGTCTGCGCGTTCTCCTCCGGGCGGTATTCGCTCACCCGCCCGGACGCGAGGATCTCGTCCCCGACGCGCACCTCGGGGGTGTCCTCGCCGGTGAAGACGAACAGGCCCTCGCTCGTGCGCGGGTCGCCGTCGCCCCCGGTGTCCTGGAACCAGAAGCCCCGCGCGCTGCCGGACCCGGCGACCGCGGTGACCACACCGGGGACACCGTCGACGAGCTCACCCACGAGCGGGGACCGACGGGTGGTGCCCTGGACGTCGTGGATACGCACGCCGCCGGGCTCGATGGGATCGGACGAGGCCCCGTAGACGCCGCCGACCTCAGGGGCGGGGGCGTGGCCGTTGTCGGCGGAGGCGGGCAGGGCCGAGGCGAGGCCGGCTCCGAGGGCGAGCGCCGCGGCGGCCGACAGGGGGACGGTCAGCGGTCTTCGGGGGGTGGGGAATGTTCGTGGCACGCCTTCGTCACTTCCCAGTGCGTGGGGACAGCGGGCCCGCACATCATGCCTTTCCCCGGTGTCCGGGGGAAGGCCCCGAAGTGAAGAACCGGGGCCGTGTGCCGGTGTCGGCGTGATGCGCCGAGGGGCGGGCGGGCTCCGGTTCACGGGTTCGCGCCAGGAGTTCCGGGGGCCGGCCGTCATCCGGCGGAGGCACCGGTCCCGATGATGGATCTCCGCCCGCCCCGCTCGGCCCGCCTCAGGGCTTGCGTGCCACTCCGCAGTACTGGTCCATCCCGCGGTGGCTGCCGACCTCGACGGGACGGGGCCGCCACAGAGGGCAGGGGACGACGCCGGGGTCGAGGAGCTCCAGGCCCTCGAAACGTGCCGCGATGTCCTCCGGGCTGCGCAGCAGGTAGGGCACGTCGCCCTGCTTGTTGCCGACCTCGATGGCCTGGTTGTAGGCCTCGCTCGTGTTGCTGCCGTCGTAGCTGGCCAGGTAACTCCCCGAGGGCAGTGCATCCATGAGCCGGCGCACGACCGGCAGGACCTCGTCGTCCGGGACGTGGCCCAGGATCCCCATGAGCATGAGCGCCACCGGCTGGTCGAGATCGAGGGTCTGGGCGGCGCTCTCGATGATCTTGCCGGGGTCGCGGAGGTCGGCGTCGATGTAGTCTGTGGCGCCTTCCTCGGTCCCGACGAGGAGCGCGCGGGCATGGGTGAGGACGAGCGGATCGTTGTCCACGTAGACCACACGGCTCTCGGGGGCGACGGCCTGGGCCACCTCGTGGGTGTTGTTGGCCGTGGGCATGCCGGTCCCGATGTCGAGGAACTGGCGGATGCCGGCCTCCTCCGTCAGGTGGGTGACGGCACGGATCAGGAACTCGCGGCCACCGCGGGCCAGGTCCGTGATCTCGGGAAAGTGCTCGGCCACCTGGTCACCAGCGGCGCGGTCGACGGGGTAGTGGTCCTTGCCGCCCAACCAGTAGTTCCAGATGCGGGCCGAGTGGGTGCGGGTGGTGTCGATCTGCGGGCCGTCGGGCATGGGAGGTGCCTCGTTTCATGGGGGTGGGCGGGATCAACGTGGTGGGGACGAACGCGTCGTCGGGAGAGGACCACGCGCCACGCATAGTAGTGCTCCCGGGTAGGACCTGGCACCCGGGCCCGCCTCCGAAACCCCTGTGTTCTCGGGGGTTCCCCTCCTGCATCCCCGGACGGTCGGCGCTGACAACCGTCGCCAGGGGTACGTCCGGGGCTACAGCAGATCGGTTGGTCGAGCCCGGCACTGGTGGCGAGATCGGCCATGCTTGGGCTTTTCCCGAGCCGCGCACACGCCGGCCTGCCCCGGCCGGGCTGGGCTCGGCGCTCCGACGAACACCCACCGCACCAACCACACGGCCCCATACCCTCACGTGAACCTCGGCACCACTCGCGACCCATCCCTCACAAGGTTCTCCCACCAGGCCACCCCGCGCGGTCACAACCGCGGGTCCACAGGCTCACTCTCCAACGCCAGCGCCGCGAACACCGGCTGGGGGACCCGCCNCCGAGCTTGTGCTCGCGCATCGCCATGCTGTTCTTACGGTCCAGGTTCCGGTGCTTCTTCAGCACCTCCAACCGCTCGGGATCGGTGTAGTCCGAGCCGTAGATGATGCGCAGGTACTCCGGGCCACGCACCTTGAGTCCGGGCTGGGCCAGACCCTTGCGCCCACGCGCGCGGGCGCCCAAGACGGGTTTGACGACCGCGCCCTCTCTCCCGGCGGCGACCAGGTCGGTCCACCACACGGCCGCGGCGTCGCAGTCCTGCGGGTCGGTGGTGTCCACGACACGGTAGCGGGTGGGGCGCACCATGTCGCCGGACTCGGCCAGTTTCTCGGCCATGGCCATGTGCCAGAGGTGATCGGCGTCGGTGTACTCGCGGCCCTCGGAGGCCAGCACCATGAACGGCGCGTACTGGATCCCGGCGGCACCGTCGGTGTCCCAGGTGTAGCGGCGGTAGACGCGGCTGAAGGCCTCCATCTGGTCGATACGCCGGTCCACCGTGTCCTCGAGGCCGCCGACGTCCACGCCGCGCGCGGCGGCCGCGGCGAGGGCGTCGCGGGCGGCGGGCAGTGACGCGCGGGCGGCCGCGCCCACGGAGGCGTACTGGTCGCGGATCAACCCGCGGGCCTTGGCCGACCAGGGCAGCATCTCCCCGTCCAGGGCGATCCAGTCGGTGCCGAGGAGGTCCCACAGGCCGGCATCGGTGACGGCCTGCCGCAGCCGGTCTACGATCTCGCGACTCACCTCGGGGTCGGAGAAGAACGGTCGGCCGGTGCGGGTGTGGACCACGCCGAGCTCCCCAGGAACGAATCGGCGTTCCGCGGCGGCCTGGTCCCGGCACAGCACGGCCACGGCTCGGGAGCCCGTGTGTTGCTCCTGGCACACGACCTGGTCGACGCCGGAGCCGCGGTAGGACGCGAACGCCTCGGCCGGGTGTTCCAGGAGCGCGGGCGAGGCCGCGGTGGGCGCGGGCGCCGTGGTCGGCGGCAGGTACAGCAGCCACCGCGGGTCGGCGGCGAAGCGGCTCATGGCCTCGAGCGCGGCCAGGGTGCTGCCCTCGTCGGTGCGCACGGTGCCGTCGGGGGTCTCCACGTGCAGGCCGGGCCGGGAGCCACCCAGCCCCAGGTCGCCCGCGTCGACCACCGGGGACGCCGACTCGTCGGTGGCGGTCTCGAGCATGGCGGGGCGCACCGGCTCGAACCAGGTCTGTCCAGCCGGCACGGCGACGGTCTCCCGTTCCGGCCAGCGCAGGGCAGTGAGTTCTCCGCCGAACACACACCCGGTGTCGATGCACAGCGTGTTGTTGAGCCATTCTGCGCGGGGCACGACGGTGTGCCCGTAGACGACGGCGGCCCGCCCCCGGTAGTCGCGTGCCCATGGCAGGCGCACGGGCAGGCCGTACTCGTCGCTCTCACCGGTGGTGTCGCCGTACAGCGCGAAGGACCGCACCCGCCCGGAGACACGCATGTGGTAGGTCTCTTTGAGCCCGGCGTGGGCGATCACGAGCTTGCCGCGGTCCAGGACCAGGTGGCTGGCGAGGCCGTCGCAGAAGGACAGCACCCGCTCGCGGAACTCGGGGGCCTCCTTCTCCAACTGCTCCATGGTGCGGTCGAGCCCGTGGGTGAGCCGGGCGGTGCGGCCTTCGAGGACCCGCACGAGCTTGTTCTCGTGGTTGCCGGGCACACACAGGGCGTCCCCGTCGTCGACCATGTTCATGGCCAGTCGCAGGACCCCCGGGCTGTCAGGGCCTCGGTCGACGAGGTCACCGACGAACACGGCGGTGCGGCCCTCGGGGTGATGGGCACCGACGGGGCGGCCGTCGGTGCCATGGGTGAGTTCGTAGCCGAGGCGCCGGAGCAGGGCCTCGAGTTCCTCCCGGCATCCGTGCACGTCACCGATGACGTCGAAGGGCCCGGTGAGCTCGCGGCGGTCGGGCCGGGCCCGTTCGAGGCCGATGCGCACGTCGTCGATCTCCTCGGGGCCGCGCAACACGTGGACCTTGCGGACACCTTCTCGGCCGAGCCGTTCGAGGCTGCCCTTGAGGTCGCGCCGCTGGCGGCGGATCACGTGCGCCCCGAAGTCCCGTCCGGGCCGTTCCTCGTTGCGCTCGCGGGCGAGGCCCTCGGACACGTCCAGCACGATCGCCGTGGTGAGGACGTCGTGGGCCTTGGCGATACGGACCAGCTCGGCGCGGGCGTGGCGCTGCACGTTGGTGGCGTCGACGACGGTGAGCAGGCCACGACGCAGCCGGATGTCGACGATGGTGTTCAGCAGGGCGAACGCGTCGGCGGTCGCGGACTGGTCGTCGGGGTCGTCGCCGACCCGGGCCCGGCAGTCGTCGGAGCTGACGACCTGGGTGGGCAGGAAGTGCCGGGCCGCGAAGGTCGACTTGCCCGATCCGGAGACACCCACGAGGAGGACGAGCCCCATGGCGGGCACCCCGAGCACGCGCGGCTCGGTGCCGGTGGTGTCGGTGGTCATGTGCCTGCTTCCTCCCGTGGGGTGGCGCGGATGAACACGGCCATCTGGGTTGGGGCCCCGGTTTCGGGGTGCTGCGGGCCGACGGGCAGCCGTCGGACCGTGTACCCGTAGGTGTCGGCGACCCGGTCGGACCAGGCGGCGAACTCGGCGCGGCTCCACTCGAAGCGGTGGTCGCCGTGGCGGAAGGCGCCCTCGCCCAGACTCTCGTCATGGGTGTTGTACTCGGCGTTGGGGGTGGTCACGACGACGACCCGGGGTGCGGCTCCGCCGAGGACGACCTCCTCCATGGCGGGCAGGCGGGAAGTGTCCAGGTGCTCGATGACCTCCATGAGCACTGCGGCGTCGTACCCGTGGAACCGGCGGTCGCGGTAGAGCACCGAACCCACGAGCAGTTCCGCTCGGCTCTCCTCCACGCGTGCGAGGGCGTCGGCGCTGACGTCCACACCGGTGACGCGGCGCAGCGCGGATTCGCGGGTGAGCTGTGTGAGGAGCCTGCCGCTGCCGCAGCCGAGGTCGATGACGCTCTCGGCCTGCTCGGCCCGCAGGACGGCCAGCACCGCGCCGGCGCGCTGTTCGGCCGGGTCGGGACCTCGCTCCTCGACTGCCGGGTCGTCCTCGGCCCGGGTACCGGGGGATTCCTCGGCCTCGCACAGGCGTCCCAGCGCGGTGCGGACGTAGCGCTCACGGCGATCGAGGAGGCGGCGGGTGATCCAGGAACGCTCGGGGTGCGTGGCCAGCCATCCGGGCTCTTCGGCGTCGTCGCCGGCGGCTCCGCCGGCGCGCAGGAGTTCCTCCACCTCGCTCTCGTCGACCCAGTAGTGCTTGCGGCCGCCGTCCATGGCGGGCAGCAGCACGTACAAGTGGTTGAGGGCCTCCGACAGGCGGAGGGTGCCGGTGAGGGTGAGCGACAGGTGGTGGGAGTCGCCCCAGCCGGGCAGGCCGGGGTCGAGCGGGACGGGTTCGGCCTCCACCGACCACCCGAGCGGCTCGAACAGGGCGCGGGCGCGCTCGGGCCCGGGACGGCACGGCACCGCGGGTAGGTGCAGCTCCAACGGGACGGGGGTGCGGGCGAGCTCGGGGCGCTGCTCGCAGTGACCGCGCAGCGCCGTGCGCATCACCCGGCCGAGCGCGACCGTGAACAGCGAGGACGCGGCGTAGGGCCGGTCGTTGACGTACTGGGCCGGCGCGGAGTCGGGTGCGCTCACGGACGTACGGGTACGCAGCAGCGCCTGCGGGTCGACCTCGAGGAGGAGCGCGGCGGTACAGCGTTCCGCCCCGGCCTCGGGGTAGAACACGTGCGCGGTCCCGAAGGACTGATCGAAGCGCTGCGCCCGCTCCGGATGCTTGTGCAGCAGGAAGCCGAGGTCGCTCGCGGGTGCGGTCGGGGTCTGCGTGGTCGTGATCGTGAGCAGCACATCGGCATTCTCACGGAGATCCACGCTCGGACACCAGTGCTTTTCCTTCCCCTGTGGACGGGGTCGGCGGGCCGACGCGGCTGAGGCCCTGCTCTAGAGCTCGTGGCGCGGGTCCTCGCCGACGGTGTCGTGGGCGGCGGGGTCGACACCGAGCTCGGCCATGGCACGGGCGGTCTCGGCGCGGGGCGCGCCGAAGAAGGACCACGGCAGGTCGCAGGCGTATCGGCCGACGGAACCCAGGTGCCAGCGGGCGGGCTCGGACATGCCGGCGCGGTGGAAGGCCCAGCCGAACAGGTGGTGGGCCTGCGCGTCGTAGACGTGGGGGACGGCGTGCTCGGCCCAGGACCGGGCGAGGTCGAAGAGCTCCTGCAGGGGCTCGCCGTGCAGGCGGCCCAGGCCCAGATGGGCGATCTCGGGGCTCTTGCCCTCGGCGACCAGGCGTTTCTCTTCCCCTCGCAGGTGTTCGGCGTGGGCCAGGGCGAGCACGGAGGGCAGCGGGTCGCCCCCGGGTGCGACGTCGGCGGAGGCTCCGGCGCTCGCGAACATCTCCTCGGTGGTGCCGCCGCGGGTGGGCGAGAGAGTGCGCACGCGGGTCATGTGTGCGGGGAGGAGCGCGGGGGCGCGGTCGGTGATCTCGCGCCAGAGACGGTCCTTCTCGTCACGGTCCGCGCTCAGCCCCATGGCGACCGTCTGCAGCGCCGCCCAGGGTGCGGCGTCGTCGGGGCGCAGTTCGGCGGAGGTCTTCAGGGGGATCCGTACCTCCTGGAGGGCGGCCTCCAGGCCCTTGCGGTCGGCACGGGAGGAACCGGGGCGGCGTTGGGCGCCGGCGAGCAGGGTCTGGCCCACCCACAGGAGCACGTCGGCCTGGTCGGCACCGTCCTCGGCGAGTTCGGCGACGTCGCCGAGGTGCTGCACCGCGGCGCGGCCGAGCGCCTCGGCTGCGTGGACCCGGGTGTGGGGATCGTCGCGGGTGTCGGCGAGCAGCGTGAGGCCGGGGGCCAGATCGCCTTCGAGGACGGCTTCGCAGACGGCGCGTACGGCCGGATCGGTCCCGTACCCAGCAGACACCAGGAGCTCATCGATGTCGGTGCCGCGCAGCACCCTCTTCCGATTCCAACCGAAACGCCACATGTCACCGAGCTTAGGGGGTGGAGGGGAAGGCCCGACCAGGCCTCGGTCGAAGGGGTACCGAACAACAGCCTTCTCTCCGGTGGCTTCCGGTGGACGCGCCGATACACCAGGAGTTGACACCGGTGTCGGGGGAAGGTCGGAACGGAGGCCTCTCGTACGGATCGGGGAGCTCGCGAAACGGACCGGGGCCGGGGGAACGCTGCCCGCCGGCCTTACTACGCCGGCTCACCGCGGAACGCGACCGCATCGACGCCCAGGCGGAGGAGCTCGCCCGCGTACGCCAGACCCTGGACGGTCTGATCAACGCCACGCAGGAGGCCATGCGTGGCACCCGCCCCGCACCTGAACAGCTGATATGTGTTCGGCCCCGGTGGGCGGCCCGGAGCAGGAGCCCCGCGGCCGCCCTGCCCGGTGCGCACAGGACGGGCGCGCGCACCGGGGGCCGGTCAGCCGGTGTGGGCACCGGCCTCGGTCCCGATCCGTTCCTCGGGGGTACCGGAACGCTGGGCCACGCGGTGGTTGACCACGTGCAGGACCAGCAGCACCGCACCGAGCGCGGTCCCGGCGAGCACGAACCAGTAGTGGTGCACGTCCAGGGACAGCGCGGCCTGGAGGAGTCCGGCCCACTCGGGGGCGATCATCACCAGCAACGCGGCCAGGATCAGGGCGAGGCGTTCGAGGACCATGACCTTGCGCAGGAAGAACCCCTCGATCGCGACCGCCGATGCCGCCAGGGCCACACACCCGGTCACCACGGCGATGACCACGTCGATGACGGGGCCGTCCAGAGCCATGAGCGCCGAGTAGGCCATGAGGATCGGGATGAGGTAGAGGCCCTTGGCGACCTTCCACGCGGACGCACCCGAGCGCATGGGCTTGGACTCGGCGATCCCGGCGGCGGCGAAGGCGGCGAAGGCGACCGGCGGGGTGACGTTGGAGTCCTGGCTGTACCAGTACACGATCATGTGCGCGACGATCAGGGCCAGTCCGAGCTCCTCCAGGGCGGGCCCGGCCAGGATCACCAGCACCACGTAGGAGGCGGTCACCGGCAGGCCGATACCGAGGACGAGCGAGGCCAGGGCGACCATGACCAGGGTCAGCAGCAGGCTCCCCGCGAACGCGGTGACGAGCACGTTGGAGAAGACCAGGCCGAGTCCGGTGAGGCCGACCATGCCGACGATGATGCCGGCCACGGCGCAGGCCACCGACACCGCGAGGGTGTTGCGGGCGGCGATGACGAAGACCTCGAGGAAGTCGCGCGTTCCCAGGCGGCTGCCGGCCCTCAGCATCGCGACCACGAGCAGGGCGCCGCAGGCGTAGAGGCCGGCCTGGGCGGGGTGCACGTAATTGAGCAGGAGCACGATGAGCAGCACGAGCGGGGCGAGGAAGTGCCAGCCGGCCTTCATGACGCTCCGGAACCGGGGGATCTCGTCGGCGCGTAGGGCATCGACCCCGTGCTTGCGGGCGAGGATGTCCACGAACAGGAACATCACGCCGAAGTACATGAGGGCGGGGACGATGGCGACCTTGACGATGTCGGCGTAGGGGATACCGAGCCGGTCGGCCATGATGAAGGCGCCCGCACCCATGATGGGCGGCAGGATCTGGCCACCGGTGGACGAGGCGGCCTCCACGCCCGCCGCGTCGTGTTTTCTGTACCCGACCTTCTTCATGAGAGGGATGGTGAAGGGCCCGGTGGTGACGACGTTGGCGATGGCGCTGCCGTTGATCGACCCCATCATGGCGCTGCCGAGCACCGCGCCCTTGGCAGGTCCGCCGACCATGCGTCCGGTGAGCACGTAGGCGAGGCCGACGAAGAAGTTGCCGCCGCCGGTCTTGGACAGGATCGCGCCGAAGAGGATGAACACGAACACGAACGTGACGACCACGCCGAGGGTCATCCCGTAGATACCGTCGTTGCCCAGATAACTGTGGGTGGCGATGCGCTGGAGGGTGGCGCCCGTGTGCGCGAAGTCGCCGGGGATCAGGGGCCCGAGCCAGGCGTAGTACATGAACAGCGACACGAGGACGACCATGATCCATCCGACGGCGCGGCGGGTGGCCTCGAGCAGCACGAGGATCCCGAGCAGGCCCATGATCCAGTCGATGTCCTCGTAGCCGCCGGCGCGGGAGGCCAGCTCGGCCTGGAAGACGATCGGGTAGAGGCTGGTGACCACGGCCAGGCCGATGGCGGTGAGGTCGATGCCGACACCGAGGATCTTGCGCGTGCGGTTGCCGGCAGTGTCGAGGGTGTTCCCGTCCTCGTCCTTGGCCGTCTTCAGCGGCGGCATGATCAGGAACACCAGCAACATCACGAACATCAGGTGCACGAGCCGTTGCTGGCGTGCGTCGACACCGGCCGCCAACGACACGTAGAGCTGGAAGGCGGTCAGGGCCGTGGCCAGCACGAGCACGAGCAGGCCCACGGTGTCGGCGGTGCGGCCGCTCCCCCAGCGTTCGGAGGCGATGCGGCGCCAGAGGGGCGGGAGTTCGGCGTCGCGCCCCTCGACCTCGGGGAGTGCGGATGTCTCGCCCTGGTCCTGTCTCGGACTGTCGATCATGGTCCACCTCGAGTGGTCGGGCAGGGTTCGGGGTCGTTCGGGGTCAGCAATCGGGTTGGGGGCCGCCGTCGAGCCACAGGTGCAGGGCGGAGACACGGACCGGTTCGACAGTGACGGGGGGGCCCCNGGCCCCTGCCAGACACGGGGACAGTTCCACCTCGGTGCCGGGGACCCGCAGCCGGTGGTCGACCTCTGCGGAGCCGACCCGTAGGACCATCTCGGTGCCGATGTCGCGGTCGAGGTCCTCCACGACCCACCACTGCCCGTCGGCGCGGCCGGTGCCCTCGCCGGGAATCTGCCCCATACCTGCACCGAACTGGCGCAGCCGGGTGGCGTCGACGACGAGCCTGCCGTCCTCGACGAGGAGGTCCTCCTCGATGGGCAACCCGTCGATGGAGTGGGTGTAGGCCACGGTCAGCGCCTCCCCCTCGGCCAACGGCAGGTGCCCCAGGGTCCGATCCTCGTCACTGACACGCAACGCGGTCCGGGCGGGCCAGAGCAGGGTGGCCAGAGCGGCGACGGCCAGGACGGAGGCCGCCACCGCCCCTGTCCGCATCCACGGCGACCGGAGCATCAGCCCTGGATGTCCTCGGAGAGCTCGACGCCCTGCTCCTCGTAGAAGCGCTGGGCGCCGGGGTGCACGGGGACGGGCGCGTTCTGCACGGTCTCGGGCACCATGTACTCCTCGCCTGGAGCGTAGGCACCGACGACGTCGTCGATGTTGTCGAACACGGCTTCGGTGATGTCGTAGGCCTGGTCGTCGTCGAAGTCCTCCGAGACCACGAGGGCGTTCCATGTGGCGACGGTGGTGACGTCCTCGTCGACGCCGGGGTAGGTACCGGCCTCGATGGTGTGCTCGGTGTAGTCGCCCTCGCCCTCGACGATCTGGTCGAGCTCCTCCTCGCACATGGAGATCATCGCGATGTCGTCGGTGGTGCCGAGCTCGACGATGCCGGAATGGCCCTCACCGACGACCCAGGATCCGGCGTCGAGTCGGCCGTTCTGCAGGGCGGTCGCGGTCTCGGAGTAGCCGAGCTGGTCGATCTCGACGTCGCTCTCGTCGATGCCGAGGCTCTCGAAGACCTGGTTGGTGGTGGTCTCGTTGCCGCTGCCGATGTCGCCGACGGAGTAGCGGGTCCCCACCACGTCGGAGAAGCACTCGTAGCCCTCGGACTCGGCGGTGGAGTCCAGGGTGACGGCGTGGAAGACGTTGGGGTAGAGCACCGCGAGAGTGCGGGTCCGGATCTCCTCGCCCTCGAAGTCGGCTCTACCGGTGATGGCCTGGTGGGCGGAGTCGCCTTGGACCAGGGCCAGGTGGGAGTCGCCGGAGTCGATGAGGCGGATGTTCTCCACGGAGGCGCCGGTGGCCTCGACCGAGGCCTGGTGGCCCTCGGACTCACTCTCGATGATGCCGGCCAGGACCCCTCCGATGGGGTAATAGACACCGCTGGTGCCGCCGGTGGCGATGCTCAGGTTCTCGACGGGTCCGTCGGTGTCCTCGGCAGGTTGTGAACAGGCGGACAGCAGGAGGATGCCGGCGGGGATCGCGGCGGCCTTCAACACGGAGCGACGCATGGTCTGGAGTCCTCTCGGAGGGGCGGACGTTCGACGGGGGTGTGGCGGGTACCACTCCGTAGTCGGGAACCTAACCGCCATACCCCGGCATCCGTGGGCCCAGCACCAGGATTTGAGCCTCTTCTGAGGTCGTGGCCCAGCGGTCAGGGCATGTCCGGTGGATGCCGAGTGCCTTCCGGGCATGTCCTAGGGTGGCGCCATGCAACGGGCCCCCTCCCCGCGCCCCGACAGAGCGCTCCTGCCGGTCTGCGCCGCGCTGGTGCTCACTCTGGCACTGACGCTCTCCCACCCGGGGGGCGCACGTGTGCTGCGGGTGACGGTCGGCACGGGCGGCCCCGGCGGGGTCTACCAGGTCTACGGCGACGGGTTGGCCCAGGTCACGACCGCCTCTCCGAACACCGAGATCTCCACGCGTGTGACCGGCGCGAGTGTGGAGAACCTGGAACTGGTGGCGCGGGGCGAGCTCGACGCGGCCTTCACCCTGGCCGACGTGGCGGCGCTGGCGGGGGGGGGGCNACGACAACCACACCCACGTGGTCGTGCACCGGGACGCGCCCCACGAGGAGGTCGCCGACCTGGAGGGGACGACGGTGTCGGTGGGCGCGCCCGGTTCGGGCACCGAGATGATGGCCGAACGCCTGCTCGGGTCGGCCGGGCTCGGCGAGGACGCCGACGGCCCCGGGGTGGACCGGCGACGGCTGGCGATCGAGGACTCCGCCGGCGCCCTGGCCGCGGGTGAGATCGATGCGTTCGTGTGGTCGGGCGGGTTGCCCACCCGCGCCGTGGCCGAACTGGCCGGGCAGACGCCGATCCGGCTGCTGGACCTGTCGCAGCACGTGCCCGAGCTCGTGGAAGGCTACGGCGAGTACTTCTCCGAACTGCCCGTGCCCGCCCGCACCTATCCGGGGGTTCCGGCAGTGCGCACGATCGGGGTGCCGAGCATGCTCGTCGTCTCCGCGCACATGCCGGACGAGGACGCCCGGGACCTGACCCGGGTGCTGTTCGAATCACGGGCGGACATGAGCCTCATCCACCCGGTGGCACTGCACCTGGATTCGCGTTCGGCGATCGCGACACGGCCTGTTCCACTGCATCCGGGGGCGGCCGGTTACTACCGTTCGATCAAGTACGCGCACGACTCGTGGACGGTCCCCGCATCGTCGGAAAACTGACGCGCGCATCGATACCGTGCGGGTCCGCGGGGCCGAGCGTGAGGCTCCCGCCCTGCATCTCCAGCAGAGTGACCACGATCGACAGCCCCAGCCCGGAACCGCCCCGGCCGCCGTCGCGCCAGAACGGCCGGGTGGCCCCGGCCAGCTGTTCGGCCGGGAGCCCGGGGCCGTCGTCGACCACCCGGACCGTGGCCGGCGCCTCCACCAGGACCCGGATGTGCGCCCCGGTGCCGCCGTACTTGAGGGCGTTGTCGATGAGGGCGTCCAGGGCCTGGTCGAGGGTGCCCTCCACGCAGTGGACCGTGGCCGTACCGTCGCCCCCGCACTCCAGACGGGCCCCGGCGCGTTCGGCGATGGGCTGCCAGGCGGCGACCCGGTCCTCGGCGACCCCGCGCACGTCCTCCTCCACCAGCGAGTGGTCGGTGTCCTCGGTACGGGCGAGGGTGAGCAGGCTGTCGCAGATACGGGTGAGGCGGTCGACCTCGTCCAGAGCGAGGCGGTGTTCACGGGTTCCGGCCTCGGGCAGGTGGCGGCCCAGGGACTCCACCCGCAGACGCAGCGCTGCGAGGGGATTGCGGACCTGGTGGCCGGCGTAGGCGACGAAGGTGCGCTGGCTCTCCAGCATCGAGGTGATGGTGTCGGCCATCCGGTTGAAGGACTCCCCCAGGCGGCGCAGCTCCAGGGGCCCGTCGCCCACGGGTACACGTGCGTCGAGGCTGCCCTCGCTGACGGCACGGGTGGCCTCGTCGAGGTCGTCGATGGGCCGCAGGACCCACCGGGTCAACGGGCCGGCCGCGATGATCACCACGGCCAGCACGGACAGGGCCACCACCCACACCCCGAGCCACCGGAGCAGGATCGCCCGGCGCAGCCCTCCCGTGGGCGAGGCGGTCACGACCACACCCACGATCTCCCCGGAGCCGACCGGCTCGGCGACCACGAGCGGGTCGGTGCTCCAGGGCCACACGACGGTGTCCGCCCCCGACCGGCCCCCGGCCAGCGCGGTGCGCACCTCGGCGGGCAGGTCCGCGGGTGCCCCGCCGACGACCTCCTCCAGTCCGGTTCCGCCCAGTCCGGATCGGGAGGAGGCCACGACGCCGCCGTCGCGGTCCAGGACCACACCGGCGACCCCGTAGAGCTCGTCGTAGGCGGCCAGTTCCCCGGACAACGTGCCGGCCGAGCCGGTGAGCACACTCGGTTCGGCCAGACCGGACAGGCGGGCGGTGTCGTTGATGCGGTCGAGGAGCATCTCGGAGGTGCCGCGCGCCGCGATGCTCCCGCACAGGGGCAGAGCCAGGCTCAGGCAGGTGACCACGAGCAGGGTCACGTACACCGTCCTCACACGCCGGCGCATGCGGGTCAGGAGCGTCCGGTCGCGGCGGCCCCGGTCGGGGAGAGCCGGTAACCGACCCCGCGCACCGTCTCGATGAGGCCCGCCACCCCGAGCTTGGAACGCAGGGTCCCCACGTGCACCTCGAGGGTGCGCAGCGTGCCCGGCCAGCTGGTGCGCCACACGCGCAGCAGGAGTTGTTCACGGGTGACCACCGCGCCCTCCTCCCGGGCCAGTACCGCCAGCAGGTCGAACTCCTTGCGGGTGAGTTCGATGGGCCCGTCGGCATCGGCGACGGTGCGTGCGTCCAGGTCCACGCGGAGAGGCCCTACCCGCAGGGCCGGGTCGTGGCGGCGCCGGGTGCGGCGCAGCACTGCCTCCATGCGGGCGCACAGCTCCTCGACGGCCAGGGGTTTGGCCACGTAGTCGTCGGCCCCGGAACGCAGGCCCCGGACCCGTTCGCTTCGGCGGCCGCGCGCGCTGACCATGATGATCGCGGTTTCCCCGAAGTCGTGCCGCTCGCGCAGGAGCGCGCACAGTTCGAGGCCGTCCATGTCGGGCAACCCGAGGTCGAGCAGGACCACGTCGGCCGGGGCGGCCTCGAGGGCATCGGCCGCGGTGCGCACTTGCGCGACCTCGAATCCGTTGCTCTCCAGGGCCCCGGCGAGAGCGTCAGCGAGGCGGACGTCGTCCTCGACGAGCAGCACCTTGATCATGGCGTCCGGGCCCTCCGGGTGCGGGGCGCGGTGTGTCGCTACCGCGCCCCCGGGTGGTGTTCCCTGCACACCCTAGAGGTGGTGCTGTGGCGCGGGCCACAGCGGGCCGCCGACTCAGCCCCGGCGCACTTCGGCCTCCGGAACGATCTCCGGAGCACCGTGCTGCACGGCGTCGGCCTCCTGGTCGGTGTCCTGCTCCTGCGCAGCGCGTTCGGCCTCGATACCCTTGCGGTAGTACTCGACCTCGCGCTCGACCTGCTCGTCGGACCATCCCAGCGGTTCGGCCATGAGCCGGGCGGCCTCCTCGGCGGCGGCGATCCCGCGGTCCCAGGTCTCGAACGTGATGCGGGTGCGGCGCGTGAGCACGTCGTCGAGGTGACGGGCGCCCTCGGCCTCGACCGCGTAGACGACCTCGGCACGCAGGTAGTCCTCGGACCCCTCCAGCGGGTACCCCAGATCGGGCCGCTCCTTCACCAGGGCGAGCAGGTCGCGGGTGTCGGTGCCGTAGCGGCGCAGCAGGTGGGAGATGCGCGAGACGTGCAGCCCCGAGTCGTGGGCGAGGGTGTGGCGCTGGTTGACCAGGGCCTGGTAGCCGGAGGCACCCGCGAGCGGCAGCTTGTCGGTCACCGAAGGCGGCAGAGCACCGCCCAGGCCGTGCGCGACGGCGTCCACCGCGTCCTTGGCCATGACGCGGTAGGTCGTGTACTTTCCGCCGGCGATGAGCACGAGACCGGGCACCGGGTGGGCGACGGTGTGCTCGCGGGAGAGCTTGGAGGTCTCGTCCGATTCCCCCGACAGCAGAGGCCGCAGCCCCGCGTAGACCCCTTCGACGTCGTCGTGGGTCAACGGGGTGCGCAGGACCTTGTTGAGCTCGTCGAGCACGTAGTCGATGTCGGTGCGGCTGGCGGCCGGGTGGGCCTTGTCGAGGTCCCAGGGGGTGTCGGTGGTGCCGATGATCCAGTGGCGGCCCCACGGGATCACGAACAGCACGCTCTTCTCGGTGCGCAGGATCATCCCGGAGGAGGCCTGGACGCGGTCGCGCGGCACGACCAGGTGGACGCCCTTGGAGGCGCTGACGTGGACCTGCCCGCGTCCGCCGACCATCTCCTGGATCTCGTCGGTCCACACACCCGCGGCATTGACGACCTGGCGGGCGCGGATCTGCTTCTCCCCGCCCTTCTCCAGGTCGGTGACGGTCGCGCCGACCACGTGCTCGCCCTCGCGCAGGAACCCGACGGCCTGCACCCGCGAGGCGATGTGCGCGCCCAGACCCGCGGCGGTGCGCAGGACCGTGGTGACGTAGCGGGCGTCGTCGACCTGTGCGTCCCAGTACTGGACGGCACCGGCCACGGAGTCGCGCTTGAGCGCGGGGAACACGCGCAGCGCTCCGGACTGGGAAAGGTGCCGGTGCGTGGGCAGCCCGCGGTTGTTGCGCGAGGTCTGCGCGAGCGTGTCGTAGAGCGTCACACCCGCACCGATGTAGAAGCGTTCCCAGTGCTTGCTGAAGGGGAAGAGGAACGGCACCGGGCGGACCAGGTGCGGCGCGATGGTGCTCAGCAGCAACCCGCGCTCGTGGAGGGCCTCTCGGACGAGCTCGAAGTCGAACTGCTCCAGGTAGCGCAGACCGCCGTGAACGAGCTTGCTGGATTTGCTGGAGGTACCGGAGGCGAAGTCGCGTGCTTCGATCAGCCCGGTCGAAAGACCGCGCGATACAGCGTCCAGTGCGATACCCGCACCGACGATGCCCCCTCCGACGACGAGGACGTCCAATTCTTCTTCCTCGTCGGCCATGGACGCGAGTGCTGCGTCCCGGCCCTTGGGCCCCAGCCACGTGGTCGCCATGAGGTAGTCCCTTCGACTCGACAGGTGTTTTGAGGGGCGCCTACCCACCCCGCGTCCCGTCCACCGGACTGTGCTGGATCAGGCTACCCACGCCACATGGGGCACTTCAGACACACACGCCGCTGACCTGCGCCGATACGCCTCGTCTGTGTCTTACCCCACCCGAAATCGGCACTTTCGGGCTTCGAGGTCGAAAAACGACCCCCTGAACCCGCCCTCATCTCAAGAGGCGTCCGCGTAGGCGTGTGCGTAGGCGAGCACGTCGGTCACGTACTCACCGGAGCGGTTGTATTCCAGCACCGCGGCCTCCCAGTCCTCGCCGGTGGTGAGGTCGCGCTGGTCGGCGCACAGGTAACGCGCCGCCGCCAGGGAGGCGTCGTCGATGCTGTGCGGGTCGGCTTCGCCCTCCTCCGACGGCTCGGCCCAGCGCTCCCAGGTCTCGGGGACGAACTGCATGGGACCCACGGCACGGTCCCACTCGGTGTCGCCGTCGTACTCCCCTCCGTCGGTGTCGGGGATCGCCTCGGTGCCGCCGGTGCCGTCGAGGGGGATCCCGATGACGTCGACGGTCGTGGTGCCGTCCTCACCGATCTCCCCTCCCGCGAACGTGCCGTGCCGGGTCTCGATGAACCCGATCCCGGCCAGAGTGGGCCAGGAGAGTTCACAAGCGGGGATCTCCCGATTGACCACGAGCTGGGCGCCGGCGTACCCCTCCAGGGCGCGGGGCGGGATCCCGGTGTCGTCGGCGACCTGTTCGAGCCAGGCGCCGTCGGGCCGGGTCGAGGCCTCCTCGGGGGCTGACCTCTCGTCCGCGGTGGCCTCGTTCTCCCCCATGACCTCCGCACGTTCGGGCGGACCGTCGAGTTCGCTGTGCGGCGGGGTCTCGATGGTGCCGTCCGAGGGCTCCACGGGCGCGCCCACGGGCGGCTCCCACTCACCCAGGGCGGTGGAGACGCGGTCGGCCACGTAGAGCACGCCCCCGGTGAGCACCAAGCACACCACCAGGGCCACACAGGCCGTGATGACCGGCCCCCGTCTCTTGCGAGCGGTTCCGGATGTGCTGCCACCCATGCATGTCCTCCATCGGGGGTCGAGCCCTCGGCCGGGATCGGAGGCGGATCAGCCGTGGGGGTTGACCACGACCTCGACTCGCTGGAACTCCTTGAGGTCGCTGTAGCCGGAGGTGGCCATCGTGCGACGCAGGGCACCCATGAGGTTCATGGAACCGTCGCTGCTGGAGGCGGGCCCGTGCAGGATCGACTCCAGGCTGCCGACGGTGCCCACCTCGACGCGGTGGCCGCGGGGCAGCTCGTTGTGGTGGGCCTCGCTGCCCCAGTGGAAGCCGCCGCCGGGCGCCTCGGTGGCGCGTGCGAGCGGGGAACCGACCATGACGGCGTCGGAGCCGCAGGCCAAGGCCTTGGCGATGTCGCCGCTGCCGCTCATGCCGCCGTCGGCGATGACGTGCACGTAGCGGCCACCGGACTCGTCGAGGTAGTCGCGGCGGGCTGCGGCGACGTCACCGATGGAGCTGGCCATGGGCACTGCCACGCCGAGCACCGAGCGGGTGGTGTGGCCGGAACCGCCACCGAAGCCCACGAGCACACCCGCGGCGCCGGTGCGCATCAGGTGCAGGGCTGCGGTGTAGGTCGCGCAGCCGCCGACGACCACGGGCACGTCCAGGTCGTGGATGAACTGCTTGAGGTTGAGCGGCTCGGCCCGCCCGGACACGTGCTCGGCCGAGACGGTGGTGCCGCGGATCACGAAGATGTCCACCCCGGCGTCGACGACGGCGCGGTGGTACTGGGCGGTGCGCTGCGGCGACAGGCGGGCAGCCGTGACCAGGCCGGTGCTGCGGATCTCCTCGATCCGGCGACCGATGAGCTCCTCCTGGATCGGTGCGGCGTAGATGTCCTGGAGGCGCGCGGTGGCGGCCTCCTCATCGAGCTCGCGGATCTCCTGGAGCAACGGGGTGGGATCCTCGTAACGGGTCCAGAGCCCCTCGAGGTCGAGAACACCGAGGCCGCCCTGCCGGCCGACCGCCGTCACCGTCTCGGGTGAGGCGACGCTGTCCATGGGGCTGACGACCAGCGGCGTATCGAACCTGTAGGCGTCGATCTGCCAGGTGAGCGACACCTCTTCCGGGTCACGGGTCCGTCGGGCGGGCACGATCCCGATCTCATCGAGCTCGTAGGCCCGGCGCCCGTTCTTACCCAGCCCGATCTCCACCTGAGCCAACGCTTCGATCCCCTCTGACGTGTGTCACCGGTCCTGCAGGACCGGCGCAGTATTGCGCAGGTGAGTCTATCGGTCCGGCGCCGGGGACGACGCCGGGGTGCGCGGCTCTCAGCGTGCGTTGTAGTTGGGCGCCTCGACGGTCATCTTGATGTCGTGCGGGTGGCTCTCGCGCAGGCCCGCACTGGTGATGCGCATCAGTTGGCCGCGCTCGGTCAGCTCGGGCACGGTGCGGGTGCCCGCGTACCACATGGACTGGTGCAGACCGCCGGTGAGCTGGTGGGCGACGGCGGAGAGCCGGCCGCGGTAGGGCACCTGGCCCTCGATGCCCTCGGGGATGAGCTTGTCCTCGGAGGAGACCTCGGCCTGGGCGTAGCGGTCCTTGGAGAAGGAGCGGCCGCGCATGGCCCCGAGCGAGCCCATGCCCCGGTAGGCCTTGAACTGCTTGCCGTTGATGAAGATGAGCTCGCCGGGGCTCTCCTCCACGCCGGCGAGGAGGCTGCCGAGCATCACACTGCTCGCGCCGGCCACGAGGGCCTTGGCGATCTCACCGGAGTACTGCAGTCCGCCGTCGGCGATGAGCGGCACACCGGCGGGCCCGCAGGCCCGAGAGGACTCCAGGATCGCGGTGAGCTGCGGGGCGCCCACACCGGCGACCACACGGGTGGTGCAGATGGAGCCGGGGCCCACACCCACCTTGACGGCGTCGGCACCGGCGTCGACGAGGAGCTGGGCGCCGGCGCGCGTGGCGACGTTGCCGGCCACGACGTCGGCGTCGGAGTTGGCCTTGAGCTTGGCGATCATGTCGGCCAGGCCGCTGGAGTGGCCGTGGGCGGTGTCGACGACGACGAAGTCGGCGCCGGCCTCCACCAGGAGCCTCGCGCGCTGTTCGGCCTCCTCGCCCACCCCGACGGCGCCGCCGACGACGAGGCGGCCGTCGGAGTCCTTGGTCGCCTCGGGGAACTGCTCGCTCTTGATGAAGTCCTTGACGGTGATGAGTCCGCGCAGGCGGTTGTCGGGGTCCACGAGGGGAAGCTTCTCGACCTTGTACTTGCGCAGGAGCTCGAAGGCCTGTTCACGGGCGACACCGACCGGCGCGGTGACGAGGTCCTCGGTGGTCATGACGTCGCGGGCCAGGCGGTCGCGGTCGTCCTCGAAACGCATGTCGCGGTTGGTGACGATGCCGACGAGCTTGCCGGCGGCGTCGGTGACCGGGACACCGGAGATGCGGTAGTGGGCGCACAGGCCTTCCACATCGGCGAGGGTGTCCTCGGGCCGGCAGGTGACCGGGGCGGTGACCATGCCGGCCTCGGAACGCTTGACGAGGTCGACCTGGCTGGCCTGTTCCTCGGCGGAGAGATTGCGGTGGAGCACGCCGGCGCCGCCCTGGCGGGCCATGGCCACGGCCATGCGCGCCTCGGTGACGGTGTCCATGGCGGCCGACAGCAGCGGCATGCGGATCTGGATGTTGCGCGAGAGGGCGGTGGTGGTGTCCACGTCCCCGGGCTGCAGATCGGAGTACCCGGGTACAAGGAGCACGTCGTCGTAGGTCAGCCCCGGAGGGAGCACTTTGTCCCCGTAATCGCTGTACTCCTGGCCCATGACACAACCTCCGCTGTCCTGAACGATCAAGGCGGCAGCCCCGCGTGTCGTCTCATCCTAGGACGTTCGTCCGCCCGCCCCAGGTGAAACAGGATGTTCGACCGGTCACTTCGCCGGGAGCCGGCAGTAACCGCTGCGCAGGACGGGACGCGAGGGGCAGATCCGGCGGGAACGTGTGCGCCGGGGCGGTTCATGGGAGGAGGCGTTGCGCCACGGCCACCTTCCGAAGCCGAGCAATAGCCCTGTGCTGGGCAACCCGTACCGCTCCTGCCGACATTCCAAGGACATGTCCCGTCTCATCCGCTGTCAGACCGACGATCACCCGCATGACGAGCAGTCTGCGCTGCTGTTCGGGCAGCTCGTCGAGTAGTTCTCTGGCCTTCTGGGCCTCGATGACCCGGACCGCTGCCTCCTCCGGGCCGGGACCGTCGTCCGCGCGCTCGGGGAGCGTGTCGGTGGGCACTGTCTCCACCCGGCCCGCCACACGGAGGGTGTCGGCGACCTTGTGGGCCGCGATCCCGTAGACGAAGGAGGCGAAGGGGCGCCCCCTGTCCTCGTACCGGGGCAGAGCCGAGAGCAACGCGACGCAGACCTCCTGCGCGACGTCGTCGGAGTAGTGGGCGAGTCCGGAGACCCGGGCCAGTCTGGCACGACAGTAGCGGACCACCATCGGGCGGACCTCCCGAAGGAGGGAGTCCATGGCCCCGTCCTCACCCTGCACAGCACGAGTTCCCAGGTGGTTCAGGCCCTGATCGGGCGCAGAGGCCTCCCCGGCCCCGTGCGCTCCTGGCCGCTGCGCGGCAACGCCTCCGTGGGCGCCTGCATCCGTCACGTCAGAAATGATGCCCCGCACACGGGACCCGACCGCTCCAACAGGACGCTACGGAATGGTCACATTTTGCAAAAATAACCCGAAACCGCCCAATGAGTCCCTGTATGTGGGGTGCCTCTCATGGTAGTGGGCGGGGCACCCGAGGGTACCCCGCCCACCGAACCACTCGGGAATACTGCTAGTGGCTGTGGCCCTCTTCGTCCTCCTCGGGCTTGTCCACGACCAGCGCCTCGGTGGTCAGGAGCATGCCCGCGATGGACGCGGCGTTCTGCACGGCCGAACGGGTGACCTTGACCGGGTCGAGGATGCCCTGCGCGGTGAGGTCCTCGTAGTCTCCGGTCGTGGCGTTGTAGCCGTGGCCGACCTCCAGCTCGGAGATGCGGTGCGTGACGACGTAGCCCTCCGCGCCGGCGTTCTCGGCGATCCAGCGGGCGGGCTCGGCCAGGGAGCGGCGCACGATGTCGGCACCGGTCCGGGCGTCGTCCTCCAGCCCCAGGTCGTCCAGGGCCTTGGCCGCGTGCACCAGGGAGGCGCCGCCGCCGGCGACGATGCCCTCCTCGATGGCCGCACGGGTCGCCGAGATGGCGTCCTCGAGGCGGTGCTTCCTCTCCTTGAGCTCGACCTCGGTGGCCGCGCCGACCCGCAGGACGGAGACGCCGCCGGCCAGCTTCGCGAGGCGCTCCTGGAGCTTCTCGCGGTCCCAGTCGGAGTCGCTGTTCTCGATCTCACTGCGGATCTGGCGGACGCGGTCGTCGACCTCGCTCTGCTCACCTGCACCGTCGACGATGGTGGTGTCGTCCTTGGTGACGGTGACCCGACGGGCGCTGCCGAGGGTCTCCATGCCGGCGTTCTGCAGGGTCAGGCCGACCTCTTCGGCGATGACCTGTCCGCCGGTGAGGACGGCGATGTCCTGCAGCATGGCCTTGCGGCGCTCACCGAAGCCGGGCGCCTTGACCGCGGCGACGTCGAGCGTGCCGCGCATCTTGTTCAGCACCAGGGCACCCAGGGCGTCGCCCTCGATGTCCTCGGCGATGATCAGCAGCGGCTTCTTGTTCTGCAGGACCTGCTCCAGCAGCGGGAGGAGGTCGTTGAGGTTGCTGATCTTGCCCTGGTGGATGAGGACCAGCGCGTCGTCCAGCACCGCCTCTTGGCGGTCGTTGTCGGTGACGAAGTAGGGAGAGACGTATCCCTTGTCGAACTGGAGGCCCTCGGTGAAGTCGAGGTCGAGCCCGAAGGTCGGGGCCTCTTCGACGGTGATGACGCCGTCCTTGCCGACCTTGTCGAAGGCCTCGGCGATGAGCTCACCGATCTGGGCGTCCTGGGCGGAGTTGGTCGCCACGTAGGCGATGTCCTCGCGCTCCTCGATCGGCACCGCGCGCTCGACCAGCGTCTTGGCGATGTGCTCGGCCGCGGCGTCGATGCCCTGCTTCAGAGACATCGGGGAAGCACCGGCTGCAACGCTGCGCAGGCCTTCGCGAACCAGGGCACGGGCCAGCACGGTGGCGGTGGTGGTGCCGTCGCCGGCGGCGTCGTTGGTCTTGGTGGCCACCTCCTTGACCAGCTGGGCCCCGAGGTCCTCGTAGGGGTCGTCCAGCTCGATCTCACGGGCGACGGTCACACCGTCGTTCGTGATGGTGGGGGCACCGAACTTCTTGTCGATGACGACGTTGCGGCCGCGCGGGCCGAGCGTCACCTTGACCGCGTCGGCGAGGCGGTCGACACCGCGCTCGAGCGCGCGGCGGGCGTCGTCCTCGAATTCCAGGATCTTGGGCATGTGGCTGACTCCCTCGTCGGTCCGGTGTTGAGAAGAAAGAAAAGCATCCCGCCCCGCCCGGCAGAGGGCCGACCGGATGCGGGATGCGTGGTCCTTGGTGCAGCGCGGGGCCGCAGGGACCTACTTCTCGACGACCGCGAGGATGTCGCGAGCGGAGAGGACCAGGTACTCCTCGCCCTCGTACTTGACCTCCGTGCCGCCGAACTTGCTGTAGAGGACGACGTCACCGATCTTGACGTCGGGGGCGACGCGGGCGCCCTTGTCGTCGAGCTTCCCGGGGCCCACGGCCAGGACCTCGCCCTCCTGGGGCTTCTCCTTGGCGGTGTCCGGGATGACCAGCCCGGAGGCGGTCGTCTGCTCGGCCTCCAGGGTCTTGACCACGACGCGGTCCTCGAGCGGCTTCAGCACGGTCTTGGTGGCGGTCGACACTGTCTGACCTCCCCCTTCACAGTTCTGGTGTCTTGCACTGCGGTCCACGCTCTTACGTGGACCGTCTACGAGAAAAAAGGGGCGACCGCGGCGGCCTGTCGTCGCGGGTGCCAGACCGGCCTCGTCGCGATTAGCACTCTACCCCCGAGAGTGCCAGAATGGAAATGAGACCGTGATCCCCGCCCGGGGACCCGTGTCCACCACCACAGATCACCGCGCACGGGGGAATTCATGCACGCGGCCGCGTTCGAGGCGCTGCTCACCGAGGCGGGACGGGAACTCCTGGGAGGGATCGACCCGACGGAGGCCGCGAACGACCGGTTGGCGGTGGCCTCGCGCCTGCGCACCGAGCCCGCCGTCGCGGCCCTGCGGCCCGACCTACCCGCTTCCGATCTGGTCAACGCACTCCTGACCCAGATCACCCTCCGTGAACGCGCGCGGGCCAAGTTCGGTGACCGCGCGGCCTCGATGTTCTTCACCCCGGACGGCGCCGAGCAGGCCACCCGCGCGAGTGTGGCCGCCTACCGGGCCGAGCGCACGGCGGAGGCCGGCGTGGAGGTCTCGGACGGACGGCCGTCCGGGGACCTGTGCTGCGGGATCGGGGCCGATCTGCTCGCCCTGGCCGAACGCGGGGTCCCGGTCGAGGGCACGGACCTCGACCCGCTGACCGTGGCCGTGGCGCGCGCCAACATCGCGGCCCTGGACCTGGAGGACGTCGCGCGGGTACGGCAGGGCGACGTCACCGCCACGGCGCCGGGGCAGTATCCGGTGCTGTTCTGCGACCCCGCGCGCCGGGGCGGGCGCGGCCGGGTGTTCGACCCGGAGGCCTACTCCCCGCCGTGGGGCTCTGCGGTGGAACTGGCCCAGGGGTCGGAGGCGGCCTGCCTGAAGGCGGCCCCGGGGATCCCGCACGAGGTGCTGCCGGAGGGCTCCGCGGCCGAGTGGATCTCGGTGGACGGCGAGCTCAAGGAGACCGCACTGTGGTTCGGCGCCCTGGCCGGGGGCCGGCGGCGTGCAACGGTGCTGCACGAGCGCCCGGGCCTGCGCGAACGCGAGGGAGGGGTCGCGCACCTGGAGGCCGACCCGGATGCGGGCCCGGCGCCGGTGGCCGCGGCACGCCGGTACCTGTACGACCCGGACCCCGCGGTGGTGCGCTCTCACCTGGTGGCGGAGGCGGCCGCCCGGGTGGACGGCGCCCTGCTGGACGAGCGGATCGCCTACTTCACCTCCGACCGGGCCGAGCTCTCGCCGCTGTGGCGGGTGCTGGAGGTCGATGCGGTCATGCCGTTCTCCCTCAAGAAGCTGCGTGCGGCACTGCGCGAACGCGGGGTCGGAACGGTGACGGTGAAGAAGCGCGGGTCGGCGGTGGACACCGAGCGGCTGCGGCGCGACCTGCGGCCGTCCGGGCCGGAGGCGGCGACGGTGGTCCTGACCAGGGTGGGGGACCGCCCCTGGGCGCTGGTGTGCCGCGAGGTGGCCTGACCGCAGGAGATCTCGGGAGGCAGGCGTTCCGGATCGTTATGTGAAAGAACCGGAAGTTCCCTCGTCCCTTGGGGCAAGTGGGGGCGGGTTGGTTAGGCTTGGGGCGCGAACCCTTCTCCTCTCGTGGATTCCCCCGGAAGGCCCCAGTGAGCAACCCACGACGCGGATCGACCGGCTCAGGAACTCTGCCCGAACTTGACACCCTCAGTCACGCTTGAATCACGTTGCGGCAGTATCTGTGCGGGTCGGCGTCCTCCCCGGGGAGCATCGAGAGTCCCGACCGCCCGGACCACCGTCCACTCCCCCGGGTGTGTATGGGAGCGCCGAAACCATAAGGAGCACCTCGGTGGAACAGACCAATCACAACTTCCTCAACGGTGGAGGTCAGACCGGGATCTCCGACCGGATGCGCGACCTTCTCTCCCAGGCCGCGCAGGAACACGTTTCCGAGCAGAAGTCCCAGGGGGCGGTCAGCGAGGAGATGCGTCAACGGTTGGAGGGCATGGAGTGGCTGCTGCGCGAACTGCGCGAGCGTGAGCTCACCTCCCTCTCCGAATCGATCGACGCGGTCAACGGCCGCATCGACGACTTCCTCGCCCGCCCCCCGGAGTGGGCCGAGACCCTCGCCGAACACATCGAGATCGTCGGCCAGCAGGTCAAACCCCTCGCCGACATGCCCTCCCTCCGGGCCGACACCCACCGCATCGCCGGCCACCTCGACACCGCGCTCACCCGTCTGCAGCGCATGGCCGAGACCGGCAACAAGACCGCCGAACAGGTCGACACGCTCGGTGATCGCCTCACCGGTCTGAGCGAGACCGTCGAGACCCGCCTGACCTCCCTGGACGAGGCCGTGGCAGCGCTCTCGGAGCGCACCGAGGCCGTGGAGGCCACCCTCAACACCCTCAGCGAGACCTCCGGGGAGCGGCACGAGGCGCTCACCGAGGCCCTCGAGCAGAGCAAGACCGAGATCACCGAGTCGCTGAGCGGCGGCAAGGAGGAACTCGCCGAGGCCGTCAAGGAGGGGCGCGAGGCCCTGACCACCGCTCTGACCGAGGCCCGCGAGGCCCTCTCGGCCGCCGGCAAGGAACTCGGCGAGGAGGTCACCGGCAAGCTCGACACCGCCGCCGCGGAGCTGCGCACCTTCGTCGAGGAGCGCACCGCCGAGCAGCACTCCACACTGCTGGAGCGCCTGCAGGAGAACACCGGCGAGCTGGGCGAGCGCACCACGAAGCTCGCCGAGGAGCTGGAGACCCTCTCCACCGCCGCCAAGGAGCGCCACGAGACCCTGCAGTCGGAGCTGAGCGAGCGCGCCGGCGCCGCGGAGCAGCGCCACGACAAGCTCGCCGAGAGCGTGGGGGAGCTCAGCACCCTCACCGAGGAGAACCACGCCGAGGCCACCGCCGCCGTCGCCGACCTGACCGGGTCGCTGGCCAAGGTCCGCCAGACCCACGAGTCCTCCCTCAACGACCTGCGTACGCACCTGCGTCAACGCCTGTCCGAGGTCACCGAGCAGATGGAACTGTCCCGCACCGAGGCGCGGGAGCAGGACGAGGCCGCCGCCGAGCGGCTGCGTGAGACCCTCACCGAGCGCACCGATGCCCTCACCACCCGGGTCGCCGAGGACGCGGAGAAGGTCGCCGCCGACCTCGCCGAGCTGCGCACCTTCGTCGAGGAGCGCACCGACCGCGCCGAGGGCAAGGACTCCGAGCGCCACCAGTCGCTCACCGAGGCCCTCACCGAACAGGTCGAGACGCACCGCACGGCTCTGGACGAGCGTTTGGAACGCCAGCGCGAGTCCCTGACCGGCAAGGTCGACTCGCACCTGTCGCAGATCACCGGCAAGGTCGACCACGAACTCGGTCGCCTCACCGACCGTTTCGACACCTTCGAGGGGCACTTCGAGGGCAGTTTCGAGGCGATCGAGGGCAAGCTGGACCGGGTCGACGGGCGCCTGGACGGCCTCAACGGGCGCGTCAACGGGGTCGAGGGCCAGTTCGAGGGGGTCAGCGGCCACTTCGAGGGTGTCGACGGGCGCATGGAGGCCATCGACGACCGTCTCGAGGCGCTCAACCAGCGCCTCAACCAGCTCCCGCAGACCCTGGAGGTCAGTGAGCTGCACCGGCGCATCACCGAGCTGGTGGAGCGCCCCGTCGTCGACAACACCGAGAAGCTCGACGAGATCGACTCCCACGTCACCTCCGCCGTGGAACCGGTCCTGCGCGAGCTCAAGCAGCGCCCGGACCGGCACGAGTTCGAGGAGACCGTCAGCGACGCGGTGGAGAACTCCCACGACGACATGAGCAAGCGTCTGGCCTCCCTGGAGGAGACCATGCTCGCGCTCGCCGAGGCGCTGCTGCGCCCGGGCCGTGACGGCAAGAAGAAGCGCCGTTTCGACGACGAGGACGACGACGAGTAGGACACTGCGTTCGCACGTGTGAAGGGCCCGGCTGCACCGCAGCCGGGCCCTGCCTCTGTCTCTGAGTGCCGCGGCTCCGTTCTCGCCGGCCCCCGCATCGACAATCCCGGTTTCACCAGCGCAGCAGCTCGACCCCCGATAGCCTTCTGGCGAGGCCGCTCCTCGTTGAAGCGTCTCATCGTCCCCCGGCGTCTCCTCGGAGAGGCCGCCCAGAACCACCTGGAGGGCCTGATGTCCGTGGACACGTACAAGTGGCAGAGCGACTTCGCCCGTACTTACGCCGCTCAGGGTCGTGAACAAGGCCGTGAACAGGGCCGTGAAGAAGGCCTGGCAAAGAGTGTGCTCTCCGTGCTGGTCGCCCGCGGGTTCGAGGTGGACGAAAGCACTCGCGAACGCATCCTGAGCTGCAAGGATGTGGACACCTTGGAAGAGTGGGTCCCGCGGGCCGTCAAGATCGAGAACCCGGAAGACCTCTTCGACTGAAACAACCACTTCCTGCGGGCGTACAGGTCCTGGCCCCAGTGGCGGCCGGGCCCTGCTTCCGGCCCGTCGCTACCGGTGTCCTGGACCAGAGCAGTGATCCGCTCGAGGTCTTCGCGGTCCTGTCCCTGCCACCGGCAGGCCCACGATGGCTCGATGGACCGGGAAAGCGACGCGATTCCTGCCGGGGTGAACGGGTAGGGATCGGGCGAGCAGCCCCCAGCGAAGCCCCCGACCGTCGAGGTAGTGAGGCACGCACATGGCACGCACAGTCGCTCACAAGCTGATCGGTGACCACCTGGCTTGGGGAGAGATGGTTCCGGGCTCGGAGATCGGCCTCACCATCGAGCAGACCCTGACCCAGGACGCCACCGGAACCCTGGTCATGCAGGAGCTCGAGGCCCTGGGCCTGGACCGCGCCGCCACGAAGCGGAGCGTCCAGTACGTGGACCACAACCTGTTGCAGACCGATGAGAAGAACGCCGAGGACCACGACTTCCTCCACTCGGCCTGCCGCCGCTACGGGCTGTGGTACTCCAAGGCGGGCAACGGTGTCTCCCACCCCACCCACATGCAGCGGTTCGGGATCCCCGGAACCACGATGGTGGGATCGGACTCCCACACCCCCGCGGCCGGTTCCCTGGGCATGCTGGCGATCGGGGTCGGGGGCCTGGAGGTGGCGCTGGCCATCGCGGGCCGTCCGTTGCGCCTGCGTATGCCCCGGGTCTGGGGTGTGCGGCTCGACGGCGAGCTCCCCGCCTGGAGCTCGGCCAAGGACGTGATCCTGGAGATGCTGCGCAGGCACGGCGTCTCCGGGGGCGTGAACCGGATCATCGAGTACTACGGCCCCGGTATCGAGACACTCACCGCCATGGACCGCCACGTCATCGCGAACATGGGCGCGGAGCTGGGCGCGACGACCACCGTCTTCCCCGCGGACGAGAAGGTGCGTGACTTCCTCCGCGCGGAGGGGCGCGAGGACGACTTCCGGGAGCTGTCCGCCGACCCGGACGCGGTCTACGACGACCACGAGCAGATCGACCTGTCCGGGATCGAACCGCTGATCGCGGCGCCCTCCTCCCCCGGCAACGTCGTGCCCGTGCGGGAGGTGGCCGGCCGGGAGGTCAGCCAGGTCGTCATCGGTTCCTCCGCCAACCCGGGGTACCGCGACTTCGCCGTGGCGGCGGAGATGGTGCGGGGCCGACAGACCGACAGCGGGGTCAGTTTCGACGTGAACCCCTCGTCCCGGCAGATCCTCGCCGACCTGACCAAGGCCGGCGCCGTCCTCGACCTGGTCAACGCCGGGGCCCGTATCCACCAGGCCGGCTGTCTGGGCTGCATCGGTATCGGCCAGGCACCCGCGGTGGGCAGGAACTCGCTCCGGACCTTCCCCCGCAACTTCCCCGGCCGTTCCGGGACCAAGGAGGACTCCGTCTGGTTGTGCTCCCCCGAGACCGCGGCCGCGTCGGCGCTCACCGGTGTCATCACCGACCCGCGCGACCTGGCGGCGGACCTGGGGATGGAGCATCCCGGCATCGAGTACCCCAAGCGCACCAGCATCAACACCTCGATGTTCGTGCCTCCGCTCCCGGTGGAGGAGGCCCGGCAGGAGGAGCTGGTCAAGGGGCCCAACATCTCGGCCCTGCCGGACCTGACCGAACTGCCGGACCGGATCGAGGCACCGGTCCTGCTCAAGGTCGGCGACGACGTGTCCACCGACGAGATCTCCCCGGCCGGGGCGCGCGCCCTGCCGTTCCGTTCCAACATCCCGGAGCTCGCCGAGTTCACGTTCACCCAGATCGACCCGGACTACCCGCGCAGGGCGGCGGAAGTGGTGGGCACCACCGGCCACGTCATCGTGGGCGGGCAGAACTACGGCCAGGGGTCCTCACGCGAGCACGCCGCCATCACCCCGCGCTACCTGGGTCTGCACGCGGTCATCGCCAAGTCCTACGCGCGCATCCATTGGCAGAACCTGGCCAACTTCGGGGTCCTGGCCCTGGAGTTCACCGACCCGGCCGACCACGACCGTCTGGAGAGCGGCGCCGTCCTGGTCCTGGACGGCGTTCGCGACGCGCTGGCCTCCGGGGGGCCGCTGACCGCGTTCGAGCGCGGCACGGACCGCAGCTACGAGCTCCGCCACAACCTCTCCTCCCACCAGGTGGACGCCGTGCTCGCCGGCGGTGAGATCCCCCTGATGAGAGAAGGGTCGGACTGATCGGATCGGGCCGTCCGGGTCAGGCGGTGAGGACGACCTTGCCGAAGAGGTCGCCCTCCGCCATGGCCCGGAACCCCTCCTCGGCGCGGTCCAGGGGCAGCACCCGGTCGATGCCGGGGCGCAGGCCGGTCGCGGCGAGCATGCGGGTCAGCGCCTCCAGCTCCGGTTTGGTGCCCATGGTCGAACCGATCACCCGCAGCTGCAGGAAGAAGACCCGGGTCAGCTCGGCCGAGGGCGCGTCACCGCTGGTCGCGCCGCAGGTGATGATCGCACCGCCGGGTTTGGCCGCCCGCAGTGAGTGTTTCCAGGTGGCCTGGCCGACGGAGTCGAAGACCGCGTCCACCCGTTCGGGCAGCCGCTCGCCCGAGGCCAGCACGGTGTGCGCGCCCAGGGACAGGGCCCGCTCCCGTTTGGCCTCGCTGCGGCTGGTGACGTAGACGCGGTGCCCCACGTGGGAGGCCAGCGTGATGAGGGCGGCCGACACACCGCCGCCCGCGCCCTGCACCAGGACGGGCGAACCGGGGTTCAGGGCGGCCTTGCCGAACAGCATGCTGTAGGCGGTCAGCCAGGCCGTGGGCAGGCAGGAGGCCTCCTCGAAGGAGAGCTCCGGGGGTTTGGGCACCAGGTTCTGCCGGGGCACGAGCACCTTCTCCGCGAAGGTGCCGTCGTGGACCTCCGAGAGCAAGGAGGGCCGCACACCGGGTGCGGCGCCCCCGGCCGTGGGGTCGCCCACCAGGCCGTGCACGATGACCTCGTTGCCGTCCTCGTCCACCCCGGCGGCGTCGCACCCCAGGACCATGGGGAGCTGCTCCTCCTTGATGCCCACGCCGCGCAGGCTCCACAGGTCGTGGTGGTTGAGGGAGGCCGCCCGGACACGGACGACCGTCCACCCCTCGCGCGGTTGCGGGTCGGGCCGCTGCCCGGCCTCGAGGGCGGATACCGGGTCCTCGGCGTCGAAACGTGCTGCTGTGATCGCGAACATATCCGGCACCCCATCACACGGCCGCTCCGGTCACCAGCCCCGAGCCCGTCCACCGGACCCGCCACCGCGTCGGAGCGCGCACGTAACTACTGCTTCTTCTTCTGGGTCTTCATACCGCTGAAGACGGCCACGAAGACGCAGACGGTGATCGCGATGACCAGTGCGGTACTCATGGCGGGGTTCCCTCTTCCCGATGTCGGTCCGCTCGGCCCCGGACCGACACATCGTCCCGGGCCCCCGATGCTGTCAGAATGCCGATGTCCTCAGACGGCCAGGGGCATGGAGACCGGTAGCGAGGTGTCGGTTCCCAGGTCCAGGGGCGAGGGCGGAAGGCCCGCGGCCACGACCTCGGCACCCAGCGCGGCGATCATCGCCCCGTTGTCGGTGCACAGGCGCGGGCGCGGCACCCGGAGTTCGATACCGGCCTCGGCGCAGCGCTGCTCGGCCAGGGCACGCAGCGCGGAGTTGGCCGCGACGCCGCCGCTGATGACCAGGGTGCTCACGCCGTGCTCGACGCAGGCGTCCACGGCCTTACGGGTGAGCACGTCCACGACCGAGTCCTGGAAGGCGGCGGCGATGTCGGCGAGCACCAGGGGACTGCCCGAACGGTCGGCGTCCTCGACGTGGCGGGCCACCGCGGTCTTGAGCCCGGAGAAGGAGAAGTCGTAGGTGCCGTCGCCCCACTTGCCGCGCGGGAACCGCAGCGCCGAGGCACTGCCGCGTTGGGCGGCCCGGTCGATGTGGGGCCCGCCCGGGTAGGGCAGTTCCAGCAGGCGGGCGACCTTGTCGTAGGCCTCCCCGGCGGCGTCGTCGACGGTGTCGCCGAGGGAGACCACATCGGTGGCCAGGTCGTTGACCAGCAGCAGCGAGGTGTGCCCGCCCGAGACCAGCAGTGCGATCGCGGGCTCGGGCAGCGGCCCGTGCTCGAGCTGGTCGACGGCGACGTGGCCGATGAGGTGGTTGACGCCGTAGAGGGGCTTGCCGAGCGCCATGGCATAGGCCTTGGCGGCCGAGACACCCACCAGGAGTGCACCGGCCAGTCCGGGACCGGCGGTGACGGCCACGGCGTCGATGTCCTCCTTCTGCACGCCCGCGGAGTCGAGGACGCGTCGGACGGTGGGAACCATGGCTTCCAGGTGGGCGCGGCTGGCGACCTCGGGCACGACACCGCCGAAGCGGGCGTGCTGGTCGACACTGGAGGCGACCTCGTCGCCCAGCAGTTCACAGCCGCGCACCAGACCGACGCCGGTCTCATCGCACGAGGTCTCGATCCCGAGGATCAGCGGGTGGTCGCTCATCGGTCCTCCTTGTGGCCGGAACCGCCGGCCTCGTCGACACGGAGCATGGTGATCGCGTCGGTGCCGTTGTAGTAGCCGTCCCGCACCCCGACCCGGACGAACCCGAATCCGGTGTAGAGCTTCTGCGCACGCGGGTTGTCTGCGCGCACGTCCAGGAACATGCGGGTGATGCCGCGCCGTCGGGCCTCCTCGAGCAGGGCGGTGAGCAGGGCGCTCCCCACACCGCTCCCCCACAGGCGCTCGTCGACCGCCATGGTCTGCACGTCGCCCTCGGGTGCGGCCGCGCGCAGGCCCGCATAGCCGACGACCTCGCCGTCGGACTCGGCCACGACGTAGTGGCGGCCGGGTTCGGCGAGTTCACTGAGCAGGGCGTACTGGCTCCAGGCGTCCTCGGGGAACAGCGCGGTCTCCAGCGCCATGACGGGCCCGACGTCGGCGAGGTTCATCGGGCGCAGGCGCACGGGCGTCACTTCACCCACTGGCGTACCTTCTTCGGGGCTCCGGGGGCGATGGCGTCGGGGCGGCGCAGGTACAGCGGTCGGGGCTCCGGCAGGCCCTCGCCGCTGTGCAGCCGGCCCAGCGCGAGCTCGGCCATGGCGGCGGCGTCGGGCAGGAGCGGTTCGGGGGCGGCCGCGGCCCCGCCGAACACGTCGGCGTACATGCGGGCGCCGTCACCGACCAGGGGGAGCCCGCCGGTGTCGAGTTCCGCGGGCCTGAGGACCTCGACCTCACCGGCACGGGTGCGGTGGTCGTCGTAGCGGGCCCAGAAGACCTCCTTGCGGCGGGCGTCGGTCATGGCCACGAAGGGGGTCTCGCGCCCGGTGGCGAAGGCCAGGGTGTCCAGGGTGGTGAGCCCGTGGCAGGGGATGCCGAGCCCGTCGGAGAGGGCGTGTGCGGTGGCGAGCCCGACCCGGAGCCCGGTGTAGGGGCCGGGGCCGATGCCGACCGCGATCGCGTCCAGGTCGGCCAGGGTGAGGCCTGCCTCGCGGGTGAGGTCGCGGAGCGTGGGCGCGAGGAGTTCACCGTGGCGGCGCCCGTCGACCGAGGAGGCGCAGGCGCGCAGGGTGAAGGCACCGTCCGGGGCGCTCTCACCGATCGCGGCGGTGACCGCCGGTGTGGCGGTGTCGAAGGCCAGGAGCAGCACGGGTGACCTGCCTATTCGTTCCCGGGGTCGCCGGGCAGTTCGGCACCGGTCCAGCGGACGCCGACGGGGCGCAAGCGGACGGTGCGGGTGTCGTCGGGGTGGCGTGCGATGTCGATCTCCAGTCGCTCCTCCGCCAGCCCTTCGGCCACGTCCTCGCCCCATTCCACGACGGTGACGGAGTCGGCGAGGGTCATGTCGAGGTCGATGTCGTCGATCTCGTCGGCGCCGGAGAGACGGTAGGCGTCCACGTGCACCAGGGCAGGGCCGCCGACGAGGGACGGATGGATGCGGGAGATGACGAACGTGGGCGAGGTGACCGACCCGCGCACACCCAGGCCTTCGCCGAGACCCTGTGTGAAGGTGGTCTTCCCGGCGCCGAGGGGGCCGGAGAGGATGAGCAGGTCGCCCGGTCGGGTCAGGGCGGCCAGGTCGCGGCCCAGTGCGCGCATGGCGTCGTCGGTGGCGGCGCCGACCGTGCGCGCGTGGGCCCCGTGTGCGGTGGATGTCGCTTGTGTCATGGGTTCGCTGCTCGTGTCGGTTGTGATCGGGAAAGCGGGTGGTCCGGTGCCGACCGCGGAGCCTTCCCGTTCAAGGTTATGGCTCCCCGACCACCCGTGCGGCCGGTTCACCGGGTCCGGTCAGCCGAGGGCGGTGTACTCGCGCGGGACCCGGGTGCTGATCCTGGTGACGATCTCGTAGGGGATCGTGTCGAGGATGCGGGCCCAGTCCAGGGCCGTGGGGGCGCCGGGCTGACGGGAGGGGTCGCCGAAGAGGACCGCGTACTCCCCCGCCGACACGTCGTCGTCCCCGACATCGACAACGAACTGGTCCATGCAGACTGTTCCCGCGATGGTGCGGGCCCGGTCGCCCAACAGGAGGGGGCCGCGGTTGGTCGCGGCGCGCGGGACACCGTCGGCGTATCCCAGGGGCACCAGGGCCAGGGAGGTCTCGCGGTCGGTGACGTAATGGTGGCCGTAGGAGACGCCGCTGTCGGCCGGGACCCGCTTGGTGAGGGCGACGCGGGACTCCAGGGTCATCGCGGGCCGCAATTCGGGCACGTCGTAATCAGGAATCGGGCACAGACCGTAACTGGCGATCCCGGCACGCACCAGATCGAAACGTGCCTCGGGCAGGGTGAGCAGCGCCGCGGAGTTGGCGATGTGGCGCACCTCGGGCTCCAGACCGGCCTTGTCGGCGGTGGCCAGGGCGGCGTGGAAGGCCGACAGCTGCGCGGCGATCGAGGGGTGGCCGGGCTCGTCGGCGCACGCGAAGTGCGACCAGATGCCGCTGACCTTCACGAGCCCGTCGGCCTCGGCACGGGCCGCGGCGGCCACGACCTGCTCCCAGTCCTCCGGGGAGATCCCACCGCGGTTGAGCCCGGTGTCGGCCTTGAGCTGGACCCGGGCGACCCGGTCCAGACGGCGCGCCTCGGCCACGATCGTGTCCAGGACCGCCCTGTCGCTCACGCCCAGGTCGATCTCGGCCTCGATGGCCTCACCGACCGGTTCGCCCGGCGGGATGATCCAGGAGAGCACGGGCACGCTGATCCCGGCGCGGCGCAGTTCCAGACCTTCCTTGATCAGGGCCGTACCCAGCCAGGTCGCGCCGCCGGCCAGCAGCGCGTGGGCTGCGGGCACCATCCCGTGCCCGTAACCGTCGGCCTTGACCACACCCATGAGCGGGGTACCGCCCGCACGTTCCTTGAGGAAGCGGGCGTTGTCGGAGAGCGCTCCGAGATCGACGCGGGCGCGCGCGAAGTGTGCCATGCCCTCCAGTGTTCCACGCATTGGTTACCTGTGAGGGCCCACGGGTATGTGCCTTTCGACCGAATTTCACGCCCTGACGAGGGGAAATCGGTAATGAGCGAAATCGGAAGTGAACGAGCCGTCAACGTCTCCCGACTCTGGTCCGGGGGCCTCGCCACGGCCGTCGTCGCGATACTCATGGTCTTCGCGAGTGCGCTCGTCTTCCGCGGTGTCTTCGACGTCCCCGTCCTCGCTCCCGAGGAGGCCGGGTACCTCGGTGACACGAGCACCGCCGTCTACGCTCTCCTGGCCGGTGTGACCGCACTCGTCGCGACCGCGCTGCTGCAGGTTCTGCTGCTGTCGGCACCGCGTGCGCTGACCTTCTTCGGTTGGATCATGGGGCTGGCCATCGCCATCGCCGCGGTGACCCCGTTCAGCCAGGCCGCGGAGACGTCGAGCCAGTCGGCCACTGCGGTCATCAACTTGGTCGCCGGTATCGCGATCGTGGTCCTGCTGCGCAGCGTGGGCCGTACGGCCTTCACGACCCGGTCGGCCACGACCCCGGAGAAGCCGCCCACACTGGGCCCCAACGCCCCGTCCGACCCTGAGGGGTATCCGAACCAGGCTTCGACCGGGCCTGCCCTCCAGCAGGAGGGCATTCTCCCCGACGTGAGCCAGGAGGAGTACCGTGCCGCGGAGATGCGCGCCAGGCGGCAGGAGGCCGAGGAGGAGCGTGCGCAGGAGGGCCCCCGACCCGAGTGAGGCGGGGACCGGTACGAACGGGGTGGGGGCGGAGCCGGTCGGCTCCGCCCCCACCCCGTGTGCGGGGCCTGTCGTGTGCGGGTTCGGGAGAACCGGCGTGCCCGTGGCCGCGTCGCATCAGGACACACCGGTGAACGGACCGTCCATGTCCCCCGTGCCGGAGAATGTGTACGGACCCGCGCCCGCCCCGCCCCGCCCCCGAGGAGATCGACGTGGCCCACTACGAGATCGACCCGCAGCAGGTCTCGACCGTGCTGACCGAAACCAGCGGCCATCTGGGTGAGGAGGGCGGCTCGGACGGGCTCTCCGGTGCCCTGAGCTCCATGGAGACCACACTTCTCTCGCTCGGAGAGGGGGTCCAGAGCACCCCGGTCACGATCGCCCTGAACGAGTTCGGCGGCCATTACCTGGGATTGGTGGCCGACATGCTCAACCAGGCCGGCAGTGGCATCCAGGGCACCAACGATGCCACGACCCACTTCATCAGCGGCGACCAGGAGATGGCCCGGCAGGCCCAGTACGACGCGGGGGCGATCGACGACCCCGACGCTCTGCCCTCCGACAACGTCCGCCTGCAATGACCCAGCGGTCTCTCCCCCTCCCGACCCCGACCCCGATCCCGAAGGGACCCCTGTGAGCCGCGACGTCGTCGCCCTTCTCGAACGTGCCCCCGACGCCCGGACCCTGGTGGACGCGGTCTGCGCGGCCGATCCGGCCCTCCGTGTGCGATCGGTGGCCGACGGGACGGTCGTGTACCTGTTCGAGAACTCCGGGCGCCTCCTCCTGGCCCTGCAGGCGGCACAGGAACTGCCGCTGTCGGCCGAGGCGGACCGGCTGCTCGGGGAGGGCACGAGCGACCGGCTCCCGGCCCGCCCCCTGTGGGTCGAGGCCCGGGGAGCCGAGACCGAGGACCGCGACACGGCATCCCTCGCGCGGCGCTGCGCCGAATACCTGGTCCAGCAGTGCGGCGGACTGGTCGTAGGGCCCGAGTCCTCGCTCACACGCGACAGGGAACACCCGTGGGGCACGACCGGCCACCCAGCGGTCAGTGTGTCCACGGAGGAACGGGCGGTACTGGTACAGGACCGGCCGGTGGTGCCCCTGTCGTCCTGGATCGTCGACGCCCTGGCCGAACACGGCCGGGAGGGGCGGCGCCTGCAACTCCTCACCCCGTCGACGAGCGTGCTCACACACGCGATGCGCTGGCTCATGGCACAGCCGGGGGCCGCATGGGTGGTGCGTGCCCCGGACGGCCGTCACTACGACGGGTTCAACGGGCTGCCCATGGTGTGGGAGAAGGGGACCGGTTTCGTCCTGGACCCCGACGTCGATGCGGAGGAGGGTCCCGACCAGGCCTTCCGGGCCTCCGCCGACGAACCCCTGGGGGCCCAGCTCCGTGTGACCGTGCACCTGGATCATCCCCTCACCCCCGGCCTGGAGCTGGGCGAGGCGGTGGACCTGTTCACCGAGCACCTGGCCGGCGCGCTGCCGGCCGTGTGGGGTGTGGACGAGCCGATGAACGAGGTCTGGAACCGCGCTCGTGTGACGGCGCTGGTGCGCGAACGCGCCCCGGGGGCGACCACGGCCTTCCTCACGGGACCGGAGGAGGAGGGGGTCCGGCCCTTCGGCGGAGTGCTGCGGTACTCCCGCACCAGATCCGGGGTACACGAACACCTCGAACTCACCGTCGGGTTCCGTCCGGGTGAGGAGCCCGGCCTGGAGGCCTTGGAGGAACTGGTCGACGAGCTGGCCGACCGGGACGGTCTGCGCAGTGTGGTGGTGCACCGGGCCCTGGGGCGTCCCGACCTGACCTACGCCCCGCGGTGGGCCGGGGTACAGACCCCGGTGGGGGTGGCCGTGGGGCCCGAAGGGGTACTGGCGGTCAGGCGCGGGACGGTGGATTCGGCGCCGGTCGAAGGTGTGCGGTTCGGTCCGCCCCTGACACCGACGGTGTGGTTCCGGATCGGCGACGGGGTGGAGCCCGGCAGCTGGACCCGTTTCCGGGATCTGCTGGAGCACATGCGGCCCCCGACGGCCGACCGCCGGTGAGGCAGCCCCTGCTTCGTCTTCCCTCAGGTGCGGGTGACGAGGGCCTCGGCGGAGCCCGGGCTGAGGCAGTGCTCGATGACCATCACGGCGGCGCCGACGACACCCGCGCTCTCCCCCGCGGTGGAGGAGACGATACTCAGGTGCTCGGTGGCCAGGGGCAGCGAGCGCTGGTAGATGTTCTCGCGGACCCCGGCGAGCAGGTGGTCGCCGGCCAGGGCCATGGCGCCGCCGATGACGATCACCGAGGGGTTGAACATGTTGACGGCCGCGGCGAGGACCTCGCCGATGTCGCGGCCGGCCTGGCGCAGGGCACGCAGCACCGGCACGGAGCCGCCGCGGGCCAGATCGACGATCTCGCGGGCTCCGGTGGCGGGCACACCTTCGGCTGTGAGGGCCTCGGCGATGGCGGTTCCGGATGCGACCGCTTCGAGGCAACCGGTGTTGCCGCAGCGGCAGGGTTTGTCGGAGCCGCTGGGCACGAAGACGTGGCCCATGTCGCCGGCGGCGCCCTGCGCCCCGCGGTAGACGCGTCCCTCGCTGACGATGCCGCAGCCGATACCGGTGGCGACCTTGACGAACATGAGGTGGCTGGCGGTCGGCCAGGAGGCGTGGTGCTCTCCGACGGCCATGATGTTGACGTCGTTGTCGACCAGGACCGGCACGTCCACGTGTGACCTGACGTAGCCGGAGACGTCGAAGTGGTCCCAGCCGGGCATGATCGGCGGGTTCACGGCGCGGCCGGTGGCGTGCTGGACGGGGCCGGGCAGCCCCAGCCCCAGGCCCAGGAGCTCGTCCTCGGAACGCCCGGCCCGGTCGAGCAGGGTGCGGCCGTGTCCGACGACCCAGTCCAGGACGGTTTCGGGCCCGGCGGCGATCTCGAGGTCGACACCGTCTTCGGCGAGGATCTGCCCCGACATGTCGGTCAGGGCCATGCGGGTGTGGGTGGCGCCGAGGTCGGCGGCCAGGACGACACGGGCATCGGGCCGGAAGCAGAAGGTCGTGGGCGGGCGTCCTCCGGTGGAGACCGCTTCGCCGGCGGGTCCGATGAGGCCGCTGGCCAGGAGCGCGTCGACGCGCTGGGTGACGGTCGAGCGCGCCAGTCCGGTCACCGATGCCAGTTCGGAGCGGGTGCGGGGGCGGCCGTCCCGCAACAGGCGCAGGAGGGTCCCCGCCCCTGGCGCCGTCGTCGCGGGCGCGGCCTCTCGCAGCTCCGTCACGGCCCTGTCCCCCGTTCCAGTCAGCGTGTCTTCCGTCATGCGACCAGTGAATCACAGGATCTATTGACCGACCGCCATGGACCTATTTTTCCTCCCTCCGGCAACTTATGCTTGACGTTCGACATAAGTGCGGCGTAATCTGCCGAGCATGTCAGTGAGAAAGGTCACAAGCCTGGGTGAAGCCAACGATTCGGCCGTTGCAGTCGTACCGGAGACCTACCGGGCGGCCGTGATCGGTACGGGCTTCATGGGCCGGACCCACACCCACGCCGTCAGGGCCACCGGCGGCACGGTGGTCGGGGTCGCCGGATCCTCGGCCGACAAGGCCGCGAGCTTCGGCGCCGCCCACGGCATCGGCCGCACCCACGCCGATCCCCTCGAACTCATCCGCCGCGACGACGTCGACGTGGTGCACGTGTGCACCCCCAACCACCTCCACGCACCACTCAGCCTCGCCGCGCTCGAGGCGGGCAAGCACGTGGTCTGCGAAAAGCCCCTGGCCACCGATTCCTCACTCGCCCGAGAGCTGGTCACCGCCGCGCACGAGGGCGACCGCGTGGCGGTGGTCCCCTTCGTCTACCGCTTCCACCCCATGGCACGGGAGGCCCGCGCCCGTGTGGCCGCCGGTTCCGTGGGCCGGCTGACCCTGGCCCACGGTGGTTACCTCCAGGACTGGCTGCTGCCCCCCGAGGAGGACAACTGGCGGGTCGACCCCGCCCTGGGCGGCCCCACCCGTGCCTTCGGCGACATCGGCTCGCACTGGTGCGACATGCTCGAGTTCGTCACCGGCGACCGCATCACCGGCGTCAGCGCCCAGACCTCCCGCATCTCCGAGACCCGCGGCGCCGAGTCCCGTCCCGTGGACACCGAGGACCTCGTGGCCTTCCAGTTCACGACCGCGGGAGGGATGGTCGGCACCTCGGTGATCAGCCAGGTCTCCCCCGGCCGCAAGAACCGGCTCGTGCTGGAGGGCAGCGGCACCGAGGGCTCCCTCGTCTTCGACCAGGAACGCGCCGAGACCCTGTGGGCCGGCGGCCGCGAACGCACCGGCGTCATCTCCCGCGACGACCCCGGGCTCAGCCCCGACGCCGCCCGGCTCGTGAAGGTCCCGGTCGGTCACCCGCAGGGGTACCAGGACTGCTTCAACGCCCTGGTCACCGACACCGGCGCGGCAGTGGCCGGTCGGGCTCCCGAAGGGCTCCCGGTCTTCACCGACGGTCTGCGCACCGCGGTGCTTGCCGAGGCGGTCCTGGAGTCGGCCCGCGCACGCGGTTGGGTCGACGTCCCGCGGGTGGAGGAGCCATGACCGCCCGCCCTCTGCTCCGGATGAAGGGCATCACCAAGTCGTTCCTCGGCGTGCGTGTCCTGCACGGCGTGGACCTGGACCTGTACCCCGGCGACCTGCACGCGCTCGTCGGGGAGAACGGGGCGGGCAAGTCGACCCTGATGAAGGTACTGGCCGGCGTCCACCGCGCCGACGAGGGGACCATCGAACTGGACGGCGCACCCGTCTCCTTCGAACACCCGGTCCGGGCGCAGCGGGCGGGGGTCGCCACCGTCTTCCAGGAGTTCAACCTCCTGCCCGAGCTCACGGTCGCCGGCAACGTCCATCTGGGCCGGGAGATCCGGCGGCGCGGGCGGATCGACGTGCGCGCCATGGAACGGGCCACCGGCGATCTGCTCGACGAGCTGGGGCTGGAGGGCATCTCGCCCCGGGCCAAGGTGCGGTCGCTGTCGGTGGCCGAGCAGCAGGTGGTGGAGATCGTCAAGGCGTTGTCCCAGGACGCGCGCATCATCTCCATGGACGAACCGACGGCGTCGCTGGCCGACCACGAGGTCGAGGTGCTCTACCGCCTCATCGCCCGGTTGCGTGAGCGCGACGTGGCGCTGCTGTACGTCTCCCACCGGCTCAAGGAGATCTTCGACCTGGCCACGACCATCACGGTGCTCAAGGACGGCCACCGGGCGACCACGGTCCCGTCCGGGGACATCCGCCCCGCCGAACTGGTCCGCACGATGGTGGGCCGTCCGGTCTCGCAGGTCTTCCCCGACCATTTGGAGCCCCGCGGCGAACACGTGGGCGAGGTCCGCCTGGACGTGCGCGGGGGCGGCAACGAACAGGTCGACGGCATCGACCTGACCGTGCACGGCGGGGAGATCGTGGGGTTGGCCGGGCTCCAGGGATCGGGCCGCACCGAGATCGCCCGGGCCCTCTTCGGCATGGACCGGTTCACCCGCGGCCAGGTCCGCGTGGACGGCCGCCGTGTCGACCCGCGCTCGCCCCGCCGGGCCGTACGCGCGGGGGTGGCACTGGTCAGCGAGGACCGCAAGACCCAGGGCCTGGCGCTGAACCAGTCGATCCTGGCCAACGGGCGCCTGGCGCTGGACGCGGTCTGGCCCCTGGGCGCGCACCGAAGATCCCGTCGCCTGCCGGGGATCTTCGACTCCCTGGAGCTGGTGGCGCGCGGCGGCCACGGCCAGGAGGTGCGGTTCCTGTCCGGCGGCAACCAGCAGAAGGTCGTCCTGGCCAAGTGGTTGGCGGCCGACCCGGGTGTGATGGTGCTGGACGAACCCACCCGGGGCATCGACGTGGGTGCCAAACAGGCGGTGTACCGGCTCATGCGGGAGCTGACCGCCGAGGGTGTGGCGATCCTGCTCATCTCCTCGGAACTCCCGGAACTGATCGGGATGTCGGACCGGCTCGTGGTTCTCGACGAGGGACGCGTGGCCGGCGAGCTGCCGGGCGGTTCCGACGAGGAGACCGTGATGGCCCTGGCCACCGGGGCCCCGCCGGAGGAGCCGGCCGGGAAGGGGCACGACCGGCCCGGCCCGCGCTCCGGCCCCTCCGAGAACGGCCCGCGCTCGCAGCACGAGGGGGCCGCCCCGTGAACCACCCCTCCCTCTCCCCCTCCCCCCTTGCTCCCCGATCCCTCTACTCCCGGTTGGGCACGACCGGTTTGGTCTACGTGGCGCTCGTGGTGATCCTCGCCGTCAGTGCGGCGCTGGTGTCGGCTCAGGGCGCGAGCCTGTTCACGCCCGCCAACACGGTCGACCTGCTCGCCCGTTCCAGCTTGTTGGGCTTCCTGGCGATCGGGATGACCCTGGTGATCCTGTGCCGCTCCCTGGACCTGTCGGTGGGGTACGTGGCGGCGCTGTCCACGGTGGTCGCGGCCACGGTGATGGCGGGTGAGCCCGAGCGGATGCTGCTGGGCGTGGGCGCCGCCCTGGGTGTGTGCGCGCTCGTCGGTCTGGCCAACGGGATCGTCGTGACCAAGCTCCGGGTCAACCCCTTCATCGCGACCCTGGGGATGGGCCTGATCATCAAGGGGTACCTGGACACGAACTTCCAGGGCCCGGCCGGCGAGATCCCGGCGGCGTTCCAGCTGTTCGGATACACGCGTTTCGGCCTGCTGCCGCTGTCGGCGGTCGTGATGCTCGTGCTGGCCGCGGCCGCGGTCTGGATGCTGGCCCGCACCCGCCTGGGCCACCACATGTATGCGGTCGGGGGCGACGCCGAGGTCGCCCGGCTCTCCGGGGTGCGGGTGGCCGCCCCCGTGGTGACGGCGCACGTGCTCTGTTCGGTCCTGGCCGGTGTGGCGGGCCTGCTGCTGGCGGCCCGTTTCGGCACCGGCAACGCGCTGGTCTACGACAACGGCTACGAGCTGGAGGCCATCGCCGCGGTCGTCCTGGGCGGTACCTACCTCCTCGGCGGCCGCGGGGGCGTGGCCGGGACGATCGCGGGTGTGTTCATCCTGGCCACGCTCGACACGGTCTTCAACGTCCTGGCGGTGGACCCCTTCGTCAAGGACGTGCTGCGCGGCACGATCGTCATCGCCGCGGTGGCCCTCTACGCCCGCGGCCAGTTGTCCAGGGCCGCGGTCCGGGTGCGGTTCCCCTCGGGCGGGCGACCACCGCCGGAGGAGTCCCCCGGCCCGCCGGACGGTGGCGGCCCGAGCGCCCCCGAGCCCGCCGTGGGAGGTACGCGATGAGCACGGACCGACCCACGGCGAAACACGCAGGGCCGCGCCGCGACCCGTGGTCCTTCCTGGCGGGCGGCACGGGCACGGTCGCCCTGCTGCTGGTGGTGATCTTCGCGGTCATCGCCACCCAGAACCCGTCGTTCTTCGAGGGCCCGCCGCTGATGGCCTTCGCCCGCATGGCGGCGCCGCTGGTGCTGTTGGCGATCGGCCAGTACTTCGTGATCGTCTCCGGCGAGTTCGACCTGTCGGTGGGCTCGCTGGTGGGCGCCCAGGTGGTCATCGCCGCCCGGCTGATCGACGGCGACGAGGCCAGGACCCTGCCGGTGATGGGGTTGATGATCGTCTTCGGCCTGGCCGTGGGCCTGGTCAACGGGCTGGTCACGACGGTGCTGAAGGTCCCCTCGATCATCACCACGCTCGGCACGATGCTGATCCTGTTCGGCGCGGTGCGGTACTGGACGGGCGGGGCGCCCACCGGTGCGCTCTCCGAGTCCTTCCGGCTCCCGGGCCGGGGCGGCATCGAGGGCGTCCCCTACCTGGGCCAGCTCCCCTACGCGCTGATCATCGCGGCCGTGGCCGCGGTCGCGGCGGTCTGGCTCATGCGCTCCTCCTACGGCCGCTGCCTCATGGCGACCGGCGACAACGACGTCGCGGCCGCGTTCTCGGGGGTGCGGGTGTGGCGGGTGCGCACCACGGCGTTCGTCCTGTCCGGGTTCATGGCCTCCGTGGCCGCCGTGCTCATCGGCGGCTTCTCCGGCGTGACCGCGCAGGTCGGCGACGGCATGGAGTTCACCGCCATCACCGCCGTGGTCCTCGGCGGGGTGCTCCTGGGCGGAGGACGCGGCACGGTCGTGGCCGCCGTCCTGGGAGCACTCGCTCTGGAGGCCCTGTTCACCCTGTTCACCCAGCTCTACCTGCCGGCGACGATCCAGCCGACCGTGCAGGGGCTCATCATCATCGCCGCCGTCGCCTACGCCTCGCGCCGCGGCGACCTGCGACTGCCGGAACGCCTGAGAAGGCGGCCCGGTCCCCCCACCGAGCACCCGCTCGGCACTTCGAGGAGGTAACTACCATGCACGTCCCCCGCGTGCTGTTGGCCGGTGCCGCCGGCCTGGCCCTCGTCCTGTCCGCCTGTACCACCGACGCACCGGAGGACGCCGCCGACGGCAACGGTACGGAACTGACCCCCGAGGAGGAATGGTTCGACCAGGAGGAGTTCGACCGCCAGGTCGCCCAGCGCGACATCGAGCCGGAGGGTTCCGAGGACGAACCCTGGCTCCAGGCGATCGAACCGGAGTGGGTCGACACCTCGGAGTGGGAGTCCGACGACCCCGGGGACGCCACGGTCTGTTTCTCCAACGCCTCGGTGTCCAACCCCTGGCGCGTCACCGGCTTCATCACCATGGAGCAGCAGGTGGAGGAGTTGCAGGAGGCGGGTGAGATCGGGGACTTCCAGGTCTCTGACGCCGCCGACGACGACAACCAGCAGATCTCCGACATCCAGGCGTTCGTGGACTCCGGTGACTGCGACACGATCATCATCTCCCCGTCGACCACCGCGACCATGACCCCGGCGGTGGAGACCGCGTGCGAGAGCGGGGTGCCGGTCATCGTCTTCGACCGCGGCGTGAACACCGACTGCTCGGTCACGTTCATCCACCCGATCGGCGGTTACGCCAACGGCGCCGACTCGGCCGAGTTCCTCGTCGACAATCTGGAACCGGGTTCCCGGGTCCTGGCCCTGCGGATCCTTCCGGGCGTGGACTCGCTCGAGCACCGCTGGGCCGCAGCGCAGACCATCTTCGACGACAGCGACCTGGACATCATCGGCTACGAGTTCACCGAAGGTGACGGCGCACAGATCAAGGACCTGGTCTCCCAGCACCTGCAGCGCGGCGCGGTCGACGGCATCTGGATGGACGCCGGAGACGGGGCCGTGGCGGGCCTGGAGGCGTTCGAGGACGCCGGTCAGGAGTATCCGGTCATCTCGGGTGAGGACGAGTTGAGCTTCATGCGCAAGTGGCAGGAGGAGGACCTGACGGCGATCGCCCCGGTCTACTCCAACTTCCAGTGGCGCACCCCGATCCTGGCCGCGAGCATGATCCTGCAGGGCGAGGAGGTGCCCGAGGAGTGGGTGCTGCCGCAGGAGGCGGTCACCGAGGACGAGCGCGACGAACTGCTGGACCTCAACTCCGGGATGCCGTCCCTGCACTACGCCCGCTTCGGCGGCCAGGACCTACCGGGCTTCCCCGAGGCGTGGGAGGACCGCTAGATGGAGCGCGCGCTGGGGGTCAACACCTGGGTGTGGACGTCGCCGCTGACCGACGCCGCGCTGGAGCGGCTCGCGCCGCGCGTGGCCGGCTGGGGCTTCGACACGATCGAGCTGCCGGTCGAGGACGCCGGCGACTGGGACCCCCGGCGCGCCCGCGCCCTGCTGGAGGACCTGGGGCTGTCGGCGACGGTGGTCCTGGTCATGGGGCCGGGCCGTGAGCTGGTGTTCACCGATACCGCCACCCGGACCGCGACCCGGGACTACCTGAAACGGGTCGTGGACGCGGCGGAAACGGTGGGCTCACCGGTCGTCGCGGGACCGGCCTACGCCTCGGTGGGGCGCACCTGGCGCCTGTCCCCGGACGAGCGCGCGGCTCTGCCCGGCGCGCTGGCCGAGGCCCTGTCCCCCGTGGTCGAGCACGCCTCGGCCGCAGGGATCGCGGTGGCGGTGGAGCCGCTGAACCGGTACGAGACCAGTGTGTTGAACACCGTCGACCAAACACTGGAGGCGTTGGCGGAGCTGCCGCGCGAGCACTGCGGACTGGCGTTGGACCTCTACCACCTGAACATCGAGGAAAAGGACATCGCCGATGCGATCGAGCGCGCGTCCGGAATGCTGAAGCATGTCCAGGTCTGCGCGAACGATCGCGGGACCCCTGGGGCCGATCACCTGGGATGGTCACGGATCGTGACCGCATTGGACAGAACAGGTTACTCAGGCCCCCTAGTCATCGAATCCTTCACTTCTGACAATGCCAGCATCGCCGCGGCCGCGTCCGTATGGCGGCCCCTGGCCGCTACCCAGGACGCGATCGCGGTCGACGGCTTGGCGTTCCTGAGAGGGCTGCACCGGCCGGCCTCCGCCGACGGCGGTGGCGGCGGCGCACCCGGAGTCCCTGACCCGACGAGAGGAGCCCCTGTGGACTGATGCACCGATGAGGCGGCCACCTCCGCTTCCCGACCCTGATAGCAGGCATCCCGACCACCCCGGTCGCAGCCGTACCGGGCCCGCCCCGGCCGACCGGGAGGACTTGTTCGGCGGAGCCCTTCCGCCAGAACACGGTGTCCACCGAGCGAGTCCTACGTCCCTGCCGTCGGCGCCGGCACGCCGCACGGAACTCATCGACTCACTCCCACCCCCAGGTGAGGTTCTGCATGTTCCACAGACCGTTACTACGACTGGGCGCGCTGGTGTCCGGCATCGCGTTGGCCATGGGGCTGACCGCGCCCGTGGCCCACGCACAGGAGGAGAACGAGCAGGAGTCGTTCCACGCCCTGATCTTCTCCAAGACCGCCGGTTTCCGGCACGACTCGATCCCCTACGGCGTCTCCCTCATCGAGGAACTGGGCGACGAGCACGGATTCACCACCGAGCACACCGAGGACTCCTCGGTCTTCAACGAGGAGGACCTGGCCGAGTTCGACGCCGTCATCTGGCTCTCGACCACCGGTGACGTGCTCAACGAGGAGGAACAGTCCGCCTTCGAGAGCTACGTCCAGGACGGCGGCGGCTTCACGGGTGTGCACGCCGCCTCCGACACCGAGTACGAGTGGGACTGGTACGGCGATCTCGTCGGCGCCTACTTCTCCAGCCACCCGCCCGGCACCCAGGACGCCGAGGTGATGGTCAACGACCGTGCGCATCCCTCCACCGAGGGGTTGCCCGCGCGGTGGGACCGCCACGACGAGTGGTACGACTTCGACCTGTCCCCGCGCGGTGACGTGCACGTCCTGGCGGGGCTGGACGAGAGCTCCTACGAGGAGGAGGTGGACCCGGCCGGGCAGATGGGGTGGGACCACCCCACCGCCTGGTGCCAGAACTTCGACGGCGGCCGTTCCTGGTACACCGGCGGCGGCCACACCGTCGACTCCTTCTCCGAACCCGAGTTCACCGAGCACCTGCTCGGCGGGATCCAGTGGGCGGCCGGCGCGGTCGAGGGCGACTGCGGCGCCACCCAGTGGGACAACTTCGAGAAGGTCACGCTGGCCCAGGGCGAGGAGCAGATGGGCGAGCCCATGGGCCTGGCGGTCCTGCCGGACGGCCGTGCCCTGCACACCACCCGCGACGGCGAAGTGAGCCTGTGGGACCCCGAGACCCACACCACCGAGGTCGTCGCCGAGATCCCCGTCTACAACCACGACGAGGACGGGCTCCAAGGCGTGGCCGTGGACCCCGGCTTCGAGGAGAACGGCTGGGTCTACACCTACTACGCACCCGAGGTCGAAGGGGTCCCACCGGGTGAGGCGCCCTCCGACGGCGAACCCGGGGACTTCGAACCCTACGAGGCGCACAACAACCTCTCGCGGTTCCAGCTGGTGGAAGGCGAGGACGGACCGAGCCTGGACCTGGACAGCGAGCAGGTCGTCATGGAGGTCGGAACCGACCGCGGCATGTGCTGCCACGTGGGCGGCGACATCGACTTCGACGCCGAGGGCAACCTGTACCTGGCCACGGGCGACGACACGAACCCGTTCGAGTCCGACGGGTACGCGCCCATCGACGAGCGCGAGGACCGCAACCCCGTCTTCGACGCCCAGCGCACCTCCGCCAACACCAACGACCTGCGCGGGAAGCTGCTCCGGATCTCGGTCAACGAGGACGGCAGCTACGGGATCCCCGACGGCAACCTCTTCCCGACCGAGGAGTACGGCGAGGAGCAGACCCGCCCGGAGATCTACGCGATGGGCCTGCGCAACCCGTTCCGGTTCTCCGTCGACCAGGAGGACGGCACCGTCTACCTGGGCGACTACGGCCCCGACGCGCAGGAGGCCGACCCCGAGCGCGGGCCGCAGAACACGGTCTCCTGGCACACCATCGACGAACCGTCCAACATCGGGTGGCCGTACTGCATCGGTGACAACACCCCCTACATCGACTACGACTTCGCGGAGGGCGCCTCCGGGGAGCCCTTCGACTGCGACGCGCCCGTCAACGACTCCCCGAACAACACCGGGCTGACCGAGCTGCCCCCGGTCACCCCCGCGATGGTCTGGTACGACTACGACGAGTCCGAGGAGTTCCCGCACCTGGGCGAGGGTTCCGGCTCCCCCATGGGCGGCCCGGCCTACCAGTTCGACCCCGAGCTGGAGTCCGAGACCAAGTGGCCCGAGTACTACGACGGCATCCCGCTGATGTACGAGTGGGGCCGCCAGTGGATCAAGCAGGTCCACCGCGACGACGAGGGCGAACTCCTCGACATCACCGAGACGGTCGACGACATCGCCCTGGCCAACCCCATGGACATGGAGTTCGGCCCGGACGGGTCGCTGTACGTGCTGGAGTACGGCTCCGGTTACTTCGGCGGCGCGCCCGACTCGGCGCTCTCGCGCATCGACTACACGGGGGCGGGCAACAGTCCCGTGGCCGATCTGGAGAGCAGCACCTCCTCCGGTCCGGTCCCCCTCGAGGTCGAGTTCTCCGCCGAGGGGTCCGAGCACCCCGGCGGCCTGGACATGGCCTACGAGTGGGACTTCGGGGACGGCACCGCCTCCGAGGAGATCGCCCCCGCCCACACCTACGAGGAGGAGGGCCAGTACACGGTCGTGCTGACCGTGACCGACGAGCTCGGTGCCACCAGCACGGCCACCACCAGTGTGACCGCCGGCAACACCGCACCCGATGTCTCCTTCGACACCCCGAAGGACGGCCAGTACTTCCACTGGGGTGAGGAGATCCCGTTCGAGGTCTCCGTGGAGGACGCCGAGGACGGCTCGATCGGTGACGGCGTCGCCTGCGAAGACGTCGAGGTCACCTCGTCGCTGGGCCACGACGAGCACGCACACCCGTGGACCCAGTACGACTCCTGCGAGGGGACCACTCAGACCGAGACCGACGGCGGCCACGGCGCCGACATGAACATCTTCTGGGTGCTCCAGGCCGAGTACGACGACTCCGGGTCCGGGGACCTCCCCCCGCTCACCGGCAGCGACGGTCTGCGCCTCAACCCGGCGCAGACCCAGGGGCAGTACTTCTCCGACAGCGAGAACGTCTCGACCGAACCCACCGAGGACGAGGAAGGCGGGCTGGAGAACCTCTCCGGGATCCAGGACGGCGGCTGGAGCTCCTACGACCCGGTGAACTTCACCGGCGTGGAGGAGATGGAGTTCCGTGTGGCCTCCGCCGGGGCCGGCGGCACCATCGAGGCACGGGCCGGCGCCCCCGACGGGGACGTGCTCGGCAGCGTCGACGTGGAGCCCACCGGCGACTGGCAGAGCTGGGAGACCGTCACGATGCCGGTCCAGGACCCCGGGGAGACCTTCGAGCTGTACCTGGTCTTCAGCGGGGACGACCCCGGTAACGAGGGATTGTTCAACCTCAACTACTTCGAGGCGGTCCTCGACGGCGACGAGGCTCCCTCCGAGGGCCCCGAGACCGTGCTGACCAGCCCCGAGGACGGTGCCTCCTTCGAGGCCGGGGAGGACGTCCCGCTGGCCGCGGACGTGACCGACCACGGCGAGGCCGGCATCGAGGAGGTGGAGTTCCTCGTCGGCGACGAGGTCGTGGCCTCCTCCGGGGAGACCCCGCACGAGGTGACCTGGAGCGAACCGGAGGAGGGCGAGTACTCCGTCAGCGCCGTGGCCACCGACGGCGACGGCAACACGGGCAGCTCCCCGTCGGCGACCGTCACGGTCGGGGACGGGGCCGGCGAGCCCGGGGAGTGCGCGCCCCCCGAGGTCGACGACGGCTACACCGCCCTGTGGGACGGCGCGTCCCTGGACGGATGGAACCAGGCCGGGCCGGGCGGTTTCGATGTCGTCCACGGCGACGAGGGCTGCAACCTGCAGACCGACGGCGGCATGGGACTGCTCTGGCACGAGACCGAGCTCGACGCCTACCGGCTCGAGCTCGACTTCCTCACCCGGGGCGAGCAGGACAACTCCGGTGTCTTCGTCGGTTTCCCCGACCCCGGTGACGACCCGTGGACGGCCGTCGACGAGGGCTACGAGATCCAGATCGACCCCTACGGCGCCCCGGACGGGGAGCCCATCACCCAGACCGGTGCGATCTACCAGTTCCAGGCGGCCGACTCCCACCCGGCGGAGATCGGTGACTGGAACACGATGGAGATCGAGGTCGATGACCCGATGATCCGCGTGTGGATCAACGGCGAGCTGGTCAACGAGTTCGAGAGCGAGGACCCCGCGCGGGACCTGTCCTCGGGCCACGTCGGCCTGCAGAACCACGGTGACCAGGACCAGGTCCTGTTCCGGGACGTGCAGGTCAAGGAACTGGCCGAGGAGGACCCGGCGACCTTCCAGGAGGTCCTCGAGCGGGTCGGCGAGCTGGAGGAGGAGGGGGCGCTGACCACCTCCGAGGCCCGGCGCCTGGAGCCGCAGCTGGAACTGGCCGAACGGCACGTGGACGCTGCCCGCCCCGCGCAGGCCGGGCGTGCCCTGGAACGGTTCCGCACGGTGGCCGAGCAGGTCGCCGACCAGGAAACGGGAGAGGAGCTGATCGAGCTGGCCGACCGGCTGGCCCCGTTGACGGAGGAATGACCGGTCCCTGACGGGTGGGGCCGGCCCCGGTCGGCCCCACCCCCACCCCCGGACCCCGGCCGCGGCGGCGTTCGTGCGCCGCGGCCGGGGACCCGGTCCAGACGAAGAGGAGGTGTCACGGTGCCCACCGAGAACAGGCGGTCCACGCCCGACACGACGGAGGAGGTCTCGACGGCAACGGCCTCGCCCGCCACCTGGTGGCTGACGGCCGGGGCACTCGTGCTGGTCGGGGCCGTCGTGGCCGCGGCCGTGTTCTTCTTCACCGGTGACGACACCGTCACCCCCGACTCCGGCCGTGTCGCCGAACTGGAGGCCTCGGCCGGCGAGCGCGACGTGGCCCAGGTCGAGGAATTGGTGCAACAGACACGCACCGCCCACGAGGAGCTGCTCCCGGTGGTGGAGTCGCTCGACGGGGCCGTGCCCGCGAACGGTTCCGCTCCCCCCGCCGGAGAGGAGCCCGGCGCCGACGAGGTCGACGACTGGCTGGCGACCACGGAGGGCGCCGCCGAACACTTCGAGAACGTCCCCTCCGGCGAGACCGACTACAACGTCGCCCACGCCGGGATGGCCAACTCCGTGGACCTGCTCGGTTCCGCGGTCGTGGCCTACGCCGGCGCCCTGGAGGCCGAGGACGAGGGTCTGCGGACCGAGATGACCGAACTCGCCGGCGACCTGCGCACCCAGGCGGTGCGGTCCTGGTCGGTGGCGGCGACCCAGTTGGACGTGCTCAGCCTCGAGGCCGGACACGGCCACGTCCACCTGTACCTGCCCGCGGCGCCCGGGAGCGGCGCCCTGGAACCCGACCCCGCCGAGGACGGCGACGGCGCCGCGGAGGACGGCGGACACGACCACTGAGCACGGACGACGGGCCCCGGGGCTCGGTCCCCGGGACGAACGAGGAGGGACCACAGGATGGGCCGGACAGGAGTTTGGCTGCTCGGGGCACGCGGGTCGGTCGCCACGACCGCGGTCCTGGGCGCGTTCGCGGTACGGGAGGGCGCGGCCGGGCCGACGGGGTGCGTGACGGCGCGCCCGGAGTTCGGCGGCGCGGGGCTCCCCGGGCTCGAGGAGCTGGTCTTCGGCGGGCACGACCCGTCCGACGTCCGCCTGTGCAAGACCGCAGAGCACCTGGCCCGTACGGGGGTCCTGCCCGGGCACCTGCCGGGGGCGTTCGCCGACCGGCTGGATGAGGTCGAGAGTGCGCTGCGGCCCGGGCTGGTGTCCGGGGGCGGTCCGGTCCTGCGGCAGGACGTGCGGCGTCTGGAGGAGGACCTGCGGGGCTTCGCCGAGCGGGAAGGCGTGGAACGCACGGTCGTGATCGACCTGACCAGTACCGAGGCCCGTCCCGAGGCCTGCCCCGAGCACGAGGGCCTCGAGGCGTTGGAGGCCGCCCTCGACTCCGGCGGGGCCCGGATCCCGCCCAGTTCCGCCTACGCCTACGCGGCCCTGCGCGCGGGGTGCGCGTTCGTGGAGTTCACCCCCAACACCGGTCCGCGGCTGCCCGCGCTGCGGGAGTTGGCCGAACGCGAGGGCGTGCCCTGGGCCGGGTGCGACGGCAAGACCGGGGAGACGCTGGTCAAGAGCGCGCTCGCCCCGATGTTCGCCGCGCGGGCGCTACGGGTGCGTTCGTGGTCCTCGGTCAACCTGCTGGGCGGCGGCGACGGGGAGACACTGTCCGACCCCGCCCACGTCGGGAGCAAGACCGAGAGCAAGGGTCTGGGCCTGGAGCACATGCTCGGCCACCCGGTGGAGGGTCCGTTGCACATCGATTTCGTCCCCGATCTGGGGGACGCCAAGACCGCCTGGGACCACGTCTCGTTCGAGGGGTTCCTGGGCACCCGGATGACCCTCCAGTTCACCTGGGCGGGTCACGACTCCGCACTGGCGGCGCCGCTGGTGCTCGACCTGGCCCGCCTGGCCGCGCTCGCCCACGGTCGTGGGACCACCGGACCCGTGCCCGAACTGGGGTTCTTCTTCAAGGACCCGGCCGACAGCGGCGTGCACGGGCTGGTGGAGCAGTGGCAGGCGCTGACGTCCTGGTGTTCCACACCCGAGGAGGGGTCCGATTGAGACTCGACGATCTTGCACGCCTGGTCCGGTTGCCCGCCGCGTCGAGTGTTCCCGGCGACAGCCTGGCGGGCGCGGCCGCGGCCGGGCGCCTGGGCAGGCCCGGGACGTGGGTGCTGCCCGCGGCGTCGGCGTTCCTGTACTGGGCGGGCATGGCCCTGAACGACTACGCCGACCGCGACCTGGACGCGGTGGAGCGCCCCGAACGGCCGATCCCGTCCGGGCGGGTGCGTCCGGGCGAGGCACTGGCGGTGGCGGCGGGTCTGACCGCGGCCGGTGTGGGCACGGCGGCCGCGGGCGGCGGGAAGCACAGCGCAGCGGTGGCCGGTGCGTTGGCGGCGACCGTGTGGGGTTACGACCTGGCGCTGAAGCCGACCCGCCTCGCGCCGCTGGGCATGGCGGTCAACCGGGGTCTGGACGTGCTCATGGGCGCCGGCGACCGGCCGGGTGCCGCGCTGCGCCCGGCGCTGGTGATGGCCGTGCACACGTACGGGGTGACGGCACTGAGCCGCGGTGAGGTGTACGGGACCCGGCCGTCGGTGGCCGCCGGGGCGCTGGCGTGCACGGTGGGCAGCGCAGCGGCGGCGGTCGCGCCGTCCGCGCCCCGGCCGTGCACACGCCGGGATGCGTGGGGCGAGGTCCTGTCGGGTCTGTACGCGGGGGTCTTCGCGACCCGGGTGGGGCGGGCCCAGGCACGCGCGGTCTCGGCGCCGGTGGCGGCCCACGCCGGTGCGGCCACGGGCACGGGGATCCGGGGCATGATCCCGCTCCAGGCGGCGCTGCTGGCGCGTGCGGGTGCGCCGTGCACCGCGACCGCGCTGGCGGTGGGCGCTCCCCTGGCGGTGCGTTCCTCCCGGAAGGTGGCGATCACGTGAGGTTCGGTTACGGCAGCAACGGGTTCTGGGACCACAGGTTGGACGACGCCCTGGCGATCATCGCCGACCTGGGCTACGAGGGGACGGCGCTGACCCTGGACCACCCGCACCTGGACCCGTTCGCCGCGGACGCCGGGGAACGGGTGCGCCGGATCGGGACCCGTCTGGCGGAGCTGGACCTGGCGGTGGTGGTCGAGACCGGGGCCCGGTACCTGATGGACCCGCGCCGCAAGCACGAGCCGACGCTGGTCTCCGACGAGGGGCGCGGGAAGCGGGTGGAGCTGCTGCGCCGCGCGGTGCGGATCGGCCACGACCTGGGCGCCGAGGCGGTCTCGTTCTGGTCGGGGATCCTGCCGGACGGGGTCTCGGGGGCCCAGGGGTGGTCCCGGCTGGTCGCCGGCGTGGAGCAGGTGCTGCCCCTGGCCGACGAGCTGGGCGTGGACTGCGCCTTCGAGCCCGAGCCCGGCATGTTCGCCGAACGCCTCTCCGACGTGCTGGAACTGCGCGAACGCCTGGGCTCCCCGAAACGGTTCCGGGTGACGGTGGACGTGGGCCACGGGGTGTGCAACGAGCCGGACGGGCCCGAGGGCACGGTGCGCCGCGCCGGGGACCTCATCGCCAACGTGCAGCTGGACGACATGCGCCCGGGGGTGCACGAGCACCTGGAGTTCGGTGACGGCGAGATCGACCTGCCCGGGGTGCTGGGCGCCCTGGAGGGCGCCGGCTATCGCGGTCTGGCCGCCGTGGAACTGCCACGCCACGGGCACGCGGCCCCGCTGGTGGCCGAACGGTCGATGCGGGCCCTGAGGGAGGCGCTGGCCGAGGCGCGCCGGCGACGCCCGTCCGCGACCGAGGGGGTGCGAGCGTGAACACCGAGGCCCTGCTCGGCGGGGAGTCCCGGCGCGAGCTGTCCGCGATGGTGGCGCGGGTGCACGAGAGCCCCGACCGCGTCGCGGTGCTCTTCCCCGCGGCCGCACGCCGGGTGGCGCGCGGCGCCGGCCCCTCGGGCGACCCCGACGGGGTTCTCGGCCCGACCCTGGAGGACCTGGTGCGGCTGGAGCTGCTGCGCACCTGCGCGGAGGAGATGGCCCCCGACGCGCTGGCCCGCGAGGTGGCCGACCTGTACCACCACGGGGACTCCGGGGAACGGCGCGCCGTGCTGCGCGGCCTGGCGGTGCTCGACACGGCCGCGGCCCCGGTCGCGCGCGAGCTCATGGCCGACGCGCTGCGCACCAACGACACCCGTCTGATCGCCGCGGCGGCGGGCGGCCCCGCCACCGACCTGCTGGAGGCCCACGCGTGGCGGCAGGCGGTGCTCAAGTGCCTGTTCGTGGGGGTGCCCCTGGCCGGTGTGCGGGGTGTTCCCGAACGTGTGGACGCGGAGTTGGTGCGCATGTGCGCCGACTACGCCGAGGAACGCGAACGTGCAGGCAGGTCCGTACCCGACGACGTCCGTCTGGTCCTGAGGCACTCTCCCCCCGACGAACCCACGGAGGCTTGATGCGCATCTTCGACCCCCACATCCACATGACCTCGCGCACCACCGACGACTACCGGGCGATGTACGAGGCCGGGGTGCGCGCCCTGGTGGAGCCGGCGTTCTGGCTGGGCCAGCCCCGTACCGGGGTGAGCTCCTTCCGCGACTACTTCGACGGCCTCGTGGGTTGGGAACGCTTCCGGTCCGAACGGTTCGGGATCCGCCACCACTGCGCGATCGCCCTCAACCCCAAGGAGGCCAACGACCCGCGCCTGTCAGGGGTGCTGGACCTGCTGCCCCGGTACCTGGCCAAGGACGGGGTGGTCGCGGTCGGCGAGGTCGGGTTCGACTCGTTGACGTCGGAGGAGGAGAAGGTGTTCCGGTACCAGATGGAGCTGGCTCGCGAGTTCGAGCTCCCGGTGCTGGTGCACACACCGCACCGGGACAAGGTGGCGGGCACACGCCGGACCCTGGAACTGGTCGCCGAGTCGGGTATCGACCCGGAGATGGTGCTGGTGGACCACCTCAACGAGGCGACGGTGGAGATGGTGCACACGTCCGGGTGCACGATGGGTTTCTCCATCTACCCGGACACGAAGATGAGCCCGGACCGGATGGTGCGCATCCTCCAGGAGTGGGGCACCGACCGGATGATCGTGAACTCGGCCGCCGACTGGGGCCACAGCGACCCGCTCCTGACCCTGCGCACCGGTGAGGCGATGCGCTCCGCCGGGTTCACCGGGGCCGAAACGGAGCGGGTGCTCTGGGACAACCCGGTGGCCTTCTACGGGCAGAGCGGGCGGTTGGTCCTGGACGAGATCGGGACGGCCGACGTCTCGGCGACCTTCTCGGGCAACTCGATCCTGCGCGGGCAACCGGACGGGGGTGCGCAGTGAGGTTGCGCCACCGCGACGGCACCGTCGTCCACCTGGGTTACTGCACGAACGTGCACCCGGCCGAGGACCTGGAGGGTGTGCTGCGCCAGATCCGGGTGTTCGGGGGCGGGGTGCGCGAACGCCTGGGCGCCGACCGCCTCGGGCTGGGCCTGTGGCTGCCGGCGCCGCTGGCCCGGCAGCTGGCGGCCGATCCCGCGCTGGTCGACCGGCTGCGCGGCGGGCTGGAGGCGGCCGGGCTGGAGACGGTCACCCTCAACGCCTTCCCGTACCGGGGGTTCCAGGACCCGGTGGTCAAGCACCGCGTCTACCACCCGGACTGGACCGAGCGGGCGCGCCTGGACTACACGGTCGACTGCGCACGGGTCCTGGCCCGCCTCATGCCCGAGGACGCGGCGCGCGGGAGTGTGTCCACCCTGCCCCTGGCCTGGCGCGAACCCTGGGACCCGGGCCGCCTGGAGCGGGCCCGGCGCCACCTGACCGAACTCGCCGGGGTACTGGCCGAGCTCGCCGACCGGGGGACCCCGGTGCGTGTGGGGCTGGAACCGGAACCGGGGTGTGTGATCGAGACCAGCCGGGACGCGGCCCGCCTGCTGTTCGGTCTGCCCCCTCAGATCGGTGTGTGCCTGGACACCTGCCACACCGCGACCGGGTTCGAGGAGGCCGGGACGGCGCTGGGTCGGCTGGCCGACGCAGGGCTCCCGGTGGTCAAGACCCAGGCCTCGGCCGCCGTGGAGGTGCCCGACCCGCGCGACCCGGCGGCGCGGGAGGCCCTGTCCGACTTCGCCGAGGACCGGTTCCTGCACCAGACCCGCGAGCTGGAGGGGGCGCGGGCACGTGGGCGCGACGACCTGCCCGAGGCGATGTCGGGGCCCTACCCCCTGCCGGGGCGGGGCCCCTGGCGCACCCATTTCCACGTGCCCCTGCACGCCGAGGCCCGGCCGCCGCTGCGGATCACGCGGGACCACCTCACCGACGTGCTCGGGCATCTGTTCGGGGGCGAGCGGGCGCTGACCGACCACGTGGAGGTGGAGACCTACACCTGGTCGGTGCTGCCGGAGGACCGCCGCCCCGCCGGCGAGGGCGCTCTCGTGGCCGGGATCGCCGCCGAGGTCGCCTGGGCCCGCGACCGTCTCACCGAGCTCGGTCTGGAGCCGGTGTGAACACCTCCGCCGACGGAAGGGATGCCATGTCCTCACCCGAACCCCGCCTGCTCGTGGTCGACGCGGTCGGGCTCACGCCCCGGCTCCTGCGGTACGCGCCCCGGCTGCGCGCCCTGGCCGAACGGGGGTGGCAAGCGCCGTTGGACACGGTGCTGCCCGCCGTGACCTGCACCGTGCAGTCGACCTTCCTCACCGGCCGTACCCCCGCCGGGCACGGCGCCGTCGCCAACGGGTGGTACTTCCGCGACCTGGGCGAGGTGCACCTGTGGCGCCAGCACAACCGGCTCGTGCAGGGCGAGAAGGTGTGGGAGACCGCGCGCCGCCACCGCCCGGGGCTGAAGGTGGCCAACGTGTGCTGGTGGTACGCGATGGGCGCCACCACCGACTGGACCGTCACGCCGCGGCCGATCTACCACGCGGACGGGCGCAAGTCCCCCGACTGCTACACCCGCCCGCCCGAACTGCACGACGAGCTCACCGGGGAACTGGAGCCCTTCCCGCTGTTCAACTACTGGGGGCCGACCGCCTCGCTGGCCTCCTCCGAATGGATCGTCGCGGCCACCCGCAGGCTCATGCCCCGGGCCGACCTGACGCTGTGTTACCTCCCGCACCTGGACTACGACCTGCAACGCCACGGCCCGGACTCACCGCAGGCCCGGCGGGCCGCACGGGACTTGGACTCCGCGTTGGCGCCGCTGCTGGACGACGCCGAGGCCGCCGGGGTCCGGGTCGTGGTGCTCAGCGAGTACGGCATCACCCCGGCCACGACCCCGGTCGACGTCAACCGGGTGCTGCGCCGGGCCGGATTGTTGGAGGTCTACACCCAGGACGGCATGGAGTACTTGGATCCGTGGGCCTCGCGCGCCTTCGCCGTGGCCGACCACCAGTGCGCCCACGTGTACGTGCGCGAGGAGGCGGACGTGCCCGCGGTCGCCGGGCTCCTGGACCGGGTCGAGGGCGTGGACCTGGTTCTGGACGAGAAGGGGCAGGCCGAGCAGGGTCTGGACCACGAGCGTTCCGGTGAGCTGGTGCTGGTGGCCGAGCCGGGCGCGTGGTTCACCTACTACTACTGGCTCGACGACACACGCGCCCCCGACTTCGCCCGCGGGGTCGACATCCACCGCAAGCCCGGGTTCGACCCGGCCGAACTCTTCCTCGACCCGAAGGACCCCCTGGTCAAGGCCCGGGCCGCCGCGAACCTGGCCCGCAAGAAGGCCGGGCTGCGCTACGCCATGAACGTCGTCCCGCTGGACCCGGCGCCGGTGCGGGGCACGCACGGGCGCCGCACCGAGGACCCCGACGACGGTCCCCTCCTGATCTGCACCGAACCCGGGTCCGCCCGGGACCGCGTCGCCGCCACCGAGGTGCGCGACCTCCTGCTCGGCCTCGTCGGGGTGCCGGACCCGGCGAGGCCGACCCCCACCTGAGCCGGCACCGGCCGCCCCGAACCCCCATCGAATCCGGAGGTCACGATGACCCGACCTGTCACCCTGTTCACCGGCCAGTGGGCCGACCTACCGTTCGAGGAGGTGTGCTCGCTGGCCTCCGCGTGGGGCTACGACGGGCTGGAGATCGCCTGTTGGGGCGACCACCTCGACGTCACGCGGGCGGCCGAGGAGGAGGCCTACGTCCGCGACCGGCTCGACATCCTCGAAAAGCACGGCCTGGGCGTGTGGGCGATCTCCAACCACCTGCTGGGCCAGGCGGTGTGCGACGACCCGATCGACCACCGCCACCAGGACATCCTGCCCTCCCGCGTGTGGGGCGACGGCGACCCCGAGGGTGTGCGCCGGCGCGCCGCCGAGGAGATGCGCACGACGGCGCGGGCGGCCGCGAAACTGGGCGTGGACACCGTCGTCGGCTTCTCCGGGTCGGCCAACTGGAAGTACGTGGCGATGTTCCCGCCGGTGAGCCCCGACGTGATCGAGGCGGGCTACCGGGACTTCGCCGACCGTTGGAACCCGATCCTGGACGTGTTCGAGGAGGTGGGGGTGCGGTTCGCCCTGGAGGTGCACCCCTCCGAGATCGCCTACGACTACTGGTCGACGCAGTTGGCGCTGGAGGCGGTCGGCCACCGCCCCTCGTTCGGGCTCAACTGGGACCCCAGCCACATGGTGTGGCAGGACGTGGACCCGGTCGGGTTCCTGTACGACTTCCGGGACCGCATCTACCACGTGGACTGCAAGGACGCCCGCAAACGGGTCGGCAACGGCCGCAACGGGCGCCTGGGCTCGCACCTGCCGTGGGGCGATCCCCGCCGGGGATGGGACTTCGTCTCGACCGGGCGCGGGGACGTGCCGTGGGAGGCGTGCTTCCGGGTGCTGAACTCGATCGGCTACGAGGGGCCGATCTCGGTGGAGTGGGAGGACGCCGGGATGGACCGGCTGACGGGGGCGGCCGAGGCCGTGCAGTTCGTGCGCGCCAACGCCTTCGACCCGCCCGAGAGCTCCTTCGACGCCGCCTTCTCCTCCGACTGAGCCGGTGGGCCGCCGGGGACCGCCCCGGCGGCCCCCGCGCCCTCAGATCATGGGTGCTATGACCACGCGGTACTGCTGACCGTCCGGGGCGACCACGTCCTGGCGGAAGTCGTTGATCCGGTTGACGGAACTCTGCACGTCCTCGGAGAACGTGTCGGCTCCCGCGCCGGGCAGATGTCCGCGCATAGCACGGACCGCTTCCTCCACGGAGAGCGCGCTCTCGCGCCGGACCGGGATGATGCGCGGGCCCTCCACGCGGCTGATGGCGATCCGGAACATCCCGGTCTCCCTGCGGTGTTGGGGGTCGTCACCGACATTCTGCCTCACCGGTCCCGGCTCTACGGTCGATGTGGTTCGGACAGCGTGCACGGGCCTCACCCGCCTCCTACCAGACGGGCACCACCCGGCAGGGGGCGACGCTCCCCCCATCCGTGGCCAGAAAACGGGCTTCAGACGGCCCCCGTCGGGGATTCGCCGCACGGGTCGCACAACGGTCCGGGCCACCTGCTGACCGGTGGCCCGGGAGCACCTTCACCCCGGGCCACAGTTGTTGATCGCTACCTATCGCATGCCGGCCATGGCGCCGCGCCGGTGCCAGGAACCCTGCGGCTTGGGCCTCGGGCGCAGGCGCACGGCACCGCTCCGCCGCGCCCGGGCCAAATGGGCGAAGGTGGTCTCCGTCGGCCTGCTGCTCTGCTCCAGCCGCTCGATCTTGACTTCCAGTTCCTGGGCGCTGTCACCGCTCAGCAGCACCATCTGTTTGGTGTGCGCCGCCCAGTACTGTCCGGTCGCACTGCCGTGCCACACCGTCCATCCCCGTCGCCGGTACACGGCCTGCAGACGGTCCAGTGGTCGGTCCGGGATCACTCCCGGGTCCTTCCGTGTCGTCGCGCTCATGCCTGGCCACCCCCCAGGGTCTTCAGCACTTTCCGGAGTTCCTCGGCGCAGCCCCGCTCGATCAGTTCGGGCCGGCCGTCGCCCCCGTTCTCGGTCCTGGTCGCCACGAAGCTGGGCAGGCCCCGCTCGTTGTGCAGCTCGCAGATCAGGAAGTCGGGAAACTCATCGCGCAGCCGCAGGACGGTCGCGCTGGGCCTGAGGTGGTAGCCGCCCATGGTGATCACCACCCCTTCCTCTGGAGCGGAACCACCGGTGCGACGGGCTGCGGGGCGTCCCAGCGCAGCTCGAAGAACATCCCCGGTCCCAGGGTCGATCGACAGCGCCCCCAGCAGTCGGCGAGCGCGTTCACGAGGACCAGGCCGTGGCCGCTCTCGGCCATGGTGTCGGGGGTGACGGTTCGCAGGACCGGACGCCTGCCGTGGGCGTCGCGGACCTCGACGCGCACACGGCCGTGGAAGAGGTGCGCTCGCACGTAGAAGTCACCGGGAACGGCAGTCCGGTTCGGGGCGTGCTTGACGTTGTTGCTCGCCAGCTCCGAGAGCAGCAGGAGCGCGGTGTCGGTGGCCTCACCTGGCACTCCCTCCGCACGCAGGACGCGGTCGAGCCAGTTCCGCGCTTCCTTGACGCTTTCCGGGCGGCCGATGAACCGGGGAGAGCAGCGGCGCAGCGGCAGTCGCCGACTCGGTCCCGGGACGGAAACGGTACGTTTGACCATGAGTCCTCACCTGTCTGTGTCAGGTTGTGGGCTAAGGCCCTGTCCAGGTGTGTCCGCACCTGGACAGGGCCGTTTTGCGTTCGGACCGATCCAGCGAACCCAATGCATTGCATTAGTTCGTGCATAAGTCGCTGACTCATGTCTACTACACTCTGTTACTGAACACCAGTGGTTCCGTAAAACTGAGCAACCCACTGCCCAGAGGAGATGCGTATGGCGCAGCGGCGCAAGAAGACTGTTCGTGGACGGCGCCTGTCCATGGAGCTGAAGCGATTGCGTGAGGCCGCTGGGCTCTCAGGTGACCAGGTCGCTTCGCGTTTGCAGTGGTCACAGTCCAAGGTCAGCCGCGTCGAGACCGGCCGAATCGCTGTGGGCAGCAAGGACTTGCGTACGCTGCTGGACCTCTACGGACTGCCCGAAGACCAGCAGGACAAGTACTTCGAGCTGGGCAGAGGGGCGAAAGTCAAGGGTTGGTGGGAGGCTTACGCGGACGCGATCCCGCGTGACTACGTCGACTACATCGAGTTGGAGAGCGCTGCGTCTTCGCTTCTCATCTACTCACCGCAGATCGTCAACGGCATCTTGCAAACCGAGGATTACGCACAGTGTTTGGTCCAGTCAGCTCTCTTGATCTCTCCCCCGGGAGAGGTCACACGCCGCGTGAAGGTCCGCATGGAGCGCCAAGAGCGGCTGGACGCGGATCTGTCCCGGGCTCTGACCATCGTGCTTGACGAGGCTGTCCTTCGACGTCAGGTCGGGGGCCCTGCTGTGATGAGGGCTCAGCTTCGTCACCTGCTGGTGTGCTCGGAGAAGGAGAATGTCATCCTCAGGGTGCTACCGAACGAGGTGGGAGAGCATCCGGCCACAGCCGGCGAGTTCACCATCCTGCAGTTCCCCGACGACTGTGACGCTGACGTGGTCCACGTAGAAGCGATGACCAGTAGCCTCTACATCGAAGAAGAAGCGGAAGTGTTCCGGTACGGACTCGCCTTCAACAAGCTCTGTTCGATCGCGCTTGACCCTGAAGCCTCGAATCAGTTCATCAGACGGGTGTTGGAGGAGAACGAGTCAGCGGGGCCATGAAAGGAGACGGGGCATGACTGCCTCACAGGCACCTCGTTCGGACTGGCACAAGTCCAGCTACAGCGGCAACGGGCCCTCCTGCGTCGAGGTCGCCGAGACCTCTCGCCAGGTCCATGTCCGCGACACCCAGAACCGATCCCTGGGCCACCTCACCTTTCCCAGCTCCGACTGGGGATCCCTCCTCGCTTCCCTCCGCGAGGGCCACGGGGCGAGCTGAGGTCTCTCCCCACCACAAGAGACCCAGACGCTCCACCACACAAAGAGTTCAGCCCTCAGTGCAGGTGCACGGTGCAGGTTCTCCCCTCCCCCACAGGTGACAGGTTTGCTCAGCCACAGCCCTCGCGCGGTGCGTCGCCCCTTGGGCCGAAGGCCCCCTTGCGCGTTCCGCGCGGTGGTCTCCCGAGCCCTCCTTATGCGGTCTCTGGACGCCCGGAGCCCCTCGACCACTCATGCACGGGGGACGCGTGAGCCCGCGCCTTGTCCTTGAGCTCAACCGGGGGAAGGCCCCTCCCCGAAGGAGTGGGAGAAGGCAGGCGCAGAGCCGCACGCCAGGGGGGGTGGACCCCGGCCACAGACAAAGCCCGGCCCCAGGAACGGGGGCACGGGGCCACTGGCGGGGACCACGAACAGGCCCTGAAAAGAAGAGAAGGGGAAGAGCCCGAAGAGAAGAGAGTTCGGAGGCAGGGAGGCCTGGCACCGTGCACCTGCTCTGAGGGCTGAGCCCCTCACATGGTTGAGCGTCTGTGTTTCTTGTGGCTGGGGAGACCCAGCACCGTGCAACCGCCCCCAGGGCGGGCCCCGGCCGGGGCCCGCTCTGGGGGCGGCTCGCGTTCCGGGTCGGCCGCTCAGATCTCCAGACCCGCCTCGATGGCCTTGAGGCGGTGGCGGGCCAGGGCGAGGTTGCCGCGGTTGCGGTCCAGCGCCAGGTAGAGGAAGAGGCCCTGGCCCTTTTGGCTGGTGAGGGGCCGGATGACGTGGTACTGGCCCGAGAGGGTGATGAGGATGTCCTCGATCGCGTCGTTGAGGCCCAGCTGGTCCATGGTGCGCATCTTGGCGCGCACGACCTCGGTGTTGCCCGCGGCCGCGACCTCGAGGTCGAGGGTCTTGGTGGAGCTCAGGGTGCCCAGCGCCATGCCGCTGCTGTAGTCGACCACGGCGGCGCCGATGGCCCCCTCGATCTCCATCATGTCCTTGAGGCCGGTCTCGATGTTGGCCATGTCGTCTCTCCTCCGAATGGGATGTGTGGTGGTCTCGTTCCGGCGTCGCATCCAACGGCGCAGTCCGAGGAGCGGCCGGGGCCGGTGGGGCTGTGCGCTCACGCGGCGGCCCTCTCTGCCTTCGGCTCCGGGACGGCGAGCGTGCGCAGCCCTGCCAGGACCCGTTCGAGGACGCCACGGTCCACCCCGGCGGCGACGCGGGGCCGGCGCCGGGGCGTTTCGTCGTGCTCGTCCCGCCGGGGCAGATCGGGAGGTCGTGGCCGGGGCGGCTGCTCGGTGCGGGCGAGTCCGCGCAGTCGGCGCAGGGCCAGGGCGAGGTTGCCCCGCCGGCGGTCCATACGTACGCGCAGGCACAGGTCGGATCGGTGCAGCGGTGCGAACAGCAGGTGGTGGTCGTGGTCGGTGACGACGAGGTCCTCGACCGTGCCGACGTGGCGCAGCGGCCCTTCGGTGACGGCGGCGAGGAGTTCCACGGCGTCGGCCGTGCGGTCGGCTTCCCCGACGGTGGTCAGGGTGTGCCCCGTGCTCTGCTCAACGAGGCAGACACTGCGCACCCCCGGTGTCCGGAGCAGCTCCCGCATCTCCTGGTCGATGGCGAGCACAGCGGTCCTTCGTGAACTGGGGCCGTGCCCGTGCACGGCCCGTGGTCTCGTTTTCCGTTCCTTTCACGGACAAGATCGAGACTAGGAGGAGAATCGGGCATCCGCAGGCTTTTTCCGAACAAGACTACGTATTTCCAGCTCAGTCCGGACAAAGAAAAATTCCACCGAAAGAAACCCCCTGCAACGCACCCCTTATACATACAGAAAGGGCGATCATCCACCTTCACGGATGATCGCCCACGCGCTACCTTCAGGGGGCGTTCGTTCTCCTCTGCTGCGGAATGCCCGTTTCGGGACCGGGTCGATTCTCCGGCAGGTCTCCCAGCCATTCCACACGGGAACGCTTGAGGTTGTAATGGGCCGGTTCGATCCGCAGCTCACCGCTGTGCACACGCTCGCGCAGCCCGGGTTCGTGCCGGAGCTGGTCGGCCACGTACACGGTGTTGGCCCGCACGCACGCGTCGAGGAAGTCGCCGGGATCGTCGTCGGGCACGCCCTCGATCGCGTCGAGGATCCCCTCCACGAGGAAGCCGGTGTGCCCCTCGGGGACACGTCCGGTACGGCGCGCGGTCACGGCCTCGCCCACGGCGGCGCAGTGGGAGTGGCCCAGCACCACGAGCAGCGGGGTGGCCAGTTCGCGCGCCCCGTGCACGAGGCTGCCCGCCACCGAGGAGTCCGGGACCTGACCGGAGGCGCGCACGGTGTAGAGGTCGCCCAGACCCCGGTCGAAGAGCATCTCCGGCGGCACGCGCGAGTCGGCGCACCCCAGGACCGTGGCCATGGGGTTCTCCGATTCGGCCTCCCACAGCGCGCGGCGCCGCCCGGAACCCTGGTTCGGCCGACTGGGCGCGAACGTGCGCCATCGGGTGTTGCCCTCGTCCAACAGGACCCGGACGCGGTCGGCCGTGTGTCCCGTGGTGAGCGCCGCCCGCTCGGGTGCGGCCCTCTGAGCGATCGCCATACTGCCTCCGTTGAACTCGGGCACCGGCGGCCGGCGTCCGCACCACCGACGATGCGACCGAAGTTACGCCCGGCCACGGCTGTGGACAATCCAGAGCGGGCAATACTTGGACCAAACATGTCTTGCGTTGCCCGAGGTCGCGGGGGTGGTAGATTACCGACCGACCGTTCGTTCGGTTCATGGGCGGGCTGGCCCCGAACGCGGGGTGCGCTGGTGGCCGGGATCGGAACACCCGGCACCACTCTCACGAAGGAGAGGTAGATTCGATGCCTGTGGCTCGTACATCTACTCCCGAAACACGAACCGGAAAGCGCCGGTCAGGACGCCCTGGGCACGACGCCGACTCCGTCCTGCGCGTCGCGGCCCGCGTGTTCAACGAACGCGGCTACGACGGCACGAGCATGGAGGATCTGGCCCGTGCCCTCGGGGTGACCAAGTCGGCCATCTACCATCACGTCTCCGGCAAGACCGAGCTGCTGAGCCAGTCCTTGGACCTGGCCCTGGACGCACTTTTCGCCGTCACCCGTGAGGAATCCGCCACTCGGGGCAGCGCCGCGCAGCGCCTCGACCACGTCCTGCGCGGGAGCGTGCGCGTCCTGGTGGAGGAGTTGCCGCATGTGACCCTGCTGTTGCGGGTGCGCGGCAACACCGCGGTGGAGAAGCGCGCCCTGGAGCGCCGGCGGGAGTTCGACCACCGCGTCGCCGACCTCGTCCGCGAAGGCATCGTGGACGGCGACATCCGCAGCGACATCGACCCCGCGGTCGCTTCCCGACTGTTGTTCGGCATGGTCAACTCGATCGTGGAGTGGTACAAGCCGGACCGGGGGCTCGCGGCCGAGGAGGTCGCCGACTCCCTCAGCACGATCGCCTTCAAGGGCATGCGCGCCTGAGCACCGTCGCCCACCCGGGCGGTGCACACGGGGCGGAGGAACACGCGTTCCTCCGCCCCTTCCTTTTGGCCGGTTCCTGACAGACGCGCTTTTTCGGCCACCGAACCTCTGGTCACATGAGGATCGAAGAACGTCCCTAACCTGACATTACGGACAAAAACATCTATCATTTATGTTCGTATGCGGATGTGAAACTTGTTATCGGATGTGAATAACGTGCTTGACCTCCTCGTCCAGGAGTGGCCCGTACCCGGCCTCGCCTACCTCGTGTCGGTGATCGGCGCCTACCTGGGCCTGTCCTTCGCCGCCCGAGCCCGTGATGCGACAGGCTTCTTCCGCTGGCAATGGCTGGGGCTGGCCGCTCTCACCCTGGGCGGCGTGGCCGTGTGGTC
>NZ_ANBE01000044.1 GCF_000341145.1 Nocardiopsis xinjiangensis YIM 90004
TTCTCCGTCGGCGAAATCGAACCATTCCCGACATACGTCGCCACCTTTACCCTGACCAGCGAAGAAGACGCTAGATCTTTCTGCCGGAGCGGAAAGATCGGGAATTATCTTATCGTGGCTGCAGGTGAGATGAATGAGGAAGAGAATGAGCGGCACTTCATCGGGGACATAGAACTAGTGGATCCCAAACAATGCTCGTCAGTAAAACAAGGCGAGCGAGTCGCCCGCAGCGCTGTTTTCAGCTTTCCTGAAGGGGAGCGGGTTTCAGTATGGGCCGTAGCAGAGGAATATGGACGGTAGATGTGACTATGCCCCCCGTCTTCGGCCTGACTCTGCCTCCCGCGAACTCGTACCGAACCATCAGCGCGAGCGCGGTCCTGCTTGTCGCGCTGACCGCGTGCTCGTCCGACGATCCGGCCCCCTCTTCCAACGGCTCGGACTCGTCCGATGCCACGGCCACCTTCCCTGACATCTCCGGGGAGGTCGGACAAACCCCTACCGTCGAGTTCTCGGGTGACCCCGAGGTCGAGAGCGTGGAAACCCTCGTCGTCACCAACGGAACCGAAGGCACGGTCGCCTCGGACGACCTGGTGGCATCACACCAGGTGATCTACGAGCGGGGCCCGGACGGACACGTACGCGAAACCTACTCCAGTTTCGATGAGGCTCCCCTGCTCATCTCCGTGGCCGACCTGGCCGAAGCGGCCCCTGAGGCAGCCGAGGCTTTCGAGGGTGAAGAGGTGGGAACGCGCCTGGCCATGGCTTTCCCACCGTCGCATTCCGCGCTTTCCCCCGACCCCGGGGGCACGGGGGGCGCCGGCGAGGAAGACACGTCGTCGCTGTTCGTCTACGACATCGTGGACCGCTACCAGGCCGGGGCGACCGTGGACCAGGAGGAAGAGGAGGCCGTCTTCGACGGCGACGGTGAGCTGCCGGACGTTCGTGTCCCACAGGGGCAGCAGCCTCGGGTGACCGTTCCGGACACCGAGCCCCCGGAAGAACTGATCACTGTCACCCTGATCGATGGGGAGGGTGAACCCGCCACGGCCGGGGCCACGGTGGTCACCCAGTTCCATGCACTGACTTGGGACGACGGGGTGGAGTTCGACTCCACGTGGGAGTACGGGGCCTCTCCCAAGAACTTCGCGCTGGAGCCGTCCTCGGTGATCGAGGGTTGGCTCGACGGGCTGGAGGGCGTGCAGTCCGGCAGCCGCGTCATGCTGACCGTCCCGCCGGAGTCGGGGTATGGATCCGGCGGGAACGAAGCGGTGGACGTGGGCCCCGATGAGACGCTGGTGTACGTCATCGACATCGTCGACGTGCTTCCACCGGCCTGAGCCGAGCCCGTGCAGGGGTCTCCGATGCGGCCTACCGCACCGGAGACATCGGAGGTGAGGCGACAGCGCCGGAGCCCGTGGCCCGGAACGGCGGCGGAGACGACGGACCCGGCCGGGGATGCGCCGGCCGGGTCCGTGACTGCGGTAGGGGGAAGGCCCTCGGGGCCGTGGGTCAGTACCAGGCCCCGGTGCCGTAGACACGGGCGTGGCTGGTGGACACCTCGGGGTCGCCCTGGTCGAGGGCGGTGACCGCCAGGACGGCGCCGGCGCCGCCGGGGAGGCCGGCCAGCCCACCGAGGCGGATCTCGTGGTCGTCGGGGACGATCTCCTGGTCGGTGACCCGGCCGTCGGCGTCCCGGTGTTCCATCACGGGGTTCCAGTCGCCGTTGGAGAGGTGCAGGCCGCCCTCGCCGTCGTCGGCGACGGCGTCGTAGGAGCCCTCTTCCTCACCGACCTCCACGGTCCACTCGGTACCGTCGTACCGGGCCAGCACCGGCTTGCCGTGGTTCTTCTCGTCGGCGTCCTTCCAGGTGACCGCACCGACCGCCCACACCTCGTCCGCGGAGCGCACCAGCACGTCGTTGAAGGAGGCCCCGGCTTCGCCTTCGGGGATGTCGACCGCGGGGATCTCCTCGGGGGTCCAGCCGGTTCCGTCCCAGCGTTCCACGATCAGTTCCCCGCCCTGGCCTCCGACCGCGAAGACCTCCCCGGTCTCGGCGGCGCCCACGCCCTCGGCGACGGTCGGGGCGGTCTGAGAGGTCCACTCCTGGCCGTCGAAGTAGGCCGCTTCGGTCCCGCCGAGGATGGAACCGGCCAGCGCCCAGGCGTTGCCCTCTCCCACGGCGGCGAGGGCCGTGGGTTCCATCTCGGGGGCGAAGTCGATCGCGGAAGCCGTCCAGCTCTGCCCGTCGTAGTGCGCGGCTGAGGTGCCCGCGTCGTAGGAGTGCGCGAGTGCCCAGACCTGTCCGTCACTGCCGGCGTCGGCGACGACGGGGAGAGCGGTCAGGCCGTCCGGGGCGGTTTCCTCCTGCCACCGCTGCCCGTCCCAGAGCTCGATCCGCGGGGCCTCGGGGTCCTCGGGGTCGCTGCCGAACGCCCACACCTCGTCGGCCGCGGTCGCCGCGACCGCGCCGTAGGAGCCGCCCTGTTCGACGGATCCGTGGATGTGTTCCCACCCCTCCTGCGCCTGGGCGGGTGAGGCCTGCGTCTGGGCGACCGGGTCCGGTGCCGCGTCGGTGGCCCCGGCCACGGCGACGACCCCGGCCACGGCAGCGGCCCCGGCGGCGACCCCGGCCACGGCGACGATGCCGGTGCGAGCGTGTCGTCGGTGTGTCTTCGCTTCGGTCTGGTCGGTAGGTCTGTTCCCCATTCACGTCCCCTGGCTGTTGCAGCGGTGCTGTGTCATGGCGGTTCCGTGCCACCGCTTCGTGGGACGCGCATGTGCGGGAAAGCGTTGGCAGAGGGGGTTTTCGGCCTTCCCCCGCCCCGCCGGCCGCGGTGAGGACGCAGGTGGAGGACCGCGGCGTCGAACCACCTGGTGCGCGGCGCCTGTTACACCGGGTCGCCGAGCAGATCAAGGCAGAAGTCCAGCTCGGCGACCAACGAAGCTCCTCACGCCGGCGGCCCGGTGTCGGCGGACACCGGCAGCACGGACCGTGTGCACGCGCGGGCGGCTCAGGTTCGGAGCTCGGCTCTGCACGGCTTCCGCAGGGAAGCGTTCAGCTCCCTCGGCACGACCACGAAAGCGGGCGCGTATCCACCACAAGCAAGAGTGCCACCCTGGGCACATTCGCGGATACCCCGAGGAAGCAGATGCGCTTGCCCGCACGCAGCGGGCCACCCGCCCACAACCGACGCCGACGCGCTGGTGACCGTGCTCACCCGGGTGCTCTCGCGCAGCTGGGACGGCGGCGAGGCGGTCACCGCACTCAACACTGCTGTTGTCTGCTTCGGCCGTCTCGACCGCCTGTTCCGCGACGGTGGCCGGATCCCCACGTACTGGTCGGCCGCAGGCACGTTCGTGACGGTGCCCGGGATGGTTCTGGCCGACGTCGATTACGGCAATGTGAGTGAGGGGCTGAGGACAGCCGGGAACGCGGAGGCGTGCCGCCGGGCTCTCCATGAAGCCCGGCCGGAGTGGAAGGCCCTGACGGCTTCTCCAGAGGCCGGGGTCCGCCCGTAGCCCTCCCTCGGATCCGACCCTGCCGGGACAAACCGGGGCGAGCCCAAAGCCCAATCACGCAGCGACCACCACTGAAGAACCGAGGTCGACGAGCGCGTGTACCGACCATAGCTCTGAAGGGGCTCCCCGTGCGTTCGCCGGCGATGGGGAAGTCCGCGGCGGTCTCCAACCGCTCCGGCTCCGTCCACGTGACGGGCATGGCCACCGGTGCGCCGGGCCGGGCCCGCACGGCGTAGGTGCCACGGCCAACTGCTCCCGCCCGTTGCGCAGGTAATCCACGAACAGGCGCACCAGGCGGGCGTCCTTGTGGAACTCGGTCGTCAGGCCGCCCGGCCACCCCGCCGCAGGGCTGAAACGGTCGAGTGACTGTCCGGGCCCCGCCATACTCGACTGATACCGCCCGGACGTGCTGTTTCCCACAAGGCGCACAGCCAAGCGATATTTGGCGCTGGCCGAATGTGGCCACGGTTCCGCACAGAGCACATTTTCGTTTTCTCTGCAGCACAGAGCCCCACAAGGCGCATTGGGGCCTCCAGAGCTACTCGCGTCATTGGTAGGGTTCCGTTGGCCCTGCATATCTCCCACTCCCAGGAACTCCTGTGTCCAATGAAATCGGGACGAGTATTGACGCCCTTCCCGAAGCGGAAGCAGCCGAACTCCTCGCCGAGACAATGGCTCTTCTCGGTGGTCGCTTCGAAACGACTGTCGAGGACATGAGCGCACCCGCCTCTTCTTATGTGAGCTCCGCCCTGTCCGACTACCTCGAAAACACATTGGAAAACATCCAGGAAACCGCCCGCAGCGGCATCGCCCTCGCCCAGGATGTCCAGGGTTCGGTGTTGGAGATCGCTGCTACCGACAACGACAACGCCGAAGATTTCAGGGAAGGGGTCGAAGAGCTCGATATCCCCGTCAATTTCTGATCCTTGGAAGAGCGATACCCGTGGCAAGTGTTGAAGGCATTACTCTGGACCTTCCCGACCCCATCGAGGCCGACACGGCGAAGCTACGCACCGGGTGCGACGATCTGGAAACACTGCGAGAGGACATGCTCGGCCAGTCCGATGACACCTACACCCAGACGTGCGCCTCGGCTGACAAGTTCACCGACCTCATCGCTTGGGACATCAGCTCAGCTTCCGGTGATGAGCTCATGGCTTGGGAAGAGACATCCAAAGCTTTGACCCACGGCGCCGGCGTACTACGGCTCTGGGCGGAGGACATCGACACCTACCTGGCCGAACGTAGCTCCATCGAGACCCGGTGGGGCGAGGCCAAGGAGGCGGCCCTGAAGATGGAGGAACTCAATGCCGACCCGACGTACCACATGCGCAGAGCTGCCGTGCAAGCGGTGCCAGGGGTGATACCTACGCCATTGGTGAACCCGGTAGAAGAGCTGCAGGAGATCCGGGAAGAACTGCGCTCGGAGCACGCCACACACTGGGGCACGCTGATGGACCAGGCCGAGCAGCTCAAATCCGATCTGCGTAACGGCCCCGGCAAGGAAACGCTGGAACGCATGTCCGAGATGGGGCTCCTCAACGGCGGAGAGCTCTCCATCTATGGTGGCCAAGGCCTGGTGCCCGATGATGTCAAGCCGTGGGAGGACCACCCTCCGCACGTGGTCAAGGCTTGGTGGGACTCCTTGTCGGAAGAAGAACGCGAACAGGCCATGGAGGAAGATTCCAATCATCTGCGCGATCTCGACGGGATCCCCGCGGTCGTACGCGATCGGCTCAACCGGGAGCACCTGGACGACGAGATAAGCCGCGTCGAGGGCGAGATCGAAGAACTCGAAGAAAAACGAGACGACCCCGATCTGAGTTGGCCAGACAGTGTTGATCTGGAAAATGAGATCGAGGAGCTTGAAGATCAGCGTTCGAGAATGAACGGATTGAACAGCGACCTCGGAGAGAGCGCAAGCGACGACGACAAGTATCTGCTTTCCTTCTCCGTGCCCAGTCCTGCTCCAGGCCATCAGCAGGGTCGCCTGATCGTCTCTGAAGGGAACCCTGACACCGCTGACAACGTGGCCACACTCGTCCCGGGAACCGGGCATTCTTGGGAAAGCGGACCCGGTCAGATGGACCGGGCAAGTGATCTCAGGCAATCGGCCAGCACGGCGGACCCCAAGGCTGACCATGCCGTCATCAGTTGGATCGGGTACGACCCTCCTCAGGGGGCGGGAGCAGGAGCAGAAACGAGCGCGGTACGCGGGGAGGAGGCTCTGGGTAGCTTCCAGGGCGGGCTGAGGGCCACCCATGAAGGCACTTCACCTTCACACAACACCGTGATCGGCCACAGCTATGGCTCTACTCTGGTCGGCCATGCCGCTCAGGGCGACGGCGGTCTCGACGCGGACGGTATCGCTCTGGTGGGAAGCCCCGGGGCGGACGCCGACCATGTGTCCGAGCTCGGATTCCGCCCCGAGGACGCACACACTACAACGTCCAAGATCGACCTCCTCATCAGAACGACCAGTGGAACCGTCCACGGCGCCGACCCTACCGGCTGGGGGTTCGGAGCCACAGAATTGGGATCCGATTGGCATTCTGGACACTCCGACTACTTCGACAAAAATACAGAATCGTGGAGAAATTTGGGAAGGATTATCGCAGGAGAGGACATCAACCAGTGAAACGAGCAGCGACCCTCCCGGCCTGCACCCTCAGCACCGCCCTACTACTGACCGGATGCAGCTACGTCACACCGACCATTACCCAAGAAGAAGCAACAGAAAAAGTCCAAGAACACGCACAAAACACCCTCGCCGCCCTCCCCCAAAAAGCCGAACTCGAAAAGCGGGGCGGCCCTGGATCACCCCCTTGCGGAAATCCAAGCATGCTGAGCGAAGAAGACCGCGTCACCGTCAGCGAATTTTTCTGGATCCGCGGAATACCAGAAGAAGACAACGAAACCACCCTCGAACTCCTGCACGACCACTGGGACACCAACGACTACCAAATCCTCAACGACAACCGCCCGAACGACCCCTTCATCAACGTAGAGAATGAAGAAGACTCCTTCCAGGTAGCAATCGAATACAACAAGTACGGAGATCTCGCCCTCACAGTCAGGTCCCCCTGCCTCTGGCCCGACGGCACCCCCGAAATCTTCTGAGACCATCCCGCCGAAATCACCGCACTCCAACCACTCCCACGAAAACACAGGACCTGGAGAAACATAGACAGAATGATCGTGGGAGAGGGGGTAGAACAGTGAAACGAGCAGTGATCCTCCCAGTCTGCGCACTCAGCACCGCCTTTCTCCTGAGCGGATGCAGTTATGCCACACCGACCATCACCCAAGAAGAAGCAACAGAAAAAGTCCAAGAACACGCACAAAACACCCTCGCCGCCCTCCCCCAAAAAGCCGAACTCGAAGAACTAAGCGAACCCAGCTCCTCCCCTTGCGGAGATGGAACAATCTTCGGCCCCAATGACCGCGTCGCCGTCGGTGTAAGTTTCTGGATCCATAAAATACCAGAAGAAGACAACGAAACCACTCTCGAACTCCTGCACGACCACTGGACCGACAACGGCTACCAGATCCTCAACGACAGTCGCCCGGATGACACCTTCATCAACGCAAGAAACGAAGAAGACTCTTTTCTCGTAGCAACCCAATACAACAAAAACGGCACGCTCTCACTCACCGTCGGCTCTCCCTGCCTCTGGCCCGATGGCGACCCCGAAATCTTCTGAGACCATCTCAACGCGCGCAGAGTCTTCTTCGGTTACGGCAGCTGTGGATAGCCCTGCCGGCGCGGTGGCCGCGACGATCCGGTCGCTGTACGGCTCCCAGGGCTGGTCCAGGCACACCAGGAGGTCGAGCGCTCTGGCGGGGACGTCGTCCACGGTCCCGATCGCCTCGGGGCTCACGATGATCCGGGCCGTTGTCGTCGGTAGCTTCAGCTCCGGCCCGTCCTGACCGCCGTCGGCCACCTACCGGAGCCGCTCGACGAGGCTCTTCAGGGCCGACGACCGCGAGGGTCGCCCGTCTGCTCGTGCCACACGTGCACGCCGGCAAGGCCGGCTCGGCGCCCGGTGCGCGGCGGCGGAAGGTTCACCCGGTCCGATCGCCGACGGTCCGCCCCTTCCTTCACGCCTGATCCGACCGGCCGCTCGCGCCGAGGCCGTAGAGCGCGGCGGCGTTGCCGACGAGCACCGCGTCGATCTCCTGAGCGGGCAACGACGCCTGACGAATGTAGTCGAACGCCCTGAGGTACTTCTCCTGCTGGAAGTAGGGGTGATCGGACCCCGCGAGGATCCGCCGGTCCGCGCCCAGGGTGTCCGAGGCGAGCCGCAACGACGGGGTGTGGAAGTTGGCGGCGTCGAACCACATGGTGCGCAGCGTCGCGTCCGGCGAAGCGGGGAAGGCGTTCCAGTCGGTGTAGTTGTCCTCGATCCTCTGCGCGAGGAAGGGAAGGTCCCCGCCCAGATGCGCGATGTGGAACCGCAGGCGCGGGAACCGCCGGGGGACGTCGGCCTTGAGCAGGTGGAGTGTTGCTGTCGCGTCCTCGACGGGGGCTCCGTTGACCCACTCCAGTCGGTGCTCGGTGATCATGGGCGAACGGGCCCCGCACCCGGTGGGGTGGACGTTGACGACGGCGCCGCGCGCGTCGAGGGCTTCCCACACGGGTGAGAGCCGGTCACTGGCGAGCGAGAGCCCGCCTGCGAGAGTCGTCAGCGAGACACCGGCCATGCCGAGCTGGTCGAACATGCGCGGTATCTCGGCGAGGGATTGGTCGATGTGGGGCAGCGGGAGCGTTCCGTACGCGAGGAAACGGTCGGGGTGCTCGCACACGAGCCGGGCGTAGTCGTCGTTGATGTCCCGGGCGAGGGCCAGCGAGGACGCAGCGTCGGGGCCGGAGGGGACCTGGGGCGTCACGGCGAGAACCTGCAGTCCGACCTGGGCACGGTCCATCCACACGAACCGTGTCGACAGGTCCTGGTCGGTCGTGTCGGCGCCGAGGCCGCGTGCGTTCCTCGTGCTGTCCGGCGGGACGCCGATCTCCTCGAGCCGGTCCAGGTACCAGGTCGGATAGACGTGTGTATGGGTGTCGATCGCCGTTGCCCGGACACTGCCCGGGTCGGAGCTGGGGGCCATCGTGTCCTGTTCCTTCCGCATACCTCTTGTGCCCTGGGTGCCTCTGCGACGCGGTGTGCGTCCCTTCGGGCGGGCATCCGGTGAGCACGCACTCGAACGCCGACCCCTTCGCTTTGGCACTGCATGCGTTTCGGGCGAAACCGAAAGTAGTTGCCACAGCACCGAACGGAACCTGTTCCGCCTTCGGAGCCCGCTCAGGGCGAGGGCCGGCGCGGGTCAGGTCCGTAGCTCGCCCCATGCGAGGGTGCGGTCGGTGAGGCGGGAGTGTTCGGCCGCCAGGGCCATCCAGTGGCTGTCCAGTGAGGCCTCGAGCGTGGTCGCCACGTGGCCCTCGAAGTCGCCGGAGGCCACCGCGTCGACGAACCTCTCCGTCAGCGCGTCGTCGCCGCCGGCGTGCCCGCGGTGGTCGGCCGCCTCGGAGCTGGACGGCACCGCGTTCCACTCGTGCACGGGGTGGCCGAGCGGGCCGTTGGCGGACACACGCATGTCCTCACCCAGGCGGGACAGGTCGTGGGGGCCGGGGGCGAAACTCTCCAGCCGCAGTTCCCCGCTCTCCATGCGCCCGGACAGTTCCCCGCGCGAGCCGGTGATCTGGAACGTGCGGGTGTTGGCGCCGGTGAAGGCCGAGGTGGTCAAGGAGGCCGTCAGGCCGCCGGGGAAGGAGAACACGGTCTGCTGGTGGTCGGCCACGTCGTTGTCCGAGCGGTACACGCACCGCCCGTAGGGCCCGTCCTCCAGCGCCGCCATCCGGCCCTGCGGGCTCACGTCCGGCCCCAGCAGGGCCACCGGCCAACCGTCGACGTCGGCCAGGGCCTCGGCGTAGTACCGCGGGGCGTGGAACGGGCAGGTGTCGGCCGCCGGGCAGCCCTTCGCGCAGTGCGTCGGTGCGCCCTCGGGGGCGTTGCCGGAGTGGAAGTGCACGAGGCTGCCCATGCTGGAGACCCGTTCGGGCGCGCGCTCGGCCAGCCACCGGATGATGTCCAGGTCGTGGCAGGTCTTGGCCAGCACCATCGGGCTGGAGGTGTCGGTGCGGCGCCAGTTCCCCCGCACGTAGGAGTGGGCGAAGTGCCAGAACCCGATGTTCTCCTCGATGCGGATGGTGACCGGGTCACCGATCGTGCCGGAGGAGACCGCCTGTCGGACCGAACGCCAGAACGGTGCCTCGCGCAGCACGTGCGCGACGGCGATGCGCGGCTTCAGTCCCGACAACCGCTCCTCCAGGTCCAGGAGTGAGGCCCGGTCCGGGGCGATGGGTTTCTCCAGCAGGACGGCCAGACCGCGTTCGGCCGCCGCCACGGTCGGTTCGACGTGGTCCTCGTCCGGCAGGGCCACCACGACCGCGTCCAGGCCGAGGCCGGCGCTGTCGGCCATGAGGCCGCGCCAGGAGGCGTAACGGTTCTCGGGCAGGACGCCTGCTCGGTCGGCGAAGGTGTCGCGGCGGTGGTCCAGGGGCTCGGCGACGGCCACCACACGGCTGCGGCCGGGGTTTTCGAGGAACCAACGGCCGTAGGTCTGCGCTCCCCTGCCTCCAGCACCGAGAACGGCGACGCGGACGGGATCGGGCACGGTTCAGCTCTCCTTCTCGGTCTCAGCGGGCGCTGTGCCCGTACCCGGACTCCGGGCGCCGGACTCCTGGACACCCTGCGGCGGCCCGCCCTTGGCCGGCAACCGTAGGAGGAGCGCTCTCCTGCCTTCCGGGGTGGTCGGGTACCTGGCTGCCTCTCGTCAACGGCCCGCGCGGCTCAGCCGGCCCGGTCGGTTCGCTGCCCCGGCGAGGTCGCGTGGGGTTCAAACGACGAAGGTCCCTTTTCCACGAACCGTGTGCACAAGGCCGCGCTCCCGAAGTTCCTTCACGGCGCGTCCGGCGGTCATGCGAGCAACTTCGTACTTGGCCGCGATGTCGATCTCCCCGGGAATGCGGTCTTCGGACTTCAGCTCTCCGGCTTTGATCCGAGCCTCTATGTGGTCCGCGATGACCACGTACACGAGTTTTGGTCCCTTGGGGTCGATGTGCGGCATTTCGGTGCTCATGGATCCACAGTAGGCCGCTATGGCCTGCATGGATACCTAGGATGCCCCAGTAGGGCTGGCAGAACATCACTAGGGCACTGTAGGGTGGTTGCTCCAGAACCAAATAACGCGGCCCCGGACGCCGTCACGTCCAGGGCCGCTGGACAACGCTGGAAGGAGCGTTGCCGTGAACAGCCTACTTGTCCTGGTCTTCGCGATCGTCCGCCTGCTCCGTCCCTCGGACGGCCTCCACGCGGACCCATGCGGGTACTTCCGCGCACTGGCCTCCGAGGCTCGCCGACGCCGGTCCACCCGAGTACGACGGTTCGCGCCACCGGCCCCCGCGACCACGGAGAGCAGCACCGAGCCGACCCCGCTGATCCCGGCCCCGCGCAAGCCTGCCGACGGGCGCCCTCCTGTGCGTACGGCCCTGTCCGCCGTGGCCTCGGTGGTCGACCCCCGGGAGGTCGAGTCGCCCGCCGCGATGGTGCGGCCGGGTTACCGGGCGCATGAGCGACGCATGACCCGCCTCGCGGCCGAGCGGGACCGCTTGGGGGCCGCCGTACTCCTCGGCCTCTCCCCCATCACGGAAGGGGCCGCCTGATGAGCTACGACTACGACGCACGCGACTGGTGGACCTCCGCCCTCCCCAACCTCCGAGCGACAGCGTTCTGCGCTGTCGGGCACGTTCACGAAGACGGACACGAATCCACCACGGGCGGGAGCGTCACCCTTCCCACACCGGCGACGCGTGGCGACGACATGTGCACGGCCGACGACGAGGACGACAGCGGCACGCTTGCCCGCCCACACCCGGCTCACCTGCCCACGACCGACGTCGACGCGCTGGTGGCCGTGCTGACCCGGGTGCTGTCGCGCCGCTGGGACAGTCGCGAGGCGGTGACCGCGCTCAACACCGCTGATGTCTGCTTCGGCCGTCTCGACCGCCTGCTCCGCGACGGTGGGGAGCTTCCCGCGCGCTGGGCGGCCGCCGGCACGTTCGTGTCGGTCACCGGGATGGTGCTCGCCGACGTCGATTACGACGGCGTGAGTGAGGAACTGAGGGCGACCGGGGACGCGGCGACGTGCCTTCGGGCTCTCCGTGACGCCTGGTCGGGGTGGAAGGCTCTGACGGGTTCGCTGGAGGCCGGGGGTCCGCTGCCGGGCCCGTGGGAGCGCCCGTAGCCCTCCCTCGGGTCCAGGCCCCGCCGTCCGACGGTCGGCGGTGCCTGGACCCGGCTTCCCGTGTCCCCGGATCGGGATCGGCCGAGAAGCGCTTCCGGTCCTGGCCCGGTCATCGATCCGGCGAGCGTCGAGACCGAGCCGGCCCCGCTCCCGTCCCAGGCCAAGAGGTCTCGCTGGTATGTTCGCTGCTGGCCCGATCGAGGGCCGACGGCCGACGGGGACCGCACGACCCGTCGGCGACACGATCCGCCCATCCCCCAGACACCGCCGCAGCCCGGACCGAGGACGCAGGAAGACCCCACGCATGGCCGAGCTCAAGTACTTCACCGGTTCGATGAACTCGGGCAAGAGCACCATGGCCCTCCAGGAACACCACTCCCGCGGGGGTGAGGGCGTGCTCTACACGAAACAGGACCGGGCCGGCTCGGGGGTCATCTCCTCACGGCTGGGGCTCAAGGCGACCGCCGAGGAGATCGGCGACCTGCTGGACCTGTACGACGACATCGCCGACCGCAAGGTGCCGTACGTGATCGTGGACGAGGCACAGTTCTTGTCGCACAAGCAGGTCGGACAGCTGGCCGGGGTCGTCGACGGGATCAAGATCGACGTGTACTGCTACGGGATCCTCACCGACTTCCAGGGACAGCTCTTTCCCGGGTCGAAGAGGCTCCTGGCGCTNGCGGGAACCGGGCCACACACAACGCCCGAGTGGTGGACGGGGTCATGGTGTACAAGGGCGAACAGGTACACATCGGAGGGAAAGAGTCGTACACGACTCTGTGCCGACACCACTTCATGGCTGGTGTGGCTTAAAGGCGCTCTCCAAAGAGGCTATCTAGCTGTCCGGTATCCAGTAGTCAAAACCACTATCCAGGAAAGACGCGATCTCTCGAGCCTCCCCTTCGAACTCATTCTTCGTCACTTCACCGATCGAATCCTCCTCCTGCCTCTCGAAGTGAATCGAATAAACTGCACTCTTCGACTGCAACATGACGATGTACGACTGCTCGCCATCTTCATTTTCCCCATAGACATACTGGGCACCATCATCAAAACCTGGAACACCTTGGGATGAAACGTAACCAAGCCCCTCAGAAAGATCCCCAGAAAGCTGCTCAAACCTTTCAGAGGCCAAATCCTCAGTAGAATCTTTCCCATCAGATTCAATGGCGGCTTCGTAGCTGAAATGGAACACCCAAGGAGAAGACCCGCTACTGGGCTGCAGAACCCAAGAGCATTCATCCTGAACAACACGAGTGGCCCCAGGAATCTCTATCTCATCCTCAGAGCGCGTGTCCAGATAATTTTCACCTTCGTCCTGACGTTCGACATTAATCTTCGTGAGCTCGTCAAGGTTATCGTCACAGACGTTCATCTCCTCTTCCTCGAGAGATGAACGAGCCTCCCCAATTCCTTCGGGAACAGCGCCTTCAGTCCCTCCACTCCCCTGCACACCAGACGAAGTGAAATCAAAAATCGATGTTACAAGTAGCGTCAGAACACCAAAAATACTGAAGGCCGCGAGGGACCCACACCCAAACATCGCGAGGGCAGCCTTCCAGCCGTGAAGCCCCTGCTTGGCCGGATTTTTCTCCTCGGGCTTCTCGTCCGTCTCAGTCACGGTTAACCCTGCGCCTCCAGCTGGGACTTCACATCGGGGTGTTCGAGCGGGCGGGTGAAACCCATGATGTCCGCACGATTGGGGTCATCGTACTCTCGCACGGCGATCGGCCCACAGTTGGTGCACCAGGCCTCCACCATGAGCCCGTCGCCCACGACCATTCCCAAGTGTCCGGGCCCCGGAGGCTCGCCCGCACGCTGAACGTCGAAGAAGACCAGGTCACCGGGTTGTTCTTCGCCTTGGTCGATTCTGGGGCCGAACTCCCACTGGTCCTGGGAAATCCGTGGAATGGTCACCCCGATGTCCTCGTACGCCTTCATGATCAACCCGGAGCAGTCATAGCCATCCGGCCCGGTGCCGCCCCAGATATAAGGGAGTCCCCGCTGGTCGAGGGCCCAGTCGACGACGGCCTGGGAAACGTCGTCAGGGGCCTGGCCGATCGGCTCACCGTCCTCCTGCAGGGTGCACACCACTTCGCTACGCATGGCGCCCGAGGTGTCGTAGTCGCCTTCGGCGTAGCGTCCGGCCCATTCGAGGACGTCGTCCACGTACCACCACGCATGGTTGTAACCGTAGATCGCCTCGCGCACGTTGTCCTCGATACCGTGCGCGATCAAGTAATCGGCCGCCGCGGGGATGGCGTCGGCCGGATCGTAGACGTTCACGACGCCGTCGTCGTTGCCGTCGACCCCGTATCCGTCCTCGGGGCGCTCGTCGACGGACTGGATCGGTTCTCCGCCCCAGCTGTTACCCGCCGCAGAGCCGTCCAGGGAACCGAACTGCATGGGACCGGCCGCGCCCCAGTCGTTGTGCCCCTCGGTGATCCCCGGCCCTTCCCAGCGGCCGTGGTGGGACTCGACCTGTCCAACGCCGGCGAGGACGTTCCACGGGATGCCCCGGTCCTCCCCGACCTCCTTGTAGATCTCCAGGTAGTTCTCGGGCACGGAGTCGTCGGCGTAACCGCTGGCGTCGGGCTGCTGCGCGTCGGCGTTCTCCGAGCAGACGGCACCGCTGCCCACGAGGGAACCCAGCTGCTGCGAGGTATTGCTGATCACCGGGACCACCATCAGAGCGGCGAACGTGACGGCGACCAGGGAAACGGCCACGACCACGCCGGTCCAGGTCAGCGCTGCACCACGGTCGGAATCAACGGGGGCGGGGGCAAAGAGGGATTTCAACGGGGCTCATTCCCCTCCGAGCTGTCCGGCATCGGCGGGCTGGAAGTCGTGCACCCGCCAGCCCTGTCCTTCACTGGTCACCGTGATCGCGAAGTCGCCGAGCTCCTCGTCGAACTCCGTGTCGGCGGTCTCGGTGATCGACTGGACCTCGACCACGAAAGTGATCGAGTCGCCGCCGTAGGTGCGGATCGACTGGACCTCGGCCCGCCCTTCGGCCACGGCCTCGGCCTCGGCGCCCTCCTGCCAGAAGGCACCGGCGCGGGTGCTCTCGGAGAGCACCTCGGCGTAGTCGTCGCTTGCGAGGTCCTCCATACCGGCGAAGTAGTCCTCGGGCTCCTCGGTGTAGTCGATGGTCCCGTACACCTCACCGAAGGCCCGCGCCGTCGCACCGGCCGCCAAGAGCTCGTCCTCGCTGAAGGGGAACCAGTCGAGAACGTCGATGTCCTCTTCCGCGGTCGTGGGTATGGGGCTCGGCGGCACGGTCGACAAGTCGTTCGGTGACTCGGCGGTGCCTTGGCCCTGCCGGTCTCCCTGATCGGTTTCCTGGTCGGCACGGTCGCCCTCTTCGTCACCGCCGAACCCGCCGAAGGCGAAGTAACCGCCGAAGGCGAGCAGGGCGACGACGAGCACCACAACGACTCTGCGTTGTGTGTGTTCAGGGAGTGGGTTCGGCATGGGTCGAGGCTTTCATCCGTCAGTCGTCGCTCAGCCAGAAGGGGACGTCACGCTTGCGGTCCCGCGGGCCACCGGATCCGCCCTCGCCCCAGAAGGGGGTGATCGGCGCGTTGTCGTTGCTCTTGCCGGAGCCGGTCAACCAGCTGCCCTCACCGTCGCGGCGTCCACGGTCGGCGGAGGGTGCGGGGGCGGGCCGAGGGCGACGTTCCGGGGCCCGGCGATCACGCTTCTCCCGGGGGGCGCCCCAACGCGAGCCCTGACCGCCGATGTTGCCCCGAGGCGGGGTCTCTTCACGTCCCTGGAAGATTCCGCGTCCGGTCGCGGGATCCGGGCGCTCGGCGGCGGCAGCCCGGCCGCCACCGGAGGCGGCGCCGCCCACAGGGGCACCGCCCCCGCCACGGTCGCCGGAACCGCCGGAACGACCGGAAGATCCGCCCCCGAAGACGCCTCCCCATCCGCTGTCACCGGTTCCGGTGTAGCCACCGCTGGGACGGGGCGGGATCGAACCAGCTTGGGAGCCGCTGAGGTTCGGGGCCTCGTCCGTGCTCCTGTTGCTCGGCCCCGGACGGTTGCCACCGCCGCCCCCGGCAGCACCGCTGCGGTTGACGTTGAGCGGCGGCGGAGCGTCGTTGTCCCGGACCCGGCCGTAGCCCCCTCGCGCACGCACCCGCGTGGGTTCGTCGGCCGCCGCGGGCGCATCGTCCTGGGGAACCGCCTGGTCGGTCCCGTTGGACGCGGGGGTACCGGCAGCTCCGGCAGCGATCTGGGGGGCGCGCCGGCGGCCCCAGTTCTGCGCCTTCATGTAGGCGACCGGAGGAAGGGCGGCGGCGCTCCGCCCCAGTGCCTGGCTCTGAGCGGCATCGCTGACCACACGCGAGGTGAACGTGTTGGCGTTGACCGAGCTGAACAGGTGCGCGAACGGCTTCCGGTAGATGAACAGGGCCAGGGTGAACAGGGCCAGCAGGATCATCTGCAGCCCCCAGCCGAGGTTGCTCGACATCACCATGCCGTAAGACATGACGAGCAGGGCGATCAGGAGCACGATGAAGATCTGCTTGAGCAGGAACCCCACCATCAGCTCGAGCCAACGCAAGAGGACCGTACGCCCATAACCGGGATGGATTCCGATCAGCAAAAAGACCGGCGCCAACAAGAAGAGAAGCAGGAACGCGATCTTCAGAACAATGAGCGCAACCGAAGCCGCTAGAATCAGGCCGCCTGCAAAGATCGACGAGAACAATGCAAGAGTTGCGACTCCGAGCCGACTTCCTTGGTCATCCCCAGAAAACAAGGTATATACACCAGGGAAGGATGATTCGACATTCGACGCAATTTCGCCGTATGATTCCTGTTTTTCGTCACTCAGTTGCGCTGCATCCAGATCCCCGTCAGATATCTGCTGCTGCTCCACTCGGCTGATTGCCTGGGTACCCATAAGATCAACAGCATGCTCCTGAGCAGCGACTTCAGCGACATCACCGTTACCGAACTGCCCAGCCACCCACGGCTGACAAACCAGGCTCGACCACAGCATGTCGGCGTTGCGCCTCACCTGGAAATCAGATTCCGACTCCCAATCAGCACGATCGGGCTCACTAGCGCCCGGCGGACAGGCACCGGACCCGCCCCCGTACGGAACCTGCCCCACGGTGCTCGTCACCAGTTGCGTGCCGGAGTTGACCAGGTTGCTGGCGAGCCCCATGACGGCGGCCGGCTGGATGAGGATCCACATTCCCAGCGCCGTCGCGAGCACCATCCAGAGCGAGGACTCGATCGTGAGTGTCATCCGCTTGCGGATGAGCCCGTACCATCCCAGCCACACGGCACCGAGAATGACCATGGTCGGGATCAGCGGCCGCCAGATACCCTCTCGCAGAGCGACGACGACGTTCTCGACCATTTCGTTGAAGCTGGACAGGAGGCCGTCGGAATTGGCTGCCTGGTAGACCGTGATGGTCGACTGGTTGATGGTCTTGGAGAGGTCCCAGGCGGTATTCGCCAGTGTCGCCTGCGCACCGTTCGAGATCCCGTCGACGCAGGATTCGGTGATCATGTGCCACTGCGTCCCGGCGGTCCCGTACTGTCCGTACATGCTCGCGTCGGGCGGGAGACCGTCGGGGGCGCCCTCGATGGCGGACTGCGACTGCGGCGGCACCAGCAACCCGTCCGCCCCGCTGCCCGCGGACTCGGGCACGGGCGCCGGCTCGCCGGGGCACATGGGGTTCGCCTGGGCCCCGGTGATGGGGAGCAGCAGAAAGCCTGCACCGAGGAGAAGCATCATCACCACGCGCCGCCAGCTCCGCCGTGGGCTGGGCTGATGCGTCGTCATCTACTGGCTCCCGCGTCGTGGTAGTGCCGTGGGTTCATCGGAAGACGGGTCATGCCGGGACCTGGTCGAGCGCACAGCGAAGAAGAGCCCCGCGCGCGAACCACAGACCCCGCATGTATGTACCCCATCTTCCATGGTGCTCCATCAGGGGGTCGGGGGATGTACGCAACGCGACGGGTTTCGCACTCGAGCAGGCAATCCGGACATTCGGCGGGGACCCATGAGCCGCACCAGCCACTATTTCCGCAGGTGATGGAGCTGGACGGCGCTTGGGAACTCTGGCGTAACGCGAGGCCACAATTTACTGGCCACCCAGGGAGTATGAGCGGCATCACATCCACTTTCCTCACCAAAGATGGACATTCGACCGCTTAACGGACTTCCCGCGCGTCGATGTACCACCTTCCGATGGAACCCGAGAGCACATTGTCGCAGGACCGAAATTCCTCTACGGGGTCGTGATCACCCCTGGCCAGAAGGCGGACGAGGTGTCCGGCGGCAGCGCTCCCGGACCGCTCCCCCGCCGACGCGCACCCAACGCACACGCCACACCGCCGCCGGTACTGACCCACCCCCGCCGCTTGCCACACGAGCCACATCAGGAACCATGGTGGGCAACCCCTCGGCGTCCATCGGACCCGCCATACGCCGAGTACGGTCAGGCGCGAGTTCTCTCTTCCTCACTCCCTATCCGAGAGAGGCCCGATGACCTCCGACGAGACCCCCCGAGAACCGCAGGGAGGGGACCGCGCGCGCTCCACCGGGTCCGCAGGATCCACGGACGCCGGTACGCCGGTTTCCGCGAGCCAACAGTGGAGCGGCCCGCCCGGGCCCTCCCAGGGATCCGGCGACGGGCAGAACGGTACGTCGGCAGAGCCGCGCCCCCAGGCCTGGTCCTCCCCTCCTGACGGGGGCGGGGAGAGCCGGGTTCCGGGGCGGCTGCCGGCCTCCACCTGGATCGTGGCCCTCATCGGCGCGACCGTGCACGCCGTGGCGCTGACGCTGATCCTGGCCCTGGCCCTGCCGATCCTCACCCTGGCCTCATTGACCGGCGGCACCGGACTGTTGATCGTGGCGCCGGTGGTGGCGCTGGCGCTGACGGTGTTCCTGTTCTGGGCGTTCCGGCGCATGCTCGCGGCGGCGCGGTTCCCGCGGCCGACCGCGGCGATGGTGCTGTTCACCACGGTCGTGTTCGCGGCGTTCGGGTGGAACGTGGCCTTGCAGTTGGCCTTCGGGACCGGCGAACCGGCCGAGGGGATCCTGACGGCCGGGGTGATCACGGCCCCACTGGCGGCACTGGTGATGCTGGCCTCGCGCGGGGCCCGGGTGCGCTGGGCGGCCGCGGTGTCGGCGGTGGTGCTGGTTGTGGCCGGTGCCACGGCGTGGGCGCAGAGCCAGGCACAGGAAGAGTCGATGCTGGAAAGGCAGCGGCAGACCAACCTGGGGCACGAGGACGAGGCCGCGGTGCTGGACGCGGGGGGATGGGAGCCCTACCGGTCCGAGATCAACGACGCCGCGCACGGCACGGGGGACACGGGCGCCGGTGAGAGCGGCGCCGACGGGGCCGGCGAGGAGGAGTGGCTGTCCGTGTTCACCGTCTTCTACCAGGACGGCGACGGCGGGTACCTGCGCACCGCCACGTGGGCCGACGAGCGCACGGCCGAGGACCCGGAGGCGGTGCTGCGCGAGTGGTGCGACGGGGAGGGCGCGTACTGCCAGGACCTGGAAGTGGAAGGCGCCGACGGTCCGGTGGTCGCCCAGTGGGCACTCGACGGGTCTGAGAGCGCTGGGGAACAAGTGGTCCCGGAGGATCCCGAGGCGCTGGGCGCTCCGGACGCGGTGCGGTACGAGTACGAACCCGGCCGTGTGGTGTACCTGGGGCCGTGGACGCAGGAGCCGGACCGGTCGCAGGGCGGGGGTCCCGGTGGATCCGGTGGAGAAGCGGGGTCCGGCCCGGGCGCCGGGGCCACTCTCGGGCACGCCGACTTCGAGGCGCGGGAGCTGGCGGAATGGGCCACGCAGGTGCGTCCGGCACAGGAAGAGGACCTCGTGGACCTCGCCGACCGAACCGTGGAGTACTTCCAGGGCCCCGAGGACGTGCTCACCGGGCCGTGAGCGGTCCGGGCGCCCAACCGCGCCGCAGCTCCACGGTGACCGTGTTGCCGTCGGGCACCGTGCGCACGCTGGGGCGCCCGCTCACCTGACCGTCGATGGTCGGGGCCCGGGAGACCAGGTGTCCGGGGCTGGTGAGCATCAGCTGCATGGCGTCCTCGGCCAGCGTCGGAAAGAGCGTCTGCGTGACCACCTCGGTCCCCAGGAACCAGCTCAGCCCCGGCTGTCCCTTCTCCACCTCGAACAGCATCAGGTACCGGTTCCCGAGATCGTCCCAGGCGTGGGAGAAACCCTCCCAGCGGATCGTCGCGAGCTGGCCCGGCACACCGCTGCGCTGCGGGGGTCCTCCCGCCGGCCCGTACATCGTGCCGCCCGTGGAACCGGACGGAAGGCCCTCCGGCTGCCCGTCCGGTGAGGGCTGCGGCGCCATGCCCTCCGGGGCGGCCGGCTCGGCGGGGTCCTCCAGGGTGCGGGAGTTCTCCGCCTTGGGGAGCACCACCTCCGACTCCACACGTGTCCCGTGCTCCCCGCGCACCACACGCCGCACCGACAGCGGCAGGGTCAGCGCCTTGTCCCCATGCACCGCGCGCGGGCGACGGCTGGAACGGACCTCTCCGACGTCGGGCACGAAACCGGAGTTGGCCTTCGGTTCCCGGGTGCGTCCGGTGAGACGGATCTGCTGGAGGGCCAGCACCACCTCCGCCAGCAGTCCGCGCAGGACCTTCTTCGGCGCGTGCTCGGCCGCCCACGCGGCCGGGCCCTCGTAGGCGCGGGCGGAGAGCACCGCGGCCAGGACCTGGCGTCCCGACTCCCGGCACAGGGCGAAAGCGCGGTCCGGGAACCCTCGGATGTCCAGGGCGGCCAGGGCACGTTCGAGTTCGGCACCGGTCTCCACCGCGTGCGGGCGTCCGGTCGGAAAAGGCGAGGGGCGCCCGGTGTCGTCGGGGTGCGGGAGCGGGTCGCCCTCGTCCAGACCCAGGTCGGCGGCGTGCCCGCGCAGCCACGACCAGTCCCTGCGCAGGACCATGAGGGCGCAGTGCTCGGCGCCCAGGACCTGGAACGGCCCGTCGTAGCCGTGCTCGACCAGGGCGGTCAACGCGCTGTGGAGGTCGGTGTCCATCCGCGGACGGTTCGGCCCCGGCGGCGGTAAGGGATCGCCGGGCAGGTGGCCCAGCGCCCACACCGCGCCGTCGAACTTGTCCTCGAACAGGTCCGTTCCCAAGACGTGACTTCCTCTCCCCGTCGTGCCGCCTCTGCCTCCGACGTGCAGCGTCGGGACCGGCCCCGTTCTCGGTGACGGCTCTGCCCCACTATCGGGCACGTGCGGGTGTGGCTCAAAGCGGCCGGATGTGTGCGGAACGGTGCGGGGGCCGGCGGGGCCGGGCGGGGCGCCTCTCGGGTCGGGGAACTCCCCCTTCAGTGGTCGGAGTGGAGGCAGTGGCCCAGGAGGGCGCGGACGTGCTCGTCCCGGACCCGCCCGGCGGCGTCGGCGGCGCACGCGAGGTCGGAGAGGTCACCGGCCCCGGTCTCGAGGGCCTCGGCGTCGGCGAGGTGCCGGGCGTAGTCGGGGGTGGAGTCGAGGGCTTCCCGGCACTGGACCCATTCGCGGTGGGCGGCCAGGGCGCGCTCGAACATGCGGCCGTAGTCGCGGATGGAGTCGACGCGGCGGCGGACGGCGTCCTCGACCGCTTCCAGGTACTCGCGCTGGGGGTACAGGGCCTCGCGGACCCGGTCGGACTCGGCGCGCTGCCAACGGCGCAGGTGGGCCCGGCGCAGGGTGCGTTGGCGGGCGAGGACGCCGGCGATGCGCCACTCCTCTTCGCGCAGGACCGCGAGGGTGCGGTCGGGGTCGGGGCCCTCGCCGAGTTCGCGGGCGTGGCAGGCGACCCGGTCGATGGTGTGTTGGACGTCGACGAGGAGAGGGTGGTCGGCCTCGCACACTTCGTCCGGGCCGACGAGGTGGTCAGAGAGGAGGGTGTCGGGGCGGGGGCGGCGGGCGAGTCCGTCGGCGGCGACCAGGACGGTGAGGCCGGCGAAGACCAGCCAGGGCAGGCCGGTCGCGGCGGCGGGGTCCAGGAGCCAGACGGGGACGGCCGCGAGAGCTCCGGCCCCCAGGAAGGATCCGCAGGCGCGTACGGCCGGGTGGGCCTCGTCGCGGACCAGGAGGGCGACGGTGTGGGCGACGGCGGTGATGGTGGCGATGACCATGGCCAGGTACCAGCCGCCGAGGACCGTGGTCAGGCCGAGGGTCAGGCCGACGCCGAGGAGTTGGGCGCTGCCCTCGCGAAGGCGGGCGGCGCGGGGATCCGGGCGCAGGGAGCGGACGTGGGCGGCGAGGGCCTCCTCCCGGTGTTCGGGGCCGAGGGAGGGATCGACGACGGGTCGGGGCCGGTGGACGTCCTCGCTCATGGGCGGTCCCTCGGATGGGGGTGGGGGCTCTGGGGCGGCTCGGTGGAGCGTGGGCGTGCGTCTTTCGTGTCGGGGCGGGGCAGGCGTGTGGCTGTCAGGAGGGAAGGAAGGAACGGAAGCGGTGGGGTGGGGTGGGGTGGGGGATGGGAGCGGGGGTGGAGGGTCGGGGACCGGTGGCCGGGTGCGCCCGGCGGGCGAACCGATAGAAAAGGGCGTTCCCATCCCCAGCGAGGCGTGAACCTGGCACTCACGATTCGGGCGGGCGCGCGGCCTCGCCCGTTCCCGCACTCCTGGAACCCGTTCGGCCCCGCATCCCCGGGACCGCCCTCCACGACCCCGGACGATTCAGGCACTCACCACGCCGGTCCGTGGGTATCCACCCAGCTCAAGCGGGGGACGGCGGATCCACGCGCGGGTCCGCGGGCGGCCGCGCGGGGCCTCCACGCGCGCGACTCGGATCATGAATGTCTGCGCAACCTCGCGCTCGGCACCATACGGCTGGCAGGGTATCGGGGTGTGGACTCCAGGTCGCGGGTATCACGCACGGCACCCACAGCAGCCTCTGCAAGTCCTACGGATTCCACACTAAAACGGACATTGCGAAAGCAGAAAGCTCTTCTCTGAATGATCGCGACGGTGACACTCTGACTTATCGGTTGAAGACAAAACATTGACAGGGCCCGTACCCTAACAAAACTACCCTGCCGCACCCCCCGGTAAGTCAGCGTCTGGTTCGAGGAGTCGATTACATGCTGACCCGTTTGCACGATCTCCTACGACTGCGCACGTCGCCGTCGATTTTCTTCGGCTCGGCCGCGGTGATCATCGCGTTCGTGCTCGTCACCGTCATCTTCACCGATCCGCTGGATGCAGCCGTCACCACCGCCTCGGACTGGTTGTACACCAACCTGGGCTGGTTCTACATTTTCGGCCTCACCCTGTTCCTGGTTTTCCTGATCTATGCCGCCCTCGGCAGGTTCGGACGGGTGAAACTGGGCCCCGACGACGAACCCCCCGAGCACTCCGGTCCGGCTTGGTTCGCCATGCTCTTCGCCGCCGGCATCGGTAGCATCCTGTTGTTCTGGGGCGTGGCCGAACCCGTCAGTCATTTCGGTGATCCGCCGCGGGGCGCCTTTCTGGGCATAGAGCCGGGAACGACAGGCGCGGCCGTGGACGCGATGAACTTCACGTTCTACCATTTCACCCTGCACACCTGGGCGATCTTCACCCTGCCGGCGCTGTGCTTCGCCTACTTCATCCACAAGCGGAACCTGCCTCCGCGTGTCAGCTCGATCTTCCAGCCGATCCTCGGCGAGCGGATCCACGGGCCGATCGGCCGGTTCATCGACATCGTCGCCATCGTCGGCACGGTCTTCGGCGTCGCGGTCTCGCTCGGATTGGGCGCCCTGCAGATCAACAGCGGGATCAACAGCGTGTTCGGCATCCCCGAGAACGCCGTGTGGCAGCTGGTCATCATCGGCGTCGTCGGCGGGGTCGCGATGATCTCCGTCGCGTTGGGCCTGGACCGCGGCATCAAGCGCCTGTCCAATTTCAATATCTGGATGGCCGTAGGACTGCTGATCTTCGTCCTGGTGACCGGTTCCACCCTCTTCGTGCTCAAGGGCACCATCGAGGCACTGGGCACCTACATGGTGAACCTGCCGGAACTGGCCCTGTGGAACGACACCTTCGCCGACACGGGCTGGCAGAACACCTGGACGGTGTTCTACTGGGCCTGGACGATCAGCTGGTCGCCGTTCGTGGGCATCTTCATCGCCCGGATCTCCAAGGGCCGCACCATCCGCCAGTTCGTCTCCGGCGTACTCCTCATCCCGTCCGGTTTCTCGGTACTGTGGTTCGGCATCTTCGGGCTCTCCGCCATCGACATCGAACTCAACGGTGAAGGCGGACTGGTCGAAAGCGTCGTCGACGAAGGCGACATCCCCGGCGCCCTCTTCGCGTTCTTGGAGCATTACCCCGGCACGCTCTTCATCTCGGTGATCGCCATCATCCTGGTGGTGGTCTTCTTCATCACCTCGGTGGACTCCGCGGCACTGGTGACCGACACGATGGCCAACGGCCACGAAGACTTCAACCCGTTGGGCCAGCGCATCTTCTGGGCCATCGCCATCGCCGTGGTGACCGCCACCCTGCTGGTGTTCTCCGGGACCGGCGGGCTGGAAGCGCTCGAGAAGATCGTCGTTCTCGTGGGCCTGCCGTTCTTCGTGATGGGCTACTTCCAGATGTATGCGGTGTACCGGGCCCTGCGGGAAGACGCCGGAGAGCTGCCGGTGACGCGGACACGCTCGTGGAAGAAGGTCCTGCCCCCGGAGGAGTACGAACGCCGCCAGGACGAGGACGAACACGACACCTCCGAAGTCGTCGTCCAACCCGAGGCCCTCGATGACCCGCCCGTGATGCGTGACCCCTACGTCGACCAGACCCGGGTCACCGGACGCGGCACGCTGCCGGCACGGACCGGTTCGGTGAGGCGCCCCGTCCGCCGGCCGAACCCACCGGGGCAGCGGCCGCAGTCCGGAGGCCAGTTCGGGGAGAACTCCGACTGACAGCGGCCGGCCGTAGGGATCCTTAGGGATGCTGTGTCGGCCGGATGAGGCCGACGACGAGGGCAGGCACGAGCCCCGGCGAGCACGGAGTGGTCCACACCCAGTGATCGCCGGAGAGCCCGTGCCTGCCCTCTCACGTGGGCGCGTGCTTGCGAGACCGACCACATGTGCGTGTGGCCCCGGCCGGAACGTCCGGCACAGGGCCCATGGGGCGCGGGAGTCAGCGGATCCGGTTCACCGGTGCGGAACAGGCCCACGGCTCGGGCAACGGCGCCCCTTCACACAACGCGGAGTCCAGGCGCTTCCACTCCACACGCGCGGAGGGCAGATCCGGGATCTGCATGTACCGCGGACGGGGCCGACGATCCCCTGGGAGATACGTTGCCATCGACCGGTCAGACGCGCCCGTCGCCGCAGTCGACGTAATCAGCGATGCTCGCCGTGTACTCGTCATGGGAATCCAGGTTGTCCCAGAACTCTTCCATATAGGAATCGAAGAACTCCTCGCCGCCAACAGGTTCGCCACACCAGGTGACCTCATCGAAGTTAGTGGCGTAGATCAGAGCGACATCGACCCGGTGAAGGGGAACTTCTTCGTTATCCCATTCATCCTTGTCAAATTCGATGTAATGCCCACCTTCATCCTCCTTGAGGACATGGGACTCGAAAAGCGGATTCTGGCCACCAGTGATGACCTCGACCTTTTCCTCAGGCTCGTTATCGGTGAGCATACGGTCGAGAATGTGCAACATCACCTCACGCTCGACCCATCCTTTGGAGACGTAACCAGGTGACACCCCTCCGCTTTCCGGTTCAGTGTCGGACGCAGAGCATGCGGTCACAGCCATGCACATGGACAACGCGATCAAGAGAAACGCGGGCGCGCGCCCCTCACAACGGGTCAACGGTTCCTCCAGGGCGGATCCTTTCTATCGACCGGTCAGACGCGCCCGTCGCCGCAGTCGACATAATCAGCGATGCTCGCCGTGTACTCGTCATGGGAATCCAGGTTGTCCCAGAACTCTTCCATATAGGCATCGACGAACACATCCCCCGTGACCGTCTCCCCACACCAAGTGACATCATTGAAATCAGTGGCATTGATTAGAGCAGCATCGATCCAGTTCAGGCCACCAACTTCTTCGGTTCGCCATGCATCCTTGTCGAACTCAATGGAGTATCCATCTTCATCTTCATGGAGAACATGGGATTCGAACAAGTCGTCCCGACTTCCTGTGCTGTTCTCGAGGACTTCTTCGGGGTCACCCTCGCTGAGCATACGGTCGAACGTGTGGAGCATCACTTCCCGCTCGACCCAAAATTTGGAGACGTAGCCTGGCGGAAATCCTCCTCTTTCGGTCTCGGGTTCGGACGTGGAACACGCAGCCATAACCATGCATAGGGCCAGGGCAGCCACTATGAAGACCGGTGCACGACTCTCACAACGAGTCAACGGATCCTCCAGCGCGGGCTCTTTCTATCGACCGGTCAGACGCGCCCGTCGCCGCAGTCGACGTAATCAGAGATACTGGCCGTGTACTCTTCGTGGGAATCGAGGTTGTCCCAGAACTCTTCCATATAGGCATCGAAGAACTCCTCGCCGCCAACAGGTTCGCCACACCAGGTGACCTCGTCGAAGTTGATGGCCTCGGCCAGAGCGACATCGACCTGGTGAAGGGGGACTTCTTTGTTATCCCATTCATCCTTGTCGAATTCGATGAAGTGCCCACCTTCATCCTCCTTGAGGACATGGGACTCGAAAAGCGGATTCTGGCCACCAGTGATGGTCTCGACCTTTTCCTCAGGCTCGTTATCGGTGAGCATGCGATCGAGAATGTGCAACATGACTTCCCGTTTGACCCATGAGTAAGAGACGTAGTCCGGCGGCAGTCCTCCCCTTTCGGGTTCGGGGTCGGACGTGGAACATGCAGCCACAGCCACACACATGGACAACGCAGTCAAAAGAGAGGCGAGCACCCGACCCTCACAACGAGTCAATGGTTCCTCCAGAGCGAACTCTTCCTATCGACCGATCAGACGCGCCCGTCGCCGCAGTCGACGTAATCAGCGATGCTCGCCGTGTACTCCTCCTGGGAATCGAGGGTTTCCCAGTGCTCGTCCATGTAGGCATCGACGAACTCATCACCGGTGACCGCCTCCTCACACCAAGTGACCTCGTTGAAATCCATGGCATTGACCAGAGCGACGTCCACCGACACGATGCCGCCGGCCTCATCCGTGCGCCATTCACCCTTGTCGAACTCGATGGAGTATCCATCTTCATCTTCATGGAGAACATGGGATTCAAACAAGTCGCCCCGGCTACCAGTACTACTCTCGAGGACTTCTTCGGGATCACCTTCGATGAGCATGCGGTCGAAAGTGTGAAGCATGGCTTCCCGTTTGACCCAAACTTCGGAGACATAGTCCGGCGACACCCCTCCCCTTTCCGGTTCGGGTTCGGACGTGGAACACGCAGCCATAACCATGCATAGGGCCAGGGCAGCCACCATGAAGACCGGTGCACGACTCTCACAACGAGTCAATGATTCCTCCAGGGCGCGCCGGGTACAAAGGTGCGGTCGCAGACCAGTTCATTATTCCTCGGAATCTTCGTTCTGGTCCCGAAATCCTTCGACATCACCGTTGAAGTACTCTCTTGTCTGGTCGTAGTAGCTCGTGTATTCGCCGGTGAAATCCTCCACCCAGTCGTTGCCAGGGCCGTCACGCTCGACGGTCTCTCCATGTGGATCGACATACTCAGCGCTGATATGCGTCGTGCCCATAATACCGGAGAGGGCGTCGTCGACGGAGCTGAGACCGTCACCGTCGAACTCCGACCAGTCGGTCTCCTTCGCGACACTCACAGTGACGTTGTCATCGAAAGTGAAGTCGTTGGTGATGTCGGAAGCGCCGAGCGCTTGGCCGTCGCGCTCGATGGTCACCACGCCGCTGTCGACCAGGGTTCGGAAATCGCCGCGCTGTGTGTCGTCCTGGAATTCCTGTGAGTTGCTCTGCGCAAGGTAGTCGAGGGTTTCCATCCGGAATTCCCGCTGGATGGACGTATCACTGGTGTAGACGGGGTACCGAGGGGAGACTTCATGGTCGCCGTCGATGACGGCGTTCACAATGCTCTCTTCACCGAGTCCCAGGCCCTTCGACACGGCCGTGCCGATGACCGGGATCTTCTCGGACAGGTCTCCTGCACCGCTCACCACGAACTCGGCGATCTGTGTCCTGCGATCGACGTCTTCATCGAGATCGGCGACGCGGTTCTCGGACTCCAACCACAGGGCCCGCTCCAGCAACCCTTGGAGCTGAGCTGAGCCACGTGCGGTGCTCGCTTCGTTCCCGGTCTCCAAGAAGGCGATCGATTCGACCTGCTGGTAGGCGTCCACGGAATTGACGACGCGTCCAGCGGTCTCGTCGTCACCCATGAGGAGCTGCATGTACATGGCCCGTTCGTCGGGCCCCATTTCCACGAAGCTCTGTTCCGGGTCGAATTCCCCGATTCCCGAGTTCGGCACGTTTTCGCCGTCAAGCACCTCTCCGTTGGCGAAGCTGTAGATGTGGGCGTCGAAGATGTCGGCGAGGCTGTCGGCCAGTTCCCCGTTGACCTGGGTGAACGAGGCATCGGAGTACTCGTTGTCCCCCTCGTGGACATCCACCCCGGTATTGACGAGGGCCTCGTGCATGTCCGAATCGGTGATGGTCTCCATGAACCCGGCGAAGGCGTCTCCGGCGCGCTGGCTCACGTCGGGGTCGTCGCTGTGGATGTCCTCGGCGAGCCAGTCGGTGAGCTGGCGGGCGGTGTGGCCGCCGTCGTGCCAGTTGTAGGTGAGCGTGCCCTCCAGCGCCTGGGTACGCAGGTCGGCGTCGCCGTAGTCGACGCCCTCCTCCTCGTTGCGGTGTTCGCCGGTGAGCATGTAGTAGTTCGCGTCCGTGTTGCGGCTGGCCACGTCCACCAGGTGGGAGACCTGCTCGGAGCTCGGCAGTACCCCGTCCGGGTCGGACTCATCGCCCCACGCATCGAGGAACGCGCCCGTGGTCAGGTGGAGGTTGGTCGACAACCCGTAGCCGCCCTGCAGATTGTCGTCCGTGTGCTCCATGAAGGCCGAGAGCGCCTTCATGTCACTTCCCACAGGCAGACTGGGGAGTTTGTCCTCCGCGTCGGGGTTGATCCACGACCCCTCCACGGCGTACCGGAAGCTCTGGGGCAGCTCGTTGTATCCCCCGCCCAGCTCCGGGTCCGAGAGCACGAGCAGCCCGTCGCCGAGCATGCCGAGGGCATCTTCCCGTTCCTGATCGCTCATGTCGGACTCGTCCATGAGGTCGGGGTAGACCATGATGCCCGCACCGGCCCCGTCACTGAGGTAGGGCTCCTCCAGTTGGGCGTAGAACTCCTCCAGGAACGCCATCTCCTCGTCGCTGAGCTTCGTGCCGTTCTCCTGGCTCTGCCGGGCGTTGGTCCCCACCATCGAGAGCACGAGCATCAACTCGTGATAGCGCTCGTCCAACGGTTTGTCCCCCGACCAGTAGTCGGCGAGCTCATCGGCGTACTCCTCGGCGTTCTCGAGGGACAGATCGCGGTCCTCCAGGAGCTCGGAGTACCGGGAGGGGTCGAGGTTGACGAACGCCCAGCTGGCGTTGCCCGCCTCCATGAGCTTGCGGACGTTCTCCGGGGTCGGCCCCTCCTCGAGCATCGTCTTGATGTCCTCGGCGCCGTCCTCGAGGGCCTGCCAGTTGTCGTCCTCCCGGGTCCTGAGTCCTTCCGCGACCGTGTCGAGTTCCTCGTAGAGGTCCCGGCACTTTCGTTCGTCCCCCGCGCCCATGTCGGTCCAGAGGAAGCCGTCAGCCTCGGGGTAGGACTCGGTGATGCGGTCGCCCTGGTACTTGGCGGGGACGGCGTTCTCCTTCTCCGTCTTTCTGCCGTCCCAGGTGCTGAGCTGGTCATCGCGCTCCTTGTGGAAGGCGTCGACGATGTCCGCCCACATCTCGGTGACCGAAGCGGCATAGGTGACGGAGACGGCGGCGTCGCGCCAGTTCTGCAGATCCTCTTCGTTCAGGGTCTGGATATCCCAGGCGATGACGTCGGTGAACTGGGTGGCCGCTGAGTCGAAACTCCCACTGAGATCGTCGGCGCGGCCGAGAAGACGTGCGTTGAGGATTTCCAGGTCTTCCGCGCAGTCGTAGATGCGTTTGGAGTCGGCGTAGGAATCGCGGGCGTAGAAAACGATGGAGAAGGTTGCCACGGGGTTCCTCGAAGGGACAGAAGGTGGGGACGGGCGGCCGGGGAAGGGGTAGCGGGGGTGCGGTCAGTTCGGGGCGTTGATGTCCTCGAGGGCCTGCCAGGGGTGTTCGAAGCCCTCAGCGTTGTCCAGGTCGTTCTGGGCGATCTCCCCCGCGCCCGCTTGGACATTGTGGGCCAGCGTCATACCGTGCTCCTGCACGTCGATGAGGGACTGGGACGCCTCCTCCTTGAACGTCCTGAATCCGGCTCTGACGTCCTCGTTCCCGGCGGCGCTCTCGGCGTCCTCCATGAGGAGGTCGAAGCCGTCAGCGAGCCCGGCCATGGCGGCCGCGAGCGTTTCGGCGTACTCACCGCCCTGCATCCCCTCGATCGGGTTGCCACCTGCTTCGTTACTCATGTGGGGGTCTCCTCTTCTCGAGCGCGGAATTCCAGGAGGGGCGCGGCACCCTACACCTACCAGGACCGCTCGTCACCGGCGATGTGAAGGGGTCTCTGGTCGTGTTGGGACGCACGGACGGGGGCAGAAGTTCCGCGGTCCACGTGAACCCGCCCCGGGCGCCTCCTGGGTACGGCGCACCATGGTCAGCCGGCCTTCCCGTCGGAAAGCCACGGGCTCCCGGAGGGTTCATTCGGCCACGGCGGCGCGCTCCGTGCGACGTGCGTACGCCCGTGCCGCGCGTACGCGGTCACCGCACCGGGTGGAGCACCATTGCCGGCGTGCGTGCGTGCGCAGCAGGAAGCGGTTGCACGAGGACGCCTCGCAGTGCACCAACAGGCCGGACTCCGGGCCGGTCAGCAGCGCCGCGGCGTCGTCGGCGAGCTGCGCCATCGCATATTCGACCGCAAGTGTCGTCGAGTGCACCTGGATCCGGTGCAGCCCGCTGCGCTCGTCCCATGCGACCGGCTGCGCCGTCGCGGCGAGGCGCATCGCCTCGTTCAGTGCCTCGAGCGCGGCGGGGTCGGGGCGCTCCCCCGCCNCAACCCGGTGAGCCGGGATGCGCAGTAGGCCTGCAGCGGCTGTTCCGGCCCCGTCAGCCCGTGCTCGATCAACCATGCCGTCGAAGCCTCGGGGGTTCCGAGCGCGTCGACCACCCGTCTGGCCGGAAGTGTCAGCCGCGAGTTCGCCAGGTCCAGAGCCGGGTGTTCCTCGGCTCCTGGGGCGGGCGGCAGCGGCAGCGCGATGCTTGAAGAGAGGTCAGACACGTCCTCATGGTAACAAGCTTGTTTTTAACGTGAACAAGGCCTAGCGTGGTCACGCCAAACCATGCTTTTATCCATGAGAAGGTGCGATCCACCATGAAGATGACCCAGGTCCGCAACGCCACGGCCGTGCTCGAGTCCGGCGGGAAGACCGTCCTGATCGACCCGATGCTGAGTGCCAAGGGCGCGATGGAGGCGTTCCCCAGCAACACCGGCGATACCGCGCGCAACCCGCTCGTCGACCTGGCCGTTCCCCTGGCCGACCTGCTCTCGCCGGACATCGTGGTGGTCACTCACACCCACACCGACCACTGGGACTCCGCCGCCGCTTCCTTGCTGCCGCGCGACGTACCCGTGCTCGTCCAGCACGCTGCGGACGCCGAACTCATCACGAACGACGGTTTCACCGACGTGCGGATCCTCGACGAGCCGATCACCATCGACGGCCTCGCCTTCAACCGCACCGAGGGCCGGCACGGTACCCACGCTGCGCTCGAGGCCGTGCCGTCCCTGGGCCAGGTCATGGGCGTCGTGGTCAGCCACCCCGAGGAGCCGGCGGTGTACTTCGCGGGAGACACGGTCCTCACCGAGGACGTCCGCGCGGCCCTGGAGCAGCACACCCCTGATGTCGTGGTGCTCAACACAGGAGGAGCGGTACTCGCCACAGGGGAAGAGGAGTTCCCCACCACGGGCCCGATCCTCATGGAGGCCCAGGACGTGTTCGAGGTCTACCAGCTGGCCCCGCAGGCACGCGTCGTCGCCGTGCACATGGAGGCGCTGAACCACTGCCCGGTCACTCGGGCCGACGTGCGTTCCCTCGCCGCCGACCGCGGGATCAGCGAGAGCGTCCTGGTGCCCGAGGACGGCGACGTGTTGAACTTCTGAGCCGGTTCCCACACACCATCGGAGCATGCCGCGGCCGGGCGGGCGCGGCATGCTCCGCAGAGCTCCTCCGGTGGGCCCGTGACAGCACATTCGGCCGGCCCCGCCACCGCGGCACCACTCAATCCACGTGCGCGGGCCCCGGTTCCTTCCAGTGCGCGTGGAGCAGTTCGATCTGCTCGGGCAACACACGCGCCACGGAGAGCTCCGGCAGATCGGTCACGTCGAACCACCCCACCGCGCTGGTCTCGTCACTGCTGAAACCGGCATCCAGATCGTCCCAGGGCTCACACACGAGGAAGAGCTTGTAGATGTGCCGGTCGTAGACGGGCACGTGCGGCCACTGGTGGCGGTCGAGCACCCCCGCGAGATGGCGCGCCCGCACGCGCAGCCCGGCCTCCTCCAGGACCTCACGCTCGACCGCGCTCCGAGGGCTCTCCAGCACGTCGCACCACCCACCGGGCAGGGTCCAGCGGTCGGCGTCGGCGCGTTCCCGCACCAGCAGGACCCGCCCCTGGGGGTCGAAGACCCCGCCTCGCACGTCGAGTTTGGGGGTGGCGTATCCCGCTGCCGCGGCGATGTGGGGGGCGTATTCGGGCAGGTCCTCCGAGGCGACCGCCTGCATGAGGTCCTGGGCCAGAGTTCCGATGCGGTGGAAACGCTCGATGTCGAAAGCGTCGGTGCAGTACGCCAACGCCGACTCCGACAACGCCGTCAGCTCCATGGCCGTGCGGCGGATGCGCTCGCTGTCCGGTGAGGTCGTCATGCGGCCCAGGCTCTCAGGCCGGTCGAGGGTTTACGGCTACACACGGCCAGGGCCGTCGGAGCGTCACCACGCGGCCATGGGCACATCCGCATGTGAATGCTCCCCTGTCAGTCCCCACCGAGGTGGCGCAGCCAGGGGCCGTCCGCGGTCAACCAATGGGGTACGAGGCTCACAGGGAACGGAGCGTCGGTTCCGAACAAGGTGTCGCCGTGGACCTGGGCGGCATCCCGGTACCCGCCGCGGTCCAGACGCAGTTCGAGCAGGCCGATGCGGTCCGCGAGCGGATTGATGATCCAGTACGAGGGGACGCCGAAAGCGGCGTACTCTCCGCGTTTGGTGCTGCTGTCCCGGAAAATACTGTCCGGGGAAATGATCTCCACCACCAGCAGCGGCGGCACGTCGGTGTAGCCGTCCATGGGCGGAGCACCGTCGAAGACGACGACGTCCGGGATGCGATGGTTGATGCGGGCGCTGTCGAGATTGATGCCGGCGTTCTCGCCGATCTCGTACTCACCGCCGCAGACGATGTTGAGGTGCGTGGCCAGGCGGTTGGCCACCCGCATGTGCAGCGACCCGGGCGCGGGCGACACGTCAAGCCGCCCGTCGACGAGCTCGTACCGGCGTCCGTCCTCCGGCGTGTGCTCCAGATCGCCCACGGTCAACGGCCGCTCGGGCGTACCCGCGTCCCCGGTGGTCATGACAGACATCCTGCCTCCTTGCGCTCATGCGCGCCAGTATCGCGAGAGGAGGCAGCCCATGGCTGGGAAACCGGGTTATGTCCTGGCCTGGCCGAGACCGGCAACCCGCTTACGGACGGGACATGCCAGGTACCCCGAGCACCTCTCCCCATCGAACGAGGGTTCTCTCGTTCACAGACGCGCGGAACTCCCCCGTTCAACGGCGGGTGTCAGAGCCTGACAGAGGCTCATTGGGCCGAAAGTGGCCGGATGTGGAAACGCTGCGTCGTGCCTGGGTTGTCTCGGAGTCTGGTGCCGGCCTGCCAAGCGCTGAACCAGTGCTGCAACGCCCGGGGGTGCCAGTGGCGTCAATCCTGTGCATAGAACCAAGGGTGCAGAGCTGAAATAAGGGGAGCCCGTAAATATGACTGCGTCGACACAGCAGCGACCCACCGGCCAACGCAACACCGCCATGCCCTTCATCGGCGCGGGGGTCTTCCTCGGGGCCGCAGCTCTGCTGGGCTGGTCCTCGTGGGAAGCCTCCGTGCCCGATCCGTTGGCGCATCAGGTCTTCGTCTGCGCCTACGTGGCGGTGGCGGTGTTCGGGGCGGTGTGCCTGCTCCTGCGTTCCCAGCCACGTATCCCCCAGGCTGTGGCTCTGGGCGTGCTGATCGGAGTGGCTGCGGGCACTACGCCCTGGCAGCACTTGGGTGAGGTGTTCTGGTACCAGCTCTGGTGGTCCGTCCCTCTCGGTGTCGGCCTGGCTCTGGCCCTGTGGCGAACACCGGCTTCTCTGAGCCGTTGACCCAGAGCGAAGACGCGCGGCTCCGATGCCCGGCCCCGGGCGACCGGACCCTACCGCTCCGGGTTTCCCGACGGCACCAGGCCCTCCCCGTCGAGCGCCGGAAGCCTGCGGGTCGGGTCGGTGCCGAGCCTGCGACGGGCTCAGACGTGGGGCACCTGCGAGGCCGTCCCCGCCGTCCCCGCCCGTTCGCGGGCGGTGTGGGAGCGGGCATGGGCGACGGCGTCCGCGAGATCGGAGAACAGGTGTTTGCGGTGCCGCAGCACCCCCAGAGTGCCCACGCGCTGCAACAAGGGGGCGTGGTCCTCCCGCACCCCCTTGATCAGGACGGTGACATCTCGTGCTTCGAGCCGCTGGATGGTCTCGGCGAGCGCCCGTGCCCCGGTCGCGTCGAGCAACTGGACCCGGGACAGCCGCAGGATGACGACCGAAACACTTCTCAGGCCGGTGATGTCCTCCAGTACACGGTCGGCGGGGGCGAAGAACAACGGTCCGTCCAAACGCAGCAGGGCGACGCGGTGGTCATCGGGCTGCGCGGGGCCGGGGAGTTCTTCACGCTGTACCGTGCTCGCTCGCGCCAGTTCCCGGAGCGCGAAGACGCCCGCGACGACCAGACCGATCATCACCGCGACGATGAGGTCCACCGAGACCGTCACGACGGCGGTGACCACGAAAGCGGTGGCATCGGCACGGGTGGAGCGCAGGATGGACCAGCTGGTGCGCAGGTCGACCATGCGTAGCGCGGTCACCATGAGCACCCCGGAGAGGGCCGCCAGCGGGATGTGTCCCACCGGGTCCGCGACCGCGACCACCACCAGGAGCAGGACCCCGGCGTGGCTCGCGGCAGCCAACCGGGTCTTGGCCCCGGCGCGGACCGCCACCGCCGTCCGCGCGATCGCGCCCGTGGCCGGCATACCGCCGAACATCCCGGCGGCCACGGAGGCCAGACCCTGCCCTGTCAGTTCCCGGTCCGGTTCGTAGGTTCCGGTGTCGGCCATGGAGGCAGCGACCCGGGCCGAGAGCAACGACTCGATCCCGGCCAGGGCCGCCACCGTCACCGCGGGCAACAGAAGGCTCATCACGACCGCTTGGTCCAAGAGCGGCAGGCTCGGCGCCGGTAGTGCGTCGGGCAGTTCCCCGATCACCGCCAGCGGTGTGGAGACGAACAGCGCCACCACCGTGACGAGGGTGATGCCGATGAGCGAACCGGGAACGGCAGGGTGGATCCGGGGCAGAAGCACCATGCACGCGGCCACGACGGCGACCGCTCCCACGGCCCAGGCCAGGTACACGGGGTCGGCCGAGAGCACGGAACCCACCGCCCGCACCACCACGTTCGTGTGGCCGGCGCCGTGCTCCTCGGGGGTGGTCAGAGCCGGCACCTGCTGCAGGAAGATGATCACACCGATACCGACGGTGAATCCTTCGATCACGGGCCAGGGGATGAAGGAGACCGCGCGGCCGAGCCGGAGGAGGCCGGCGCCGAGCAACAGGATCCCCGCGAGGACCGACACCAAGGCGACCGCGGCGACGCCGTGCGAAGCCACGATCGGCGCCAGCACCACCACCATGGCACCGGTGGGGCCGGACACCTGGACGTGGGAACCGCCGAACACCGCGGCCACGAGCCCGGCGACGATGGCGGTGATCAGGCCGGCCTCGGCTCCGGCACCGGAGGAGATGCCGAAGCCCAGCGCCAGGGGGAGGGCGACGATACCCACGGTCAGCCCGGACAGGAGATCGGCTCGCCAGGTGTGCCGCAGGCCCTGGTAGTCCCGGCGCCGGGGCAGCAACCGGAGAACGTGTGAGGAGAGGGACTTCGTCATTCGGCGAGTTCCGGCAGATCGGCCACGTCGGTGATGCGCTTCTCGTCGCTCGTAACCATCTGCACGAGCAGCCTCCGGGCCGCCACCAGGAAATCGGCGACCTCCGGCCAGGCGAGCCGGTAGTGGACGTGGCTCCCGCGCCGTTCCGAGACCACCAAGCGGTGCCGGCGCAGTACCGCGAGGTGCTGCGACAGGTGGGAGGCCTCCAGCCCGGTGTCCTCCAACAGCTCTGTCACGGTGTGTTCCTCGCCGTCGGAGAGCACCTCGAGCACCCGCACCCGGAACGGATGGGACAACCCCTTGAACAACCCGGCCTTCATCTCGTAGAGCGGCCGCTGACTATGACTGAATGGCATGATGAAATCATCATATCAGCATGCGTGCGGGGTCACCGTGTGGCCCCGGTGGTCAAGGGTCGGGCGGAGCGCGGCCTCAGGGGTCCTGGTGACCGGTGGGCACCAGGCCGTCCTCGTCCACGACCGGAGGGCGACGGGTCGGGTTGGTGTCGAGCCAGCGCAGCAGGTTCTCCGAGACGAGGTCGACGCCGATGCGTCCGGTCCGCCCGTCCAGGTCCCGGTACAGGCACTCGCCGTTGCTGAGGTGGCGCAGCACCGACTGGTGGTCCTCGGTCGGGTCCACACCGACCAGGGACATGACGCTCTCGACCTCGTGCCGCTCACTCGAGCGGAACGCGAAGACCGACGACAGGCAGTTGGTGACCTGCTCGTTGAGCATGTCCCCGGCGTTCTGCGACACCAGGATCAGCGCCGTGTTCCGCGAACGCCCCATCCGGGAGACCTCCGGCACGAGCTTGGCGCCCTCGGGCGTCGAGGTCACCGCCCAGGCCTCGTCCAGGAAGATCGCCTTCGGCAGGCGCCGGTCGAGCCCGTTCATGAGCCGCCGCGCGAACTGCGACACCAGATACAGCAGCGCCACCGACAGCCGCTGCTCGTAGGAGTAGTCGTCGCGGCGCAGCCCGGAATCGGGCAGGGTCAGCCCGCCGAGGGTGAACACGGTCGTCCACCCCTCGGTGTCGATGCGGGCGTCCCCCTGCGGGTCGAAGCACAGCGACGCCAGACGCATCTCCGACATCGACTGCAGCACCGCGCCCAGGTTCCTCGACGCCGGGTCCTCGGCCCCGATCAGGTGGTCCACGACCTTGGCCAGGGACGGCTGGGGCTGGTTGGCGACGGCGGCGACGGCCTGGATCATCGCCGACTCGCGCTCCTCGCTCATCCGGGGCAGCAGCAGCCGCAGGGTCTCGGTGGCCATGGTCTTCTTCGCGGCGAGGTCGTCGCCGAACGCGAACGGGTCCAGCAACCCGGGCTGGGCCGAGCCGAGCGACATGATGCGGGCCTTGCGGCCGCGGCGCTGCAAGAGCTCCACCAAGGACTCCGCGTCGCCCTTGGGGTCGATGGCGGCGACGGTGACCCCGCGCAGGGCGAGCTGGTAGATCATCAGCAGCGCGAGCGTGGTCTTGCCGCCGCCGGGCTCCCCGGTGATGGCGATGGCGGTGGGACGGTTGCGGGCAGCGGCGACCAGCGGGTCGAAGTGCACGATGGAGCGCGCACGTCCCACGGTCTCGCCGATGTAGGGGCCCACCCAGCCGCCGCCGGACTGCGTGTTGTCGATACGGTCGCCGACGTCCACGGTCGCGGTGGGCATGCCGCCGGCGATGGTGCGCAGCGGCTGGCGTTGGGCGTAGGCGTTGAGGCGGATCCGGTCCCCGGGCAGCGACTCGTTGAACAGGGACAGCTGGTCGCCGGTGGAGTTGATGACGTCGATACCGATGTCGCGGTAGTGCTCCACGACCGCCTCGACCTGCTGGTCGAGCAGCTTCTCGGTGGGGGCGGAGACCATGAGCCGGTGCCAGCCGTAGACGAACGGCAGGCGTTCCTTCGTGATGCCGTGCTCGAGCATGCGGGCCGCGTCGATCTGCTCGGCCAGAGCGATGGGGGCCTCCACGCCGGCCTCGCGGATGTGGGCGTCCATGTCACGGGCGTGGGCGAGCTTGCGGCCCACGTCCTTGGAGGCCTTCGCCGGCGGGACCAGCTTCATCCGCAGCGACATCTCCACGGGGAAGGGGAGCGCGTCGGCGTGGTGGATCCAGGGCTCCCCGTCGGGGAAGGGCATGAGGTCGGGAAAGCGCGCGAACGACAAGTAGGCGACGTGCGTGGGACCGGAGGGCTGGTCCAGGCGCAGGGAGGAACGGCCGTTGACGAGGGTGCCGTCGACGAGGGCCTCGATCTCGCCGCGCCCCCAGGTGCGTTTGGGGGTGGCCGAGGGGCGGGGTTCCTCGGCGGATCCGGTGACGGCGTGGCGCACGAGCCAGGCGATCTCGTCGGCGGTGGCGTGGTGGGCATGCAGGGAGCTGGCGGCCAGGGCGCGGCCGAGGCGTTCGGCCTGGTCGGTCCAGCGGGCGAGCTCACGGTCGTCGACGGAGTCGTCGGTCAGGCCCAGCATCTGTTCGGTGCGCTGGTAGCCGGACATGATCTGGGAGAAGAAACCGAGGCCGGGGCCGCTGTTTCGGGGACCGAGCCGGACGCCGAGGTAGACCTCCTTGGTCCAGAAGTCCTTCGCCCACACGTGCCGGTACATCTCCTCGAGGTAGTCGTACCAGCCGGGCCCGGCGTCGGAGGTCGCGTCGAGGGTCGTGGCCCACTCGGCCGCCGGATAGGTGCGGTGGGCGACGCGCAGGTGCACCTCGGCGTCGTTCATCCGGATGGCGGCGAGCGCGATGGTGATGTTGGTGGCCAGGCCCTGGCGTTCCTCGGGCGTGGTGAATTCGTAGGAGACGGTCGGCAGCCGGAAATAGGCCCACGCGTCGGCGTCGCTGAGCAGCACACGGTCGTCGAAGTAACGCACCGCGAGGCGGGTCGCGCTCCGGGTGCCCCTGGTGCCGGTCATCTGCAAGCCCTTCCTCGAGTTCTGATCAGAGGGCGGAGACGGATGCGGTGGGGGCCCGTGCACCCCCCGGCACACGCCCGCGCCCGCCCGTGGAGAGTGCCCGTGGCGGGCTCCTCCCGTTCGTTCGGGTTCCACCCCATAGTGCTGCATCCCGCCTGGGGTGGGAAGCCGAGTCGGTTTCGGCGCGCCAGAACCCGATGGTGCGGGACCGAGCCACGGACCAGGTGGGCTCGTGACGGTGCAAGGTCCCCCAGCCGTAAGGAACAGAGTGCTCAGCCACACGAAGGGCCGGGACCCAGAGCACGTGCACGGTGCAGACTCTCCCCGGCCGTAAGAAACCCGGATGCTCAGCCACACAAAGGGCTCAGCCCTCAGAGCAGGTGCACGGTGCAGACTCTCCTGAGCCACAAGAAACAGGCATGCTCAGCCATGTGAGGGGCTGAGCCCCAGCGCAGGTGCACGGTGCAGGTTCTCCCCTCCCCCACAGGTGACAGGTTTGCTCAGCCACAGCCCTCGCGCGGTGCCTCGCCCCTTGGGCCGAAGGCCCCCCTTGCGCGTTCCGCGCGGTGGTCTCCCCAGCCATGCTTACGCGGTCTCTGGACGCCCGGAGCCCCTCGACCACTCACGCACGGGGGACGCGTGAGCCCGCGCTTTGTCCTTGGCCTGGCCCGGGGGAAGGCCCCTCCCCGAAGGAGTGGGAGAAGGCATGCGCAGAGCCGCACGCCAAGGGGGGTTGGACCCCAGCCACAGACAGGCCCGACCCCAGGAACGGGACACAGGGGCGGTGAGGGGAACCACGAACACGCCCTGAAAAGAAGAGAAGAGAGAGTCCGGAGCGAGGGAGGCCTGGCACCGTGCACCTGCCCTGGGGCCCAGCCCCTCGTGTGGTTGAGCACGGAAACCCCCTGGCGCGAGGGTCCGTGTCGGTCTCTTCCCTTTTCTGTGGGGAGGGGCCTTGCCCCGGTCGAGCCCAAAGACGCGGTGCGGGCTCACGCGCTTCTGTGCCCGGATGGTTGCGGGGCTCCGGGCGTCCAGAGACCGCATAAGGACGGCTGGGGAGGCCACCGCGTGGTACGCGCGGAGGCTCCGGGGTTTCCGTGGCACCGGGGGCGCGCACCCCGCGCCGACTGTGGCTGAGCAAACCTGTCACCTGTGGGGGAGGGGAGAGTCTGCGCCGTGCACCTGCCCTGGGGCCCAGCCCCTCACATGGTTGAGCATCCAGGTTTCTTATGGCGCAGGGGAACCTGCACCGTGCACCTGCTCTGGGGGCTCGGCCCTTTGTGTGGTTGGGCATCCGGGTCTCTTATGGACCGGGAGACCTTGCACCCTGCACCTGCTCTGAGGGCTGAGCCCTTTGTGTGGTTGAGCAGGCCTGTTTCTTGTGGACCGGGAGACCCAGCACCGTGCACGTGCCTTGGGGCTGAGCCCCTCGTGTGGTTGGGCATCTGGGTTTCTTGTGGCTCAGGAGACCCTGCACGGTGCACCTGCGCTGGGGCCCGGCTCTTCGTGTGGTGGAGCACGGAAGCCCTTGGAGCGGGAGCGAGGGCCGCGCCGGCGGGTCGGGCCGGCGCGGCCCCAGGTCGCCCGGGGTCAGCAGGAGCTGTCGAGGGTGCCCTGCAGGCTCGACTGTTCCTCGGAGGTGACCGTCAGGTCGTAGCGGTCCTTCACGTCGATCCAGGACTTGGCGTAGTCGCAGTGGACGCCGGTGTTGGAGGGCATCCACTCCGACGGGTCCTGGTCACTCTTCTCGCTGTTGCTGGACGGCGTGGCCAGCCACAGCTGGGAGCTCTCGACGTCGTTGGCGAAGTCGGCGCGCTCGTCGGTGGTCCAGTCGGCGGCCCCGGTCTTCCAGGCCTCGCTCAGCGGGACCATGTGGTCGGCGCTGATCTCGGAGGGCTCGTCGTAGACCCACTCGTCGTCGAAGGCGCTCCACCAGCTCCCCTCGGTGGGCTGGCAGTTGTCGTCGCTGACCACGTCCTGGCCGTCCCTCTCCAGCACCACCTGGCGGGAGGTGCAGGGGCTGTCGATGACGTTCCAGTGCGGGAAGAGGCTTCGGTCGTATCCGTCCTGGGGCCCCTTGGGCCGGACGTCGAGGGTGTCGAGCTTCTCCTGGGCGGCCGATTCGCTGGGGATGCCGGGCGGGAGGGTGTCCGCGGCGGCGGGGGAGGACCAGCCGAGGGTGGCCACGAGGGCTGCGGCGCCGGCGGTGGCCAGGGCTGCGAACACACGGGGGCTGCGGGGGGACTGCTTCACGCGTTCTCCTTGAGCGGGGTGAGAACAATGGACCCCCCTTACTGTGCTGCAGCGGCGCCTTTCACACCAGTCCCCGCGGGTGAAGTTCGCGAGAAATCCGCGCCGGGGCCAGGGAAATCTGTTTCATACCGTGTATGAATTTTCTGTGATCTAACTCACTGGGAAAATTGCACACAGTTACCGGACTGCCACCGCCAGAGGGGCGCAAGTGGACGACCTGGGACAATGAACCCCGGGTCGGAGGTTTGTTCACCCTGAGTGACATCACGCAGGTGAACCCGGAAAGGTTCGCGACAAAGCATCGATCACTAAAAAATAAAGCTTTTATTTGCCCCGCGCATTCCCCCATATAGTATGACTCTAATACCCGGAGACGCAGAAGATAAACATAGATCACAAAATTGCCCCACGAATGCGGAGCCGAATTTTGTTACGTTCACGTGGTGTAAGGAAAACCGTCGACCAGAGAGGATGGCCCCCTGACGGGGGAACGATCATGACTCTGCAGATGGATGTTCCGACCGCGGACGAGTACCCGACCCGCAAGGCCACCGAGCCGGCTCTGCTTCACCGCAAGGACCCAACCGTCTGGGGCGCCGCCGACAACGGACCCTTCAGTGAGAACGACCTCACGGGGTACGGGGCGCGCGGCTACACCCAGGTCGAGTCGATCATCAGCGGCCAGGAGGTGCAGGCCTTCCACGAGGAACTGCAGCGCCTGGGCTCCGACCCCGGCCTTCGTGGGGACGAGCGGGTCGTCGTCGAGCCGGCCTCGAACGAGGTCCGCTCGGTCTTCGAGGCACACAGGATCAGCAAGCGTTTCTCCGACCTGGTCAACGACCCGCGCCTGGTGGAGCGGGCCCGCCAGATCCTCGGCTCGGACGTCTACGTTCACCAGAGCCGCATCAACTACAAGCCCGGTTTCGGGGGCGGGTCCTTCTACTGGCACTCCGACTTCGAGACCTGGCACGCCGAGGACGGCATGCCTCGGATGCGCGCCTGCAGCTTCTCCATCGCTCTGACGGAGAACTACAGCCACAACGGTGCGCTCATGATCATGCCCGGCTCGCACAAGACCTTCGTGTCGTGCGTCGGTGAGACACCCGACAACCACTACAAGGCTTCCCTGAAGAGCCAGGAGGTCGGCACACCCGACCAGAAGTCCCTGGAGTACCTGGCCGACCAGCACGGCATCGACGTGCTCACCGGTCCGGCCGGCGGGGCGATCATCTTCGACTGCAACTGCATGCACGGCTCTGGTGGCAACATCACGCCGTTCCCGCGCTCGAACCTCTTCGTCGTGTTCAACAGCGTGGAGAACGCCCGCACCAGGCCCTTCGCAGCAAACAACACCCGCCCGGAGTTCCTCGGCTCGTCCGACTTCACGCCGGTCGGACACTAGGGGTCTCAGGGCGAGTACCGGGTCGAGCGCCGGTCCCGGCGCCACCGGGCGTGTCTGGTGGGTGCTGTCCGTGCCGCAACAGGGCGAGTGCCCACGACATACGCCCCGGCCGGAGAACAAGGACGGGCCGCGCGGCCCTCTGGTCGCGCGGCCCGTCCGCGTCGCGGGTTCGCTCCCGGGCCCCGAGACCGCCGGGGCCGGGAATCAGTCGGTGAGGCCGCGCACCAGCACCCCGCCCAGCGCACCGTGGGCACGCTTGGTGGCCGACCGCAGCGCCCCCACGTCGATCCGCGTGTACGAGGCGCCCAGATGGTCGTCCCACGGGACCCGGACGATCGCCCTGCACCGGCCCCGTGCCACACGTTCCGCGGCGTCCACGTCCGGCAGGCTGCGCTTGCTCACACCGTTGACGACGAGCACCGAGTTGGTGCGCAGGGAGCTGTACCCGTTGCCGTCCAGCCACTCGAAGGTCATCGACACCGCGCGTTCTGCGTCGGCACTGGCCGGAGCGACCAGGACCAGGCCGTCGGCGCCCGGAAGCGCGCGGGAGACCCCCGTGGCGGCCGGGTCCATGAGCGTGACCCCGTAGAAGCCGCCCAGCAGACCGGCGAGCTGGCCGTAGTCGCGGTCGTCCAGGGTCTGCACGTACGGGTCGTCGAGAGTCTGCACGATCTCGAGGCCGGTCGGGGCGCGGCTCACGTACGAGCGCATCTGTTCGTAGTCCTGGACCCCGTCGGCGTTGGCCAGGAGCGCGGTGAGTGTCTCGGGCGTCTGGGCACCCACACGGCGGGAGAGCCCGTTGGGCCCGGGGTTGACGTCCACGGCCACGACCCGGTCGTCCCGGTGGGCGGCCAGGGTGTGGCCGATCATCAGCCCGGTCACGGTCTGTCCGGCCCCGCCGGTGCAGCCGAGCACGACCAGGTTCCGGGGACCGGGCAGCGGGGTGCGCAGACGCTCGATGTCGCCGTCCGGGAGATCGGAACGGATCGGGGACGCGCTGCCGCCGGTGACCACGCGGGCCAGGCGCCGCCAACCACGGGTACCGCCGGAATCCGGACGGGCCTCGGTGCGGTCGGTTCGGTCGGGGCGCTGGGCGGGAACCCCGTTGGGGGTGTCGCCGAGGCGCTCCTGCTCCCCCGTGCCGTGGTCGAGCTCGAGCGCGGGTTTGGTCTCACGCTCGGGCGAGTCGGGGTCCTCGTCCGGGGAGGGCTGGACGAAGAGCTGTCCCAGGCGGCGGGCGTTCTGTGCGACCCGATGGAAGACGCCCTCGTGCGGGTCCTCGGCGGGGTCGGACCCGTCAGAGGCATCGGACGCCCCGGAACCGGTGCCGGGGCCGTCATGGCTCTCGGAATCGGTGGCCCGGTCCTCGGTGGAGTGCCGGTCATGGGCCAGAGCGGCCAGGCTCGGGTTGGCGCGCGGGTGTGATGCAGGGGCGCCGGGGTTCTCCGCGCGGTGTGCGGTCCCGGGGCCGTGGTCCTCGGCCGGTGCGCCCTCGGGCCCGGTGGAGGAAAGCTCCCTCGCGGACGCGCGGCCGCCGTCGGTGACGGGCCCCGTCTCCGTGGACGAGCGGGGTTCCTCGGACGGACGGGGGCCGACCGCGCCCCGGGGCTCGTCGGAGGTCTGGCTCCCGTGATCAGTACCGGACCGCGCGGAGGCGGCGTGGCGGCGTTCCTCCAGGGCCCGGGCCTCCGCGCGCTCGAGTTCGTCGGCGGTGCGGCGGTGCGGCGTATCCGGCGTGGCGGTGGAGGCGGACCGATCCCCCCTGACCTCGGAGAAGCTCGCCAGCTCGCCGGTCCCGTGGTCGAGCTGGGTGGGCGGTTTCGGCACGGCCGTACCCGGGTCCTCGGTCGGCTCGGCCGTGTCCCTCGTGTCGGTCGGCTCGGCCGTACCCGGGTCCTCGGTCGGCACGGCCGTGTCGGTCGCGTCGGGACGGGCGGAGCTGTCCTCCTCCCCGCCGACGGGTTCGGCAGGTTCGGTGTCCTTGGGCTCTGCGTCCCCGGTGGTCTCGTCGGTCCCGGCAGCCCCATCGGCCCGGTCGATGCCTTCGGCGCCGTCGGTCCCTTCGGTCTCCTCCGCACCACGGTCCCGCTCACGCAGGTCTCGCGCGGAGATGACGGGGTTGCCGCGGTCCCCGGCTCGGGGCCGGTCGGGGTGGTTGTCCTCGCCGTCCTCGAACCAGGCGGTCCCGGACTGCTCCGGTTCGCGCTCGTTGCCCGGGACGGCGTCGGCGAACTCGGGGCGCGGAGGGGCCGGGGTGTCGGCCTTGCTGAGGTGTCTGTCGAGCACGGACATGTGCTCGCTCCACTCGGGACCACGGGCGTCGGGATCCTCGTACCGGCGGAGCGGCATGGCGTCGTGTTCGCCGGTGCCGTGGTCGAGCTCGAGCGCCGGTCCGGCCTCGCCTGCCGCCGCACCGGAACCCGGCTCCGAGTCGGTGTTCTGCCCCGGAGCGGAACCCGGCTCCGACGCGGAGCCCGCCTGCGCGGCCCGCTCCTCGCCCCGGTCCTCGGCCCGGGGCTCGTGCGCCACGGGTTCCTCGTGGGAGGCGCGCTGCTCCGTCCCCTCCTCGGTGGGTGTGTCGGATGCGGGCGGCAACCACGGCGTCTGGGGGGTGTCGGCGGTCGGACGGCCGGTGGCCGCGGCGTACCGGGCCGCATAATCCGAGAGGTCCGAGAAGTCCGAACCGTCGGACCGCTCCGCTCCCCCGCTGGTTCCCTGCCAACCCTGCCGTTCCCGCCGGCTCTCGCGTTCCTGCGGACCCTCGCGGTCCTTCGCGGACGTGCCGCGCTCGCGTCCCCGGTCCAGTTCCCACGGGGCCGCGTGCGGACGGCGCTTCGACGTGCGCGGCTGCCCAGGAGCTTCGGGAACGCCGGTGGCGCTCGCCTCGGGGGGCGCGGCCTCGGCCGGCAGGGCCTGGCCCTGTCCCTGCGCGCGGCGGCGTTCAGGGGCGGGTTCGACGAAGACACGCTCGGGCGCATGCTCGACCGCGTGGTCGGAGGCCCTCTCCTGCGCACGGCCGTCGCCGGCCCCACGGACGCGTCCCTGCCCGGCCGAGCTCCCACGCGCACCGTCCCGCTCCGGTGCCTGTTCACGCTCCTGCTCCGGCGCCTCGGACGCCTCCAGACGCTCGGTTCCGCTCCGGCGCTCGTCCAACTCCCGCACGACACGGATGCCCTGGGTCCGTCCGCGCAGACGGCGTGCCGGAGCGGATTCCTGCTGCGTTCGCGAGGCCTCGTCCCGGCCGGGGTCCCCGGCGGCCTCCGCCAGTTCCGCGCTGGACATCGGCCCGGTGTCGCCGGCCGTGTACGCACTCTTGGAGGTCAGGCCCACGGGCGTGTGTCCCGAAGAGGCGCGCAGGGACGCGAACCAGGCGTCGCGGTCGCGGTCCTCGTCCTCCTCGGTGATGAAGACCGGTTCTTCCTCGAACCCGTCGAAGCCTTCGCCCCCGCCCTCGTCGTGTTCGCCGTACTCGCCGTGCCTGCCGGACTCCCCGGGGCGGTCGGAGGATCCGGCTTCCTCGGCTCCGTCACCGCTGCCACGGCCGCTGCCGCCGCCGGAGGGCTCTGCAGAGCCGGGCTCCAGGGCGAACCCGAAGTAGTTGAGCATCTTGCGTCCCACACCCCGGCGGCCCTGGCCGGGTCCCGGATCCCCTGCGGCGCGGGTGGAGGAGTGCGGATCGGCCTCCTGGTACTCCTCGTGTACGGCGGAGGCCGGGGCGGCGGCCGCGCTCGAGGGCTCCTCGGGAGCGGCGCCGTGGACCGGGGCTGCGGCCGCGAACGCCGGCACCCGCTCGCGTGCGCGCGGTCGGTCGGGCTCGCTCGGGCCCTCGTGTTCCGGCGGTTGCCCGGCCCCGGGGTCCTGCTCGTCCCGGTGTCCGGCCCCGGAAGGTTCCTGGAGTCCGTCCTCGTCGGCGGTGCGCGCACTGCCCCCGGCACCGGCTGCCTCGTGGGTCTCGTCGGGCTCAGCGGCCCCGTCGGCCACAGAGCCCGAACGAGCGGTCCGGTCCGTCTCGGCAGGGGTGTACAGCTCTTCCAGCGACTCGGCACGGACCGGGGCCGCCTTCGCAGGACCGGCGACACCGCGCAGCGGCGGGGCGTCGGCGGCACCCCCGGCCTCCTGGGCCTCGTGCGTCCCCTCCGTGCCGTGCTCGGCCTCCGCGCGGTGCCGGCGCGGCAGCGGCAGCGGCAGCGGCCCGGCGTCCGCGCTCCGGTGCCACACACGTACCGACACCCGCACCTCTCCGGGCTCGTACTCGGGGGCCAACCGCGTCATGACCCGCGGCTCGGTGAAGAACCGGGCATAGGAGATGAGCAGTTCCGTGAGCCGTTTGCCCTCGATCACCGGCCGGGTGGCCAGCACCGTGATCACCCCGGGCGGCACGACCCACAGCACCAGGTGCCAGCCGTTGCCGAAATCGAACGGGGCGTTGAGGACGCTCAGCAGCACGACCCAGATGAGGAAGATCCCCATGGCGACCCCGAAGGTCCCCACCGGGAGCGGCATGGGAAGCCGGAAGTCGTAGAGCTTGTAGAGCCGCTTCTCGATACGCCAGATGTTGGTGTACGTGGGCAGATCCACGCTTGCCGGCCTCCCTCGCCTTATTCCGTCGACACGCCCATCGCCCGAGCGAGCGCGACCGCGATGACCTCGATGATGCCGGGGACGTAGAAGACGATCCCGATGAAGATCGCCAGGATGATGAACTGCGCGAACCGCGTGATCTCCCTCGTGAACAGGAAGAACACCGCCACGATGGAAACGATGACGAGGAAGAGGGGGCCGAAGAAACCGCGCAGGAAGTCGGCCAGACCGCCGGTGTCGGGGGCGTCCTCGTTGGTGGTGGTCTCCACCGCCAGGTTGAGGAGTTCGGTACCGCCGGAACTCAGGGCGTCCGTTGTGGAAGAGAGCAGGGGGAGCATGTCAGTCGCCGCCTCCCGCTGTCGCCTCTGGTGTCATCATGTCGTTCCTCGTCTCCTTGCCTGCGGTCCCCGTCATTCTCCGTACGAGCGCGGGGAACCCTGGATGTCGCGCACGTGCCACTCGCCGCCGGTGGCGACGACGGTCACCAGGTAATCCTGGGTCAGCTGCCCGGGGTCGTCCCCGTCGGGGTCCGGGAGGGCCCACTGGACCGTGGCGGCCACCCGGCGCACGTCCTCCTCCCCGGACGTGGACCGGGACGGCACCGTGATCTCGGACAGTTCGGCGAATTCCAGGCTATGGTCCGGAAGCGGCGTGATCGAGGCTTCCGCCTCCACATAACGGTCGAGGTGGCCGGGTTCCTGCGCGTAGGCCTCGAAGAAGCCGGGCAGGACCTCCTGGAGCTCCTGGGCGGCGGCGTCGTCGGTCTCGAAGGAGCTGCCGGACGGGAGCTCGGCCCGGGTGGGCGGGCCCATCAGCGCGGGGCGGCCCGAGACGACGAGGGAGCCGCCGTCGGAGTAGACGGGCACCTCCAGGCTCATGGCCTCGCCGTTGACCTCCGCGCGGACGACGACGATCGCGTTGTTCTCGTTCTCGACGTCGACGGCGAAGACGGTGAGGTTCTCGGCGGCGAGGCTCTCCGCGGGCAGTTCGAGGTCGGCGGCCCGGCCCTCGGGCACGTAGGCGGCCAGGGCCTCCAGGCGTTCCTCACCGGGGTCTTCGGCGTTGAGGTAGACCTCGGCGAAGCGCTGGCCGAACGCGGCCGCGGCGGTCTCGGGGTAGTCGACCGTCTCGGTCTGCTCCGGTTCGTCGCCGTCGGCGGGCAGGGCGAAGCCCCCTCGGAGGGGGATCATGATGCCGTTGACGATGACGACGGCGATGAACACCCACAGGACCACGCGGCCCAGGCCGACGAGCCATCGCCCGCCGGACCACCGGCCCGGTGGTTTCGTGGGCGGTCCGTCGAACCCGGTCTCCTCCGCCCGGTCCTGCACGGCGGTGCCGCGCCGTGCGCCCTTCGCCATCCCGCCTCCTCACTGAACGTTCTGTCGGGGCTTCGCCAAGGTCTTGTCTACCCCATCCCTATAGTGAGGCATTGTGCGGGTTGCGATCGCCCATGAAGACTCCGCGTTTCCCCTACTTCAGTGCATTGCACGCACCGAGCAATCCACTCAAATGGTGCGACGTGCACTTCAGGTCCAGGAATCGCCCTCGCGGGGTGGGGAGGATGACCCGATTATGGTTCGCCCGTAAAGGCATTAGTCGCCTGTCGGTCAGGAAGGTGTGACCTCAGGGACGAGGTTCTCCGCCCCTGAGGCACCTCGTTCCCCTCCCGTCACAGCCTCTGCCGCTGTCCTGGTGGACACGGCGAGCCGACCCGGAGGCGCTGGTCCCGCGCAAGGGCCGGGGAACGTCACGGGCGCGGGTTAAGGTTCCCGGCCATGGACCACCGATTCTCACTACTCACACTGGGCGTGCACGACGTGGCCCGTGCCGCGGACTTCTACGAAGCGGTCGGGTTCGAGCGCCGCCACGACCTCGGCACGATCGTCTTCCTGCCCACCACCGGCCCTGCGTTGGCGCTCTACAACTGGGACGACCTGGCTGCCGACGCCGGGCTCCCCGCCGACGGAACGGGGTTCCGTGGCGTGACCATGGCGGTCAACCTCGACTCCCCCGGCGAGGTCGACGCGATGCTCGCGCGCTGGGCCGAGGCCGGGGCGAGGGTGGTGCGTGAACCCGTGGAGAAGGGATGGGGCGGCTACTCGGGCTACGCCGCCGATCCGGACGGACACCTGTGGGAGTTCGCGCACAACCCCTCGACCGCACACATGCGCATCACCCCGGAGGGCCGGTTCGAACTGAGCCGGCCGAACGACTGACCACGGCCCTACCCCTCCGGGGGCAGGGCCCGGTTGCCCGCCCCGGGAAGGGAGTCCGAGGCGGGCAAGCCGGTGCCCGCCTGAGTGAGCGACACACTCAGGCGGGCGCGGTGCGGCGTGCGCGGTGACCGCCGGCTTCCCCGCCCCCGAAAAGGGCGCCGGCCCCGGTGCCGAGATCTCGCGGAAGGAGCCGCGAGGGGTCGTGCCCGTCGGAGGGGTGAGGGACACGACCCGGTTCCGGGGCGCAGGCGCACGGGAAGAGGCCCACGACCATCGTGTCCGCGACGCTGCACAGAGTGATCGTACCGCCGCGCGCGCGACCGTGGCCCGGAAACAGAGAAACTCCGGAACGATCCCGCTCCTCCGCCGCCGGTCCTGCTCGCCCGCACCGCACCACCCGGCACCGGTTCTACTCACCGGCGGGCCCGGGACGGCGACGCCTCGCGGCGGTGCACTGCCTGGGACGGCAGCGGACGCGTCGGCGGCCGGAGAGAGGAAACCCCACGATCGCAGGATCGACACCGAGCGCGCCGGGTAGGCCGTACTGAAGGACGGACGAAGCCTCCGGTGGTCGGCGTTTCAGCGCCAGGACCACCTGCACCGGGGCTTCCACCCTGCTCGGAGCAGGTGTGCCAAACCACCACAAGCGTGGTCGCCAAAGGCGATACTCTGGGGGTAAACAATGCTTACCCGGAAAGACCCGCGGGCCACCGAGAGCCCGAAGACAGGACCGAACTGCGCCGATCGGCCGTTGACCGGCTGACGGACGAACTGCCACCGCGCGCTGCAGGAGTGGGCCACCCGAACGGGTGCGCCACGACAACGCACGCCGGCCGGAGAAGCGAGCCGGCGCGGGGACCCGACACGAGAGCACTCGCCGTCGCCGTGGTAGCTGACGCAGGAACGATCGATGGTGCGGGCCGGTCCGGGAGGCCCATCGAAGAACACGACCTCACCCTGCCCGGGACCTGAGCACAGCGCTGTTGAGGACCTCTCGGCGGGCGTGATGCGGACGGGGGATCGAGCGAACCCCCCGTCCGGCCCACGATCTGATGGCCCGACGAGGCAGTCGGAAGACCTCCGGGCCGTCGAAGACCAGAAGAGCCTCCGGGCGGCGAGCCGCCCGGGGCGCCACGCTTGGAAAGGCGATTCGCTTGGCGAAGAGAACCACGGGGGACGCCTCCGCCACTCAGGAACCGGAGAGAGCGAGCGAGGAATCCCCGAAGGCCCTACCGGTCAACCGCAACGTCGTATTAGCAGTCCTGGTTCTGGGTGCCTTCGTCATCATCCTCAACCAGACGCTGCTGAACACCGCCCTGCCCGCGTTCATGAGGGATTTCGAGATCACCGCGAACTCGGCGCAGTGGGTGACGACGATCTTCATGCTGGTCAATGGGATCATGATCCCGACCACGGCGTTCCTCATCCAGAAGTTCACCACGCGCACGCTGTTCCTGACCGCGATGGGCCTGTTCTCCGCCGGGACGATCGTGTGTGCGATGGCTCCCACGTTCGCCGTGCTGCTCGTAGGACGGATCGTTCAGGCCTCCGGTGGTGGGATCATCATCCCCCTCATGCAGACCATCCTCTTCGCGATCTTCCCACGCCACAAGCGCGGTACCGCGATGGGAACGTTCGGCCTGGTCATCGCTTTCGCACCTGCGATCGGCCCGAGCCTCTCCGGCTGGATCGTCGACAGCTTCCCGTGGCAGATCCTGTTCCTGATGATGCTGCCGATCTCCGTGATCGCCATGATCATCGGTTATTTCATCCTCGCGAACGTCACCGACCGCACTTTCCCGCGCCTGGACGTTCTCTCGATCATCATGTCCTCGGTCGCCTTCGGCGGCCTCCTCTACGGCTTCAGCGCCGGCGGCAACACCGGTTGGACGAGTCCCGGGGTGGTCCTGTCGTTGAGCATCGGTGCGATCGTGCTGGCCCTGTTCGTCTGGCGCCAGCTGAGGTTGGATGATCCGATCCTGGAGTTCCGGGTCCTCAAGAACCCGATGTTCACGCTCAACACCGCGCTGGGCATGTGCGTGTTCATCGCGATGATCGGCGGGATGATCATGATCCCCCTGTTCATGCAGAACATGAGCGATTATTCGGCGATGGAGGCGGGCCTGGCCCTCCTGCCCGGTGCCGCACTCATGGGGCTGATGTCTCCGGTGACCGGGATCATCTACGACAAGTTCGGGGCCAGGTGGCTCGCCGTCATCGGGTTCACCCTGCTCACCGGAACGACCTTCATGTTCACGACCCTGACCGCGGACACGTCCTTCACCTACATCGCGGCGGTCAACACCGGCCGCATGCTGGGCACGGCGATGATCATCATGCCGGTGACCACGGCGGCGCTCAACCAGCTCCCGCAGCGGATGGTCCCCCACGGCACGGCGTTGAACAACACCATGCGCCAGATCGCCGCCTCCGTCGGAACGGCGATCCTGGTCACCGTCATGACCGGGGCCGCTCTGGACCCGGCGGAGCACGGCGTGGCCGGACTCATCCACGGGGTCAACGTCGCCTTCTTCGTCTCCGCAGTCATCGGGGCCCTCGGGATCGTGGGTGCGTTCTTCATCAAGGAGACCAGGCAGACGGAGACCACCGAGGCCACTGTTTCCTCGCAGCGGGCGGACTCCGGCGGCGCACAGATCTGATGTGGGCCGGCCCGTCACGCTCGGCGCCCCGTGGATCGGGGCGAGCGGACGGGCCGGCGGGTGGGCGCCCGGGACCCGGTCGCCCCGGCGGTGTCGCCACCGACGAAACATCGGAGTGGTCCACGGCGCCGCCGTCGGACCTCACGTACTCCCTTCCCCCGAACGTCCCCACCCCTGCACGCCGCGCAGCCGCACCGCCTGACGTTCCAGGTGGACCCGTTCGGCCTCGGAGGTGGCACGACGTGCCGCCTCGGCGTACGCGGGCGCGGCGATGTCCAGATCGCCTGCGCGCTCGTGCAGATACGCCGACGCCGCGGCATACCGCGGCGTCGTCCCGTCGATCGCGGCCAGTGCGGCCAGCCCTGCCCGGGGCCCCTCGGCCTCGCCCAGCGCGACGGCACGGTTGGTCCTCACGACATCGGATCCGGTCAGCGCCACGAGATCGTCGTACCACTCCACGATCTGCGGCCAGTCCGTCTCCTCGGCGCTCGGCGCATCCGCGTGCAACGCGGCGATCGCCGCCTGGACCTGGTACTCGCCACGCCGCTCACGGGCCAGGGCCTTCTGCAGGAGGTCGATCCCCTCGGCGATGAGGCGCGTGTCCCACAGCCCACGATCCTGCTCGGACAGCGGAACGAGGCGGCCCCCGGTGCCCGTACGCGCCTCACGGCGGGCATGGTGCAGCAGCATGAGCGCGAGCAGTCCGCTCACCTCGGTCTCATCGATCTGGGCGGTGAGCTGCCGAGTGAGCCGGATCGCCTCCGCCGCCAGGTCGATGTCGCCGGAGTACCCCTCGTTGAAGAGGAGGTACAGCACTCGCAGCACCGTCGTCACGGTCCCGGGCCTGTCCAGTCCGACACCGGCGATCCGCTGTTTGGCGCGGCTGATCCGCTGGGCCATCGTCGCCTCCGGCACCAGGTAGGCCTCCGCGATCTGCCGTGTGGTGAGCCCGCCCACGGCACGCAGCGTGAGGGCGACCGCCGAGCTGGGCGTGAGGGCGGGATGCGCGCAGAGGAAGTACAGCCACAGGGTGTCGTCCCGCGAAGGGGCGGCGCCCGGCTGCGGTTCCACGGCGCTGCGTTCCTCCCGCAGAGCACGCGCACCGTCGCTGCGGACCTGGTCGAGGAACGCACGCCACGCAGCGGTGACCAACCACCCCGTCGGGTTGCCGGGCGGGTCCTGGGGCCACACCTCCACTGCCCGCACCAGGGCGGCTTGGACGGCGTCCTCGGCCGCCACGAACGACAATCCTCTCCTGACCAGTGTGTTCACCACGTGGGGGACCCGCTCACGGAGCCCGGGCTCCTCCATCGGATCCCCCTCGTGCGACACCTCCCGTCCCACGTCTCACTCCGTCATGGTGGGCGCCGGTTCCATCACGGGCCGCACCTCGAGCCACTCGCCCAGGGGACGCCCCCCGGCCCCCGGTGCCGCCGACAGGTCCGAGGCGAGGCCGAGAGCGCGGTCGTAGGAATCGACGTCAATGAGCATCCACCCGGCGACGAGGTCCTTCGTCTCGGCGAACGGCCCGTCCGTCACCGGTGGCCGCCCCTCCCCGTCGTAACGGACCCACTCGCCGTCCATCGCGAGTGCGGCGCTGGCGACGAACTCTCCCGAATCCCGCAGGCGGTCCGCGAACTCGTCCATGTACGCGACGTGCGCCTCCCACTCGGACGCCGTCCACTGATCGCCGGGAACATCGTTGAGCGGTGTCTTGCCACCGCGGTAATGCTTGAGCAACAGGTACTTGGGCATCGCTTCTTCCTTCCCCTCGCTACGGCTCATTGTGAGCGCATTCACTGTGGAGACGGAGCCGCGAACACGTTCTCGACATCACGAGCGGAAATTTTCCGGAAAGCTCACGCACTGCCGCCGTCGAGGACGGGACGGTGGCGAGGAGCGGGACCGGCGGCCACGAAAAAGCCACAGGGGGCGGTTCCCCCGCCCACCCGTGGCTCGTCTCCGTCTCTGCCGGGGGTTCACACCTCGCAGCGGAGTTCCGCGACGTTCCCGCGGCACTCCCGCGGTTGGAGAACCTTTCGTACTCGAGTGCGCCCTTCAGTCAGCCCACGGGTTGACGAGCTCGACTCCGGTCTCGACGAAGTCTTTGACGTTCCGGGTCGCGCACGTTGCGCCGTACACCCGACAGATCGCAGCAATCTGAGCATCGGCCGTGCTGATAGACAGTCCGGCCCTCTCCCTCGCCACGAGGATGTCCGCATAGTGATCGGCGGCCCTGTCGTCGAAGGAGAGCACCGCCCGGGTGTCCCGGTAGGGCTGGAGCGCAGCCTCGATTCTCGTTGTCAGCGTTTCCCTGCGCCGGCCGCTCGGTAGCCGACGCACACCAGACAGCAGCTCAGCGAGAGTGACAGCCGTGATGGCGACGTCGCCACTGAGGGACTCCAACCACGAGACCACCTGTGCATCCGGCTGCGGGCGGAAGACCTCCGAGATCACGTTCGTGTCCAGGACGATCACCCGAAGTCCACCGCCCGCGCAGCGTCGGTGCGCTCAGGCACCGGGAGATCATCAACGCCACCGACGTCACGGGCCGCCTGCATGAGTGCCAGCCCGATATGGGGTCGGCACACGGACCTCGTGAGGATCTCGCGCACCTCTGCCTCCATGGAGCGCCCGTGCTCTTTCGCCTGTGCGGCGAGCTGACTCTTCACGGACTCATCGAGCCCTCGGACGATGATGGACACCATCGCAATCACCCCCGTCATTGATATCGCCCATGATATCATCGGGTCGAGCCTCGGACCAGAGCCCCACAGCGCAGCGTGAAGCACCGCGCAAACCACAGCGCCCTGGTCGTCTCCGCAGGGAGGCGACCAGGGCGCTCAGTGCTGTCAGGAGTTGCAGGCGGGCCGGGATCTCACACGTCGAAGCGGAACTCCACCACGTTCCCGTCGGACCTCACGTACTCCTTGCCCCCGATGCGGACCTCCCCCGCCGAGCGCGCGGTCCGCATGTCGCCGGCCGGCACGAGGCCGGCGAAGGAGGCCGCCTCGGCCTCGATGAAACCGCGCCGACAGTCGGTCCCGCGGTGGTCGGCCACGGGCCGGAGTGCGGCCAGGACCGTGGCGACGGCGTTCAGCCCGTGCGCCGCACGCTCAGAACCAGTTCTCGGCCAGCAGCCGGAGTGAGCGTTCGCGGACGGCCGGGTCGTAGGCATAGGTGGTGGTGATGACCTCGTCGGTACCCGTGCGCTCGACGAACTCCGTCAACTGCCGCACGGCGGTCTGCGGGGAACCGACCGCTCTGATGCTGAGCATCGGGTTGTCGAGGCCCCGTGCTTCGGCCGGATCGACCGGCGGCTGGATCTTGCGGGACCGGCCCCGTGAGACGTCCGCGAACATCTGGCCCACCGAGGTGAATTCGCGCTCGGCCTCGGCGTCGCTGTCGGCCACCATGACGTTGATACCCGCCATGACGTAGGGCTCGCCGATCTGCGCCGTCGGGGCCTCGGCGTTGAAGCTGCTCCGGTAGGTCCTGATCGCGTCGTCGAGCTGGTCGGGCGCGAAGTGCGAGGCGACGGAGAACGGCAACCCGAGCTGACCGGCGATCGAGGCGCCGTTGACGGTCGACCCGAGCACCCAGATGGGAACCTCGGTACCGGCGGAGACCGCCGAGGAGATCTGCACGCTCCGGGCGGCCCCCTCGTCGCTGAACCAGCCCTGCAGGTCGTAGATGTTCTGCGCGAACTCCTGCGGCTCGGCCGAGGAGCGGCTCAGTGCGCGGGCCGTCATCATGTCGGTGCCCGGTGCCCGGCCCAGACCGAGATCGATCCGGCCACCGTGGAAGTTGGCGAGTGTGCCGTACTCCTCGGCCACCATGAGCGGGGCGTGGTTGGGCAGCATGACGCCGCCCGAACCCACACGGATCCGCTCGGTGACCGAGGCGGCCCGGCCGATGAGGTGCCCCGTGGCACTGGCGGCGAGGTTCATCGTGTTGTGGTGCTCCGCGAACCACAGCCGCGTGTAGCCGAGGCGGTCAGCCGTTCCCGCTGCCGCCATCGACGAAGCCATGGCCTCGCGGGCCGTCGATCCCTCGGGGATGGAGACGAGATCGAGAATACTCAGTGGGACGGACACGCTGCACCGTTTCCTTTGCATAAGAGAGGCCGGGTCCACGTCGATGTGCCCCGGCCCGGACGTCTGCCCTCTTCCTGCTCACATCCCGGTTCACCGGCGGCGATGCGGCAGAGGGAGCGATGTTCTCGGGAAAGCTCCGGCACAGCATCCGGCCCGAGAGCTGCACCGGGCTCCGCGTGGTCCCGCGCCACGGTCCCTGTGCGATGAGCACATCGGCATACGCATCCGCTGCGTCATGATCGAAGGCGAGCAGTTGCGCGAGCGCGACCGTCGTGATCGCGGCGTCCTCGGTCAGCGATTCCAACCATGCGACGATGCGCGGCACTCATGGTATCGGCCGCCGCGGGCAACGTCGAAAGGTCCTCATGCACCGGCAGGCCCGCGACCNGCCGCGGGGAACTGCCGCAGGCCCGTTTCCCCAGTGCCGCTCAGGGCGATACCGCTCCGTCTCCGGCCGTGTGGGGAGCGACCGGTCGGCAGCGGCGGGCACGGAGAGGAACGGCCCGGGCGCGGGACCGAGATCCGGAGGCCGGCCCCGGCCCGGCGGCCGTTCCAGGCCGCCGTCCACCCGGTTGTTTCCGACTCCACGCTGTTCGAGTCCGACACGGGCACTCCCGCGAGTCATGTGAGCGAAGTCCTCATCGGTGCCACAGAGCAGAAGTCGAACCGGAACTCGGTGGAATCCCGGTTCGACCTCTGCCTCCCGGGTCGACAGAAGCGCCTTGCCGGCGAAGTTCCCGGTGCGCTCCGAGGGGAAAGCGTTCCTACACCGGCCAGTCGAAGTCCCTGCGCGTGCCGTAGGAATCTCGGCGGGCCGCATATGCGAAAGCAGCGTGCTCGCGGGCGTCCTCGCCGATGAGCACTCGGAGCGGGCGATCCGGCTCGGACAAGTGCGTGATCAGCGCCTCGGCGGCCACGGCAGGATCGGCGTCGGTCGGAGGAGCGTCGGGATCGGCGGCCGGCCAAGGAATCTGCGCCGTGCCGAAAACACTCGTGCGCAGCTCGTCATACTCGGGCATGGGCGAGGCGAACGGCATGCTCGACCCGGCCCAGTCGGTTGCGAACCCGCCGAGCTGGGCGATCGTCACGCGGATCCCGAACTGCGAGACCTCGGCGGACAGTGCCTCGCTGAATCCTTCGAGAGCCCACTTGCCGGCGTTGTACAGCCCGAGCATCGGCATCGAACCGATGGCTCCGACCGTCGATATCTGGACGATGTCTCCGCCGCCTCCCGCCCGCAGATGACGAATCGCTGCCCGGGAGACCCGCATGGCTCCGAACAGATTCAGCTCGAAATGATCCTCGGCCTGTCGCTCGTCGATCTCTTCGAGAGCTCCGACGAAACCGGTGCCCGCGTTGTTGACGACGACGTCGAGCCCGCCGAAAGCCTGTGCCGCCTCGTCGACGGCGGCGTCGACCGCCTTCGCGTCCCGAACATCGAGCAGGACCTCCTGCGCGGATCCCGGGTATCGGGCCACGATCTCGGCCATGGCCCCAGGGCGACGCACCGTTCCGACGATGCGATCTCCCCGTGCCAGGGCAGCCAGCGCGAACTCCCGGCCGAGGCCGCGCCCGGCACCGGTGATGAGCCACGTGCGAGCTGTGGATGGTGCGGCTGCGGCCATGGTGCCACTTCCTTCAGCGAGACGATGCGTCTCACTACGATGACGGGGGCGCCACCTGGTGTCAAGACGGACCGTCTCGTTCTTCCGACATCGGCTGTTGCGCACCGTTGAACCGGACGACACCTTCGTTGACGATGTGCTCGCCATGCTCCCGAGAGAGGATCGGCCGCGTCCTCGCATTCACCCGATCTGCTTCTGGATCTCGCGGATCGTCGAACCCAGGATGCCGCGTGAGAGAAGCCCGATCCCGAGCGGCCCGGAGGGGTCGGTGCCCAGTGGCGGAAGCAGCCGCAGCACTGCTCGCTCGCCTTCGCTGAGCTGCGCCAGCTGCCACCGAATCTCCTCCTGAACCGCTTCCGGCCGGTCCGGGTTCGCCGACCCGACCGCCTTCGCCGCGTACGCTGCCGCTCCCAGAGCATGAGCACCCATGTGGGAGACTGCCGCGGCTTGGGCGACCGCTCTTGCCGCTGCCGCGCCGGCCGGCGTGGCAGCGGCACTCGCCGCCTTCACAGCGATGAGGCGCTTGCCGATCTCCTCAGCGGCGCTGCCTTCTCCGGCGCTGTACCCACGTGTCCGGGCGAGCGCGCTCCGGACTTCTTCCACCGCCGCTTCATCGGCGTCGAACAGCGGGAGCACACGCTCAGCACAGGCCCACGCCCAACGCGCAACGGTCCGCCGGTCCGGATCATCGAGGGTCTGAATCGATGCCATGAACACATCGTGTCCCACCAAGGCCGGCGTCGGAGCGCACATCTCGGGACTCCGGAGAGAGGTCACGGGACCCACGAGACATGACGTGGCATCGGCCCCGTGCCTTCGGCACTCACACGTCGAGGCGGAACTCCACCACGTTCCGGCGATCAGAAACGTCTCGCGTCCGGGACCTCACTCGAGTTCGAGTCTCATCCACACGGTGTCGCCGTGATCGGCATCGGCAAGGACGTAGGCCGGCTCGCCGAGGGTGAGCTCGCGCAGCCGGCGGTAGTGGGGGATGGCATCGGCGAGGGGCGTGGGCGGGAGGTGAGCCATGGCGTCCAGCACAGGGCGGGGCCACGGACACGGATCGCCTGGGAGACGAGACGGAGCGAGGGACTGGACCCGCCCTTCGGGCGGCGGCTCGCCGCCAGGCCGGGCTCGGCGCTGGTCGCTCGCGGGCCTTCCCCCGCTCGGCGAGGACAGGGGGAAGGGAGCTGGTCGAGGGAGGTCAATGGCGGCGATCGAAGGCCGTCCGAACCCGTCCATGGACGCTGTGATCGCGTTGACCTGCAACGAGATCGCCCATCCAGGCAACGCCCGACAGTCTCGTCACCGCAGACAATCCGCCCGAGAACCATGACAGAACGGATCTACGACTGGAGCATCAGGCCCTCTGGCTCATGCTCGGGTCGATCCTTGTTCCTCGCCGGCCGCGTGAAGCATGCTCATCGCTGCAGCCCTCACGCGGTTCCGGAGTTCGTCGGGGCGATCGATCACCACCTCGCAGTCGAGAGCCGCGATGACGGACGGTAGCCAATCGAGGTTCTCGGCATGGATCTCGGCCCGATGCCAGGGCGGGGCGTCTTCGCGCCCCCTGTCCGTCGCACGGTCCGATCTTTCGAGTCGAGCCACACTGAGCGGTAGATGCTCCCGGATGTGGTCCTCGGTCCCCCGAATGCGCAGCACGACGTTCCAGCGATAGCCCGCACCGGCGAAGAGGTCGAGAAGGCGGCCTTCCACGTCGGGTTGCTGCGGCGGCGCGAAGGTTTCACGTATCGACCGGACCGTTCGGATCCGGTCCACCCGGAACGTACGTTCCTCCTGCTTGTCCGTGTCGAACGCGACGAGATACCACCGCTCCGAGTGCGCGACCAGCCCATAGGGGTGGATCGTTCGCCGCGACGGAACACCTTCGCCGCTGAGGTAGCGCAGGTCGAGGACGTGTCGAAGGTCCACGGCCTCCGCCAGGGTCAGCATCACGGCAGGGTCGGGAGCCAACCCCCCGGGCTGGGACGTCCGCGTCATCACCCCGAGCAGGGCGTCGATCCGCTTCGCATCAGCTGCCGGCAACGCTCGTTTGATCTTGGCCAGGGCGGTCTGCGCGACAACCTCCGGTTCGGAGGATGCCGCCTGCGCACGGGCAAGCCCGAGAAAGACCGCGACCACTTCCTCATTGCTGAACATGAGCGGGAGGACGCGCCGGCCGGGCGCGAGACGATAACCGCCGTAGCGCCCTCGCAGCGTCTCGACGGGCACTCCCAGATCGAACAGCCGGGCCACGTCTCTGCGAACCGTCCGCTCGTCGACGCCGAGGCGTTCGGCCAGCTCGGCAACAGTACGCAGCTGCGCGGACTGCAGCAGCTCGAGCAACTGCAACGCTCGCGCGGTCGTGTCGGCCATAACATCCATCATCGCTCAAATACCGGACAGTTTTCGCCCGGTATCACCAGTACCGTCATGTCCGTGTCCGGGCTCGTGGACCACATCCACGTCCACAACAGGAGGAGACGGCAATGCAGTTGGCAGCCACCCGCATCATCACCGACGACGTCGACGCGCTCGTCGCGTTCTACGAAACAGCCACCGGAATCACCGCCGAGCGGCTTCATCCGATGTTCGCCGAACTCCGCACACCATCCGGCACGCTGGCCATCGCCAGCACTGCCACGGTGCCGCTGCTCGGGGACGATGCCGCCGAGGCGCGCGCGAATCGCAGCGTCACCCTGGACTTCCTCGTCGACGACGTCGACGCGACCTACAAGGCCCTTCAGGATGTCGTCGAAGTGTTCGTCAATGAGCCGACCGACATGCCCTGGGGCAACCGCTCGCTGCTCGTCAGGGATCCGGACGGCAACCTCATCAACTTCTTCACACCGATCAGCGAGGCAGCCCGGACCCGATTCGCGGACGAGGCCCGCGATTAGAACCGGAACAAGCGCGACTACACGTTGACGGGAATCGGTTCGGCTATGCGGCGAGGGCTGCAACGACCTTGTCGGCCATCCGGGCAAGGAGGTCCGGATCGGTGGGGGCCTGGCGGACCATGGTGGCCCAGTACAGCGGGCCCGCCAGGAAGTCCAGGCCGAGGTCCAGGTCGGTGTCGTCGGGCAGCTCGCCGCGTTCGACGGCCCGGCGGAGGATCGTACCGACCTTTTCGCGGCGCTCTTCGCCGATGCGTTCGCCCAACGTGGCGGCGATGCCCGGATGGTACGCACGAGCGGCGAGCAGGTCGGGCAGGATGCGGGAGACCAGCGGATGGCGCAAGGCCTGTTCGGTCTTGGTGAAGTAAGCCAGTACGTCGCCGCGCAGGCTGCCGGTGTCGGGGGTGTCGGCGGCGGTCACCGAAACCTGAACGAGGAGGTCGAGGGTCATGGCCTCCTTGGATGGCCAGCGCCGGTAGATGGCCGCCTTGCCAGTGCTCGCGCGGCGGGCGACGGCCTCCAAGGACAATTTCCCGTAGCCGACCTCGGCGAGTTCCTCGAAGAAGGCGGCACGGAGTGCGTCGGTGACGGTGTCCTGCAGGACCGGGCCGCCCTGAGGGCGGGCTGGGACTGATCGGCTCATGACCGAAAGCATATCCGAGACGGCACGGTTGCGTCTCGGGTAATCGAGGGTAGGGTCGCACCACAAGCGAGACGGAACGGATCCGTCTCGGCAATGAACGGGAGACGACCATGGAGTTCCTCTTCGACGACGAGTCCTTCGCTTTCGAGACCCTGCGCACCGCAAGCTTCGCCCCCTATGGCGGCGCCGACCTCGGCGAGGTCATCGTCACTGCCCGTGCCATCCCCGACGGTGATGAGGACGCCTGGCACCGGCGGTGGCGCGCCACCGCCGCCCGCGTCCACGCTCTGGGCGAGAAGGCGCTCGCCGCCGGCCACCGGGTGAGCGCTCGCGAAGCCCTGTTGAGGGCCTCGAACTACTACCGCACCGCCGAGTTCTACCTCCGCGACGACCCCTTCGACGATGACCGGGCCAAAGAGCTCTCGCGCCTGGCACGCAGCACGTTCGCCACGGCCGCCACCCACATGGACACCCCGGTCGAGCCAGTCTCGATCCCTTACGGGAACACCACCCTGCCCGGCTGTCTCTTCCTGGTCGACGACTCCGCGACCCCGCGCCCAACCGTCATCTTCACCAGCGGGTTCGACTCGATCCTGGAAGAGTCCTACTTCGCCGTCGCAGCGGCCGCCCTGCGCCGCGGCTACAACTGTCTCGCCTACGACGGCCCCGGGCAGGGCGCCGCCCTGCGCGAGCAGCGCCTGTTCTTCCGCCCCGACTGGGAAGCCGTCCTCACCCCTGTCGTCGACTACGCCCTCACCCGACCGGAGATCGACCCCGACCGCATTGCGCTGCACGGCTACAGCTTCGGCGGTCACCTGGTCGCCCGCGCCGCCGCCTTCGAGCACCGCGCCGGGGCCCTCGTACTGGACGGCGGCATCTACAGCTACTACGACGCCACTACCCGGCTGGTCCCCTCGTGGCTGCTGCAATGGGCCCTGGACGGCCGCGACGAAGAAGTCGGGCAGGTCCTGTCGCTGATTCTGGCACGCAACACCTCCCTGCGCTGGGCTCTGCGCAACGGCGTCTGGACCTTCGGCGCCGACTCCATGCCCGATTACGTACGCCGCTCCCGCTCCTACACCCTTGAGGGTCTCGCCCAGCAGATCACCACCCAGGCCCTCATCTTCGACCCGGACCACGACTTCGCTTTCAAGGGTGAACCGCTCCGCCTGCACCACAGCCTCACAAGCCCGAGCACCCTGATCACCCTTCCAGAGGCGGAGGGATCCGGTGAACACTGCAGCTACGGCGGCCGCTCCACTCTCCACCAGCACATGTACGACTGGCTCGACGAGACCCTCCGGGCCCGCGTCTAGACAGGACGCAGTGGCCCTTTCCCGGTGAGGGGCTGCGGGACGGGGGCTGCCGCATGTGGACCACGGTTTCGTGCTCGGAAACCCGTGCACACCCTGCACCGCCACGGCGTGGTCCGATCGATGGGGCGAGTCGGCGCTGCGGACGACAACGCCGCCATGGAATCATTCTTCAGTACCTTCGCGCGGTACCCCACGGCGCAGGAGCGGGGCCGGCTGTGAGGAACCCGCTTCACGCACGCCGGCAGGACCGAGGACGGCCGCAACAGCGCCTCGCCGACGAGCCCGGCGCCCCCGCCGAACAGCCGTCTGCACCGAACGCGGACGGTTCGGCCCGTCCCTGCCGCCAGCTTTCCGACCGGCCGCGGTCTTCGAATGCAGGACCGGCGATCTCTTCGGTCCTGCGGGGAAAGCACGCAGCCGAGCTAGTGGGAATCCGAACGTGCCGTCACCCGTGCGCCACCCCTCGGCTCGGACCGTGAAACGAGTGCCGGACCCCACACGGTGTGCTCCGGCACTCGACCCGGAACCCGACTACACGTTGAAGCGGAACTCCACCACGTCGCCGTCGGACATCACGTACTCCTTGCCCTCGATGCGGACCTTGCCCGCCGAGCGCGCGGTCTGCATGTCACCGGCCGACACGAGGTCGTCGAAGGAGACCACCTCGGCCTTGATGAAGCCGCGCTGGAAGTCGGTGTGGATGACCCCGGCGGCCTCGGGAGCGGTGGCGCGCTGCTTGATGGTCCAGGCGCGGGCCTCCTTGGGCCCGGCGGTCAGGTAGGTCTGCAGACCCAGGGTGCTGAACCCGACGCGGGCGAGCTGGGCGAGGCCGGGCTCGGTCTGGCCGAGCGACTCCAGCATTTCCTGGGCCTCGTCCTCCTCGAGTTCGGCGAGCTCGGCCTCGATCTTGGCGTCGAGGAAGATCGCCTCGGAGGGGGCCACGAGCTCCTGCAGACGGGCGCGCAGCTTCTCGTCGGCGAGCTCCTCGCTGTCGAGGTTGAACACGTAGATGAACGGCTTGACGGTGAGCAGGTTGAGCTCCCGCAGCCGGTCGGTGTCCACGCCCTCGGCCACGGAGAGCGACATGCCCCGGTCGAGGACCTCCTGCGCGTCGCGTGCAGCCTGCAGGGTCTCCTGGGCCGCCTTGTCCTTGGCGTTGCGCTTGGCTTCCTTCTCCAGGCGCGGGACCGCCTTCTCCAGGGTCTGGAGGTCGGCCAGGATCAGCTCGGTGTTGATGGTCTCGATGTCGCGGGAAGGCTCGATGTCACCGTCGACGTGTGTGACGTCGGGGTCATCGAAGGCCCGGATGACCTGGCAGATGGCGTCGCTCTCGCGGATGTTGGCGAGGAACTTGTTGCCGAGGCCCTCGCCGGTGGAGGCGCCGCTCACGATGCCCGCGATGTCGACGAAGTCGACCGTCGCCGGGATGAGCTTCGCCGAGTCGAAGATCTCCGCCAGAGTGCCGAGCCGGGCATCGGGCACACCCACGACCCCGACGTTGGGCTCGATGGTGGCGAACGGATAGTTCGCAGCCAGAGCGTCGTTCTTGGTCAATGCGTTGAAGAGGGTGGACTTGCCGACGTTGGGCAGGCCGACGATCCCGATTGTCAGACTCACAGGACCCGAGTCTATGCGGCCGTAGGGGGCCACCGATCCGTCGTGACCGGCAAAGCACGGACGTTCCTCCGAACCGCATGCGCCCCGACGGCCCCGCACGCTAGGTTCGGTACGTGTTGTCGAGGCACAGCCACGGGCAGGGGAAGGGACTCGCGGGCCGACGTTCGGGCCCGTGAGGGGTGCGACACCGACAGGGGTGGGGGCCGCGTGCCGCCCCCGCCCCCGGACCGTCGAGGGGAGACACGGTCACCGCGGTGCGGGCCCAGAGCCCTGGCCGCGGCACCGTTTCTGGGGGGGAACACCTGTGGTCACCGACCAACTGCGTGCGCTCGTGCGCCGCTATCCGATCGTGCGTTTCGCCACTCAGCGTCTGCGGACCCGTCTGCCGCGGCGGTTGGGCGGGCTGGACCCGGACCGGCTTCCCCCGTGGATGCGCCGTTTTCCGCTGGAGCTTCCGCGCACGGAGCAGGGACCGGCGTCGGGCCCGGACCGTGTGGAGTTGGAGCTGCCGGGCGACCTCACGGTGCCGCGCCGGCTGGAGGAGGGCGGGTTGGCCCAGTACGGGCCGGCGGGCCTGTCCTGTTTCCTGGCGGCGGTCGAGCACGCGGAACCGGGCGCGGTGTTCGACGTCGGGTCGGGGGTGGGTGTCTACGCGGCGTTGGCGGCGGCCCGGTCCCGCCGGGCGGTCTTCGCGTTCGAGCCGGCCCCGGAGTTGGCCGCCGCGGCCCGCACGGTCTCCGACTCCGGCGACCTGGGGGTCACGGTGGTGGGCACGGCGGTCGGCAACTACAACGGCACGGCCCGCCTGCGCCGTTCCCCGTACAACGACACGTGCAACACGACGGTGTCGGGTGGGACGGCCCTCACGGACCTCGCACACAGCCAGGTGCCGATCGTGTCCCTGTCCCGGTGGGCCGAGGAGGCCGCCGCCCATCCACGTGTGGTCACGGTCGACACTGCGGGCTCCGAACCGGACGTGGTCGCGGGTGCGTTGGAGGTGCTGCGCCGGCACCGGCCGTGGATCCTGGTCAAGGTGCGTCCGGACCTGGGCCTGGAGGAACGGCTCATGGCGCTGCTGGAGCCCCTCGGGTACTGGTGGTACCCGGTGCACGAGGAGGTGCCCTCCTCCCCGCGCGGACGGATCGACGCCCGGGAGTCGCCCTCCTGGGAGCGCATGTGGCTGCTCGCCCCGCACGAGGCACCCCCGGAGTACTGGGGATCGGTGCTGGCCTGGCGGTCCGCGCTGGCCCGCTGCCTGCCGGCGATGCGGTCCGGTTCGGAGAACTGACCGTGAGGACGCGGGCCCCGGACCGGCGCCCGCGTCCGACAGCGGGATCGGGGGTGGGGCTGACACCATGGTGCGCCATGGACGGTCTCGCACTCTTGCTCACGCTCCTGGTCGGTCTGGCCGTCGGCACGGCCCTGGGGTGGTTGCTGGCACGCTCGCGCGATGCCGGGTCCCGCGCCGAGGCGGAGGCGGCGCGGGAGCGCGCCGAGTACATGGAGGAGCAGCTGGCCGAACGGTTCCGGGCCATGTCGGTACAGGCCCTGGACCAGACCAACCAGCGGTTCCTGGAACTGGCGGAGGGCCGGTTGCGTGCGGTCAACGCCGAGGCCGGCGGGGACCTGGACGAACGGCGCCGCGCGGTGGAACGTATGGTCGAGCCGCTCGCCGAGACCCTGTCGCGGGTCGAGCGCCAGATGCGGGAGGTCGACTCGGGACGGGCCGCGGCCCACGCGGAACTGGCCAAGCAGGTGGAACTGGTGCGCGAGGGGTCGGATCGGCTGCGCGACCAGACCCGCTCGCTGGTGACGGCGCTGCGCCGTCCGGAGGCCCGCGGCCGGTGGGGCGAGGTGCAGTTGCGCCGGGTCGCGGAGCTGGCCGGGATGGCCTCCCACTGCGACTTCGACGAGCAGGCGAGCACACCGGACGGGTCGCAGCGGCCGGACATGGTGGTGCGCCTGGCCGGGGGCAAGAACATCGTCGTGGACGCCAAGGTGCCGCTGTCGGCCTACCTGAACGCGGTCGAGTCGGAACAGGACCCCGACCGGGACACGGAGTTGCGTGCGCACGCCAAGCAGCTGCGCACCCACGTGGACCAGCTCGCGGGCAAGTCGTACTGGGCCTCGTTCACCCCTGCCCCGGAGTTCGTGGTGCTGTTCATCCCGGGTGAGTCCTTCCTCGCGCCGGCACTGGAGCAGGACCCGGGGCTGTTGGAGCACGCGATGGGGCGCCGGGTGCACATCGCCACCCCCACGACGTTAATCTCGTTGTTGCGCACCGCCCAGTACGCGTGGCAGCAGGAGGCATTGAGCGAGAACGCGCGCGAGGTCTTCGACCTGGGCAAGCAGCTGCATCAGCGGTTGTCGACGCTGGGCGGGCACGTGGACGGCCTGGGCCGGGCCTTGAACCGGACGGTGGCGGCCTACAACCAGACGGTGGGGTCGTTGGAGAGCCGGGTGTTGGTGACGGCGCGGCGGTTCGAGGAGCTGGGGCTGGTCGACGGTGATCTGGAACGCCCTCCGGGGGCCCGGGAGAGCCCGCGGGCGTTGTCGTCCCCGGAACTGGTCGGGAGTGTTCGCCTCTCTGACCAGGATCGATCTACCGCTGGGGCGAGTGATGGCGCGTTCCGGGAGGACACGGGGACCGGCGAGTCGGACCGGGGCACGTCAGAACGGTTCGGCGCGGACAGTATTCAGCGCGCTCACAACGGGAACACCGGCATGGCCTGAATGTACCTTTTTCTCCACTCTCCGTACTTCTCACCCCAGTTCACCGGGACTCCTCGGAAACCTTCCAGAACCCGGAGGGACGAAGTCGTGGTCCAATCCCCAGAAGGCGTGTTCGGCACGGAAGGGGCAAGTGGACAAAAGGACGACACGATCCCCGGAAAAGACACCGAACCCCCACGAGAAGTGAAACACTAAACACCGTGAGTAATGAACCTGGGAGGTGCGCAGCCATGCCCCCGCGCAGGAAGGAAGGCCCGGAGCCCGGCCGGGCTCCGTACTTCGTACGTTCCGAGGGGCGCGAGACGAACACGGCCGTGGCCCAGAAGACACAGCGACGCTCCGACCGCACCGCGCCCCGGCCCGCGCGCCCCGCGAGCCCGCGCCCCGAAAAAGCACGCCCCACGAGCACACCGGCGGGCCTGCCCCGACTGACCGGGCGCGGAGGGATCCTCCTCATCGTCCTGTTCAGCTTCACGGGCACGATGATCGCGCACGCGGCCTCCTGGCCCGCGGCCCCGGGCATCGCCTTCACCGCGGCCTGCCTGATGACCGCCGTCCTCGTGCGCCCGCCCGACCTGCTGTCACTTTCGGTGAGCCCGCCCATCGCGTTCTTCGTCTCCGCCGTGAGCGCCGAATGCCTGCTCGCGCTCGGCAACGAAGGTTTCACCCGGGTCCTGGTGCTCGGCCTGGCCTCCCGCCTGGCCGAGGTCGCCCCGTGGCTGTTCCTGGGCACCGCGCTGGTGCTGGTCATCGCGGTCTTCCGCGGGCTTCCCGGGAACCTGCGCGAACTGGGCGACGAGCTCAACGGCCGCCGCTGACCCGGGCCGCACCGCCCGGACTCAGAACGGCGTGCCGGCGTCCTCTCCCCCGGCCCCCGACCGGTTCTCCGCACGTTCGTCCATCGCGGCGGCAAGCTTGGCGCGGGCCCCCTCGAGCCACTGCTCGCACACACGCGCGAGCTCCTCACCGCGCTCCCACAGAGCCAGCGAGTCCTTCAGGCTCAGCCCGCCGGACTCCAACCGGCGCACCACGTCGTTGAGTTCCTCGCGGCTCTCCTCGTAGCTCATCTCCGGTTCGGCGGCGGTGTCGCTGCCGGTCTCGGCGCTCTCGCTCACGGGTTCTCCCCCTCGGTCGTCTCGTCGGGCGCGGGATCCCCGCCCCCGGTGGTCTGGCTGCCGGCCGGCACGGAGGTCCCGTCCCCGCCGGCCTCGATCTCTGTGACACTCGCGCGCAAGCTGTCCTCGGTCAGACGCACCCGCAGTTCCTCACCCTCCTGCAGGCCGGCGGCGGAACGCACCACCGAACCGTCGCCGCGCTGCACGATCGCGTACCCGCGGGCCAGCGTCGTCGCGGGCGAGAGAGCGTGCAGGCGGGCCCGGGTGTGGCCGAGACCGTCGGCGGAACGGTCCAAGGAGGCGGTGAGGCTGCGCCGGGCGCGATCGCGCAGCTCCACGACCTGCTCGGTGAGCCGGTCGACCTCACGGACCGGATCGGCCAGCGCCGGGCGGGAACGCACACCGCGCAACCAGGAGAACTCGCGTTCCAGACCGCCCTGAACGACCCGGCGGCCACGGTCGCGGAGCTGGCGCACGATCTCGAGCTGTTCGCCCACGTCGGGCACGGTGCGTTTGGCGGCGTCGGTGGGGGTGGAGGCGCGCACGTCGGCGACGTGGTCGAGCAGGGGCGCGTCCTGTTCGTGGCCGATGGCGCTGACGACGGGGGTGGTGGAGGCCGCCACCGCGCGCACCAGGGCCTCGTCGGAGAAGGGAAGCAGGTCCTCCAGGGAGCCCCCGCCGCGGGCGATGACGATGACGTCGACCTCGGGGTGGGCATCGAGCTCCTGAAGGGCCGCGACGACCTCACGGACGGCGCGTTCGCCCTGGACCGTGGCCGGGCGCACCTCGAAGCGCACCGCGGGCCAACGGCGGCGGCCGTTCTCCAGCACGTCGCGTTCGGCAGCCGAGTCGCGCCCGCACACGAGCCCGACGGTGTTGGGCAGGAACGGCAACGGGCGCTTGCGGGCCTGGTCGAAGACGCCCTCGGCGGTGAGCGTGCGGCGCAGCTGTTCCAGGCGGGCCAGGAGTTCACCCAGCCCCACATGGCGGATCTCCAGGGCACGCAGGGAGAAACGGCCGCGGGGCTCGTAGAAGTCGGGTTTGGCGTGCACGACGACACGTGCGCCCGGCTCGGGGGGCGGGCTCTGCGCGTCGAGCACGGCCGTGGGGCACACGACGTTGGCGGAGACGTTGGCGACCGGATCGCGCAGCGTGATGTAGGCCATGCGGCCGCGCCGGTTCAGCTCGGCGATCTGCCCCTCGACCCAGATCCGGCCCAGGCGGCCGATCCACTGGCCGACGGCGTTCAGGACGACGCGGACCGGCTGCGGCGCCTCGGCTGAGCTCTCCATTCCCATGCCTCGGAACCCTAGGGCAACCCTGCGACGGTTCCGACCGCGGGCGCGCCCGCAGGTGGAGGCCGGGGAGGTCTTCGAGCGGGCGCCGGAGGGAGGCGGCGCCCGCTCGAACCGCTAGCGCTCCTCGGCCTGGAGCTTGGCGATGCGGTTGTCGTACATCTTGATGAACTCCGGGCGCGCCTGGTGGGCGACCTCGTAGGCGCGCAGGTCGCGGACCTGGTCGATGGTGAGCTTGCGCAGGCGCGCGCGGATCGAGGGAAGGGTGAGCTCGTCGTAGGTGGGCACAGCGAGCTCATCGGCGGAAGGGGCGGCCCCCTTGCGCACCCGCTCGAGGACGTCGTCGCTGGCGACCTCGGTGTGGTGTTCGTTGGTGCCGAGCTCCTGGGCGATGGCGGCGGCCTTCTCCGGGACGTCCTCTGTGGCCGGGGTCGGCGTCTGGGCCGGCTCCTTCTCCTCGGCCTGTTCGGCGGGGGCCTCGGGGGCCGGGGTGGCGGCCTTCTCGACAGGGGCTTCGGGCTCGGTCCCTGCGGACTCGGGCCCTGCGGACTCGGGCTTCGCGGGCTCGGCGGCCTCTTCCCCGGCCTGTTCGGCGGGGGCCGCCTCCTCGGCCCGCTCCGCGGTCGCGGTGGAGGTCTTCTGCTCCCCGCCGCCGTTCTCCGCGGCCTGCCCCCCGTCCTCGGCCCGCGGCTCCAGGACCGCGTCGGAGGCGGTGTCCTTGCGGCCGAAGGCACCCTTGACCAGGGTCAGCAACTTCGTGACGATCGACGTGTTCGACATAGGGCGGGGGCTCCTGAGGGTCTCGGCTGATGGGCCAGCGGCGCGCTTCCAGAAAACCAGGCAAGGCCGAGTTGAGTGCGAACCGCCTTTGACGGATGTGATGGTGAACCAGGATAGAGGAGGTGGAACACCATGAGCGGGGGACAGCTGCATGATCCCTACACTTCGCTGCGGAAGCGGATATGTCCCGTTGCGATCCCGTCACATTCGTACAGCATCTACGGTGGGGAGAGGACTGACCACCAGCGCGGTGCCGTGTACCACACAAGGCCCAAAAACCCCCCACCTCACCGCACCCCACCTAGGATGTGAAGTATGAGTGCGACGACTGCGACGAACCAACGCCGTGTGCTGCTCGCCAACCCGCGGGGTTACTGCGCCGGTGTCGACCGGGCGGTCATCACCGTCGAGAAGGCCTTGGAGCAGTACGGCGCTCCCATCTACGTCCGCAAGCAGATCGTGCACAACACCCATGTGGTGCGCACGCTGGAGGAAAAGGGCGTCGTCTTCGTCGAAGAGACCGAGGAGGTCCCCGAGGGCGCCATCGTGGTGTTCTCCGCCCACGGTGTCTCCCCAGCCGTACACGAGCAGGCCGGCCAGCGTCAGTTGAAGACCATCGACGCGACCTGCCCGCTCGTCACCAAGGTCCACAAGGAGGCACAGCGGTTCTCCAAGGAGGACCGCGACATCGTCCTCATCGGCCACATCGGCCACGAGGAGGTCGAGGGCACCAGTGGTCAGGCGCCCGAGCACGTCCAGATCGTGGAGAGCCCCGAGGAGGTCGACAAGGTCCAGGTGCGCAACCCGGACAACGTCTCCTGGCTCTCCCAGACCACCCTGTCGGTGGACGAGACCAACCAGACCGTGGACGCCTTGCGCGAGCGGTTCCCCAACCTGATCGACCCGCCGAGCGACGACATCTGCTACGCCACCTCGAACCGCCAGGACTCCGTGAAGGCCATGGCGCCCGAGTGCGAGCTGGTCATCGTCGTGGGGTCGGACAACTCCTCGAACTCCGTGCGCCTGGTCGAGGTCGCCCTCGAGGCCGGCGCCGATGCCTCCTACCTCATCGACAACGCCACGTTCATGGACGAGTCCTGGCTGGAGGGCGTCACCACGGTCGGTGTGACCAGTGGCGCCTCCGTGCCGGAGATCCTCGTGCGCGAGCTCCTCGACAAGCTGTCCGGATTCGGCTACGGCTCGGTCACCCCGGTGACCACGGCCGAGGAGAACCTGACCTTCTCCCTGCCCAAGGAGCTGCGGCGCGACCTGCGCGCCGAGCAGGCCGAGGCCCAGCGGTAAGGGCCGGTAGGACACTCCGGGGCCGGGACGAGACCCGGGGCCGGGTGGAATGACACGACCGGGGGCCGCCGTGGTGCACGGCGGCCCCCGGTTGCGTTCAGGCGTCGGCGGGTTCGGAGCCGGATCCCTCGTCGCCGGTATCGGCTCCCTCCGTGTTCCCGGCGCCCTCGGAACCTTCGGTCGCCCCCGCGTCCCCGTCCTCGGGCATGGGGCGCAGCCCTTCGGCCATGTACGCGAGCTCGTCGAGGTCGGCGGGGCCGGAGACGATCAGCGTGACGTCGTCCTCCTGCCAGACCAGGGCACGCCAGTCGTCGTCGTTGTCGAAGTGCTCCCACTCGCGGTCACCGGCGTTGACCACTCCGACCGGATCGGCGTCCTCGACACGGTCCGCGATCACGCGCCCCGGGTCGTCGTCGCTCTGGGTGATCATGACGTGGCTGTCCTGCGGTGTCGCGAAGCCCAGGCTCCACTCCACGGGCTCGTTGATGTCGAGGTGGGAGCTGGTCGGGGTCCACCCTTCCGGGAGGTCCTCGGACGGCAGGGTCACCTGGTAATCGGCCTCGGCTCGCAGGGTCTCCGCGTCCGGCCCGTACTCCACCGTCGGGATGCGCTCCTCCGAGCGGGTCGCGACGACGACGTACATCAACAGCAGGATGCCGACGATGATCCCGAGGGAGATGGCGTAGTTCTTGAAGGTCGCGCTGGACCGGCTGTACTCACTCATGGCACGTCCCAGCTTGCCGCAGGTCGGGGAGGACTCCGACCCGGGGTACCCCGAACCGTCCGGTGAAGGGCCCGGTCCCGAGCGCTCGGTGCGGCCGGACGAGAGCCCGGGCCGCTGCGGAGCGCTCCTACCGGGCCGGGAGCACCCCGCGCGGGGGCGTGGAGCCCCGCGCCCACCGGCGACCGGCCGTCAGTTCGCGGCGGCCTCACGCTCGTGGGGGCGGGGCTGGAGCGTGCTCAGCAGATCGGTGATGTCGTCGGCGAGACGGCGGGCATCGACGTCGTCACGGCGCACGACCTCGGCGACCGCGATGAGCATCGCACCGGAGACCACGATCAGCAGGGCCTCGTCGACCGGCTCGTCGGCCTTGCGGAACAGCGCGACGTTCCGGTCGGTCCAACCCGTCAGGCGCTCGCGGAGCTGGTAGTCGAACCCGGGCGGGCCGTCGCCGCTGAAGAACAGGCGGGTGGTCTCGCGCTCCTCGACACATCCGAGCAGGTAGGCACGGGCGGCGATGTTCATCAGGCGTGTGGGATCACTCTCACCCGCGCCGCGCGCCTCGACGACGGCCTCGTGGGTGCGCTCCTGCTGGCGGGTCTGGAACTCCTCGTACAACGCCAGGTACAGGTCCGCCTTGCCGCCGAAGTGGTGGTAGAGGCTGCCGACGCTGGCTCCGGCCACGGCCACGACCTCGCTGACACCGGCCTTCGAGAAACCCACGGTCCGGAAGACCTGGGCCGCTGCCCGGAGCAGTGCACTGCGTGTGGCGGCCCCTCGCAGGGAGGTCCTCGTGGGTTTGTCCGTCCTGTCCACAGTCACGCCCTCTTCAACTCCGTCGCCGGTCGGCCCGTATGTGACACGGGTCCGCCCACAGGCCCGTCGGAACACCTCGGGTGACTACCCTAAGACGTACGTCCCGCCCTGTTCCTCGACGGAAGGTGTCATGTCCATGTCGCAGCCCGGTAACTCCACCACTCCCGACCGCAACCTCGCGTTGGAGCTGGTCCGTGTCACCGAGACGGCCGCGCTCGCGGCCGCCCGCTGGGTCGGCAAGGGCGACAAGAACGGCGCCGACGGCGCCGCGGTCCGCGGGATGCGGCACATGATCAGCACCGTGTCGATGAACGGCACCGTGGTCATCGGCGAGGGCGAGAAGGACAACGCCCCCATGCTCTACAACGGTGAGAACGTCGGCGACGGTGGCGGGCACGACTGGGACGTGGCGGTCGACCCGGTCGACGGCACCACCCTGACCGCGAACGGGATGCCGAACTCGGTGGCGGTGATCGCGCTGAGCCCGCGCGGGACCATGTTCGACCCCTCCGCGGTCTTCTACATGGAGAAGCTGGCGACCGGCCCCGAGGCCGCCGAGGCCGTCGACATCGCGGCGCCCGTCGGCGACAACGTGCGCGCTGTGGCCCGTGCGAAGGGCAAGGCACCGCAGGACGTCACGGTGATCATCCTCGACCGTCCGCGCCACCAGCAGATCGTGGAGGAAGTGCGCGAGGCCGGGGCCCGCATCAAGTTCATCAGCGACGGCGACGTGGCGGGCGCGATCATGGCAGCCCGCCCCGGGACCGGCGTGGACCTGCTGCTGGGGATCGGCGGCACCCCGGAGGGCATCATCACCGCTTGCGCCATGAAGTGCCTGGGCGGGGTCATCCAGGGGCGCCTGTGGCCCAAGGACGACGCCGAACGTCAGCAGGTGATCGCCGCCGGACACGACGTGGACCGGGTGCTGACCACCGACGACCTCGTCGCTTCCGACGACGTGTTCTTCGCTGCGACGGGGATCACCGAGGGCGAGCTCGTGGACGGGGTGCGCTACGAGTCCACCCGTGTGCACACGGACTCGCTGGTCATGCGCGGGCGCAGCGGAACCGTGCGCCAGGTGCACAGCGAGCACCGTCTGGGCAAGCTCTCCGCCTACAGCGGCGTGGAACTGAACACCGCGTCCTGAACACCCGGGTACGGGTGCCTGCCGGGGGTGCCCGTACCGCTCGAAAGGGGGCACGGGCCCTGCCCGCGGAGCCGGCCGGGCAGGGAACGCGCGACGGGGCGTGCACCGGGCAGCCGGGCGGGATCACCTGCACAGCCGGGCACCGAGAGCTCGCTCCGCAGAAGGGGGGCTCGGCTGCGGGGCCACACCCGCAGGGGAAGTAGCCTCGTACCGAGTGCGTGGGCGCAGCTCACGGTCCATGCTCCGACCGGTACGGGCTCCCGGGGCCGGCCTCCTTCCCGCAGAGGCACGGACCCTGGTGCGTCCGGGCTGCGCGCCCCTCCAGGATCCGCACCCTCCCCTGAGGGCGCGTCCGTGGGTCACGCGCCCGCGGCGGGGTGACTCGCCCCGTGAGGCCCGGGTCCGGCCAGGAGCCCGGCCGCTCCGTGGCCCGTAAGGAAGCTCGAGCCTTTCTTCGGGCCCTCTCCCCTGCCGACACCTTCCACATTCTCCCTGACAGCAGACGACGGGCACCGATCGCGAACCATTCCGGGGCCGGTGGGCATCAGATCCACCGGTTCACCGCGCGATCCGCGCACCGTCAGTTCCCCGCCGGAGGTCCGATGTCCTTCCCCGATCCCCCACAGCAGCCCCAGTGGCCGCACCAGCCCGGGCAGCCTGGGCCGGGGCAACCCCCGCAGGCCGGCGCCCCGGGGCAACCCGGCGGCCCCGGTGCCCCGCCCGGCCCGGGAGGCCCCGTGCCACCCGCCGGCCCCGGTGCGCCCATGCCGCCCGGCGGTCCCGCAGGCCCTGGCGGCCCGGGTGCGCCCATGCCCCCCGGTGGCCCGGTCCCTCCCGGCGGCCCCCACGGGCACCCCTCCGGCGGTTCCGTGCCCCCTGGTGGTGGCGGCGGCGGCCGTAACCGGTGGCTCATCCCCGTCGCGGCCACCACGGCCGTGGCCGTGATGGCGGGCGCCGTGTGGGCGTCGGTGTCCCTGGTCAATCTCGGCGGGAACCGGCCCGAGACCGTGTTCCCCGGCAACACCGCCGCGTTCGGCAAGGTCGACCTGTCCATCGACGGCAGCCAGGCGGTGGAACTCATGGAGTTCATCGACCAGCTCCCGGACGAGGTGGCCGAGGAGATCGACGCCGGGGACGGCGACATGAACGAGCTCTTCGCCGACGTGTTCACCGAGGCCTTCCCCGAGACGGACAAGGGTTCCGTGAACGAATGGATCGGTGACGGCGCCGGTGTGGGCATGTGGCCCTCCGACGACGAGGAGGTCGGTTCGGAGGCCGGGCCCGGCGGCACAGGCATGGTCATCGCGCTGGCCGTCGAGGACGAGCGCCTGGCCGAGGAGGAGTTCGGCTCCCTCTCCGGCGAGTACGACGACCTCTACTACGAGATCGCCGACGGTTTCGCGCTCCTGACCCCCGACAACGCCTCCCTCTCCGACATGGAGCGCCAGGTGGAGGAGCACGGCACACTCGACTCCGCCGACGAGTTCTCCTCCGACGTCTCCGGCCTGCCCTCCAACAGCCTCGCCACCGCGTGGGCCGACGCGGGTGCCCTGAACGAGATCGAGGGGTTCTCGCAAGAGCTCCGGGGCGGCATGGCCCCCGGCCCCTCCGAGGTCTCCGGACGTTTCTCCGGGGCGCTGCACGTGGACGGTTCCTACCTCGAGGTGCAGTCCTCGCTCACGGACTGGTCGATCGACGGTGCCGACATGACGTGGCTGTCGGAGGCCGAGGCCGGCAGCGTCGAGGCCGTCGGACAACTGCCGGAGAACACCGTGATGGCCTTCGGTGCCACCGGCCTGGACAGCGCCCTCAACGAGGCCTACGACGACGGTGAGCTCGACTTCCTCACCGACAACCGCGACTTCCAGCAGATGGAGCGCGAGTTGAACTCGGTGGGCGCGCACCTGCCCGAAGGGTTCGGGGCGCTCCTGGGCACCTCCACGGTCTTCGGCCTCACCGGCCAGGGCTCCGACGACTTCTTCGAGGAAAGCGGCGGAGAGGAGTCCTTCATGTACCGGGCCGAGGGCGCCGACCAGCAGGTGTTGGAGGACTTCGTCAACGACCTGGTCGTGGGCCCCTACGGACAGCCGCCCGCGATCGACGAGGAGGACGGCGCCGTGGTGATCCAGGAGGGTTCCAGTTCCACGGGCGCCCTCGCCGACGACCCGGTGTTCGAGCAGACCATGCAGGAGATGGACGAGGCGGTCGTGTCCGGGTTCTTCGACCTGCGCCAGGTGCTGGAGCAGGACTCCGACGTCGCCGACCCCTCCCAGTGGGGCGCCGTCGGGCTCTCGATGACCCCGAACGAGGAGGGCAACCAGCTCTCCGGTGAGCTGCGGTGGTCGCCCAGCGGCGGAGATTAGAACGCGGAGCGTTCCGCTCGCGGGGACCTTCCCCGCTCGGGTACACGGGGCCGTGTCCGGAAGGGACGCGGCCCCGTCTCGTGCCCGGGCGGGGGCCGCGGATCAGCTGATGACGCGGCGCCTCATCTGCAGGCACGCGAGGATCCACATGAGCGCGATGAAGCCCAGCAGCACACCGGTGTGCAACAGCACCGAGCCCGGGGTGAGCTGACCGAAAACACTTCCGCGGATGAGTTCGACCGCGTGGTAGAGCGGGTTGGCCAGGGCCGCGGTCTGCACCCAGTCGGGCAGCTCGGTGATGGGGAAGAACGTCCCGGCTACCAGGAACAACGGTGTGAAGAGTCCGCTGAAGACGTAGTCCATGGAGCGGACCGAGGTGATCACCGACGAGATCCAGATTCCGAACAGCGCGAAGGCGAACCCGGCGAGGAAGGCGACGAGGGGCACCGCGAGCGCTCCCGGGCCGGGCCGCAGCCCGAACGCGACCGCCACGAGCAGGGGTACGCACCCGTACACACTCGCACGAACGGCCAACCACAGCGCCTCGCCGGTGACGACCTCGCGTACGTCCACGGGTGCGGCCAGCACGGCCTGGTAGGTGCGCAGGTAGCGGCGTTTGATGAAGGTGTTGATGACGGCGGGCATCATCGACTGGAACATGACCGAGACCGCGACGATCCCGGTCCCGAGGAAGTCGATGTAGCTGAAGCCCGCGAGGTTCCCGATGAGCGCACCCATACCGAAACCGAAGGCGAGCAGGTAGATGGTGGGTTCGACGATCGCGGCGAAGGTGGTGGCCCGCCAGGACTGGCCGTAGAGGATCCACTCGCGTGCGACGACGCCGCGGACCGCGTCGAGTTCGAAGCGCCCGGGACGCACGTGCACGCGGGGTCGGGCGTCGGCGCGGGTCTGTTCCGGTGTCATTCGACGTTCTCCCCGGTCAGGGCCACGAACACGTCCTCGAGGTTGCCGGCGCGCCGGTGCGGGGTGCCGAGCCGGGCGAGGAGGGGATCGGGGATCTCCTCGGCGCGCAGGGCGGAGACCGTGGTTCCGGTGCGGCGGGTGGCGAAGCCGTCCCTGTGCAGGAGGTGTTCGAGACCGGCCACGCCTTCCTCCCCCGTGGTGAACTCGGCGACGGTCCGGCCCGCGTACTTGGCGACCAGTTCCGAGGGGACGCCGCGTTCGACGATGCGGCCGGCGGCCATGAGGGCGACCTCGTCGGAGAGGCGTTCGGCCTCCTCGATGTAGTGGGTGGACATCAGGACGGTGGCGCCCTCGCTGCGCAGAGCGTCGATGAGGCTCCAGAGTTCCTGGCGTACCTGGGGGTCGAGACCGACGGTGGGTTCGTCCATGAGGAGGAGTTCGGGCCGGTGGAGCAGGGCGCGGACAATGAGGAGCCTGCGGCGCATGCCGCCGGAGAGGTCGTCGACGACGGTGTCGCCTCGGTCCTGGAGCTGGGCCAGGCGCATGGCGCGGGCGACGGCCTCGCGTCGGCCGCGGCGGGGGACGCGGTACAGGTAACTGAACATGCGCAGGTTCTGCTCGACGGTGAGTTCCTCGTCGAGGTTGTCGTGCTGGGGAACGACGCCCATGCGTGCGCGTGCCCACTTGGACTCGGCGGGGATCTCGTGGCCGAGGATCGCGATGCGGCCCTCGGTGGCCAGGGACTGGCCGGTGAGCATGCGCATGGTGGTGGACTTGCCGGCGCCGTTGGGGCCGAGGAGTCCGAGGACGGTTCCTCGGGGGACCTCGAGGTCGAGGCCGTCGACGGCGGCCAGGCTTCCGAAGCGTTTGACGACGCCGCTGAGGCGGAGTGCGGGGACACCGGGAGCCGGGCGCACGCCCCGGCCGCTGGGAGGTGTGGTCATCAGCTCACGTTAGACAGCGGCGTCCCGGACCGCCACCGCTTTTCCACCGGTGGCGCGGGTCCGCACGTCCGGGCGGGCTCCCCCGCAGAGAGGCGGGCCTTCCCGGTAAAGAGTGAGTACAAGTTCCCGGACGAGCCGAACCCCTCTGCTTCGATCCCCTCGTTTCGGGTAGCGCGCCACTGTGACTCTCCGTAACCGTACGGTCACAGCGGCGTGCCGTGTGCGCCGCACCCGAATGCGCGTCCTTCAGGAGGGACCTCCGTGAAAGAGAACAACCCGCTCAAGGCAGCGGCCGACAAGATCGCCGAAACGGTCAAGGACGAGGACAGGGACGAACCGGATGCGGCCGTTCCGGGCAAGCCTGCCGCCCGGACACCGTCGTTGGAGGAGCCGACCGAACCGCACGAACCGCTCCCGCCCAAGTCCGACCAGGACAAGCCGGCCCCGCACACGGCGACGGGCCGACCGACCGGCGGGACCTCGGAGGCCTTCTCGCAGGGCGGTTCCTACCTGACCAACGCTCAGGGCATCCGGCTCCCCGACTCCGACCACTCACTCAAGGCGGGTGCCCGCGGGCCGGTCCTGCTGCAGGACCACCACCTGCGCGAGAAGATCATGCACTTCGACCACGAGCGGATCCCCGAACGTGTGGTGCATGCGCGCGGGGCCGCGGCCCACGGCGTCTTCAGGGGGTACGGGACGGCCGCGAGCGTAACGAAGGCGGCCTTCCTCGGCAAGGACGTGGAGACCCCGGTCTTCACCCGCTTCTCCACGGTGGTCGGCTCGCGGGGCTCGATGGACACCGCCCGCGACACCCGCGGTTTCGCCACCAAGTTCTACACGTCCGAGGGCGTCTACGACCTGGTCGCCAACAACATCCCGGTGTTCTTCATCCAGGACGCCGTCAAGTTCCCCGACGTCGTCCACGCAGCCAAGCCGCACCCGGACCGGGAGATCCCCCAGGCCCAGAGCGCACACGACACCTTCTGGGACTTCGTGTCCCTGCACACCGAGGCGTTCCACCACACGATCTGGTTCATGGCCGACCGCGGCATCCCGCGTTCCTTCCGGACCATGGAAGGCTTCGGTGTGCACACCTGGCGGCTCGTCAACGAGCGGGGCGAGACCACCCTGGCCAAGTTCCACTGGAAACCCAAGGCCGGTGTGCACTCCCAGGTATGGGAGGAGGCCCAGATCACCGGTGGTGTGGACCCGGACTTCCACCGCAGGGACCTGGCCGACGCGATCGAGGCGGGCGCTCACCCGGAATGGGAGCTGGGGATCCAGACCTTCCCCGACACCCCGGAGCAGACCTTCGAGGGTATCGATCTGCTGGACCCGACCAAGATCGTCCCCGAGGAGCTGGCACCGGTCCAGCCGATCGGCCTGCTCACCCTCGACGCGAACCCGTCCAACTACTTCGCCGAGACCGAGCAGGTCGCTTTCCACCCCGGTCACCTGGTGCCCGGGATCGACGTCACCGACGACCCGCTCCTGGCCGGCCGGCTGTTCTCCTACCTGGACACCCAGCTCACCAGGCTCGGGGGGCCCAACTTCGCGCAGACTCCCATCAACCGTCCGCACGCGCCGGTCAACGACATGCTGCGCGACGGCATGCACCAGACGGCCGTGTACAACGGCGTCGCCCCGTACAAGCCCAACAGCTTGGACGGCGGCTGCCCGTTCTTCGCCGGAAACGACGAAGGCGGGTACGTGGAGGTTCCCGCAACGGTGGCGGCCTCGAAGAAGGTCCGGCAAGCGCCCGAGTCGTTCGCCGACCACTTCACCCAGCCCCGGCTCTTCTGGCTCAGCCTGTCGTCGGTCGAACGTGAGCACATGATCAGCGCGTTCACCTTCGAGCTCGGCAAGTGCTACGAGAACGCGATCAAGGAACGCACCCTGCGGGCGCTCGCCGAGGTCGATCCTCACCTGTGCGAGCAGGTGGCCGAGGGCCTCGGACTCCCGGTGCCCGAGGCCACCCGGGAGCTCCCGTCGCTCCGGCCCAGCCCGGCGCTCTCGCAGGTGGGCGACAAATGGCCCACCAAGGGCCGCATGATCGGCATCGTCGCGGACGACAGCGCAGACCTCTCCGTGGTCCGGGCTCTTCGCGACAAGATCTTCGACGGTGACATGGTCCCGCTCGTGTTCGCGCCCGCCGGTGGCGAGCTCGGCGCAGGAGGAGACGACCCCGTCACGGTGCAGCGCAGCTTCGCCACGGGCCGCTCCATCGAGGTGGACGCTCTGATCCTGGTGAGCAACATCGCCCAGGGCAAGGACGCCTTCGCGGCCCGTGACGCCAAGGCTTGGAGCGGGACCGTCGAGGAGGCCGTCGACCCGCGCGCCTTGCAGCTGCTCACCGAGGCCTACCGCCACGCCAAGGCTGTGGGGGGCCTGACCGCGGCGCGTCCGGTGTTCGAGACGGCGGGTATTCCCACCGACGCGCCCGGGGTCGTCATCGGCGGCGACGGCGAGGCGGTGCTGCGGGAGATCGTCGAGCTGCTCGGCTACCACAGGGTCTGGGAACGCTTCCCCGCCCACGCCTGAGCAGGGCGGAGCGAACCGCGTGTCCGGAACCGGCGAGCCGGGTGGCCGGCGACGGCAGCGCCCGTGCCCTGGTGCGGGTGGCGGCGCCGACCGGAGCGACGGCGGTACGGACCGGACGACGGAAGGTGTGCACCGGCCCGGCCCTGGGCCGTGCCCCAGGGCCGGGCGAATGGTCCGGTGCTCGGGGAGGGGTGCCCTGCGGGCGCACGGCCGCGGGGCGACAGGGCCGCCCCGCGGTCACTACTGCGCGGTGCCGTCGCGGTACAGGGAACGCAGCGTCTCGGACAGCGTCGTGGCGGGGCGGCCCAGGAGCCGGGACAGGTCGCCGGTGACCAGGGCCAGCTCTCCGTCCAGTTTGTTGCGGTCCAGATCGACGAGGAAGCGCACCGTCCCGTCGTCCAGCCCCTCGTCCATGAGCGCCTCGGCGTGCTCCTCGGCGGGCAGGTCACGGTACTCGACCGGGCGGCCCAGCAGCTCGGTGAGTTCCGCGGCCACCTCGTCGTTGGTCCAGGCCCGGTCGCCGGTGAGTTCGTACACGGCCCCCGCGTGCGGGGCAGGGTCGGCGAGCACCGCGGCCGCGGCCTCGGCAAGGTCGGCACGGGAAGCGGCGGCCACCTCGCCCTTGCCTGCGCTGCCGAGGAACGACCCGGACTGCTCGGCCTGCTGGAGCTCCGCCTCGAAGAGCTCGCTGTACCACCCGTTGCGCAGCACGGTGTACGGAACGCCGGACGCGGCGAGCATCTCCTCGGTCAGTGCGTGCTCGGGGGCGAGGATCAGCGTGGTTTCGCCGGCCTTGACCACGCTCGTGTAGACGATGTGGTTGACGCCCGCCTTCCTGGCGGCCTCGATGGCGTTGCGGTGTTGGAGCTCTCGCGCGCCCACCTCGCTGCCGGAGACCAGCAGCAGTGCGTCGGCGCCGCGGAACGCCTCCTCGAGCGTGTCCGGGTCGTCGAAGTCGATGCGGGCCGTGGCCACACCGGCCTCCCCGAGTTCGGCGAGGCGGTCGGCGTTGCGCCCGGCGGCGGTGATCGCGCCTGGGGCCCTCCCCCTGGCGATGAGGGCCTCGACGGCGAGACGGCCGAGCTGACCCGTGGCTCCGGTGACGACAACGGACATGGGTGTTCCTCTCGTGGTGCGTTCCCCGGTGGCCCCGGGGAGTTCACCACCGCCAACGGCCACTCGTGACCCACCATTCCAAAAGTTGGGTACACACCTTTTGGTAAGTTCCTCGTGTGGGTACCCCGTCTCCTTCCCGTGTGGCCGAACGGAACAGGTTGATCGCCGGCGACCTCTTCTCGGGCGAATGCACCGCCCGCCACCTCCTGTCGCACGTCACCAGCAAGTGGGGCGTGCTCGTGCTGGTCGCCCTGCACGAGGAGGACCGCCGGTGGAGCGACCTGGCGCGCACCATCGGGGGCATCAGCGAGAAGATGCTCGCCCAGACCCTGCGCATGTTGGAGGGCGACGGGCTCCTGGTGCGCGACGCGCGCCCGGTGGTGCCGCCCCACGTGGTGTACCGGCTCACCGACGAGGGGCGGGAGGCCGCCGACCTGCTGCTCCCGCTGCTGGACTGGGTACGGGTCCGGACGGCGGAGGCCGAGAGGGCCGCACAGGCGGATGAGGCCGCGGAGCCCGAGGGCGGGACCGGGCGGAGGGCCACCTCCCGCGAGCCCCGGGACGAGGACCGGTAGCGGGCCCCGCCGACCGCGGCAAGACCGGTACGCGGGTGCGGGTCCTGACCGCTACCGCTCTGCGCGCGCCGGGCCGCCCGGGAACGGGGGCCGGCGCTGGTGGGTCCGGGCACCGGACCCGCACTCGTTCACCGCATCGCGGTGTAGGCGTTCCGCAGGTCCCGCAGTCCGCGCAGGCTCGCCTCGTAGCGGGCGCCCACCGTCAGCAGCAGGGCTCCGACCACGGCGAACGGGAGCCAGTTGGGCAGTTCCACGAGCAGGTCCATGAACGAGGGTCCGAACGCACGGACCGACACCACGATCAGAGCCGCACCGCCGACGACCAGTAGTGCCTTCAGGCGGGCGCGCAGGCCCCACAGGGTGACGGCGAGCCCCACGGCGACGACCGCGAGGATGCGCCACGCGGGTTCGTCCTGCAGGACCGCCATGACCGTGGAGGGTGTCAGGAGCAACAGGAGCCCTCCGCCGAGCGCGAGCCAGCTGGAGGGTTGTGCCGACCGGTCGGCACGGCGGCTCCATTCCCTTCCCACGACCACCGCCGCCAGGGCCGGCGGCACGGTGTAGGCCTCCGGGACCGCGACCTCCCAGGAGGCCAGGGCGGTCCACAGGGCGGCGAACATGAGCCCGGTACCGCCCACGGCCAGGAACCTGCGGTTCGGGCGCAGGGCACTGCACAGGACCACCACGCCCAGGCACGCGAGCCCGAGCGCGACCAGTTCGCCCCGCACGCCGGAGGAGACGGCGAGCACCAGGGCGACGGCCGCCCACAGGGACGCCGGGACCTCGGCCGCCTCCGCCAAGGGACTGGGGAGCCGGGGCGCGACCGCCGCGACGGCCGCGGTCAAGGCGATGGGCAGCAGTGCGGCGTGTTCCACCGGGAGCCCCAGGGTCAACGGGACCACCAGGGCGCTGCCACCGGTCGCGCCGGTGGCCACGGCGGTCGCGACGACCGCGACCGGGACGGTACGGGCCAGGGCGGCGGCGACGGCACCCGCGACGGCGAGGGCGAGCAGGGCGACGACCGTGGTGCGGTCGGTGGCCAGCGACCACCCGAAGGCCCACACGAGCACGGCCGCGCCCAGGAGGCCCGGGAGCCACAGGTCGGCGGTGTACTGCCGCTGCAGGGCGGCGACGGTGGTCAGGACGGTGCCGACGGCGAGGGTGAGGAGGAGGGCGAGCAGGAACGGAAGTTCCAGCACGATCGGGACCGGAACGAGCGCCGCGGGGGCGACCAGGGACCCCACCAACACACAGCGGTCACGCGCGAGGACCCATGTCACACCCCCGGCCCCAGCAGCCGCGACCAGGACCGCGACAGCCGTGGGCAGACCTTCGGAGATCGAGGTCCCGAGCACGTCGTGGGCGGACACCCACAGGGCCGGGTCCGGCGCGGTCCACACCCCGTGCACTCCGGGCCCGATCACCAGGAGCGGGGCCAGGGCCGGCCCGGCCACGAGGACGGCCACGGGCATGAGGGCGACACCGACGGGGCGGACCGCATCCCCCCAGGCCAGACCGAACGCTGCGCACAGCAGGGTGACCAGGGCCGCGACCCACCAGAGTCCGAGCGGTCCCTGCGGGGCGGCTGCGAACGCCACGAGCCCCACGGTGCCGGCGCCCGCCGTGGTGAGCCACAGGCCCGCGGCCGCCCGGCGCAGCGCTCGTGCCGCGATGGGATCGGGAACCCGCGGCAGAGCCACGAGGAGAACGGTCAGCGCGGCCGACACGAGCACGAGAAGGGTCAGGGCCGTCGTGTACTCGGAGGTCAGCGACCATCCCAGGCCCCACAGCAGCACCAGGGAACCCACCAGGACCGGGGCCCGGCCCGCGTGGGCCGGGGTGCTGCGCAGGGCCGGTAGGACGAGGAGCCCGGCCCCGACCGCCAGGGTCCAGAGCAGGGTGAGGGTGAAGGGCAGTCCGAGCACGATCGGGATCGGAACGAGGGCCACGGGGGCGACCAGGGACCCCGCCAGGAGGCAGCGGTCACGGTCCAGCTTCCACGTCACACCCAGGACAGCGGTACTCGCGACCAGGAGCGCGGCGACCGTGAGCGCTCCCTCGGAGGCCGAGGCGCCCAGCACGGTGTGCGCGGGACGCCACAGGGCGGAGTCCGGTGCGTTCCAGATCCCGTCCGGGCCCGGGCCGGGCCGCAGCCAGGGCCCCAGGGTCGGGCCCGCGACGAGCACGGTCACCGGCATGAGCGCGACACCCGTGTACCGGGCGACGCGGCCGAGGCAGAGCCCGACGGCGGCGCAGAGCAGGGTCACCAGGGCCGCGGTCCACCACCATCCGACGGACGGAGCAGGGGCCGGAGCGAGGACGAACAGGTGGAGCCCGCCCACGACCATCGTGGTGGACCACAGGAGGACCGCGCACACGTGGAGGGACCGCGCGGTGTCGGGTCCCATGGTGTCGCAGCTCGGGACACCGGCTTCCCGGATGTTCGGTACGGCACCGCGCAGGATGACGAGCGCACCCGTCACGAGCGCGAGCAGGGCCAGGGCCGTGGTGTACACCGAGGCCAGGGACCAGAGCAGGCCCCACAGCAGGACCGCGGTTCCCACCAGGATCGGGGCCCAGCGTGCCCGGGCGCGCACACCCCTGCGGACCGGGAGCGCGATCAGACCGGCACCCACGGCCAAGGCCGTGACCACCGCGAGCAGGAACGGCGTTCCGAGCACGATCGGGAGCGGCAGCAGGGCGACCGGGGCGACCAGGGCGCAGACGAGGAGCCACCGGCGGCGGTCCAGGTACCACGTGAGAGCCAGGGCCGCGGCTCCAGCGGCCAGGACCGCGCCCGCCGTGGCCGCCCCGCCGGAGACCGAGGTGTCCAGGACCGTGTGTGCCGGTTCCCACACGGTCGAGACCGGTCCCCCGCTCGGCCGGGCAACCAGCCGGGCCACCGGTGCCAGCGCCGGTCCCGCGACGAGTACCGCCACGGGCATGAGGACGATTCCGGCAGGGCGTGCGGCGCCGCCCCGGCTCAGGCCGAAGGCGGCGCACAACAGCGCCACCAGGGACGCGGCCCACCACGGGGCGGTGGAGGTCTCGAGGGAGATCTCCAGGGTGACGGCGAGGACCACGACGTGGACCGCGCCGACGGCCACGGCGAGGTTCCACAGGGTCAGGGCGCAGGAACGCAGGACCCCTGCCACGGTGGTGTCCGAGGCGCTCTTCTCCTCGGCCACCACCGGTCGGGGCGCACCGTGCCCCGCTTCGGCGCCGGCACCCCGCACCGGGCCGTGCGGGGCGCTGCCTGCGGCGGGGACGAGCGCGGCACGGCGTTCCTCCCCGCGCTCGGTCTCCCGTGCCGGGGCACGGCCGGCGAGGCGCAGGCACACGAGCGCGAGCACCGCGAACAGGACCAGGGTCGCGACCAGGGAGTGCTGCACGGCCGTGCCCCACCACAAGCCCATGATCAGGGTCGCGCACCCGCCGACGGCCAGTGCCCACGGACGAGGGCCGGGGATCCGGAACGAGCCCAGCAGCATCGCGGTGCCCAGGGCGAGGGTCCACACGAGGAAGGCCCCGTGGGAGAGCCCGAGCAGGAGCCCCACCGGCAGGAGGGTGAGCGGTACGGCGACGGCGAGGTGGGCAAGCAGGCGCTCGGGGGCCAGGAAACGGGTCGCGATCGCGCCGAGGACGGCGGCCGCAAGGACCGGACCGAGTGCCGTCAGCACGGAGTCGGGCGTTTCCCACCCGGCGTGCAGCACCTCGGTCGCGGGGCGGCCCAGCGGCTCGGGGCTGTCGGCCCACCACCACCCGAGGGGGCCGGGGAAGAGCACGTCGAAGGTCCGGGAGGCGGCCAGCGGCGCCAGGGCGAGCACGACGACACAGACGGGCTCCGTGACCTTCCCCGGCACTCCGGTGGTCAGGAGGAGACCCGCGGCCCCGGCGAGCAGGAGGGTGGCGGCCACGGCCCACCACGCGTGGGGGGCGATCGCAACGGAGATGCCGAACGGCAGCAGCAGGAGCGCGGTCGCCGCCAGCACACCCGCGCTCGTGCGCAGGCCGAGGGGGGCGAACGCGCGCAACACCAGCGCGTCGGCGAGCGCGGTCGCGGCGACCACCGCGAGGAGCCAGAGCGCGGAACCGGTACCGGTACCGGTACCGGGGGACACGGAGACCACGGTCAGGACCGGCACGGGTTGGGTGAGCACCACCGCGACGGGTGCGTTGGAACGCAGGGGGACGGCCAGCCCGTGCAGAGCCAGGAGCGCGGCCACCACGGCCGCGGCCCCGGCGGTGTAGCCCACTGGGTCGACGTCCGGGCCGAGCAGGACCCACAACAGGAGTGCGTCCGCGGCGAGGAGGACCACGAGCAGTACGCCCAAGGCCTGGGCCGTGGCCGCGAGCCCGCGGCGGTGCAGGGGGACCACGGTCCAGGCGACGGCGCCGGTCACGCCCAGGAGCATGAGTGCGCGGGTCCCGGTGTCGGCGGCTGTCCAGGCCCAGACCGCGAAGACGAGGGCGGCCACGGACATCAGGGCCGCGCCCAGGCCGAGGACGACGTTGCGTGCGGCGTGGCGGCGGACCTCGGGTACGGCCCCGGGGACTCGGCGTGCGGACTCCGTACCGGCGTACTCGCCAGGGGCCCCGGGGGCCCCGGGTTCTGCGTGCTGCGCATGCGGGGCCAGGGCCTGGGGTGCACCGGAGGTTCCACGGGCCGCCGGTGTCTCGGGGGCACCGGGTACGGCCCAGGCCGGGGGCAGGTCGCGCCGGAGGACATGGTCCGCTTCCGGACGGCGCGGTGCAGCCGCACCGCGTGCGCTCGCCCGGTCCTCCCCCGCCCCGGGCTCCACAAGGGGCTCGGGCTTCTCGTACACGCCGGGCGCCCTACGCGCCACTGGCCCCTCACCCTCGGCATCGGCGAGCACCCCAGATGCCGCAGGGGCCTCGGGATTCTCGCACGCGTGATGGGTACCGGGCGCCACGTGCGCCTCGGGCGTCCCGTGCGCCTCATGGGCATCCGGCATCGCGTGTGCCCAAGCAGCCGCGACCTCCGCGGCCTCGGGAGAAGGGGCCTCGGGCCGGAACGGTGCAGCAGCGCCCGGCTCGGCCGCAAACCCCTCGGGCATCTCGGGGACCTCACCGGTTCCGGATGCTCGGCGCAGGCGCCCGAGGACCTCCTCGCGCTCGGCCATCAGCTGCCGGACCCGCCGGTCGAGCACCAGGAGCCGGCGGTCGATCCGGCGCAGGCGTACCAACAGGGGAGGGTCGTGTGTGTGCATACCGGCATCGTCGCCCCCGAGGCGGTACCGGCACATCGGTACGGATACTCACTCGGCCTGAGCATGAGAACCACACCACACCGCACATCGGGCACAAGGTAATTTACTCTCCGTCGTGGAAGAGCAGGTCAGAAGCCCCCATATTCGGCACATTCCGTAATGTGAGCCAAGACACAGTAAAAACGGTGTTATGCGCTCGTGACGATGGTGCAGTCTGAGGTCGCTGCAACAGCATCCCTCTCGCCGCGTGAGACACCCACGCCGCGGACCGTGGAGCGGACCGACCCTCCCTCCCTCCGCGCCGTTTCCCGGGACACGCGGCCGACGCGCAATCACGGCGGAACACGGCCTCACAAGGGCTGCGCCGTGCGTCTACGCGAAAGGGCAACCGTGCCACGCAACCCGTTCACACCGCGTCGGCTGAGCGCCGTGGGCGCAGCCGCGGTGGTCGCAGTCTCCACGTTGTCGGCAGGGGCCTTGGCCCGGACCGACGACGTCGGTTCCGGCGCGGCCTCCACCGCTGCGGAGCCTCCCGTGGCGGCCTCGGGTGAGGACTTCTTCGCGTCCTCCCCCGACGCCGAGGAGGGCGACCGAGAGTCCGAGCGCGAGCAGAACCGTTCCGAGGCCGAGCAGACCGTCGACGAGTCCACCCGCGCCACGGCCGGGCAGAGCGACACGGTCCACGAACCCGAGCCGGAGCCCGAAGCAGAGGAACCCTCCGCCACGGAGAACCCCGAGCCGGCCCCCGGAACAGAGGAGCCCTCCACCGAGAGCTCCGAGCCGGAGCCCGAAACAGAAGAGCCCTCCGCCACGGAGAACCCCGAGCCGGCCCCCGGAACAGAGGAGCCCTCCACCACGGCGAGCCCCGAGCCCTCCGCCCCTCCAGAGCCCGACGGCTCGGCCGAGGAACTCGCGCTCGAGATGGTCCTGGACCAGGGCTGGGGAGCCGACGAGTTCCACAACTGCCTGGAACCCCTCTGGGAGAAGGAGAGCAACTGGAACCACACCGCTGAGAACTCCAGTACCGGTGCGTACGGCATCCCGCAGTCGCTCCCCGGCGACAAGATGGCCTCGCACGGTGACGACTGGCGGACCAACCCCGCCACTCAGATCTCCTGGGGCCTCAGCTACATCAAGGACCGGCACGGAAGCCCATGTGAGGCCTGGAACCATTCTCAGGCGAACAACTGGTATTAATAGGGCTTTCCATGCCATTGACCCCCTCTTGGGAAGGCAATCGTGCTACTCAACCGAATGTCGCTGCGTAGTACGGCGGCGGTCGGTGCGGCGACACTGGTCGCCGGCGTGACGTTCGCTGCCACGGCTTTCGCGAACGACGGTCTGAACCCGGACGCGGCCCTCAACGCGGCCGCCCCGGACACCGGGACCGAGACCGAGGAACCACGCGAAACCGACACCGAAAGCACGGAGGACTTCTTCGACTCCTCCGATGAACCGACCGAGGACGAACTCGCCGAGCTGCGGGCCCAGGCCGAGGAGCAACGTGACTCCGTGCTCGGCGGAGGTGTCCAGTTCGGCGCCCTCGAAGGAACCAACGTCGAGGAGGAACCGGAAGAGGAGGAAGAAGACGAGGAAGAGTCCGAACCCTCCGACCCCGGCTTCTCCGGTGACCCGAAGGCATACGCCCTCCAGGTGGTCGAATCCGAGGGTTGGGGATCCGACGAGTTCCACAACTGCCTCGAGCCCCTCTGGGAGCGCGAGAGCAACTGGGACCATACGGCCACCAACTCCAGCTCCGGTGCGTACGGCATCCCGCAGTCGCTGCCGGGCAGCAAGATGGCCAGCGCAGGCGCCGACTGGGAGACCAACCCGGCGACGCAGATCGACTGGGGCATCGGCTACATCAAGGACCGGTACAGCTCGCCGTGCGCGGCCTGGGAGCACTCCGAGGCCAACGGCTGGTACTGATCCGTCCCCTCACACGGAGGGGACCCGCCGTGACCGGCCGACCGGTTCGGCCCCGGCGGGGCCCCTGA
>NZ_ANBE01000045.1 GCF_000341145.1 Nocardiopsis xinjiangensis YIM 90004
GGAGAGTAGGTTGCTGCCACGGTTTTTTGTTGGGGAGGGGTCGCTCTTGTGGGGGTGGCTCCTCCCTTTTTTTGCGCCCAGGCTTGTGAACATGTGAAAACTGAACATGGGCGTGGTGCGGGATCGAAGCAGGGCCGACGAACGGCAGGACGATCTTCGGTGGGAGAATCGTTCCATGACGAACACCATTCCCTCGGAGCTTCTCGCCGCGGCCGAATCGGCCCAGGGCTTCATGCCCACGGACGAAGGAACCGTCCTCTTCGAGGCCGTGTTGGATCACGCGCACCTCGGTCCGGTCGTGGAGATCGGAACCTATTGCGGTAAGTCCACCATCTTCCTGGGCGCCGCTGCACGTGAGGCCGGAACCAAGATCGTGACCGTCGATCATCACCGCGGTTCGGAAGAGCACCAGGAGGGCTGGGAGTTCCACGACGCCGGCCTGGTCGATCCCGAGACAGGACGTTTCGACACCCTCCCGCACTTCCGCAGAACCCTCACCCGGGCCGGCCTCGAGGGAGAGGTCATCGCCGTCGTCGGTGCTTCCGTCGACGTCGCGTCGGTCTGGGGCAAACCCTTGGGGATGTTGTTCATCGACGGCGGCCACAGCGAGGAAGCGGCTCAGAACGACTACACGCACTGGAGCCCCCACGTGGCCGACGGGGGTGTGCTCGTCATCCACGACGTCTTCCCCGACCCAGCGGACGGCGGGCGCCCCCCGTACAACATCTATTGCCGTGCGCTCGAATCAGGAGAGTTCGAGGAGGTCCGAGCGGTCGGTTCCATGAGGGTCCTGCGCCGCGGTACTCGTGTGTGAGGACCCTCTCCACGAACCGTGTGCGGAGGCCGGGCTCCGCACACGGTTTCCTTATGTGGCGGCGGCTATTCTTGGATGGTTATGTGAGTGCTGGGCCACGTCGACCAGTGAATGTGTCAACACTCGACCAAGAACACGCATGTTCTGGGTAAGCCTTCGGTAAGAAGGTCATGGGTGGTCAGGGATCCGGCCGCGTTGCGGTTACGGGCGGGTATCGTAGCGGTGAGGGTGCAGCGATGGCGGCGTTATTCCCCGAAATACCGCTTCGGTACTGATTCGAACTGAACCGATCAGGGGCACTCGCGCGTCGAACACCAAGACGGCATGGTGCCGTACATGACTTGATCATGGGGGCGGGGAGCTGAGCAAGAGCGAATACGGCGACGGCGGGGCGGATGGGCAGCGTCCCGACACGAACGCGCCGGAGACGGACGAAACCTCTGCTGAAGAGCTGCCCACGGAACCCACGACCGAGGGTGAGGCGCCCGAGACCGACAGCGGCCGGAGCGAGTCCGCCGAGGACGGGGGCCGAGAGGATCGCGGGCCCGGGGACGAGCTCTCCGGTGGGGACAGCGACGACGATGCCGATGACGGACCCGAACCCGAGTTCGTCCCCGGTGGGGCGGTCGCCTTCAAGACCAGCGGGACCTTCCTGAGGGAACGTGTGGCCCGCAACCTCGCCGAACAGGGGTACGGGGCCGACGGCGCATCCTCCGATGACGAGGAGGAGAGCCCCTCCGGGACCGGCGAGGAGCCGGGTGAGGGTGTCGCCCCAGGAGCCGCTGAGGACGACGGGGCCATCGTCTCGGAGGGCACCGAGGACACGCCCGACAAGGTTGCCGGCGGAGCCGGCCACACGGACGAGGCCGGGACCTCCTCCCTCCCCTCCGGCGAGGAGAAGGGCGCCGACGCTTCCGGCAGTGGGTCCCTGGGTGGCGGGACCGATGACGCGGACGCCACCATCGACACCTCCTCCGGAGGGGCCGGTGCCGCAGCTGCTGCGGCGGCCGGCGCGGGTACCGCGGCCTCGGCGGCGACCGGTGATGACGACACGTCCGCCGAGGACACCCCCGAGGGTGACCCCGCGGAGGAGAGCTCCGCCTCCGGCGGGTGGTCGGAGGAGCAGGAAGGGACGGCCCCCGGGAGTGTGTCCGAGGAGGAGACCGCCACCCCCGGCGCGTCCGATGACTCCCCGGCGACCGAGGCCATCCCGATCGCGCTCCCCGAGGACGGGACCACCTCCGAGGACAAGGGCGTTTCCGAGGCCGATTCCGGCGGTGAGGCCGAGAGCGGCACCGCGGACGAGGACACTTCGCCCGCCACGGAGGCCTTCGTGGTACCCGGGACGGGTGGGGAGACCGAGGCCCCTGCCGAGAGCGCCGGCACCGGAACCACGCCCGCCGAGGACGGCGAGAAGACCACCGCGCTCCAGGACCCCGCCGAGGACGACGAGCCCGGCGACCAGGACGACGAGAGCTTCGCGGCCGCCGAGCCGCCGTCCACCGCACCGTTCCCCGCCCCCGCCCCGGCAGGGACGGACGCGGCCGAGAGCGAGGGGATCGCCGATACCGGGGAGCCCGCCGGCGCCGACAGAGAGGACAGCTCCGAGGAGGAGACCGGTGGTGACAGTACCGCTGATGCCGAGACCTCGTTCTGGCCTGCCCCTCAGCGGTTCTCGGAGTACTCCGGGGAGACCGCCGGATCCGAGTCGGTCGGCGAGGCCGCCGGAAACAAGGACGAGGCTGAGGAGGAGCCGTCCGGTGCCGGTGCAGCAGTAGGTGCCGGTGCGGCAGCCGCGGGCACAGCTGCCGCCACCGGCGCTGCTCAGGCTTCCGAAGGGCAGGAAGCCGGCGCGGAGGCCGGGTCGGGTGGTTCCGGCGGCCCCGGGAAGCCCGGTGGCAAGGCCGCGAAGAAGAAGCGGCCGATGTGGTGGCGCATCCTGCGTCCCGTGCTCATCGTCATGGGTGTCTTCCTGGTCCTGGGCATCGCCGGGTTCGCCTACCTGTACACCACGGTCGAGGTGCCCGACGCCGCCAAGGCCGAGGCCACCGACCAGGGATCCACTTTCTACTTCGCCGACGGGGAGACCGAGTTCGCCGAGCGGGGCACCAATCGCGAGCCGATCTCCTACGACGGGATGACTGCGGGCGGCGACCACGTCGTCGATGCGATGACCTCCGCCGAGGACCGCGGATTCTGGGAAGAACCCGGCGTGTCCATCAGCGGTACGGCCCGCGCCGTGTGGTCCACGATCACCGGTGAACAGGTCCAGGGCGGGTCCACCATCACCCAGCAGATGGTCCGCAACTACTACGAGGGTGTCTCCCGCGAACAGACGGTCGCTCGGAAGATCCAGGAGATCATCATCTCCATCAAGGTCGACCAGAACGAGTCGAAGGAGTGGGTGATGGAGCAGTACCTCAACACCATCTACTTCGGGCGGCAGGCATACGGGATCCAGTCGGCTGCTGAGGTCTACTACCACAAGAGCGTCGACGAGCTCACGCCCGAGGAGGCCGCTTTGCTTTCCTGGCGGCCGCCATCCAGCAGCCGCACTACTACGGTGAGGCGGACGTGCTGGAGTCGACCGACTCCCTGGAACGCCGTTGGCAGTACGTCATCGACGGCATGGTCTCCACGGGTGCGATCACCGCGGACGAAGCCGCCGAGATGGAGTTCCCGGTGCCCGAGGCCGAGCGGCCCACCGACGGCACCGACGTCAGCGGCTACAGGGGGTACATGCTCCAGGAAGCCATGAACGAGCTCGATCGGCTCGGCTTCACGGAGGACATGATCCAGCGGCACGGCTACGAGATCGTCACGACCTTCGACGAGGACATGATGGAGGCCGCGCACGAGGCGGTCGAGGAGACCGTCCCGCACGAGAGCATCCCCGAGGGTGTCAACCTCGGGATGAGCACCGTGGATCCGGCCACAGGCGAGGTCGTGGCCTTCTACGGGGGCAACGACTACCTCGAGAACCAGTACGACACGAGTTTCCACGGGGCCGCGCAGGCCGGGTCGGCCTTCAAGCCGTACGTACTGGCGACCGCGTTGGAGGAGGGCTACAGCCTCCAGTCGACCGTGGACGGACGTGGGCCGCGCAATGTACAGGGCTCCCGGGTGCAGAACGCCGGTAACGACCCCGGCGGTGTGATGAGCCTGATCCAGGCCACGCAGGAGTCCAACAACCTCGGGTACGTCGAGCTGGCCGAGCAGCTCGGGTACGAGAACATCCGGGACACCGCCTACGCCACGGGCTTCCCCGAAGGCAGCATCGCCGACAACCAGCTCGTCCCGGTCATGCCGCTGGGAGCGGTCAGTGTGCGTCCGGTCGACCAGGCCAGCGGGTTCGGTACCTTCGCGAACGAAGGCGTGCACGTCGAGCCGCACGTGATCAGAGAGGTCAACAACACCGACGGCGAGAACGAACGCCCTGAGGTGGAGAGCAACCAGGCCCTGCAGGACACGACCGCCGCGGACGTCACGCACGCCCTGCAACAGGTCGTCAGCGGGGGCACGGGCACGGCTGCGCGGCTGGCCCATCACCCGACGGCGGGCAAGACCGGTACCACCGACGGCAGTGTGGCCGCATGGTTCGTGGGTTACACCCCGCAGTTGTCGACGTCGGTGGGTGTCTACAGCGGGGACAACGAGAGCTTCTCGATCCCCGGGCACAGCATTTCCGGTGGTGGTCTGCCCGCGACACTGTGGAACAACTACATGACGCGGGCCATGGAGGGTTACGAGCGGGAGTCGTTCCCGCAGCCGGCCAACGAGGGCACGACGGAGAACTGGGCGCCGGACACGGCCACCCAGGAACCGCAGGAACCCCAGGAGCCGCGGGAACCTCAGGAGCCGCAGGAACCCCAGGAGCCGCCGCAGGAGGAGCCCCCGCCGGAGGAACCGCCCTCGGAGGAGCCCCCGCCGGAGGAGCCGCCGGAACCGCCGGAGTCGCCGGAGGAACCGGGCACCCCCGAGGAGCCGCTCGATCCGGGTGACCAGATGGCACGCAGCAACGACGAGGACTGACTCCGAGCCGCCTACGAAGGAAGGGCGCCCCCGCCGTATGACGGGGGCGCCCTTCCTGTTTTCCGCGGGCCGTGGGCGGGGCTCAGGCGAGGGGGACCTGCTCCGAGGTGTGCAGGAAGACACGGGATCCCTCGGTGGTGCGCGTGAGGGCGTCCACGGCCAGGATCACGGCCGCCGACGTCCACGTACTGCGTTCCACGGGCCACCGGACCTGCTCGGCGAATTGGTATCCCGTCCAGTACACGCCGTCGTCGGGGTCGCGCAGGTGTTGGATCTCCCGCAGGATCCGGACCGCCGTGTCGGTCTCACCCATGGCGGCCAGAGCGATCACCAGTTCCGACGACTCGGCGGCGGTCACCCATGGCTGATCGCTCACACACCGCACACCCAGACCGGGCAGGACGAAGGTGTCCCAGCGCTCGTCGAGGCGCTCCTTCGCGGCGGGCCCGCGCACCGCTCCGCCCAGGACCGGGTAGAACCAGTCCATCGAGAACCGGCTGCGGTCGGCGAACAGGTCCTCGTGGTCGTTGATGAGCACGGCCAGCCGGTCGGCCGCCGCAGACCACGCGGGCCTGGGCTCGCCCAGATGTTCGGCCAGCGCGGCACCGCACCGCAGCGCGTGGTGCACGCTCGCGCACACCGTCAACAGCGAATGGTCGCCCGGGGAACCGTCCTCCGAACGTGCCCACAGGATCTCTCCGTGCTCCCCGCGCAGCGCCAGAACGAACTCCAAACCGTTCTCCACGGTCGGCCACAGGCGCCGGGCGAACGCGGTGTCGCCGGTGGTGAGCAGGTGGTGGAGGGCACCAACGGCCGGGTACGCGGCGTGATTGGCCTCCCGCAGCGCCGTGGCGGGTCTTCCTTGACGGAACTTGGCCGGCCACCCGCCCTCGGGGTGGCAGGCGGACTCCACCCACAGGTAGGCACGGCGGGCGGCCTCGGCGTGTTCGGGGACCTCCAGACCGGTCACCGTCAGTGCCATCGCGCACTCGATGTGGTCCCACACGTCGGTGTGGCCGCCGGGGAACCAGGGGATCGCGCCGTCGGGTTCCTGGCTGCGCACGAGGTAATGCGCCGACCGTTGGAGTTCGTGGGCGCTGAGCACGCCCGGCAGGCGCAGAGCGCGGGGGAGGGCCGGTTCCGGGTCGGGGGCGCTCATCTGCGGCCTCACGCGGTACCGAGCGGCTTGCGCACGTACACGATGACGCTCTTGCCGAGGAAGGGGTTGAGGAGCTTCTCGGCGACCCTGGTGACCTTGGGGGCCTGGAGCATGTCCCACACGAGCATCTCGTGGTAGGCCTTCGCGGCCGGATGGTCGTCGTTGTCGGTGCCCACGGCGCACTTGATCCACCAGTAAGGGGCGTGCAGGGCGTGCGCGTGGTGGTGCGGACCGATCTCGAACCCGGTGGCCTTGAGCTTGGACTCCAGCTCGGCGCGGGTGTAGATGCGGATGTGCCCGCCCTCGTTGGTGTGGTAGTCCTCCGACAGGGCCCAGCACACGCGCTCGGGCAGGAAACTGGGCACGGTCACGGCCGCGATACCGCCCGGACGCAGCACCCGGTACAGCTCCTTCATGGCGGCGGTGTCGTGGGGCAGGTGCTCGAAGATCTCCGAGGCCACGACCCGGTCGAAACCGCTGTCCTCGAAGGGCATGTCGAGGGCGTCACCCTTGACGGTCTCGGCCGTGGCGGCCCCGGGCGCCTCGCCCTCGGCCTTCATCGCACCGAACATGGTCTCGACCTCGGCGAGGTCGGCGACGTTCTGGTCGAAGGCGACCACGTCCGCGCCGCGACGGTAGACCTCGAAGGCGTGGCGGCCGCCGCCGCAGCCCATGTCGAGGACGCGGTTGCCCGGGCCGACAGGGAACAGGGAGAAGTCGACGGTGATCAGTTGAGGCTCCTAGAACGGTTCGGGTGGGTGCTGGTCGGACGCGGGGCGGACCCGTCAATGGTGGCGGCGTAGCGCCGGGCGGTCAGCTCCGCGACGGCACGCCAGGTGAAGCGTTCCTGGACCCGTTCCCAGGCGGCGTCGCCCATGCGGGCACGTTCGTCGGGGTCGTCCATGAGCGCGCCGATCTCCTTGGCGAGCAGTTCGTCGTCGCCGGGGGTGATGAGGCGGCCGGCGGCGCCGTCGGTGCCCACGACCTCGGGAAGGGCGCCGGCGTGGCTGGCGATGAGGGGGGTACCGCAGGCCATGGCTTCCACGGCGGGCAGGGAGAACCCTTCGTAGAAGGAGGGGACGACGGCCACTTCGGCGGAGGCGATGAGGTCGCCCAAGGCGGTGTCGTCGATGCCGCTGACGAAGTCGACGCGGTCGCGCAACCCGAGACGGTCCACGAGGAGGTCGGTGGGGCCGCCGGGTCTGGGCCTGCTCACGATGGTGAGGGAGACCTCGCGTTCCTCGGCCAGGCGGGCGGCGGCGCGCAGGAGCACGGCCACACCCTTGAGGGGGCTGTCGGCGCTGGCGGTGCACACGATGCGGCCGGGTTCGCGCGGGGTGTCGGAGCGGGGATGGAAGTGGCGGGTGTCCACACCCAGCGGGGTGACCTCCATGCGTTCGGGGAGCACACCGAATTCGCGGGCGATGTCGTCGGCGGAGGACTGGGAGGGAACCAGGATCGGGTCGAGTTCGCGGGCCACTCGCGCCTGCATCCGCACGAAGGAGTACCAGCGGCGTTTGGTGAGCTTCTGCAGCCCCTTGGCCTCTTGCAGTTCGATGCGGCGGTCGACGCTGATGGGGTGGTGGATGGTGGTGACCAGGGGCAGGCCGGCAGCACGGATGCCGAGCAGGCCCCGGCCGAGGGTCTGGTTGTCGTGGACCACGTCGAAGTCGGCCAGCCGTCGGCGCAGCTCGCGGTGGGCGCGCAGGGAGAAGGTGAGGGGTTCGGGGAAACCGGCCGTCCACATGGTGGCGACCTCGAGGACGTCGATCCAGTCGCGCCACTCGCGCAGGGGCGGTGCCACGAAGGGGCGGGCGTCGTTGTAGAGGTCGAGGGAGGGGATCTTTTCCAGGGCCACGCCCTCGTCGAGTTCGGGATAGGGCTGACCGGAGAGGACGGTGACTTCGTGGCCGAGCGCGGCGAGTTCGCGTGAGAGGTGCCGGACGTAGACACCTTGCCCGCCCACGTGCTGCTTGCTCCGGTAGGAGAGCAGGGCCACACGTAGGGAACGTGTGTGGGAGGGCCGCGGGCTCGGTCCCGTGTTGTTGCCCGGCAGGGTCAAGAGTCCACCTCTTCGTCGGTTCGCTGGCCCGTCCCGCCCGTCGCCCGTCGGCGACCTTCCGGGAGCCGCCGACGCTGTTCGTTCCCGACCTGCGCCACCGGGCCGCCCGGGCTGCGGTGGTCGACGGCATGGGGCGAGTCCGCCGCTGAACAGGCGTGGGCGCCCTTATGTTACTCGGCAGTTGGGGCCGGGGCTGTGGGAGGGCGGGGGTGTTGGACGGATCTTACGCGGGGGTGCGGGCGACGCTGGTGGCGGCCCAGAGGGGGAGGTCGGCGGTCCCGGTGCGGCTCGCTCGGCCGCGCTCCTCGAGCAGCCGCAGGTGGGCAACGGTCTCGGCAGCGGCCATGTGGCGGGCGCGTACACGCATCTCGGCCCAGGGACGGCGCCAGGAGAGGCCGGAGGTCACTTGCCACAGTGTCGCCCGGCCCTCTCGGTCCAGGAGCCGGACCATCTCGTGGAGGCGCTCCTCGTGGTGGGCGACGATCGCCTCGGTGCGTTCGGTGAGGCCGGTGAAGCGGTGCTCGTGTGAGGGAAGGCACAGCAGCCGGTCGGCTCCGGGGAGGCGGCCGACGTCGGCCTGCGCGGTGAGGAAGGCGCCGAGGGGGTCGTCGTCGGTCGACAGGAGGGGGAACTGGCCCACGTGCGGGGTGATGCGGGGCAGGACGTGGTCGCCGGTGAAGAACACGTCGGTGTCGTCCAGGTGGAGGCACAGGTGCCCGGGGCTGTGGCCCGGGGTCCACATCGCACGCATGCGGCGGCCGGGCAGGTCGACGGTGTCGCCGTCCGCGAGGGGCCGGTCGGGCGCGGCCGAGGGTGCGGAGAGGTCGGTCTGGTCGGCGAAGGCGGCGAGGTCCTCCTCGGGGAAACCGGCACGGCGGAGCTGCTCGGTCATGGCGGTCAGACGTTCCGGTGCGGAGCTCGCGGACAGGTGTTCGGTGACCGCGATGTCGGCCGGGTGCATGGCGATCCAGGCCCCGGAGGCCGCGCGCAGGCGCCCGGCCAGGCCGGCGTGGTCGGGGTGGAAATGGGTGAGGACGGCGCCGCGTATGTCCTCGATGCCGTGGCCGGTCCGTTCGACGGCGCGGGTGAGGGCCTCCCAGGACTCGTCGTGGTTCCAGCCGGTGTCGACCAGGACCGCGCCGTCGTCGCCGGAGACGAGATAGACGTAGGTGAAGCCGAGGGGGCTGCCGGGGATGGGCACGGGCAGACTCCAGACACCGTGGCCGAGCTCCTCGACGCGGGGCATCTCGCGCATCCTGACACCTCTCCAATCGAAACCGAATCGGATTCGATGTTACTGGGCTGGCCGGAAGGCAGATAGAACATATTCTATTAAGCTCGGACGGAAGGGGTGAAAACTGACTGCGGCTCCTCGGGAACCCGCCATCACGTCGGGCTATGAGGCCTGGATCATGGGTTCGATCAGCTGCGCCGGGGGGAAGGCCTCGGATAACGTGTTCTCATCGAGGCGTTCGCGCGGAGGGCGCGGCGCCGGTGAGCTGGCTTCCAGGGCCGCGGCGGAGGGGTAGCGCGCGGACCGACGAGGAATGGGAGAGATCCTGTGGCCGTGCAGGCGCCGACCGGAACGCTGTCGCGAAGTCAGACCCAGCGTCGCAAGCGCATCGTGCAGACCGCCGCGGCACTGGCCGTGCGCGGTGGCGTCGATGCCATGCAGATGCGCTCGGTCGCCGAACGGGCCGGGGTCGCCCTGGGCACCCTCTACCGCTATTTTCCGTCCAAGATGGACCTCGTGGTCGCCGTGGTCACCGAGGAGCTCGATCTGCTCGAGGGCGGGATCATGCGCCGCCCACCCACGGCCCAGAGCCCCGCGGGCCGCGCTGTCGACGTGTTGCTGCGCGCCACCCGCGGGCTCATGCGCGAACCCGAGCTGGCCGATGCGCTCGTCCGCTCGCTCATCATGGCCGAGGTCAAGATCGAACTGGACGTGCGGATCACCGAACTGGTCTGGCGTGTGGTCACCGGCACCCTGCACACCGACGAGGGCGGGGATCCGGACGGGCCGGCTGACCAGCGCGACCCCGATTACGTACTCGTGGGTTCCCTGACCAGCGTGTGGATCTTCGAGCTGGTGGAGATCCTCAAGGGCCGCCGCAGTGTCGACGAGGCCGAGGAGCGTCTGCACGTGACCGCCGAGCGCCTGCTCGCCGGCTTCTGACGGAGGGCTCGAAGGCGAACGGCTCGAGCACGCCCGGAGGCGGGGCGTGCCGTGCGCCCCGCTGCGCGGGAGGGCCCGCGCGTCTGCATGCGTGAGCACCCGCCCGCCGATCCGGTCTGCGGCGCGGGCCGATGACCCGTCCGCCCGGGGCGTGTGGCCACGCCCGTTGAAGACATCGGGGCCGTGGAACGGGGCCGCCCGGGCACGTGGGTCAGTCCGTGCGCAGGAAAAGGTCCAGCAGGCCGTCGAGGACCCTGTTGCGGCCCTGGTCCTCCTCGGGGATCTCCTCCTCGGGCCTCTCGGGTGTCTCGGGTTTCTCCGGCTCCGGTCCGGGGCTGATCGGGGCCCCCTCCTGCGGCGGCTCCGGTGCGTCCGTGCCCGGAGGCCGCTCCGGTGCCTCTTCACCTCCGTCCCCGCCCTGGGGCGGACGCGGGGGCCGCTGTTCGGTGTCGTCCCCGCCCCCGCCCCCTTCCCCGGTGTCCTCGGAGGGGGTCTCTTCCCCGCTGTTCGGGTCGGCGGAAGGGCCGGTCTCGGGTTCCTCCCGCAGCACCGGGCCCGGTGCGTCGTCCGACGCGTGCGTGGAGGCCCCTGAGGAGGGCGGCCCCGTGGGCGCGGCCGCCTCGGGGCCCACGACGGTGACGGGCCCGCCGAGAGCGCTCGCCCACAGCCACAGGGCGACCGCCGCGGCCACTGTGACCAGGCCGGACACGACCGGCAACACGCGGCGCGGCCGTTCCTGCTCGACGGGCGCGGGGGACTCCCCGGGTGCTGCCAGTGATGCGGTGTGCTCGTTGCGCACCGGATGGTCGGCCGTGGTCAGACGGTCCTCCGGCAGGGGACGCGGCAGGGGCGCGGCTGCCCCGGCGGCCCTGCCGCTCTCCGGCGGAGCCGGGGCGGCGCCGGCGCCCTCCTGGGGCGCGGCAGGGGCACGGACCCGGTGGGCCGGGTAGCCGTCCTCGTCGAGCGGGCGCATCGCGGCCACGATCCGGTCGCGGACGACGGTGAGCCCGGGGGCGGTGGCGGTCGCGAGGACCTCGCCCCGCAGCCCCGGGGGAGGGCCGGGCGGGCGCAGCAGGTCCAGGGCGGCTCCGACGCGCCGGGCCCGGTGGCGCCGCAGGGTCGCGGGGGCCTGTTCGTCGTTCTGGTCCTCTCCGCTCGGGTCGGGACCGTTCCGGAGCCCGTGCAGGTTGTCGGCGGCCCGGCGTGTCGCGGAGCGGGTGAGCTCGACGCACATACCGGGGGACAGGCCCAGGATCCGGGCCACCGCGGCGGGCGGGAGCCCGTGGCGCAGATCGAGTTCGACGAGTTCGCGGTGGCCGGAGGGCAGGTGCGCGAACATGCGCGCGACGGGTTCCTCGGCCGGGACGGTGGCCAGGTTGGTGTAGGGGCAGGTGGCGGCCAGGCCCCGCTGCTGGCAGGCGGTACGGGTGAGGGCGTAGAGCCAGGGTGCGCGTTCGGTGTGCGAGGCGCGTTCGCCGTCCAGCGCCACGCCGGCCACGAGTGCGTCATGGACCGCCTCCGTGGCCCGCTCTCCGTCCCCGCCCAGCAGTGACCAGGCGTAGCGGTAAAGCGGCGCGGCGAAGGTGTCGTGGAGTGCGCGTGCGTCGATGGCGACCGGTTCGCCGGATTCGGTGTCTCTGGTCACGATTCTCCCCCCGCTCTTTCCGTGACGCTAGTGACGCGTTCTCGGCAGCGTGGGGGAATCGATGAACTGTGTCCTGAAGGTAAGAATTCTGTTATCCCTGCCTGTAGGCAAGAATGGGGGCCGTCCCGGGCGGGACGGCCCCTGTGGCCCTCGTGGCCGTGTTCCTCGTGGGGGGTCACTCGCCGCCGCGTGAGGGCTGACCGATGGCCACCATGCGCTCCACCGAACGGCGGGCCCGCTCGGAGGTCGTGTCGTCCACGGTGATCTCGGCGGTGCCGTGCCGCAGCGAATTCAGCAGCTTCTCGGCGTCGATCATCTTCATGTAGTGGCACTCGGCCCGGCTGTTGACCGCCTCGAACTGCGTGGTGTCGTTGGTGTTGCGCAGCTGGTGCAGCATGCCGGTCTCGGTGGCGATGAGGACCTTCTTCGCGTCGGTCTTCTCCGCGGCGTCGAGCATGCCGCCGGTGGAGAGCACCTTGACGCGGTCCTCGGGCACCGCGCCACTGCCCACCAGGTACAGAGCCGACGTCGCGCAGCCGCACTCGGGATGCACGTAGACCTCGGCGTCGGGTTCGGAGGCCACCCGCTCGCGCAGGGTGTGCCCGTCGATGCCGGCGTGCACGTGGCACTCGCCCATCCACACGTGGATGTTCTCGCGGCCGGTGACCCGCTTGACGTGGGCGCCCAGGAACTGGTCGGGCAGGAACAGGATCTCCCGGTCCTCGGGGATCGACCGGATGACGTCGGCCGCGTTGGAGGAGGTGCAGCAGATGTCGGTCTCGGCCTTCACCGCAGCCGTGGTGTTGACGTAGGCGACCACGACCGCGCCGGGGTGTTCGGCCTTCCACGCGCGCACGTCCTCGGCGGTGATGGTGTCGGCCAGGGAGCACCCCGCGTTCGGGTCGGGCAGCAGGACCGTCTTCTGCGGGGCCAGGATCTTCGCGGTCTCGGCCATGAAGTGGACGCCGCAGAAGACGATGGTCTCGGCCTCGACCTGGGCGGCCAACCGGGACAGTGCCAGGGAATCGCCCGTGTGGTGGGCCACGTCCTGGATCTCGGGGCGCTGGTAGTTGTGCGCGAGGACGACGGCGTTGCGCTCCTCGGCCAGGCGGTGGACCTCCTCGGCCCATTCCTGACTGGTCATGCTGTCGGCGGTGGCGGTGACCGGTGCCATGTCGAACTACTTCCTCGAGGCTGGGGGTGTGCACGGCGCCGGACGCCGTGCGGGGGATGGTCCGTGTCCCGACCCGGGTTTTTGTCTGTCAGGCACAAACTCGACGAAGCTTAACATGGTGAAGAACGGAAGGGACAGGGTGGATATCCCGCACGCGAACGGACGAACCGTACCCATCGGTGAGGACGGCCTCCCGGATCCTCCGCACCCCCGGAGGTTCGGCCACGAGGCACTCGCCGTCGTACTCCAGATCCGCGGGGGCGAACTGTGCGTCCTGCTGTGGCGCAGGGCCCTGCCCCCATGGGAGGGGGCCTGGTCCCTGCCCGGGGGCAGGCTCGGCACCGGGGAGGATCTGGGCGCGTCCATCCGCGGACAGCTCGCCCAGAAGGTCGACGTACGGGACCTGGCCCACCTCGAGCAGCTCGAGACCCGCAGCGACCCCGAACGCGACCCCCGGCACCGAACCCTGGCCACCGCCTACCTCGGTCTCGTGCCCGCCGATGTCGACCCGATCGTGCCCGTGGACACCGGCTGGCACTCCACGGCCGCCCTGCCCGCAATGGCCTTCGACCACGCCTCCATCGTCCGGTCCGGGCGCCGGAGGCTGCGCGCCAAACTCGGTTACACCAACGTCGGTTTCGCCTTGGCTCCGCCGGAGTTCACCATGTCGCAGCTCTCCGGCTATTACCGTTCCGCTCTCGGCCACGATGTGGCCGCCACCAACCTGCGGCGGGTCCTGCTGCGCCGGGGACAGATCGAGGAGACCGGGCGTTCGGTGCCCTCGGGGCGCTCGGGCGGACGGCCCGCCGCGCTCTTCCGGTTCCGCGAGCGGAGCCTGCAGATCACCGACGAGTTCGCGGTCCTGCGCCCGCCGAACGTGCCCTGAGGCGGCGTGTACACTCCCAGACCGTGACCATTCGTACCGTGGTGTTCGACGTCGGCGAGACGCTGATCGACGAGACCGCAATCTTCGCCCGCTGGGCCGACCGCCTCGGCGTTCCGCACATGACCTTCTTCGGCACCATCGGCGGGGTCATCGCCTCCGGCGGCAGCCACCTGGAGGCCTTCCGCCTCTTCTCGCCCGGGTTCGACCTGGCGACCGAGAGCGCCCTCTGGCGGGACGAGGACCCCGACGGTCCCCGGGAGAACTTCGGCCCCGCGGACCTCTACCCCGACGTGCGCCCCGGCTTCGCCGCCCTACGCGCCCAGGGCCTCACCCTCCTCATCGCCGGCAACCAGCCCCCGGAGGCCGGGCCCTCACTGGAAGCGATGGACCTCGGCGTGGCCGGGATCGGGATCTCCGACGTCTGGGGCGCGGCCAAGCCCGACCCCGCCTTCTTCGACCACACCCTCGACCTCGTGCGTGGGGCCCGGCCCGGAACGGAGCCCCGCGAGATCCTCTACGTCGGCGACCGCACCGACAACGACGTGCTCCCCGCCCGTGCCGCCGGGATGCGCACCGCGCTGCTGCGCCGCGGGCTCTACGGATACCGCCATGCCGAGCGCCCCGAGGCCGCCCGCGCCGACGTCGTCGTGGACGACCTGTTCGGTCTCGACGCCTGGATCGCCGAGCACGGCCGCGCCTGAGCCCTTCCGCGTTCCCGGTCTCCCGGTGCTCGCGCTCGCCGGGCGGTCCTCGCAGGGCCTACGTCCCTCCCCTGGTGCATCGAAGGGTGCGCTGCCGCGTGCCCCGAGCCGCTGCGCGCGTGGCGTGGGCCCCATTGTGTCGGACTTGTGTGCACTGCGGCGTGTCACCCGTTTGATCCTCCAGGAGATGGGTACCGTGCGAACCTGCGTACGGGCCCGACCTCACGGGGCGCACCCCACCACCGTCCCCCGAATGGAGACCACCCAACGATGATCACGTTCGAGGGAGCCGCCAAGCACTATCCGGACGGCACCGTCGCCGTGGCGGGCCTCGACCTCACCGTCGAGAGCGGCCGCACCACCGTCTTCGTCGGGCCCTCCGGCAGCGGCAAGACCACCTCCCTGCGCATGGTCAACCGCATGGTCGAACCCACCTCCGGGGCGGTCCTGATCGACGGCGAGGACGTACGTTCCCAGGACCCCGCCCGGCTGCGGCGCTCCATCGGCTACGTCATCCAGCAGGCGGGCCTGTTCCCGCACCGCACGGTCCGCGACAACATCGCCACCGTCCCGCTCCTCCTCGGCTGGGGCCGCAGCAGGGCACGGTCCCGGGCCGCCGAACTCATGGAGCTGGTCGGGCTCGAACCCTCCCAAGGCAAGCGCTACCCCCACCAGCTCTCCGGCGGGCAACAACAACGTGTGGGCGTGGCACGCGCCCTGGCCGCCGACCCCCCGGTCCTGCTCATGGACGAACCCTTCAGCGCCGTCGACCCGGTGGTCCGCACCGGCCTGCAGGACGAACTCCTCCGCTTGCAGGCCGAACTGCACAAGACCGTCCTCTTCGTCACCCACGACATCGACGAGGCCATCCGGATCGGCGACCGGATCGCGGTTTTCCGGCCCGGTGGCGAACTCGCCCAGTACGACACCCCCGAACGCCTGCTCACACACCCCGTCGACGACTTCGTGGAGTCCTTCATCGGCTACGACCGCGGGGTGCGGCGTCTGGCCTTCTTCTCCGCGAGCGAGCTCGCCCTGCGCGAGGACGTGCTCCTGGAGGACCGGGACACCGTCGAACGCGCGCGCAACACCGTCGACACCGCCGGCCAACCGTGGGCGCTCGTGGTCGACGCCCGGCGCATGCCGCTCGGGTGGGTGGACGCCGACCGGCTCCGCCACGAACCCTCCGGCCTGGAACTGGGCCGGCTCGACCTGACCGCCTTCGGGCACACCTTCGACGTCGAACGCGATTCCCTGCGGGCCGCTCTGGACGCCGCGGTGCTCTCACCGGCCGGACGTGCCGTGGGTGTGGACCCCGACGGCAGGGTGCTCGGCGTCGTCTCCCAGGCCGACCTCGGCGGCGCCATCTGGTCGGTGTCCGGTTGAGCGCCGCGTGGGACTGGGCCTCCGGTGCCGTCGACTGGACGATCGCCAACTGGAGCCGGCCCGGTGACCACGACCGCGGTGTGGGGCCGCGGCTGGTCGAGCACGCACGCCTGGCCTACCTGTCGATCCTCATCGGGCTGGCGGCGGCGCTCCCGCTCGGGGTGGCCTGCGTGCGCTGGACCCGCCTCTACCCACCCGTGCTGACCGGCGTGAACGTGCTCTACGCGGTGCCCTCCATCGCGCTGTTCTTCCTCATGCTGCCCTACACCGGCTTCAGCGACTGGACGGCGATCGTGCCGCTGGCGCTGTACACCCTGGTCATCCTGCTGCCCAACGTGGTCGACGGACTGCGCCAGGTCCCCGACCACGTCCGGCAGGCCGCCGTCGCGATGGGCTTCAGCCCGTTGCGGCGGCTGTTGACCGTGGAGACACCGGTGGCCGTTCCGGTGATCATCGCGGGGCTACGGGTGGCCTCGGTCGCCACCATCAGCATGGTCAGCGTCGCCTCACTCGTGGGCCTCGGCGGGCTCGGACAGCTCATCCTCAGCGAGGGGTTCCGCCGCCAGTTCGACGCACCCATCGTCGTGGGCATCGTCCTGACCGTCCTGCTGGCCTTCGCCACCGACGCCCTGCTCGTCCTCGCCCAACGCCTGCTCACCCCCTGGGCCCGCCGCGACGGCCGTCGCGGCAAGCGCAAGCAGCGGGCCGCCGTGCCCGCGGGTGAGGCCGCCGCCGTCGACGCGGGGGCCGAGACGACCCAGACCGCCGACACCGGGAACGGGGCACATCCATGGACGTCCTGACCGACCTGGTGGCCTGGTTCGCCGACCCCGGCCAGTGGAGCGGGCCCGGCGGCATCCCCGCGCGCACCGCCGAGCACCTCCGGTACTCCCTGCTCGGGCTGCTGATCTCCGCAGCTCTCGCGGTTCCGATCGGTCTCGTCACCGGGCACACCGGCATCGGCGGGTTCGCGACCGCGAGCCTGGCCAACTTCGCCCGCGCCCTGCCCACCATCGGGGTGCTCTTCCTCATCGTGCTGCTGGCCGGTATCGGACTGGTGCCCGTGGTCATCGCGCTGGTCGCCCTCGCCGTGCCCCCGATCCTGGTCAACACCCATGAAGGGGTGCGCCAGGTCGAGCCCGCCCTCAAGGACGCCGCGCTCGGCATGGGCATGCGCGGGCACGAGGTGCTGATGCGCCTGGAGCTGCCCGTGGCCGTCCCGCTCGTCATCAACGGCATGCGCACAGCGGCCGTGCAGGTCGTGGCAACCGCCACCATCGCCGCCTACGTCGGTGTGGGCGGACTGGGCCGATACATCGTCGACGGCCAGGCCCGCCAGGACCTCACCATGATGCTCGGCGGATCCCTCCTGGTGGTGTTCCTGGCCGTGCTCACCACCCTGCTGTTCGCCGGTCTGAGCCGACTCCTGGTCGCCCCCGGACTGCGATCCCTCGCCGCCGCCGGACGGTAGGCGGCCCGACCCGGTTCCCACGAGTGTTAGGACCAACGACATGCGCAACAGGCTCACCCTGGCCGTACTGCCCCTCTCGGTACTCATGCTGAGCGCATGCGGTGCCGACGACCCCTACGAGGAGGAAGACGGTGGGGGCGGGGAGGGTTCCGGTGACGGGACGGTCGTCATCGGCTCCGCGGACTTTCCCGAGAGCACCGTGCTCGCCGAGGTCTACGGCCGGGCCATGGAGGCCCGGGGCGTGGACGTGGAGTACCAGCTCAACATCGGCAGCCGCGAGGTCTACTACTCCCAGGTGGAGGAAGGCAACCTCTCGGTCTTCCCCGAGTACAACGGCGCGATCCTGGCCTACCTGGACGACGACGCGCCCAGCGGCAGCCCCGAAGAGACGAACGCGGCCGTGGAGGAGGCCCTGCCCGAAGGGCTGGAGACCCTCGAGTCCTCCGAGGCCGAGAACAAGGACTCGGTCACCGTCACCGAGGAGGTCGCCCGGGAGCACGATCTGGAGACCCTCGCCGACCTGGAGGGCGTCGCGGAGGACCTCGTCCTCGGCGGCCCGCCCGAGTTCGAGACCCGCCACCAGGGCGTCGTGGGCCTGGAAGAGGTCTACGGCGTGGAGTTCGGCGAGTTCCGTTCCCTGGAGGTCGCGCTCCTGGCACAGGCGTTGCAGGACGGCGACATCCAGGCCGCGAACCTGTTCACCACCGACCCCCAGGTCGCGGTCGAGGGCTTCGTGGCCCTGGAGGACCCCGAGAACGTCTTCGGCGCCCAGAACATCACGCCTCTGGTCAACTCCGAACAGGTCGACGACACCGCCCGAGAGGCCCTGAACGCAGTCTCGGCGGAGCTGACCACCGAGGACGTCACCGCGCTCAACGAGCGGGTGGTCATCGACAACGAGAACGCCGCCGACGTCGCCCAGGACTGGCTCGCCGAGGCCGGTCTGGACTGACCCCGCACCCCCGGAACACGGATCGGGGCCCGGTACGAACGCTCGAACCCGCCGAGCGGACCGGGCCCCGACGCACGAGTGCGTCTAATCCATCGACTGGTACCGGCCCGCGCGGCGCACCAGCGCGGAGCCGTGGCCGTTGACCCCGGGCAGGCCGATCACGTCGGCGAAGAAGACCATGTGGTCGCCGACCTCCACCGTGTGCCGCACCCGGCACTCCAACGCCACCAGCGCCTCCTCCAGTACCAGCGCGCCCGTCCGCTCGCCGCGGGTGTGGGGCTGGTTGGCGACCAACAGGCGGGCGCTGGGGCGGCCCGCGGCCGCGAAACGCCCCGCCAGCGCTTTCTGCGACGAACCGAGCACGTTCACCGCGAAGGCCCCCACCTCCTCCAAGACCTCGGCCATGTAACCGGAGGAGTCCACGTTCACCGAGATCACCGCCGGCTCCGCGGAGACGGACCCGAAGGCGGTCACGGTCGCACCGATGTCGTCGCGTCCGTCGGCCACGGTCACGACGGTCACCCCCGTCGCGACCGCGGACAACGCGTCCAAGTACTGATTGCTCACTGTCGTGGTGTCCCCCGTGTCGAAGGTCGTGCGGTCCTGGTCAGCGCAGGTCCCAGTGGCCGGGCATGGTCAGCGGCCCCGTCTCGGGCAGCCCCAGGTGCGCAGCGGCGTCGGCCAGCGCACCCCACGGGCTGAGGGTGGTCTCCGGGTCGGCGGCCGACAGGTCCTCGCTCGACTCGTGCCGGCGCAGGCGGTCCAGCGGGTGTGCACGAGGGAACCCCCGCACGGGCAGCGCCCCCGCGCCGGCCCGGTCGCGCACCAGGCGGATCGCGGTCTCCAGACCGCCGAGCTCGTCCACCAGGCCGCGCTCACGGGCGTCGGCACCGGTCCAGATACGGCCCTTGGCGACCTCGTGGATCTCGTCCCGGGTGCGCCCGCGGGCACGTGCGACCTTGGCGACGAAGTCGTCGTAGATGCTGTCCAGGAGCGCGTTGATCCGCTCCCACTCCGACTCGGTGAAGCGCCGCTCGGGGGTGAACATCCCGGCGTGCTCGCCCCGGGTCACCGAGTCCGTGGTCACGCCCAGGCGCTCCAGGAGCCGGCTGTAGACGGCCTTGCCGGTGATCACGCCGATGGAGCCGGTGATGGTGCCGGGCTGGGCGACGATCGCGTCCGAACCCAGCGCCACGTAGTAACCGCCGGAGCCGGCCACACCTCCCATCGTGGTGACGACAGGCTTGCCCGCCTGCCTGGTCAGTTCGCTCTCACGCCGGATGAGGTCCGAGGCCACGGCCGAACCGCCCCCGCTGTCGACCCGGAAGACCACACCCTTGACCTGCGGGTCCTGGCGGGCGGCACGGAAGGCCGCCCCGACGGTGTCCGAGCCCATGACGGTGCCGCCCGACAGTGCGGACCTGCGGGACTTGCCCAACATGATGGCGCCGCCGGCCGAGATCATCGCGATGTAGCCGGTGCTCCCGGCGGTACGCAGGCGGGGCTGCGGGGCGTGCCGGCGGTGGTAGCGGGTGACGAACTGCAGGTGCGGTTCGGCGCCGTGCTCGCGCTCGACCTCGCCCAGCAGGTCGGCGTAGACCTGGTCGCGGTAGCCGAGGCGGTCCACGAGCCCGGACTCCAGAGCTTCCTCGGCCAGGATCGGGCCGCGGTCGACGAGCTCGCGCACCCGTTCCTCGGTCAGCCCGCGCGTCTGCGAGATCGCCCCCACCAGCTGGTCGTTCACCGACTCCAGGATCGTGTCCACGGCCTCGCGGTGCGCGTCGGTGAACCCGGTCTCGGTGTAGGTGTCCATCGCGCTCTTGTACTCGTGGCGCCGACCGACCTCGAACTCCACGTCGAGCTTGTCGACGGCGCCCTTGACGAAGACCTGTTGCCATTGCAACCCGGTGAGCCCGAGGATCCCGGTGGGTGCCATGATCACCCGGGAGAAGGCGGTGGCGATGTAGTAGGGCAGGTTGCCGTTGCCCGCTTCACCGAAGGTGTCGGCCCAGGCCACGGCGGTTTTTCCTGTGGACCGGAAGTCGGCGATGCAGTCCCGCAGCTCCTGGGCGCGTGCCGTGTGGAAGGAGCGCGCGTCCACCCGCACCACGAGCGCGGCCACGTTCGGGTCGCGCGCGCCGCGGCGTACGCCTTCGACCACCTCGAGGTAGTGCTGTTTGCGCCGGTTGAGCAGCTGCCCGAGAGGATCTCCGGGGTTCTCGTCCACCACCCCTTCGGTCAGGTCGAGTTCGAGCACCACGGGGGCCTTGGGGCCGGGCACGAATCGCTTCAGGGGCAGGGGTTCCGTGATCTTCGCGAGGTCCACCATGGGGTCAGCCTAATCCCCGTTGTCCAGGGTGGGACGGGTTCCGTGCACAACCGGACGGCCGGCAGCCGGCCGGTCCCCGTCCGGGCTCCGTCGCGGATCCGCCCTCCTGGCCCTGACCGGGGCGGGGCGGCCGTGCCGGCCTCCTCCGTTCCGTTCCGGTGCGCGTGGTGTGCCGGATCGGCGCTAGGGTCTGGTCTGCACCTGGGACACGAGGCTTGAGAGGGACGACATGGCGGGCACGACGGGTGGGGCTGCCCACGGCAGGTTGCGCGGGCGCCTCGGCTGGGGAGCGGGGGCCGCGGCCGTGGTGCTCGCGCTCAGCGCCTGTGGCGGGGACGGCGGTGGATCCCTGGAGGACGTCGAGCTCCAGGCGGGTGAGGGCGGGATGATGCCGCCGGTCGCCCCCGCCGACGAGGAAGGGACCACCACCGTCGACGCCGACGGTGTGAGCATGGAGGTCCCCGAGGAGTGGGAGGTCCAGAACGAGGGCGGGAACCTGTGCCTGACCCCTCCCGGCCAGCCCGCCTGCGCCTACGGGTCGCTCCAGCTCCTCACCGGTGCCGCCGACCAGCACCCGCAGGACTGGCCGCTGGAGGGGGAGGCCTACGCCGCGGACGACGGGTGGGCCGACAACACCGACAGCTGCCGCAGCCTCAACACCGCCGCTTCCGGCAACATCGACGTGGAAGGTGCGGAGCTGACCAACCCGGCCGAGTTCTTCGTGCACGCCGACGACCTGAAGTCGCATCACGCCGTGTGGGACGTCTCCTGCGTCAACGGTGACAGCTTCGAGGTGCGCATGTGGTTCCTGCCGGTCTCGGACGTGCTCCTGTACGTGTGGTCGGCCGACCCGCAGCACGACCAGGTCTACGAGCGGGCCGCCGAGTCCATGGACACCACCGCCCACGGGGACTGATCGGCCCTGCGGATTCTGCGATCGGGTGTCGGTGCGGTCCTCGGAGGCCATAGGGTCGTAGGCATCACGAACAGCTCAGCTACGGCGCAGATGCGGGGTGCAGCCTGGTGACCACCATGGGATCGGCGGAACGGATCGGACAGTTCACACTGGACAACGGGCTCCGGCTGGTGACGGCGCCCGCCTCCACCGGCCAGGTCGCCGCCGTGAACCTCTGGTACGGGGTCGGATCCCGCCACGAGGTCCCCGGCCGCACCGGGTTCGCCCACCTGTTCGAGCACTTGATGTTCCAGGGCAGCGGAAACGTGGCCAAGGCCGAGCACTTCGACGTGGTGGAGCGCCTGGGCGGTGACATCAACGCCTCGACCTCCACCGACCGCACCAACTACTTCGAGACGGTGCCCACCCATTCCCTGGACCTCATCCTGTGGCTGGAGGCCGACCGTCTGGCGAGTCTGCGCGAGGGCATGACCCAGGAGGTGCTGGACAACCAGCGCGACGTGGTCAAGAACGAGCGCCGCCAGCGCTACGACAACCAGCCCTACGGCACGGCCCTGGAACGCATCCTGGGCCTGGCCTACCCGGAGGGCCACCCCTACCACCACCCCACGATCGGTTCGATGGCCGACCTGGACGCCGCGGACCTGGACTACGTCAAGTCCTTCCACAAGGCCCACTACGGTCCCGACAACTGTGTCCTGACGGTCGTCAGCGACCTGGACCCCGAGGACGTCCTGGCGCGGGTGGAGGAGTTCTTCGGCCCCGTCCCGGCCCGGGAGAAGCTGCCGGAGACCCCCGACGCCGCACTGAGTTCGTCCCTGGGCGGGCCCGTGCGCGACGCGGTCGTGGAGACCGTGCCCGCCCCCGGCGTCTTCATCGGGTTCCGGGCCCCCTCCTACGGTGAGCGCGAGTTCGACGTGCTGCACCTGGCCTCGGCCGTGCTGGGCCAGGGGCAGGGCAGCCGGCTGTACCGCGACCTGGTCGTGGACCACCCCATCGCCGCCGACGACGGCGGCGGGGCCGCCGACATCCTGCCCTTCCGCTACACCGACAGTCTGCTGCTGGTGAACATGCTCGCCCGTGAGGGTGTGAGCGGTGACGTGCTGGAGCAGGCCGTGCGCGAGACCGTCGCCACGCTGGCCGAGGGCGTGACCGAGGAGGAACTGGACCGCGCCCGCGCGGTCCTGGAGCTCGACCACCTCCAGAACATTTCCGGCCCCTCCGGTCTCGCCGACAACCTCAGCTCCTGCACCCAGCTGTTCGACGACCCGACGCTGGCCTACACCTGGCCCAGCCGCTGGAGCGACATCACCGCCGAAGAGGTGCGTGCCGCCGCTGAGCGCCTGCTCGTCGACGACAACATGCTCGTGGTCCGCTTCGACCCCGAGCATACGGAGGCCCCCGCTTCCTGACCGCGCGGCGGTGCGGCCCCGGTCCACACCGGAAGGGCCGCCCGCCCGGGTTCCCACCGCCAAGCCGTTCGCAGCAGAAAGAGCCGCACAGCATGTCGCAGACCCGCCCGGAACTCGGGGCCCCGGCTTCGTTCACCTTCCCCCGGCCCCAGCGCGTCGACGTGGGGGCCGGCGTGGTCGTCGCCATCGACGTCCCCGGCCAGCTCTTGGTCTCTCTCCGCCTCGTCCACCAGCACGGCGCCGCGCTCGAGCCGCTGGACGCCATGGGTGTGGGCCTCCTGACCAGCGAGGTCCTGGAGGACGGCCCCGACGGCAACAGCTCCCTGGCCCCGGCCCTGGAGCGCCACGGTGCCGAGTGGACCTCCCGTGTCTCTTGGGACGCCTTCGTCACCGGGCTCGACGCGCCGGCCAACCGCCTCGACCAGGCGGTGGGCCTGTTCGCCGACGCCGTGCGCCGCCCCGCCCTGAACCCCGACGACGTCCTGCGCCGCCGTGAGCAGCTCGTGGAACGCTTCTGGCTGGAGACCGCTTCCGCCGGGACCCTGGCGATGCGCAGCGTCGGCAGGCAGCTGTTCACGGGCCGTTACGGCACTCCGCTGGCCGGCGGTCCCGGTAACCTCGGCACGGTCACCCCCGAGCAGGTCGCGGCCTTCCACGGCGACTCCCTGGCCTCCACGGCCGGCACGCTCGTGGTCGTGGGCGACCTGACCGGTGTGGACCTGACCGAGCTCGGCAAGACCGTCTTCGGCGACACCGCCGCCGCCCGTGAGCGCGACCTGAGCACGCCCGCGGCTCCGCCCGGTGAGCTGCCGCGCGTGGTCGTCATGGACCGTCCCGGCTCGGTGCAGTCGGCACTGGTCCTCGCGCACCGCGTGCCCTCCCGCAAGGAGGTCGACCTGCCGCGCGCGGAGGGGGTCAGCGAGGTCCTCGGGGGCATGTTCACCTCCCGCCTCAACATGGAGCTGCGCGAGCGCCTGGGTTACACCTACGGCGCCGGTTCCGGCTTCGATCTGCGCCGCGACGCCGGTGTGTTCCTCATGAGCACCCAGGTGGAGGCCGACACCACTGCGCATTCGATCACTTCCTCGATGGAGCAGGTGAACAAGCTGCGCGAGGAGGGCGTCACCGAGCAGGAGCTGGACACGGTGCGCGAGTCCAACACCGTGGGGCTCCCGGTTTCCTACTCCACGGCCCGCTCGATGGCGGGCGCGCTCGTGGACATGGTCGTGCACGACCTTCCGGACGACCACGTCGACCGTCAGCGGGCCGGGTACGAGAAGCTCACCCGCGAGAGCCTGGACTCGGCGGCCCGGGAGTACCTGCACCCCGAGCAGGCGGTCGTGGTCGTGGCCGGTGACGCCGAGCGCCTGCGTGAACCCCTGGCCGAGACCGGTATCGGCCCGGTCGAGGTCCTGGACCCCGAGGCCCTCTGGGCGTGATCCCCGGCCGCCGGGCCTGATCCTTCCGGCGGAGCGGATCCGAGTTGTGACCAGGGACATGTGTAGGTGCATGGACGCCTGCACATGCCCCTGACACGGGTGTTGCGGCTCTTTGCCCGGCGAAGACGCACATCAGGGTGGCACAGGTCACAGCATGTCGGCGCCCAGCTCGGACATAACGAAAGCGAACCTTTGTACCGGTCTTCCGGTAACCGTCGGCATGATCCCCGTGCCAGGCTGGTATAACGATGGATCCGACCACCTGAGCGGTGGCGGCGACAGTAACGCTCCGCAGGAGGCCACCATGGCCGGTGAATGGACCCGTGGATAACCGTGTCCTCCCTAGACAACCCTCACACCCAGAGGTCAGAGGCGTCAGCCGCCCCCGAAGAGCCGGAGGCGGCCATCAGCGCTGACGAGACCGCGGGCGGGCCCCAGGCCCCCGAACCCCGCCTGCTCAAGGGCCGCTACCAGCTCGTCTCCGAGATCGCCCGCGGCGGCGTCGGTACCGTTTGGCGCGCCATCGATCTGATCATCGACCGCGAGGTAGCGGTCAAAGAGCTGCGTATCCCCGCAGACATGGGGCGCAACGAGCGCGAGTCCCTGCTGCGGCGCACCACGCGCGAGGCCCGTGTGGCCGGGCGGCTCACCCACCCCAGCCTCGTGACCGTCCTCGACGTCGTCGACGAGGACGAGCGCCCGTGGATCGTCATGGAGCTCGTCGAGGCCTCCACCTTGGAGGAGCTGATCACGCTCGGCGGACCGCTGCCCTACCAGCGGGTGGCCGAGATCGGCCTGCAGCTCATCGACGCGCTCAAGGTCGCCCACAACGAGGGCATCGTCCACCGCGACGTCAAGCCCGAGAACGTCATGATCAGCGCCGAGGGGCGCGTCGTGCTCACCGACTTCGGCCTGGCCGCCTGGAACGGTGAGTCCGCGCTCAGCTCCTCGGGCCGCATCATCGGTTCGCCGGCCTACATCTCGCCGGAGCGGGCCAAGGCCGGTCCCCTGGGACCCGAGACCGACCTGTGGTCCCTGGGCGCGACCCTCTACACCGCGGTGCAGGGCCAGCCGCCCTACGACCGCAAGGGCTACATCAAGATCCTGCGCCAGGCCGAACTGGACGAGCCCGCGGAAGCCACCAACGCGGGTCCCCTGGCCCCGGTGCTGGCCGGCCTGCTCAAGGTCGAGCCGTCCGAGCGCCTGACTGCGGAGAACGCCACGAAGATGCTGCGGATCGCCGCGCTGGCCCCGTGGGCGCCCCAGACCGACGAGAAGAGCGCCGAGCACGCCCCGGCCCCGGCCGAGCCGCGTCCGGCCGGGCCCCAGGCCGAGGAGCACGAGTCCGCCCGTGAGCAGGCCAAGGAACACTTCCGGGCCGGTGCGCACGTGCTCGCGGAGTCCATCAACGAACGGTTGCGGCACAGCCCCGAGGCGATGAACTCGATCATGACCTCGATCCGGGAGTCCACCGACACCCTGGGATTGACCAGCTCGGGACGGCACGCCGACCATCGGAGCAAACTCCCGGTCGTGCTCGCCGTCGCCCTCGGGGTGGTCGTGTTGCTCGCGATCGTGCTGTGGGCGTTGCTGGGGCGCTGACCGGGTCCGAGAGCACAGGTCCCGGAAACGGGTCAGGCGCGCGAGGTGCTCGCGCGCCTGTGCGGCCGTGGTGGGGCCGGCGGGATTCGAACCCGCACTGTACAGCACCTAAAGCTGCCGTCTCCTGCCGGTTGGACTACGGCCCCGTCGGCACAACTGTACCCCTCCGCAGGGCCTCGGGGAGCGCCCCGTCCCACCGTTGAGCGGGTCCAGGACAGTGGGTCCGAGGCCCCGCGGGGACCGGATCACAGACCCAGGTCGCGCTTGAGGCGGTCGACGTGGCCGGTGGCCTTCACGTTGTAGAAGGCCTTCTCGACCTTGCCGTCGGTGCCGACGACGACCGTGGAGCGGATGACGCCCTGGACGAGGCGGCCGTAGTTCTTCTTCTCCCCGAAGGCCCCGTAGGCGCTCAGCGTCTCCTTGCCGGGGTCGCCCAGGAGGGTGAAGGTCAGCCCTTCCTTGTCGCGGAACTCCTCGAGCTTGCCCGTCTTGTCGGGGGAGATGCCGAGGACGGTCGTCCCCGCGGACTCGAACTCACGCAGGTTGTCGCGGAAGTCGCAGGCCTGTGTGGTGCACCCGGGGGTCATGGCGGCCGGGTAGAAGTAGAGCACGACGCGTTTGCCGGTCTCGGCCAGGACCTGGCTGAGGGTGACGGGCTTGCCGTCGGCGTCGTTCAGCGTGAAGTCCGGGGCCTGGTCGCCGGGCTGGAGGCGGATCGGACCGCTCATGTGTGTTCCCCTCTGCTCTGGTCGGGTGGCCCCCGCCACCCGCGTGTCACGGGGCCAAGCCTAGGAGGTCGGCCGCGGCCCGGTGCGCGGGGGCGGGGAGAGAACGGCCGCGCCCCCGGGAGGGCCGGTCCGGGTTGCGATTGCGGTTCGGTTCCCTGACCGGGGAGATGACCGTTCGCGGGATCACCTATCGTTGACCGGACCCGTACTTTCGGTCGACCCGTTCCTGACCCGACGCGGTGCGGGTGCGGGGTCCGGCCGGGCGGCAGCTCTCTTCCGGCGGCGTGCGGCCGCCGGACCGAACACATCCGCTTCGCATTGGGAGTAGTTGGCGACGATGCCTGGACACACACTCGACGAGGTGAGGGAACGTACCCTCAAGGAGCGCGACTCCTGGTGGACGGTGCACCTCGCGGACCCGATCGCGGTGCGGACCGTGCGCCTGCTCGCCAACCGGACCTCGGTCACACCGAACCAGGTGACGGTGGCCGCGCTCTTCCTGGGGCTCGGTGCGGCGGTGTGCTTCGCACTCGGTTACTGGTACTTCCTGGTGCTGGGTGCCCTCCTGTACTACCTGTGTTTCCTCCTGGACTGCGTCGACGGCAAACTCGCCCGTATCACCGGCACCGAGACACTGTTCGGCTCCTGGATGGACTACGTCTCCGACCGGTTCCGGGTCCTGGTCTGCGCGGTCGCGCTCATGGGCGGACAGTACGTCGTCGCTTCCCAGCAGGAACCGGGTGCTCCACCCGTGTGGTTCGTGTGGTTGGCGCTGGCGGTGGTCTTCCTCGACATGCTGCGCTACCTCAACGCGCTGCAGGTCTACAAGGTGCGCCGGGAGATGCGTTCACACCTGGCCGCCGCTCTGGAGCGGGCGCGCGCCACCCTGTCGATGCTGGAGCCGCCCGAGAGCGAGAGCGGGCGCGAGGCCGAGCAGGAGACCGCCGAGGCCACCGGGAGCGGCGACCGCACGATGAGCGACGGTGGCGAGCAGGCGGTCCTGCGGCACGGCATCGCGGTTCTGGAGCAGATCCTGCGCAGCCACAGCGAGCGCGAGACCCGCAACAGCCGCCGGGCCGGCAAGCAGCCCGACATGACGCTGCCCAAGGTCGACCTGCATCAGGAGTTCCGCGACCGTTTCCCCTGGTACCAGCGGTTCTGGGCCGCCCTCAACGCCCGCCGGGTGCGCACCCACCTCTTCGGGGGCATCGAGTTCCAGATGGCGGTCTTCGTGTTCGCGCCCTTGGCCGCGGGTCTGTTCGGTCCGTCCTCCATCGTGTGGATCACTGCTGTATCGGGCGTTTTGCTCCTCGCGTTCGAGATCGCCATCATCTATAAACTGTGGTTGTCCACGCGGGACTTCTTCCGTGTGGTCGACGGAATCGACGGCGCGCTGAGATTCTCCGGTCCGTCCGACGGCGCGGAGGAGGAAGGCCGGGAGACCGGCTCGGACTCGGACTCTCAGGCATCCCTGCGCTAGAGGAAGTAGAGGGAAACCCCATGTCGTCAAGCGAGACCATCGAGCCGCGCCAGACCCCTGCCGAGATCCAGGCGGAGATCGACCGCGAACAACGCCAGTTCGCCGAGACCCTGGACGCGTTGGAGGAAGCGGCCCGTCCGGGCAACATCGCCCGCCGCCAGCTCGGCAAGGCACGGGAGCGCGGTGCTCGGCTGGTCGACGAGGCCCGGGCCCTGGTCCTGGGCGGCGGGGCGGTCCGGTTGGAGAGCCGCCTGGTCGAGCCGGAGGAGGGCTCCATCGTCGTCAAGGGCGACGAGGAGGTCATCACCACCTACCAGTCGCGTGGCCGGCTTCCCCCCGAGGCGGTCATCCTCGCGGCCGGCGTCGGTACGGTCGTCGCCGTCGGCGTAGTGGCCTGGGCCGTGCGCCGCAAGCGCAAGTGATCCGTTCCGGGCCGGTCGCAGGCGGGCCCGCCCGGTCACGGCCACGAGGGCGCCGGATCCCGTGCGGATCCGGCGCCCTCGTGGTGTGCGGACCTCAGAGGAACGTTTGGCCCTCGCCCCGGTAGGTGGGGGCCGAGCGCACGTAGGTCCCGGTGTCGGCGTCGATGAGGTGCAGGCGGTCGAAGCGCTCGCACAGTTCACCGGCCTTGGCGTGGCGCAGCCACACCCGGTCGCCGACGGCCAGGTCCCGGGCTGCCGCCCCCTTCAGCGGGGTCTGGACCTCGCCGGCGCCCTCGTCGGCGGAGAGGGACAGCCCGGCGGGCAGGTGCGGTACGGGCGCGCGGTGCCGGTCCGAGGGGCCGGAGGCGGGGTAACCGCCCCCCAGCGCGGTGGCCACACCCGGTGCGGGGCGGCGGACCACGGGCAGTGCGAAGAGCGCGGCGGGGCGACCGTTGAAGGCCCGGTAGTGGTCGAACAGGTGGGGCTGGTACAGGCCGGAGCCGGCGGCGAGCTCGGTGACGGCCTTCTCGCGGCCGGTCGAGTGCAGGCTTCCGGTCCCACCTCCGTTGACGAAGCGCACGTCGGCGACCCGGCGGACGGCGTCCACGACGGCCGCGCGGCGCTTGGCCAGCTCCACCGCGGATCTTCGCTGCACGGCTCTGAGCAGGCGCGCGTACAGGGGGCGGCCCGGGGGAGCGTCGCCCACACCCGCGATCTGGGCCTCGTAGGCCATGATGCCGTCGAGCTCGAGCTCGGGGCGGGCCACGACGGCGCGGGCGAGCGCGGCGGCCTGGGCGGGGGTGCGTACGGGGGAGCGGTAGCTGCCGATGCGCAGGGCCGGTCCGAGGGGCTGCCAGCTGGTGTCGATGTCCAGGCACACACGAAGGGGTGGGACCTCGACGCCCTCGCCACGGGCCTCGGCGGCTGCTGCGGAGATCAGATCGAGGTGGGCGGTGTCGTCGACCATGAGGGTGACGGAGCGGGCCGCCTCGGGACAGCGGGCGAGCTCGGCCAGGGCGCGGCGGTCGGCCGTGGGGTAGGCGATCAGGACGTCGTCGCTGACGGGGCCGCGGCCGCTGTCGTCGTCGGTGGCCAACCACAGGGCCTCGGGCAGGGTGAAGGCCATGACGCCCTGGTAGCCGGGCAGGCCGAGGACGGTACGCAGCAGGTCACGGCAGCGCACGGACTTGCTGGCCACGCGGATGGGACGTCCGTGGGAGCGGCGGGTCAGGTCGGCGGCGTTGGCGCGGAAGGCGGCCAGGTCCACCGCGGCGAAGGGAGGGTCGAGGTCGCGCGTGGCGCTCTCGTAGCTCTGACGCGGACTTGTCATGACTCGAGCATGCCAGAACATGAATTGCCTTCACATTTCCCGGAGTTCCGGTTCCGGGGCCGGGGGTGCGGTGTGGCCGGTCGAACGCTGCTGACCACCCCGGTGGGGCCTTGCAGGCCGATACCCTGGGAAGTCTTGGCTGTTCGGCCGTCCCTTACCTGGAGTGGTGCTTTCCGTTGAGTGAGTGTGAATACGTCCTGACCCTCGCTTGCCCCGACAGCCGGGGCATCGTGGCCGCCGTGGCCAATCTGCTCTCCGATCACGGGTGCAACATCACCGAGAGCCAGCAGTACGGCGACCACTACACCGGCCGGTTCTTCCTGCGGATGCAGTTCGTCGCCGAGGCGCGCGAGGGGGAAGCCACCGACGGGGACACCCTGCGCGGTGCCTTCGCGGGCCTGGCCGGAGACTTCGGGGGCCGGAACGGTTCGGTCGTCGAGTGGGCCCTGAGCCCGCGCGAGACCCGCCCGAAGGTGATCGTCATGGTCTCCAGGTTCGGGCACTGCCTCAACGACCTGCTCTACCGGCACCGCAGCGGCCTGCTGGACGTGGACATCGTCGCGGTGGTCTCCAACCACCCGGACCTGGAGTTCCTCGCCGAGTCCTACGGGGTGGACTTCCACCACCTGCCGATCTCACCTGAGAACAAGCGCGAGCAGGAGACACGCCTGCTGGAGCTGGTCGAGAGCTACGACGTGGACCTGGTGGTCCTGGCCCGGTACATGCAGGTCCTGTCCGAGCAGCTGTGCACGAAGATGTCGGGCCGCATCATCAACATCCACCACTCCTTCCTCCCGAGCTTCAAGGGCGCCCGTCCGTACCATCAGGCGCACACGCGCGGGGTCAAGCTCATCGGTGCCACGGCCCACTACGTCACCGCCGACCTGGACGAGGGGCCCATCATCGAGCAGGAGGTCTCCCGGGTCGACCACACCCACAGCCCCGAGCAGCTCACTGCCATCGGACGCGACCTGGAGTCGGTCGCACTGGCACGGGCGGTGAATTGGCATGCGCAGCGCCGCGTGCTCTTGAACGGGGAGAAGACGGTCGTGTTCGACTGAGCCGCGCCGAACCGGGTTGATCGGGTTTCGGACACGTTGAGGGGCACCCATGGGTGCCCCTTTCGTTTTCGGGGCCAACGGGGGTTCCCGGCGCACTTTTGGGGCAAGGATGGTACTGCCGTTACCTGCTTTGACCAGGAAAACCTCTCTCGAAGTGCCTTGTCGGCTACATAGAGTATGTATATGGTGTGATCTGACCGTTGTTTTCGACCTGCTCCAAAGGTCGGGATACCGGTTTTCGGTCCACACCCACGGACATAGGTCCGGGAGGGGGAACTCATGGGCAAGGACTTCGACGAGGCCGCCGGCAAGGGCAAGGAAGCTCTCGGGAAGGTCTCCGGGGATCACGGCAAGGAGGCCGAGGGCAAGGCCGACCAGGCCAAGTCCGGGGCCAAGGAGAAGGCGGAACAGGCCAAGGAGAAGGTCGAGGAAGCCGCCGACAACGTTGCCGAGAAGGCCCGCGACGCCTTCAAGAAGCGCTGAATGTTCGGATCCGTGTGAGAGGGGGTGGCGGGGCCCCGGTCCCGTCACCACACACTGTCGAGGGGGAGCCAGTGTCGGACGTCAAGAGCGAAGGCAAGGTGCCCACTGCCCGTGAGGGCACACGCGGAGGCGGCCGCGAGGAGGGCGGCCAGACCAACATCGCCGACGGGGTGGTCGCCAAGATCACCGGGATGGCCGCCCGTGAGATCGGCGGGGTCCACGCCATGGGCGGCGGTACTGCGCGTGCGGTCGGAGCCGTGCGTGACGCCGTCACCCGCAGCAGCGACGCCGGAGCCGTCTCCAGAGGTGTCTCCGTGGAGGTCGGCGAACGCCAAGCCGCCGTCGACATCGACCTCGTCGTCGAGTACGGCGCCGCCATCCAGGACCTGGCCTCGGCCGTGCGCCGCAACGTCAGCCAGGCGGTCGAGCGCATGACGGGCCTGGAGGTCACCGAGATCAACATCAACGTCGACGACATCCACCTTCCCGACGACGACGAAGAACCCGAGTCCGAGCCGAGGGTCCAGTAGTCGTGCGCGACGACGAGACCCCGGAGAACATCGCCCGGCGCGTCGCCGACGCCGTCGCGGGCCATCCCGACGTCGTGGAACTGTCCGTCGGCGGCTTCTCGACCCTGGCCACACCCGTCCCGGGCGGGATCGTGGGGGGCGTGGCCGTCCGGCCGACGGAGATCGAGGTCGGGGTGGTCGTCCGCTACGGCAGGGCATTGCTGGAGATCTCCGCCGAACTCCGCAGGCGACTCGCCCCGCTCGCCGGCGACCGCATCGTCCACGTGTCGGTGGAGGACGTGGTCGTCGGCCCCGGCGGCGCCCGGTCCGGCGGCTGAGGAGCCGGACACCAACACTGCAAGAGGGGGAGCCATGTGGCCCATCGTCGGACTGGCCTTCGGGACGGTGCTCGGGCTGGCCGGGGCGTTCGGGGGATTCGTCGCCTTCGCCCTGGTCCTTGTGCTCGGGGTGATCGGCTTCGTTGCCGGGCGCGCCATGGAGGGCGAGGTCGACCTCGCCGAACTCTTCAGCCGGCGCTCGGCCTAGGTGGGTGTGGCCGTGGCGCACGTACAGACCGAGACCGTGCCCCTGCAGCGGCGGGGGGAGGAACGGGAACTGACCCAGGGTCGGCACGCACGCCCGCCGGAGGGACGCGACCCCGGCGGGCGTGTGGACATCGTGCCGACCGTCATCGAGAAGGCGGCGGCCTGCGCGGCGCGCGAGGTCGCAGGGGTCACCACACCCCGGCACCGCGCGTCCCGTGTCCGCGTCAGCGGTCAGGCCGTCCTCCTACGACTGCGGATCGGCGTCCGCTATCCCGAACCGGTCCGCGAGACCGCGGCACGGGTGCGCGAGCGCGTCCGTGACCGTGTCGAGCATCTGACCGGTTCGCGGGTCCACCACATCGACATCGAGATCGTGGAGATGGTGCGCTGACATGACCACCGTTGAAGAGGCCCTGGGCCGCCCCGATCAGAGCGCCGACGCACGCCGTGCGCGGCGCGTCGCAGTGCACACCTTCCGGCCGCGCCGCTCCTGGCCGGCCGTCATCACCGGGACCGTCGTCCTGGTGCTCGCCGTGGTGTCGGCGGCCGAGGTCATCGCGGCCCTGGCCGGCACCCCACTGCGCCTGATCCCGGTGGGCGGCGCCACGGGGTACGCCGGGACCACGACCTGGTCCGAGCCCTCGGTGCAGATCGCCTCGGCGGTCCTGTCGCTGATCGGGCTCATGCTCATCGTGCTCGCCCTCGCTCCGGGAAGCGGGCACTGGACCGCGCTGCGGACCGACGATCCCGCCCTGGTGGTCGGCCTGACCCGGCCGGCCCTGCGCCGTGCCGTCGCCGCGGCCGCCCAGGGCGTGAGCGGGGTCGACGGTGCGGACGTGACCGTGCGCGGCAACCGGCTGCGTGTCCACGTCCGGACCGGGCTGCGAGACTCCGCGGACCTGCCCGCCCGGGTGACCGAGGCCGTGGAACACCGGCTGGCCGAACTCGCTCCTTTGCGCAACATGCGGATCAACACCGACGTCCGTTACACGGAGGGGTGACCATGGCCAGGGACAGATACCGCCGCTCGGCACGCGGCAACCGGTGGGGGCTGGCCGTGGTCGGCGCCGTGCTCCTGGTGGCCGGCCTGGCTGCTCTGGCTGCCGGCCAGGGGTTCTTCGGGGCCGGACCGGCGGGGCAGGCCCTGCTCGGCGAGACGGCGCAGGAGGTGCTCACGCAGCAGTGGGTTCCCTACGTGGCCGTGGCGGTCGCCTTCGTGGCGGCCTTCCTCGCACTGCGCTGGCTCATGTCGCAGGGCATCCACGACACGGTACGGCGCCTGTCCCTGGAAGGCGGGGGCCAGGGCCGGGTCCTGGTCGACGAGGGCGTGGTCAGCGACGTGGTCGAGAGCGAGGTCGCAGACTATCCGGGGGTGCGCCGGGCCCGTGCCCATCTGACCGAGTCGGCGCACCATCCGCACCTGCGCCTGGCCCTGACGCTGGACGAGGACGCCGACGTCGCCCAGGTCTGGCACCGGGTGCGCGGCAACGCGCTGGCGGACCTGCGCCGGTCCCTGGGGCTGGAGGAGGTCCCGGCCGTGGTGCGGATGTCGATGACGGCCCCGACCCGCCACACACGGCGCAGTCTGGCCTGAGGCGTCCGGACCGGTACCGGCCCCGGGGCTCTCGCCTCGGGGCTTTTCCCGTCCCGGGCGCGCTCAGCACTCGATGACGTTCACGGCCAGGCCCCCGCGCGAGGTCTCCTTGTACTTGTCGTGCATGTCCCGGCCGGTGTCGCGCATCACCCTGATGACCTTGTCCAGTGACACGAAATGGCTCCCGTCGCCGCGCAATGCGATCCGGGCGGCGCTGATCGCCTTCACCGACGCCAGCGCGTTGCGTTCGATGCACGGCACCTGCACCAGACCGCCGATGGGGTCGCAGGTCAGCCCGAGGTTGTGCTCCATGGCGATCTCCGCCGCGTTCTCCACCTGCGCGGGGGTGCCGCCCAGGACCTCGGCGAGGCCGGCCGCTGCCATGGAGGAGGCCGAACCCACCTCGCCCTGGCAACCGACCTCCGCGCCGGAGATCGAGGCGTTCTGCTTGAACAGGATGCCGATCGCCGCCGCGGTCAACAGGAACCGGACCGCGCCCTCGTCGTCCCCACCGGGGCTGAAGTGCAGGTAGTAGTGGAGCACCGCCGGGACGATCCCGGCCGCTCCGTTGGTCGGCGCGGTCACCACACGGCCCCCGGCGGCGTTCTCCTCGTTGACCGCCAGCGCGTACAGGGTGATCCAGTCGCTGCCGCGCATCGGGTCGGGGTCGGGGGCCGTGGGCGCCAGCAGTCCGTCCTTGTCGCACTGGCCGCCCAGTTGCCGGTAGAGGCGGTGGGCGCGCCGTGCAACCTTGAGCCCGCCCGGCAGGCTGCCCTCGGTGGTGACCCCGCGCCGCACGCACAGGCGCATGGCGGTCCAGATCTCCAGGAGTTCGGTACGGATCTGCTCGGGGGTGCGCCCGAAGGCCTGCTCGTTGGCGAGCATGATCGAGCTGATGGACATGCCCGTCGCCGAGCAGAGCTCCAGCAGCTGTGCCGCCGTGTCGAAGGGGTACGGCACCACCGTGTCGTCGGGTTTGATGCGGTCGGCGCCGGCCTCGCGCTGGTCCACGACGAACCCGCCGCCCACGGAGTAGTAGACCTTCGCGGTGACCTCGGTGCCGTGCTCGTCCCATGCCACGAACCGCATCCCGTTGGGATGCTCGGGCAGGCTCTCCTTGCGGCGGAATTCCACGTCCACGGCCGGGTCGAAGCCGGCCTCCGGTCCCTGCGGGCCGCCCAGACGCACCCGGCGTTCCTCACGGGCGCGTGCCACCAGGTCGGGGACGGCGTCCACGTCGACCTGTTCGGGGGTGTGCCCCATCAGACCCAGTACGACGGCGGTGTCGCTGCCGTGGCCCTTGCCGGTCTGGGCCAGGGAACCGTACAGCTCGGCCCGCACGTGCCGCACCCGACCGGCCTGCTCACTCTCGGCGAGTGCGGCGGCGAAGGTGCGGGCGGCCCGCATGGGGCCGACCGTGTGCGAACTCGAGGGGCCGATCCCGATCGTGAACAGGTCGAACGCGCTGATCGCCATGGCCGTCCTCCTCATTGAGCACAGTGGCGTCGGGCCGTGCGGGATCGGCGGACCCCGCACGGCGGGAGAGTGTTCGGCGGACGCCTTCGGCCGGTGTCCGCCGAACACACCCGGAGCTCTACAGGTTGGGGTAGAGCGGGCGCTTGATGGTGAGCGCCTCGACGCGGGCCCGCAGCCCCTTGGCGTCGAACTCGGGCTTGAGGGCTTCGGCGATGACGTCGGAGACCTCGGCGAAGTCCTCGTCGTCGAAGCCGCGGGTGGCCAACGCCGGGGTACCGATACGCAGCCCGGAGGTGACCATGGGCGGGCGCGGGTCGTTGGGCACCGCGTTGCGGTTGACCGTCACGCCGACCTCGTGCAGGCGGTCCTCGGCTTCCTGGCCGTTGATCTCGGAGCCGACCAGGTCGACCAGCGCCAAGTGGACGTCGGTTCCTCCGGTCAGGACCTTGACGCCCACCTCGGCCATGTCCGGGCGCGTCAGGCGCTCGGACAGGATGCGGGCACCCGAGACGGTACGGCGCTGGCGCTCGGCGAAGGCCTCGCTCGCAGCGACCTTGAAGGAGACGGCCTTGGCGGCGATGACGTGCTCCAGCGGTCCGCCCTGCATCCCCGGGAAGACAGCGGAGTTGAGCTTCTTGCCCAGGTCGGCCTTGGCCAGGATCATGCCGCCGCGCGGGCCGCCGAGCGTCTTGTGCGTGGTGGTGGTGACCACGTCGGCGTAGGGCACCGGGTTGGGGTGCAGCCCTGCGGCGACCAGGCCGGCGAAGTGGGCCATGTCGACCATGAGCAGCGCACCGACGCTGTCGGCGATCTCCCGGAACCGCGCGAAGTCCAGCTGGCGGGGATAGGCGGACCAACCGGCCACGATCATCTTCGGCCGGTGCTCCTCGGCCAGGCGGGCGACCTCGTCGTAGTCGACGGTGCCGTCCTCCTCGCGCACGTGGTAGGCCACGGGGTCGAGGATCTTACCGGAGTAGTTGATCTTCATCCCGTGGGTCAGGTGACCGCCGTGCGCCAGGTCCAGCCCCAGGATGGTGTCGCCGGGGGAGAGCAGCTTGAAGTAGACGGCCGTGTTGGCCTGTGCTCCCGAGTGGGGCTGCACGTTGGCGTACTCGGCGCCGAACAGCTCCTTGGCGCGGTCGATCGCGAGCTGCTCGACGACGTCGACGTTCTCGCAGCCGCCGTAGTAGCGCTTGCCGGGGTAACCCTCGGCGTACTTGTTGGTCAGGACGGTGCCCTGTGCCTCCAGGACCGCCTGGGGAGCGAAGTTCTCCGACGCGATCATCTCCAGGGTGTCGCGCTGGCGCGCCAGCTCGGCGTCCACCGCTGCGGAGATCTCGGGGTCGAGCTCGCTCAACGACTGATCGAGTGTGTTGTCGCTAGCCATACTCGGCTTATTCCTCACCTTCGGTCAGCTTCGTGTACTCCTCGGCGGAGAGCAGTCCGGTGGGGTCCTCCGAAATGCGGACCCGGAACAGCCACCCGTCCCCGAAGGGGGCGGAGTTGATCGTCTCGGGGGAGTCCTCCAGGGTCTCGTTGATCTCCACGACCTCACCCTTGACGGGCGAATAGATGTCGCTGACGGATTTGGTGGACTCCACCTCGCCCGCGGGGTCGTCGAGCGTGACCTCGGTGCCGACCTCGGGCACCTCGACGAAGACGATGTCCCCGAGGGACTCGGTGGCGAACGAGGTGATGCCGACGGTGGCGACCCCGTCCTGCACGAGGACCCACTCGTGTTTGGCGGTGTAACCCAGCTCCGTGGGAACGCTCACTTCAACTCTCCTTGGAGTGCTTTCTGACTTCTGCCGTGCTCCGTGTGCCGCGATCCCGGTCAGGTATCGCGACGGTAGAACGGCAGCTCGACCACGTCGACGGCCTCACCGCGGCCGCGTACGTCCACGGTGAACGTGCCGGTCGCCGTGTCGAGTTCACTGTCCACGTAGGCCATGGCGATGGGACGGCCCAGGGTGGGGGAGGGCGCGCCGCTGGTGAGGGCGCCCACGGGTTCGCCGTCGCGCAGGACCTGCTGGTCCCTGCGCAGGGGACGGCGTCCGCGGGAGACCAGACCGATGAGGCGGCGGGGACGGGTGTTGCGGGAGGCCTCCTCCAGAGCGGACCGTCCCACGAACTCGTCCTTCTCCAGCTTCACGAGCCGGCCGAGACCGGCGTCGTAGGGGGTCAGTTCCGGGGAGAGTTCCTGCCCGTACAGAGGCATGCCGGCTTCCAGCCGCAGGGTGTCGCGGGCCGAGAGCCCGGCGGGCACCAGGCCCTGGTCGGCACCCTGCTCCACGAGCGCGGCCCAGATGCCGGTGGCGTGCTCGGCGGGCTTCACGAAGATCTCGAACCCGTCCTCACCGGTGTAGCCGGTGCGGGCGAGCAGGACCGGCACACCCGCGACGGTGTGCTCGTACCCGGCGTAGTAGCGGATCTGCTCGAGGTCTGCGTCGGTGAGGGGCGCCAGGATCTCGGCGGCGCGCGGACCCTGGACCGCGATGAGGGAGTACTGGGAGGACTCGTCCTCGACCAGGGCGTCGAAACCCTCGGCACGTTCGGCGAGGGCGGAGGCGACCACGTCTGCGTTGACGGCGTTGGCCACGGCGAGGTACTCCTCCTCGCCGAGGCGGTAGACGATGAGGTCGTCCAGGACCCCGCCGTCGGTGCCGGTGAGCATCGTGTACCGGGCCCGGCCGATCTTGGTCTTGGACAGGAAACCGACGAACGCGTGGTCCATCACCGCGGCCGCCTGCGGTCCGCTCACACGGATCTCACCCATGTGGGAGAGGTCGAACAGGCCGGCGGCCTCGCGTACGGCCTTGTGCTCGGCGGTCTCGCTCCCGTAGCGCAGGGGCATCAGCCAGCCTGCGAAGTCGACGAGGGTGGCGCCCGCGCTCTCGTGCACGTCGTGCAGGACCGTGGTGCGCGGTTCGTCCGGAGACTCTGACATGGGCACTCCCGAGAGGATGGGCGTCTGGCGTGTGTGGCGTTGCCATCCTCCCCCTCTGTCATCGGTGCCTGAGAGCTTCGCCCGCGCGCGGCGTGGACTTGCACCTTCGGCGAGGGCCCGATCTCGGCCCCTGCTTTCCAGAGTGGTCTCGCCCGCACGGTCCGGTGTGCCTGAGAGGTTGTCAGTCGGGGAGGATTGCTCCTTCGGCGGCCCGAGCTGGGTGCTCGGACACTCTCCCGTACGGGGTCAGCAACGTGGTTCAGCGTAGCAGCGGCGCCTTGGCGGCCCAAGGCCGACCACCGCTGATCGAGGCACCTCGGGAACACGCCCGGGAGGAACGGTTCCGGTCGTGGGTGACACGCAGATAGCGACAGGAATCCACCCCTGCGGGAGGGGGAGAGCGGTTAGCGTGTCCCGAGGACAGAGCCCATCGATTCGAAGGGGTGGCCTGTGCGTACCGAGACCGGGAGCCGGGGACCGACGGTTGTCCGCCGACCGATCGCCCGCATGCGCGGGGGACTGGCCGCGGCCGGTGCCCTCACCGTCATGGCCGCGATGGCATGCTCCGCGGACGGGTCGGAGCCCGACGAGAGGGAGAACTCCGCCGACGTGAGCCAGACGGGCCGCGGCGACGTACCCACCGAGAAGCGCGACGATCTGGAGACGGTCTTCGACGAGGCCGGTGTGGAGGGCACTTTCGTCCTGCACGACGCCCACAACGGGACGTCCACGGTCGTGGGTTCGGACCTGGCCCGCGAACGTTCGGTTCCCGGCCCGACCTTCGAGCTGGTCAACAGTCTCGTGGCTCTGGAGACAGGTGAGGTCGCCGACGTCGACGAGGAGGTCGAGCACGGCGGCTCCGGCGGTGCCACGAGCCTGCGCGAGGCCCTGCCCGGCTCCGAGGTGGCCGTGCAGCGCGAGCTCGCCGAACGGATGGGCTCCCAGGACCTGCACACGTGGGTGGACCGGTTCGACTACGGCAACCGTGCCATGGACGACGAGAACGGGGACGGCCAGGACTGGTTGGAGGGCCCGCTGGAGATCTCGCCGCTGGAACAGACGGTGTTCCTCGCCGGGTTGGCGCGCGCCGAACTGCCGGTGCAGGCCGAGCACCAGCAGGCCCTGCACGAGGTCGTGCTGCGCGAACAGGACCAGGGCCGCTCCCTGTACGCCACCGAGGGCTGGAACGCCGAGACCGACCGGTCCCCGGGCTGGTGGGTCGGTTGGATCGAGGGCCAGGAGAGCCTGCACACCTTCGCGCTGCGCCTGGAGGACGGCGGGCAGGAACAGATGGAGCTGCGCGAACCCCTCGGGCGTGAACTCCTCGCCGAACTGGACGTGCTCCCGGCCTGACGGTCGCGCGGCCCGACCCGACATGGAGCCATGGCCAAATACGCGTGGATGTACCGTCTCGGCCTCACCCCGTGGGAGCGCCCCGGTGCCACGAGCGGGGCGCAACTCGACGCCTTGCTCGCCCGCGAGGTGCGAGAGCTCTCGGCCGGTCCCGGGCGGGCGTTGGACCTCGGCTGCGGACGCGGGCAGTTCACCCCCGAACTGGTCCGGAACGGGTGGGAAGCGGTGGGCGTCGACATCGTTCCGGAGGCCGTCGAGGCCGCTCGGCGCAAGGGCCCGGCAGAGATCACCTACGTCGTGGGGGACGTGACCGACCTCGAGTCGGCCGGCCTGGGCACATTCGATTTCTTTCTCGACATCGGCTGTTTCCAGGGGCTCGGCCGCGAACAACGGGCCGCGGAGGGGCGGGGGGTGAGGGCGCTGGCCGAGCGGGGCGCCGGCCTGTTGATGCTCGCCTTCGGGCCGTCGCGGTACCAGTGGATGGTCGAGGGCGCCTCCCGGGCGGAGATCGAGGCCGCGCTCCCGGGATGGGAGCTCCTCTCGGCCGAGGACGCGGAAACCTCCGGCATGGGATGGCCGATGAACAGGACCTCGCCGAAGTGGTACCGGTTCCGCCGCATCGCTGATTGATGCATGGTGGTCCCCGGCCCGCTCCGGGTCCGGCCGCCGACACCCACCCGAAGGAGGAGCTGTCCATGACCGCCACCAGGACCCTCTACCGCGACCTCACCCTCATCGACGGGACCGGGGCCGCGCCCGTGGCCGACGCGGTGATCGTGGTCGAGGGCGGCACCATCGTCCACGCGGGACCGCGCGCGCAGGGCCCGCAGGCCCGACCCGGCGACCTCGAGATCCCCCTCGGCGGGCGCACCGTGCTGCCCGGGTTCGTGGACACCCACGTGCACATCGGGTTCGAGAGCGGTAAGGACCTGGCGGCCAACAACGCGTCGGTCCCACGCAGCCTGCACGCGTTCGAGTCGGGCGACCGCATGCGCCGCACCCTGGAGGCCGGGGTGACCTCGGTGCGCGACCTCGGCGGTGCCGACGCCGGGTTCAGGACGGCCCAGGAACACGGCCTCGTGCGGGGGCCGCGCATGAACATGGCGCTGCGCCTGATGAGCCACACCGGCGGGCACGCCGACTTCACCCTGCCCTCCGGCCAGAACCCGCACGACTGCGACCACACCTGCGTGGAGATCGCCGACTCCCCGCAGGAAGCCGTGGTCGCCACCCGCAGACTGGTGCGCGAGGGTGCCGACGTCATCAAGGTCTGCGCCACCGGTGGCCTGACCAGCCCCTCCGACGGTCCCACCGACGAAGGCCTCACGGAGGAGGAGATCGCCGCGATCGTCGCCGAGACCGCCGGACACGGCGGGGGGCGCGGGNTCCGCAACGCCGTGCGCGGCGGGGCGGCCAGCATCGAGCACGGTTACCTCATCGATGACGAGGGCATCGACCTGATGTTGGAGCGCGGGACGTTCCTCGTGCCCACCCTCAGCACGTTCTACTTCGAGGACCGTCTCCACCTCATGTCGCAGAAGGCCGTCGACACCAAGCGCGCGCTGACCGAGGAGACCTACCGCCGTGTCTCCCATGCCGTCGAGCGCGGTGTGCGCGTGGCCCTGGGTACGGACGCGGGGATCTCCGAGCACGGCCGCAACCTGCGCGAACTCACCCAGCTCGTCTCGGTCGGGCTCTCCCCGATGGCCGCGATCGTGGCGGGCACCCGAGACGCAGCGGAACTGGTCGGTGCCGCCGACCGTGTCGGAACCGTGGAGGCCGGAAAACTCGCAGACCTGGTCGTGTGCGACGGCGACCCGTTGGCCGACGTCTCGCTCCTGGGCGACCCGGACCGTGTGAAGCTCGTGCTGCAGGGCGGGGAGACCGTCAAGGACACCCGTTGACCGTTCGTCCGCACCGTGGGCCCGGACCCGCACGTGAGGGCGCTCCGGGCGGCCCCGGGTTCTGATGGTGGCCGCAACACCCCGGGTTCCGGGAGGTTGCGGCCACCGTGTCGGCCGGTCAGGCCTTGCGGCGCCGGCGCACCGACTCGGCCAGGTCCGAGAGCACGCTCTCGGTGGTGTCCCAACCCATGCACTTGTCGGTAATGGACTGGCCGTAGGCCAGCTCAGCGGGGTCGCCGAGCTTCTGGCTGCCCTCCTCGATGAAGCTCTCCAGCATCACACCGACGATGCCGTTCTCACCCCCGGCGAGCTGCTCACCGATGGTGGCCGCCACACCCGGCTGGCGCTTGTGGTCCTTGCCGCTGTTGGCGTGGCTGGCGTCGATCATCAGACGGCGGGCCAGTCCGGCGCCCTCGATGACGTCCAGGGCCTGGCCCACGGACTCGGGACCGTAGTTGGGGCCGCCGCGGCCGCCGCGCAGGATCACGTGGCCGTCCGGGTTCCCGTCGGTGACCACGACCGAACCGGCGCCGCGCGGGTCCACACCGAAGAACGTGTGCGAGGCCGCAGCCGCACCCACGGCGTCCACGGCCACCTGCACGTCGCCGTCGGTGCCGTTCTTGAACCCGACCGGGGTGCTCAGGCCGCTGCTCAGCTGGCGGTGCACCTGGCTCTCCGTGGTGCGCGCACCGATCGCGCCCCAGGAGACGACGTCGGCGATGTACTGCGGGGTGATCGGGTCGAGGAACTCGGTGCCCGCGGGCAGGCCCAGCTCGTTGATGTCCAGCAGCAACTTGCGGGCGGTGCGCAGGCCGCGGTGCACGTCGTAGGTGTCGTCCAGGGCCGGGTCGTTGATCAGGCCCTTCCACCCCACGGTCGTGCGGGGCTTCTCGAAGTAGACCCGCATGACCACGCACAGCTCGTCGCGCACCGACGACACGAAGGCCTTCAGCCGCCGGGCGTAGTCCATCGCCGAGGCGGGGTCGTGCACCGAGCACGGGCCCACCACCACCAGGAGACGGTCGTCCTCGCCGTCCAGCACCCGCTTGATCTCGGTGCGGGAATCGGCCACCAGGGCACTGCTCTCGGCGCCCAGGGGGAGCTCGGCCAGCAGGTCCTTGGGGGCGATGAGCGGCTGGTAGCTGGCCACCCTGGTGTCGTTCGTGCTCGGCATGCTGCCTTCCCCTCGGTACGCGTGTCACGGGGGGTCCGTACCGGGCCACGGCGCACCGGCAGGACCTCCCGCACTCATTGGAATGACGCTGTCTGGAGTGGACGCTGTGAAGGCGCTGCCGATTCCGGCCGGGCGACCGGGACCCCGCGTTTCACAGAGTGAGACGTTCGGGGCGTCCGTTCATCGGGGGGAGCCGATCGGTCAGTCCGCGAGATCCTCTTCCCAGAACTCGTGGCGGTTGCGGGACCCGTCGACGACGTGCCCGCGGTCGGCCTCCGCGCGCCGTAGTTCCACCCGCCGGATCTTACCCGAGACCGTCTTGGGCAGTTCGGTGAACTCCAGACGTCGTACCCGCTTGTACGGGGACAACCGCTCCCACGAGTACTCCAGGACGGAGCGTGCGGTCGCCTCGTCCGCGGCCACACCGTCGGCCGGGACCACGAAAGCCTTGACCACCGACAAACGCAGCGGATCGGGGGAAGGAACCACCGCCACCTCCGCCACGGCCGGGTGCTCCGACAGCGCACGCTCCAGCTCAGATGGTGAGATTCGGTAGTCGGAGGCCTTGAACATGTCGTCCGTGCGACCCACGTATGTGAGGTACCCCTCCTCGCCCCGGACCGCGATGTCGCCCGTGCGGAAGATCCCGCCCCGGGTGGCCCGGTGCGAGAGCACCATGTCGTCGACGTAGCTCTGCATCACCCCGGTCGGTCCCCGTTCGAGGTCGATGCACAGTTCACCCGGTTCCCCGTCCCCGGCCGGTTCCCCGGTCTCCTGGTCCAGGAGCACCACGTCGTAACCGGGCAGGGCGTGACCCATCGAACCCGGCACCACGACCTGGCCGGGAGCGTTGCCGACCAGCATCGTCGTCTCCGTCTGGCCGAGCCCGTCGCGCACCGTCAGATGCCATGCCGCGCGCACCTTCTCCACGACCTCTGCGGTCAGCGGCTCGCCCGCGGAGAGGACCTCGCGCAGCTGCACGTCGCGGGAGGCCATGTCCTGGTCCGCGAGCATGCGCCACACCGTCGGGGGTGCGCACAGGGTGTCCACCCCGCGGTCGACGAGCTCGTCCAGCAGGCGCACGGGGTCGAACCTGAGGTGGTTGAGGACCATCACCGTCGCCTCTGCGTTCCAGGGCGCGAACACACTGCTGTAGGCGTGCTTGGACCACCCGGGTACCGAGATGTTCAGGTGCACGTCACCGGGCCGAACCCCCAGCCAGTACATCGTCGACAGGTGCCCGACCGGGTACGAGACGCGGCTGTGCATGACCAGCTTCGGCAGCGCCGTGGTCCCCGAGGTGAAGTAGATGAGGAACGGGTCGTCGGGTTCCACGCGCTCGGGGGGATGGAACTCCAGCCCCGCGTACTCGGAGTCGGCGTAACTGAGCCAGCCCTCCATGTAACCCACGCAGATGCGGGTCCAGTGGCCGTTCAGCCCGGCGAACTTCTCCGTCTCGGGCGGACCGCAGATCACGTGGGAGATCTCCCCGCGGTCGAGGCGGTCCACGAGGTCGGTTTCGGTGAGGGCGACCGGTGTCGGGCACAGGACCGCGCCGAGCTTGAGGGCGGCGAGCACACACTCCCACAGCTCCACCTGGTTGCCGAGCATGAGCATGATCCGGTCGCCTGCGTGCACCCCCTGCGAGTGCAGCCAGTTCGCGACCTGGTTGGAACGCTCCGACATGTGCCTGTACGTGTAGCGCTCGTGGGAGCCGTCCTCCTCGAGGATCCACAGCGCGGTGCGGTCGGGGCGGCGTTCGGCGACCTCGTCGAAATGGTCGATCGCCCAGTTGAACTCGTCGGTCCGGGGCCAGGTGAATCGGTGGTGCGCGGTGGCCTGCTCCAGACGCAGTTCCAGGAGCAGGTCACGCGCGGCGCGGAACTCCGCCGCACTCGCGGAGGTTTCGTTCGACATCGCTTCGCCCTCCGGATCACTGGGACGGGGCGCCGTGGACGTGCATGACCGTGCCCCGCCCGGACGGACCGTGCGGGTGTTCCTACCCGGGAACGGAACCGGTGACGCTTGCCGCAGGAGGCGACGGCCGGGGCGCCGGGCCCGGGGATGTGGGGTCCGCCCGCTCGCCGTAGGATGTCGCCCATGGAGGAGCTGCGCGGACGACACGGAACCTGGCGGCTGGGCCCGGAGGAGGTCCGGTTGACCTTTTCCGGTGGACGCCGCGTGCCCGCCCTCCTCAAGGCCCTGGGCTCGTGCACGGTGCCCCTGGCGGCGGTCGCGGACGTCGACTTCGACCGCGGCGACCGCAAGCAGGGCTGGCGTATGCGTCTGCGCCTCGCCGACGGCGCCGACCCCTACGCGGCTCTGGGCGCCCCCGAGAGCGAAGACCTCACCCCGCTGCTGCTCACCGGCGCCCACGACAAGGAACTGATCGCGGAGTACTTCGCCGATCAGATCTCCGCCTCCGCACGGATGGAACGGGAGACGGCGGAGCGCCCCGACACCGCTGCGGTCTCCCGAGGGCTGGTCGCGCGTTTGCCGTTCCACGCCCGCGCGGGGGAGGGGCGCGCGGTCTTCGACGGTTCCCGTGTGCGCCTGACCTGGGACGGTTTCTTCGCCAGTACCGCCAAACAGACCGAGGAGTACCGCGAGTACCCGCTGTCGGAGATCGAGCGGGCCGCCTGGTATCCGCCCGTGGACCTCAGCGAGGGGTGGCTGCGGATCGTGCTGCGCGGGGTCACCATCCCCGAGGCCACCGACATCAGCCACGACTTCTTCACCCTCGCGACCCACGGCGCCAAGGGCAACGAGGAGGCCCTCCTCATGGCCGCCACCGTCAACGCCCACCTGGCCGGGGACGGGGCCGCGGAGGGCCACGTGCCCGAACTGCCCGAGGCCGCCGAGACCGCCGGCGGTGACAACGGGGAGGCGGTCTTCGCCAAGATCCGCGAGCTCGGACGGCTGCGCGACGAGGGGCTGGTCACCGACGAGGAGTTCGCCGCCAAGAAGGCCGAGCTCCTCGCCCGCATCTGAGCATCCGGGGCCGCACGGCCGAACCGGCGCGGGCCCGCGCCCGCACATCCTGCGCCGCCGGCGGCGCACCACAACGAACAGTCACGGAAAGGCCCGCACCTTGCGCACCTTGTACCCGCACATCGAGCCCTACGACTCCGGCATGCTCGACGTCGGCGACGGCAACAGCCTCTACTGGGAACTGAGCGGCAACCCCGACGGCAAGCCCGTCGTGTTCCTGCACGGCGGCCCCGGCGGCGGAACGAACCCGAACCAGCGGCGCCTGTTCGATCCGGAGAAGTACCGCATCCTCCTGTTCGACCAGCGCAACTGCGGCCGCTCCGTCCCGCACGCGAGCGGTATGGACACCGACCTGGCACGCAACACCACCTGGACCATGGTCGAGGACATCGAACGCCTGCGCGCGATGGTCGGGGTGGAGGCCTGGCAGGTCTTCGGCGGTTCCTGGGGCAGCTGCCTGGCGCTGGCCTACGCGCAGACCCACCCCGAACGGGTCACCGAGCTGGTGCTGCGCGGCATCTTCACCCTGCGCGAGGAGGAGATCGCCTGGTTCTACCAGCACGGTGCCTCCATGCTCTTCCCCGACCTGTGGGAGGACTACCTCGCTCCCATCCCCGAGGAGGAGCGCGGCGACCTCGTGGCCGCCTACGCGAGCCGCCTCGAGGCCCCCGACCGGGAGACCCGCCTGGCGGCCGCACGGGCCTGGAGCGTGTGGGAGGGGTCCACGGTCAAGCTGCGGCTCGACCCCGATCTGCGAGAGCACCACGCCGACGCCGATTACGCCCTCGCGTTCGCGCGGATCGAGAACCACTACTTCCGCAACCTCGGATTCTTCACCCCCGGTCAGCTCATCGCCGGGGCCGATCGGATCCGCCACATCCCCGGCGTGATCGTGCAGGGCCGCTACGACGTGTGCACCCCGATGCGCACCGCTTGGGACCTGCACAAGGCGTGGCCCGAGGCGGAGTTCCACGTCGCCGACGTCGCCGGGCACGCCTTCACCGAGCCGGAGATCCTGGACCGGCTGCTGGAGGCCACCGACCGTTTCGCGCAGGAGTGACGGCGACGGGAACCCCCGCTCCGAGGGGTTTCCGTTGGATCTCCTGTGGTGCCCGCCGACCGCGTCACCAACCTCACCGAACAACACAGCTAGTGGCCGCCCCCGTCGAGGAGCGGAAGGGGACAGCCGTCGCGGTATCCGGCGGACCCGGTTCCGGCCTCCGAGGTGTCGACCTCGAAGGGGCCGTGCTCCTGGAGCAGGGTGTGGGCGCGGTGCCGGGACAGGTTCCAGGACGCCCAGCCGTCCGGCTCCTCGAATCGGTTCTGCATGCTCTGGACCGCGCAGGAGCGGTCGACCCCCTCGAGCTCCAGGAGCGCCGGCAGGGCGTCGGCGGACAGGTTGCGCAGGTAGCCGGTGTCGACCGTGTCCAGCTCGAGGTCCTGATGGCTCTCGGCGATCCGTGCGTCGGGGTCACTGGCGGCGAAGGCGAGCAGTCCCGCCGCCGCGAGGGCGACGGTGACGCGCGGCAGCCACTGGGCGCGGCGGCCGAGCGTGTTGAGCGCGCCCGCGGCCAGGATCAGGGCGAACACGGCCGCACTCAGCAGGATCCAGGCCTCCGCGCTCGCCCGCATCGGCGTCAGCCCGAACGTGTCGGTGTAGAGGCGCAGCCGGGCCATGGCCGAGGCGAGGATGACCAGGGTCAGTAGGCACAGCGCCCCGAGCAGAGCGTTGCGGAGCATACGTCCCCGGCCCGGCCGTTTCGGGACCAGGCGTACGGACGCGGCGACCACACCCATGACCAGGAAACTGACCGCCACGAGCTGGAAGAAGCCCTGGCGTGCGTACTCGGCGTAGGTGACCCCGGCGACCCGTTGGACGTAGGCGTCGCCGCCGAAGAGTGTCACCGCCTGCACCGCGAGGAACATCGCGAACAGCAGCACCACCGCGCCCAGGGGGACCGTCCACGTCCATGTGGGGCGGGCGGGCTCCGCGCGTTCCTTCCTCTGCACCCTGCCGGGCGACGGCAGGCGCCTGCGGGCGGCCAGGACGGCGCCCGCGGTGGCCAGCATCGACAAGAGCCCGCCGATGATCGAGCTCATCGAGCCGCCGCCCCAGCTCACGGACCGGAACGGGCGGGACGCGAACTCGGCGAAGACCGGATCGGCCAATACCAGCAGTGTTCCGAACCCGAGCAGGAGTAGCGCCGTGATCACGATGGTGGCCAGGACCGGTGCCGCCTTCGTGTTCGCGGAGGCCCGGCGGACGGGGCGCGCCAGGAACCCGGGGACCGCCCCCACGTTGCGCACGACCGCGAACCCACCGGCGCGGAGCCCCGCGGCGCTCTCCCGGGCGGCGGGGTTGCGGGTGGCGAACGCCAACGACGCCAGGAGGAAGGACGCCGGAAGGGTCCACGCCAGGACCCAGGAGGCGTCCAGGAACAGCGCAGTGCTCAGCAGCAGTACCGACATCACCCCGTACACCGCCGCCCACGCGCGTGAGCGTGCGAGGTCGGTACGGCCGTTGCCGACGGCGGGGCCGGTTTCCCGGATCCGGTCGGTGCTCTCGGAGGAGCCGGCAGCGCTGTGGACAGCGGACCTGTCCGGCGTCCCGGCGGGAGCCCCGGCGCGGGCGGGGACCGAGGGCGCCTCGCCGCCCTCGGGAACACCGGGCCGCACCAGGAGAACCACGAACGCGGCCAGCCCGCACACCGTGCCGGCCGCGACCAGGCCCAGGCCCGGCGGGTCCAGTGTCGCGGCCGAGGCGGTGAACACACCGGCGCCGAGCACGACCGCTGCCAGCCAGGGCGGTGCTTCGGGGACCGGTGGCGACGGGACCGGTGGCGGCCGATGGCCGTAGGGCGGCATCGGGCTCCCGGGCACCGGACTCCCCGGTTCCGCATTCCCGGACCACGTGTGCGCCGGCTCCGCACTCCCGGGGGCCGCCTGCCCGTACGTCTGTGGAGCGCTCTGCCCGTCCTGGCCCGAGTCCATGGCTCTGCCCTTCGATCTACATTCCGACGAAGGATGGGACCCCCGCCTCTCGGCGCGGGTTCTCCCGTGGCCGGGAGCGGCCACCATGGGAACCCGGAGGCCGCGCGGGCGGTGCGCGGTCGGGCCAGGGCCGCCGGAGGACGCCACAGAACCCCGATGTGTGTGGAACGTGGGCGTTCTCTAGGCTCGTGGAACATCCGCGCGAAGGAGAGGAACACGAACGTGCGAGTCGAGGTCGACTACGACCAGTGCGAGAGCAACGCCCTGTGCATGGGTCAGGCCCCCGAGGTGTTCGAGGTCCGTGACGACGACTTCCTGTACCTGCTCACGGAGGAGCCCTCACCCGAACTGCACGAGAAGGTCCGCCAGGCCGAGCGGCTCTGCCCGAAGCGGGCCGTCACCGTCCACGACTGAAATGCCCCGGGGAGGGGCCGTGGTCCCTTCCCGCCACGGAACCTCTCCCGCCACGGACACGGCGGCACGTGCGGTCGCGCTCCCGGTCAGCGGGCGCCGACGGCGGCCAGCGCCTGCTCCCACGTGGTGGGCTCCTCCAGGAGCCGGCGGTAGCGCATGGTCCGGGGCGTCGAACGCAGACCGACCACGCCCGTGAGCATCCCGTCGCGTCCGAGGAAGGCCACGAACTTTCGGTCGTCGGGTGAACCGTGTACGAAGGAGACCCGATCAGCCGGGGCGCCCTGGCCCAGCAGCTGGATCTTCATCTTGTATTGGTCCGACCAGAAGTAGGGCACCGGTGTGAAGGGTGTGGGCTCCTCGTCCGCGGCCCAGGCGAGCAGATTGCGGGCGGCGATCTCACCCTGTTCACCGGCGTTGGTCCAGTGCTCCAGGCGGATGCGGCCGCCGAAACGCGGGTGCGGCCAGTTCGCCAGGTCCCCCACGGCGTAGACCCCCGGGGCCGAGGCCGCCGAGTACTCGTCGCAGGCCACGGAACCGTCCTCCAGCAGTTCCACGCCCGAGTCCCGGAGCCACTCGGTGTTGAGGTGCACCCCGATCCCTGCGACCACCAGCGTGGCCGGGACCGTGGTGCCGTCGGACAGGCGTACCCGTTCCACACGGTCCCCGCCCTCGTACCCGGTCACGCTCACCCCGAGGCGCACGTCCACGCCGTTCTCGCGGTGCAGGTCGGTGAGGACCTCACCCACGTCCGGGTGCACGACCCGGGTCAGCGGGGTCCGCTCGGCCTCCACCAGGGTCACGTCCATGCCCACGGCCCGGGCGCTCGCGGTCACCTCGGCGCCGACGAACCCGCCGCCCACGACCACCAGTCGGCCCCCGGAATCGAATTCCGAACGCACCGCCTCGGCGTCGTCGAGGGTGCGCAGTACGTGCACACCCGCCAGATCGGTCTCCGGTCTCCGGGCGCGGGCCCCCGTGGCGATGACCAGACCGTCGTAGGTCAGCGATTCCTCACCGTCGGGACCCTGGACCCGCACGCGCCGGGCGTCGGTGTCCAGGCCCACGGCACGCCGCCCGAGCCGGAAATCGGCCCCGATAGCCTCCACCACGGTCTCGTCACGCAGCTGCAGCGCCCGGTGCCCGGCCAACCAACCCGGGTCCCCGCCCGAGGGGGCCAGCCCCGCTCCGGTCAGGACCTCCTTGGACAGCGGAGGGCGGGAGTAGGGGCGGTGCTCCTCCTCACCCACGATCGTCAGGCCCCCCAGGTACCCCTGGGCCCGCAGTGCCTCGGCCGTGTGCAGCCCGGCCATCCCCGCGCCGACGACGACGATCCGGTCCATGCTCTCCTGCACCGTGTGCCACTTCCCTTCGTGTCCATTGGTCTGCCGTGGGCCGGTCGCCGAGGATCCGTTCGGTCGATGCCTTCGACGGGGCTCTGCCGAGCGGGACCTAGAGCGGCCGGACCTCGCCCACGGGCTCCCCGCCGCCCGGGACGGCCACACGCAGCCGATCTGCCACGGCGGACACGTCCACCCCGAGTGCACGCAGGGCGTCGAGCCCGACCAGCGTACGGGCCCTGAGCTGCGCATCGCCGTCGCTGATCTTGACCGCGACCGTCTCTCCGGCGGGTGCACCGAGCACCAGGACACCGTCCGCGCCGATCTTGGAGACCAGACCCGGCATCCGCCGCATGAGGTCGGTGTCGATCCGGTCGGTGCCCGAGACGTACTCGGGGTGCTCGGTCATCGCGTCGAGCACGGCACGTTCCCGGCTCCCGGCGGGGGCGGTACGCATCGAGTGCAGGCCCCGCGCGAGCCCGGCCGTGGTGACGGCCAGTTGCGGGGCCCCGCAGCCGTCCACGGCGGTGTGGGCGACCGGTTCACCGCACAACTCCTCGATCACCTCACGTACCAGTACCTGCAGGGGGTGGCCGTTGCCGAGGTAGTCGTGGGTGCTCCATCCGCTGCGCACACACGCGGTCAGGAACCCGGCGTGTTTGCCCGAACAGTTCATCAGCACCGGGTCGGGTCCGTGGCCCGCCCGGATGTGGTCGGCCCGCGCCTCGGCTGCCCCGGGGATGTCGGCCGGGCACTGGAGCGCCTCGGGGGCCAGCCCCGCCTTGGCCAGCATCCGCCCGACCTCGGCGGCATGGAACTCCTCCCCGCCGTGGCTGCCCGCGGCGATCGCCAGGGACTCGCCCTCCAGGTCCGCCCCGGCTCGCAGCATCGCAACGGCCTGGAACGGTTTGGCCGAGGAACGCGGGAACATCGGCTGGTGCACGGGGCCGCGGGCGTACCCGATGCTCCCGTCGGCCTGCAGACCGATCACGGCCCCGTAGTGGACGCTCTCCCGCATCCCTGATCGGACGGCCTCCGCGAGCGGTACGTACTCGGGGATCGGGTTCTGGGACATGGGAGGTGCTCTCCTGCTCGTTGCGGCCCCGGCGGCGCGGACGGCGCAGCGCGGGGGATCCGGGGCGTGCCACCGGACACACCCTTGGGCTCGTGCACCCGGGGGGATGCACCGGCACAGAACGCTGCACAGGGGCATTTTCTTCCAGGAACGCCGCTTTCCGGGGACGGTGCTCTCCGGGGACGGCGCTCCTCGCGCATCGGCCGGAAAAGCCTGTCCGAGGCGGGCAGTAGGCTCGGATGCCGTACCCGGGCGCTGACCGGGGCGAACGACGGCCAGGAGGGTGGACACGACGATGGGAACGCTGCGAACGGGTGCGCTGACCCGCCGAAGGGCCGGTGTACGGGCGGCGGACCTGGAGTATGCGGTGCTCGACATGGAGACCACGGGCCTGGACCCGGGCGCGGGTGCCCGCGTGGTCGAGGTCGCGGTGGTGCGCGTGCGCGGAGACGGCAAGGTCGTGGAGGAGTTCAACAGCCTGGTCGACCCGCGCGCCGAGGTCTCCGGGCAGGAGTTCCACGGCATCGGTGACAGCGACGTGGTGGGCGCGCCCACGGTCGCCGACCTCGTACCGCATCTGACCCGCTTGTTCTCGGGCGCGGTCGTGGTCAGCCACAACCTCGACTTCGAGCAGCGTTTCCTCAGCTCGGAACTGGTCCCCGCCGGCCTCCCCGAAGGGCAGGCGGGCCTGTGCACGCTGCGTGCGCTGCGCTCCCAGATCGAGCTGGAACGCTACTCCCTGCCCCGGGCCTCACACGCGCTCAGCGGCCACTGGCCCACGGGCCAGCACACGGCGCTGGGTGATGCCCGTGCCTGCGCGATGCTTCTGGTGGAGCTCATCGCCAACGCACCGGGCGCCCTGCGTTACCGGGGCGCGCCGCCGCGTGTGCTCTCCGCCCCGCGTGCGAACGGTTCCGAGCCGGCCCGTCGGAAGCCGCGCACCGTCCCGCTTCCGGGCGGTCCGGAGGCACCGCGCTCCTGGGAGAGGCCGTGGCGTTCGGTCGAGCTGGACCCGCTGCTGTGCGGGGGCGTCTTCGGGGAGGACGAGCGGATGATCGCCGAGCGCGCCGCCTACCACGGCACCAGGTCCCGCCGCCGCATGGCGGCCGCCGCCGCGGTGGCCGGGGGTGTGGCCGCGACCGCCGCGGGCGGCATGTTGGTGCGCCTGGCCGGCCTCAGAAACCGGACAGGGTGAGGAAGAAGGCGATGATCAGGGCGCTGCCGCCGATCGTGGTGAGCAGTGCCCGGGCCTGCTCGGTCAGGTGGGCCGAAGCGAGCCGCACACGCGGGTACTCGACCCGTTCGGAGGCGGCCACGGCCCCCTGCCGGGACGGTGCGCGCGAAGGTACGACCCGTCCGGGGACGAACTGCGGCACCTTGTTGAACATGGCGGCCGCGACCATCGCGGCGCCGAGGAGGATCAGAACCAGGGGCACGTCAGGGGGTCCTCACGACTCGATTGTTCGGTCTGGGACCCCTGATTCTCACGGACGTCTCTGTCCGGTAGCGACTCGGTTTCCGACCGGTCAACGCGACAGGGCGGGTTACGGGCCCGCCCTTATCGCGCTCGGTCAGCCCTGACCACGCTCCGCTGCCGGTTTCGGTACGACGGTGTCCACCGTTTCGGTGGGAACCCCCAGGCCGCGCAGGGTGAACCGGGTGATGAGTGCGTGGGCGAGGTCGGGGTCGGCCTCGCCCCGCACGAGCGGGATGCGCTGGGACCCGACCATGGACAGCGTGAGCCCGGCGGTGGCGTGTGCCGGCAGGGGATCGAACTCCCCGGAGGCCGTGCCCTGTTCCAGGATCTCGGCGAGCAACCGTTGCATCGGGGCCACGTGGTCGGCCAGGCGTTGGTAGGCGTCCGGCCCCAGGCTCGCACCGAGCTCGGCAGCCGGCGGGTGCGGGTGCTTGACGATGCCTTCCAGTTGCAGCCGTACGAAGGCCGCCAGGCGACGCGCGCACGAGACCCCCGAGGGCAGTTCCCGGCGGTAGCGCTCCACGAAGGCGTTGTTGATCTGTTCGGTGAAGGCCAGCAGCAGTGCGGGTTTGTCGGGGAAATAGTTGTACAGGGCCGTGCGGGTGATGCCGGCGGTGTTGGCCACGTCGGTCATGGAGATCCGGTCGATGCCCTGGGCCTGGATGAGTGCGTCGACCGCCTCCATGATGCGCTCGCGTGTGCGGGCACGGTGCGCGGCGATGGTGGGGGCGGTGATCTTGGGCATGTCCCCATGGTGGCACGGCCCGCGCCCCGGGTGGTCAGGGTGTGTACACGCGTCCCAGGTCGGCCAGGACCTCGGTGTTGAGTTGGTAGGCCAGACGTGTCTCCCGCAACAGGGAGTGCTCCTCGGCCTCCGACAGGCCCAGGGCGTCCAGGCGCTCCCGGTAACGCGCACGGAACTTCGGCAGGCTCCCCAGCGCGCGGAAATCGTAGAAACGCACCCCCGCGCCGTCGTCCAACCCGTAGGTGCGGCGGGCGGTCTCGGAGATGAACTGCCCTCCGGACACGTCACCGAGATAGCGCGTGTAGTGGTGTGCGACGAACCCCGCGGGGTGGTCGGCCATCTGGTGCAGTCGGGCCACATAGGTGCGCGTGGGGGCGCTGGGGCAGATGCGATTCTGCCACCCGCCACCGAGCAGGTGGGCCAGGTCCTGTTCCAGGGCCGGGACCCTTTCGAGCTCGGGCTGGAGGAAGGGTGCGGCGACGGGGTGGTCGCTCAGCGCACGGCCGACCTCTTCCAGGGCGAGGTAGGCGAAGTAGTGCTGGGCGACCATGGCGGTGTATCCGTCCAGGTGCAGGCTGCCGTCGAGCAGGGCTCGGGTGAACCCGTGCTGTTCGGCGGCCTCGTGTTCGCCCCAGGTGGCGGACTTGAGTCGCTCGGAGAAGGGGGAGGGGCCCTGCTGGGTCGGGGGTGCCGCGGTCGTGGCGTTCAACGTGGTCTTCCGCTCTTTCCGTCGGCGTTTTCGTGACATGATGTCACTTCCCGGGGGAGCGCTGTCAAGAGGTATACGACAAACTGTCACCAAAAATCGGAGCCCACGGCCGTGCTGCTCCGCGCGCCCGTGGCCTGCCCGGCCACGGGCGCAATGACCCGTCAGGGGCGTGATCACGTGCACAATGGGAAACGGTTCCAGCCGCCGGCGTCGGATGTCTCTCGCGGCACTCGCTGGTCAAGCGACCGAAATGGCGATTATCGTTTGGGTGTCGTGCGGTCGGAACCGACCGGAGGAACCCGAGCTGTCCGGCTCGGCCCGGTCTGTGTGATCAGCGTCGACACATCCGGCCCGACCGGAGGCGATGAGTGGAAATCAGGAGCCCGGGACACGACCCCGTGTCCGTGAACGGCCAGGGAGCGGCGGGTGCCGCCCCCGGCGTCAGCGCTGCTCACAACGGCGGGTCGCACCGACCCGTCTCCCCGGGTGGTGACGACGTCCTGAACAAGCGGGTGGAGGCTACCGTCGAATCGGTTGACGTACTGCTGGTCGAGGACGACCCCGGTGATGCCATGCTGGCCGAGGAGTTGCTCACCGACACGGTCCTGACCACCCGCATCACCTGGGTCGAGACGCTCACGGACGCCAGGCCGAAACTCCGCAACTTCCGCGGCTGTGTCCTGTTGGACCTCAATCTGCCCGACGCGCACGGCCTGGACCTGCTGCGACAGATCCTGGACGCGGCACCCTCGGCGGCGGTCGTGGTCCTGACCGGGCTCGACGACGAACACGAGGGCCTGGCCGCGGTCGCCGCCGGCGCTCAGGACTACCTCGTCAAGGGCCAGGTCGACGGCTCCCTGCTGGCGCGCAGCCTGCGCTACTCGGTCGAACGCAAACGCGCCGACGAGAACGTGCGCAAGCTCCGCGAGGCCCGTATGCGCGCCCGGGAGAACATGCGTCTGGAACGGGGCCTGCTGCCGCAGGTGCTGTTGGAGCGTTCACCCCTCAGCCACCGTGCCTACTACCGTCCCGGCCGCAAACGCGCGCTCGTGGGCGGCGACTTCTACGACGCCGTCGAGAAGGACGGCACCACCCACGTGATCATCGGCGACGTGAGCGGCCACGGCCCCGACGAGGCCGCCCTCGGCGTCAGCCTGCGCATCGCCTGGCGGGCCCTCATCATGGGCGGGGTCGCCGAGCACGAGGTGCTGTTCCATCTCGAGGACATCCTGGTCAGCGAACGTGCCCAGGAAGAGATGTACGCGACGCTGTGCATGTCCAGTATGGACACCGGCGCCGACCGGATGCGGGTGCGCGTGCTCGGCCACCCGCCGCCCATGATCCTGCGCAACGGCGTGGTCGAGGAGATCCCGGCCTCGCCCCAGCCCCCGCTCGGGGTCTTTCCCGTGGAGACCGAGGCCGAGCCCGACGTCTTCTCCCTGCCGGAGGGCTCCAGTGTGCTCTTCTACACCGACGGGCTCGTCGACGCCTACGACGACGGACCGCCCGAGCGCCTCGAGGTCGGGGGCCTGCGCAACCTCGTGGCCCGCGTCCTGGACCAGGGCGTGTCCCTGAACCATCTGCCCGAGTACGTGGTCGACGAGGCCGAGCGCAGCAACGGCGGCCCCCTCCAGGACGACGTGGCCATGCTCCTGGTCAAGCACGGTGATCCGCAGTGAGCGTCGGAGGCGGCACCGACTCCGACGATCCCGAGAGCACACGAGGACACCGAGGAGCGGAGGACGGCGTTCCCGCCGGCCCGGGGGAGGGCACCCCCGCGGACAGCGGCGCCGACCCGGGCGAGGACCCCGGGGGCGCGGCGAGCCGGCAGGGGCGGCCCGACGCCGGGACCCGTTTCGTGTACGCCGCCCCCCGCCCGCGTGTGCGCTCCACCCACGAGTCCTGGAGCCTGCGGCGCCGTGTCACCAGCCTGCTCACCGTCGTGGCGGTCGTCCTGACCGTGGCGGTCTCGGTGATCACCCTGGCCGCGTTCCAGGCCCGCGACTCCCTGACCATGCAGGTCGACTCCCTCACGCCCGCCTTGAGCGCCGTCGAACAGACCCGTGCCTCTTACCTGAGCCAGGACCACGCCCTGCGCGGCTACATCCTGACCCAGGACCGCGACTTCCTCCAGCCCTACGTCGAGGCCCGTGTCAACCTGTTGGAGCACCAGGCCGAGCTCACCCAGCTCGCCGAGGAGAACCCCGAGGTCGCAGACAACGTCAACGAACTCCTGGAGGCCGGCGAGGTCTGGTCCGACGAGTTCGCCGCACCCGCCCTCGAGCAGGTCGGCAACGGTGAGACCCCCTCCCAGGCCGACCTGCAGCACGGCCGGGTCCTGTTCCTGGAACTCAACCGGGTCAGCGACGCCACGAGTCAGCAGCTCGAGGAGGAGATCGAGGAGGCCCGCACCGGGCTGACCCTGGCCACCCAGCAGGTCGTCGCCCTGCTCGTCCTGGTCGGGCTGGTCGTGGTGTTCCTGTCGGTGTTCCTGTGGGTCATGCTCCAGCAGTGGGTCCTGCGGCCCCTGGAGGAACTGGCCGGGCACATGCGCCAGGTCTCGGAGGGCTACTACGCCCACCGGATCGCCCTGCACGGGCCGCCCGAGATCGTGCGTCTGGGCAAGGACGTGGACTCCATGCGCGAACGCATCGTCCAGGACCTCGACGAAGTCGCCTTCGCCCGGCGCAAACTCCAGGAACAGTCCACGCTTCTGGAGACCCAGACCGAGGAACTGCGCCGCTCCAACCTCGAGCTCGAACAATTCGCCTACGTGGCCTCCCACGACCTGCAGGAGCCCCTGCGCAAGATCGCCAGCTTCGTGCAGCTCCTGCAACGGCGCTACCAGGGGCAACTCGACGACCGCGCCGACTCCTACATCGACTTCGCGGTCGAGGGCGCCAAACGCATGCAGACCCTCATCAACGACCTGCTGGCCTTCTCCCGGGTCGGGCGTACCAAGAACTTCGCGCCCGTGGACCTGGACAGGGCCTTCACCGACGCCCTCACCAGCCTCTCCGCCCGTCTGGAGGACGCGGAGGCCGAGGTCACCGGGGAGATCATGCCCACCATCGAGGGGGACCGGACCCTGCTCACCCAGGTCTTCTTCAACCTCGTGGGCAACGCAGTGAAGTTCCGCGGTGAGGAACCGCCCCGCGTGCACGTCGACGTGCGCAAGGAGGGCGACGAGTGGATCTTCTGCTGCACCGACAACGGGATCGGGATCGAACCGCAGTACGCGGACCGCATCTTCGTGATCTTCCAGCGGTTGCATACCAGGGACAAGTACTCCGGTACCGGTATCGGCCTGTCCATGTGCAAGAAGATCGTGGAGTTCCACGGCGGCCGGATCTGGCTGGACACCACGGAACGTGAACCCGGCTCGAGCGGAACCCGCATATGCTGGTCATTGCCCGTGGCATCCGAGGAGGAGGGCAACGAGCACGCCGAGGACGGCCGGGGCTCCGAACCCACCGGCACCAGCACGGGTCCCTCCAGGGGATCCGACAGCGGTACGGTTTCCTCCGGCGATTAGGGGTCCTCTCCCGGCCACCGGGGGTCTGCAAGCGTGAGCGAGGTCATGTTGGTGCATCCGATCGAGGTGCTGCTGGTCGAGGACGACCCCGGTGACGTCCTGATGACCAAGGAAGCGTTCGAGGAACACAAGGTGGGCAACCGCCTCCACGTGGTCTCCGACGGTGTCGAAGCCCTGCGGTTCCTCCGCCGCGAGGAGGAGTACGCCGAGGCACCCCGGCCCCATCTGATCCTGCTCGACCTCAATCTTCCCCGGAAGGACGGGCGCGAGGTCCTGGAGGAGGTCAAGGGCGATGAGGCCCTCGCGCACATCCCCGTGGTCGTGCTCACCACCTCCGAGGCCGAGGAGGACGTGTTGCGCAGCTACCGCCTGCATGCCAACGCCTACGTGCCCAAGCCCGTGGACTTCGACCAGTTCATCCAGGTCGTCCGCAAGATCGACGACTTCTTCGTCACCATCGTGCGCCTGCCCCAGTCCTAGAGGCCGTGCTCGCCGGTCCCCGCTCCGTTTCGACCCGGTTCCTGCCCGGGGCGGGGAGGCCTTGCGCGACCTGCCCCCGGACCCGCGGCCCAGAGACAGGCCGCCCGGGCCGTTCTCCGTTACGGTGAGGGCATGAGCTTGCCGAAGCAGCGGAACCTCGAGGGCCCTTATCGCATCGTCGTGGTGTGTCTGGGCAACATCTGTCGCTCACCCATGGCCGAGCAGGTGTTGCGCGCCGACCTCGAACGCGCCGGCCTCGGCGACCGGGTCGAGGTCACCAGTTCCGGAACCGGCGACTGGCACGTCGGCGGCACCATGGACGTCCGTGCCGCCTCCACCCTGCGAGTGCACGGGTACCCCGTCGACCACACCGCCCGCCAGTTCCGGCCCGCCGACCTGGCCGACGCCGACCTCGTACTGGTGATGGACCTCGACAACCACGACGAGGTCTCCACCGCGGTCACAGGCCACGGGGCCGAGCACGGGTTCGACCCTTCCCGTCTGCGCCTGTTCCGTTCCTTCGCGCCGGGGGCCGGCCCCAACCCCGAGGTGCCCGACCCCTACTACGGCGGAGACGACGGGTTCACCGCGGTACTCAACATGGTCGAGGCCGCCGCCAAGGGGCTCACCGACCAGCTCGACGAGCACCTGAACCCCGGGGGCTGACGGTGGAGGGCGACCCGATCGCGCGCGGCATCCAGGGACGGGGAGGGGACCAGGCCGTCCCCGAACGGGGAGAGCACCCCCGCGACCCCGTCACCGGCACCATGGCCGAACGCTTGAGTGTGATCATGGACCGGCCCGTGCGTCGCGCCGCCCTGGCCGGCAGCAGCCACGGCTGGGAGATCACCTACGCCGAACTCGACGACGGCACCCGCTTGTTCGTCAAGGCCCTGCCCCGGCGGGCACCCGCAAGCGGGGTGCTCAACGCCGAGGCCCGCGGGCTCACGTGGCTCGGGCAGGCGTTCGGTTCACCCGCTCTGCGTCCCCTGGCCTGGGACGAACGCATCGTCGTGCTTCCGTGGGTGGTCGAGGACGAACCCACCCCGGCCGCCGCCGAACGCTTCGGCCGCCAGTTGGCCGGACTCCACCTGAGCGGCGCCGCGCACTACGGCGCCCCGTGGGACGGCTACATCGGTCCGTTGCCCATGGACAACACCCCCTCCGGCCACTGGCCCGCCTTCTTCGCCGAGCAGCGGCTGCGCCCCTACCTGCGTCGCGCCCTCGACCAGGGATCCCTCACACCCGCCGACGGCCGTCTCGTCGAACGCGCCGTCGACTCGGTCGCCGAGCTCGCCGGCCCCACCGAACCACCGGCCCGGGTCCACGGAGACCTGTGGAGCGGCAACGTGCTCTGGCGCGGCTCGGACGCCGTCCTCATCGATCCGGCCGCCCACGGGGGGCACCGGGAGAGCGACCTGGCGATGCTCTCCCTGTTCGGTCTGCCCTACCTCGACCGGGCCCGTGACGCCTACAACGAGGTCGCGCCCCTGGCCGAGGGCTGGCGCACCCGCGTCGCCCTGCACCAGCTCCACCCGCTACTGGTGCACGTGTGCCTGTTCGGCGCCGCCTACCGCACCACCGTCCTGGACGCCGCGCGGACCGCGCTGCGCGGCGGGTGAACCCCCGGAGCCGCACAGGACGGAAGAGCCGGAAGCGACCACCCGGGCGGAGGTGAGGGTGATCACGCTCTGGCCCCACGCGCGTCCACAGGTGGTTGGATTGACGGTATGGAGCACGAACACGACGGTCCCGACCTGCACGTGGCCCTCATCGGTTACGGCAAGGGCGGAGAGGTCTTCCACGCACCACTGATCGACGCCGTCCCCGGGCTGCGCCTGTCGGCCGTGGTCACCGCGGACCCCGAACGGCAGCGGGCGGTGCACGAGCGCTACCCCGGCACCACCGTGTACGCGAGCGTCGCCGACCTGTGGGCCCGCGCCGACCGGTACGAGATCGCCGTCGTCTCCACCCCCAACGACACCCACGCGCCCCTCGCCCGGGCCGCGATGGAGGCCGGGATGGCCGTGGTCGTGGACAAACCGTTCGCGCTCACCCCGGTGCACGCGCGTGAACTCACCGCGATGGCCGAGGAACTCGACCAGGTGCTGACCGTGTACCACAACCGTCGGTGGGACTCCGACTTCCTGACTTTGTGGAACCTCATCGAGGAGGGCACCCTCGGACAGGTGCACCGGTTCGAGTCGAGGTTCGAGCGCTGGCGTCCGAAGGCCAAGAACACCTGGCGCGAGACCGGCGGTGTGGAGAACGGCGCCGGGATCCTCTACGACCTGGGACCGCACCTGATCGACCAGGCCGTGAACCTGTTCGGGCCCGTGGCTACGGTGTACGCGGAGACCTCGGCGCTGCGCGAGGGCGTGTCCGCCGAGGACGACGTGTTCCTCGCCCTGCAGCACGCCCGCGGGGCCCGGTCCCACCTGTGGGCGAGCGCGCTCGCGGCCGCGCCCGGGCCCCGGTTCCGAGTTCTGGGCAACTCCGGGGCGTTCGTGGTCCAGGACCTCGACGGCCAGGAGGAGCGCCTCGCCGCGGGGGAGGACCCGCGCTCCGACGACTGGGGTGTGGTCCCCGAGGAACGGTGGGGCCGTCTGGCCGTCGGTGGCCAGAGCCGCCCCGTGCCCAGCCTCCGGGGCGCCTACCCCGAGTTCTGGGCCGGGGTTCGCGATGCGGTGGGCGAGGGCGAACCGCTGCCGGTGGACCTGCACGAGGTCGTACACGGACTGGAGGTCGTCGAGGCCGCCCGCCGCAGTTTCCGCACCGGGGCGGTCGTGGAGCTGTGACCCACGAGAAACGGACGTGCCCGGCCACGCAGAGGGCCAAGCCTTGGCGCAGGTGCACCGTGCGCGTGCTCTGGGACCAGGCCTCTTGTGCGGCCGGGGAAGCCGGTTCTCGGGGCGGACGGCGTCCCCACCTCTCCTTCTTGCGCTTATGTTGGAAGGGGCCCTTTCCTTGGTCCCCGAACATCGAGAAGGAGACGCACCGTGGCTCAGGTACTCGTGGTCGCAGACGACCTCACCGGTGCCAACGCCACCGGTGCCAGGTTCGCCCGCACCGGTATGCGGGTGACCACGGTGACCCCCGAACACGTCAGCAGGGTCTCCGGCGACCACGACGTCGTCGTGGCCAACCTCGACAGCCGCCACGTGCCCGCCGAACAGGCCTCCGACCTGGTCACCGACGTGGTCGAGGCGGTGTGGCCGGTCGGGCTCGTGGTCAAGCGCACCGACACCACCCTGCGCGGCAACATCGGGGCCGAGCTGGAGGCCGCCTACGACGCCGTACGTGAGCGCGTGCCCTCGGGCACACGTGTGCGGGTGCTGTTCACACCCGCTTTCCCCGGCAGCGGGCGCATCACCGAGGACGGCGTGCAGCTGCTCAACGGAGTCCCCCTGGAGAGCACCGACCTCGCGCAGGACCCCCTGTGGCCCATGGGCACCAGCGTCGTGCGCGACATCCTCGCCGAACAGACTCCGTTGGCCGTACGGCACGTGCCGGTCCGCCAGGTCACCCGTGCCATGCTCACCGCGGACCTGCTGTCCGGGGACGAGCCGATCGTGCTGTGCGACGCCGATTCCGAGCAGCACCTGTCCGACATCGCCGAGGCCGCTGCCGCCGCCCACCACGACGACGGGACCGTGTGGGTCGCCGTCGACCCGGGCCCCACCGGGGCCCTGCTCGCGTACGCGCTGCGTCTGCGCGGACAGGCCGGCACACGCGGACCGCTGCTCGGGGTCTCCGCCAGCAGCACCGCGCTGACCGCGCGCCAGCTCACCACGGTGGCCCGCACCGGCGCCGTGCGGTTCGTGGACCTGGACGCGACCGCGTTGAGCGACCCCGACGACGACCACGCCGGCACCGTGGCGAAGGCGCTCACCGACCAGCTGACCTCCTCCGGTTTCCCCGACCTGTGTGTGCTGCGGTCGACCAGCAGCGCCGAGCAGGTGCGCGCGCTCACAGCACATGACCGCGCCGAGCTGCCCGTGCGCATCGCACGGCTGGTCTCGGAGGTCATCCACGAACTCGCCGACACCGAAGGGCCCCAGGCGTTGCCCAGCGGCCTGTACCTGACCGGCGGCGACCTGGTGGCGAGCCTGCTCGACGAGCTCGGGGTGCACGCCTTCGACGTGGGCGGAGAGGTCGTGCCGCTGGCCGTGCACGGTCACCTCAGCGGAGGGCCGCTCGACGGCACACCCGTGGTGACCAAGGGCGGGCTCGTGGGGGACGAGATCACGTTGGTGGAGTGTCTGGCCAAGCTCAGACGGGCGGTGCAGAGCCGACTGCGCCAGGTGCACTCGGAGGTCTCGGAGCACGTGGTCCCGGTGTTGGGCAAGGACCCCGCCTGAGCCGGGTCCCGCGCCCGTGCTCCGCGCCCGGGACCGTGCGGTGCGCTCCCACGATCCGTGCGGTTCCGGGCGCGCGGACCCCGTGCCGTGGGATCATGCGGTGGCGTGCTCGTTGGCGAGCTTGCCGACCTGCTCGGACAGGACCCCCGGCATCTCCAACGGCCCCATGTGACCCGCCCCGTCGATCTCCATGGACAGGATCGCCCCGGGGATCACCGAGGCCATGTGGTTCGCGTGCCACGGCGGGGTCATCTTGTCATCGGTCCCCGCCACGACCACGGTCGGCGCGGTGATCCGCGAGGCGCCGCGGTCCACGTCCAGCTCGTTCATCACCGCACCCCAACGGCCGCGCACGATGCTGTTGCACTCGTGCACCATGCGCACGCACAGCTGCACCATGCGCGGGTCGGCCTTCTTGCCCATGGTGATGTACTTCAGCGCGGCGGTGGTGGCCGGGTTGCGCGGGCCCAGAGGCAGTGGGGCCCGCAGGAAACCCCGGGCCGCCAGGCTTCCGGCCGGTCCGGGCAGGGGGAAGACGGTGGAGCGCTGGGGCAGCTCGACCGCCCCGGTGTTGGTCAGCAGCACTGCTCCGGCCTTGTCGCGGAAGATGTCCCGCTCACCGGAGGCCATGATCGTCATGCCGCCCATGCTGTGCCCGGCCACGACCGCCTTCCGGCCCTCGGGCACGGTCGCCTCCAGCACCGCGCACAGGTCGTCGGCGAGCTTGTGCGGCCCGTAACCGGCCCTGGTCAGCGGCGGCTGGGAACGGCCGTGTCCGCGCTGGTCGTACAGCACCACGCGCAGGTTCGGCTCGAGCTCGCGTACGACCGGGCCCCACGATGCCAGGGAGGTCGCCCAGCAGTGGGAGAGGACCACGGTCGGCCCGTCCTCGGGGCCGCGCACCTCCACGTGCAGGAGAGTGCCGTCGTCGGAACGGACCTGTAGTTCGCGGGCCGGGCCCACGTGTCGGATCGCCATCGGGGGTACCTCTCGCTCGGGGTGAAGAGAAGGGATCCCCCAGGCCGGCGCGTGGCCCGGGGGACGTTCGAGGGGCCTGGTCAGTCGTCGAGTTCGACCTCGGGGACCGCGAAGGGCGGTGTGCCGGCGCCGCTCACGGGGTGGCCGCCCCACAGGTTGGGCGCGTCGAGGGTTCCCGCGCCCTCGTGTCCACCCGGGGTACGGACCAGGACCTCGCGCACCCCGTTCTCGTAGGCCGCGGTGACCTCGTCGCTGGCGGACAGCCGTCCCTTCCAGCGGTAGTCCCCGGTGAGGGGCGAGAAGTGGCCCGCGATGTGGGCGCGGACGTCGGCGGTCCCGGCCGTCCCGTCCTGTTCTCCCTGGGACAGGACGACCGTGGCGACGCCCCGGTACTCCTCTTCACCGTCGTCGAAGCCGCTCAAGCTGTGTCCTTTCTCAGGCCGCGGCGCGTGCGCGGCGGGTACGGGAACGGTCCACCCTGAGGTCGTAGTTGTGGGGATCGAACCACCGGGTGCGCAGCGCGAAGCTCCAGGTGAAGGTGGGCCACAGGGTGGTGTTGCGGCCCTGCTCGTTCAGGTACCAGCTGTCGCAGCCACCGGAGACCCAGACCGTGCCCTCCGTGTTCCTGGCGAGCATGTCGTTGTAGCGGCGCTGGGCCTCGGGGCGCACGTCGAGCCGGTCCAGACCGTTGCGGCACAGGTACTTGAGGGCCTGCATCGTGTAGCGGATCTGCGCTTCGATCATGAAGACCTGGGACGTGTGCCCCAGGCCGGTGTTGGGGCCGGCGAGCACGAAGGCGTTGGGGAATCCGGCGACCGTGGTCCCGCGGTAGGCCTGCACGTCGTCGCCCCAGTGCTCGGACAGCGAGCGCCCGTCGTCGTTGAACATCCGCTCGGCCACGGGCGGGTCGGTGACGTGGAACCCGGTGCCGAGGATGATCGTGTCGACCTCGTGCTCGGTCTCCTCACCCGAGGGGTCCCGGGTGACCACGGAGTTGGCGCGCACTTCGACGATGCCGTCGGTGACCACGTCCACGTTGGGCCGGGCCAGCGCGGGATAGTAGTCGTTGGACATCAGGATGCGCTTGCAGCCGGCGCGGAAGCTGGGGGTGAGCTTGGCCCGCAGCTCGGGGTCGTCGACGCTGCGGTTGAGATTGGAGCGCCCGAGCGCCTCCACGATCTTGAGGAGCTTGGGGTTCTTGGCGAAACCGAAGATGTAGCTCTCGCGGCCCCAGTAGATGCTCTTGCGCGCGACCTGCTGGGCGCCGGGGATGTTCTGGTAGAGCCAGCGTTCGAGCCCGGTGATGTCGCGGTCGTGGCGGTACATCACCCAGGGGGCCGTGCGCTGGAAGAGCTTGAGCTCGCCGACCCTCGGCTGGATCTCGGGCACGAACTGGATCGCGGAGGCGCCCGTGCCGATGACGGCGACCTTGCGCCCGGTCAGGTCGTGGTCGTGGTCCCACCGGGCGGAGTGGAACATGGTGCCCTCGAAGGTGTCGATGCCCTTGATGTCGGGGATCGAGGGGTCGGCGAGGGGACCCGCGCCGGTGACGAGGAACTGCGCGGTGAGGGTGCCGTGCTCGGTCTCGATGCGCCAGCGGTTGTGCTCGGGTTCCCAGTGCGCCGATTTCACGTCGTGGTCGAAGTACACGTGCTTCGGGATCTCGTACTCGCCGGCCACGCGTTTCATGTAGTCCCAGATCTCGGACCGGCGGGAGAAGGTGCGGCTCCAGGTCGGGTTGAGGGCGAAGGACCAGGAGTACAGGTGCGAGGGAACGTCGCAGGCCGCACCCGGATAGTCGTTGTCGCGCCAGGTGCCGCCGAGCTCGTTCGCGCGTTCCAGGACGACGAAGTCGTCGAGGCCGGCCTGTTTGAGCCGGACCGCCATCCCGATCCCGGCGAAACCGGAGCCGATGACGGCCACCCGGTGATGAGGGGGTGCTTCGGTCATGTTCAGGTCCCTTCGTGCGAACCGGCCCGGTGCTGCCTCGGGTCGGCAGGTGTGTGGCCCCGGGGACGTGGCGCGTTTCGCCCCCGGGGGGAGGGTCCCCGGACGAAAGGCGTGGCGCGTTTCGCCTCCGTCCGGGGGCGTGCCCCCGGGAACGTGGCGCGTACGTCCCCGGGGAGCGGGCCCACCCCCGGAAGGTGCGGCGCGGTCACTTTCCGGAGGTGGAGTCTGTGGGTGCGGCCCAGGGCCTGTTCGGCGGACACCGGTTACCTGCCGCGACGGAAGGCATCCACCGGACAGGTCCTAGCCGAGGAGGCCGGCCTTCTTCCAGAAGTACTTGCCGAGGCCGGTGATGGCGTCGGCGGTGTTGAGGGTGGCCACGACCTTGCGGGCCGCCCAGGTCTTGGTCCCGATCCAGTGCGGGTTCTTCTTGGCGGCCTCGTAGGCCTCCTTGGGGTCGAGCCCGACCTGCTCGTAGACCTTGGGGTTGATGAGCCGCGTGGCGGAGTAGTAGGTGATCAGGCCGAGCACGATCTTGCTGTAGGCCTTGTCGATCGGGCCGCGCGCCTGCCAGTCGCGGTGGAACTCCTCGCGGGCGTAGCGCATGTGGCGGGCTTCTTCGATCACGTGGATGCGGGCGACCGAGCGCACCAGGGGCAGGATCTGTTCGTCCGGCATCGCCTCGCGCTGGAACTGGTCCAGGACCTCCTCGACGAACAGGGCGCCGGCGAAGATGAGCGGACCGTGCGCGATCGTCTTGAAGAGGCGGCCCAGCTGGAAGGCGACCGGGTCGATCCGGTGGGTGTGCCAGCCGAGCTTGTCGACCATCTTCGCGAACATCACCGTGTGGCGGCACTCGTCGGCGATCTCGGTGTACGCGTACTGGACGTGCTGGGTCGAGGGGTCGTTGTGGTAGGCGTGCCGCACCAGCATCTGCATGAGGATGGTCTCGAACCAGATGCCGATGGTGGCGATGGAGGCCACTTCCAGGCGGGAGAGTTCCTTGCGCTGCTCCTCGGTGAGCCGGTCCCACAGGTGGGTTCCGTACAGCGAGACGCGCTCGGGGCGGATGCCCCACATGTCGGGGTCGACGGGTGCGTCCCAGTCGATCTCGATCAGCGGATCGTAGGAGGCCTTGGCTGAGCCGCGCAAGAGGCGTTTGGCGATGTCCTCGCGGTCGGTGGTCTTGGGTCTGGCCGTGATCTCTGCGGTCATTTCCGTCCCTCCTCAGGAGGCGTTCTGCTGGGCGGCCGGGGTGCCGTGGCGTGTGTGGAGGCCCTGTGCGATCTCCGCGTCGGAGAAGGTTCCGTCGTTGAGGAGCAGGTGCATCTGCAGGGCGACGATGTTCTCGGTGGTGACGGGGAAATGCCGAGTCAGGTGCAGGGCCGCGGTTCCCAGAGCGGTCGAGGCCACGTCGCGGGGGGCGCGTGCGGCGCCCGCGGCACGGACGACGGCCATGACGGTGTCGCGTTTCTGTTCGGCGGGGACGAGGCCGTCCAGGGAGGCCCCGGTGGCTCGGGAGCTGTCGTGGATGGGCGTGTCGACGTAGCCGGGGAAGACGGTGGTGACGCCGATGTGGGTGCCGTACTCGGCGCGGAGCATGTCGGAGTAGGCGGTGACCGCCCGCTTGGAGACGACGTAGGCGCCGGCGAGGGGGAGCTGGAGGTTGGCCAGCAGCGACGCGGTGACCACGACCCGGCCCCGGCTCTGCAGCAGCGCGGGCAGGGCGGCGGCGGTGACGCGCCAGGTGCCGAGCAGGTTGACCTCGATGGCCTGGCGGGCGTGCGCGTCGGGCATGTGGCCGATGTCCACGGAGGGGCCGACCCCGGCGTAGTTGATCAGCAGGTCGAGCCGGCCGCCGAGCTGTTCGACGGCCTCGGTGACGGCTTCGCCCACCTGGGTCTGGTCGGTGACGTCGCACCCGATGACGCCTGGACCGGGCTTGTGGTCGATGCCGACCACGTTCACGCCGAGGTGCCGGAGGACGTCCACGGTGGCGCTGCCGAAGGCGCCGGAGGCACCGGTGACGATGGCGTTGAGGCCCGGCAGACGGCGCAGGTGGGGCGGCAAGGGGGTCGTCATGTGATCTCCTCCACAGTCATTGCCGGAACATTACAACGAGCATTGTCACGTTGCAATGGGACGTCGTCGGATTTTTACCGGCGAGTAGGTTCTGTGCGGATCACGCGTGTGTGCCAGGCGTTTCGACGCAGCCGCCTCGGGCGGCCGGCTTCGGTCGGGGTGCTGTGCTCTGTGCGTGCCGGGCGGCCGCGCGGGGTCTCACGGGGGATGTGGGGACGCGGGCCGCGTGGCCTGCGCCTCGTGGGGGTGTGGCCCCGTGCACGAGTCGTTCTCCGAACGTTACAACGGCTGTTGCGTCGGTGCGGTGGGCTGCGGGGCCGGTCACTTACCGAGGAGTAACCTCGGCGGAGGTCCCTAGTCTTGACCCATGGCCGAATACCGCATTGACGAACTCGCCCGGCTCGCCGACACCACCGTGCGCAACGTCCGGGTCTACCAGGACCGTGGCCTCCTCGCCCCACCCCGGCGGGAAGGACGCGTGGGGCTCTACTCCGAGGCGCATCTGGCCCGACTGCGCCTCATCGGCCAGCTCCTGCGACGCGGCTACACCTTCGCCAACATCGGGGAGATGTTCGAGGTCTGGGAGCGCGGCGGCGACCTCTCCGACATCCTCGGGTTCGAGTCCGCGGTCGGCGACGCCTGGAGCGACGAGATCGCCGACTACCTCACCCTCAACGACCTCAGAGGCCTCTTCGGCAAGGGCGTCACTCCGCGGACGGTGAAGCGGGCCCTGGACCTCAGGGTGATCGAACGCGACGGCCTGCGGTTCCGTGTGCCCAGCCCCCGCTTGCTGAACGCCGGCAGCGAGCTCGTCAAGCACGGCATGACCGTGGACTCGGTCCTCGACATCGCGGAGAACCTGCGCGAGAAGATCGGCGACGTCGCCGAACACATGGTTCGCCGCGTCGCCGACCACATCGTCTCCGAGCACCCCTCCATCACGGGTATGGAGAGCGAAGAGATCGCCGAGGTCAGCGGGCTCATCCGCCACGTGCGTCCCCTCGCCCAGCAGGCCGTCGACGCCGTCCTGGCCCAGGCCATGGCCGAACACCTCAACGATGTCCTGGGCGAACAGTTCGCCCAGGACATGGAGGAACTGTACGACGGCTCGGCCGGCAGCCGCGGCGGGGAGAGCGCCGTGGGTACTTCTTGAGTCCGCCGCGCTGTTGCCGGTCCCTCCGAGGCCCGGCCGAGACGCCCCGGCCGGGCCCGGCCGCGCCGGTGGGTCGGGACCCTCAACCCGTGCCGGAACCCTCGTCCCGGTCCCCGGTCCTGCCGTCCTCCTCCGGCCCGACCACCGTCAACGGCAGCGACGGCGTGTGGCGCAGTTCGGCGAACGCACCCCGCGGCACGGACGGGTCGTGCGGATGGATCGGTTTCAGACGCTCGTACCCCTCGCCCTGCTGCGGCCGGAGGTCCTCCTCGCCCTTGTTGGGCCACAGCGACATCGCGCGTTCGGCCTGGGCGGTGATCGTCAGCGACGGGTTCACCCCCAGGTTCGCGGTCACCGCCGAACCGTCGACCACGTGCACGCCCGGGTGCCCGTAGAGCCGGTGGTAGGGATCGATGACCCCGCTCTCGGCGCTGTCGCCGATGGGGCATCCGCCCAGGAAGTGTGCCGTCATCGGGATGTTGAAGACGTCGCCGATGGTGCCGCCGGCGTGCCCGTCGATACGGTCGGCCAGCTTGGAGGCGGCCTCCTGCCCCTCGGGGATCCACGTGGGGTTGGGCTCGCCGTGTCCTTGGCGGGAGGTGAGCTTCTTGCGGCCGCCGAAGAGACCGCGCCGGACCGAGGTGGTCAGTGAGTTGTCCAGCGACTGCATCACCAGGCCGATGATGGTGCGCTCCGACCACCGTCGATTGGAGAAGCTGCGCACGAAGACGTGGGGCCGGCGCAACGCGTGGCCCACGAAACGCAGCCAGCGCGGGACCACTCCGCCGCCGGGTACCTGCATAGCGGTCAGGAGGCCCATGGCGTTGGAGCCCTTGCCGTAGCGCACCGGCTCGATGTGGGTGCTCTCGTCGGGGTGGATCGAGGACGTGATCGCCACACCGTGGGTGAGGTCCTCGTGCCAGGGTACGTGGCGGCTCATGGCCCCCACGAGCGCCTCGGAGTTGGTGCGGGTGAGGGTGCCCAGTTTCTGGGAGAGCCGCGGCAGCAGCTTCTGGTCGCGCATGCGGTGCAGCAGCGCCTGGGTGTTGTAGGTTCCCGCGGCCACGACGACCTGGCGGGCGGTGAAGGTACCCGCGTGCTTGCGGCGGCGGGGTTTGTCGGTCCGGAGGGTGTCGACCGCGTAGCCGCCGTCCTGGGCCTCGGGGCGCTCGCGGATGCGCTCGACGCTGGTCAGCGGGTGGATGCGGGCGCCGTCGCGCTCGGCGAAGTAGAGGTAGTTCTCGGTGAGGGTGTTCTTGGCGCCGTGGCGGCAGCCGGTCATGCACTCCCCGCACTCGGTGCAGGCCTTGCGGTCGGGGCCCGCGCCGCCGAAGTAGGGGTCGCCCACGGACTCGCCGGGTGCCGCGCTGTGGCCCTCGCCGTCCTCGCCGTCACCGAAACACACGCCCACGGGGGTCAGCCGGAAGGTGTCGCCCACGCCCATCTCGTCGGCGACGGCGCGCAGGTGCTTGTCGGAGGGGGTGACGGTGGGGTTGGTGCGCACGCCCAGCATGCGGCGGGCCTGGTCGTAGAAGGGCGCCAGTTCTGATTTCCAGTCGGTGATGTGGCTCCACTGGGAGTCCTCGAAGAACGCGTCCATGGGGTGGTAGAGCGTGTTCGCGTAGTTGAGGGAGCCGCCGCCGACCCCGGCCCCGGCCAGGATCATCACGTCGCGCAGCAGATGGATGCGTTGGATGCCGTACATGCCGGCCTGGGGCGCCCACAGGAAGTTCTTCACGTCCCAGGACGAGGACGGCAGAGTCTCTGGGGTGAACCGGCGGCCGGCCTCCAGAACTCCGACGCGGTAGCCCTTCTCGGTGAGGCGCAGGGCGCTGACCGAACCCCCGAAACCCGAACCCACGACGAGCACGTCGTAGTCGAAGCGGTCGTCGGCCTCTGTGTGCTGAGCGGATGGAGTGTGCTGGGCGTCTGAGGACACGAGCTCTTCTCTCCTGATCAGTTGCGGTCGGCTCGTGGTGCGCCGGACACGAGTCCGCAACATTGAATATGCCATCTGGAAATGTGACAATTCATATTGTAATCTCCCTCACTACTGCCGAGTAAGGCGTGTTCCACGTAACACGCGAGGCGTGCTTCGGCGCAAGTTTCGCTCCCCCCCACCGTCCGCCCTCCGGGCGGTGGATTTCTGGAGGTACTCCATGGCCAAGGCTTCCGACGAGACGCCCGGGGCGTCTCAGGACGTGCCTGAGCAGTCCGAGAGCGGTGGCGGCACCCGGTGGCGCCGGTTCGCGCTCGTGGCTGTTCCCGGGTTCGTGGCGGCCGCCGTCCTCGGTGGTATGACCACCCAGGGGCTGCTCGCGTCCTCATTCGCGGTCTCCGGCGACAGCTTCAAGATGTCCGCCGACCAGCTCCGCGGTGAAGGCTTCTCCCAGTACGGGGATGTGGCCGAATCGGTCGACGGCACCTCCCGCCCCATCGGCCTCTCCACGGTCAACAGCACCGAGCTCGACAACCTGTGCATGTCCTCGCTGTGGGACCTGCCCATCGGTGAGGCCACACTGGTCATCACCGCTGGTGAGAACAGCCCCGTCGAGGGCTCCTCGATGGTCATCGACATCGAGCAGCTCCGGGGTGACGCCGAGTTCAGCGAGATCGAGATCGGCCGCGACGCCAGCACCCTGGACAAGGCCGACGGATCCCAAGGGCCGGCCGGAGGTTTCGGGCTGCAGTCCGACACGATCACCGTGTCCGATATGGAACTGACCTCGTGGGCCGTCACAGCTGGAACCCTGCGCTTGTCCGGTCTCGGGCTCTCCATCCAGCCCGGAAACAACGAATGCTTCTGACGCCATGTCCCAAGCAATGACCAAGCTGCGCGCGGGCCGCGCCCGGTTCCGGCACTGGCGGCGCCGCCGTCCGTTCTGGGGCGGAGCGCTCCTCGCGGCGGCCGGTATCGAGCTCCTGGCGGCCCCGGCCGCGCAGAGCCTGATCCTGCCCATCGACCTGATCATCTACGCCGGTGTCGCCGGGATCTCCGGCCACCTCATCGGAGTGCTCCTGATCGGGATCGGGGCCTTGAGCTGGTTCCAACCGGCCCAGAACTCCTTCTTCGGGATGGTCGGCATCATGCTTGCGCTGGTGTCCTTCGTGACCTCCAACTTCGGCGGTTTCGTCATCGGGATGCTGCTCGGGATCGTGGGCGGGGGACTCGTCTTCGCCTGGGGCCCCGAGGCCCGGAAACAGCGCACCGAGAGGCGCCACCGGGGCAAGAGGGCGGACGGCAGCGACGGAGCCGGCCCCGGCGAGGAGGCGCGGCCGGGTGAGGGCACCGGGCCCGACGGCGATGACCTCTCCGGCGGTGACGAGAACCCCGGAACCCGCACCGGGAAAGCCCCGCCCGCCGACGAGGGCGAGCGCTCACCGAAGCGCGCTCGCCCGGCCGGCACCCGGAGGCGAACGTGAGACGCCCCATCACACGGACCCGCCCTCTCGCGGCGGCGGCACTGCCCTTGGCGCTGGTGGTCACCCTGGCCTCCGCGCCCGGGCCCAGCTCCTTCTGGGACTGGCTCCTGCCCGATGACGAGGAGGAGCAGAGCGAGGAGGAACAACCCTCGGAGGAGCCCTCGGACGGCGCCGAGGACCCCTCCGAGGAGGAGTCCGAACCCGAAACCGACCCCGGCGACGACGGGGAAGAGGAGGAGGACCCCGACGAGGGTGAGGAAGAAGAGGAGGACGGGGAGGAGGACGGCCAGGATGAGGAGGTCGGCGAGGACGGCGCCGCCGAGTGCGAGTACCGCGTGGGCGAGCAGGGCCTCGTCGAGGACGAGGAGGAGTTCCTGGAGGCGGTCGAGGCCTGCCAGGACGCGGAGGAGGAAGGCACCCTGCCCGACGTCCCGGTCGACGAACAGGACGACTGCTTCACCGGTTCGACCAGGACCTCGGGGCTGACCGCCGACCGGCTCACCATGACCGGTGCCAGTTACGACGGTGTGGTGGAGTGCCCCACCGGTGAAGGTCCCCAGCGCTACATCAGACTCACCATGGACACGGCCGACCTCGTCAACGGCGAGCTCTGGTTCGAGGACTCCGGGACCCGGATGTCCCTGGACCTTCCGGAACTGTCCATGGACGGCGAAGTGATCCTGCACGTCACCGAGATGAACGTGTCTCTCCTGGGGATCCCGCTCACCTTCACCCCGGACTTCCCGCCGCCCCTGCTCCTGCCGATCATGATCGTCACCGACGTCGATGTCAGGGAGCCCCTCACCGCGACCGACACCATGACCATCCCGGGCCTCAACGCCCGGTTCGACCCGGACCGGTAGGGGAGGCCCCCGACACGGCCTGAACCGGAAGAACGCAGGGGGCGCCACCGCACGCGGTGGCGCCCCCTCGTGTGCCGGGACGGAGGGTCCTCGGCAGATCAGTCGGCCTGCGGTTCCACCAACCGGCTCGGGTTGCCCACATGGGAGACGTACAGGGCATCACGGGCCCGGGTGCAGGCCACGAACAGCAGCATCCGCTCCTGCTGCACCACCTGCTCCAGGGCCACCTGGTCGCCCTCGGCCGCTTCGATGGCGGCCTTGGGCGGCAGCAGGTGATCGCTGATGCCCACCAGCGCCACACACCGGAACTCCAGGCCCTTGAGCCCGTGCATGGTGCCCACTCGCACCGCATCGGCCCGGTCGGAGGTCTCCAGGGACACGGTCGGCATCCCGCGGGCCTCCAGTTCCTTGGCGATCTTGCGCACCACCCACTGGTTGCGGCCGGCGACCGCGATCGCGTCGGGGCTCACCCCCGCCGCCAGCCACGCACGCACCCGGTTGCCCAGGGCCCGCACCTCCTCGCGCGGATCGGCGCACTCGCGCGTCACCGGCGAGGGGCCGTGCAGCACCGACCGGTGACCGTCCGGGGCCTCGCCCTCCGTGCCGGGGACGGAGCGGTGGCCCAGGATCGGCATCGCCCAGTCGAGGATCTCCTGGGTGAGCCGGTGGCCGACGCGCAGCCGGTGCCCGCGTCCGCGCACGTTGATGCCCAGCGAGGCGAGGGAGACCCGGTTGTCGGACATCCGCTGGTGCGGGTCACCGACCACGAACAGGTCATCGGGGCCCTCGGGCACGGCCGCGCGCAGCATCCGCCACTGGGCCGGGTGCAGGTCCTGGGACTCCTGGACCACCACGTGGCGGAAGAGCGGCTCTCCGCGGTCCAGGACGTGTGCGGCATCCGCTGCCAGCTGCGGGGACGTCCACACGTCCTCGACCTTCAGGGCGCCCACGTAGCGGCGCACCGTTTCCCACACCTGACGGCGGTGCTCGGGCGCCAGGTGCTGCACCCGGCCGCTGCGCTCGCACCGGATGTAGTCGGGCAGGGAACGCAGGTCCTGTGCGAGCAGGACCTGTTCCCACTCGTCGACGAGGAAACGCCCGGAGAAGGGCAGGCCGTCGGCCAGGGCCGCCGACCGCCAGCGCTGGGCGAGCTCGTCGCGGTCGGCCATCTGCGGAGCGGTCGGTGTGTGCGATCGCACCACCGAGTGCGCCACCGCGTCGATGGTGGACACCCGCACGCGGGCGCGGGTGCCGGGGTCGGGCAGGAGCTGGTCGAGGCGGTCGGACATGGTCTGGGCCAGCGTGCGGGTGTAGGTGGTGAGCAGCACCGACTCGCGCACCCGTTCGGGGTGTGCGGCCGCATCGCGCGAGGCCAGATGGGCGGCGCGGTGCAGGGCGATGACGCTCTTCCCGGTGCCGGGGCCCCCGGTGACCTGTGCGGAACCCTTGTAGTGGGCCTCGGTGAGACGGCGCTGGTCAGGGTGGAGCGTGATCCGCCACTGGTCGAAAGGGGCCGACAAGGCGTCGGAGAGCTCGGGCGGGCCGGTGGGGACGAGGCCGGCCGGCTCGGGGTCGAGGGGTTCGGTGCGCACGCCGCGGGCGAACTCGAGCGCCTGCGCGTGCGGGAGCACGGTGAGCAGCCGGTAGTGGTCGTCGTGGTCGGGCACGACGACACCGGACCAGTCGGGGGCGATGCCGACGACCCGCACACCGGGGTCGGCGGCGCCGGGGACGGGTTCCGTCTCCGGGGTCTGCCCGGAGCTGTAGGCGCGCATCACGGACAGAGTGCCGAGCTGGACGCTCGGGTCCAGGTGGTTGAAGTCGCTGAGGAACGCCGGGGCGATCGCGAGGGCGGACACGTGTGTTTTCCTCCGGTCGTCGACCTGGGAGCGAGGTGTGTGACCTCGCGTCTTCACTGCTCATCGTGCTCGTGGCCGATTTCCGGCAAACGCTGCGAGAAAGGACTTCGGCGGCATCTTCCGGAAGGCTCGTCCCTCCATTGTATTTGCAGGTCAAGAGGGGTCTTCCGTAGCTGTGTTCGAGGGTCTCGCCGGGGTCTGTGAAGGGGGCTCGCGCGACCTGCGGTTTTGCGATGAGAGGCAGGGGCCGAATCCGGTGTTATGGCGTATCCGAAACCAGGCGATGCAGGGGGTTCATGCGCCGGTGGCGTGCGAAGCAAGGGAAGAAGGGGGCGTGGCGGAGGGGCGCTGATACGGGATGACCGAAAAGGGTGTACGGGATCGGCGCGAAGTTCTCACCCCGTGGCCACAACCGGACACGCACTGTGCTGGAAGGGGGTCGCTGCGCGATCGTTGGCCCGAGGGTTCATGTGCCCGACCCGCCAGGCTCAGGGCCCTGCCGGGGTCCGTCCTACCCCGGCAGAGTCCTCAGCCGCGCTCTCTCGGCCGGTAAAGCACTGCAGAGAAGCGGTACCCGCGGTGCAGTCGGCCCAAAGCGGCGGTACGGGCAGAGTTTCCGGCTTTGGCCCCGCGTGTTCTAGGCTGAAGGGGACAGAACGCGGGACCGAGAGGACAGCCGAGCACAGTGGCCCCCCAGGACAACAGTCGCATGCGAGTCTCCGACGCCGACCGTGACCAGGTTGCCGAGGCCCTGCGCGAAGCTGCGGCCGAGGGCCGTATCACCCTCGACGAGCTCGACGACCGCCTGGAGCGCACCTACTCCTCCCAGGTCTACGCCGACCTGGAACCCGTCGTCGCCGACCTGCCGTCCGCCCACGGCTCCGACCTCGCCCAGAACCCCGCCGCGGGTGCAGCCTCCGTCTCCGAGCAGTCCGGTGACGCACTGGTCATCAACGCCAAGGGCGAGACCACCGTGCGCAAGGGCACTTGGGAGGTCCCCGCCCGCGTCGAGGCCCATGCCCGGTGGGGTGCCTGCAAACTCGATCTGCGCGAGGCCCGCCTGACCTCCCCGGTCACCGAGATCTGGATCGACGTCACCGGTGGCAGCGGCAGCATCATCCTGCCCGAGGGGGCCACCGCCCACATCGACGTCGACTCCTCCTGGTTCGGCTCCCTCAAGAGCCAGGTCGACACCATCCGCAAACAGGGTGTTCCCCACTTCGTCGTCACCGGCGAGGCCAAGGGCGGAAGCCTCACGGTGCGCTACAAGCGCTCCTCCGGATTCCTCGGCATCTTCGGCGGCTGACCCCGCCCCCTCTCCTCACGGCACGCCCCGCGTGCCCCGAACCGAAAGGCGGCCCCGTGGGAGCCTGGATCGCGGTCGGCGCTGCAGTGGTCTGCGCCCTCCTCCCCCTGGCGTGGATCCGATCGGCCGCCCTGGGCCGTATCCATCCCGTCGACGGTGTTCCGGGCCGCCCCGCCGCCGTCGTCCTCGGCGCCGCTGCCTGGCCCGAGGGCCCCTCACCGCTCCTGGCCCGGCGCCTCGATCTGGCCGTGGCCCTGTACAGGGCCGGGCAGGTCGAACGCATCATCGTCTCCGGGGACAACCGCGAGACCTCGCTCCGGGAGACCGACACCATGACCGCCTACCTCGTCGACCACGGGATCCCCGCCGACCGCGTCGAGGCCGACCGGTACGGCTACCGCACCTGGGACACGTGCGTGCGCGTACGCGACCTCTACGGGGTGCGCGAGGCGGTCATGGTCACCCAGGCCTTCCACCTGCCGCGCACCCTCGCTCTGGCCCGTGCCGCAGGCATCGACGCCGTCGGGGTCGGGGACCGGAGCATGGGCGCCCGGCGCCGCTCCACCGTGATCGGCTACGCACGCGAGGCCGGCGCCTCGGTCAAGGCCCTGCGTGACGCCCTGCTGCGGCCCGCGCCCGCCCGCACCGAGGTCTGAGGACCGGGTCCGGAACGGCAACATCGCGCACGCGTCTGAGAAGACTCCTCACCCGGTACACGCCTCCTCCCCGAAGCCCGAGGGGCCGCCGCCCGGCGGCCGGACCCGAGAGGAGCCCGCGCCCGGTTCGCAGCCTGCGCCCGAGACGGGATAATCGGGACCATGAACGCCACCACCGGAAACGACGCCAACGACCTCCCCAGCGGGGCACACGACGTGGACTGGGTCTCCCTGGCACCCGAGGGCGGAGCACGCATCCCCGAGCTGATCGACCAGCTCGCGGGCAGCGACACAGCCGTCTCCGAGCTCCACGACATCATCCACTTCCCCGCGCCAGGGCACTTGGCCGCGCCCAAGGCCGTCGATTTCCTCGTCGACCTCGCCTGCGCCGAAACCACCCCGGCCACCGACCGCTACCGTCCCCTGAGCCTGCTGCTCGAACTGGTCAGCGCGCACGCCGAGGACCGCTTCCCCGCGACCCGCGACCTCGACCAGTGGCGTGACGAGGTCGCCTGGGCCACCGCCAACGACGCCGACAAGGTCCGCGAGCAGTACCGCGAATGGGCCCAGGAGGCACCCGACGAGCAGCACCACCAGCGCATGCGCAACCGGCTCGCCGTCATGGAGAGCGACGACGGCGCCGCACTGCTCCAGGCCGAGCTCGACACCTACCTCGCCGTGTGCGCCCGCGTGCCCGACCTCGTCGAACTGCTCAAGAACGGCGCCAACCGCGGCGGCATGGACCGCGCCGGCGAATGGGTGAGCTACGTACTGGGCTTCCTGCCCTCGGAGTCCGAGCGCATCGTCTCCGAGATCACCGGCGCCTCCCACATGCTCCTGGCCAAGGACCTGCGTCCGGCCCCGCAGCAGCCCACCAGCTTCCGCGAAGCCATGAACCAGGCCATGGACAGCGGCGAGCCCCTGCCCGCAGAACTGTTCGCCCTGGGTCTTCTCGCCGACCCCGCCGACATCGACACCGGCATCGGCCTCACCCATCAGATGGCCGGCGGCAACCTGTACAACTCCTACGCCGCCTCGGTCGCCATGGTGCTCACGCACGGAGAGAACACCCCGCGCGAGGCGCTGCGCCGTATCGGCCGCGGCGGAGGCACCAACATGGGCTACGAAGGGCTCTTCAACGAGTCGTGGCCGCATTGCGGGAACCGTTCCCCGCAGGTGCTGGGCTTCCTCGCCCTGGGCCGGGCCGGAGAACGCGCCCGCCGTCTGCGGCTGGACATCCTCCCCGGGCTCATCAAGGGCGAGGAGGAGTCGCGCGCGCTCGTCACCGGGGTGGGCCTGGAGCTCGTCCTGGGCCCGCGCTCCAAGGAGCACACGACCGAGGAGCACGCGAGCGCCGAGTACGACGAGGAGACCCTCAAGGTCCTGTGGAGCATCGCCGAGCTGCCCGCCTCCGCCTGGCAGGACGAGGAGTTGCGCGCGACCCTGCGGGCCTGGGCGCTGCCTGACGACGCCGAGGACTACTGCGCCCTGGTGGGAGTGGAACCCGAGCCGGAGGAGCCGGCCGAGGAGCCCGACCCCGCCCCGCAGGCCCGGCCCGCCGCGTCCGAGCGGCCCCAGGGGCTGCTCGGACGACTGTTCGGCGGGGGCCGCTGAGCCGGTTCCGGTGGACAGCGGCGCTGTGCGGCAGCCGGCCCCCGGCCCCGCGGCCGGTAGTGCTCCTTGCGGCACCAACACCCGCTGTTGGCGCTCGTGAGAGCATTACCGGCCGCCACGAGGCTCCACAGCACCCCTGGTGAGCGTCGGCGCCCGGGCCGCCGCCGGGGGAGGGGTCAGCGGTCGGCGAGGGCGTCGTCCACGCCGGTCTCCCGCTCGCCGAGCAACGTCGGATCCGGGGCGGACCAGGTCGTCACCGCCGCGTCCAGGGCGGCGGGGACCTCCCGCACCCAGCCGTGGACCGTGGCGGTGCCGCGCTCGTCGAACAGGGACTCACCCACACCCACCGCGTCGATCCCGGCGGCCCGGCACAGCTCCACCGCGCGCGGCACGTGGAAGTCCTGCGAGACGACTGCGGCCTCCTGCACCCCGAAGACCTCCGCCGCCCGCGCGCAGGTGTCCCACGTGGAGAAACCCGCGTGGTCGCCGACCACGTGCTCCTCGGGCACACCCGCGTCGACCAGGTACGCGGCCATGGTGTCGGTCTCGTTGTAGTGCTCCTCCCCGTTGTCGCCGCTGACCAGCACGACCTCGACGCTCCCCTCCCCGTAGAGTTCCACGGCCATGTCGAGGCGGTGGGAGAGCATCCGGCTGGGGAGGCCGTCCGAACGCACCCCCGCGCCCAGAACCACAGCGACGGAGCGGTCCGGCACGTCCGCGACGGTGTGGCGGTACTCGGCCGTGGTGTACAACTGCCGGGTGAACGCGAGGACGCACAGCACGGCGACGGCGGCACACACGGCCGCGGCGGTGCACAGCAGCAGGCGGGCGCGGGCAGGACGGCGGGCAGAAGGCTCCGGATCGGTCACACCCGGGTGGACGAGCGGGGCGGGGGAGAGGTTCCTGGCCGGAACCGGCAATCATGCTGCGAGCGCGTTCCACGCACGGCTAGTCTCGCCCGCATGCCTCACAAGTCACCGAGATCCCCCGCGCCCCGGCAGACCGATGCCCTTCCGCCACGGCTGCGCGCCCTGACCGACCTCGTCCCCGGAACCATGCGGGAGATGGCCGGGATGCACGAGTACGACGGGACCGTCGCCGACCTCTCGCCCGAGGGGATCGCAGCCGGGATGGGCCGCCTCGACACCGAGACCGCCCGCACCTACGACGACACCTACGACGAGGCCCACGCCACCGCTTTCGAGAACGGGCTGCGCCTGAGCAACCTCGAGCTGGAGGAGTACCGGTCCAACCCGCTCCCGCACGTGTCGGAGATGGACCTGTCCGGCTACGACCGCGAGTACGCCCCGCGTGAGCAACGCGACCGTGCCCGGGCCCAGCACGTGCGCCAGTGGCCGCGGCTGGTCGACAACGCGCTCCGGTCCCTGGACCGGGTGCCCGCCCCCGTCGCGCGTTCCCTCATGGGTGCGGTCGAGGGTGTGGGCGCCGACGTCCCCGCGTACCTGCCCGCCCGCGAACGGGAGACCGCCCTGGCCGCGCACGCACGGCTGGTCGCCCACGTGCGCAAGGCCGCCGAGGAAGGACCTGTGGAGGCCGCCCTGGGAGCGGACCGGCTCTCCCGGCTCATGGGGGTCCCGGAGGCCGCCCACGTGGACCTGTCGGTGCTCGCCCGCCGCGCCGACGAGGAACGCGACCGCCTGCTCGAAGGCCTGGCCGCGGCGACCGCACGCCTGGCGCCGGGGCGCGATCCCATGGAGGTCACCCGCGAACTCACCGCACGCGCTCCCTCCGCCGACCGGGTACTGGAGGCCGCCCGCCACTGGACCCGCCTGGCCCGCGACTTCACCGCCGAACGCGGCCTGGTGCCCGACGACACCGGGGAGTGCCGGGTCGAGGCGTCCCCCGAGTCCCAGCGCTGGGCCACCGCGATGATGGCCGGGGGCGGGCCCTGGGAGGGCGACACCCCGTCGTACTACTACATCACCCCGCCGCAGCCCTCCTGGTCGCCGCAGGAGAGCGCCGACTGGCTCGAAATGTTCAGCCACACGACCCTTCCCGCGGTCAGCGTGCACGAGGTCGCGCCGGGGCACTTCTCGCACTGGCGGTCCATGGGGGCCCTGAAGAGCCCTGTGCGTGCCGCGCTGCACTCGATGACCTTCGCCGAGGGGTGGGCGCACTACGCCGAGGAGATGCTCCTGGAGGAGGGCTTCGGTGCCTACGCCGCCGAGCGCGTGGCCGGGGCCGATTTCCTCCACGGGCACGACTGGACCCCGACCCACTACGAGATCGGCGTCTACGTGGAGGCTCTGATCCGGGTCACCCGCCTGTCGGTGGCCATCGCCATGCACACCGGCGGCGCGAACGTCGCCGAGGGTGCCGTGCGCTTCGAGGCGGACACCCCGTTGCGCGGGCCCGCGGCCCTCTCCGAGGCCCGCCGTGCCACCTTCGACCCCACCTACGGCCGGTACACATGGGGCAAGCTCGAGATCCTCGCCGCGCGCGAGCGCGCCCGCCGTGCATGGGGGGAGGGGTTTTCCCTCGCGCGCTTCCACCGGGCCCTGCTCGCCCTGGGGTCGCCCCCCATCGGCCTGCTCGACACCGCCGTCCAGCGCGGCTGACCCAGGCACCCGCAACTCCGCACCGGGGTCCTCCCCGGCCACAGGAAACGGGGTACTCAGCCATGTGGGGGCTGGGACCCGGGGCCGTGCACGGCGCTGGATCTCCTCGGCCACAAGAGCCCCGGCCGCTCGGCCCCTCACGTGGCGCCGACCCCTCCGATGCGGCGTGGGGCGCACGGCGCGGCGTGCGCCGCGCCGTGCGCAACGGGGGTACGGGTCAGGCGTGTGGCTCCTGCCCCGAAACACCGAGCGACGACAGGGCCGCGCGCACGCGCCCCTGCGCGCGGTCCAGCTCCTGCGCGGCGCGGACCGCGTCCACCTCGGCCAACAGCGACACCAGGGCGGTACGGGTGTCACCGTCCGCGGCGGTCAGGGCGCGGGCACACTCGTCCTCTCCGAGCCCCGTGGCCTGGGTCAGGATCGTCACGACGCGGCCGCGCAGCTTGCCGTTCGTGGCGTCCACACCGACCATCAGGTTCGAGAACGTACGCCCCATCCGCACCATGACCGCGGTGGAGAACGAGTTCAGCGCCAGCTTCTGCGCGCTCCCGGCCTTCATACGTGTGGAACCGGCGATGACCTCCGCGCCCGTCGACATTCCCACGTGCACGTCCACCCCCTCGGCCAGGGGCGCGTCCGGGTTGGCGCTGATGAGTACCGTCCGGGCAGAACGCTCCCGCGCCGCCTCGAAGGCCCCGCCCACGTATGGTGTGCGCCCGCTTGCGGCCAGTCCGACCACCAAGGCCCCGGCCTCGACCCCGGCGGCGTCCACGCGCCCGCTCTCCCAGTCGTCCTCCACACCCTCCACGGCACGCTGGACGGCGTCGTTCCCGCCGGCGTGGTGGGCCACCACCCACTCGGGAGGCACCCCGTAGGTCGGTGGCAGCTCCGCCGCGTCCTGGGTCGCGATCCGGCCCGAGGTCCCGGCGCCGAAGTAGTGGATGGCGGCACCGCTCTCCAGAGCCGCCACCCCCAGTTCCACGGCCTGCGCCAGCTCCGGCAGGACCGCGCCCACCGCAGGCGGGACGGTCGTGTCCTCGGCGTTGATCTCGCGCAGGATCCCCGACGCCGGGAGCAGGTCGATGTCGTAGGTGCCCGAGTTGCGCTCCTCGGTGGGCGCGCGCACGATGACGGCCTCGCTCTCGGCCGCTGTTTCGTCCCCGTTCCGTGACGGGATGTAGCCCTCGTCCACAGCCCTCTCCTGTTCGGTCCGCACCCGGGTTCTCCCTTACTCTGCCGTGCCGCCGCGGCGGCGTCTGCGGTCGTCGTTCATCCGGAGTCCGCGGACCGCCTCATAGGTCGTCTCCAGGGCGGTGCGGCTGTCTGCGTAGCGGATCTGGGCGAGCCCGACGAACAGGCAGTCCACCACCGTCAGCTGCGCCAGCCGACTCGCGGTGGCCCCCGAACGGAACGTGGTCTCGCGGGCCGCAGTGGTCAGGACGTGGTCGGCGGCCCCGATGGGCGAGCGCGGAAAATTGGTGATCGCCACGGTTCTCGCGCCGCGCCGCCCCGCTTCTGTCAACGCCTGCACGGTGTCGAGGGTCACGCCGCTGTGGGAGATGCCGATCGCCACGTCGTCCCCGCCCAGCACCGCGGCGCTCGTGAGCATCACGTGCGCGTCCGACCACGCGAACGAGGCCAATCCGATCCGGTGCAGCTTCTGCTGCAGGTCGGCCCCCACGAACGCGCTCGCTCCCACCCCGTACACGTCCACGCGCCGCGCGCCCGCCATGGCGTCGATGACCGCACGTAGTTCCTCGACGTCGAGGGCGGCACCGGTCTCCTCCACGGCCTTGGCGTCGGTGTAGGCGATCTTGTGCACGACCGAGGCGAGGGTGTCGTCGGGGTTGATGTCGCTGGAGGGCTCCGCCGTGGAGGACCGTGCCCCGCGCACCTGCCCGGCCTCGGTGGCCAGAGCCAGGCGCAGCTCGCGGTATCCGCTGAAGTCGATCGTGCGGCAGAAGCGGATGACGGTGGCCTCGGAGGTGGCGCAGTCCTTGGCGAGTTGGGTGATGGATGAGGCTGCGGCCCGTTCGGGGTCGTCGACGATGCGCTGCGCGACACGGCGCTCGGCGGGCGCCAGCGACGGAAGCAGGGAACGGATCCGCAGGACCGTCGTGGGCACCGGGGACGAGGAGACCTGCGAGGCCTCCTCGTGCTCGCCGGTCGGTTTCGGAATTTGCGCCATGGAGGAAAGTTTCTTTCGGTCGTGGTGCAGAGTCAACGCGGTGGGGGGAAAAATCGGGAGAATCCAGGATTCCAAGTGCGGACCCGTGCGGCAAGTGCCCCGATGCGTTGCGTGGCCCCAGCTCACCGGGCACGCTGGTCCCGGAAGGCGCCGAGAGGCGGTGCGGATGCGTCCGCGAGCGCCGTGCAGGGGGGATGCGGAGTGTCGCTGGGCGGCCGGGCCGAGCCGCAGGTACGCGTGGGGCTGCTGGGCCGTCTCACCGTCGAGGCAGGGGGACGACCCCTGTTGCTGCGCGGGAACAAACGCCGTGCATTGCTCGCTACCCTGCTGTTGCACGCGGGCCGCACCGTGTCTGCCGAGGTTCTCGCCGACCGTATGTGGGGCCGGGCCACCGAGGGCAAGGACCGGCGGGGCGCCCTCCAGGTGCACGTGGCACGCTTGCGTGCGCTCTTCACCGAGAACCTCGGTTCACCGTTCGTGCTGGGCGAGGACGGCGGCTACCGGGTCGAGCTCCGGGAAGAGGAATGCGACCTGTTGCGGCTGCGTGCCCTGGTGAGCGCCGCCCGCGACGCCGGACGGGAAGGCGATCACCGCGCATGTATCGATCTCTACGCCCGTTCCCTGGAGCTGTGGCGCGGGCCGGTCCTGGTGGACGTGCCCGGGCGCACGCTGCAGGAGGAGGAGGTCGCCCCGCTCACCGAGGAACTCCTGGACGCGGCCGAGGAAGGATGCGCTGCCGCCCTGGCCCGTGGTGAGAACGAACAGGTGGCCGTACGGACCCGCGACATCACCGCCGACCATCCCGAACGTGAACCCCTGGCCCGGATGCGGATGGCGGCGCTCCACCGCTGCGGACGGCGGAGCGAGGCCCTGCGTGTGTACGAGCGGACCCGCGCGGCGCTCGCCGAGCGGCGGGGTGCCGAGCCCGGGGACGATCTGTGTTCGCTCTACCGGGCGGTGCTGCTGGACGACCACGGACACGGGGGAGCCCGGATCGGGCGGAGGGCCGTGGACGCCGGTCCCGAGGACCCCGCCCCCGCGGGAGCGGGCTCCGGGGCACCTGCCTCCCACACGCATCGGAGGTCCGCCGTCCCCCACCCGCGGGACCCTGAAGTCTGCTTGCCTCTCGTGTCCACACCGGCCCCCGCGCCCAGGTGCGGGTGTGGAGCCGCGCCGTGGCCGGCTGCTGAGACCGAGTGCTCGCAGGTGTGCGCGCGAGCCCACACGCACGGGCCCACGCCCGGGCGGACCACGCCGCACCTCCCGGAGCCGCGGTCCACGACACGGGCCCTGTCCGTGCTCCCCGCGGCCCCCGGGCCGGTGGTCGGACGCAATGCCACCCTGATCGAACTCGAACGGCTCGCCGACCCCTACGGCGACCGTCCCCGCCCCGTCCTCCTGCGCGGTCCCGTGGGAAGCGACGCGAGCGCGCTCGCCCTGCACTGGGCGCACTCGGTCCTCGACGCCTTCCCTGACGGCCAGCTCTACGTCGACCTGTGCGATGCCGAGGGTGCCCCGCGCCGGCCGGCCGATGTGCAGCGCCGACTCCTGAGTGTCATCGATCCCGGGACCGCCGACCGTCCGCCCCGCGACACGGAGGAGGGCGCGGCCCGGATCCGTGGGGCACTCGCCGGCCGGCGGGTCCTGGTGCTGCTGGACCACGCACGCTCCGGGGACCAGGTCCGTCCGCTGCTGCCCGGCTCCGGCTGCGCGACCGTGGTGGTCAGCCGGTCCTGGCTCACCGACCTCCTGGTGCGCGACGGGGTCCGGGCCGTGGAGGTCGGCCCCCTCGGCACCGGTGATGCAGCACGCCTGCTCGCGACCCTCCTGGGCCGCGAGCCCGGGCCGGAGCTGCACACTCTGGCGCGGGTCTGCGGCGGTCTCCCTCTGGTTCTGCGCATGGCGGCGGCATGGCTGCGGACCCACCCCGGACACACGGTCTCCGATCTGGTGCGTGTGGTGGAGGGGGTGGACCCGGCGCGGGCTCGTACCCCGGTGGCCCGAATGGCCTCCGTCATGAACGCCGGGCCCGTGGCGGGCCGTCGCGACCGCGGGGAAGTACCGGCCGCCCCCGGCTCGCCTGGCCAGAGTGTGGGGGATACGTCTTACGTCCGGCTTTCACCTGGATGACGTGGGTACCGAGGAAGGGGCTCCGGGGCGAGCGCGGGCCCCGGAGCCGGGGCCGTGGGCCAAAGGGTGTTGTCAAATCGGTCAGATCTTCTTGGAGGGGTCCTCATCGCTCATGTGAGTCGCTAGTCTCAGGTCCATGGCACAGAACAACGAACCCAACCCTGACCCGGCGGGCACCACCCAGCACTTCCGCCGGTTCGTCGACGAGAACCCGGAGCCGGAGGAGTCCGCCCGCCGCCCGATCCTGCCGCTGGTCCTGGCCGGTGTGGGAGGCGTGCTCGTCATCGGCATCGTCGTCGCGCTGGTCCTGGCCTTCGCCTAGGACCGCCAAGCATCGATTCGCGGCAGTCCCGCGCTCCTGCTAGAGTTGACGACGTCGCCAGGGAGACCGACCGAAAAGGCCGGTCCGACCGAAGAAGCGGCGGGCGTCATTAGCTCAGTTGGCAGAGCAGCTGACTCTTAATCAGCGGGTCCAAGGTTCGAGTCCTTGATGACGCACGGGCAGAGTGGCCCCGGCCGAGGAGCCGGGGTCACGCTTGCGCCGAAGCCGGTGAAGTCTCTCACATCGGTTCGTACACGATTCGGAGCGCGTCGAGGTTCCGGTACAGTGAGAGACAGAAGGCAGGGGCGAGAGCCCGGCCTTACGACAACACGCGTCATTAGCTCAGTTGGCAGAGCAGCTGACTCTTAATCAGCGGGTCCAAGGTTCGAGTCCTTGATGACGCACAGGACTGAACGAAGGCCCTGGTCTGCGGACCAGGGCCTTCGTCGTGTGTGTACCGCCGTGCGGCCGTCTACTTCCGGTTCGGCCCGGGGCGTGCGTATTCGTGGGAACCGGAACGCCTGCCCCCGCATCTCACCTCGGAGAGGGCGTCACCGAACGGATGCCTCCCCGGCGGCGTGGAACGGGAAAACAACGTGGCTCCGATGAAACCGCTGTCACCGTTCTTGCGTCCTTTCCCTGTGGCGGGCGAGAGATACTCGCTGTGGGAACCGCGCAGCTGTGGCCAGGCACGAAGAGTGAGCCTCCGAGCGTTCCCGGCGCACGGGGCGCGGTTCGGGAAAACGGAATCGACACGCAGGGTCCGGTGAGTGAATCCTGCCTTCTCCCGCTCATGCGGGATCCCCCTCGAAAACCCCTGGAGTGCATTCATGGCCTCGGTCCCCAACGCCCCCGTACCGTCGGGCCGTCAACGAGCGGGCAGCCGAGGTCCGTGCGGTCCTCTGTTGACCGGAGACCGCCGGGACGGTCGGCGGCAGCCGGCAGGGCGCGGGGGTCCGACCGGGTGTGAGCAGCCGTTCCCGTTTCCGCCCTGCGCGGTCGTGGTGCCGGGTCCGGACCGGAGCCGTCCGTGCCCGTATCTCACGGCCTCGGCTCGAAACCGGCGTCGAGGTGTGCGCATCTGTAATGTCACCGGTCGAGAGGCCGGTATGTGAACAACGAATCACTGGAGTGCCCATGTTGTCCGAAACGCGCCGTTCGTTGGCCGGCCGCATCGCTCTCGGGACCCTCGCAGCCGGTGCCGCGCTGTCCCTCTCGGCATGCGGCCAGCTGCCCCTGTTGCCCCCGGCCCTGAGCGGTGACAACACGGAGGAGACCGGTTCCCCCGAACCGACCGAGGAAGAATCGGCCGAGGAGGAGACCACCGAACCGATCGAGACCGAGGAAACGCCGGAGCAGGTGGACCCCGAGGACACGAACGTGGTCTCCCTCCGCGTCGGCGATTGCCTCAACGAGATGGACTCGAACGCCGACGAGACCATCTCCGAGGTGCCCAAGGTCGACTGCGGGGAGCCGCACGACTTCGAGGTCTTCCACGCCACCGACCTCAGCGGCGGTGACACCTTCCCGGGCGAGGAAGAGGCCGCCGGGTTGGCCGATGAGGCCTGCATCGACGCTTTCGAGGACTTCGTGGGTGTCGAGTGGGAGAGCTCCACGCTGGAGTACACCACGCTCTTCCCGACTGCCGAGGGCTGGGAGGACCACGACGACCGCGAGGCGCTGTGCCTGGTGCTCGACCCGGCGGGCCAGACCGAGGGGACCCTGGAGAACGCCCGCTTCTAGGATTTCCTGGCCGCGGATGCCCCCGGAGCCCTGGGTGAATTCGAGGGGTCGTCGCAACACAAGCTGATCAACTGGCCACGGCCAGGAGCTTAGACAAACGCTCGGCTGGCGTCTGCCAGTCGAGCGTTTTGCGTGGGCGGGAGTTCAGCTCGGCGGCGACCTCCTCCAGGTGCCCGTGGCCGTGAACGGCCAGGTTGGTGCCCTTGGGGAAGTACTGCCTGAGTAGGCCGTTCGTGTTCTCGTTGGAGCCCCTCTGCCAGGGGCTGGCGGGATCGCAGAAGTAGACCGGCATGCCGGTGGCCGTCGAGAACTGGTGATGGAGTCCCATCTCCGCTCCTTGGTCCCAGGCCAATGACCTGCGCAGGTGCTCGGGAAGAGTGGTGACGGTCCTGATCAGGGCGTCGCGAACGGTGGTGGTGTCGCGGTTGCCGGGCAGGTGGACGAGCATCACGTAGCGGCTGGCGCGTTCGACCAGCGTGCCGATCGCGGACGCACCGTCCTTGCCGATGATGAGGTCGCCTTCCCAGTGGCCGGGAACGGCTCGGTCGGCGGCCTCGGGCGGACGCTCGCTGATCATCGCCATGGGGTGGGGGAAACGCGGTATGCGCTGGTCCGGCCTGCGGTGTGGCTTGCGCAGGCCTCGGCCGGTGCGCAGTGCCCGGGTGAGTTCACGGCGCAGCTCGCCGCGGCCCTGGACGTAGAGCGCCTGGTAGATCGTCTCGTGGCTCACGTGCATCTCCGCGGAGTCGGGGAAGCGCAGACGTAGTTGGTGGCTGATCTGCTCCGGACTCCACTTCCTGGCCAACCAGCCCTGGACCACCTCGCGCAGGAGCGGGTTGGCTCCGATTTTTCCACTCTTCGGGCGGAGCCGGCGGGCTCGTGCCCGGGCCTGGGCGGCGTGTGGGCGGTACTGGTGGTTGCCGGGATGGCGGTTGCGGCGGATCTCTCGGCTGATGGTGGAGGGAACGCGGCCCAGCTCGGCAGCGATGGTGTGTAGGGAGGCGTTCTCACGCAGCCGGTCGGCGATGTGGACGCGCTCGTCCTCGCCGAGGTAGCGACCGGCCCCTCGGGCCTCGATGCTGCGCTGGTAAGGCGTGCCGGCCGAGGTTGCGGGCGCGTCTTCGGCCCGCAACCTCGGCCGTTTCGTTCGGCCCTCGGGACGCCCGTGGCGCCATTCCCGTCCGGTACGTGGGTTGACGCCCACCATCCAGCTCGCCTGCTTGTTGCTGTAGCCCTGTTCCACCAGGGCAAGGTAGCGCTCACGCTCGGCGAGGAGCTTCCTGCGCCCCTGTGGTTTCCGGTTCTCGCGGATCTCGAAGTCGTCCACCGCACCCCTTCAGAAGTGGGGTGTTGCAACGACCACTAGAACCCAAGC
>NZ_ANBE01000046.1 GCF_000341145.1 Nocardiopsis xinjiangensis YIM 90004
CCCCGCAACTCCCTGAACTCCAGGGTGTTGCGGGGACCGCTAGAACCCGAGCCGGGTGCGGGGCCGTTCGTGTGCCCACAGCTGGACCGAGGGGCCGACACAGCCGATAGCCTGGGGTCGTGAGCCAGAGTCGTACCTATCAAGTGCGGACCTACGGCTGCCAGATGAACGTCCACGACTCCGAGCGCCTCTCCGGTCTGCTGGAGGACGCGGGGTTCGCGCGCGCAGCCGAGGACACCACCGCCGACATCGTCGTCTTCAACACCTGTGCGGTTCGGGAGAACGCCGACAACCGCCTCTACGGCAACCTCGGGCACTTGCGGCCGGTCAAGGACCGCAACCCCGGGATGCAGATCGCCGTGGGCGGCTGCTTGGCGCAGAAGGACCGTGGTGAGATCGTGCGCCGCGCCCCTTGGGTGGACGTGGTCTTCGGCACGCACAACATCGGTTCTCTGCCTGCTCTTCTCGAGCGTTCCCGCGTCGAGAAGGAGGCGAAGGTCGAGATCGCCGAGTCGTTGGAGCATTTTCCGTCGACTCTGCCCAGCCGCCGCGAGTCCGCTTACGCGGCGTGGGTGTCGATCTCGGTGGGGTGCAACAACACCTGCACGTTCTGCATCGTTCCCGCGCTGCGCGGTAAGGAGCAGGACCGCCGGCCCGGCGACATTCTCGCCGAGGTGCGTGCCCTGGTCGAGGAGGGTGTCACCGAGGTGACGCTGCTGGGCCAGAACGTCAACGCCTACGGCAGTGCTTTCGGTGACCGCCAGGCTTTCTCCAAGCTTCTGCGTGCCTGCGGGGAGGTCGAGGGGTTGGAGCGGGTCCGGTTCACCTCCCCTCATCCGCGTGACTTCACCGACGACGTCATCGAGGCCATGGCCGAGACCCCCAACGTGATGCCGCAGCTGCACATGCCGTTGCAGTCGGGTTCCAGCAAGGTGCTCAAGGACATGCGCCGCTCCTACCGCCAGGAGCGTTTCCTGAGCATCGTGGAGAAGGTGCGCGCGGCGATGCCGCACGCCGCGATCAGCACCGACATCATCGTGGGCTTTCCCGGCGAGACCGAGGAGGACTTCGAGGAGACCCTGCACGTGGTGCGGGAGGCCCGCTTCTCGCAGGCCTTCACCTTCCAGTACTCCAAGCGTCCGGGTACCCCCGCCGCCTCCATGGAGGGCCAGGTCTCCGCAGACGTGGTCAAGGAGCGTTACCAGCGCCTGGTGGACCTGCAGGACCAGATCTCCTTGGAGGAGAACCGGAAGGTCGTCGGGCGTGAGGTCGAGCTGCTGGTCTCCGAGGCCGAGGGGCGCAAGAGCGGTGAGCGCCGCCGCCTGTCGGGCCGTGCCCCCGACAACCGCCTCGTCCACTTCTCCTTGAACGAGGGCGACGAGGAACCGCGTCCGGGCGACACCGTCACGGTCGAGGTCACCTACGCCGCCCCGCACCACCTGGTCGCCGACTCCGGTGTCCGGGGGCTGCGCCGTACCCGTGCGGGCGATGCCTGGGACGCCCGCAACGGCCGCCCGGTGCAGCAGAGCGCCCCCGATGTCCTGCTGGGTATGCCCTCGATCGGCAAGCCGGAGGAGGAGCCCGCCGCGTCCGTGGGCGGCTGCTGCGAGATCCAGTGATCGTGTCCGGCCGCGGGCGATGATCTCGTCCGCGGGCCGCGAGGAGCGGGGCCGGTCCCTTCCGCGGGGCCGGCCCCGCTCGTGTCTACGCCCGGCGGACGCGGGCCGTCGGGTCAGGTCCCCAGGCGCACGGGCAGTTCCGTCAGCCGCAGGGTCCCCGGAACGGTCTGCCGCTGTGGCGGGCGGCCGGGCACCAGGGACAGATCCGGGTAGGTCGACAGCAGGGCGTCGAAGGCCACGTCGCCTTCTGTGCGCGCCAGGGCCGCGCCCAGGCAGTAGTGCATGCCATGACTGAAGGCCTGGTGTGCTTCACCGGGCCTTCCGCGGTGCCTGGTGATGTCGAAGCGGTAGGGGTCCTCGTGCGCGTCCTGGTCGCGGTTGGCTCCGCCGATGACGGCGATGACGGCGGAACCGGGGGCGATCTCCCGGTCGCCGAGCTCGATCGCCTCGGTGGCGTAGCGCGGACGTGTGAGCAGCGCCGTACCTCCGTGGCGCAGCATCTCGTGGATCGCGGCGGGCATGAGGCCGCGGTCGGAGCGGAGCATCTCCCACTGTTCGGGGTGGTCGAGCAGGGCCCGGGTGCCGTTGCCGATGAGGTGGGCCGTGGTCTCGTAGCCGGCGATGATCAGCGTGAAGACCAGGGTGATGAGTTCACTCTCGGTGAGGCGGTCGCCGTCCTCGTCACGGGTGCGGACCAGAGCACCCAGCAAGTCCTCGTGCTCGGTCGCGCGGCGTTCGGCGATCATGTGCCGGGCGTGGTCGACGGCCGCGGCCATGGCGTCGTTGAGTTGTGCGGGGTCGGCCCGGTCGAAGCCGACGAGCTGGTCGCTCCATTCCCGCCAGCGTGCCCGGTCCTCGACGGGTACTCCCACCAGGTCGCCGATGACCGTGATCGGCAGCGGGTAGGCGAAATGGCCGAGCAGGTCGACGGTGCCGTCGTCGTCGGCGTGCTCGGGAAGGGCCGCCAGCAGTTCCTCGGCGGCGCGGCGGATACGTGGACGCAGTTCGTCGACCCTGCGGACGGTGAAGGTACGCGAGACGAGTTTGCGCAGGCGCACGTGGTCGACGCCGTCCTTGTCGAGAATGGTGTCGGTCAGGTAGGAGACCAGGTCCGAGCGCACCCCCAGCATGCGCAGCGCCTCGGAGCGCCTGTTCTCGGTGTCCCCTCCCGGGACGTGTGCGGGGTCGGTGACGAACCGGCGGTCGCCGAGGACCGAACGCACCTCCTCGTCCCCGGTGACGAACAGGACTTCGGAGCCGTCGAGGAAGCGGCCCCGGACGGCCCGGCCCGCCGAACGGATGCGTTCGATCGTGCGGAACGGCTCCTCGGCGAACTCGGGGTCGCGCAGGTCGACGGGCTCGTGCGTGGTCTGTGGCCGGATGGCGGTCATGGCCCCTCCAGGGTCATTCGCGTCGGACGGTTCGGTAGCGGTCGATCTCGGCACGGACCCGCTGGACCGTGTGGTCGAACAGGGCCACGACCTGGGGCCAGGCGGTACGCAGGGCGTCGGGGTCACCGCTCTCGCCCAGGGAGCGGTGCAGGGCGTCGGTGGCCAACTGTGTGCGGCGCTCCCGGTCGGGCACGTGGCGCCCTTGGTTCTCGAGCAGGGGCGGGTAGAGGAGGAATCCGGTCAGGGTCGTGCCGAAGATGTGGAAGAGCTCGTCGGGGGGCAGGTCGGCGCGCACCAGTCCGTGCTCGCGCAGCAGGTGGAAGTAGGCCTCGAGGTCGTGCAGGCGCCGGTCGATCAGTTCCCCGCCCTCGGCGACCGCGGTCTCGGTGAGCGTGCCGAGCATCCCGGTGTTGGCCATGAACACCTCCCGCAGGATCGGGGAGTTCGACAGCCCCTCGAGTGCGGTGGCGCCCACCCTGCTCGGCAGGATCTCGACGGGGTCGGTCCCCATGCGCTCCACGATCCAGGCCGCGGCTTCGGACTGGGCGCGCATGAGCACCACCAGGTACAGCACTTCCTTGGTGGGGAAGTGCAGGTAGACCGTTCCTTTGCCGATCCCGGCCCGGCGTGCGACGTCCTCGATGGTGATCTTGCCCGGCCCCAGCGCGACCATGAGGTCGGCCGCGGCGTCGAGGATGCGGTCGGCGCGTTCGGCACGGGCCTGCGGTGAACGTCGGGAACGGGCGGACTGGACCACGTGGTGCTCCTGTGGATCGGGGACGTGCGGAGGCCCTGCGGCCACCGTCATGAATGATGGCGACGACCATATCCCCGCACGCCCTCTCCGTGACTGTGTGACCAACTAAGAAAACTGGTCACGAAGTCACGATAAGCCGATGCTGGACCCGTGGGCAAGAGGGCGGGGACGGCGGGGCCGGGTCCGGACACGACGGAGCGCCGCACCCCCGCAGGGACGCGGCGCTCCGATCCGCCGGGGCGGAGGTCTCAGTCCACCCCGAGCCGCCCGGTCGGCAGCCACGTGGACACGTCCACCAGCGCCTCGCCCGAGGGCTTGTCCTCCGCGCCCGAAAGCGCTTTCTCCACGTGGTGCAGGGCCCGTTCGACGAGGTCCTCGGCATCGTGCGGCAGCCACGTCACCCGCGGGTCGCGGCGGAACCACGACTCCTGGCGCCGCGCGAACTTGCGGGTGGCCTGTGCGGTGGCAGCCCGCGCCTCGGACTCCGACATCTGCCCGTCCAACTGAGCCAGGGCCTGGGAGTACCCCAGCGCGCGTGAAGCGGTCCGGCCCTCGCGCAGGCCGATCTTGTCGAGCTCGCGGACCTCCTCCAACAGCCCCTTCTCCCACATGCGGTCCACACGCAGATCGATACGCTGGTCCAGTTGCTCGCGCGGGGCCGTGACCCCCAGCTGCAGGCACGGGTAGTAGGAGGAGTGGTCGGGCAGGTTCGCGGTGAACGGCTCCCCGGTCAGCTCCACGACCTCCAGGGCGCGCACGATGCGGCGCCCGTTGCCCGGAAGGATCGCTTTCGCCGCGGCCGGGTCCACGTCGGCCAGGCGCGCGTGCAGCACCCCGGGGCCGACCTCGTTCAGCTCCGTCTCCAACCGGGCGCGCACGTCCGGGTCCGTGCCCGGGAAGTTCATGTGGTCCAGCACCGAGCGCACGTACAGGCCCGAGCCGCCCACCAGGATCGGCAGGACGTCCTGGTCGGTGAGCTCATCGACGCGCTCGCGCGCCATGTCCTGGTAGCTGGCCACGTCGGCGGGTTCATCGACCTCCCACACGTCCAGGAGGTGGTGGGCCACTCCGCGCCGTTCCCCCTCGGAGACCTTGGCGGTTCCGACGTCCATGCCCCGGTAGAGCTGCATGGAGTCGGCGTTGATCACCTCTCCGCGCCGACCGACGCGTTCTTCCAGCCGCAGCGCCAGCTCGACGGCCAGATCCGATTTGCCCACAGCGGTCGGCCCGACGACCGCGATCACCTTGATCATGGCCCCAGCGTAGTCGTGCCGGCACCCTCCTCGTTGCCCGGACGTCCACACTTGCGCTGTCGGGGCACTGATGCCGGTACCTGCGGCCGTTCCGCAGGGCATGTGCCCTCGGAGCGCGCCCTAGTATTGGGGGTATGCGATTCGCCAAGGGCCACGGAACAGAGAACGACTTCGTGATCCTCCCCGACCCGGACGGGGAGCTGGAACTCACGGAGGAGACCGTCCGGCTGCTGTGCGACCGACGCGCGGGCCTGGGCGGGGACGGCATCCTGCGTGTGGTGCGTACCAGTGCCCGGGGCGAGGCGCTGTTGCCGGCGGCGCGTACGGGTGAGCGTCCGGAGTGGTTCATGGACTACCGCAACGCCGACGGTTCGGTGGCCGAGATGTGCGGCAACGGGATACGGGTCTTCGCCCGGTACCTGCTGCACGCCGGCCTGCTCTCCGGAGACCGGTTCGAGATCGGCACCCGCGACGGGGCCAAGGAGGTCACGGTCGAGGAGGACGGCCAGATCACCATAGACATGGGCCGGGTGGAGATGCAGGGTTCCTCGTCGGCGAAGTTGGCCCGCCAGGTGGTGCACGGTGCGCAGATCTCGGTCGGCAACCCGCACCTGGCGTGCGAGGTGTCCGGCCCGGTCGCCCGCGTGGACCTGAGCGAACCGCCCGTGCTGGATCCCGAGGCCTTCCCCGAGGGCGCCAACGTCGAGGTCTACGGCCACGTCGAACCCGGTGTCCTGCAGATGCGCGTCTTCGAACGCGGTTCCGGTGAGACCCGCTCGTGCGGGACCGGCATCGTGGCCGCCGCGTCCGCCGCCACCCCCGCGGGCGAGGGCGCGACCTGGAAGGTGCGTGTGCCGGGCGGGGAGTGCACCGTCCTGCTCGACGCCTCCGGCGCCCGGCTGCGCGGCCCTGCCGTCATCGTGGCCGAGGGAGAGACCTACCTGGCCTGACCGGCTCTCCACACCGCGCGTCCCCGGGCCGCGGCCCCGCGTCTACGAGCGGCCCAGGAGCACACCGGAATCCAGACCGCGCAGGGACACGTCCAGCACACGGGCGGTGTGGGACACCGGCATCGGGGCTCCGGCCCGGTCCAGGGCCGAACCGATCTGCATCGAGCATCCCGGGTTGCCCGAGACCAACAGCTCGGCACCGGTGGCCGCCGCGTCCTGGCCCTTGCGCTCACCCAACTCGGCCGCGGGTTCGGGGTTGAAGACGTTGTAGACCCCGGCCGAGCCGCAGCAGATCTCCTTGTTGGGCAGATCGGAGACCCGCATCTCCGGGATCTGGGACAGCAGCTCCCGCGGCGCCGAGGTGACCCCTTGGCCGTGGGAGAGGTGGCAGGCGTCGTGGTAGGCCACGTGCACCGGTACCGGGTGGCGCTCGGCCTGCGGCCCCAACTCGGCCAGGAACTCGGTGAGGTCGACGACCTTCTCCGACGCGGCCCGGGCCCGGTGCACCCACGCGGGGGCCGCACCGGCCTCCTCCAGGGTGCGGTCCATGTGTTTCATGCTCGACCCGCAACCGGCCGAGTTCACCACGATCCGCTCCACATCGGCGCGCTCGAAGACCTCCACGAGCGCGCGGGTGAACCCGGCCGACTCCTCCAGGCGTCCCGAGTGGCCGGACAGCGCCCCGCAGCAACCCTGGGAACGCGGGATCACCACGTCGCAGCCCTCCAAGGCCAGGACGCGGGCCGTTGCGGTGTTGACCTCCGGGAAGAACGCCCCCTGCACACACCCCACGAGCATGCCCACACGGGCCCGGCGCCGACCCACCGCCGGAACGAACTCCGGCAGGGGAGGGGGTGGCGACGACAGCGGCGGGGCGATGCGCTCCATGGTGGCGAGAGCGGGGGAGATCCGGTCCAGCACCCCGCTCTTGCGCAGCATCCGCCCGGCGCGGGTGGCCTGGTAGGCACGCAGAGGACCACGCATCATGCGCAACCGGTCGCGGTAGGGGAACACGGAGAAGACCGCACCCCGCAGCGCCCGCTCACCGACCGGGCGTTCGTGCTGTTCCTCCACCCGGTGGCGCGTGTGGTCGATGAGTGCGTCGTAGGCCACCCCCGACGGGCACGCCGACACACACGCCAGGCAGCCCAGACAGTTGTCGAAGTGGCTGACCGCTGCATCGCTGAGCACGTCCTCGGAGTGCATCTGCTCCATGAGGTGGATACGGCCCCGCGGGGAGTCCATCTCCTGTCCCCACAGCACGTGCGTGGGGCACGTGGGCAAGCAGAACCCGCAGTGCACGCAGTCGTCGAGGAGCTCGCTGAAACGTTGGTTGCTGTCGCCGGTGATCGGCTCGGTCATGGAGGGCTCCCTGCTCGCTCTGGGGTTCAGATCCCGCCGGCGCCGCGCCCGGGGGCGAACCGGTGGTCGGGGTCGAAGGCGTCCTTGACGGCGCGCATCAGCGGCAGGCCGGGGATCTGGCCCCACCGGTCCACCGTCGTGGCCGAGTCGGGGCAAGCGCGCACCAGCTGGGCCGTCCACTCGGGCTGTGCGCGGACTTCCTCCAGCACCGATGCGATCTCCTCGGGCGGGGTCCCCTCCGGCCAGGACAGGTGGAGCGCGCCCCGTGGAGCACACCCGCCCACGCGCACGCGGTGGCCCAGCCGGGCTGCCGCCTCCACCGACTCCGCGGGCGGCAGCGACAGCCACGCCAGGGGCCCCTTCGAGGGCCGGTGCCCCCACCCGGACGGCAGGTACCGGCTCACGTGCGCGTGTGCGCCCAGAGCCTGGACGGCCTCTTCGGTCCGGGGACGCAGTCCCTCGTGCGTCCCCTCCAGGACCACCTGCAGCGTCAGGGCGGAGCCGGGGCCGGCACGGACCTCCACCGCCGAGGGCACGATCGCGCTCTCCCGGACCGCCGCCAAGGCCCGGTCGGCCTCCTCCCCGGACGCGTACTCGGACTCCACCAGACACAGCGCGGGCGGTTCGGGCTGCAGCCGGAAGGCCACCGAGGCGATGGCACCGAGCGTTCCGTACCCGCCGGTGTGGAGTTTGGCCAGGTCGTAGCCGGCCACGTTCTTGACGACCCGGCCCCCGCTGCGGGCCACGACACCGTCCGGGCGTACGACCGTCATCCCGATGACCAGGTCGCGCAGGGCCCCGTGGAGCAGGCGGCGCGGCCCGCTCGCGCCGGTGGCGACCGTCCCGCCGACGGTTCCGCCGGTGCGGACGGGATCGTAGGACAGCCGCTGGCCCTCCCCGGCCAGGTGGGCGTACAGGTCCGCCACGGGGGTGCCCGCGCCGGCCTCCACGACCAGGTCGCCGGGGTCGTGGTCGATCCAGGACAGCTTCCCGGTGTCGACCAGTAGGTCGAGGGCGCGTGGGGCGGGCCCCCAGTCCTGGGCGGTTCCGCCGCCGCGCACGGCCACGGTCTCGCCCTCGCGCGTGGCCCCGGCCAGGGCGAGGGAGAGTTCCTCGGTGTTCGACGGTTCGGTGACCTTCGTGGGCACCAGGTCACCGACCGCGTCCTCGGGTGCGCCGGCCCGCACGACCGGGATCGGGGCCCGGGAAGATCCAGCCATGGTCATGTTCCGTTCCGTGGTCGTCCGTCCGGCGGGGGTCAGAACTGTTCGGCCTGCCCGGAGGCCACCAGCGGGTGCACCTCGTGGCGTACGCCCGGCTGTTCACCGCACAGGCGCGGGGTGGGAAGGAGCTTGTCGGGGTTGGCGGTGCCCTCCGGGTCCAGGGACCGGCGGAAGAGGTCGAAGGTCTCCAGGTCGTCGGGGCCGTACATGCGGGGCATCTTGCAGGCCTTGTCCACACCCACCCCGTGCTCTCCGGTGATGGAACCGCCGTGCTCCACGCACAGGTCCAGGATCTGCGCGGAGACCTCCTCGGCCCGGTCCCACGCGCCGGGTTCGGCGTCGTCGAAGAGCACGAGGGGATGCAGGTTGCCGTCCCCGGCGTGGAAGACGTTGGCGACCCGGATGCCCGACTCGGCCGACAGCTCGGTGATGCGGCGCAGGACCTCCGGCAGGGCCGTGCGCGGCACGACACCGTCCTGGACGATGTAGGAGGGGCTGATGCGTCCCACCGCCGCGAACGCGGACTTGCGGCCCTTCCAGATGAGGGCGCGTTCCTGGGCGCCGCTGGCGGTGCGGGTCTCGAAGGAACCGGCTTCCGCGCACAATCGCTCGACCTGCTCGACCTGGGCGTCGACCTCCTCCGTGGGGCCGTCCAGCTCCACGACGAGTACCGCGGCCGCCCCGGCGGGGTAGTCGCAGGCGACCGCCGCCTCGGCCGCCTCGATGGCCAGGGCGTCCATCATCTCGATCGCGGAGGGGAGTACGCCCTCGCCGATGATCGAACTGACCGCGTGCCCGCCTGCGTCCATGCTCTGGAAGGCCGACAGCAGCGTCACCGTCTTCTCCGGGGAGCGGGTCAGGTTCACCACGACCCGGGTGGCCACGCCCAGGGTGCCCTCCGAGCCCACGAACGTGCCGATCAGGTCGTAACCGGGTGCGTCGGCGGCCTTGCCCCCGAGACGGACCAGGTCGCCTGCGGGGGTGACCACGTCGAGGCCGCGCACGTGGTTGACGGTGAATCCGTACTTGAGGCAGTGGGCGCCGCCGGAGTTCTCTGCGACGTTGCCGCCCACCGAGCACACCTGTTGGCTCGAGGGGTCCGGTGCGTAGTAGTAGCCGTGCGGGGCGGCCGCGCGGGTGATGTCGAGGTTGGCCACGCCCGGTTCGACGACCGCGCACTCGTTGGCGATGTCGATCTCGAGGATGCGGCGCATGCGGGAAGTCACGAGCAGGACCCCCTCGGCGCGGGGGAGCGCGCCCGCGGACAGCCCGGTACCCGCTCCGCGTGGGACGAAGGGGACGCCGCGTTCGTGGCACAGACGTACCACCGCGGCCACTTGCTCGGCGGAGGTCGGCAGGACCACGACCCCGGGGACCTCGCGGTGGTGGGCGAGACCGTCGTTCTCGTAGGTGCGCCGCTGCGAGTGGTCGGTCAGGACCCCGTTCTCGCCGCAGATCGTGCGCAACTCGGGGACGAGGGCGGACAGGGCCACCGCGGTCTCGTTCTCGGCCAGGGACATGGGGAGCCTCCCGCGTCGGTCAGGCGCGGGTGAGGTGGATCACCCGGCATGGGGCCTGTTTGGACCGTAGGGCGCAGGAGCCCCTCGGGGCAAGGGGTTCCTGTGCTTCCGCGGAAAGAGCTTTCCGTTCCCTGGAAATCTTCTCGCGGGCGGGGTGGTGAGCGTGCCCGGCAGGGGCGTGCCCCCGCCGACGCCGCCGCCGACGGGGGCACGCGGGGCCGGCACGGCCGCCTACGGCATGCGCTCGTAGGCGGGCAGGGTCAGGAAGTCGACGTACTCGTCGGCCAGCGCGACCTCGGAGAAGAGCTCCTTGGCCTGCTGGTAGAGCTTCTCGTCGAAGAGATCGCCCAGCGCCTCACGGATCGTGACGAGCTCCTCGTCGATGATCGTACGCACCAGGTCGGCGGTGACCTGCGGGCCGTCGTCGAGGGTGACGTCGTTGTGCAGCCACTGCCAGATCTGCGAACGCGAGATCTCGGCGGTCGCGGCGTCCTCCATGAGGTTGTGGATCGCCACCGCGCCGTTGCCTCCCATCCACGTCGCCAGATACTGCAGGGCGACGTTGATGTTGGCGCGCAACCCGGTGGAACTGATGCCGCCCGGGGTCCGGTCGACCGCGAGAAGGTCCTCGGCGGTGACGTTCACGTCCGGGCGCTGCTTGGAGATCTGGTTGGGGTTCTCCCCGAGAACACCGTCGAAGATCTCCTTGGCGACCGGCACCAGGTCCGGGTGGGCGACCCAGGAACCGTCGAAGCCGTCGTTCGACTCGCGGGACTTGTCGTCGCGGACCTTGGCGAAGGCGTTCTTGTTGACCTCTTCGTCCCTGCGGGACGGGATGAAGGCCGCCATGCCGCCGATGGCGTGCGCGCCGCGCTTGTGGCAGGTCTTGACCAGCAGCTCGGTGTAGGCCCGCATCATCGGTGCGGTCATGCCGACGGCGTTGCGCTCGGGCAGCAGGAACTTGCGGCCGCGGGTGCGGTGCACCTTGATGATGCTGAACAGGTAGTCCCAGCGGCCCGCGTTGAGGCCGGCCGAGTGCTCACGCAGTTCGTAGAGGATCTCCTCCATCTCGAACGCGGCCGGGATGGTCTCGATGAGGCAGGTGGCGCGGATGGTGCCGCGCGGGATGCCGAGGCGCTCCTGGGCCAGGACGAAGATGTCGTTCCAGAGGCGGGCCTCCAGGTGGCTCTCCATCTTCGGCAGGTAGAAGTAGGGGCCCTTGCCCTTGGCGATCTGGCGCTTCGCGCTGTGGAAGAGGTAGAACGCGAAGTCGACGATGCCGCCGCTGACGCGCTCGCCGTCGACCAGGATGTGCTTCTCGTCCAGGTGCCAGCCGCGCGGGCGCACGACGATGGTGGCGAGCTCCTCGTCGTCCTTGAGCGCGTAGGTCTTGCCCTGGGGCGAGGTGAAGTCCACCTTGCGGTCGAGGGCGTCCCGCAGGTTGAGGTGGCCCTCGACCATGTTCTCCCACAGCGGGGTGTTGGCGTCCTCGAAGTCGGCCAGCCACACCTTCGCGCCGGAGTTGAGCGCGTTGATCGTCATCTTGCGGTCGGTCGGACCGGTGATCTCCACGCGGCGGTCGGCGATGCCCGGGGCGGGATCGGCGACCTTCCAGCTGTCGTCCTCGCGGATGTGCTCGGTCTCGGGGAGGAAACCGAGGTCCTCCCCGGCGGAGATGCGGTCCTGGCGTTCCTTGCGGGCCTGCAGCAGCTCCTGGCGGCGCGGCTCGAAGGAGCGGTGGAGTTCGGCGACGAGGGCCAGAGCGTCCTCGGTGAGGATCTCGTCGTACCGGTCGTTGCGGGGGCCGGTGACCTCGACCCCTTGCGTGGCGCCCATGACAAACCTTCCACAATCCGAAAAAAACTTTTGATATGTGGAAGTCAAGATATCGGGGGTCGCGCCACGGGGTCAACGTCGCGTGGGAGTCGGAAGAGGGTGAATTTTCTGCTTACGTGAATCCCAGTGGAAGTTCTGCGTGAACTTTTGGTGTTCTTTGGTCAACGACGTGGGCTGATCGTCTCACGTGCCGTAGCAGAGAAGGTGTTACGCGTCACCCGCCCCCGCAAAAATCTGTGTGCTTCGAGACGGCTCGGGTGAGATCATCGAGGTACCACCGCGTGGTCAGGTGAGCCGGAAGAATCCCGGCGGTGGTGACGTTGACCCATCTGGAGGGATATGAATACAACTGACACCCGCGGAAGCGCCCTCACCGGCCACGAGGCCCACGAGGACGCCGTCCGCGAGGCGATCACCGTCGGGGACGGGGTCAACGCGACAGAGGCGCCGACCACGCAGACCGGCGGCGAACGCTACGACGACCACACGGCCGTCCCCGGCCAGGGTGAGATGGAGCTGGCCGAGCGCAATGCGCTCCGACGCGTCCAGGGGCTGTCGACCGAGCTCACCGATGTCACCGAGGTCGAGAACCGCAGCCTGCGCCTGGAACGTGTCGTTCTCATCGGTGTCTGGACCGGCGGGAACGGGACCCAGACCGACGCCGACAGCTCACTCACAGAGCTCGCGGCCCTGGCGGAGACCGCCGGCGCGGCCGTCCTCGAAGGACTCACCCAGCGCCGCTCCAAGCCCGACCCCGCCACCTACATCGGTAAGGGCAAGGCGGCCGAGCTCGCCGACGTCGTCGCCTCGACCGGGGCCGACACCGTCATCTGCGACGGTGAGCTCACCCCGGGCCAGCTCATCCAGCTCGAGGACGTCGTCCAGGTCAAGGTCATCGACCGCACCGCACTGATCCTCGACATCTTCGCCCAGCACGCGCGCAGCAGCGAGGGCAAGGCACAGATCGAACTGGCCCAGCTCAATTATCTGCTGCCCAGGCTCCGCGGCTGGGGCCACGCCCTGTCCCGCCAGGCAGGTGGTGCCGGTGGCGGCGGCAACGGCGGTGTGGGTCTGCGCGGTCCCGGTGAGACGAAGATCGAGACCGACCGTCGGCGCATCAACGACAAGATCGCCAAACTGCGCCGCCGGCTCGCCCACATGCGTACGGCCCGCGACGTCAAGCGCGACGTGCGCCGTAGCCGCCAAGTGCCCTCGGTGGCCATCGCCGGGTACACCAACGCCGGAAAGTCCAGCCTGCTCAACCGGCTCACCGGGGCCGGGGTCCTGGTGGAGAACGCACTGTTCGCCACCCTCGACCCAACCGTGCGCCAGGCGCATACCCCCGACGGCCGGGCGTTCACGCTCAGCGACACCGTCGGATTCGTCCGGCATCTGCCGCACCAGCTGGTGGAGGCGTTCCGCTCCACCCTGGAGGAGGTCTCCGACTCCGACCTGGTCGTCCACGTGGTCGACGGTTCGCACCCCGACCCCGAGGAACAGGTCCGGGCCGTACACGAGGTCTTCGCAGACATCGGCGCGACCGACGTGCCCGAACTCGTCGTGGTCAACAAGGTCGACGCCGCCGACCCCGACACGCTCAAGGCTCTGCGCACGCGCTACCCCGACGTCGTCGAGGTCTCCGCACGCACCGGTCAGGGCGTGTCCGAACTGGTCACGCGGTTGGCCGAGTCGCTGCCCGAACTCGCCCACGAGATCCGGGCGCTCGTGCCCTACTCACGGGGCGACCTCGTCGCCAAGGCCTACGAGGAGGGGCGGGTCCTCAAGGAGGAGCACACCCAGGACGGCACCGACATCCACGCGTTCGTGCCCGAACTCCTGGCCGCCAGGCTCGACGAGTACACACCCAGCACCGCCTGAGGCGGAATGCACGTGCACGGGCCCGGGGAAGAACACCTCCCCGGGTCCGCTCGTGTGCTCGACCCAGGTCAACGGGCATGTGCGTGTTCTTCCCCGCCATGATTTTGTGCGAGAGATGTCCCGGAACGCTCGCTTTTCGGCCCGCGGGGAGGTGTACACGGGCTCGGAGAATGGTCTACGGTTTTGGCACCGGTCGGCAGTGGCCCGATGAGTCTCCCCGAGCCGAGGCCCACTGACACCGGCCCCACCGGACCGTTTTCCAGATACAGAGGTCGCCATGCCCGCCCGCGCTCTGCCCGCAGCCTGCCGAATCACCGGTGCCCGGGCCTGAGCGCGGAGAACACATGTCGGTCATCCTCCTCACCAACATCGGACGGCTCTGGACCGGAACGGAGATGCTCACCAAGGCGGCGATCCTGCTCAACGAGGACCGCATCGCCTGGGTCGGCCCCGCCGCCGAACTCCCGCAGCAGGTACCCGGTGTCGTCGAGGACCTCACCGACGTCGACGAGGTCTTCAACATCGGGGGCGGGCTCGTCACCCCCGGCCTCATCGACGCCCACTGCCACCCCGTCTACGCTGGCGACAGGTACGCCGAAGTGAGTATGCGGGCCAATGGCGCCTCCCGTGGCGACATCTTCGCCGCCGGCGGGGGCGTGTCCACGACCGTCACCATCACCCGCGGCACCGACCCCTGGACCTTGTGCAACGCCGTCCGGGAACGCCTGCGCCATTGGGTACTGACCGGGGCCACCACGGTGGAGGCCAAGACCGGGTACCACCTGACCCGCGACGGTGAACTCGCCGACGTGCGCCTGCTGCGCTCCCTGGAGGAGGAACCGGGGATGCCGCGCATCCACGTGACCTTCTTCCCCGCGCACGGGGTACCGCCCGAGTTCTTCGGCCGCCCCAAGGAGTACGTCGCCGCGGCCGCCTCCTGGCTCTCCGACGCCTCGACGGCCGGTGCCGACGGTGTCGACATCTACTGCGACAACCAGCAGTTCACCACCGAGGACGCACACATGCTCCTCGGCGTCGGACAGTCGGTGGGCCTGCGCACCACGCTGCACGCCTGTTCACGGCCTCGCCACGGCGCGGTGCGCATGGCCACGGAAATGGGATGCTCCTCCGTCGACCTGCTCCACGAGACCGACGACCAGGACATCCTCGCCCTCACCGGTACCCGCACCCCCATCGTTGCCTGCCCCACCACGTCGTTGCGCGAACACCGGATGCCGCCGGTGCGCACCCTGCTCGACCACGGGGTGCCCGTCGGCCTGGGCACCGACCACAACCCCGGTCAGACAGGGGCGACGTCGATGCCGCTCGTGATGTCGCTGGCGATCTCCATGTTCGAGATGACCGTGCAGGAAGCGCTCACAGCCGCCACCCTCGGGAGCGCGCACGCTCTGGGGCTCACCGACCGGGGTGTGCTGGCGCCCGGGTGCCTGGCCGACCTCGTGCAGTGGGACGCCGACCACGAAGGCGCGTTCGGGTGGTCGATGGGCTTGCAGACACTGCGTGTGTGGCAGGGCGGCCGCACGATCCGGTGAACGCCGGCTCGGCCGTCGGGCCGGTGCCGGGGATCAGCGCCGGGCACCGCCACGGGCGTGCGCGATCTCGATCACCGCACGCTCCAACGCGTACTCGGGGTCGCGGCCCGCGCCCTTGATGAGCGCGTCCGTCTCCGCCACGACCTCCATCGCCCGAGCGACACCGGCCGCGTTCCACCCGCGCGCCTGCTGGCGGAGCGTACGCAGCTTCCACGGCGGAACCTTGGCCCGCTTGGCCAGATCCGCCTCACCCACCCCGCGCGGGGGCTGCGCGAGGACCGCGATGCCGCGCACCGCACCCGCCAGCGCACTGTTGATGAGTACCGGCGCCGTGCCCACCGCCAGGGACCAACGCAACTGCTCCAACGCTTCGGGGAGGCGGCCCTCCACCGCGCGGTCGGCGACGGTGAACCCCGACGCCTCGGCCTTGCCGGAGTGGTACCGGGCCACGGTCTCGGCGTCGACCCGGCCTTCGGTGTCGGCCACCAACTGGGTGCAGGCCGCCGCGATCTCGCGCAACTCGCTGCCGACCGAGTCGACCAGCGCCTGCGCTGCGTCCGCAGTGATCTGGCGTCCCGCCGAGGAGAACTCCTTCTTGACGAAGGCCACACGCTCGGCCGGCTTGGAGGGCCCCTTGCAGTCGACCCGGTGCGCACCCGCCTTCAACGCGGTCTGCAGCAGCGCCTTGCCCTTGTTGCCGCCCGCGTGGGTGAGGACCATCGTGACGTCGTCGGCCGGGTTCGCGAGGTAGTCGGTCACCGTCGTGGCGAGGTCCTTGGTGAGGTCATGCGAGGAGCGCAGCACCACCACCCGGCTGTCGCCGAACAGGGAAGGGGAGGTGACCTCCACCAAGGTGGTGGGCCCCACCTGGGAGGGCACGAGGTCGTGGATGTCCGCGTCGGGTTCGGTCTCGCGGGCAGAGGCGACGACGGCGGCGACGGCGCGGTCCACGAGGAGCTCCTCGTCACCGACGATGACCGTGAGCAGGGGCGGTGCAGGCATACCCCGAGCATGCCACGGACCACGGACGGTTCCGTCCGCCACGGCCGCCCGAAGGGGGCGGCCGCAGGTGTCGGATCTGCCCACCCATGCGAGGGGCCGGGCCCTTCGTGTGGTGGAGCGTCTGGGTTTCTTGTGGCGGGGGAGGGTCTGCGCCGTGCACGTGTCTTGTGGCTGAGCCCTTCGTGCGGGTGCTCTGGCTTCTGTGCGCCGGGGTGTCAGACGTCGGGGCCGAGGACCACACCGCGGGGCGGTCCGGTGCCCCCACCGGGCAGCACCGCGACAGGCCCGTCGCGGTCGGTGCGTAGGTTCACCGGAGCGATCCCCTCCAACAACCGCGATGTGAACGGTGCCGGATGGCCGTAAGGGTTGTCCGCGCCCACCGACGTGAGCGTCACGTCCGGTGAGGTCGCGGCCAGGAAATCCGGAACCTGCGTACCACCTCCGTGGTGCGGGGTGGTCAGCACACCCACCGAGAGCAGGTCGGCTCCGGGGAGCGAGAGCAGCCGTTCCTGTGCTTCCTCCTCGACATCGCCGGTCAACAGCACTGACACGGGACCATCGGCCCGCACCACCAGGGAACGGTCGTTGACCGACCCGTCGAAGGCGGGATCGGGCCACAGCACCCGCAGGTTCCAGGGCCCCACGCGCACTTCCGTGCCGCGTTCGCCGACCCATGTGCGCACGTCCCCGTCCGAGAGCTCCCGGCCCACGGGCGTGCCCGTGAAGTCCGAGGGCACCAGCGCGGTGGGTACCGTCCGGTGCCGCAGTACCCCGGAGGTCCCGTCCACGTGGTCGGCGTGGTCGTGGCTGAGTATCAACAGAGGCACCGTCGAGACGCCGAGACCGGTCAGGCAGTCGTCGACCGCTTCCGGTTCCATGCCGGTGTCGAAGACCATCGCCGAGCCGGCCCCCACCGACAGCACGAAAGCGTCACCCTGTCCCACGTCACACGCCACCACCGCCCATCCCGCCGGCGGCCACCCGCCCGGCAGGCACCGCGCCGCCAGGGCCAGCACCAGCACCGCGACCACACCGGCGGCCACCACCCGAAGCCACCGCCGGGACCGTGCCAACAGCAACAGCGCCAACAGCACCGCCAACGCCAAGGCGCCGGCCACGTCCCCGCGCCACGGGAACGCCCCGTACGGGACTCGGGCCCCGTGCTCGGCGACCACGGCGATCCACGAGACGCCGAGTCCCGGAAGCCGCACCAGGGCGCCCACGGCCGGATCCCACATCCCCGTGAGCCAGGGTGCCCCCGCGAGGAACGGCGCCGCACCCAGTGAGGCGAGCGCGGCCACCAGCGCGCCGAGCACGGTCACCGCCGCCACCACCGGCGAGGCGAGCACGTTCGCGGGCACCGCCACCCACGAGACCTCGCCCGACAGCAGCACGAGCACGGGCGAGACCGCCAGTTGGGCGGCCAGCGCCACCGCACACGCCTCCGCGAGGGGACGCGGGATGCGGCGCGACCACGCCCGCGACCACGCCGGGACCCACAGCAGGATCCCGGCGGTGGCCAGTACCGACAACGCGAACCCGTAGGAGGAAGCCAGGTCCGGGGCGACGAACAACACCCCCACCACGGTCGCGCTCAACGCTCCGAGCCCGGCGTGCGCACGTCCGGTCGCCAGCGCGAGCAAGGCGATCGACCCCATGGACGCGGCGCGGACCACGCTCGGTTCGGGGCGGCACACCAGAACGAACAGCCAGATCATCACCGCCCCGCCCACCACCGAGCACCAGGTCGGAGCGCGGGCCAGCCGGGACACGGCCAGAACGAACCCGGTCAGGACGGCCAGGTTGGCCCCGCTGACGGTCAGCAAGTGGCTCATGCCCGTGGCCCGGAAGTCTTCCGTGGTCCGCGGTTCGACCTCGGAGACGTCACCCACGATGAGCGCCGGAAGGAGCCCGCGTTCCGGTTGGGGCAGGACCTCGGCCGCTTCCCGAAGGTTCCCACGCACCCCGCCGGCGAACCCCTGCGTGCCGGAGGCCGGACCGATCCCTTCCGGAGGGCCGCGCACCGCCACGAGCGCCGCCGTCATCGGGTCCTCCTCGCCCAGGAACGCGCCCCGTGCCCGGACCCGCTGGCCCGGCAGCAGCGTGCCCCACTCCGCACCGGAGGCCAGCAGCACCACGGGTGCGCGCCCGCGGGACTCCAGGTTCCAAGCGGTGATGACCCATTCGGCGCGGCCCGGGCGGGGGTGCCCCGACCGGGCTCGGGGATCGGTGCGCACCTGGGCGACGAACTCGACCTCACCCGGGCGTTCGGTGGCGGCGGTCGCGGCGCTGTGCGCCACCCGGTGCACGTGGAGGCCGGTGACCGCCGCGGCCGTGGCCGAACACCCCAAGGTCGCGGCCAGCCCGAGCGCCACCGCCTCCGTGGGCGCACGGGCCACGAGGAGCACACCGAGCGCGAGCCCGGCCACGACCGCGGCGAAGACCCACGAGATCCACGGAGCGACCGCGAGCGCACCGAGAGCGGTCAGCCAGGTCGCCACCGCGGGGGCCGCCAAGCGCAGGTCGGGAGGGCGCCCCAGGGCGAAACCGTCGGTGCCCAGCCAGCTCACCACCGCGTTCAGGTCCTTTCCGTGCGCGTCGGTTCGGCCCCCGGAGCGGGGGCGCTCGGGCCGGTACGCGTGGAGGGTGGGACGGGCGGAGCCCGGTCCGGTGCGCGGTGTGCGTACGTGAATCTACGGAGCAGGGGGCGGGATCCAGCTCAGAGCGCCACCTGATCCTCCAGGTTGTCGAAGGTGCTCTGCCCGATCCCGCTGACGTCCATCAGGTCCTCCACGCTGGAGAACGATCCCCCCAGGGACTCGCGGTGCTCCAGGATCGCGTCGGCCTTGGCCTCACCGATGCCCGGCAACGTCTCCAGCGCGGACCCGTCGGCCTGATTCAGGCTGACCCGCTGTCCCTCCGGCCCCTCCGCGCCCTCGGCGACGGCTTCCGCACCGAGCAGGATCCGTTCGCCGTCGGCCACGGGCCGGGCCAGGTTGACCAGGTCCAGGTCGGCGTCGGGCAGGGCGCCGCCGGCCTCCTCGACCGCGTCCAGGACCCGTGCACCGGGTGGGAGCGTGTACAGGCCCGGGTCCTCGACGTCGCCCCCCACGTGCACGACCACGTCCTCCTCCGCGACCGGTTCGGTCTCCTCCCCCGAGCTCTCGTCGCCGCCGTCCCCGCTGTCGGGGGCGGCCTGGGGCACCATCTCCGGGACGTCGATCTCCTCCGGCTCCCGGCGCAGGAACAGCAGCGCGGCCACGACCGCGGCCGCGCCCAGGACGAAGAGCGCGATGACCGCCCGTTTGGACAGGGTCGCGTTCGGCCCCCACCACCGGGCCAGGCGGTTCAGCGGGGCGTCGGCCTCGGCGCCGTCGTCGGTGTCGAACTCCACGTAGCCGGACGGCGGCCTGCGTTCCTTGAGGATCTCTTCGTCGTCGGGGTCCAGCCACGGGGAGTCCTGCGGTCGGGGGGAGCGCCCCTCCGGTGCTGTGCCCGGCGCGGGGTCGGGGAGGGGCGCCGTGTCCGCCGGATCGCGGTCGGGCCAGCCGGCGGAGGCGGTACTGCGCCGCTCACCGGAGGGAGGGGCCGCGGGCCAGGACGGTCGGTGGTACTCGCGCGGTTGTTCGCCCAAGGGCCGGTGCCCCACCCACCTGCGGGTCGCGGGTCCGTGCGGGGCGGCGCCGGACGTCGGGCGGCCGGGGACCGGGGCCGCGGGTGGTGTGGTGCCGCGCGGGGAGGCCCCGCCCTCGGGGGACGGGAGGGCGTGGCCCACGGAGCGCATGCGCAGGCGCACGGTGTCATCGGACCCGGAGAGGTCCTCGTCGGTGTGGGAGGGCGGTGAAGGACGGATGCTCTCGCCGGATCGGGAGGAGGGGCCGGTGGGGGCGGGGCCCTGGTGGTTGCGCAGGACCTCGGCACTGATCGGCGGCTCCCCGGTGACGCCGTACCCGGAGCCGGCGGTGACCCCACCGTTCGTCCCCGTGCCCCGGGCGGGCGCTGCGGGTCCCGTTTCGCGGTCGGGTCTTGCGGGGCCCGGGGTGTGGGGGCCCGGGGTGCGACGCGGCCGCAGGCGGGTGGTGCCGGTCCCGTCGAGCAGGTCGTCGTCGGTGCCGGAGAGGGGCGGGGGGTCCAGGCGCGCGGGAGGTCCTGGAGGGTGTTGCAGCGCGGACGTGTGTGTGCGGGCGCGGGGGCCTCCCCCGTGGACGCGCGTTCCCGGAGCCGTTCCGGGATCCGCACCGGAACCGGTACGCGGGCGAGGCATGCGCACGCGCGGTGGTCCTGCATCGCGTGCGCCGTGCGCGGTGGGGGAGCCATGTGCGTCGCCGGGTGTGCTTCCCGTGCCCGGGAGGCCGCCGGTACCGGCCCGGGTCCGGCGCGCCCCGGAGGGCGGAGGCAGGCGTTCGGTGTCGGACTCCTCCAACAGCTCGGTCAACGGTGTGTGCTCCTCCCGGGAGCGAGGGCCGGAGGCGGCGGGCTCCCCGGCCTCGAGCCCTTGTCCCCGGCCACGCGCAGGGAAGTGCCCCGGCATGGGGCCGGCGCCGTCCCCGCCCCGTGCGGGGGAGGCCGCGTCGCGGGGGAGGTGCGGCCGGTACTCCGTGCCCGTCCCGTCCACCGCGTAGGGCGCGGCCGGCACGGGGGAGCCGGCCGACGGCGGGCGCGGGATCCGGGAGCGCAGGCGCTGGGCCGCAGGGGACTCGTGCAACGGGCGCGGGCCGTCGGCGGGTGCCGGGCCCAGTGTGTGGAGGCGTTCGTGCCGGCGGGAACGAGGGCTCATACCTCAACGTTAGAGAGGTGCTTGCCGTGTGTCACCGGGTGATCTCGGGCTGTGGACAACCCCCGCACACAAAAAGCCCGGTCCCGTCGAGAACGGGACCGGGCTTCGGAGAACCGAGGTCTCAGGCGGCCTGCAGCTCGTCCAGGCGCTTGGCGATCGCGCTCTTGCGGTTCGCGGCCTGGTTCTTGTGGATGACGCCCTTGCTGACGGCCTTGTCCAGCGAGCGGGCGGCGCTGCGCTGGGCGACGGTGGCCTGCTCGACGTTCCCGGCCTCGGCGGCCTCACGGAACCGGCGGATGGCGGTCTTCAGGGAAGAGCGCACCGCCTGGTTGCGGACACGAGCCTTCTCGTTCTGCAGAATGCGCTTCTTCTGCGACTTGATGTTCGCCATGCGAAAACGTGCTCCAGTTGCTCTGTTGCTGTGCGCCGGTCGAACAGGCCGTCCTACTCGCGTGCAGCCGTTCCGTGAGTGGCGTGCGTGGGCGCCGGCGCGGGGTGTGTGAGTCCACAGGGCTCGAAACCGATTGTGGAAATCCGAGACACGGACCTCCAGTATGCAACACGCGCGCACTGGTTCGTGCATCCGGTGGAGCGGCGTCCCGCACACTTTCCGTCCCCGGAACGCACGCTCCCTCTGTCCGCGGTCCCATGCGCCCCTCCACCGGCCGCTACAGGTCCGCGCCCGGCCTTCGCGCCGGCCCGGCCCCGCCCGGCCTCAGCCGTTGCCGAGCCACTCCGAGGTGTAGGCGCCCAGGTCCTCGCCGTCGGCCTCGTCGGCCACGTGCAGCGCCACACCGATCGTGGTGTCCGCGCCGGTCCCGGCGTCGCCCAACCCCAGGCGCACCGCCCGCAGCGCTGTCAGCGCGTCCTCGTTCTCGTGTACCGGTGCCCATGCCTCGCTCGTGTGGACCGGGACACCGAACCGCACGGTGAGGTCCTCCTGCCGCTCCAGCGCGTCCAGTGTCTGCGTGACCTGGCGGGCCATGAAACCGCCGTACATCGACTCCGTGGGCATCGCCGCGTCCACCCCGGGCAGTACGACGTCGTCGGCCTGCTCGGCGACACGCTCCAGGTAGCCCTTGGACCAGTACTTCTCCCCGCCGCCGAACACGAACGAGGGCACCCGCCCGCCCGGCACCAGCTCCACGTGGTGGGCCCGCACCGACAGCACGGGATCCTCGCCGAGCTCTTCGCGGATCTCCTCCACGAGCGTCGGGTAGGAGGGGTCGTTGACCGTCACTGGGCTCACGTCCAGATGCACGCCGTCGAAACCGCCACCGGCCAGTTCAGCGGCGGCCGGCGCCAGCTCCGCGCGCTCCTCGCTCCCGAACCGGTCCTCCACCAGGGAGGAACCGTCCGCGGTGTGTCGGAGCCACGCCAGGGCCCGTACGTCGGGGTGGTGTTCCTCGAGCCAGGACAGCAGCGAGGCGGTCTCCTCCACGGGCGCGACCGACCCGTCCCCGGCGATCCGCCCGGCGTGCACGTACAGGGTGTCGATCCCGCCGGTCTCCAGCAGGGCCGCGAGGGTGCCGGTGTCCTCCCAGGAACCCACCCAGGCCGCGTCCGCGCCGGTGCCGCCCACCGACGTGTCCGGTTCACCCGAGTACTGGTGGGCAAGGAGCGCGCTCGCCGCCACCGCCAGAACGGCCACAGCGGCCGCTCCGGCGAGCAACCGCGTCAACACCCACTTCACCCGATCGCTCCTTCCACGGCCCACCGCTCGGCCCGCTCGGGCCCCTGCCTGCCCCGTCCGTCCCTCGGGACCGCCGACCGCACCGGCGTGAGGGTCCGGAAGCTGACATAATCTGGACAGTACCTCCCGCGCCCACGGGCCCGACCGCTCGCAGACCGGTCGCAGGCCCTCGCCGTGGGATGATGTCAGACGCCGCCGACCGCGGCGGGTCGGTGCCCGCACCGGGCGCGTACGACCAGCACCCAACCTGTTGAACGGAGCACGGTGGCACAGCCGAACTGGACCGATCCTGCGCGGATCCGCAACTTCTGCATCATCGCGCACATCGACCATGGCAAGTCGACGCTGGCCGACCGGATGCTCCAGATGACCGGGGTCGTCAAGGAACGCCAGATGCGCGCCCAGTACCTGGACCGCATGGACATCGAACGCGAGCGCGGCATCACCATCAAGTCGCAGGCCGTGCGCATCCCGTTCACCGCTCTGGACGACCACGAGTACACGCTCGACCTCATCGACACCCCCGGGCACGTCGACTTCACCTACGAGGTCTCCCGTTCGCTGGCCGCCTGCGAGGGCGCGATCCTGCTCGTGGACGCCGCGCAGGGTATCGAGGCCCAGACCCTGGCCAACCTGTACATGGCGTTGGAGAACGACCTCGTCATCATCCCGGTGCTCAACAAGATCGACCTGCCGGCCGCCCAGCCGCAGAAGTATGCCGAGGAGCTGGCCGGGATCATCGGCTGCGACCCCTCCGACGTGCTCAAGGTCAGCGCCAAGACCGGTGACGGTGTCGAGGATCTTCTCAACGAGATCGTCACCCAGTTCCCGGCCCCGGTCGGTGACGCCGAAGCCCCGGCGCGCGCGATGATCTTCGACTCGGTCTACGACACCTACCGCGGTGTGGTCACCTACGTGCGTGTGGTCGACGGGCGGCTGCGCGCGCGCGAGCGCATCCAGATGATGTCGACCAAGGCCTCCCACGAGATCCTGGAGATCGGCGTGAGCTCACCCGAGCCGCGCAAGTCCGACGGCCTGGGCGTGGGCGAGGTCGGCTACATCATCACCGGTGTGAAGGACGTGCGCCAGTCGAAGGTCGGTGACACCATCACCGCCTTCCACAAGCCCGCCGAGCAGATGCTGGAGGGTTACCGGGAACCCAAACCGATGGTGTTCTCGGGCCTGTACCCGATCGACGGGACCGACTACCCGATCCTGCGCGACGCCCTCGAGAAGCTCCAGCTCAACGATGCCTCTCTGGAGTTCGAGCCGGAGACCTCCGTCGCCCTGGGTTTCGGTTTCCGCTGCGGTTTCCTGGGCCTGCTCCACCTGGAGATCACCCGCGCCCGCCTGGAGCGCGAGTACGATCTCGACCTCATCTCCACCGCCCCCAACGTGGTCTACCGGGTCGACATGGAGGACGGTGAGGAACACATCGTCACCAACCCCAGCGAGTTCCCCGGGGGCAAGATCGACAAGATCTACGAGCCGGTCGTCAAGGGCACGATGCTCACCCCGTCGGAGTTCATCGGCCCCATCATGGAGCTGTGCCAGGACCGGCGCGGCACGCTGCACGGTATGGACTACCTGTCCGAGGACCGCGTGGAGATGCGTTACACCCTGCCGCTGGCCGAGATCGTGTTCGACTTCTTCGACCAGCTCAAGTCCCGCACCAAGGGTTATGCCTCCTTGGACTACGAGCCCACCGACGAGGTCGAGTCCGATCTGGTCAAGGTCGACATCCTTCTGCAAGGTGAGGCCGTGGACGCCTTCTCCGCGATCGTGCACAAGGAGAAGTCCTACGCCTACGGCGTGGAGATGACCAAGAAGCTGCGCGAGCTCATCCCGCGCCAGCAGTTCGAGGTCCCCATCCAGGCCGCCATCGGTTCGCGGATCATCGCCCGCGAGAACATCCGCGCGATCCGCAAGGACGTGCTCTCCAAGTGCTACGGCGGTGACATCAGCCGTAAGCGCAAGCTGCTGGAGAAGCAGAAGGAGGGCAAGAAGCGCATGAAGATGGTCGGCCGGGTCGAGGTGCCCCAGGAGGCCTTCATCTCCGCGCTGTCCACCGAGGGCAGCGGCGACGACAACAAGGACGACAAGAAGAAGAAGAAGTAGTGCGTCGCGGGCCGGCCGGCCCCACCCGGCCGGCCCGCGGGTCAGGGTCCCTCAGCCCTTGACCGCCCCGGAGGTCAGTCCGTCGGAGATGTATCGCTGCAGGAACCAGAAGACCGCGAGCGTGGGCAGCGACAACATGATCGCCCCGACCGCGAACATCCCGAAGTTGGCGTTGCGCTGCGAGTCCACGAGTTGGTACAGGCCCAGACCCAGCGTCTGGGCCTCGGTGTCCCGCAGGAACACACTAGCCAGCAGGAACTCGTTGATGGTGTTGATGAACACCAGCAGCGCCACGATCGCCAGTACCGGGGTCACCAGCGGCAACATGATCCGGAAGAACACCTGTGCGTGTGTGGCCCCGTCCATCTGCGCCGACTCGTCGAGTTCCTCGGGGACCGTGTCGAAGAAACCCTTCATGAGCCAGGTGTTGATGCTCAGCGCGCCGCCCAGGTACACCAGCAGCAGTCCCCACCGGGTGTCGAAACCGATCGCCGGGTAGAGCTCCCCGAGGTCGGAGAACATCAGGTAGATCGCCACGATGGCCAGGAACTGCGGGAACATCTGGATCACCAGGAGCCCGATGAGCCCCACGCGCCGCCCTTTGAACCGCATCCGGCTGAAGGCGTACGCGGCCAGCGCCGACAGCAGCACCGTCACGGCGGCGTTGGTGACGGCGAAGAACAGCGAGTTCGTGTACCAGGTCGCGAACGGGGTGTTGTCGAACAGGGCGCGGGCGTTGTCGAGGCTCGCCCCGGTCGGCCACAGTTGTGAGCTGCTGAGCGTTCCGACCGGGTTGAGGGCCGCCGAGACCACGAACAGCACCGGGAAGACCGCGAACGCCACGACGACCAGCATGACCGCGTGGCGCCAGCCCAGCCGGCGCGCCCACAGGGCGAACCGGGTCCCGGTCGTGCGGTGGTGTACGGGCCGAACGGCTGTGTCGACGGTGTCGGCCGTCATCGGTCCACCTCCTGCAGTGCCTTGCTGCGGCGCAGGCTGATCACCGACATCACCGAGACGATGACGAAGATCATCACCGACATCGCCGCCGCGTACCCGTACTGGGCCGTGGCCTCGCTGAAGGCCAGGCGGTAGGTGTAGGTGATGAGCAGGTCGGTGGCGCCCCCGGCCATGGTTCCGTCGGACGTGAACGGCCCGCCTTGGGTCAGCAGCCACACCGCGTTGAAGTTGTTGAAGTTGAAGGCGAAGGTGGAGATGAGGATCGGGGTCATCGCCACCATCAGTAGCGGCAGGGTCACGTACCGGAAGGCCTGCCACGGCCCGGCCCCGTCCAGGCGGGCCGCCTGCGAGAGTTCGCGCGGGATCGCCTGGAGCGCGCCTGTGGCCACCAGGAACATGTACGGGTATCCCAGCCACACGTTGGCCAGGATCACCGCGGCCCGGGCGGCCCATGGATCGCCGAGCCAGTCCACCTCCAACCCGAGCATGCGGTTGAACAGGCCGAAGTCGGCGTTGAACATGTCCCGCCACAGCAGATACATCGCCAGGGAACTCATGGCATAGGGCAGCACCACGAGGATCCGGTAGGCGGTCTTGCCGCGCAGGCGCGGGGCGTGCAGGGTCATGGCCACCGCCAGGCCCAACACGAACACCAGGAAGGTGACCGAGGCGGCGAAGGCGATGTTCCACACCAGGGTCCCGAAGAAGGCCGTGGCGAAGGTCGGATCGACCAGGAACCGTAGGAAGTTGTCGAACCCGACACCGACCTGCCAGCCCTGGGCCAGGCGCTCGCCGTCCTCGTCGTAGAAGGCGCCGCGGTCGTCGTCGGCGGTGTAGACCGTTCCGGTCTCTCTGTCCTCCACGCAGTCGCAGTCGGCGTCGTAGACCCGCAGGGCACTGCCCTCGAAAGCGCTGCTGAGGCCGCTGGAGCGGATCCCGCTCCCCTCGCCGGTGGGCACGGCGAACTCCTGGAGCTCGTCGCTGCGGGCATTGACCTCGTTGGGTGACAGGAGGGTGTACCCGAAAGCCTCGGAGACCTTGCCCGTGTCTTCGACGGTGGCGCCGGTGAGCTCTTCGAGCCCGTCGGCGTCACCGGCGTAGGCCTGGCGCTCCTCGTCGGTGAGGAGGAAGACGAGGTCACCGGTCTCCGGATCGCCCTTGGTGGCGACGGTGAGGGTGTACTCCTCGGAGCCGTCGGTGCGCACCACGGAGAAGGCCTCGATGGAGCGAACAGCCTGCTCCTTGGTGCCGCGGTGGCCGTCGCTCATGTTGGTCAGCGACGTACTCATCGTGTACAGGACCGGGAGGATCTGGAAGGCCATCAGCAGGACCACACCCGGCACCAGGTACTTGGCCGGGACCGTGCGCCCTGACAGGTAGACCCAGTAGACGAGGGCGACCACCGCCACGGTCAGGGCGATGCCCCACCAATTGCCCGCCACGTACAGCGGCAGGACCGCCCAGATTCCCAGAGCGGTGAACAGACCGAGGAGGGCGACCTTGACCAACGTGCCGGTGAGTGACCCGCGTGCGGCGAAACGCCCCCCGGGAAGGGGCCGGCGCGCGGGCCTTCCGTCGGTCGGAGTGCCCGCGGGCCGGGGGTTGTCGGCGGCCATCCTTACTGGCCGATCCGCTCGGCGATCTGCTCGTGGGCGCTCTCCAGAGCCTCACGCGCGTCCTCGCCGCCGATGATCTGGGCCTGGGCCACACCGAGGGGCTCCCACGTCTCGCCCATCTCGGGGATGTTGGGCATCGCGACGCCGTTCTCGGCGGCGTCGGCGACCGCGGCGATGTTCGGGTCGTCCTCGGAGACCGATTCCAGGGCCTCGGACTGCACGGGGGTGCGCGGGTCGGCCTCGTACAGGTCGAGGACGAACTCGGGGTCGGTGACGTGGTTGACCACGAACTCCTCGGCCAGAGCACTGTTGGCCCCGCCCTCGGAGACGAAGAAGGACTGGTAGCCGAGGTAGGGGCTGGCGGGTTCGCCGTCCTCGAAGCCGGGGATCGCGCTGATCTCGAAGTCGATGTCGGAGGCTTCGGCGTCGGCCAGGTTCCAGGGGCCGGCGACGAAGAAGGCGGTGTCACCGTCGAAGAAGAGGGGAGCGTCGTTCTCGACGTCGATGCTGCGGCGCAGCACCCCCTCGCCCTCCTCGCCGTATTCGGCGATCTGCTCCATGGCCTCGAGGGTCTCGTCGGAGTTCACACCGAGGTCGTCGGGGTTCCACTCGCCGTTGTCGTCCTGCCCGAAGAGGTAACCGCCGGCCGAACGCATGAAGGGGTTCATGCGGAAGGGGTCGCCCTCCTGGTCGACGGCCATGGCCAGCACCTCGCCGACCTCGCCCTCGTCCTTGAGACCGGTGCCGGTCTCGACGAGCTCCTCGAAGGTCTCAGGGGCATCGGGGGCCAGCTCGGTGTTGCGCATGAGGAAGATGTTCTCCTGCGCGTAGGGCACGCCCAGCAGCTGCCCGTCCAGGGACATGGCCTCGATCGCGGTCTCGTCCAGCTCCTCGGCTCGGTCGGAGGGCAGCTCGATCGGCTGCACGGCCCCGTTGCGCATGAGGTTGCCGACCCAGTCGTGGGCACCGAGGAACAGGTCCGGTGCGTTGCCTGCCTGGTGGGCGTTGACGACGTCGCCCTGGATGTCGTCGAAGGAGACGTTCTGTACGTCGACCTCGATGCCGTTGGTCTCGGCGAACTCCTCGGCCGCCGCCTGGATGGCATCGGAGCGCTCGGGGTCGGACCAGATGACGAGGGTGCCCTCCTGGCTGCCGTCACCCTCGTCGCTGCCGTCCCCACCGCCGCACGCGGTGGCCATCAGGCTGAGGGCGGCGATACCGGCCAGGGCCGGGACGCTTCGCATTCTCATGTGTTTTCCTTCCGGGGGCCTGCAAGGGGGCGCATGCGGTTCGCCGGTGAGAAGGGACCGTCGGGGCATGCGTGGTGATGTGACGTTAGCAATAATTTGCAGCGGTTGAAATGCCTTGCAGGGGCTTCCGGTAAAGATGTGGAAACATGACGGGAACAACCCCGTGATGATCACCCCTGGGTGAGGCCTGTGTGACGTTCGGTCGGGAAGATTTGTGATCGAACCCTCGAAGAGTCACACCATCGCTCGGCGGACGGCCGGAAGGAGCAAGGCCCGTACCCGGTTCTGCACGGGCGGGCCGCACCGGCCCTCGGCCTCCGTCAGGAAAGCAAGGGGATGGGGAAGAGGTGACTGGGGAGGGGAAGGCGGGGCCGAGCGGTCCCCGGGCCTGTAGAAGGCGCCCCGGGGCCGGAGCACACGGTCCCGGCCCCAGGACGAACGGAGGGCTCAGACGCGCAGCCACACCGCCGTCTCGCCCGGCAGTGTCAGCCGTTCACCAGCGAAGACACCCGGACCGCTGGCCACCAGGACCTCGCCGCTCTCCGGCAGCTCCACCGCGGCCCCGGTCGTGTTCACCGCACAGCGGATCCCCGAACCGCGGTCGAAGTACAGGACCCCCTCGGGGGACTCCAACCACTCCATCGTCCCGTCGCCCAGGGCCGCCAGCTCGCCCCGCAGCCGCAGAGCGCGCGTGTACATCTCCAGGGTCGAGCCCTCCACGCCGCGCTGGGACTCGCGTGAGAGCGGACCGTAGGCCTCGGGCATCGGCAACCACGGTGTGGTTCCCTCCGGGCCGAAACCGAACGGGGAGCTCCCGCCCTCCCACGGCAGCGGAACCCGGCACCCGTCCCGGCCGCGGTCGGTGCGGCCCGAACGCTCCCACGTGGGATCCTGCAGGGCCTCCTCCGGAAGGTCGGTCACCTCCGGAAGGCCCAGCTCCTCACCCTGGTACAGGTAGGCCGACCCCGGCAGCGCCAGCATGAACAGCGTGCCCGCCCGCGCCCGGCGCAGTCCCTGCTCGCCCCCGCCGAAACGGGTCACGTGCCGCACCACGTCGTGGTTGGACAGCACCCAGGTCGTGGCCGCCCCGACCGCGCCGTTGGCCGCCAGCGAGGTGTCCACGACCTCCCGCAGGCGCGTAGCGTCCCAAGCGGCGGTCAGGTACTCGAAGTTGAACGCCTGGTGCAGCTCGTCCGGGCGCAGGTACCGCGCGATCCGGTCGGCGTCCTCGACCCAGGCCTCGGCCACCAGCGCCCGGTCGCCCTCGTAGGAGTCGGTGATCCGGCGCCAGCGCCGGTAGATCTCATGCACCCCGTCCTGGTCGAAGTAGGGCAGCTCGTGCTGCCCGTCGAGCATCCCCGCCTCGGTGCCCTCGGCCACGTCGGGCAGTTCCGGGGCCTTGACCATGCCGTGCGCGACGTCGATGCGGAAGCCGTCCACGCCCCGGTCCAGCCAGAAGCGCAGGACGTCCTCGAACTCCTCGTGGACCTCGGGGTTGGTCCAGTCCAGGTCGGGCTGCTCGGAATCGAACAGGTGCAGGTACCACTGCTCCGGGACGCCGTCGGAGCTCTTGAGCCGTGTCCAGGCCGGGCCGCCGAAGATCGAGGTCCAGTTGTTGGGCGGCTCGGAGCCGTCCGGGCCGCGGCCGTCCCGGAAGAGGTACCGCGACCGCTCGGGGCTGCCCGGCTCGGCCGCCACCGCTTCACGGAACCAGCGGTGGGCGGAGGAGGTGTGATTGGGTACCACGTCGATGATCACGCGGATACCGAGCTCGTGGGCGCTCGCGAGGAGGGTGTCGAAGTCCTCCAGGGTGCCGAAACGCGGGTCGACGTCGCGGTAGTCGGCGACGTCGTAGCCCCCGTCGGCCAGGGGAGAGACGTAGAAGGGTGTCAGCCAGATCGCGTCGACTCCCAGTTCCGCCAAGTGCGGCAGTTTCTGGCAGATGCCCGCGAGGTCGCCCTCGCCGTCGCCGTCGGAGTCGGCGAAGCTGCGGACGTAAATCTGGTAGATGGCCGCCTCGCGCCACCAGTGCGACTCCATGGAGGTCCTTCCTGAGATCTGTGCAAGTTCTTGCGCAAGATTACCGTCAACTTTCTGTCGTGTGACAGTCATCTCGACTAAAGTCGGGACCATGGGTCCAAGATTGGCCGACATCGCGCGGCACGCAGGCGTCAGCGAGGCGACCGTCTCGCGGGTGCTCAACGACAAACCAGGGGTCGGCGGCGAGACACGCAAGGCCGTCCTCACGGCGCTCGACGTGCTCGGCTACGAACGGCCGGCCCGGCTGAGGCAGCGGTCGGCCGGGCTGGTCGGCATGGTCGTGCCCGAACTCGGCAACCCCGTCTTCCCGATGTTCGCCCAGGCCGCCGAGAGCGCCCTGGCCCAACGCGGCTTCACCCCCGTGCTGTGCACCCAGACCCCCGGCGGTATAACCGAGGACGAGTACGTCGAACTGCTGCTCGAGCGCAACGTCTCGGGCATCATCTTCGTCTCCGGCCGCCACGCCGACACCACCGCCTCGCGCGAACGCTACGAGACCCTCGTCTCCCGGCGCCTGCCCATCGTGCTGGTCAACGGCTACTCCGAGGACCTGCCCGCCGCGTTCGTCTCCTGCGACGACCGCGAGGCCGGGCGCCAGGCCGTCGACCACCTCGTTGCCATGGGCCACACCCGCATCGGCTTCACCAGCGGCCCCGAACGTTACGTTCCCGTGCGCCGCAAGCTCGAGGGATACCACCAGGCCCTGGTCTCCCACGGACTGGACGGCGACGACCTCGTCGAGCTCTCCCTGTTCGGCGTCGAAGGGGGAGACGCGGCCGCGAGCATCCTCATCGAACGCGGGGTGACCGCCATGGTCTGCGGCTCCGACATGATGGCCCTCGGCGCGATCCGCGCGGCCCGCAGGCGCGGACTGCGCGTGCCCCAGGAGTTCTCCGTGGTCGGCTACGACGACTCCCAGCTCATCGCCTTCACCGACCCCCCGCTCACCACCGTCCGCCAGCCCGTCAGTGCCATGGCCCTGGCCGCCGTGCGCACCCTGTGCGACGAGATCGCCGGCCACGCCGCTTCTCGTGCGGAGTACATGTTCGCCCCCGAGCTCGTGGTGCGCGGTTCCACCGCGGCGTCGCCCTCCCGTACGGTCCCCGCAGCCGAGGCCGAGCCCCGTCCCGTGTGAGCGCACACGGGCAGGACCCGTGGCCCACCGCTCCGGCCCGGGCCGGAGCGGTACCCGGGGCCCGTGGCGGCCCGCTGCGTGAAAACCCTTTGCCCGGGGAGACAGGGCCTGTTCTAGAGTTCCCCTATGGACACCGAGGCCCGCATCCTCTCCGTGCAGACCGGCCGCGCGTTCGATGCCGACTGGGCCGGACGCATGAAACGCACCGCCATCGACAAGACCCCGGTGGAGGGCGGCGCGCACGCCGGCCCGCTGGGCCTCGACGGTGACGAACAAGCCGACACCGAGAACCACGGCGGCCGTGACAAGGCCGTCTACGCCTACGCCCGCGAGGACCTGGACCTGTGGGAGAGCCGTCTGGGGCGCCCCCTCCCCAACGGGAGCTTCGGTGAGAACCTCACCACCGCCGGACTCGACCTCCTCGCCGGTGTCGTCGGCGAACGCTGGAGAGTCGGGCCCGTCCTGCTCGAAGTAGCGCTGCCCCGGACCCCGTGCGGGGTGTTCCAGGGCTGGCTCCAGGAACGGCAGTGGGTGCGCCGCTTCACCGAGGAAGGCCGCACCGGCCTCTACATGCGCGTGCTCGAACCGGGCCACATCGCCCCCGGTGACACGGTCACCATCGAGCACCGGCCCGACCACGGGCTCACCGTCCTGGCCGGGTTCCGTGCCTCCCGCGCCGGGGACCTCGACACCTTGCGCAGACTGGCCGCCCTACCGGGTGTGTCCGAAGCGTGGGGCGTCCAGGCCGAACGCGCAGCCACCCGCGTCTAGACGTGTCGTTCGGTGAGGCCCGATCCCACCCCAGCACACCAGGCACCCCTGCACACCGGAAGACCCGGCCCACATCAATGATCTAGGGCTGTGGATCGACCCTCTTGGCGTTCAGCCGCTCGGCGTCGGGCCAGCGGACCTTGGTGGCCCAGCCGAGCTTCTCGAAGGCCCAGATGGTGCGGGCGGAGATGTCGATCTGGCCCTTGAGCACACCGTGCCGGGCGCAGGTGGGGTCGGCGTGGTGCAGGTTGTGCCAGGACTCACCGAAGGAGGGAACGGCCAGCCACCACACGTTGCGGGAGCGGTCGCGGACCTCGAAGTTCTCCTCGCCGATGGTGTGGCAGATGGAGTTGACCGACCACGTCACGTGTTGCTGGAACGCGAGGCGGACCAGCCCGCCCCAGAAGAAGGCGGTCAGCGCGCCCCACCAGGACATGGTGATCAGGCCGCCGATGAGGGCCGGGGAGAACAGGGAGACCGCGAAGATCGGTACCGCCCAGCGGTCGATCGCCACGATGTCCTTGTCCTTGAGCAGGTCGGGCGCGAACCGTTTGAGCGAGGTCTTGCGGTCGTCCAGGTACAGCCAACCGATGTGGGCGTAGTAGAGGCCCTTGGCGACCGACTTCCAGTCGTCGCCGAAACGCCACGGCGAGTGCGGGTCGCCCTCGGCGTCGGCGTACTTGTGGTGGCGACGGTGGTCGGCCACCCACTTGATGACACTTCCCTGGAAGGCCACCGTTCCGGCGATCGCCAGCGCGATCTTCAGCGGCCGCTTCGCGCGGAAGGAACCGTGCGTGAAGTAGCGGTGGAAACCGACCGTGACACCCAGGCCGCCGAGCAGGAAGTAGGCGGTGCCGATGGCCACGTCCACCCAGGTGAGCGCCCATCCCCAGGCGAAGGGGACCGCAGCGGCCACGGCGAGCAGCGGGATGAGCGCGTACATGAAGACCGTGACGCGATCCGTCTTGCTGCGGGTCTCCGGATCGAGGTCGCTCTCGCGCAAGCCGCCGGAAGCGCTCCTCGTCTCCTTCTCCGGAGGGTCAGCGGGCGAAGGGGGGGTGTCCGTCATCTCTTCCGCCATCTCGTGACTGGTGCGCCATTGTTACCTACGCCACCGTAAGCTACGGTGCCGTAGGTTCGTCAAGCCCACGCCGACCCGCTGTGGATGAGCAGGTGCGCCGGGGTGGGCCGGGGCACGCCGTCGCGTCGGCGACACTGGGAACATGCCTTCCGTAGCCCTCGACGGCGAAGCCGTACCGTCCACCGGCGCCCTGCCCGAGGAGGCACTGGCCGAGCTCGGCCGGAGTCCCCTCGGGTTCTACGTCCACGTACCGTTCTGCGTCACCCGTTGCGGGTACTGCGACTTCAACACCTACACCGCCGAGGAGCTCGTTTCCCGCGACGGCACCGCCAAGTCCTCACGGGAGACCTACGCGGACCAGGCCATCGCCGAGATCGACCTGGCCGACCGGGTCCTGACCGGTGAGCGTCCCCAGGTCAGTACCGTCTTCGTGGGCGGGGGCACACCCACGCTCCTGCCGGCCGAGGACCTCGGCCGCATCGTCACCCGTATCCGCGACCGGTTCGGTCTGCGCCCCGACGCCGAACTCACCACCGAGGCCAACCCCGAGACGGTCGACCCCGACTACCTCGCCCGCCTGCGCGAGGCAGGGTTCACCCGGGTCTCCTTCGGCATGCAGAGCGCCCGCGAACACGTGCTGAAGGTCCTCGAGCGGGGCCACACCCCCGGTCGGCCCGAGCAGTGCGTGGCCTGGGCCCGCGAGGCCGGGTTCGACCACGTCAACCTCGACCTCATCTACGGGACCCCGGGCGAGACCGACGAGGACTGGGCGGCCTCCCTGGACGCCGCGATCGCCGCCGGCCCCGACCACGTCTCGGCCTACTCCCTCATCGTCGAGGAGGGCACCCGCCTGGCTGTACGCGTCCGCCGCGGTGAACTCTCCGAACCGGACGAGGACACCATGGCCGACCGCTATCTCATGGCCGACGACGCCCTCACGGCCGCCGGGTACCGCGCCTACGAGGTCTCCAACTGGGCCCGCGGCCCGCACGGGCGCAGCGAGCACAACCACCTGTACTGGACCGGCGGCCACTGGTGGGGCGTGGGTCCGGGCGCCCACAGCCACGTCGGCGGCACCCNCCGGAGACAGCCCCGGCCACGCACGTGAGGTCCTCAGCGCGGAGGACCGCCGTTTCGAACGCATCCTCCTGGAACTGCGTGTGGCCGAAGGGTGCCCGCTCGACCTTCTCGACACCCACGGCCGCGCCGCCGCCGGACACGCCGTCGTCAAGGGCCTGCTCGATGCCGACGCGCACCGCGGCGGCCGTGCCGTTCTGACCCGCCGCGGCCGCCTGCTCGCCGACGCCGTCGTCCGCGAGCTCACCTGACCCGGACACGGCGGAGGGGGCCGCCGCGGCGGCCCCCTCCGGCATGTGTGCGCCCGTCCCTCAGCTGATCCAGCCGACGTTGAACGGGTAGCGGTACCACTCACCGCGGCCGGCCGCTCCGGCAGCAATGATTTCCAGGATGATCGCGGTGACCAGCAGAGCCAGCCACGTCAGGAGCCCCACCAGGACGAACATCAGCACACCGCTGATGAAGTAGCCGATCATCATCAGGACCTGGAAGTTGAGCGCCTGCGCGGCGTGGTACCGCACGTAGGGCGACTCGTCCTTCTTCATCAGGTACATGATGAGAGCGACGATCGGGCCGAAGATCGCACCGATGTGGATGGCCTTGGCCGAGCTGCACTCGGGCGGGGTCGGGTGGCCGTGGCCGTACATGCCGCCGCCCTGGCCGTAGGGGGCACCCCACGCCTGGCCCTGGTGGGGCGGGGGCATGCCGGGTCCCTGGTCGTAGGGGGCCGGCATGTTGCCCTGCTGGTGACCGCCGGGGGGCATGCCCTGGCCGCCGGGGTAGCCACCGGGTGCGGGAGGCGGAGGGCCGTAGCCGCTGTTCTGCGGCGGCTGTCCTCCCGGGTGCGGGGGCGGGTAGCCACCGGGTGCCTGGGCGGGCGGAGGCGGGTAACCGCCCTGGCCGCCCTGGGGAGGCATACCGCCGTTGTTCTGCCATCCCTGGCCGCCGTGGCCCGAGGGAGGGTTCGGATTGGACATGTGGATACCTCAGTCGTCCTGTTGCGGGTACAACGTGCCCCCGGGCGGGCTCAGAGCGCCAGGGGCGGGGGTCACTTGAGAAGGCGGATGCTCAGCGGGTAGCGGTACCACTGGCCCCTGTTCGCTCTGGTGGCGGCCAGAACACCGAAGACGATCGCGACGATCCAGATCAGCGCGAACAGCGCCGAACCGATCCAGGACAGCGTCGGGAAGAAGATCCCCAGGGCGATGAAGGCCGCCGCCGCGATGACGTAGGGGATGAGCAGCGTGAACTGGAAGTTGGCCGCCTCGGAGGAGTGGTGGCGGACGAACGCCGATTGCTTGCGCTTGGCGAAGTAGATCGCCAGCGGAGGAAGCCATCCCACGCAGGCCAGGATGAAACCGGACAGGTGCGCCAGCATGCCCACCAGGACGTCGTTGCCGCCGCCCGGGACCTGCTGTTGGGCCGGGGCGCCGGGCTGACCATAGACACCCTGCTCGGGGCCGCCGTAGGGTCCGGGCTGTCCCGGGTGGGGCGGCTGTTGGCCGTATCCGGGCTGGGGCGGGCCGTATCCCGGGTGGGGAGGCTGTCCGGGCTGTCCCGGCTGAGGGGGCTGGCCCGGGTGTCCCGGCTGCCCGTAGCCGGGCTGTTGGGGAGCGCCGTGGCCGGGTTGTCCGCCCGAGGGCTGTCCGTAGGCGGGCGGGGCGGCGTAGCCGGGTTGTCCGCCCGAAGGCGGCTGTTGGCCGTATCCGGGCTGGGGCGGGCCGTATCCCGGGTGGGGAGGCTGTCCGGGCTGTCCCGGCTGAGGGGGCTGGCCCGGGTGTCCCGGCTGCCCGTAGCCGGGCTGTTGGGGGGCGCCGTGGCCGGGTTGTCCGCCCGAAGGCGGCTGTTGGCCGTATCCGGGCTGGGGCGGGCCGTATCCCGGGTGGGGAGGCTGTCCGGGCTGTCCCGGCTGAGGGGGCTGGCCCGGGTGTCCCGGCTGCCCGTAGCCGGGCTGCTGGGGAGCGCCGTGGCCGGGCTGTCCGCCCGAGGGCTGCCCGTAGGCGGGCGGGGCGGCGTAGCCGGGTTGTCCGCCCGAAGGCGGCTGCTGAGCCTGTCCCGGCTGCGGCTGACCGTGCTCGGGCGCGTACGGGGACCGGGCCCCCGGGGCCTGACCGGGCGCCGGCTGCTCTTGCTCCGGCTCCGGCTGCTGGGGAGCATGACCGGGTTGTGCGCCCTGAACCGGCTGCTGCTCACCCGAGGGCTGCGGCGTGTACGGCGACTGTGCGCCGGACTGCTGCCCCTCCTGGGGATCGTCGTCCGGGGACGGGGGGTTCGTCGGGGTCTCGCTCATGCTGTTCCTTGACTCCGCTGGTTGGGGGCGCTGATGGTCCTACCGGGCAGTACCGACGACCGAGGGGCCCGGGACCGGAGGACACGGACGGCGCACCAGTCCTGTGACGCTGCCTGAAATCCTACGGTTCCTCTGGATGGGGTCCCGTCACGAAGTCGATGAGTTCTTCGACCCGCCCCAGCAGGGCAGGCTCCAGATCAGCATAGGTACGGACCGACCCGAGGATCCGTCCCCACGCCTCGCCCGTGCCGCACCGCCATCCCAGGGCGTCCACGACCCCTTCCTTCCAGGGAAGGCCGCGCGGCACCTGCGGCCATGCCCCGATACCGACCGTGCCGGGCCGCACGGCCTGCCACACGTCGACGTAGGGGTGCCCGGTGACCAGGACGTCCGCGCCCGTGACCCGTGCGGCGATCCGGCTCTCCTTGGATCCGGGAACCAGGTGGTCGACGAGTACGCCCAGCCGGCGGCCGGGGCCGGGGCAGAACTCCGCGACGATCTCCGGAAGGGCGTCCACTCCCTCCAGGAACTCCACGGCCACTCCCTCCACACGCAGGTCGTGGCCCCAGACCTTCTCCACCAGTTCCGCGTCGTGGGCGCCCTCGACGTAGATACGGCTCTCGCGCGCCACACGCGCGCGGGCGCCGGTGACCGCCACCGAACCCGAGGCGCTGCGCAGCGGCCCGCCCGATGCTTCCGGCGCCGGGCGCACCAGGGTCACGGGACGTCCCTCCAGCAGGAAGGCCGCCGGCCCCAGGTCGAAGACCCGCAGCTTGCCCCCGCGGTCCTCGAGGGTGACCGTGGCCTTGTCCCAGGAGACCACCGCACCACAGAAGGCCTCGTCGGCGTCCTCGACCACGAGTCCGCGTTCCATCTCGACGTCGCGGACCGCGCCCTTGCGCGGCCTGCGCCAGTCGCCCGCCAGCACGTCACGGCCGTAGCGGCCGGTTCCCTCGCTTGCCACGGTGGTGCAGTCTAGCCGTTGACCGTTCCCCCCTCACGTACAGGGCCCGGCCCGTTCCGACAGGCCCCGCACGGCTCGAGACCGGGCAATCTCACCCCCGAGTCAGCGCTCGGGTTTGCGATCGGGCATAGAATTAGCACTGTGGACCAAGGAGTGCCAGGAGGTGGCGAGTTGCTGAACGAGCGCAAGCTCGCAGTCCTGCGTGCCGTCGTCGAGGATTTCGTCAACACCAACGAACCGGTCGGGTCCAGGGCTCTGGCCGACCGGCACCCGCTCGGTGTCTCATCAGCGACCATCCGCAACGACATGGTGGCCTTGGAGGAGGACGGGTACATCGCCCAGCCGCACACCAGTGCCGGCCGGGTACCCACGGACAAGGGCTACCGCTTCTTCGTCGACCGGCTCTCCTCGGTCAAGCCGCTCTCCGCGCCGGAACGCCGCGCGATCGAGTCCTTCCTCGGCGGTGCCGTCGATCTGGACGAGATCGTCGCGCGTACCGTGCGTCTGCTCGCACAACTCACCCGCCAGGTCGCGATCGTGCAGTATCCTTCGCTGACACGTTCGTCGGTCCAGCACGTGGAACTGGTCCCTCTCGGGAACCAGCGGATCATGATGGTCGTCATCACCGACACGGGCCGGGTCGAACAACGTGTCATCGACGGTCTGGAGGCCGTCAGCGAGCATGCGGTCGGCGACCTGCGTGCCATGCTCAACAGAGCCATCGCGGGGTGCTACCTCAGTGACGTCCCGGAAATGCTCGACGGCCTGCCCGCACAGGTTCCGCCGGAACACCGCGGTATCGCTGTGTCGGTTCTCTCCGTCCTGCTGGAGAGCCTGGTCGATCGGCATGAGGAGAAGATCGTGCTGGCTGGCACCGCCAACCTCGCCGCGGTCGACTTCGCCGCCAGTTTCAGGGACGTTCTCGAGGCCTTGGAAGAGAATATGGTCCTCATCCGTTTGTTGGGTGAGGCGAAGGATCCCTCGATGCTCACCGTGAGCATCGGCGAGGAGAATTTCCACGAGGGTCTTCGATCCACCTCCGTCGTGTCGGCCGACTACGGTGTGGGAAACCAGTCGCTGGCCAAGATCGGTGTGGTGGGACCTACCCGTATGGACTACCCCGGGACGATGGGGGCGGTCCGCGCGGTGGCTCGGTATGTCGGACAGATTTTGGCAGGACAGTAACCCAGTGGCCAGAGATTATTACCAGACTCTCGGAGTGCGTCGAGACGCGTCCAAGGATGAGATCAAGAAGGCGTACCGACGGCTCGCCCGAGAGCTGCACCCAGACATCAACCCGGACCCTGCCACGCAGGAGCGCTTCAAGGAAGTGACCCAGGCCTACGAGGTCCTCTCCGACGAGAGCAAGCGTCGGATGTTCGACGCGGGCCAGGACCCCTTCGCGGCCGCCGGTGGCGGCGGCGGTGCCGGGGGCTTCGGAGGCGCCGGCGGGTTCGCGTTCGACGACATCATGAACGCGTTCTTCGGCGGTGGTCAGCCCGGAGGCGGACGCGGTCCGCGCGAGCGCGTCCGCCGCGGTCGCAGCATCAAGATCCGTGTCGAGCTCGACCTGGTCGAGACCGCTTTCGGCGTCACCAAGGAGATCACCTTCCCCACGGCGATCCTGTGCGACACCTGCCAGGGGGAGGGGACCGCGACCGGCTCACACCGCACCACGTGCGAGATGTGTCATGGCCAGGGAGAGGTCTCGCAGGTCACCCGGTCCTTCCTGGGCCAGGTCATGACCTCCCGCCCCTGCCCGCAGTGCTCCGGGCAGGGGTCGGTCATCACCGACCCCTGCGCCGACTGCGCGGGCGAGGGCCGGGTGCGCGAGAAGGTCACCCGCAAGGTCAAGATCCCCGCCGGCGTCGACGACGGTGTGCGCATCCAGCTCGCCGGTGAGGGCGAGGTCGGCCCCAACGGCGGCCCGCGCGGTGACGTGATCGTGGAGATCGTCCAGAAGCCGCACCCCACCTTCGAGCGGCGCGGCGACGACCTGCACTGCACCATCACCGTCCCCATGACGGCCGCAGCGCTGGGCGCCTCCTTCGATTTCGACACGCTCGACGGGACCGAGAACATCGACCTGCGCCCGGGAACCAACTCCGGGCACGTCATCACCCTGCCTGGCAAGGGCGTTACCCGCCTGGAGGGCAGCGGCCGCGGCGACCTGCGCATCCGCGTGGACGTCGAGACGCCGAGCAAGCTGGACGAGGAGCAGGAGTCCATGCTGCGCAAGTTCGCCGAACTGCGTGGTGAGGACAAGACACCCGGCAAGTTCAGCCCGGGGCACGGCGGGTTCTTCTCCAAGATCCGCGACGCCTTCGGCGCGAAGTGACACCGCCGGTCTTCCTCGTCGGTACCGCCGACCTCACCCCGGGCCCGGACACCACGACCACCGTGGCCGGGCCCGAGGGCCGTCACGCGGCCATGGTGCGGCGTATCCGCGAAGGGGAGGTCGTCGACCTCTCCGACGGCGCGGGCCTGCGGGCCCGCGCCACCGTCGTGGGTGTGGGCAAGGACAGCATCGACTGCCGCATCGGCGAGGTGCACACCGACCCCGAACCCCGGCCCCGGATGACCCTCGTCCAAGCCCTGCCCAAGGGCGACCGCGGTGAGCTGGCCGTGGAGATGACGACCGAGGCCGGCGTGGACACCGTCGTCCCTTGGGCAGCCGAACGCTGCGTGACCCGGTGGAAGGGCCCGCGCGTACAGAAGTCGCTCGACAAGTGGCGCAACACCGCCCGTGAAGCCGCCAAACAGGCCCGACGGTCACGGGTGCCCGAGGTCACCGACCTGGCCGACCGGAGAACCGTCGCCGACCTGCTCGGCGACGCCACTCTCGCGGTGGTCCTGCACGAGGACGCGGACCGGACCCTGGCCACCGCGGAACTGCCCGCGGACACCGAGGCCCACATCGTGCTCGTGGTCGGCCCGGAGGGCGGTTTCTCCGACGCCGAACTGGAAGCCTTCGACGGGGCCGGCGCCGTGCGCGCGCTCCTGGGGCCCTCGGTCCTGCGTACCTCCACCGCCGGGGTGGCCGCACTGTCGGTCCTGCAGGCGCGTACCGGCCGCTGGTGAACACCGGCCCGGCGCGCGGGGCGGGGAGAGACCCGTCGGCCGCCCCCGCCGCACAGTGTCATTGGAGGCTCTCGGGACCCTCGCTCTCGGGGTCCCCGGGCCCCTCCTGGCCGTTGTCCTCGCCCTCGCCTTCGTCACCGTCGTCGGGGTCGGGCTCGTCGGTCTCGTCCGGCACGCTGGGCTCGTCGGAGGGCTCGCAGTCCTGCTCGGCCCCGCCGGTGCCCGGCCGGTCCTCCTCCGCGCCCTGAGTGGGCTCGGAGCTGGGCTCGTCCTCGGGCGGGCACGAGGACGTGGCCTCGTAGTCCTCCTCCTCGGAGGCGGTCGGGGGATCCTCGGGGGAGGGCCTGGGTTCGGGCGTCTGCGCGGGTTCGCCCTCCGGCTGTGTGGTGCCGCCGTCCGTATCCGCGGAGGTCTCCGGCGCGGCGGCCTCGCCACCGTTGTCGGTTCCGTCGCTGTCCACGGGCGGAGTGTCTTCGCGGCCCGCGCCGGCCGGGACGATGTCCAGGACCTGGTCGCGCACCTGCGGACTGGACATGATCACCGAAGCGGCGATCATGACCGCGCCGGCGACCGCGAGTGCGGGACGCAGCCACGGCAGGCCGAACCAGGACACCGCGTGCCCCTTCTCGGTTCTCTCACGGATCAGGTTGAGCCCCTCGGCGGAGGGCCGGACGGAGTCGGCCTCGGCCTTGAGGAGCTGACGCAGCTGTGCCTCGAACTCGTCTTCGTTGTCGTGTGGGCTGGTCATGTGGTCTGCTCCAGAACAGAGCGGAGTGCGGTGATCCCGCGTGAGGTGTGGCTCTTGACCGCGCCTCGGCTGATGTTCATCGCGTCCGCGATCTGTGCCTCCGACAGGTCGCCGTAGTAGCGCAGCGCGATCGCTTCGCGCTGGCGGGTGGGGAGCTTGCGCAGGGCACGGATCACGGCTTCGCGCTCCAGCATGTTCATGGCGCCGACTTCGGCGCTGGGGGCGTCGGGCAGGGCCTTGGGAGCGTGTTTCTCCACGACCGCCCTGTGGCGCAGGACCGACCGGGCCTTGTTCACGACCGCCTGGCGGAGATAGGACAGGGCCTTGTTCGGATCCCGTAGGCGTCGCCAGGCACCGTGCATGGACACGAACGCGTCCTGCACGACCTCCTCCGCGGTTGCGTGGTCGCGGACCAGGAGTGAGGCGAGCCGCACGAGCGGGCGATAGTGCTCCCGGTAGAGCTCCGTCACCGCGTGATCGGCGTCCCACTCCACTGAGAGCGGGGCCGTGGTGGTTCCGGCCACCATGGTTTCTGTCGTCACATCGGTTCGACGCACACCCTTGTCGCGGGGTTTACGAAAGGGCATACCTCTTCTTTCCCAAGTCGTCGTGCGATTCCGTCCGTTGACATCCGAACACGCGTGGAAGGGGCAGGGGAACAGGGGCCCGACGCGCACGGACGAGAAGCCTACCGCGCCGAAAGCCGACACACCCACGACCCCGGGGTCCCGACAGCTCGGGGGGCGAACGGGGCCGGGCTGCGGCATGATGGGGCCGGACCGCCCCTGAGGAAACGGAGGTTCCCCATGTCCGAGAACGAGTGTCTCTTCTGCAAGATCGTCAAGGGTGAGGTGCCCGCGGAGATCGTACGCGAGGGCGAGCGCACCGTCGCCTTTCGCGACATCAACCCGCAGGCCCCCACACACGTGCTGGTGATCCCGCGCGAGCACCACCCGGACGCGGCCTCGGCGGCCTCGGCCGGAACCGGCCTGGTCGACGAGCTGGCGCAGGAGGCGCACGAGGTGGCCAAGACGGAGGGTGTCGACAGCACCGGTTACCGTCTGGTGTTCAACACCGGCAGCGGCGCGGGCCAGACCGTCTTCCACCTGCACGCCCACGTCCTGGGCGGCCGCGGTCTCAACTGGCCCCCCGGGTAGGACGGCGCCGTCCACAGCCGGGAGAAGAGGATCGAATCGGCCCTGGTGCCCTTGGTAGAATCGAGGACACCGGGCCACGCACACACGTACCCACCCGCACCGGGGTGGGGCCGGAACCGAAGGGTAGGGACAGCGGCCGCAAGGCCTCACCATGGCCGAGACAACCGACACGCAGCCGCGGCACGAGACTCAGGTCAAGGTCGTGGTGCCCGACGAGCACACGATGGTCAGTCTGTTGGGCTCGGGCGACGAGCTCCTGCGTACCCTGGAGCGCTCCTTCGACAGCGACATCCACGTGCGCGGCAACGAGTTCACGATCAGTGGCACCCCCGAGGAGACCGCAGTCGTGGTCCGCCTCGTCGAGGAGCTGATCGAGCTCGCGCAGAGCGGTACCCACGTCACCCCCGACACCATCGAGCGCATGATCCACATGCTCGGTGCCGGCGGCGAGCGCCCTGCGGACGTGCTGACCACCAACATCTTGTCCAACCGCGGTAAGACGATCCGCCCCAAGACCGCCAACCAGAAGCGCTACGTCGACGTCATCGACAGGAACACGGTGGTCTTCGGCATCGGTCCCGCGGGAACCGGCAAGACCTACCTGGCGATGGCCAAGGCGGTCAAGGCACTGCAGGACAAAGAGGTCAACCGGATCATCCTGACCCGTCCCGCGGTCGAGGCCGGCGAACGCCTCGGCTACCTGCCGGGCAGCCTGTACGACAAGATCGACCCGTACCTGCGTCCGCTCTACGACGCCCTGCACGACATGCTCGATCCCGAGTCCATCCCCAAACTGATGGCCGCCGGGACGATCGAGGTCGCGCCCCTGGCGTTCATGCGCGGCAGGTCGTTGAACGACTCCTTCATCATCCTGGACGAGGCGCAGAACACCTCGCCGGAGCAGATGAAGATGTTTCTGACGCGGCTGGGTTTCGGGTCCAAGATCGTGGTCACCGGTGACGTCACCCAGGTCGACCTGCCCGGCGGACAGACCAGCGGCCTGCGCACCATCGAGCGCATCCTGGGTGACATCGACGACATCGCGTTCTGCCGGCTGGGCAGCGAGGACGTCGTCCGGCACAAGCTGGTCGGCCAGATCGTCGACGCCTACGGACGCTACGACGCCGAACAGGCCGTACGTCAGGGTGAGCGCCGGGGCCGCGGCGGAGCGCGCGGACAGGACCGGACCCCGAGCCGGGGCCCGGCCGAGACCTCCGGGCCCGCCGACGGCGAGCCGAGCGAGTCCGAGGACCGGGCAGACTAGTCAGGTACTCCCCGGGCGCACGGGGGAGCCTCCTGAGACACGGCGCCGCGAGTCGGCGACTGCCCCGGCGGTCACCGGCTCGCGCAGCGCCCTGCCAACGCCACTCGATCACGACCACGTCCAAGTAAGGCAGTCACTGAATCGATGACCATCGAGGTCGCCAACGAATCCGGCGTCGCCGGCGTCGACGAGGAGCGTCTCTCCCGTCTGACCCGCCACGTGCTCGACGCGATGCGGGTGCACCCGCTCGCCGAGCTGTCCGTCGTCCTGGTCGACGAAGGGCCCATGACCGATCTGCACGTGCGGTGGATGGATGAGCCCGGCCCCACCGACGTGCTGTCCTTCCCCATGGACGAGCTGCGTCCCGGCGGCCCGGGCCGCACCAGTGAGCCCGGTGTCCTGGGCGACGTCATCATCTGCCCCCAGGTGGCCCAACGCCAGGGCGAGACCGCCGGGCACGGTACTCGCGCCGAGATCGACCTGCTGTGCACGCACGGTATTCTGCACCTGCTCGGGTTCGACCATGCCGAGCCCGAGGAACACAAGGAGATGTTCGGTCTGCAGGCCGAGATCCTGCAGTCCTGGGCCGAGAGCGAGGCTGCGGGTCCCACCGGGGATGAGAGGTCGCGGTGAACCCGGATTCCTGGAGCGACCTCGCCCCGCTGACGACGGGCGAACCGGTCGAGTGGGTCTCGGCCTTCGCCGCCGCCCTCGTTCTCACCGCCGTGGCCGGGTTCCTGGTCTCGGCCGAGGCCGCCGTGACCCGTGTTCTGTCGATGGGCGCGCCCGGGGCCGCCAACACCGTGCGCACCACCCCGACCTCCCGTTCCTGGTCACGGGTGGCCGAGGACCCGACCCGTCACCTCAACGTGCTGCTGTTCCTGCGCGTGGTGTGCGAGGTGTGCGCTGTGCTGGCCACCGTGGTCGGCATGGTGTTCCTGCTGGGCCTGGGCTGGCCGGCGATCGTGCTGACGGCCGTGGCGATGATCGTGTTCGAGTCGGTGCTCATCGCGATCGCCCCGCGCATCCTGGGCCGTCAGTTCGCCGGTCCGATCGCCCGGGTCAGCGCCGCCGTGGTGCATCCGGCACAGGTCGTGTTGGGCCCGCTCGCGCAGCTGCTGGTGGGCGCCGGCCGTGCGTTGACCCCGCGCGGCAAGGGTGACCGGGACGGGCCCTTCAGCACGGAGGTGGAGCTGCGCCGGCTGGTGGACCTCGCGGAGAAGGGGGAGGTGATCGACCCCGAGGAACGCGAGATGATCCACTCGGTCTTCAAGCTCGACGACACGTCGGTGCGCGAGGTCATGGTGCCGCGCCCCGACATCGTCTTCACCGGACACGACACCCCCGTCGACGAGGTGCTCACCACCGCCCTGACCAGTGGTTACTCGCGCATCCCGGTGACGGGTGCGGACGAGGACGACGTGGTCGGCATCGTCTACCTCAAGGACCTGATCGAGCGCATAAGCGACCGTTGGCGGGCGGGCGCGGCGGACGCGTCGCCGCTGACGGCCGCCGACGTGCTGCGGCCGGCCCATTACGTGCCCGACACCAAACCCATCGACGAGCTGCTGCGCCAGATGCAGGGGCAGCGCAACCATCTCGCGGTTGCCATCGACGAGTACGGCGGTACGGCGGGCCTGGTGACGCTGGAGGACATCGTGGAGGAGATCGTCGGCGAGATCACCGACGAGTACGACCACGAGATCCCTCCGGTGGTGCGCCTGGACAGTGACCGCGTGCGTGTGACGGCCCGGCTGCCGTTGGGCGAGTTGGCCGAGCTCTACCCCGACATCGACCTGGACGTGGACGATGTGGAGACGGTCGGCGGGCTCGTCGCGTTCGTGCTGGGGCGTGTCCCGGCCGGTGGGGCCCGCGCCGAATACGCTGGTCTGAGGTTGACCCTGGAGGGCAAGAGCAGCCGCCGCAACCGGATGACGACGGTGATGGTGGAGCGCCTGCCCGAACAGCATCCACAGGAGACGGACATGAGGAGTACGGAGCAGTGACGGACACGACGGAGCTGGGCGCCGAGGACGGCAAGCTCATCACCCTGGCGCGGGCCTCCCGCGCCCGTAACGCTGCACCCGAGGGCGCCGCCGTGCGCGACGAGACGGGGCGCACCTATGTGGCCACGACGGTGGAGCTGCGCTCGCTGCGTCTGAGCGCGCTCCAGGCCGCGGTGGCCGCGGCGGTCTCCAGCGAGGCCTCCGCGTTGGAGGCGGCGGTCGTGGTGACCGACGCCGAGGAGTTGACCGAGGACGACCGCGCGGTCGCGGACGACCTGAAGACCCAGGTGACGGTGGTGGCCGCCCCGGACGGGGTGCCGTCGTCCATCGCCAAGCGCTGAGAAGGCTTTGATGAACGACCTCGACCTCGAGAAGCTGCGTCTGCCGCTGGAGACGCCCTCCTACCCGGAGGGGTTCCGCAGTGGGTTCGCGTGCTTCGTCGGCCGCCCGAACGTGGGCAAGTCGACGCTGATGAACGCGCTGGTCGGGCAGAAGGTGGCGATCACCAGCAACCGGCCGCAGACCACGCGGCGTACGGTGCGCGGTATCGTGCACCGGCCCGAGGCGCAGCTCATCGTCGTCGACACCCCCGGGCTGCACAAGCCGCGCACCCTGTTGGGGGAGCGGTTGGACTCGCTGGTGCGTTCCACCCTGGTCGAGGTGGACGTGATCGTGTTCTGCATCCCGGCGGACGAGCCCATCGGGCGGGGCGACACCTACATCGCCAAGGAGCTGGCGGAGCAGACCTCCACGCCTGTGGTGGCGGTGGTGACCAAGACCGACTTGGTGGACCGGGACGCGGTGGGCAGGCAGCTGCTGGCCGTCAGCGAGCTGGGGGACTGGGCCGACATCGTCCCGGTCTCGGCCGAAGGCGAGTTCCAGTTGGACACCGTCGCCGAGGTCATGTGCACGCACCTTCCCGAGGGGCCGCCCCTGTACCCGGACGGCGACCTCACCGACGAGCCCGAGGAGATGCTCGTGGCGGAGCTGGTGCGGGAGGCCGCCCTGGAGGGGGTGCGCGACGAACTGCCGCACTCGATCGCCGTGGTGGTGGACGAGATGAGCGAGCGTGAGGACAAGGAGCTCGTGGACATCTACGCGTCGTTGTACGTGGAGCGCTCCAGCCAGAAGGCGATCGTGATCGGTACGAAGGGGGCCCGCCTGCGCGACGTGGGTTCGCGGGCACGCAAGCAGATCGAGGGTCTGTTGGGGCGCCGGGCGTTCCTGGACCTGCGGGTCCGGGTGGCCAAGGACTGGCAGCGCGACCCGAAGCTGCTGCGCAGGCTCGGTTTCGACCAGCAGACCTGAGGCGTTGGCCCTGTGTGCGAAGAGGACCCGGCGGGAGAGTGCTCTCCGGCCGGGTCCTCTTGTGTGCGGGTCCGCTGGGTGAGCGGGTCAATTCTGGTTGTTGAGGTCGGTGGCCAGGGAGGCGGCGCACCGCTGCACGATGGGCGCGGCGTGGTCGACGAAGTCCCAGCTCACGCGGGCCTCCGGGCCGGACACGGAGACGGCCATGCCTGAGGGGGCGCCCTCGACGGGTACGGCCACGCAGCGTACGCCGATCTCCTGTTCGCCGTCGTCGATGGCGAAGCCCCGGTCACGGATGCGGCCGAGTTCGGTGACGAAGTCCTCGGGGGCGGTGATGGTGCGGTCGGTGGCGGCGGGCATGCCGGTGCGGGTGATGGCGGCCAGGGCTTCCTCGTCGGTGAGCTGGGCCAGGAGGGCCTTGCCGACACCGGCGGAGTGCGGCAGGACCCGGCGTCCCACCTCGGTGAACATGCGCATGGCGTGGGGTGAGGGCACCTGGGCGACGTAGATGACCTTGTCTCCGTCGAGCATGGCCAGGTTGGCGGTCTCGCCGAGCTCCTCGACCAGGTGGGCCAGATGGGGGCGGGCCCAGGTGCCGAGCATGCGGGAGGCCTTGTCGCCCAGGCCGATGAGGCGGGGGCCCAGGGCGTACCGGCGCGAGGGCAGTTGACGTACGTATCCGTTGCCGACGAGGGTGCGGATGATGCGGTGAATCGTCGGCAGGGGCAGGCTGGAGGAGTCGGCGAGCTGGCTGAGGGAGGCCTCGCCGCCCGCGTCGGCCATGATCTCCAGCAGGGCGAAGGCGCGGTCCAGGGACTGCACGCCGCCTGCGCGCCGGGGAGCGTCCTCCACGGCGGAGGACACGTCCGTCCGGGGGGTCTGTGAGGGTGCCAAGGATCGTGCTCCCGTGCTGTCGGCCGCGGTGGTCACAGTCATCATTCTGCTATATGAAACCAGCTTCTCACGGGAAGCGGTGCAGGGGCATTCAGTAGCCCGGATGGGCCCACGATCGCCCTTGTTGTTCCGGATGGCAGAAGTTATTATCCGCATGTAGAAAACGTGGCCGGTTCTCGACCGAGGACCGGGTACCCCCACCGACGCAGGAGGACAGCCACGTGGCGAGGGACGACCTGGAGGGCGTGGCCGCACTCGCGGCCGGGCTCGATGCCCGACTCAGCGAGGCCGACACCCGGCTGGACAGCGACTACCCCGGCGCCCGAACCGGCCGCCAACCCGTGCACAGCGTCTATGTCCCCGCCGACCGGTTCCACGCGGGCCTGGCCGCCGACTGGGGCCGGCAGGCCCTGGCGGCGCTCGACGAGCACGCCCCCGAACCGGCCGACCTGGCCGCCGCCACCGGGCTGAGCGAGGCCGCCGTCGCCGACGCGCTGCCCCGCGTGCGCGCCAAACTCGCCGAGGACCCCGTGGAGGACCTGCGGGTCGACCTCGAGGACGGCTACGGCGACCGCGGCGACGAGACCGAGGACACCCACGTCCTGGCGGCGGCCGACGCCTTGGTCACCGACCTGGCGAAGGGGCAGGCGCCCGCCTACTTCGGGACCCGGATGAAGGGTATGGAGGCCGCAGGGCGGCACCGGGGGGTCCGCAGCCTCACCCTGTTCCTGCAGACCTTGCTGGAAGGGCACGGATCCCTGCCCGACGGATTGATCATCACGCTGCCCAAGATCACCTCCGTCGAGCACGTGGAGGCGATGGTCTGGCTGACCGAGCAGCTCGAACGCCGCCTGGGCCTGCCCGAGGGGCGCCTGGGCTTCGAACTGCAGATCGAGACGCCCCAGTCGGTCATGCTCAACGACGGCACCGCCGCGGTGGCGCCCATGATCCGCGCCGGCGCCGGCCGGGTCACCGCCCTGCACTACGGCACCTACGACTACAGCGCCTCGATGGGTGTGCCCGCCGCGCACCAGAGCCTGGCCCATCCTGCGGCCGACCATGCCAAGGCCGTCATGCAGGTGGCGGCGGCCGGGACCGGGGTGTGGCTCTCCGACGGCGGCAGCAACGTCATGCCCACCGGCACCACCGACGAGGTCCGCTCCGCCTGGGGCCTGCACGCCGGCCTGGTACGCCGCTCCCTGGAACGCGGTTACTACCAGGGCTGGGACCTGCATCCCCACCAGCTCCTCACCCGCCACTTGGCCACGTGCGTCTTCTACCGGGAGGCCTTCGCCCCGGCGGCCGAGCGCCTGCGCGCCTACCTGGGGCAGGCCTCGGGCAACGTCGTCGACGAACCCGCCACCGCCCAGGCCCTGGCCGCCGTGCTCGTGGCAGGTCTGGGCTGCGGTGCCCTGGAGGAGACCGAGGTCGTGGCGGCCACCGGAGCCGACACCGCCACACTGGTGTCCATGGCCCGACGCCGCGTGGGCCAGTAGGGACCGAGCCGCCCCTGCCCACAGGCCGCACCGAGGAAGGAGACGGGCGCCCCACTCGCCGGGCGCCCACACACGCACATGACCAGCCCCACCTTCGCCGTCCACGCCGACCGGGTCCTGACCCCGCAGGGCATCGCCCCGCACACCGTCGTGGTCGCCGGCGGCGCCGTGCAGCAGATCCTGCCCCGCGGCGCCGCACCCGCAGCCGCGGTGGACCACGAGATCACCCTCTCCGAGGACGAGGTGCTCCTCCCCGGCCTCGTCGACAGCCACGTGCACGTCAACGAACCCGGACGTACCGAGTGGGAGGGCTTCGCCACCGCCACCCGCGCCGCCGCCCGGGGCGGGGTCACGACCCTGATCGACATGCCCCTCAACAGCGTTCCGCCCACCACCACCGTGGAAGGGCTGGACGCCAAGCGCACCGCCGCCGGGGGCAAGCTCGCGATCGACGTGGGGTTCTGGGGCGGTGCCGTGCCCGAGAACAGCGCCCCCGGTCTCACCGGGGAACTCGAGGGCCTGCACGAACGCGGTGTCTTCGGGTTCAAGGCCTTCCTGTCGCCCTCCGGTGTGGAGGAGTTCGGCAACCTCTCACCCGGTGAACTGGAGACCGCCGCGCACGCCATCGCGGCCTTCGGCGGGCGCCTCATCGTGCACGCCGAGGACCCCGACGTGCTCGACCGCGCCCCCGACTGCGCCGGCCGCGACTACGCCGATTTCCTGGCCTCCCGGCCCGAGACCGCCGAGAACGAGGCCATTGCACGGGTCATCGACGTGGCCCGCCGTACCGGGGTGCGCGCCCACGTGCTGCACCTGTCCAGCGCCGCCGCCCTGCCGCTCATCGCCCAGGCCCGGGCCGAGGGTGTGTCCCTGACGGTGGAGACCTGCCCGCACTACCTCACCCTGGCGGCCGAGGCCATCCCGGAGGGGGCCACCCAGTACAAGTGCTGCCCGCCCATCCGCGACGAGGCCAATCGCGATCTGCTGTGGCGGGCCCTGCGCGAGGGGCTCATCGACTGTGTGGTCAGCGACCACTCGCCCAGCACCCCCGAGCTGAAGGACCTGGACACCGGTGACTTCGGTACCGCCTGGGGCGGCGTCTCCGGTCTCCAGGTGGGCCTGTCGGCGACCTGGACCGAGGCCCGGAGCCGGGGTGTGACTCTGGAGGAGGCCGTGGCGTGGATGTCCTCCGGTCCGGCCCGGGTGGCCGGGCTGCACGGCAAGGGCTCGCTGGTGGAGGGCGCCGACGCCGACCTGGCCGTCTTCGCCCCGGACGAGGCCTTCCCCGTGCGCGCCGCCGACCTGGGCCACCGCAACCCGGTGAGCGCCTACGAGGGCGCCGAGCTGGTCGGGCGGGTGCGCCGGACCTTCCTGCGCGGGGTGGAGGTGGACGAGCGCAGCACCGACGGGCGCATGATCGAACGCCAGGACGGGCCCGCCTGATCCCGGCCCGGACGGAGCGGGGGAGGGGACGGACACCCGGCGCCCGTCCCCTCCGTCCGTGCGGGGGCAGGGCTCAGCCCTGGGCCCGGTCCCAGCGCTCCTGCAGCTGCCGGGAGCCGGTCTCGGTCGGAGAACCGAACACGTGCAGGCGTGCGATCCCGCCGTCGGGGAAGACGTCGGTGCGCACGTGGGTCGCGGTGACCGGGGCGTCCAGGACGAAACGGTGTTCACTGTCGGGCTGGAGCCGGGTGCGGGGCAGGATCTCGGTCCATGTCTCCGGGGCGGAGCCGTGGGCGTCGCGGGCCAGGACGGTGATCCATCCGGCGGCGTTGCCCTTGAGGTAGGCGGTGTCGATCTCCAGGGCCCGCACTTCGGTCTGGGCGGTCAGCCGGAACCGCACCCAGTCGTGGCCGGTGTCGCGGCGCCGGCGGTTCTCCCAGCCGTCGTCCATCTTGTGCGAGCGGCCGGGGGCGATGATGTTCTCCGGCGCGGAGTAGAAGCGGTCGGAGGCGTCCTCGACCGCGCCGCCGTTGAGCAGGGCGGCCACGTCGAAGGAGCCCTGGGCGGCCAGCCACTTCGGGTCGGCGACCGGCTCGCCGTACACGCGCAGGCGGGCCACACCGCCGTCGGGGAACTGCTTGAGGCGCAGGTGGGTCCAGCGCCGGGTGGAGGTGACCTCGAAACCGTTGGCGGCGTGCCCGTACACGGGGGTGCGCGGCACGAGCTCGGTCCATTCGGCGGCCAGCAGTTCCTCGGTGGTGGGCGTGCCCGGCACGACGGCGGCCTCGACGGCGACCTCGGTGGGGTGGTTGCCGCGGAAGTGGGCGGTGTCCACGTTCACGCCACGCACGATCCCGGGCAGGGCCAGGCGGACCAGTGCCCAGTCGTGGTCCTGATGGAGGGGGTGGGGCCGGTCGGGGCCCGTGCCACGGCGGCGCCGGGTCTCCCAGCCGTCCATGACCTTGCCCTTGTGGCCGAAGGCCTGGGGATCGAACACGGCCGCTTCGGTCCGGAGCAGGTTCTCGCGGTGGGCGAAGAACTCGTCGTTGGCGTCCACGACGGCGCCGCCGAGCCGGCGGTCGGCCAGGTCGACCAGGCCGTCCAGGTCGAGCTTGCTCTCCTTGTAGTCGGCGAAGGGGTCGCCGCCGGGGTAGGGCTGGGCGTTGTAGGCGAGGGGATCGAAACCGGGGGTGGGGCTCACGGTGCTCCTGTTGTGTCGGTGGGTGGGACACATCCAGAGTCTCAACGGAAACCGATAAGCACCAGCGATAGTTTCTGATCAGTATGTTCAGGAAAACTGAACATTATCCTGGTCGAGCCCCACGGCCGTCCGCCGCAGTGCGTCCAACGCCGCCGCGATCCTCGGATGCTCGCCCGCCCCGGCCCGCACCACAGCGATGACGTGCCGCCGCGGCCGGTCGCCGGCCGGCACCCGCAGCACCGCCCCGGGTGTGTGGCCGGCCGCCGCCAGACGCGGCACCAACGCCAACCCCATTCCGGCGGCCACCATGTCCAGGATCGCCCGCCAGTCCGAGGCCACGTGCGCATGCTCGGGCACGAACCCCGCCTGTGCGCACGCGGCCAGGGTGATCTCGCGCCAGGGCCCCGAAGCCCCGTAGATCCAGCCCTGCCCGGACAGGTCGGCCAGCCGCGGGGCCCGCTCCGAACGCGCGCGAGGGTGGTCGGCGGGCAGAGCCAGGTCCAAGGGGTCGGCGAGGAGCTCGGAACGGTCGTAGCGCCCGTCCGGCCCGGCGGGGGCCTGGGCGGCCAAGGACAGTCCGATGTCGATCTCCCCGGCGGCCAGCAGCTCGTAGACCTCGGCCGCGTCGGCCTGATGTACCCGTGTGGACAACCCCGGGCGCTCCCCGGCCAGGGTGTTGAGGGCCGGAACCACCAGCCGCGGGATCGCGGTGGCGAAAGCACCCACACGCACGCCCCCGGCCTCGCCGCGGGTGAACCCCTCCAGCTCGGCCTCGGCCCGTTCCAGCTGGGCGAGCACCGTGTCGGTGTGGCGCAGCAGCACACGGGCGGCCTCGGTCAGGCGCACCCCGCGGCCCTGCGACTCCAACAGAGGGGTGCCCACCTCGTGAGACAGGGAGGAGAGCTGTTGGGAGACCGCGGAGGGCGTCATGCACAGCGCCTCCGCGGTGGCCCGCACCGTCCCCAGTTCCGACAGCGCCCGCAGTACCCGCAACTTCCGAAGATCCCAGTCGGTCACCCGCACAGAAGTACCAGTTCCGAGCGCCGACACGGAACCGGGAGGGGTCGCTGCCCCTCCCGGTCCGCCGTTCTCGCTCAGGCCACGTCTACCGGTGGCCGCTGGGGTGTTCGCCGCTCTCCCCATCGTGGTAGGCGGCCCCCGCATGGTCGGTGTACTTGGCCTCGCCCGGGCCGGCGCTGCCGATGTCGTCCTGCTCGATCTCGGCAGGCGCCCCCGGTTGCGGGCGGCGTCCGATCACGTTGAAGCAGATGTTGAGCACGACCGCGACCAGTGCGGCACCGATGATGCCGGAGTGGGCGATCATCTCCACCGTCTCGGGCAGCTGCTCGTAGAAGGTGGGGTAGGCCAGCGGCACGATCGCCACACCGATGGCCGAGGAGACCAGCACCAGGTTGAGGTTGTCGTTGAGGTCGACCTTGGCCAGCGTCTTGATGCCGCTGGCCGCCACGCTGCCGAACAGCACCAGGCCGGCCCCGCCCAGCACCGGTCCGGGGATGGCGGCCATGACCCCGCCCAGTACCGGGAACAGGCCCAGCACCAGCAGGATCCCCGCGCCCGTGGCCACCACGTAGCGGCTGCGGATGCCGGTCAGTGCCAACAGGCCGATGTTCTGCGCGAAGGAGCTCGTGGGGGTGGCGCCGAAGATCGGGCCCAGGATCGACCCGCTCACGTCGGCCCGCAGACCGGCCGAGATGCGCTTGGCGTCCACCTTCGACCCGGTGATCTCACCGACCGCGATGATGTGCGAGGCGCCCTCGGTCAGCACCACCAGCATGATGATGCACATCGTCGCGATCGCGGTGACCTCGAACTGAGGGGCACCGAAGTAGAACAGCGACGTCGGGTCGAAGACCGTGTCGGCCTCACCGACCCGGGAGAAGTCGGCCATCCCGAACGGGAGGGCCAGCAGGGTGCCCAGGATCAGACCGAACAGGATCGACAGGCGGCCCCAGATGCCCGGGAGCACACGCGAACCCAGCAGGATGATCGCCAGTGTGACCCCGGCCAGGGCCATGTTGCTCAGCGGAGCGGAGGGTTCGACGGAGTCGTCCTCCAGGATCCAGTCGGCGGCCACCGGCATCAGGCTGACCCCGATGACGGTGATGATCGTTCCGGTCACCACCGGCGGGAAGAAACGGATGAGCTGGCCGAAGAACGGAGTCAGGCACAGGGCGAAGAGCCCCGCGGCCATCGAGGCGCCGAAGGCCGTCGGGAGGTTCTCGCCGTTCTCACCCGCGGCCAGCGACGTGATCGCACTGACCGGGACGAAGGAACAGGCCACCACGATCGGCATCTGCGCGCCGATCCGGCGGTGTCCCACGGACTGCATGAGTGTGGCGATCCCCGCCACCAGGAGCGCGCCGCTGACGAGGATGCCCATGGCGGCAGGGTCGTTCGCGATCCCAGCGGCGGCGCCGATGACGAGAGCCGGCGCGACCGCACCGGCGTACATGGTCAGGATGTGTTGGAGCCCGTAGACGAACAGCAGCCGAGGCGGCAGCTTCTCGTCCTCGGGGCGTTCGGGGGAGGCGTTCGGTGTGGCCGGGTCCTTCGCGGACGGACTTTTCGACATGGCCAGATACCAGCCTTTGCGGTGGAGGGGCCGCCGGCGCGGCGACCGGGTTTCGGGCACTGGGGCCCGTGCTGTGACGCGTCGGCCCGGGACGTGCCGCTCTCGGGCACGCCGTGGGCCGGAAGCCCGCCGTACGGGACGGGCTGGGCGCAGCTCCCTGTTTCCCGGGACAGGGGGAGGAGCGGGGCCGCGTGAGGGCGCGGGCCCCGTCCTCACACGCGATGACGCAGAAGCCGGCCGGGGCCTCTACGAGCGGTGACCCAGGGTCTGTTCGGTGGATGCCTCACAGGCCCTAGACGAAGCCGGGGACGTTCTTCCATGCATCGCCGGCTTCGGGGGCGTCGTCGCGCTCGACCGTGGCCTCGATCTTGCCGTAGGGACGGTCGGCGGCGAAGAACACCTCGTTGGGGTTGTCGAGTCCGAACGGGCCCAGGTCCACGAGGAAGTGGTGGTTGTTCGGCATCGAGAAGCGGATCTCGGCGACCTCGGGGCGCGCCTCCAGCACCGCCTTGCCCATCTCGTACAGCGTCTGCTGCAGGGCCAGGCTGTGGGTTTCGGCGAAGGTCTCCAAACACAGATCGCGGATGGCGGTGTAGGCCTTGTCGTAGTCGTGGTCGACCCCGACGTAGCGCCAGCGCGCGGTCACGTCCGTGGCCAGGATGCGGTCGTTGGTCTCGGGCAGGGTGGTGTACTTGGTCTTCGGGTAGCCGTGGAACTCCGAGCCCGTGGACTTGAGCACGGTCAGCCCCTCGAAGCCGGAGACCACCCACTCCCGGTCGCCGTCCTTGTTGACGACGGTGGTGCGGGTCTCGGAACCGTCCTGCGAGAAAGCGTGGTCGTGCGGTCCGCCGGAGGTCTGGATGCGGCTCCAGGAGTACTCCTGGACCTCTTCGCGGGCCCCGGACACGTACTCGTGCTCGTCCACGAAGTGCCGGGCCAGGCGCAGGGCGAAGTCCTCGATCGCGCCGACACCGCCCCATTCGCGGGCCTTGGCGTAGACGGTGTTCTTCTGGGTGTCGGTCGGCAGGCACCTGGCGTTGTCACCATCGATGTGGACATCCTCCAGGTCGCCGCGCAGCTGCGAGGTGACGTTGATGTCCTTGAGGTGGTGGATGTCGGTGTCGCGGTTGACGTGGACGAGGTGGACCTCGGCCTTGCCGTACTGGTTGTCTCCGAGTCGGATGCCCATCAGGGTGTCTCCATCCGTATGCATACGTTTCATCGCGTGCGCCGATGCGTCGTGCGTATGAGGGAGGACCGCTGTGGTCGTGCGGAAGGACCTGTCACGCACTCGAAGTTGGCAGGTGGTTCGTCCGGGGGGATCAGGGCCGGGGCATCGTTCCTTCGTCTTGGTGGGACGGGTGGTACCGGGGCTCCGGGCGATCAGGAGCCGAGCGGGGGACCGGGATGCGGTGTCCGCTGCGCAGCCCCTAGGAGCCCCGGTAGGTCGTGTAGCTGTAGCGGTTGAGCAGGATCGGCACGTGGTAGTGGCGGTCCTCCTCGGCGAGGTCGAAGACGACGGTGACCTCGGGGTAGAAGGCGCGCTGGCCGAGCGCGTCGAAGTAGGCGCCGGTGTCGAAGACGATCCGGTAGTAACCGGCCGTGAGCTGGTCGGGGCCCAGGTCGGGCACGCGCCCGTCGTCGTTGGTGCGCCCCTCGGCGACCGGCTTCCAGGAGGTGCGTTCCCGGTCGGCGGCGGCCTCCAGCCGCACGGGGACCTCACGTGCGGGGCGGCCCAGTGAGGCGTCGAGGATGTGTGTGGTCACGTGGCTCATACGGACTCCAGGAGTTTGACCAGACGCAGGCCGGCGATCTTGCGCAGCTCGTCGCCGACGACCGCCAGTTCGGTGCCGTGATCGTTGTACAGGCGCTCGACCAGGTCGGCCAGCAGGTCGCGGGGGCCGCGGCCGCTGGCGCACACGAGGTAGATCTGTCCGAAGCGGTCCTCGTACTCCTTCTGCGCGAAGGCGAAGACCCGCTGCACCTTGGCGGTGGCGTCGTCGGCGCCGGAGGCGAAGGCGGACTGTTCGCCCCGCGACCAGTTGGCCTCGGTGCCCTTGCCTTCGGCCTTCTCGCCGATGCGCGGGTGGCGGGCCAGCGCGCCTGCCACTTCCTCGCCGGTGATAGCGCGCGCGTGGGTGTCCGCGCGGATCAAGAGGGTCTCGCGGTCGGGGAAGGGCGCCTCGGAGGCGACTTCCTCCACCCAACGGCCGATGTCGAGGCATTGCGCGAGTTCGGTGCGCAGGTCCTCGGCGGTGAGCGCGTTCAGGCGCGCCAGACCCGGTTCGGGGTCGGTGTCCCCACCAGGCGGGGTGCTCTGGGGCATGTGTCCTCTCCCGGGACCCGGCCGGTCCCGGCCCGCTGGACCATGTGGCTCGGACCGACCGGCGTTTTCGTAGTGCAGTTCAACGATTCCGTATTACGGATTGGAGGGACTCTAATGGACGACCGTGTGATCTTGTCAACACCAGCAAGGGGATCCCAGCGAGAAACTGCCTGATCTGTGCTTTCACATGAAGAACTGCGGAAGTTACTGGTCTGCGTGCGGGGTCTGTGGGGTTCATGTGACGCACGTGGTCGGCCTTCGCGGGCGATGGGGGAGGGGGTCGGTGTCGGCGTGTACTTGACAGGCCCAGGCGGCCCGGCACACACTCGAAGTATTCCTCAAAGTGAAAAATAGATTCCACATACTGAAATACACGGAGTCGAGCACTATGCGCCACACCCTCGGCCACACCGTGAACTGCTCCCTGCTGTTCACCGAACTGCCCGTCAACGAACGCCCCCAGGCCGCCCGCGACGCCGGCTTCCACGCCGTCGAGTTCTGGTGGCCCTGGGAGAGCGCCACTCCGCCCCAGGCCGAGGTCGACGCCTTCGTCACGGCCATCGACACCGCCGGCGTGCGCCTGACCGGGCTCAACTTCTTCGCCGGACAACTCCCCGGGCCGGACCGCGGCGTCCTCAGCCACCCCGACCGCACCGCCGAGTTCCGCGCCAACACCGAAATCGTCGTGCAGATCGCCGAGCGCACCGGGGCCACCGGCTTCAACGCCCTCTACGGCCGCCGCCAGGAGGGCGCCGACCCCGCCGAACAGGACCGCATCGCCCTCGAGAACACGCTCGCCGCCGCCGAAGCCGTCACCCGTGTCGACGGCACCGTGCTCATCGAACCCATCAGCGGCGCCGACGACTACCCGCTCAAGACCGCCGCCGACGGGCTCGCCTTCGTCGAGCAGGCCCGCAAGGCCGGGGCCCGGAACGTCGCCTTCCTCGCCGACTTCTTCCACCTGGCCGTCAACGGCGACGACGTCGCGCAGGTCGTGCGCGAGCACGCCGCCGAGTTCGGCCACATCCAGATCGCCGACGTCCCCGGCCGCGGCGAACCCGGCAGTGGCGAACTGCCTCTGCAACGCCTCCTGTCCGACAGCCAGGCCCACGGTTACAACGGCCTCGTCGGGCTCGAGTACAAGCCCACCGTGCCCAGCGCCGAGAGCTTCGGCTGGTTGCGCTGAGCCGAAGACCCGCCCGTACACGACGACCACAGCCACCACAGCCACGAGAGGGAACACCATGGCCCTGCAGAAGATCGCCTTCATCGGCCTGGGCATCATGGGCCTGCCCATGGCCCGCAACCTCGTCCGCGCCGGGTACACCGTCACCGGTCACAACCGCAGCCGCGGCAAGGTCGACGCCCTGGTCGCCGACGGCGGCAACGGTGCCGAGACCGTCGCCGAAGCGGTCGCCGACGCCGACGCCGTCATCACGATGGTCCCGGACTCCCCGGACGTGGAGGCGCTCCTGGCCGGCGAGGGAGGCGTCTTCGCCCACGCCCGTCCCGGCACCCTCGTCGTCGACATGAGCACCATCCGCCCCGACGTCTCCCGCGCCCTCGCCCAGCAGGGCCAGGAGAGCGGACTCCGGGTGCTGGACGCCCCCGTCAGCGGCGGTGAGGCCGGCGCGGTCGAGGGCGCCCTGTCCATCATGGTCGGCGGCGAGCAGGCCGACTTCGACGCGGCCCGTGCGCTCTTCGATGTCCTGGGCAAGACCCCCGTGCTCGTGGGCCCCCACGGCGCAGGGCAGACCGTCAAGGCCGCCAACCAGCTCGTCGTCGCCGGCCACCTGCAGCTGCTCGCCGAGGCCCTGGTGTTCCTGGAAGCGCACGGGGTGGAGACCGAAGCCGGACTGGAGGTCCTCGGCGGAGGCCTGGCCGGCAGCACCGTGCTGCAGCGCAAGGGAGCGGCCATGCGCGAGCGCAACTTCCGGCCCGGGTTCCGCATCGCCCTGCACGACAAGGACCTGCGCATCGTCACCGACGCCGCACGCACCTCCGGTGTCACCGTGCCGCTCGGTGCCCAGGTCGCCCAGCTCGTCGGATCCCTGGACCGGCAGGGCCACGGCGACCTCGACCACTCCGCGCTCCTGAAGCTCGTGGAAGAGCTCTCCGGACGCTAGGCCCTGTTCGGCGGCCACCGAACACGGCCTGGACCGACCACACCGGCCCGCCGCGCCGCCCCCGGGTGTTGGCCCACCCGAGGCCCCGCGGCCGTGCGGGTCCGACCCCGTTCCTTCCGGAACACGGTCCCTACCGGACCGGCACCACCCCTGGCACACGCATCACCTCAGTACCCCTAGCACTGAAGGGTTCACCAGCCATGCCGCAGACACCCGCGATGAACGCGGTCGTCGAGGTCCTCAAGGACGAAGGCGTCGACACCGCCTTCGGCTGCCCCGGCGCCGCCATCCTGCCCCTGTACAAGGCAATGGAACAGGTCGGTGGTATCGAGCACCTCGTCGTCCGCCACGAGGAGGGCGCCACCCACATGGCCGACGGCTGGTCGCGCACGACCGGCAAGGTCGGCGTGGCCATCGGTACTTCCGGCCCCGCCGGCACCAACATGATCACCGGCCTCTACACCGCCATCGCCGACTCCGTGCCGATGGTGTGCATCACCGGGCAGCAGCGCACCGACCTGCTCGACAAGGAGGGGTTCCAGGCCGTCGACATCGTCGAGGTCGCCAAACCCGTCACCAAGTGGGCCGTGCAGATCAAGGAGGCCGCCACCGCCCCGTGGATCTTCCGGGAGGCCTTCCGGGTCGCTCAGGAAGGGCGCCCCGGTCCGGTGCTCATCGACATCCCGCTGGACGTGGCCCAGCAGCAGATCGAGTACGACCCCGCCCTCGACGCCCCGCTGCAGCGCACCACCGTCCTGCCGCACCGCCCGCGGGTCGAACGCGCCCTGGACATGCTCCTGGAGGCCGAGCGCCCGCTGCTGCTGGCCGGCGGGGGGGTCATCACCGCCGACGCCTCCGAGGACCTGCGGGCCCTGGCCGAGTACCTGCGTGTGCCCGTCCAGGTCACCCTCATGGGCAAGGGTTCCTTCGACGAGGACTCGCCCCTGTACGCGGGCATGACCGGGGTGCAGACCTCCCAGCGCTACGGCAACGCCTCGTTCCTGGAATCGGACCTGGTGCTGGCCGTCGGCGCGCGCTTCGCCGACCGGCACACCGGGCAGATCGACGTCTACCGGGGCGAGCGGCGCTTCATCCACGTCGACATCGAGGCCACCCAGCTCGGGCGGGTCTTCGAACCCGACCTCGGTGTGGTCTCCGACGCCCGGGTGTTCCTGCAGGAGCTGCTGGCCGAGGCCCGCCGGCGTGACGCCCGCGCCGAGGTCGGCGCCTGGCGCGAGCGGGTCGGTGAGCTGCGCTCCACCCTGACCCGGCGCGAGGACTTCGATTCCACGCCCGTCAAGGCGCCGCGGGTGTACAAGGAGATCAACGAGGCCTTCGACGAGGACGCCTACTTCGTCACCGCCATCGGCCTCTACCAGATCTGGGGCGGCCAGCATCAGAAGGCCCACAAGCCCCGCCATTACCAGATCTGCGGGCAGGCAGGCCCGCTCGGTTGGGAGATCCCCGCGGCCATCGGGGTGAAGAAGGCGCTCAAGAACACCGAACCCGACGCGGAGGTCGTCGGTGTCGTGGGCGACTACAGCTTCCAGTACATGGTCGAGGAACTGGCCGTGGCCGCCCAGTACGACGTGCCCTACGTGCTGATCATGCTCAACAACGAGTATCTGGGCCTCATCCGCCAGGCCGAGATCCCGTTCGACATGAACTTCGAGGTCGACATCCACTACGACGACTTCGGCACCGACAACGTCAAGATCATGGAGGCCTACGGCTGCTCCGGGCGCCGTGTGTACGACCCCGCCGAGGTGCGCGACGCCTTGGAATGGGCGCGCAAGGAGGCCCGGACGACCTCGCGTCCGGTTCTCGTGGAGATCATGATCGAGCGAGAGGCCAACACCCCGCACGGTCCCTCCATCGACGCCGTGAAGGAGTTCGAACCCCTGCCCTGACCGCGGACGCTGCGGCGCGCCGGACCCGGGTCACCCGGGGTCCGGGTCCGGCGCGCCGAGCGCGTCGCCGGCGAGGTGTTTGAGCCCTTCGAGGCGCTGCCAGTGCCTTCTCACCGATTCCTGGCCCCGGGAGGTCAGGCTGGCCCAGGTGCGTGCCGTCCGGCCCGCACCCGTCCTGGTGAGGGTGACCATCCCGGCCCTCTCCAGCTTGTGCAGGTGGCTGGAGAGGTTGCCCCTGGTGAGCCCGGTGAGGGTCTGTAGGAACACGAAGTCCGCGCCTGCACCGGAGGTCAGGGCGGTGGTCAGGGCGAGCCGCGCCGGTTCGTGGATGAGGCGGTCCATCTCGGCCAGTTCCTCAGCGGGCGTGGCCATCGCTCAGCGCTCCCCTGCGGTGGCGGGGGAGGGGGCCAGGGAGCGCACCAGGAGCCGGTGGTCCGACAGCCCGCCGATGAGGAGGGCCGCGCCGAAGGCGATCGCGAGCCCCGGCCAGGAGTGCTCCACGGTGTTGAGCGGGTGCCCGCCCTCGACGAACAGCCCGACCGGGACCAGGGCCGCACAAAGCAGGGCGAGGGAGAGGATCTGCCAGTGGCGGCTCAGGACCAGGTCGCCGGGGCGGCGGCGCAGCAGCGGACCCGCCACGGAGACCGTGGCCAGGGTCAGTGCGGCCTGCACACCCGTCAGCCACACGGCCGTGTCGGGCGCATCCGGGGAGTGGATCAGCCGGTTCACCGGAACCGACAGGAGGAAGAACACGGTAAGGGCCATTGCGGCGGCTGCGGACTGGTAGCCGCTCTCACCGGAGCGCACCCGCCCGAACCGGCGGCGGTAGTACAGGGCGAGGAGCCCCATGGTGGCGAAAGCGGGCACCAGGCCGGCCACGAAGAGGGGGTTTCGGGGCTCGGCCAGGGTCACGGCTCCGCTGAGCAGGAGCAGGATGCCCATCGGGACGAGGACGAGCCCCTGCAGGCCGTTGTAGTTGGCGGTGACCCGGGGCAGGCGTTGCAGTCGTGCGGTGTCCTGGGGTGGGGCCACGGTCACTCCTTTTAGTCTGTCTTGCAAACCTTTGTCGGGAACACGGTACGCCCCGGACCCCTGAGTCTGCAATGCAGACCTTTTCGGCCTGTGCGGGAACACAAGGAGAACGGGGTCCGGCGGCCGAAGCCGCCGGACCCCCTTACCCGCGGACCTCAACCGCAGTAGGTCTCCTCCTCGCCGATGACGCGGTAGGGGCAGTCCGCATAGCCGAGCAGGTCCAGCACCGGTTCCTCGTTGCGCGCGGTCTCCTCCTCGATGACGTCGGAGGGCGGGTAGAAGCCTCCGTCTCCGGGCGAGCTCGGATACATCTCGAAGGTGAAGTTCACGATGCCCTGGTCGGCCCAGAGCCAGTCGTTGATCGACCCGTCGGTGATGTACAGGTCGCTGGACTGCTGCGGCGTGTACCCGTTGGAACCGGCCATGAGCTCGCCGAGCGCCTGGTGGGTGTCGTACTCGTCCTGGTTCATGCCGTCGGTGGTCTCGTCGTAGGTGTGACCGAACGGCCAGAGCACGAGCTCGCCGAAGGTGTGGAAGTCGATCGCCGTGGTGATCTGCTGTTCACCGTCGACCTCGCGGCTGCGCACGAAGTCGGCCAGCGCCTCGACCTCGGTGGCCGACTCGGGTGCGTGGCCCCGGTAGGTGCTGGATTCCGGGTCGCCCGAGGAACCGCCGCAGCAGCCCCACTCGTGAGCCCAGTTGCGGTTCATGTCGGTGCCCAGGGCATCCGACCCCTCGTTGGGCTCGCGGGTCTTGCGCCAGTTCTGCCAGGTGTCACCGGACTGGTCGTACTCGGTGCCGTCCGGGTTGGCGTTGGGCACGATCCAGATCTCGCGTGTGTCCACCAGCTCGGTGATGCGCTCGTCGGAACCGTAGCCCTCGGTGAGCATGTCCATGATGTGGACCGCCATCTCCACCGTCAGCGGCTCACGGGCGTGCTGGGAGTGGGTGAACAGGACCTCGGGTTCGTCCTGGTCCACCCCGGGGTCGTCGCTGATCCGGACCGCGACCAGGTCGCGGCCCTCGTGGGACTGGCCGTAGACCTCGCTGTGGGCCAGGTCGGGATACTCGGCGACGAGGCCCTCGACATGCTCCACGACCTCCGGGTAGCTGGTGTAACCGTCGTCGGGGTGCATCGCCTCGACAGAGGGGCTCGCGTCGGCGACGCCGTAACCCAGGTCGGTGATCTCCTCGACCTCGCCGGGGGAGGCAGTGGCCAGGAGGGTGCCGTCGTCCTCGACGAGGTCGATCGACACACCCGTCCGGGCGATCTCGGTGCGGTCGACGGCGTTCTCGGCGCCCGAGACACGCACGGGACCGGGGTCCTCCTCCTGTGAGGCGGCGGCGCTCCCGACGCCGAGGGTGCCGACCAGGAGCGTGCCGAGGGCGAGGGGTGCGAGGGTCTTGCGGAATGCGGTGTGCCTGCGGGGCTTGGGGGAGTGGGGGCGTGGGGGTGGCACGAGGCCTCCTTGAGCGGGTCGAGGCATCGGTTCTGGACCTTCTGGGCGGTATTGGAAGGCGCTGGTGAACCGTGTGTCAATTCCCCTTGCTCTGGGTGAGCGCGGTGTCGAATTGCGGGGTTTGGCGGGTCTTCCAGGTGGAGGCCGCTGTACAGGGCGGGGGCCGTGCACCCCCGATGGCCGGATGTGGCCGAAGTGTCACCGCGTGTGGGCGCGTCCGCGGGAAGGGGCGGGGCGGTGAGGCGGAAGAAGCCCCGTCGACGGGGCCGGCCGTACCGCCCGCGCGGCTTACGTGTGCTCTGCGCGCGGGGCGGGAGCCCGGGTGTTGGCCGCACCCTGGGCCTCGTCGACGGAGCTCGGAACAACCCCCCTAGCACTGAAGGGTTCTACCGCGGAGTCTACCCATCACAGGCGTTCTCTTGAAGTCGAGGTACCTGGAAGTTGCGCCGAATGTGCACCCCGCGCCTGTCTCACGCCTGCCCTCTGAATCACCCCAGCTCACAGCTGCGACGTCTCGCAATGTGAGAGGAATGTGTCGGGTGGTCACAGGTGTCTGCTAGCGTGGCGACCCTATGCTGCGCGAGCTCCTCCTCCTTAGTGGCCGCGGCGGGGACCGATAGACACAGGTCGACTCCCTCGCCGCGGGAGTTCGGCATGTCCAGGTCGGCCGCTGATCCACGCGCATCAGTCGCCCCGAGCGACGGCGCACCATGTTCATTCTGAGGAGCCCACCGTTATGGTGCCGCAGCAGCAGCCCAGTTCGATGCCTTTCCACCGCTACGCCGCGTTCGCGCCGGTGGACCTGCCCGACCGCACCTGGCCCTCCAAGACCATCACGCAGGCGCCCCGCTGGCTGTCCACGGACCTGCGCGACGGCAACCAGGCGCTGATCGAGCCCATGGACCCCGCCCGCAAGCACGAGATGTTCCAGCTGCTGGTGCGCATGGGTTACAAGGAGATCGAGGTCGGCTTCCCCTCCGCCAGCCAGACCGACTTCGACTTCGTGCGCGCCCTGATCGAGAACGACCAGATCCCCGAGGACGTGCAGATCTCGGTGCTGACCCAGGCCCGCACGGACCTGATCGAGCGCACCGTGCAGAGCCTGGTCGGCGCCCACCGGGCCACCGTGCACCTGTACAACGCCACGGCGCCGACCTTCCGCGAGGTCGTCTTCAAGGTCGACCGCGAGCAGTGCAAGGCCATCGCCGTCGACGGCACCCGCGACGTCGTGCGCTTCGCCGAGCAGTACCTGGACGGGACCGACTTCGGCTACGAGTACTCGCCGGAGATCTTCATCGACACCGAGCTGGACTTCGCCCTGGAGGTTTGCGAGGCGGTCATGGACGTCTGGCAGCCCGGCCCGGGCCGCGAGATCGTGCTGAACCTGCCCGCCACGGTCGAGCGCACCACGCCCAACGTCTACGCCGACCAGATCGAGTGGATGAGCCGCAACCTGACCCGGCGCGAGCACGTGGCGGTCTCGGTGCACCCGCACAACGACCGCGGTACCGGTGTGGCCTCCGCCGAGCTGGCCGTCATGGGCGGCGCCGACCGCGTCGAGGGCTGCCTGTTCGGCCACGGCGAGCGTACCGGCAACGTCTGCCTGGTCACCCTGGGCATGAACCTGTTCAGCCGGGGCGTGGACCCGATGATCGACTTCTCCGACATCGACGAGATCCGCCGCACGGTCGAGCACTGCACCCAGCTGCCGGTCGCGCCCCGCCACCCCTACGGCGGCGACCTGGTCTACACCGCCTTCTCCGGATCCCACCAGGACGCCATCAAGAAGGGCTTCACCGCCCAGGAGGAGCGCGCCGCGGCCGCCGGGGTCCCGGTGGAGGAGTCCACGTGGGACGTGCCCTACCTGCCGATCGACCCCAAGGACGTGGGCCGCAACTACGAGGCGGTCATCCGGGTCAACAGCCAGTCCGGCAAGGGCGGCGTGGCCTACATCATGCACCGCGACCACAACCTGGACCTGCCGCGCCGCCTGCAGATCGAGTTCTCGCGGGTCATCCAGACCTACAGCGACAGCGAGGGCGGCGAGGTCGCCGCGGACCACATCTGGTCGGCCTTCGAGCGCGAGTACCTGTCCGAGGGCGGCCCCGTCGCGGTGCTGGCCCACCGGTCCAGCACCGACGGCGAGGGAAGCTACCGGATCGAGGCCGACGCCCGGGTGCACGGGGAGATCCGTGAACTGTCCGGTACCGGCAACGGCCCCATCTCCGCGTTCTGCGACGCCCTGAGCGACGTCGACGTCAAGGTCCGGGTCATGGACTACGTCGAGCACTCCATGGGCGGTGACGGCGAGTCCAGCGCCGCCGCGTACGTGGAGGCCGAGATCCAGGGCGAGGTGGTCTGGGGCGTGGGGATCCACAGCAGCATCACCACCGCCTCGCTGAAGGCGCTGTGCAGTGCCATCGGCCGCTCCGCCCGCATCTGACCCATCCCGCGCACGAGGGGCCCGCAGCGTCGCCGCGGGCCCCTCGTCCTGTTCCGCGTACGGCTCACGGCCGACGGGCCGGACTACCGGTAACCGAACAACTGTGTCCACGCGTTGCCGGACTCACCGACCCCGATCGTCTGCAGGTCGCAGTTGAGGATGTTGTCCCTGTGGCCCGGGCTGTTCATCCAGGACTCCATGACCTGCTCGGCGGTCTGCTGGCCCTTGGCCACGTTCTCGGCGCCCCAGGCGCTGTAACCGTGGCGCTCGGCGCGATCGCCGGGCCCTTCGCCGTCGGGGCTCTGGTGGGCCATGTAGTCGCGCTCGTCCATGTCCTCGCTGTGCTCCTGTGCGGCGGCGGTCAGCCGGGGCTCGGAGGAGACCGGGCCGCAGCCGTTCTGGGAGCGCTCGGAGTTGACGATCGTGACGACCTCTTCGGCCATCGGGCTGGAGGAGGTACTGGCCTCGCCCCCGCCGCCACCGGATCCGCCGCCACCGGAACCGTTGCCGCCGTCACCACCACCGTCGTCGCCGTCATCGCCGTCATCGCCGTCGTCGGAGCCGGCCTCCTCGTCCTCGGGGGAGGAGGAAGCGGTCACTTGCGCGCCCTGGGGTTCGCTGTCCCCGGTGGGGGAGGAGTCCTCGGGGGCGCCGGTGGGGTCGTCGAAGAACTCGTCGTCGGAGGAGGCGTCGGGTACGGACCTCTCGTTGCTCATNGAGCGAGGCCGCCAGGATCAGCCCCACCGGGACCGCGGCCAGGCCCACTGCCAAGGGAAGCCTGCGGCGTCGGCGGCGCTCGCCTGCGGAACCGCCACTCGCGTCGTGCTTGTCCATGCGTCGTCGACCACGAGCCATGATCGTGAACCTCCGTGCGGGAAGGGAAGGCGTCGGGAACGCTCCGGAGCTCACCGGGGCGAGGGCCCGGGTCTCGGGCCGGGCACGGGATACGGAAGGAATGGAACCGGGTGCCTTCCGTGCGCACCCTGGCGGGTGAGAGTAGAGCAATTTATGGCAAAAGGGAATTCAAGTCATGATAGAGCTGGCCATGTCGGTCCCGTGAGGGATGCGCGAGGCGGGTGTCGGCATCCGTGACAATGGAGGGGTGAGTCTCTACCGCGATGAGGGGGTCGTCCTGCGCACCCAGAAACTGGGTGAGGCCGACCGCATCGTCACCCTCCTGACCCGGCGTACCGGCCTGGTGCGCGCTGTCGGCAAGGGTGTACGCCGCACCAAGTCCCGTTTCGGGGCCCGCTTGGAGCCGTGCACCCACGTCGACGTGCAGCTGTACACCGGCCGGACTCTGGACGTGATCACCCAGGCCGAGACGGTGCGCTCCTACGGTGAAGCGATCGCTTTCGACTACTCCCGCTACACCTCGGCCGCCGCAATACTGGAGACCGCGGAGAAGGTCGTGGCGGTGGAGAAGGACCCCGCCCTGCGCCAGTTCCTGCTGCTCATCGGAGCCCTGCGTACCCTGGGGGAGGGCAACCACGACGCCCGGTTGGTCCTGGACGCCTATCTGCTGCGCGCCCTGGCCGTGGCCGGGTACGCACCGGCCCTGACCGAGTGCGCACACTGCGGCAGCCGTGGGGAGCACCGGGCGTTCGCGGTCCACGCCGGCGGTATGGTCTGCTCGGTGTGCCGCCCGCACGGCAGCGTCCACCCGTCTCCCGAGACCCTCCGGCTCATGTCGGCCCTGCTCGGAGGTGACTGGGACAGCGCCGATGCCAGCCAGGACCGCCAACGTTCCGAGTGCAGTGGGTTGGTCGCGGCCTACCTACAGTGGCACTTGGAAAACGGAATCCGATCACTGCGCCATGTGGAGCGTTCTTGAGTCTGTTCAGCTTCGATCCCGGTAAACGGCGGGAGCACCGGGAGTACGCCGCGCCCGCCCCGCACCCGAGCGGGGCGCGGGCCCCCGAGCTGCCCTCCGACCTGGTGCCGCGGCACGTCGCGGTCGTCATGGACGGCAACGGCCGGTGGGCCAAACAGCGCGGACTGGCGCGGACCGAAGGCCACAGGGCGGGGGAGTCCTCCCTCTTCGACGTCGTCGAGGGCGCGGTCGAGCTCGGCGTCCCCTACCTGTCGGCCTACGCCTTCTCCACCGAGAACTGGAAGCGCTCACCCGACGAGGTGCGTTTCCTCATGGGTTTCAACCGCGACGTCATCCGCAGGCGCCGTGACGAGCTGCACGCCCGAGGGGTACGTGTGGTCTGGTCGGGGCGTCCGGGGCGCCTGTGGAAGAGCGTCATCTCCGAGCTGCAGGACGCGGAGGAGATGACCAAGGACAACACCCGCCTGACGCTGCAGTTCTGCGTCAACTACGGGGGTCGGGCCGAGATCGTGGATTCGGCGCGCGAGCTCGCGCGCAGGGTCGCGGCGGGGGAGATCTCCCCGGAGAAGATCACCGAGGACGCCATCGCCCGCAACCTGTACGCCCCGGGCGTGCCGGACGTCGACCTGTTCCTGCGCTCCTCCGGTGAACAGCGCACTTCGAACTTCCTGCTGTGGCAGTCCGCCTATGCCGAGTTCGTGTTCCTGGACCAGCTCTGGCCCGACTTCGACCGCCGCGACCTGTGGCGGGCCCGTGNAACACGGTCGCCGAGGAGGGCGAGTGATGGCCAGAACCAGTTCCGACGAGAACAACCCACTGCTGAAGCGGGGGATGTCCGTGGTCTCGATCGGTGACAGCTTCACAGAGGGAGTGGGGGACCCCTACCCGGACGGTGGTCCCGACGGCGACGTGGTCTTCCGCGGGTGGGCCGACCGCCTGGCCGAGCACCTGGCCGACCACGTGGGCGAGGTCGAGTACGCCAACCTGGCCGTGCGCGGCAAGCTCATGCGCCAGATCGTCACCGACCAGCTCCAGCCGACCCTGGACATGGCCCCGGACCTGGTCACACTGTCCGCGGGAGGCAATGATCTGTTGCGCCCCGGCTCCGACCCCGACCGCATGGCCCGGATCCTCGACCTGGCCGTCTCGCGACTGCGCGCCGCCGGCAGCGAGGTCGTGCTCTTCACCGGCGTCAACGTCGCCACGGGCTACATGCGCGGCACCATCGGCCTGTTCGCGCGCTCCTACATGAACGTGCGCGCCATCGCCGACCGCCACGACTGCTACTTGATCGACCAGTGGTCGATGGACGTGCTCACCGACGCCCGCGCCTGGGACGAGGACCGGCTGCACATGTCCCCGGAGGGTCACCGGCGCCTGGCGCTGCGGGTGGCCGAGGTTCTGGGGGCGCCGGTACAGCAGCGGTGGGACGAGCCCTGGCCCGAGACCGAGCCGGTCGGATGGGCCGAGGCCCGCCGCGAGGACCTCACCTGGCTCAAGGACTCCCTGGGCCCGTGGATCGGGCGCCGCCTGACCGGGCGTTCCTCGGGGGACACGGTCACGGCCAAGCGCCCGGCCCTGACCCCGGTCAACGCGCGCCGCTGATGGTGTGACGTCGGACCCAAAACCGCTCCCACGGGCAACCTACTGTCGCGTAACCCTGGAGCGGAGTTGCATGATCGTGGATCATGAGCGGTTTTGGGACGACAGACATCACCGAACGGGACATTCTGTCCTACGTCGCTCTCGGGGACAGCTTCACCGAGGGCATGAGCGACCCCTATCCCGACAGTGACCGTGTGCCCAACGGCCGCTTCCGGGGCTGGGCCGACCGGGTCGCCGAACACCTGGCCTCCCGCATCGGCGAGGTCAGGTACGCCAACCTCGCCGTGCGCGGCAAGCTGATCCGGCAGATCCGCGACGAGCAGGTCGCCGAGGCCGTGGCGATGGCCCCCGACCTGGTCACCCTGTGCGCGGGCGGCAACGACATCCTCCGACCCGGCGGCGACCCCGACGAGGTCGTAGACATCTTCGAGTCGATCGTCGCAGAGCTGACCGCCACCGGCGCCCGCGTGGTCCTCTTCACCGGATTCGACACCGGTATGCACTCGGTCATGCGCCGCCTGCGCGGCAAGATCGCCACCTACAACATGCACATGCGGGCCGTCGCCGACCGCTACGGCTGCGACGTCGTCGATGTATGGAGCATGCGCATCTTCGACGACGAGCGTTCCTGGAGCTGGGACCGCCTGCACCTGTCCTCGGAGGGCCACCGGCGCCTGGCGCTGCGTGTGTGCGAGGTCCTGGGCACGCCTGCCGGGGGCGACTGGAACGAGCCCTGGCCGGAGCCGGAACCCCGGGACTGGCGTACCGCCCGCCAGGAAGACCTGTACTGGGCCCGGCAATTCCTGGTTCCGTGGATCGGGCGCCGCCTGACCGGGCGTTCCTCGGGGGACAACGTCAGTCCCAAACGCCCCACGTTGCGGCGCTGCGAACCCGAACACCGCCCCGACTGAGACGCGGGCCTTCGCAAGCGGCGGGGAACCGGACGGGAACACCGAACGGCCGGCGCGCACGGGGTGCCGGACGGCAGGGAGCGGGTGCGCCGGCACGCGTGGTACCTGCGCACCCTGCTCAGACGCCGGCGGTCGAACCCGCCCCGGCGCAGTCGGCGCACACACCGAACAGTTCCACGGTGTGTGTTATGCCGGTGAAACCGTACTTGGAAGCCACCTCGCTGGCCCACCGCTCGACGGTGGGCCCCTCGATCTCCACAGCTGTGGAGCACACCCGGCACACCAGGTGATGGTGGTGGTTCTCGGTCGCGCAAGCGCGGTAGACGGCCTCACCTTCGTCGGTGCGCAGGACGTCGACCTCGCCGGAATCGCTCAGTGCCTGAAGGGCCCGGTAGACGGTCGTGAGACCGATCTTGGACCCGTCGGCGCGCAGATCCGCGTACAGATCCTGAGCGCTGCGGAAGCCGACGGACTCGTTCAACGCCTGGCGGACCGTCTCTCGTCGTGTGCTCATGGTGTCACCCTCCTCCCCCGCTCGGTCTGGGGCATCGTACCGATCTCGGGGCCCGAGAGGCCTTTCCGGGGCCGGAACTTGCGGATGAACCCGACCCCGACGGAGAGGCAGAACAGCGTGAGAGCCAGCAGGACGATCGTCGCGCCGGGGGCCAGGTCGGAGTAGAACGCCGTCGTCAGGCCGCCCAGGGACGAGACCAGTCCGATCGCCACGGCCAGGACCATCGTGACCCGGAAACTCTTGGAGAGCTGCTGCGCAGCGGCCACGGGCACGATCATCAGCGCGCTGACCATGAGTACACCGACGATCCGCATGGCGATGACCACCGTCAGGGCGGCCGTGACCGCGAGCAGGATGCTGAGGAAACGCACCGGCAATCCGTGGGCCCGGGCGACCTCCTCGTCCTGGCAGAGCACGAACAGTTCACGGCCGTAGACCGCGAGGACGGCGACCACGCCCACCGCCAGGGCGGCCACCACCAGGATGTCCTGCTCGGAGACGGTACTGACCGACCCGAACAGGTACTCGGTCAGGGTCGCGTTGCTCGCACCGGGGGTCAGGCCGATGAGGAGCACACCGCCGGCGATACCGCCGTAGAACAGCAGAGCCAGCGCCACATCACCGCTCGTGCGCGTACGCACCCGCACGAGCTCTATGAGCACGGCGCCCACCACGGAGACGACCGCGGCGGTGAGCACGGGAGAAGTACTCGTGAGCAGGCCCAGCGCCACACCGGTGAGCGCGACGTGGCCGATGCCGTCGCCGAGCAGGGCCAGACGCCGTTGCACCAGGAACGTTCCGATGACCGGAGTGACCAGGCCCACGAGCACGGCCGCGACGAGCGCGCGCTGCATGAACTCGTACTGCCAAAGTTCAATCACTGCCGGGTACCTCGAGTCGGATGATCTCCCCGTGCGCGTCGCGTGGCGCGGGGGCGTTGGGGTCGGGATGGGGATGCTGGTGCTCGTGTCCGGGACGGGCGCACTCCCCGGAGGGTCGGAGCGGGGCACCGTCGTGGACGATGCGTCCCTGGTCCAGGGAGACGGCGCGTTGGATCACTCGTTCCAGCGGCCCGAGCTCGTGCAGGACGAGCACGACGGTGCTGCCCTGTTCGCCGAGCATGGTGATGGCGCGGGCCAGGGCCTGCTGGTTCTCGGCGTCGACCCCGGCCATGGGTTCGTCCATGACGAAGGTGTCGGGACGCCCGGCCAGGGCACGGGCGATGAGCACGCGCTGCTGCTGACCGCCGGAGAGTTCGCGCACGGAGTCGTCGGCGCGCTCCTCCAGCCCGACGGCCTTCAGGGCGTCGGTGACGGCCTGCCGGTTCGCGCGGGAGGGCAGCGAGAGGCGTCGGCGCGCGGCGACCTGCCCGGAGGCGACGATCTCGCGCACGGTGGCGGGCACGGCGCCCCCGGCGGTCAGGCGCTGGGGTACGTAGCCGACGCGGCGCCAGTCGCGGAAACGTCGCAGAGGTGTGCCGTGCAGGAGGACCTCGCCGGCGTCCAGGGGTACGATGCCCAGCATGGCGCGCATGAGGGTGGACTTGCCCGAGCCGTTGGGCCCCAGGACCGCCAGGGTCTGGCCCGCGGGGACGTCGAGGCTCACGTTGTCGAGCACGGGGGTGCCGTCGTAGGCCACGGTGGCGTCGACGGCCTGGAACGCTGGTCGGGCGTCGAGGTGCTGCTTCTCGGCCCCCGTGAACTGGGCAGACACACCCCTAGTATCTCGAAAACGAAAATGGTTGTCAAAATCCCAGAGTGCGTGCGGTCGCCAACACCAGCACGACCGCCACCATCAGTACCCGGGGTGCCTTCTGCTGCAGGCTCAGCGACGGCCATGTGAGATAGGCCAACCAACCCATGAACAGCGCGACCGCCACCAGAGACACCGCACCCAGCGGGCCCACCGGTGCCATCAGGCCGGCGACGAAGAGCAGCCCCAGTACGAGTGGTGTGATCCACCCGGGGAGCTGGTGCAGCCAGAGCAGGGACACCGCGCTGCGGCGCTCCACCGCACCGCGCAGCCGCCCCGCGCTCCATCGGGGATCCGACCCCTCGCCGCTGGAAGTTTTGCGGCCTTCGGGACGTTCATGGCTGTGTTCGGGGGAGGGCATGGCCGTCTGTATCCTCCGATAGGGCGGGCTGTGCCCCGCAAGGCCTGTGATACTGGTGGCTCAAACCCTAATGCAGGCCTCGGCCGGGGGTCCCGCGCCTTCCGGCAGGCCCCGGTGCGGCCCGTCGTGCGATCCCCCATGGCAGTCCGTGCCCCGGTCGCTCAGATCGCAGGCACGGCCGGTCAGCGCTCACTTGCCTGAAGTAGTCAACAACAGTCGTCCGACGCATACGGTGCGACCGTGCTGCTGCCCGTAGCCCGAGTGCAGAGGACCCTCTGGAGGGTGTCACCTTCGTGCCCGAGCCCACTGTCATCGTGACCTTCGACGTCACTGAGCCGAACCTCGGCTCCTGCCTGGAGTCCCTGGCACGCCAGAGAGACGGACACCACAATCGGGACCATATGGTCCAACCGGGTGAGGTGACCACCGAGATCCTCCTCGTCCCCTTCCGCGGAAGAGAGGAGCCCGTCTCCGAGAGTGAAACCGTCGATGGGGAACAGGACGAGGACCCCGACGGCCACGACGACGTGCGTGAGGCCGAGGAACAGAACGACGAGACGGTCGAGGCCGGAGAGGACGCCGTCGCCGTCGCCGCCGCCTTCGCCGCGGACCCGCCCGAGAGGATGCGTGTGCGTCTGCTCGAGGGCGATCCCGCCACCGACGTGACCGCCGCCCGCCGCCGCGGTGGACAGGAAGCCGCCGGAAGCCATCTGCTCTTCCTCGAGGGGTGCGACGCCCTCACCGCCTATGCCCTGTCCTACCTGTGGCGCACCGCGGACGACACCCACTCCGACCTGGTCGTGGGCAACGTCCACCAGTTCAACGAACTCGGTGCCTCCCCCTCCAGGTCCCACAAGAAGCTGTGCGCCAAGCAGCGCTTCGCCGAGGACCCCCGTGCCGTCCCCGCTCTGGCAGCGGACCCGGTCCTCGGCAACAAACTGTGGCGCCGCGAGTTCTGGCTCACCCTGCCCGACCACGGCATGCACCCCGACGACGCCGACCTCGACCTGCGCCGCTGCGTGCTCTCGGCCCGCACCGTCGACGTCCTGCCCGGCACCGTTCTGCTCATGCGCGAGCGCCACGACACCGCCTTGCCCCTGGACAAGGGTGTGCTCACCCGCAGGTTGACCACCATGAACGACCTCGCCGCCGACCTGGCCGGCGAGGACCGCAGACTCTGGGACCGCACCCTGCTCCAGGGCGAACTCCAGCGCCTGCTCCTGAGGTTCCAGGACGCCGACGCCGAAGTGCGCGAGACCGTGGTCGACCTGCTCAACGCGCACCTCGACCACGTGCCCGCCGCCCAGCTCAACGACCTCAACGTCCTGGAGCGCCTCCTCTACCACCTCGTGCGCAAGCGCCGCACCGACGACGTCGTCGAGGTCGCCACCTTCGCCAAGAGCGTGGAGATCAAGAACGCACGTGTGCACCGGCGCGGCCTGGCCTACTACATCGGCTATCCCTTCTTCGAGTCCGAGGACCCCGCCAAGGCCGTGCCCCGCGAGATCTTCCGCCTCGACGACGAGCTCAAGGTCCGCCAGAAGACCGAGGACATCCGCTGGGAGGACGGCCGCCTCCAGATCAGCGGCCGTATCGGCATCCGCCACCTGCGCGCCCGCAAGCGCTGGCAGCAGCACCTCATGGCCTTCGCCGTCAACACCGTCGACCGGCGCCGCGTGCGCGTGCCCGTGCGGGTGCGCCTGGCCGCCGAGTACCGGCTGCCCGACGTGCCCGAGGCCGCACGCCACGACTACGGCGGTTTCACGGTCCTCCTCGACCCCGCCAAGCTCCGCGTGGCCGGCCGCTGGGAACCGGGCGAGTGGAAGATCGAACTGACGGTCTTCAACCGCGGCCTGACCCGGCGCAAGACCCTCTCCTCTCCGGTCACCGGCGCCCCCGAGCGCCCCGGTTACCAGCAGGTCGCCCCCGAGGTGTGGGTGCGCCCGCGCTGGAGCGGCGACCGTCACCTCATCGTGGCCGTGGATTCCACCACGGCCCGCGTGGACACCCACACCTTCGACGGCGAGACCGGGGTCCTGACCCTGCAAGGGGAGACGGTCACCGAGGCCGCATCCGGCGCCACCCAGCTGCGCCTGACCCGCCGGCCCGGCACCGCGGGCCTGAGTTACCCGATCACCGTCGAGGGGAGCCGCTTCAGCGTCGGGATCGGGGCCGAGGGCCTCTTCGGCCGCGCGGTGACCGAGTGCGGCGGTGTCATCCGCCAGGAGGAATGGGACGTGCACCTGGTCGACGGCGATCAGCGCACCGCCACCCTCGTACTGCCCGACGACGTGCCCACGGCTTCCTACGCCTCCGACACCGACCACCTCGAACTCTCCGTCCAGCGCACCTCGGCCGGCCATCTCAAGCTGCGTGCCGGGCAGGCCCGGTGCGTCATCGACGACGCCCGCTGGGAAGGCCGCGACCTGCACCTGAAGGGCGAGTTCACCGCTGACGCCGAGCTCGGCCTCCTCGCCCGGGCCCGTGGACGCGACGAGGAACATGTCCTGGACGTGGAGCGCTCCGGTACCCGCTTCGCGGCCCGCCTGAGCCCGGCCGACACGGAGACCCTCTCGGGCACCCTCTCCCTGGCCGTGGGCGGTTACCAGCTGTGGGGGCGGGTGACCGGCGACGACGGGCGCACTTTCACCACCGGTGTGGAGTTCTCCGACGACCTCGTCGGCGACATGCCCCTGGAGATGAAGACCGACGAGCGCAGTTTCACACTCACCTCCCACGGCCAGGCCGTCCCGGTGCTGCAGGTCGGCAGCGACCTGCAGCCCTCCGAACGGGGCTCCTTCGCCCAGCGTCGCCTCAAGGAGGTCGACTACCCGGCCCAGCGCCAGGAACCGGTCGTGGACGGGGTCCTCTTCGATACCTACACCGGCCGCCAGTACTCCGACAGCCCGCAGAGTATCTACGCCGAGCTGCGCACCCGCGAGGGCTGGGCCGACTACCCGATGTCGTGGCTGGTCGCCGATGGCCGCGTCAACCTGCCCGAGGACCTGGGCCGGGTGCGCCACCGCGGCCGCGAGTACTACGAGGCCCTGGCCCGCAGCCGGTTCCTGGTCACCAACTCCCGGCAGCCGGTGTGGTTCCACCGCCACCCCGACCAGACCGTGGTCCAGACCTGGCACGGCTCCATGCTCAAACGCATCGGCTTCGACGTGGAGAACATCCGGGGCAAGTCCCGCGACTACTTCGACAAGCTCGCTTGGGAGACCCGGCAGTGGGACTACCTGGTCTCACCCAGCCCCTGGGCCACCCCGATCCTGCGCAGCGCCTTCCGGTTCGAGGGCGAGATCCTCGAGACCGGCTACCCGCGCAACGACATCTTCTTCTCACCCCACCGCGAGGCGGTCGCCGAGCGCACCCGCCGAACCCTCGGACTGCCCGAGGGCAAGAAGGTCGTGCTCTACGCGCCGACCTGGCGCGACGACAAGTACTACACGCGCGGCAAGCACAAGCTCGACCTGCACCTGGACCTGCAACGCATGTACGACCAGCTCGGTGAGGACCACGTACTGCTCGTACGCCGCCATCCCCGGGTCGTCGACAGCGTCCCGATCGTGGGCCGCGACTTCGTGTACGACGTCTCGCTCTACCCGGAGATCCAGGAGTTGTTCCTCATCACCGACGTGCTGGTCACCGACTACTCGTCGATGATGTTCGACTTCGCCAACACCGGCCGTCCCATGCTGTTCTTCACCTACGACCTGGACAGTTACCGGGACAACCTGCGCGGCTTCTACTTCGACTTCGAGGAGACCGCGCCCGGACCGCTGCTGACCGAGTCCGACCAGGTCATCGAGTCGCTGCGCAACATCGGCGAGGTCGCCGAACAAGCGGGCCCCGCCTACCGGTCCTTCGTCGACCAGTTCTGCCCGCTCGACGACGGCCACGCCGCCGCGCGCGTGGTCGACCGGGTCTTCGGCCGGGGCTGAACTGTGTTTTCCGGACCTTGCTCCGCTTCGGCGGGATGAGGGGTGACGGTGCCGCCGGCCGGTCCCCGAGGGACGGCCGGCGGCACCCGTGCGCCACAATGGGCGGGTGATCGTCATCACCCGTTACTCCGTGCCCGAGGCCGACAGCGAGGCCTTCCGTACCGAGGCCGCCACCGCGGTGGCGGCCCTGGCCGCCCGCCCCGGGTTCCTGCGCCACCGCCTGGGCCGTGCCGCCGACGACCCCGAACTGTGGACCCTGGTCACCGAGTGGGAAGGGGCCGGTCCCTACCGCCGCGCGCTGTCCTCCTACGAGGTCAAGGTCGCGGCGGTCCCGTTGTTGTCCCGTGCCTTCGACGAACCCAGTGCCTACGAACTCGTCGACGAACCCGGAGCCTGAGACGCAAGGGCGTGGGGTGCCCCATCCGCTGGGAAAAGCGGACGCACCGGCTTCACGAGTGTTCTAGCCTGGACGGGCGTGGTCACGCGCTGCGACCGTTCCCGGCCGCACCGGTCCCGGCCGCACCGGCCACCGCACCCGAAACACACGATGAATCGCGCACCGCGATCCACCGACCGCCAGCCGGATGGAGAGTCCCACCATGGCCGCCAAGTCAGAGGCAATGGACGCACTGGTCAACCTTGCCAAACGCCGAGGTCTGGTCTACCCCTCCAGTGACATCTACGGGGGTCTGCGCGCGGCCTGGGACTACGGTCCCCTCGGTGTGGAACTGAAGGCCAACGTCAAGCGCCAGTGGTGGCGCGCCATGGTGCAGGAGCGCGAGGACACCGTCGGCCTGGACTCCAGCGTCATCCTCTCCCGTGAGGTCTGGGAGGCCTCGGGCCACGTCAGTGAGTTCGTGGACCCGCTCACCGAGTGCCAGGCCTGCCACAAGCGGTTCCGTGCCGACCACCTCATCGAGGGCTACGAGGCCAAGCACGGCAAGGAGCCGGAGGAGGGCCTGGAGGCGATCGCCTGCCCCAACTGCGGCGCCAAGCACTCCCTGACCGAGCCCCGCATGTTCAACGGTCTGCTGCGCACCTACTTGGGCCCGGTCCAGGACGAGAAGGGCCTGACCTACTTGCGGCCCGAGACCGCGCAGGGCATCTTCACCAACTACAAGAACGTCGAGCAGAGCGCCCGGCGCAAGGTGCCCTTCGGCATCGGCCAGATCGGCAAGTCCTTCCGCAACGAGATCACCCCGGGCAACTTCATCTTCCGGACCCGTGAGTTCGAGCAGATGGAGATGGAGTACTTCGTCCGTCCCGGCAGCGACGAGGACTGGCACCAGTACTGGATCGACAACCGCTTCCAGTGGTACTCGGACCTGGGCATCAACAAGGACAACCTGCGCCTGTACGAGCACCCGCAGGAGAAGCTGTCCCACTACTCCAAGCGGACCGTGGACATCGAGTACCGCTTCAACTTCCAGGGCAGCGAGTGGGGCGAGCTCGAGGGCGTGGCCAACCGCACCGACTACGACCTCCGGACCCACTCGGAGGCCTCGGGCGCGGACCTGTCCTTCTTCGACCAGGAGAACGACGAGCGCTACATCCCCTACGTCATCGAGCCCTCTGCCGGTGTGGACCGCGCTGTGCTGACGTTCATGCTCGACGCCTACAACGTCGACGAGGCGCCCAACGCCAAGGGCAAGATGGAAAAGCGTGCCGTCATGCGCATGGACCCGCGCCTGTCGCCGGTCAAGGCCGCTGTGCTGCCGCTCTCGCGCAACACCGACCTGTCGCCGAAGGCCCGCGACCTGGCCGCGCGCCTGCGCAAGCGCTGGAACGTGGAGTTCGACGACGCCGGTGCGATCGGCCGCCGCTACCGCCGCCAGGACGAGATCGGTACGCCCTTCTGTATCACCGTCGACTTCGACACGCTCGAGGACGACGCCGTGACCGTGCGAGAGCGCGACACGATGTCGCAGGAGCGGGTCTCCCTCGACCAGGTCGAGCGCTACCTCATCGAGCGCATGCCCGGCGTCTGAGGCCGCTCGTCCCGCCGGACACACGCGAGGCCGCTCGTCCCTTCCGGGGCGGGCGGCCTCGTCGTTCTCCGAAGGACTGCGGAGCGCCTGGACCGGGCGTTCCGCAACCGGCGGGAGACGAGACGGCCGGACCCGGGGGGATGGGTTTTCCGGCCGTCTCGGGATCCTCCGGCCGCACACGACCGTAGGAACCGTTCTCAACGTAGCGGCAGGGACTGCGAAGTACGAGGGAGTTTCGTACTCGGTGTCCTGTCGCGTGAGCGAATCGTGACGCGGGGGCGAGCGTGGTCGCCGACCGGGGTCAGGCGGAGGTGTAGACCACGAACGACACCGCGATGTAGTGGCACACGAACGCGGCGATGGTCAGCGAGTGGAAGATCTCGTGGAAACCGAACCAGCGGGGGGCGGGGTCGGGGCGCTTGAGGCCGTAGACGACCGCACCGATGCTGTACAGGAGTCCGCCGACCAGGATCAGGATCCAGGTGGCAGGGTGGGTGCCGTGCACCAGATCGGGGATGAAGAGCACCGCCACCCAGCCGATGGCCAGGTACAGGGCCGTGGAGAGCCAACGCGGGGCGTTGAGCCACAGGAGCTTGAAGGCCACCCCTGCGATCGCCCCGCCCCAGACCAGGGCGAGCATCGCCGTGCGCAACGTGCCGTCCAGCACCAGCACGATGAAGGGTGTGTAGGTGCCGGCGATGATCAGGTAGATGTTCGAGTGGTCCATACGCCGCAGCAACCGCTGGGCCCGCGGTGACCACCGGCCCACGTGGTAGATGGCCGAGGTGCTGAACAGCAGCACCGAGCTGAGCGCGTAGATCGCTGCGGCGGCCAGGGCCGGAACGGTGGGGGACAGGGCCACCAGCACGATGCCCGCGGCCAGCGCGAGCGGGGCTGTGCCCAGGTGCAGCCAGCCGCGGAGTTTGGGTTTGACCGCTTCGATGAGGTCCCCGGCGGTCTGGGCGGCGCGCTCGGGCACGGAAGAGGCCCGGGGCTCGTCGTCGGCGTTGCGTCCGTGGCCGGGGGGGTGTTCCTCCTCGGACGGTCCGGTCCCGTCTGCCCTCTCGGTCGACACCATTCGCCTCCTCCTCGTGCTGATCCACTCCCTCGCGGATCCTCACGCAGCCTAACTTACGGTCGCGTAGGTTACTTGCGGGTACCGCTGTGTCCCCTGGCACACCCGGGATTCGGGGCCCCGGTGTGCAGGAAGATTGGTCATCTCGGAAAAATATGCCCCCGTCGGCCGATCATCATCGCACTTTGTGTGCCCCGGGCTTCTGACCTGCCCTTCTCTGCGGTCGCCCCTGTCTCTGGTGTTGCTCCGTGCTGGTGTTCGGTGCATGAAAGGTGGACCATTGGTATAGACCTATATAGCCTCTCTGAGCTGCTAAAATAGTCAAATGCCCTAGTTAGTGAAGGTTCTGTTCTGTGGCGTCTGGATAGAGTCGCGCCCGATTACGGCACAGGTCGGCTCAACGCTGAGTCGTCGAGCGAGACGAGGGAGTACCCCGTGGCCAAGTACGTCTACAAGTTCGCCGAGGGCAACAAGGACCAGAAGGACCTCCTGGGAGGCAAGGGGGCCAACCTCGCGGAGATGACCAACCTCGGCCTGCCCGTGCCCCCGGGCTTCACCATCACCACCCAGGCGTGCCGGCACTACCTGGATCACGGCACCATGCCCGACGGGCTCGACGCCGAGATCGAAGCGGACCTTCGCGACCTCGAACACGAGATGGGCCGAGATCTCGGACAACCCGACGATCCCCTCCTGGTCAGTGTGCGCTCGGGCGCCCGCTTCTCCATGCCCGGCATGATGGAGACCGTCCTCAACATCGGCCTCAACGACGAATCCGTCGAGGGCCTGGCCCGCCAAGGCGGCGACGAGCGTTTCGCCTGGGACTCCTACCGCCGCCTGGTGCAGATGTTCGGCAAGACCGTCCAGGACATCGACGGCGACCTCTTCGAGGAAGCCATCGACCGGCTCAAGAGCGAGAAGGGCATCACCGACGACCTCGACCTGGACGCCGCCGACTTCCGCACCCTGGTCGAGCGCTTCAAGACCCTCGTCCGCGAACAGACCGGCCACCCCTTCCCGGACGACCCGCGCGAACAGATGCGCCAGGCCGTACGCGCGGTCTTCCAGTCCTGGGACGCCCCGCGCGCGGTCCTCTACCGCAGACAGGAACGCATCCCCGCCGACCTGGGCACCGCCGTCAACGTGTGCTCCATGGTCTTCGGCAACCTCGGTATGGACTCGGGCACCGGCGTCGCCTTCACCCGCGACCCCGCCTCCGGGCGCCAGGGTGTCTACGGCGACTACCTCCAGAACGCCCAAGGCGAGGACGTCGTGGCCGGTACCCGCAACACCGTCCCCCTCACCGACCTGGCCGACCTCGACGCCAAGAGCTACGACGAGCTCATGACCACCATGGAGACCCTGGAGAATCACTACAGGGACCTGTGCGACATCGAGTTCACCATCGAGCGCGGCAAGCTCTGGATGCTCCAGACCCGTGTGGGCAAGCGCACCGCTGCCGCCGCCTTCCGTATCGCCGACCAGCTCGTCGACCAGGGCATGATCACCCTCGACGAGGCCCTCCAGCGGGTCAACGGGGACCAGCTCGCCCAGCTGATGTTCCCCCGCTTCGACGAGAAGGCCGCCGCTAGTGACCAGGTCCACCGCCTGGGTCGCGGCATGAACGCCTCGCCCGGGGCCGCCGTCGGCAAGGCCGTCTTCGACTCCTGCACCGCCGTCGAATGGGCCCGCAGCGGCGAGAAGGTCATCCTCTGCCGCCGCGAGACCAACCCCGACGACCTCGAGGGCATGATCTCCGCCGAGGGCATTCTCACCAGCCGCGGCGGCAAGACCTCCCACGCGGCCGTCGTGGCCCGAGGCATGGGCAAGACCTGCGTGTGTGGTGCCGAGGAGCTCGACGCCGACACCAAGAACCGCCGCCTGACCACCCCCGGCGGCGAGACCGTCGAGGAGGGCGACGTCATCTCCATCGACGGCACCACCGGCGAAGTCTTCCTCGGCGAGGTGCCCGTCGTCGACTCCCCGGTCGTGCGCTACTTCGAGAACGAGGTCGACCCCGCCTCCGACGAGGCCGACGACCTCGTGCGCGCCGTCCACCGCCTCATGCACCACGCCGACGCCGCACGCCGCCTCCATGTGCACGCCAACGCCGATACCCCCGAGGACGCCGCACGCGCCCGCCGCATGGGCGCCCAGGGCATCGGTCTGTGCCGCACCGAGCACATGTTCCTCGGTGACCGCCGCCAACTCGTCGAACGCCTCGTCCTCGCCGACACCACGGAGGAACAGGACGGGGCCCTGGACGCCCTGCTGCCCCACCAGTGCGCCGACTTCAACGGGCTCCTCTCCTCCATGGACGGGCTGCCCGTCACCGTGCGCCTGCTCGACCCGCCGCTGCACGAGTTCCTGCCCGAAATCACCGAACTGTCGGTGCGGGTGGCCGTGGCCGAGGCCCGCGGCGAGAGCCACGAGAACGACCTGCGTATGCTCCAGGCCCTCCACCGCCTCCACGAGCAGAACCCGATGCTCGGCCTGCGCGGCGTGCGCCTCGGGCTGGTCGTGCCCGGTCTGTTCACCATGCAGGTCCGTGCCATCGCCCAGGCGGCCGTCGAGCGCATCCGCGAGGGCGGCCGGCCGCGCCCGGAGATCATGATCCCGCTCGTGGGCACCGTCCAGGAGCTGGAGATCATCCGCGAGGACGCCCTGCGTGTGCTGCGCGAGGTCGGCGAGGAGAACGGCATCGAGCTCGACTTCCCCGTCGGGACCATGATCGAGCTGCCCCGCGCCGCCCTGACAGCCGGGCAGATCGCCGAGAGCGCCGAATTCTTCTCCTTCGGAACCAACGACCTGACCCAGACCGTCTGGGGTTTCTCCCGCGACGACGTCGAGGCCTCCTTCTTCTCCGCCTACCTCGACAAGGGTGTGTTCGGGGTCTCACCGTTCGAGTCGCTGGACGTGGACGGGGTCGGCCGCCTGGTCCGTATCGCCGTGGAGGAAGGCCGGGCCGCACGCCCCGACATGCAGTTCGGTGTGTGCGGTGAGCACGGGGGCGACCCCGCTTCGGTGCACTTCTTCCACGAGGTCGGTCTGGACTACGTCTCCTGCTCGCCCTTCCGAGTACCCGTGGCGCGCCTGGAGGCCGGCCGCGCCGCAGCCCGCACCGGCGACTGACCCCGGACCGCTGAACCAGCCCTACACTCGGGGCATGTGGATGCGGCGGCGCGGTCCAGTACCGACGGATTCCGCGTAACCTTTTCGTGATATCTTCTTGGTCGCCGGTACGGCCACGGATCCCCGCTCCTTCCCCGCGCTCGGGGGCATGCCGACCACAACCCCCAGAACTCGGCCGATCCGGCCGGGAAACCGCGAACCAGCGGTGGGCAAGGGCCGTCCCAGAGGGAGACGCCGACGCGCGTCGCCCTGTCAGCGAGTTGTGCGGAGGTGAGCCGGTGCGAGCGCCGAACGACGGACGCGGTGAGGACCGGTGGCCCCAGGAGCACGGGCACTCCTCCGCCGACCACGAGACCACCCAGGCGTTCACCAGACGTGCAACAGACCCGGGCCCGGGAAGCCGACCCGAGACCGATCGGGACGAGCAGGCCCTCCCCGGGCCCGAGGAACCCACACAGGAGTTCACCCGAGGCCCCTCGACCCCCGACGACCTCACCACCCAGGCCTTCGACCGTGACGCCCTCGCCGACGCCACACCCGCGCCGCAGCCCGAGACGCCGCAGACCCCCGGATCCGGGCCCGGTGTTTCGGCCGAGGCGGAAGAACCCGGCGAGGACAGCACCGACGGCGACAGGGAACGCCGCCGCGGCTTCACCCGCCGTTTCGTGCGCAACCGCGTCGTCGGCCGTGGACAGTCCCTGCGTGAGGACCCCGCCCCCGAGCCGGACGAGAGCGCGATCGCTCCCGCCTCCGACCAGGGCCCGCAGCCCCCCGAGGACGGGCGGGAAGCGCCCCGCCTCGACGACACCCTGGCCGACCACCGGCCCCCCGAGACCACCGGCCCCTACGGCCCGACACCGGAACCCGACCACCCCGAGCCGCGCGTGTCCGAACCCGCCAGGCCCCCTCGTGAACGCCGCGATCCACCGCCCCGGAGCTCCCGCCGCCGTAAGAAGCGCCGTTTCCGGCTGAGCCGGATCCTCACGATCATCCTCGTCGTCGTCCTGGCGATCCCGCCCGCCACCTGGGGCTGGGTCTGGTACACCGCGCGTCAGGACGACCGAGACCGCTCCGACGCGATCATCGTGCTCGGCGCCAGCCAGTACAACGGTGTGCCCTCACCCGTCTTCGAAGCACGCCTGCGCCAGGCCCAGAGCCTCTACCAACAGGGTGTGGCACCCATGATCGTCACCGTCGGCGGCAAACAACCCGGGGACAACCACACCGAGGCCGCCGCGGGACGCGACTGGCTCACCGGGGTCGGTGTTCCCTCGGACCAGATCATCGCGGTCGAAGAGGGCTCCGACACGCTCCAGAGCATCGGTGTCATCGCCGAGGTCTACGACCAGGAGACCTGGGAGAGCGCCATCATCGTCTCCGACCCCTGGCACAGCCTGCGCGCCAAAAGGATGGCTGCCGACCACGGCATCGAGGCCGGCACCTCGCCCGCACGCTCGGGCCCGGCCGTCATCGAACGCAGTACCCAGCTCTGGTACATCACCAGGGAGACCGCCTCCCTCTGGTACTACTGGATCTTCGACGACAGCAGCGACATCCGGGTCAACGCCGCCTGAGGCCGAGTCACACCCGTGCGCCGGTGACCGGTACCAGTAGGCTCACAGGCGATGACCAGTCACCCCGGCGATGAGGGGCCCGCCCCCGGGTACACCTCCACCGACACCGAACGCCGCGTGCGTGAACGGCGCAAGAGCCGCGCACGCGGGCCCTTCGAGCGTGACCGCGCCCGTGTGCTGCACAGCTCCGCCCTGCGCCGTCTGGCCGCCAAGACCCAGGTGGCCCAGCCGGGTGTGAGCGACTTCCCGCGCACCCGCCTGACCCACTCCCTGGAATGCGCCCAGATCGGCCGGGAACTCGGCCAGGCCCTGGGCTGTGACCCCGACCTGGTCGAAGCGGCCTGCCTGTCCCACGACCTGGGCCACCCGCCCTTCGGCCACAACGGGGAGAACGCCCTGGACGAGGCGGCCGCCGGCTGCGGAGGGTTCGAGGGCAACGCCCAGAGCCTGCGCCTGCTCGTGCGCCTGGAGAGCAAGGTGATCGCTCCCGACGGCACGGGCGCGGGGCTCAACCTCACCCGCGCCACCCTCGACGCCACCGTCAAGTACCCGTGGGCCCGCGGGGAACGTCCCGGAACCCATAAGTTCAACGTCTACCCCGACGACGCCGAGGTCTTCGCGTGGCTGCGCGCGGGCTCCCCGGACGGCCGGACCCCCTTCGAGTCCCAGGTCATGGACTGGTCCGACGACGTGGCCTACTCGGTGCACGACGTCGAGGACGCCCTGCACGCCGGCCTGGTGAGCATGGCCGCGCTGGGCAGCCCCGCCGAACGCGCCGAGGTGTGCCGGGTGGCGGCCGAGCACTACTGCGATGCCGGTCCCGCGGAACTCTCCGAGGCCCTGGACGAACTGTTGGCAGCGCCGGTCTGGCCCGAGGAGTTCACCGGGGACCTGCCCTCCCTGGCGGCGCTGAAGAACCTGACCAGCGAACTCATCGGGCGGTTCTGCCGCGCCGCCGAGCGCGGCACCCGCGACGTGCACGGTCCCGGACGCCTCACGCGTTACGGAGCCGACCTGGTCGTGCCGCGCTGGGCGCTGCTGGAGTGTGCTCTGCTCAAGGCACTCTCGGCGCACTTCGTGCTGTCGCGTGCCGAGACCATGGCGTACCGGGCAGACGAACGCCGGCTCATATCGGAGCTGGTCACCGCGCTGTGGAAGAACGCCCCCGGTGCCCTGGACCCGCAGTTCCGCGCGCCCTTCGAGGCCGCGGCCGACGACGCCGGGGCGCTGCGTGTGGTCATCGACCAGGTCGCGTCCCTCACCGACACCTCGGCCACGACGCTGCACGCCCACCTCGTCGGTGGGTAGATGTGTCGTTCGGTGGGGCCACAGGGTTTTTGTCGGGTCTGAGTGCGTTGGGGCTTGGGGCTTGGGCCACAGCGGATGTGGGCTCGTGGGGTTTCTCGTGGTGCCGTGGGGCAGGCCCCCGGGGGTGTTCTCTTCCCGGGGGTGAGGAGGGTGGTGGTGTCAGCCCGTGGAGTCGGGCGGGTCCTTGCTGCCTGGCGGGCCCGGCGGGGGCGGGGCTTTGGCCCCGGCCCCGGCTCCGGTGCCGGTTTTGTTCCGGGTGCGGCGGGTGTTGCGGCGGTACTTGAGCCGGTTGTG
>NZ_ANBE01000047.1 GCF_000341145.1 Nocardiopsis xinjiangensis YIM 90004
CCCGAGCAGTGCTCAGGACGGTGAAACCAGAAGAAAGGGATGAACCGGCACGCCCACGGGAGTCCGCGTTCGTTTCGCTCGGTAGAACCTCGATGTCCCCTCGCTCGGCCTTGAGCCGTTTGAAGGCGACCCGGGGAACACTACCCCCGGCCGACCATCTCAGCAACCGGAACCAAACGTGACCTGGAGCACATCATTTTCGCGGCATCAGTTCAGAGCGATCGCTGCACCGGTCCCCGGAGCGGCGTACAACCACTCCACTTCCAGTGCCACGGCCGTGACCGTGGCCGGCGGGGAACCGGCCGGGCCCGGCTTCTCCAGGAAGTCCGCGGCCAGCTGCGCCACCGTCGGGTTGTGTGCAACCACGAGCACGGTGCCGGCTTCCGCGGGCACATAGGTGATGAGCTCCAGCAACGTGTCCACCCCCGCCGAGTAGACGGCCTCGCTGAAGTCGGTCTCCGGGGCCGTGCCCGGCCCGAGGGCACCGAGTACCCCTTCGAGCGTCTGCCGTGTACGGCGGGCAGAGGAGCAGAGGACGTGGTCGGGCGCGTATCCCTGTGCGGCGAGCAACCGGCCCACGTTCTCCGCCTGGGAACGTCCACGGTCGGTCAGGGAGCGGTCGGCGTCGTCGACACCGAACCCGGACTCGGCCTCCGCGTGCCTCATCAACAGCAGTGTGCGGTTCATGGGGACACCACCGTGGCGACGACGGCCATCACACCGATGAAGCCCACCATGATCCCCAGGATCGTGACCAGGCCCTTCATCCCCTGCACGGGAACCACTCCTCAGCTCGGATCGCTTCGCGCCCGCGGGGCTCACCCCGTACCGGCACCGCACACAGGTTAGAACTCCCCCTCGACCGGTCCGCCCCGGCCCTCCGCAGGAGAACGGCCGCCCGGGGCGGTGCCCGAGCGGCCGTGTCGGCCCCGGCCGGCCGTGAGCCGGTCCGGTTCGTCAGTCCTTGCTGTCCCCGGAGGCGGCCCCCTGGCGCTCACCGTCCCCGGCTCGCGAGTCGGGGACGTCGTTCCCGGGGCCCTCCTGCGGCGAGCCCTCCTGCGGCGAGTCCATCGGTGTGGCGCCCGGTTCGTTCGGGGCCGGTTCGGTCTCGCTGCCCCCGCCCCGGTTCTTCGACCAGAGGACCGCGCCGACGAGCACACCGACCGCGAGCAGCGTCACGACCACACGCAGCACGATGTTGTCCGCGTAGATGACGACGCTGGGCGCGATGATGAGCGCCACCAGGTTCATGACCTTGAGCAGCGGGTTGATCGCGGGACCCGCGGTGTCCTTGAAGGGATCGCCCACGGTGTCGCCGATGACCGTGGCCTCGTGGGCCTCCGAGCCCTTGCCGCCGTGGAAACCGTCCTCCACGAGCTTCTTGGCGTTGTCCCATGCACCGCCGGAGTTGGCCAGGAAGACGGCCATGAGCACACCGGCGGCGATGGCGCCGCCCAGGAAGGCGCCGAGCGGGGCGTAGCCGAGCGCGAACCCGACCGCGATCGGGGCGAGGACCGCGAGCAGGCCCGGGGTGACCAGTTCCCGCAGCGAGTCCTTCGTGCAGATGTCGACCACCCGCGCGTACTCGGGTTTCTCGGTGCCGTCCATGATCCCCGGCCGGGCGCGGAACTGCTCGCGCACCTCCAGCACCACTCGGCTCGCTGCACGGCCGACCGCCATGATCGCCAGCCCGGAGAAGAAGAAGACGACGGCGGATCCGATGATGACCCCGACGAGCACGTCCGGACTGTCCAGGGACAGGGAGAAGGCCTCGCCCTCCCCGAGCCGGTCCTGCACGGAGGTCCGGAAGGCCCCGAACAGCGCTGTGGCCGCCAGGACAGCGGTCGCGATCGCGATGCCCTTGGTGATGGCCTTCGTGGTGTTGCCGACGGCGTCGAGACCGGTCAGGACGTCGGCGCCCTTGCCCTCGACGTCACCGGACATCTCGGCGATGCCCTGGGCATTGTCGGCGACCGGGCCGAAGGTGTCCATCGCGACGATGATGCCGACCGTGGTGAGCAGACCGGTTCCGGCGAGCGCCACCGCGAAGAGGCTCACGGTGATGGAGCCCCCGCCGAGGAGGAAAGCCGCGTAGACCGCACCGGCGATGAGCAGCGCCGAGTAGACCGCGGACTCCAGTCCCACAGAGATACCGGAGAGGACGACGGTGGCCGCACCGGTCTCGGAGCTCTCGCCGATGTCCTGGACGGGACGGCGGTCGGTCTCGGTGAAGTAGCCGGTGAGCAACTGGATGGCGGCAGCGAGCACGAGCCCGATGAGGACCGCACCGATGGCCACGATCCGGGGGTCGGGCCCGGCGCCGGCCAGGTCCTCGAGCACACTGTCGCTGACGCCGGTGAGCTGGTCGAAGCTGGAAGGCAGGTACCAGAACGCAGTGGCGACGACCAGGACCGCGGAGATGCCCGCGGAGGCGAAGAACCCGCGGTTGATCGCCGACATGGCGGTACGGTCCTTGGCCCTGGGCGCGACGAGGAAGATACCGATGACGGCGGTGATGACGCCGATCATGGGCACCAGGAGCGGGAAGACGAGGCCCTCCACGCCGAAGGCGACGCGGCCCAGGATGAGGGAGGCCACGAGCACCACGGCGTAGGACTCGAAGAGGTCGGCGGCCATGCCCGCGCAGTCACCCACGTTGTCCCCGACGTTGTCGGCGATCGTCGCGGCGTTGCGGGGGTCGTCCTCGGGGATGCCCTGCTCGACCTTGCCGACGAGGTCGGCACCGACGTCGGCGGCCTTGGTGAAGATGCCGCCTCCCACGCGCATGAACATCGCGAGGAGCGCGGCACCGAAGCCGAAGCCCTCCAGGACGATGGGTGCGTCGCCGGCGTACATGAGGACGACGACGGCGGCACCGAACAGGCCGAGGCCGACGGTGATCATGCCGGCGACGCCGCCGGTACGGAAGGCGATGCGCATCGCGCTGCGGTTCGCTTCGTCGTCCCCGCCGCGGGCCGCTGCGGCCACGCGCACGTTTCCGCGGACGGCCAGCCACATCCCGATGAAGCCGGTCGCGGCCGACAGGACCGCACCGAGCGCGAAGAACACGGAGCGGCCGATCATGATCTCCGTGGAGTCGGCCGGGAGCAGCAGTAGGAGGAGGGGGATGACGACGATGAAGACCACGAGTGTGCGGAATTGTCGTTTCAGATAAGCCGCGGCCCCTTCCTGTACCGCGACCGCGATATTGCGCATTCGCTCTGTGCCCTGCCCTGCGGCGAGGACCTCACGGACGAGCATCCCGGCCACGGCGAGCGCCAGGAGCGCCACCGCCATGACGACGATGACGAGGGTGAGGTCCATGCCGTTCAGTGGTAGGGCCGTGCCGCTCTCCGCGGCGAAGTTGAGCCCAGACAATCCGTCCTCCTTGAGACGGGCACGACCTTTCCGGACCCGGCCGCGCCATAACGCGCGGGGAAACGGTCGGCCCGTCGGGCGCCGTTCACCGTGCGCGGGCACGGCAGTGCCGTCGCCAGGAAGGGGCCTGGACTGGCCCGACGGCACGTCTTGCGGGGTCGGATCGGTGCCACCTTCGGTTGGGGTGCGCACCGCCCGCACCATGCGTCACGGGCGGTGATCCGGGGATTGTACGCAGCACCCCGAAAAAAGGTGAGAGTGGGTTCGCGGTTTAGCCAAGAGAACTCAAAGATGTGATCTCCCGGTGACCCCTGGGCCCAGAAAAATCGAACTCGAGGTAATATTTACCTCGAAAGGTCGATCATAATGCTGTAATTCGTTTTTGGTAACAAAACTTCCATAGGGGAACTCAATACGCATCGCGGGAGGAAAAGGGTATAGGCATCACTAGCACCCACAGCCACAACAGGGAACCCGATCCCGATCTTTCTTCTCCCTTACGGGCCCGCCGAAAAGGGCATCCACTGGTGCCCGTTATTCAGGGCCTCAGCGGCGCAGGCGCATCCGTGACGTGTCGATGCCCTCGCCCGGCTCCGCGCGCCCGGAGTCGAGCTCCTCCGCCAAAGCCCGGGCAAAGGCCGCCACCCCGGCGGTGTCCACACCGTGGGGTGCGGGTGCGAACGGCTCCACCCGGTCGGCCCCGCGGCGGAGCAGCCGTGCGGCGCCGACCATGTTGCCGCGCTGGGCGTGCGTGACACCCACGGCGGTCTGCGCCAACCCGCGCCAGAGCTCACGCTCGGACTCGGCGACGGACTTCCAGACCGCCTCCAGGACCTCATGTGCGGTGAAGGCGTATCCTCCGTCGAGCAGGCCCTGGGCCTTCTCGAGCCCTTCCGCGGGGGTGAAGTCGGCGTCGTCGGGGATACGTTCCACCTCGCCGGCACTGCCGTGGGGCATGGGACGCCCGTAGCGGTCCCTGGGACGCTGGTTCTCCGCCCGACCGCTGACGTTGCGGTCCCTGTCGCCGTTGACGGTCAACGGTGCCATCCCTTCACTGCCGTTCGGAGCCGCCCGTTCGGGCTCACTCGGTCTCGCCCAGCCACTCTACGAGAGCCCGCGACACCTCTTCGGGCCGCTCCTCGTGGGGGAAGTGTCCGGCACCGGCCACAGGGTGCCAGCGGAAGGCACCGGAGACCAGACGCCGGGAGGAGCGGGCGACACCCGGCCGGCACACGGGATCGCGATCACCGTGGATCTGCAGCACGGGTACCCGGACCTGGCGGCGCAGCCCGGACCGGTAACGGAGCCCGTCCGGGCGCCAGCGGGAACGGAAGAGCCAACGGTGGTACTCCAGGGAACAGTGGGAGACCTTCGGAATGGAGAAGGCGAGCCGGTACCGCTCCTCGACCTCGGTGCCGGGCCAGCCCGGGCCGGACCACGCGTCGAGCAGTTCGCCCACCCGCTCGCACCCGTCGGCGAGCAGCCGGTGCTCGGGCAGGATCGGCAGCTGGGCGGCGAGGAAGTGCCGTGTTCCGGGTCCCCCGCGGGTGGCTGCGCGGGCCGCGCGCAGCGGGTGCGGGGAGGAGACGGCCGCGAGTGAACGCACCGTCTTCGGGTGGTGCGCGGTCATCGTCCATCCCACGAGGCCGCCGACGCCGTGGCCGACGACAGCCGCATCGACGGCGCCGAGGGCACGGACCATGCCTGCGGTGTCCTCGGCGAGAGTGGGCAGGTCGTAACCGCGGGGGGTCTTGTCGCTGGCGCCGTAGCCGCGCATGTCGACCGCGACGGCGCGGTATCCGGCGGCGGACAGGGCGGTGATCTGCGACCGCCATGCCCACCAGAACTGGGGGAAGCCGTGCAGGAACAGGACGAGCGGTCCCTCACCCGCCTCGGCGACATGGAAGCGTGCCCCCGCGGCGCCGATGGTGCGGTGAGTCCAGGGGCCGTCCACGTAGGCGGCCGAGTCGTCCAGCACGGTGCGGTGCGATCAGCGGCCGGAAGGCGCCGGGGCCTCACCGGTCGCCTCGGTGGCGGCCACCGCTCCGTCGCCCTCCTTGGGGGGACGGACCTCACCGCGGATGATCGCCATGAGGCGCGAGGACGTGAGGGCCGTGCGCGCCAGCCCCTGCCTGCGGCGGAAGTTGATCACCGCGATGAGCACGAAGACCAGGGCGACCAGCAGGTAGAAGAGCGTGACGATGCCCATGGCGGACCAGGCCGGCAGCCCGAAGATCTCGTGCAGGCCGAACCCGGCCGTGACCGACACCAGGATCACGAAGATGTGGAGGATCACTGCGGCGGCCAGGAACTCCGCGATGCCCTTGCCGATGCGGACCGCGTCGTGCTTGGCCTCGAGCTTGGCGAGCCTGAGTTCCAGGCGCACCAGCCGGGACAGGTTGCCGGTGGCGTCGCTGAGCAGATCGCTGACGGAACGGTCGGCATCACTGGAGGCGCCAGGTTCGCCGGCACCCGGCTTGTCCACCATCGTGGGGGTTCCCTTCTCTCGTCCGAACACGCGGATGATCCTCCGCATCTTCGCACATGCCCGTCCATCAGTACCCCTCCCGGCACGCAAAACCCGGGGCTTCGGTTTCGTCACACCAGTGAGCGGGAACGTCGCCCCGCCCTTTCGGAAGGTGGCGGGACGACGTTCCTGGACGCGATGACGGTACTGCTCGGGCGTCCTACTTCGGAAGCTGCTTGGCGATCACGTCCATGATCGATGCGTCGGTGAGCGTGGAGGTGTCACCGATGTCCCGCTTCTCGGCGATGTCGCGCAGCAGGCGCCGCATGATCTTTCCGGAGCGGGTCTTGGGCAGCTCGGGCACCGCCAGGAGTTGCGCGGGCTTGGCGATGGGGCCCAGGGAAGTACCGACGTGGTTGCGCAGTTCCTGGAGGAGCTCGTCGGGCACGCTCTCCTCACCGCCGCGCAGGATCACGAAACCGACGATGGCTTGGCCGGTGACCTTGTCGGCGGCGCCCACGACCGCGGCCTCCGCGACCTCGGGGTGGGAGACCAGAGCCGACTCGACCTCCGTGGTGGAGAGGTTGTGGCCGGACACGAGCATGACGTCGTCGACGCGGCCGAGGAGCCACATGTCGCCGTCCTCGTCCTTCTTGGCGCCGTCGCCGGGGAAGTAGAGGCCGGGGAACCGGGACCAGTAGGTGTCCTTGTACCGCTGGTCGTCGCCCCAGATACCGCGGAGCATGGACGGCCAGGGTTCGCTGATCACGATGAATCCGCCCTCACCGTCGGGCACGGAGTTGCCCTCGTCGTCCACGACGTCGGCGGCGATGCCGGGGATCGGTCCCATGGCGGCGCCGGGCTTGGCCGAGGTCACGCCCGGGAGGGGGCTGACCATGATCGCGCCGGTCTCGGTCTGCCACCAGGTGTCGACAACGGGGGTGTTGCCGCCGCCGATGTTCTGCCGGTACCAGACGTAGGCCTCGGGGTTGATGGGTTCACCGACCGAGCCGAGCACGCGCAGGCTGGAGAGGTCGTACTCGGCGGGGATCTCCTCGCCCCACTTCATGAAGGTACGGATGGCCGTGGGCGCCATGTAGGCGATGGTGACGCCGTACTTCTGCACGATCTCCCAGAAGCGGCCCTTGTGCGGGGTGTCCGGGGTGCCCTCGTACATGACGACGGTCCCGCCGTTGGAGAGCGGGCCGTAGACGATGTAGGAGTGGCCGGTGATCCAGCCGATGTCGGCGGCGCACCAGTAGACGTCGGTCTCGGGCTTGAGGTCGAAGACGGACCAGTGCGTGTAGGAGGTCTGGGTCAGGTAGCCGCCCGTGGTGTGCAGGATGCCCTTGGGCTTGGCGGTGGTCCCGCTCGTGTACATGATGAACAGCGGGTCCTCGGCGTCGTGCGCCTCGGGCGTGTGCTCGGGGGAGGCGTTCCCGACGGCCTCGTGCCACCACACGTCGCGCTCGGTCCAGTCGACCTCCTGCCCGGTGCGACGGACGACGAGCACGTTCTCGACGGCGGGGCGCCCGGCGACGGCCTCGTCCACGGCCGGCTTCAGCGAGCTGGGCTTGCCGCGCCGGTAACCGCCGTCCGCGGTGATGACGAGCTTGGCCTGGCTGTCGTCCAGGCGCTGGCCCAGGGCGTCGACGGAGAACCCGCCGAAGACGACCATGTGGACGGCGCCGATGCGGGCGCAGGCCAGCATCGCGACGACCGTCTCGGGGATCATCGGCATGTAGATCGCGACCCGGTCGCCCTTGTCCACACCGAGGTCGGTGAGGACGTTGGCGGCGCGGGAGACCTCGTCGCGCAGCTCGGCGTAGGTGATGGTGCGGCTGTCGCCGGGCTCGCCCTCCCACTGGATGGCCGCGCGGTCGCCGTTTCCGGCGTCGACGTGGCGGTCCACGCAGTTGACGGAGGCGTTGAGCTTTCCGCCCACGAACCACTTCGCGTAGGGCGCCTGCCAGTCCAGCACGGTGTCCCAGGTGCGCTCCCATCGGAGCCTGCCGGCCTGTTCCTCCCAGAAGGCGAGCCGGTCCGCGTCCGCGCGCTCGTAGGCGTCCGCCTTCACGTTGGCGTTCGCCGCGAGGTCCGCCGGCGGTGGAAAACTCCGGGTCTCGTGGAGAAGATTGGACAGTGTCTCCTGGCTCTGGGGAGTGCTGTCGGCCACTGTGACTCTCCTTACGTCGGCTGGTTCACACCCAATTAATCATGTGGCCAGTGGCCGCGTGAACAGGCGGGGGTGTGCGAGACGCCGGGTCAGGGGCAGGGAGCGACGAACGGTCGGTGAGCGGTCGCCGTGTCGCGACGAGCGGTCCGGAGGCCCGTCCGGCGAGGCGGTGCGGTGCGGGGGCGCGGCTGGTCGAAGTGGGGTTACCAGCGCGTAGGTAGTGTGGCTCCCGTGAGCGAAACGACTTCTGCCTCCCTGTCCGACCCGCTGGCTCGGATCGCCGCACTCCCCGGCGTGAGCGACGCGGTCGCCGAGACGCGGACCCTGGTCGACCGGCTTCTGGGCCACCGGATCCTGCGCCGCCGCAGCGCGGACGTGTCCATGGAGTCCTCGTTGCGGGGCGCGTGTGCCTCAGCCGCGCTCGAGGGCGCCGAGGTGGCGATGGACGAGATCCGCGAGGGGCACGTCTACGACACCCGGATCAAAGGTGCACTGCGGACCTCCGGTGAGCTCGGGACCCTGGTGGACACCTGGCCGAAGGCGCCCCGGCAGGTCCTGGCGCGCCTGCACACGCTCGCGGCCGCCGATGCCGTCTCCTCCGAGGCGCTCGGGCGCCCCCGTAGGGCGGATGAGCGTGTCGAGGACCCGTTGGAGACGGGCCAGGCCCCTCCGCCCGAAGCCGCCCTGGCGCGCATGGAGGGGTTGTACTCGCTGCTGCGTGCGCGTACGTCGGTGCCGGCGCTGGTGACGTCTGCTCTGGTGCACGGCGAGCTCATGGCGGTCCGCCCGTTCGGGTGGGGCGACGGCCTGGTCGCGCGTGCGGCGGAACGGTTGACCCTGGTCGAACGCGGCCTGGACCCGAAGTCACTGGTGCCCTCGGAACTGGGTCACCAGACGCTGCGTGAGGAGTACGCGCCGGCACTGCGCCAGTACATGGGCGGGACACCGGAGGGTGTGGCCGAGTGGGTCATCCACTGCTGCAATGCGGTGCGTATCGGTGCGCAGGATTCCCTGGCCACGTGTGAGGCGCTGAAGCGGGGCTGATCCGTGCCCCGCCGCCGCCCTTGCTTCCGCTGTGGAACACCCTGCCCCGCACGGCCGTGGTCCCTGACACGGAGAACGGCGCCCCGGAGCGTGTCGCAGGGGCGCCGTCGCCGGCACGAAGCCGAGTGATCATGCGACCTGTCTTCTGTGCGGTCCGGATCCGCCTCCGAGGGCGTTCCCGGGGCACCTTGCCTTTTCACGGCTGAGTGGCGCGTGGGTACTCGGTCTCCGTGTCGAGGTGGTACTTCGCCACCGATCTACTTCCTTTGTACGTGAGGGCCTCCGCCGGGAGAAGGGGGCCTGTACCTTCTTTTCCCGGTCTTTGCCCAGGCCGGACCCGCTGCGAGGGCCGGGCGTGCTGCGTGCACCGCGGGTCCGTCTCCGGGGTTGTCCACAGGTCTGGATCGGCTCTTCCGCCGGGGACCGTGATGAAGGACTCTCGAAGGGTGACCCCCAGCCCTTCGGAGGCACCGTTGGACAGTCGGCCCCGTACCCTGATCGCCACCGACGACCCCCATCTGCTCGATGACCTCCTGCGCCTGGCCTCGGCCGCGTCGGTGGAGGTGGATCTCGCCCGTACCGCCGACCGTGCGATGCGCCTGTGGAAACACGCGCCCATGGTCGTCGTCGGGACCGACCTCAGTCCTGCCCTGCGCACCGCCGACCCACCGCCGCACCCGCGTCTGGCCGTCGTGTGCCGCGGCGGCATGGGAGAACCCGAACGGCGCGACGGGTTGTTCCTCCTCCCCCGTGACGAGGACGAGCTCGTCGGCTTGTTCTCCGAGGCCACCGAGCCCGACACCACGCCCGCGCCCACGCTCGCCGTCGTCGGCGGGCGCGGCGGGGCCGGAGCCAGCCTCCTCACCGTCGCCCTCGCGTTGGCGGGGGAGCGGGCCGGGCTGCGCACCGCCCTCCTCGACACCGATCCTCTCGGGTGCGGCGCCGACGTGTATCTGGGTTGTGAGGGGTCGGAGCAGCCGACGGGCTGGGGCGACCTGCTGCACCGCAGCGGGCGGATGCGGTGGCGCGACCTGTCCCCGCGGTTGCCCTCGACCAGCCATGTCTCCGTCCTGACGTGGACCCGAGGGGCCGGAGGTGAACGCCCGCTGCCGGTCGGTGCGGTACGGGCCGCCCTGGCCTCCGCCCGTAACGGCGCCGACCTGGTCGTGGCCGACCTCCCGCGCTCCTTCGACCCGGCGACGCGGGCGGTGCTCAACCATGCCGACCTGTTGTTCGTGGTGGTCCCGGCGGACGTGCCCTCGGTCGTGGCCGCCACCCGGATGGCCGACCGGCTGCGGGAGGAGGCACCGGTGGTGCGGGCCGTGGTCCGCGGGGCCGCCGGGGAACTCAGCGCCGAGGTCATCGCAGGCACACTCAGGATGCCGCTCGGGGCCGACCTGCCGCCCGAACCGGGGTTGGCGCGCACGCTCGCCGCGGGGCAGGCGCCCGCCCGGCGTCCGCGTTCACCCCTGGCCCGCTTCGCCGACCGGGTGGTCGCGGCGCTGCCGCAGCCGCGACCCGTCCCATGACGCCGGCCGGTGGTGACCGCTTGGAAACCCTCACCGACGCCGTACGAAACCGCCTCGCCACGGCCGGTTCACCCGTCACACCGTCCACCGTGGCGGCGGCGCTGCGGGCGGAGGGCGGGATCCTCGGCGACACCGAGCTGCTGCACCTGACGCATCGGTTGTCGGCCGATCTGGCCGGTGCGGGGCCGTTGCAGGCGCTTATGCGCCCCGGGGTGAGCGACATCCTCGTCAACGGCCCCGACGATGTGTGGGTCGACGACGAGGGGTTGCGCCGCGCGGACGTGCGGTTCGGTTCGGAGGAGGAGCTCAGACGGCTCGCCCAACGGCTCGCGGCGCGGGCGGGGCGGCGGTTGGACGCGGCGGTGCCCTACGTCGACGCGCACCTTCCGGGCGGGGTCAGGCTGCATGCCGTCCTCCCTCCGGTGTCGCCCTCGGGGACACGCCTGTCGTTGCGGTTGCCGCCCGAGCGTTCCTTCACGTTGGCCGACCTCGTGGCGCGGGGCACGCTCGCGCAGCGGGGCGCGGGGCTCCTGCGGTCCCTGGTGCGTTCACGGGCGGCCTTCCTGGTGACCGGCGGCACGGGGGCCGGTAAGACCACACTCCTGTCGAGCCTGCTCTCCCTTGTCGGCCCGGGAGAACGGATCGTGCTGGCGGAGGACTCCCCCGAGCTGCGCCCGGACCACCCGCACGTGGTCCGGCTGCGGACCCGGCCCGCCAACATCGAGGGGACCGGCGAGATCGGCCTGGACACCTTGGTCCGGCAGGCTCTGCGGATGCGTCCGGACCGGCTGGTGGTCGGGGAAGCACGCGGGGCGGAGGTGGTGTCGCTGATGTCCGCGCTCAACACCGGCCACCACGGTGCCGGGACCCTGCACGCCAACGGCGCCCGGGACGTACCCGCGCGGATCGAGGCGCTCGCGTGTTCGGCCGGGCTCAGTCGTGCTGCCGCACACAGCCAGCTCGCGGCGACGCGGGTGGTGATCGTGCATCTGGCTCGGGGACGGCGGTTGTCGGAGGTCGGGGTGTTGTGCCGGACCGCGTCCGGACTGGTCGAGGCACGGACCGCCGTGGCCTTCGCCCCGGACGGGTCCTGCCGCGAGAGCTCCGAGGCCCGGGAACTGGACGCCCGGTTGGGGCCCTCGTGGCGGCTGGAACCGGCCGAGGGTGCGGCATGAACGTCGTCGATCGGGGATCGGGGTGGGGCCATGGTGGCGCTGGTGGTGTTCCTGAGCGGGCTGATCGTACTCGCGCTGCTCCCCCGCGCCCACCCGGCGCTGCCCCGGCCCACAGGTGGCACGCCGGTCTTCCGTCCGCTCGACCTGTGGGAGCGGTGGCGCGGCCGTTCTCTGGCAGCGCGGAAGGGCGGGGAACGCCGGCGCGCGGTCATCACCCTGTGCCGCACGCTCGCCGCGGAGCTGCGTGCCGGCCAACCCCCGCAGGAGGCGCTGCGGCTCGCGGTGGCCCAGGCCGGACCGTCGGTCGGCGCGGTCTCGGACGCCGGATCCCTGCGCGCCGCTGCCGGGAGCGATCCGGAGCTGGCGGCTCTGTCCTATCTCGCGGTGTGCTGGGACGTGGCCGCGGAGACCGGCGCGGGGCTGGCCACGGTCGTGGACGGGCTGGCGGAGAACCTCACCGAACAGGAGGAGCAGCGGGCCGATGCGCTCGCGCGGACCGCCGGCCCCCGGACCACGGCGTTCGTGCTGGGAGGGCTGCCGCTCGTGGGGGTGCTCATGTCCGCGGGTCTGGGCGGATCCCCCCTGTCGTTCCTGTTCACCACTCCCCTGGGGCTCGCGTGCCTGGTGGGCGGTGTCGCGTTGGACGTTCTCGGCGTGTGGTGGACAGTGCGGATGCTGCGGAGCGCGGTCGTCACGCGGTGAGGGGGTGAACGGGTGGTGGTGTTCGCGGTGTGGTCGGCTCTGTGCGCGGCCGGGGCAGCGTGGCTGTGGACGGGTCTCGGGGAACGGCGCCGGCTGCGGGCGCTGACCGGCACGCGCCGTCGCTCGCATGCGCTCGGTCCGGTGGTCCGCGCGGTCGGCGGGGTGTGTGCGGCGCTGGTGGCCGTGGCGACCTTGGGTGTGTTCGGGGGTGTGGTGGTGCTCGGGGGCTGTGGTGTTCTGTGGTGGCGTTCACGCCGCACGCGTCGGCGGCGGCTGCCCGTGACCGCCGACCTCCCCGTCGTCGTGGGGCTGTTGGCCTCGGGGATGCGCGCCGGCGCCACGCTGCCCTCGTGCCTGGCCTCGGTGGCGCGGGCCGCGCACGGCGAACTCGGCCGTGAGTTGGCGGGGGTCGCCGAACGTCTCCGGCTCGGCGCCTCGACCGGAGCGGCCTGGCAGAGCCCGGTCCTGCCCGAGCCCCTCGTGGCCGTGGGGCAGGACCTCGCCCGCGCTGCCGACACCGGGGCTCCCGTCGCCGACCTGTTGGACCGGCACGTGGTGGACCTGCGTCGTTCCTGGCGTGCACGTGGCGTCGCTCGTGTGGAACGGCTGTCGGTGCTGGTGGTGGCACCCTTGGGACTGTGCTTCCTGCCGGCGTTCGTACTCATCGGCGTGGTGCCGGTGGCGGCCGAGCTGCTGTGGTCCGCGCTGGGGTGAGTGCGGCGGTGTGGCCGCGTCCGGCCGGACAGGGCCCTGTCGGCCCGGTGCGTTCAGCTCTCGTCCTCGCTGAGCCCGTCGATGATGTCGTCCAGCACCAGCGCGCGATCGTCCCCGGACATCAGCCGCAGTTCCCGGAGTGCGGGCACGGTGTCCACGCTCGTGGCGCGGGCGCTCTCGACCGTGCACACCCGCATGCAGTGCTGGGTGGGGACCCCCCAGAAGTCACGTTCGTCGATGGGGGCGATGCGGTAGACGTTGGCGGGGTAACGGGGCGTGCGCCCCGGCGATCTCCATTGCTGAACACGGGCGAGCACGAACCCCGTGATGAGCGAGTCGAACATGCCGCCCGATGCCAGGTCGTCGAGAGCCTCGCCGTCACCCTCGCACCGGCACTCCTGACACCCGGCCAGTTCCGCGCGCAACAGCCAGCGGGCGCGCGCGTGGCTCACCTCGGTGGTACGGAGTTTGCTCGGGTGTCGGTGTCCCATACATACGGAGGGTACGGCGATTCGAGGCAGGTCGTGTGGGTCCGGGACCGCGTGGCGTGCGTCAACCGCACCGTCGTGCGGACGGTCGTCGACGCCGTCCCAGGTAGGGAACGGGAAAGCGGGGCCAGCCCACTGACAGGCGCAGTCCGAGAACCAGGACGGCCAGGACCGCCAGGAGGCCGGTGGAAACGTGTCCCAGAACACCGGAGGCGGCCGTCGTGGGTTCGGGGCTGGCCGCGGTGTAACGGACCACGGGGGTGTTCTCACGGGGCGGCTCGGAGAACGGGGCTCTGGTGGGCCCGGGATCAGCCTGCGCGGTGGAGGCGGCATCGGCCTCCGGGGGCAGGGCAGGCCTGGGCGTCGGTGTCGGGGTGGGAACGGGACGGTCGAGGCCGGGCTCTGCCTCGTCGGAGACCGGGGCGGGCACGGCAGAAGGCCCGGCCGCCCCGGAGGCGAGGACAGAGGCCCCCGGATCCGGGGCGGTACGGGCACCGGTGAGGCCGGTTGCGTGCGGTGGCGCCCCACAGAGCAGCAGGGCGCACACCAGGGCGGGGACGGGGCTCATCACTCTTCCTCGGACGTATCGGCTTCATGGGCCGGACCGGCGCGGGCGCGGGCGCTCACGTCGCGGTCCAGGACTGTCGAGGGCACCGTGACCGTGACGTCGACGGTGTGGCCGTTGAGCTCGCAGGAGACGAGGGAGGCGTCGTTGGCCCCGGCTGTGGCGCGGGCCCCGTCACAGGCCTCGGACGGCCCGTGCACGGCGCGGGCCGCCGCGGCCAGGGCCGCGAGGTCGGCAGCGGCGGTGGCGCGATCCCGGTCGAGCCGGGAAACGGCGACCGCTGCTGCGGCGAGGGTGGTGGACCAGAGGAGCAGGCAGAGGCAGACCCACCAGACGGTCGCCGATCCGGTGTCGGTTCGCACGGCCCCTCACCCGCCCACCCCCGCCGGTCCCGGCTCCACGGGGACCGCCGCCGTTCCACGTAGCTGCACCGGGACACTGACCACGGAACCGACAGTGAGCTCGGCCCGGACGCTCACGCGGGCCATGTCGGAGGAGCCCTCCAGGTCGATGTCGGCGTCCTCGGGGGCGGCGGACAGCGCCAATTCACGTGCCCGGTCCTCACCCTCCCCGCGCGCCAGGGCCCGCGCCCCGACACGCGCCGCGTCGGCGCAGGCGAGCTGGGCCGACGCGGCGGCCACCACCCCGAGGCAGAGGGCCAGCAGGAGCAACAGTGACGGCAGGATCATCGCGGTCTCCATGGTGATCGAACCCCGATCACATGCCGGAACTGAGGGCGTCGACGACGATGTCGGTGAGCACCTCGGTGACGGTGCCGCCGGTGAGGATGACGTAGAGCACCCCCGCGAACGCGACGGCCGAGACGGTTCCCAGCGCGTACTCGGCCGTGGACATCCCCCCGTCACGGAGCGCCCCACGGCGCGGCCGGCGGCGTCCTGGCGGACGAAACCCGGCACCCTCGCACCGTCGCTCGGCGCGCCGCGGTGCCCTGCCTCGGGCGCACAGACGCGCGAACCGCGCCGAGACACCGCTCCGGGGCCCCGGTCCGTTCCCCGGTCCGGGAGCGACAGGACCCGCCCGCTCGGGGGAGGGACCCTCCTCAGAGGACGGCCGCCACGGCCGCATGAGCGCACCGGGCGGGCCGAGTGGAGCACCGCCGCGGCCCGTTCCCGAGACGGCATGGGAAGCACCACCGGACGCCGGTCCGTGGAGATCGTCGGGACCATGCAGGAGCAGTTGCCCGGAGAGCGGCACGTAGCGGCGGGCGCGGGCCGCCCGTCCGGACCGCGCCGGCTCCGGTCGACGGACGTCGCCTGCGGGATCGGCGTCACCGGAACCCCGACGAGAGTGGGACATGTGTGCGGCCATGGGAACCTTCCTGTTCAGGGGGTGGACCGGGCGAGGTCCGGCCCATTCCAGATTCGGCCGACGGCGGCCGGAGGGGAAGGTGCGATTTCTGGCCTGTGGACAACTCCGGGAAGGGGAGGACGGCGGGCCCGGCGCGGACAACACCCCGGTGCCTCTGGTCCCCTGGCGAGGAGGGCGCCTCCTCCCGGGTTCCGACCGTCGCTGAGGGATACGAGGGCACACTCGCCGAGTGGCTCCCCCCCCCCG
>NZ_ANBE01000048.1 GCF_000341145.1 Nocardiopsis xinjiangensis YIM 90004
GCACAGGAGATACCGGAGGCCCGAAACGCCTCAGGAATCGTCCACCGCCTGTGAACGTCCGCCGTCCTCCCCGATCACCGCGTCGAGCAACCGCAGGGCTCCGGCCTTGTCCAAGGGCTCGTTCCCGTTTCCGCACTTGGGCGACTGGATGCACGAGGGACAGCCCTGCTCGCACTCGCAGTCGGCGATGGCACCGCGCGTGGCGACCAGCCACTCCCGGGCAGCGGTGTAACCGCGCTCGGCGAAACCTGCGCCGCCCTCGTACCCGTCGTAGACGAACACGGTCGGCTTCCCGGTGTCCCCGTGCACGGAAGTGGACACACCACCGATGTCCCAACGGTCACAGGTCGCCAGAAGCGGCAGCAGACCGATGGCCGCGTGCTCGGCGGCGTGCGCGGAACCCAAGAGCGGTACGTCCTGCCCCCGCAGCCGTTGTTCGGCGTCCGCGGGCAGGGTCCACCACACGGCGCGGGTGTCGAGGACGCGTTCGGGCAGATCCAACGGTTGCTCCCCGAGAACGGACCCGGTGCGCACGTCCCGTTTCAAGTACCCGACGACCTGCTGCACCACATGGACCTCGCCGAAGTGCACGACGGCGCCACTGGGCCAGGTCCGGCTGCGCAGGGTCCGGCGCACGGTGATGTCGGTGGTGTCCCGCGCCCAGGTGCTGTAGGGCGGATCCTCGGCGTGCACGAGCGCCACCCCCTCGTCGAGGTCGAGGTCGTCGACGAGGTAGGTCTCTCCCTGGTGGAGGTAGACCGCGCCCGGGTGCACGGTCCCGTGGGACGCCGCCTCGTCGATCTCACCGAGCAGCCGACCGCTCGCGGTGTCGACGATCTGGATCCGGTTCCCACCGGAACCACGGATATCAGCGAGGTCACTGGCGCGTTCATGGCTCGTCCAGAACCAGCCGCGCGGCCGCCGCCGCAACATTCTCTCGCGGACGAGTGCGTCGAGCCGCTCCTCGGTGTTCGGTCCGAAGAGAGGGAAGTCCGACCGGGTGATCGGGATCTCCTGAGCGGCCGCGCACAGGTGGGGACCGAGGATGTGCGGGTTTTCCGGATCCAGGACCGTAGCCTCCACCGGTTGGCCGAAAATCGCCGTCGGGTGGTGGGCGAGGTACGTGTCCAGAGGGTCGTCGCGAGCGATGAAGGCAGCCAGAGCGTCGTCGCCGCCGCGTCCGGCGCGTCCCGCCTGTTGCCACAGTGACGCCCGGGTCCCGGGCCAGCCGGTGATGAGCACCGCGTCGAGTCCGCTGATGTCCACCCCCAGTTCGAGGGCGTTGGTGCTGGCCAGCCCGAGCAGCGATCCGGTACGCAGGGCATTCTCGAGTTCACGCCGCTCGGTGGCCAGGTACCCGCCGCGGTAGGCGGCCACCCGCTCGGCCAGGCCGGGTTCGCCGCGGTCGTGCAGGATGCGTTGCGCTCCGAGGGCGACCACCTCGGCGCCCTGCCGCGAGCGCACGAACACCAGCGTGCGCATCCCCTCGTGTACCAGGTCGGCGAGCATCTCGGCCGCCTGGGAGGGCGCGGTCCGCCGGATCGGCGCCCCGTTCTCGCCGACCAGGTCGGTCAGTTCCGGTTCCACCAGCGCCACCGACATCGCCGGTCGCGGGGAACCGTCCTCGGTCACGGCGGTGACCTCGGCCCCGGTCAGCCGCGAGGCGCTCTCGGCCGGGCTGCCCGAGGTCGCCGAGGCCAGCACGAACGTGGGTTCGGACCGGTAGCGCGCACAGATCCGCCGGAGCCGGCGCAGGATCAGCGCGACGTGGGAGCCGAACACCCCCCGGTAGTGGTGGGCCTCGTCGACGACCACGTACTTCAGTCGCCGCAGGAAGCGCGACCAGGCCCCGTGCCGGGGCAGCATCCCGTGGTGGAGCATGTCGGGGTTGGTGAGTACGTAGGTGGCGTGCTCGCGGACCCATCGGCGGTCCTCGGCGGGGGTGTCACCGTCATATACGGCTGCCCTGACCTCCGGGAGCTCCAGGTCCGATATCCAGCGCAACTGGTCATGTGCGAGCGCTTTGGTCGGCGAGAGATAAAGTACGGTCCCGCCCGCGTCGATCGCCTCCACAGCGGGCATGACGAACGAGAGTGACTTTCCCGAAGCAGTACCCGTGGCTATGATCACATCACGGCCGGAGCGGGCCAGGTCTGCGGCGGTGACCTGATGGGACCACGGTTCTGTGATCCCCCGGGCCACCAGGCGTTCGACCAGGGGCGGGGCCACCCAATCCGGCCAGTCCCCGCTCTCCCCCTCGCTCCGGGCCACCCGCTCGATGTGGGTGACCTGCGGGTACCGGGTATCGTCACGCCACACCCCGGGGAGCACGGGCTCCGACCGTTCCACGCGAGAACCTCCTCACCGGATCTCGTTCCCGGCCCACGAGGCCCCGAACGAGGGTGGGGCACTGGTGGACATCGGTTTCAGTGTGACACCCGGGGGAAGATGGCGCGGTGTCACGGTTTTCCTGTGCATCACAGGAAGACTCACCTGGCACCCGTGGTTGAATGCGTGCTGGTGGGGTAACGCCCGGCAGAGATCATTCGCGATGAATTCGCGGTTCGGCGCTGGAGGACTAGTGGACTTGAAGCTTGATCATTACACCGAGGGCGACACCGAGATCGTCGTCGTTGAGGGTGAGATCGATGTCTATACCGCGCCCCGGCTCCGCGAGCTGCTGATCGACCTGGTCAACAAGGGCAACTTCCACCTCGTGGTGAACATGGAGAAAGTGGAGTTCCTGGATTCGACCGGCCTCGGTGTGCTCGTGGGCGGGCTGAAGCGTGTCCGTGCGCACGACGGGACACTGGACCTGGTGTGCACGCAGGAGCGCATCCTCAAGATTTTCCGGATCACCGGCCTGACCAAGGTCTTCGGTATCCACAACACGGTCCAGGAAGCCATCGACAAGCGTTCGTCGAAGTAGCCCCGAGCGAGCGATGGCAACCATCACGCTCACGATCAGCGCGCTCCCGGCCCACGTACGGACGGCGCGGCTCATGGCCGCGACGGTCGCCCGCCGGGCCGGTATCGCCGCCTCCGCGATCGACGAGATCAGGCTGGCGGTCGGAGAGGCGTGTTCCCGGGCGGTGGCCGCACACAAGGTCCACTGCCCCACACAGCCGATCCTGCTCCAACTGATCGACAGCAGCGGACCCGACACGTCCTCGGAGACCGGTGACGGCACCGCTGAGAAACTCCTGCGTGCCAACGGCATCACCACACGGCGCTTCGAGGTCGTCGTCACCGACTGTGCCCCCGCGAAGGGGAACGAGGAATCGGCCGAGCCGCCGGCCATCGACGGGTTGTTCCTCGACGGCGACGACACCCCTCCCGGCGGGATCTCCGGATTCTCGCCCGGTCTGGGTCTCGCGGTCATCACGGGCTTGGCCGACGAGGTCAAGATCGACCCCAACGACGACGGCACGGTCGTACGCATGAGCTGGCCCGTGCTCCCGGACCCCTCTCCGGAACCGGGTGCGAACTAGGGCCGAACGACGACGTACGAAGGGGCGCCTCTCCCGATCGGGAGGGGCGCCCCTTCGTCGTCGCGGGGCCGAACCGCCGACGCCCGTCGGTGCCGGGGACCGGTGGGTCAGTCGCAGCGTTCCGACGTCACCTCGGTGTCGTTCTCGAGGCCCTCGCGGGCGTTGTCCGCGACCTCGTCCGCGGTGAGCACATAGCCGGTCTCGTCCTCGTTCGTGGCGGCCGCGAAGACCACCCCGTAGACGCTGCCGTCGGGCCCCAGGAGCGGCCCGCCCGAGTTGCCCGGGCGCACGACCGCACGCACCTGGTAGATCTCCCTGCTCACCTGGGTCTGGTGGTAGAAGTCCGGCCCTTGAGCCGTCTGTTGAGCCCTGATACGCGCTGGAACGGCCGTGAAGCCACTGTTGCGGGGGAACCCGGCCACGACGGCGTCGGCGCCCTGTCCGACTTCGTGGTCGAATTCCAGGGGCTCCAGGTCGAGGCCGGGCACCTGCAGCACCGCGAGGTCCTGCTCGGCGTCGAAGAGCACCAGGGTGGCGTCGAGCTGGTGTCCGTCGCGGGTGACCACGCGCATGTCGTCGGTGACACCGGCAACGACGTGGGCGTTGGTCATGATGCGGTCGTCGCCGTAGGCGAACCCGGTGCCCTCGACCCTGCGCTGGCAGGAGGGCGCGGTGCCGAGGACCTTGACGACGCTGCGGCTGGAGTCGATGAGCTCGGGGGTGGTGAGCACGTCCGGGTCGGGCGGCTCCACCTCGGCGAGTTCGCCGGTGCCGAGGCCGCTGAAGACCTGTGGGAAGGCACTCTGGTCGACGATGCTGCGGAACTCGGAGAAGCCCTGGTGGGCGGACTCGGGCATGAGGGAGTCCACCGACTGCAGGACACGTGAGTCCTTGACCTGTTGGGCGACCATCGGCAGTGCAGAGTTCGCGACGGTACTGCCGATGAACCAGGCCACCAGCAGCACCGACAGTCCGCTGACCAGTGCACCGCCGATGGCGTCCAGGACCCGGGCGGAGTCCCAGGTGACCTGGTTGCGTACGAGGGTGCCCAGGTACGAGGACAAGAACTGGCCGAGCGCCGCGGCCAGGAAGACCACGGCTATGGCGAGCAGGGCCTGTTGGCCGGGGGCCTCGAGCCACCCCTGGATGAGGTCGGGCGCGGTCAGAGCGGCGAGGATCCCCCCGCCGATGAATCCGGCGAAACTGAACACCCCGACGATGAACCCCTGCCTGTAGCCGGTGATGGCGAACAGCAGGAGCAGGACGACCAGGACCAGGTCGAGCACAGTGCCCTCCAAACGTGAGCGTCAGCCGACCGGCCGGAGACCTTGCGGGGTCACTTCGAACACATCGGTGAGACCCTCCCTGCGCCAAGGAAGTTCCCACCCGCCGAGGGCCAGGAGCCGGTCGACGATCGCTCCGGTGAAACCCCACACGAGCATGCCGTCGACGCGGAAGCCCGGACCCCACCGGGGCCCGTCCCCGTAGCGGACCACGACGCGGTTGTCGGGGGCGGCCAGGTCGGCTACGGGCACCCGGGAGACGGCGTCGACCTCGCCGGTGTCGGTGGGGCGCACCTCGGACGGCTCGCGCCACCAGCCCAGGAAGGGGGCGACACGGAAATCGCTGAACCTCAGGTAGAGCTCGGGGAGGCGTCCCACGACGTCGACCCCCGTCGGAATCAGACCGGTCTCCTCCTGGGCCTCACGCAGTGCGGCCGCCTCCCGGGAGGCGTCGGTGACCTCGACACGCCCGCCGGGGAAGGCGGGCTGGCCCGCGTGTCGGCGCAGACCGGCGTTGCGCTGGATGAACAGCAGATCGGGCCCGGCGGGGCCCTCTCCGAAGAGGATGAGGACGGCCGAGTCACGGCCGCCGGTGGCGGGGGGACGCATCTGCTTGGGAACCGTCATGGTCTGGGCGGAGTCCGCGAGCGCGGCCATCCAGAGCGGGGTCGGGTTCATGCTGGGACCTGTTCCGGGGGGTGTCGCGCCGTTGTGTGGACTGTCAACAGAGTACAAACCACGGCCGTGTGCTTCCCGGCCCGGCCGGAATCCTGTGGACAACTCCTGCCCCGCCCTTCAGGCGAAGGAGCGCATCTTCAGGAGCTTGGTGGCGGTGGCCTCGTCGGTAGGGCCCTCCCCGAAGGAGGGGCACAGCGGCGCCAGCACACACGCGCCGCAGGCGGGTTTGCGGGCGTGGCAGACCCGGCGCCCGTGCCAGACCACACGGTGTGACAGCATCGTCCAGTCGCGCTTGGGGAACAGTGCGCCGACGGCGTGCTCGACCCTGACCGGATCCGTCTCATTGGTCCAACCGAAACGGCGGGCCAGACGCCCGAAATGGGTGTCGACCGTGATCCCTGGCACATCGAAGGCGTTACCGAGCAGTACATTTGCGGTCTTACGTCCTACACCGGGTAGTTTGACCAGGTCTGCGAGGTTTCCCGGAACCTCGCCGCCGTGCCGCTCGCACAGCTCCTGGCCGAGCCCGATGAGGTTGTTGGTCTTGGCCCGGAAGAAACCGGTCGGACGGATCATCTCCTCCAGCTCCTCACGCCGGGCCGAGGCATAGGCCTCGGCATCGGGGTAACGGGCGAAGAGGGCCGGGGTGGTCTGGTTGACGCGCTTGTCGGTGCACTGAGCAGACAGGATCGTGGCGACCAGCAGCTCCAATGGCGTGGTGAAGTTCAGCTCGGCGTGGGCGTCCGGGTGGAGCTCGCTGAGCTCGCGGTACATCTTGCGTGCGCGGCGCACCAACGCCAGGCGGCTCTCACCGGTGGGGGTGACCGTCTCCGAGGTCGTGTCACGAGGCATCGCCACAGGGTAGACGCCCGGTGCACGCTGCGGTCCCGCGTACGGTCCCGCGAGGTGGTTCCGGACAACGAGCCGCTCGGCGTCCGGGATCATGTGGCCAATGTCCGGTGGCACGGCGCGGACAGCCCTGAAACAGGCCGATTTACGACTAGGATCACATGGGCTGACGTCGGCTGTTGTGGGCACGTTGTCTCCCGGCGGACAAGCCGAGGTAACGGCCTGGTTTCACACCCGGGTGCGATATACGTCACACTGTTGACGGTCAGGTTTTAGGAGGACGTGTGGTGGACGAAGTCAACGAGGTGCTGCGGAAGGCCCCTCTGTTCGAGGCGCTGGACGAAGAGGACGCGGCAGCACTCCGCTCCTCCGTGAGCGAGGTCCGTCTGGGCCGCGGCCAGACCCTCTTCAACGAGGGCGACGAGGGCGACCGCCTGTACGTGATCCTCAGCGGAAAGGTGAAACTGACCCGCACGGCCGTGGACGGCCGGGAGAATCTTCTCGGCGTGCTCGGCCCCAGTGAGATGTTCGGTGAGCTCTCCCTGTTCGACCCGCGACCGCGCACAGCGAGCGCCGTCGCCGTCACCGACGCGGTACTGGCCGGTCTGGGCCACGACGACCTGCGCCCCTTCCTCTCCAGCCGCCCGCACGTGTCGCTCCAGCTGCTCAAGGCACTGGCTGCCCGTCTGCGCCGGACCAACGACGTCATGGCCGACCTGGTCTTCACCGACGTCCCCGGCCGTGTGGCCAAGGCCCTTCTGGAGCTGGCCGACAAGTTCGGCAAGGAGGGTGAGGACGGCCTCCACGTGCACCACGACCTGACGCAGGAGGAGCTCGCCCAGCTGGTCGGCGCCTCCCGCGAGACGGTCAACAAGGCACTGGCCGAGTTCGCGCTCCGTGGCTGGCTGCGTATCGAGGCCAAGGCCGTCGTGCTGATGGACGTCGAGCGCATGCGCCGCCGCGCCCGCTAGAGCGGCCGCGAAGGGCCGCAGAACGGAACCGAGGGCCCCGAGCCGCCGGGACGCGGTGCGCGTCCCGGGGGTTCGGGGCCCTCGGCCCTGTTCGGGGCTTGCCAAGCCCGGGTCAGTCCCCGGCGCCCCCGGGCAGCTCGCCGAGCGTGGCCAGGTACCGGATCTGGGCCCGCACCGACGCCAGGGCCGCGAACCTGATCTCCTCGGACACGTCCGGGTAGACGCGTGCGGCGACTTCCTCGACGGTGGACGCACCCGCGTCCACCGCTTCCCGCACCTGCTCCAAGCGCGACTCACGGTGGTCGATGTAGTGCTGCAGCGCTTGCGCAGGCGCGTTGAGGACCGGGCCGTGGCCTGGCAGCAGCGCACGCACGCCGTGCTCCTCCACGAGGTCGCGCAACCGGTACAACGACCGCATGTACGGGGCGAGGCCGTCGTCGCCGTCGATGACGGTCGTGCCGTGGCCCAGGACGGTGTCGCCCGTCAGGAGGGCCCCGTCGGCCTCCAGGAGGAAGCAGACGGAGTCGTCGGTGTGCCCGGGCGTGGCCACCACCCCGAGCTCCAGTCCTTCCACAGTGAGCCTCTGACCGTCCCGCAGGCCCTCCCCGGCCACGCGCACGTCCGGATCGACCGCGTGGACGGGCGCTCCGGTCAACTCCGACAGGTAGGGAGCACCGTCGGCGTGATCGGGGTGGCGATGGGTGAGCAACCCGGCCATGATCCGGGCACCCTGCTCCTGGACGGTGCGGGCCACACGTTCGAGGTGTCGCTCGTCGTCGGGCCCGGGGTCGACGACGACGGCTCCGAGGGACCCGGGTGCCCTCAGGACCCAGGTGTTGGTCCCGTCGAGTGTCATCGGACCCGGGTTCGGGCACAGCACACAACCGGCCCGTAGCGTGCCGGAACCGTCGATCCTCATCACACCTCGCTTCGCTCACCCGGGCCGGCGGGACCCGGCCGCGGCCGGAGGGTCTACCCGAGGGCGAACTCGACGCCGCTGGGCAGGACGGCCCAGACTTTTCCGTCCTTCTCCCGGATTTCCGGCTCGATGGGGACGATATCCCGTCGGGCTTCCCACACCCCGTCGAGGGTTCCCCGCTCGGCGACCTCGGCGCAGCTGGCGATGGTCGGCGGCAACATCGGCATGCGCCCGGCCGCCCACTCGTCCTGGACCGCGGCGGGGTCGCACCACTGGGTCAGGTCGGCTTCCCCGCCCACGTCGCGGGGTTCCTGACCGGGTGGGAGCTCGGCGACGAAGAAGAAGGTGTCGTAGCGGCGCTTCTCGGCCTCGGGGGTGATCCACCGGGCCCAGGCGCGCAACCACTCGGAACGCAGCACCAGGCCGCGCCGGGCCAGGACCTCGGTGAAGGACCGGGACCGGTCGATCAGCCCGAGGCGGTCGCGTTCCCAGTCCGCTGTCGTGGTGTCGACGGTGATGGCGTCCCCGCCGGCACGCTCGGGTTCACTGGCCAACAGGACACCGGTCTCCTCGAAGGTCTCGCGCACAGCGGCGCATACCAGGGCCCGGGCCATGGGCACGTCGGTTCCGAGTCGTTCGGCCCACTCGGCGGGGCCGGGACCGGTCCAGGGCAGGTTCCCGTCCGCGTCGCGCCCGTCCACCCCGCCCCCGGGGAACACGAAGGCCCCCGGGGCGAAGCCCATGGACTCGACCCTGCGCATGAGCAGGACCTCCATGCCGCCGGCCGCCGCGCCCGCCGCCGACGGGCGCAGCAGCATGACGGTAGCGGCGGGACGGGCCGGGGCGACGCCATGGTCCTCGGGCATCGACGCTTCCTCCTTCTGATCGAAAAGTCGCGCCGGGCCCGAGGCACTCATACGTGGAGAAACCGCTCAGCGGGCCTCGACGATCATCTCAACCTCGACCGGGGCGTCCAGCGGCAGGGCGGCCACACCGACGGCGCTGCGCGCGTGCACACCCGCGTCGCCGAAGACCTTGCCGACCAGTTCGCTCGCACCGTTGATCACACCGGGCTGACCGGTGAAGTCCGGGCTGCTCGCCACGAAACCGACGAGTTTGACGACCCGGGTCACACGGGCGAGGTCGCCCAGCTCGGCACGCACCGCGGCGATGCCGTTGAGTGCGCACCGGGCGGCCAGTTCCTGCGCGGTCTCCGGGTCGACCTCGGCACCGACCTTGCCGGTGGCGGGCAGCTCGCCCTCGACGAAGGGGAGCTGGCCCGACACGTACACGTGGTCCCCGGTGCGCACCGTGGGCACATAGGCCGCGACGGGAGCGGTGAGCTCGGGCAGGACCATCCCGAGCTCGGCGAGGCGCTCCTCGGGCGTGGCCATCAGACTTCCCGCTTCATGTAGGCGACGTACTGCTGGTTGCGGGGATCGGTGCCCTCCGGCAGGGGGGCAGGGACGACGGAGACGAGCTCCCAGCCGTCCTGGCCCCAGTTGTCCAGGATCTGCTTGGTGGCGTGCGACAGCAGCGCCACGGTCTGGTACTCCCACTTGGTCATACGGCTTCCCCCATCGGTTCTCCGGGCGGTCCCTCGGACCGCTTCTCGACGCCGCTCACCCTACTTTCCCGAGGCCGGTCGCGCGCCGTCGCACGGGCCCGATCCGCCCTGCCCCGGCGGCCCCCGCATAGACTTCATGGGGTGAGCGAGCCTGAGCACCGAGCATCCGGATCCTGGCACACGTGCGCCGGCGCACGCCTGCACGTCGTCACCGGCAAGGGCGGCACGGGGAAGACCACGGCGGCCGCCGCGCTCGCGGCCGCGCTGGCCTCCGGCGGCGGCCGGGTCCTGCTCGTGGAGGTCGAGGGGCGCCAGGGTGTGGCATCGCTGCTCGAGCGGTCCCCCCTGCCCTACGAGGAACGCCCGATGCTGTCGGCCCCGGGAGGCGGCACCGTGTCGGTGCTGGCGGCCGACCCCGAGGCCGCGCTCAAGGAGTACCTGGAGCTCTTCCACGGCATGCGCCGGGCCGGTCGGGCGCTGAGCCGCCTGGGCGCGGTGGACTTCGCCACCACGGTCGCTCCCGGGCTGCGCGACGTGCTGCTCACCGGGAAGGCCACCGAGGCGGTACGGCGCCGCAAGGGTCACCGCGGCCACCCCTCCTCCGCGCCGTCCGGGGCCCCGTTCGCCTACGACGCCGTGGTGATGGACGCCCCTCCCACGGGCCGGATCGCTCGCTTCCTCGATGTCAATGCGGAGGTCGCCGGGTTGGCCAAGGTCGGGCCGGTCCACGACCACGCGGAGCAGGCCGCCGGGATCATCCGGTCGGAGTGCACCCGGGTGCACTTCGTGACCCTCCTGGAGGAGATGCCCGCGCAGGAGACCCGTGACGGCCTCGACGGAATCTCCTCCCTCGGCCTGAACGCGGGCGCGGTACTGGTCAACATGGTGCGGCCGGAGCTCCTCGACACGGCCGGGCTCGAGGCGGCCCGCACGAACACCCTGGACCGCGGGGCTCTGGCCGCCGGGCTGACCGCCGCGGACCTGCCCGACCCCGAGGGCCTGGCCGCCGGGCTCGAGGGCGAACTGCACACCCACGCCGTCCGTACCGGTCTCGAGGCCGGGGTCCGGGACGGGTTGGCCTCCCTGGGGCCCCCGGTTCTGGAACTGCCCCGCCTGGAACACGCCACCGGCGAGGAGGCCGTCCAGCGCCTGGCCCGCGCGCTGACCGAACAGGGGGTGGGCCGTTGAACCCCGCGGACGGGACCGGTCCCATGGACGTGGACGCGCTCCTGGACGACCCCGCACGCCGCGTCGTGGTCTGTTGCGGGGCGGGCGGGGTCGGCAAGACCACCACCGCGGCGGCGTTGGGGTTGCGCGCGGCCGAACGCGGACGACGGGCCGTGGTCATCACCGTCGACCCGGCCCGTCGGCTGGCGCAGTCCATGGGGTTGGGGTCCCTCGGCAACACACCGTGCCGGGTGCCGCTGCCCGAGGGCACCCCGGGCGGGCTGCACGCCATGATGCTCGACATGAAGCGCACGTTCGACCAGGTCGTGGAGGAGCACGCCGATCCGGATCGGGCGCGTCAGATCATGGACAACCCGTTCTACGAGACCCTGTCGACGAGTTTCTCGGGAACCCAGGAGTACATGGCCATGGAGCGGCTCGGGCAGCTGCGTGAGTCCGGTGAGTGGGACCTCATCGTGGTCGACACCCCGCCCAGCCGGTCGGCTCTGGACTTCCTGGACGCCCCCGAGCGGTTGGGACGGTTCCTGGACGGAAAGCTCATGCGGTTCCTGACCGCGCCGGCGGGTTCGGGGCCGCTGCGGTTCCTGGGGGCCGGTGTGGGCATGGTGACGTCGATGGTCGGCAAGCTCGTGGGAGCGCAGTTCCTGAACGATCTGCGCTCGTTCACCTCGGCGTTCGAGGCGGTGTTCGGCGGGTTCCAGGAACGCGCCGAACGTACCTACCGGCTGCTGCAGGACCCGGGGACGGCCTTCGTGGTGGTGGCCGCGCCCGAACCCGACGCGATGCGTGAGGCCGCGTTCTTCGTGCGTCGCCTGGCCTCGGACGGTATGCCGCTTGCGGGTCTGGTACTCAACCGGACCCATCCCCTTCCGGACGGCCCGGCCGCACGGCTGGGCCCCGAGGAGGCGGAGCGGGCCGCGCAGACCCTGGCCGGGACCGGGGAGCATCCGGTGGCCGAGGCGGCGTTGCGGTTGCACGCCGCGCGTGCTCGCACGCGCGGGCGGGAACTGCTGCTGCGCGAGCGGCTGCTCACCGCGCATCCGTGCGTGCGGGTCTCGGAAGTGGCTGCTCTGGCCGGTGACGTGCACGGCCTCACGGGACTGCGCCGGGTCGGGGACCGTCTGGCGGGTGCGGGACCCTCCGGCGAGGGTCCGGCCGACGGGACGGGGTGACCGCGGCCGACGGCTCGCAGTGAGGTTCGGGACCACGCCGGGGAGGCACCGCGGCGCTCGGGTCCGCAGCGGGGGCCGGGGGCCAGGACGCGGATCAGTACTGGGCCGCGGCGTAACGTGCTGGGTCCTCGCCCTGCCGGTCGGCCTGTTCCAGGAGGTCGCCCCAGTCGTCCACCTCGGGGTGCTTGCGCAGGAGGGCTCGGCGCTCCCGCTCGGTCATCCCGCCCCAGACACCGAACTCGACCCGGTGTTCGAGGGCGTCGGTGAGGCACTCGATCCGTACCGGACAACCCCGGCAGACGAGCTTGGCCGTGTTCTGCGCGGCTCCGCTGACGAACAGCGTGTCCGGGTCGAGGTCACGGCACAGGGCCCGGGTGATCCATTGGTCGGTCCGCATTTGCCCGCACTCCCCAATCGTCGTGCTCGCGGGGTCCAAGAGGTGTCCGCACTCTGGTTGAGTGGAGGGCGAGGCCCCCGTCGTCGTGTGGGGTGTTCGATATCCGGTGTGGCATCGCCCACCCACCCCCATGGCCTCGAACGTACGGATTCGTGACCCGTGCCAACAGAACCCACTCGACCCCCTTTGCGTCCAACCGAATATGGCCCGTCCGGGCCATTGCGTGGCAAGCCGTCACCGGTGAACAGGAGTGCGGCCACCGCGGTCGACGAGCCCGGTGAGCAGGGGTCCGGTCCGAGACCGTGACAAGATGGACTCGGGGAACGAGGCGCGCGACGGTGTGGGTATTTGGTGTGGTTCAGACCTTTCCTGGGTGGAACACACCACTTCGAGCACGCACGGGCACTTAGTCTTGATGGGGTGGGTCAGGGGACATTGCTTCAGAGAATCAGCCAACTGGTAGTCGTCAGTGCCATAGCCGGGTTTCTGGTCGCCGCACTGGCGCTCCCGGCCGTCGGCGGACTGGGAATCACCGCACGCAATGTCGCGGTCGGCTTCCTGGACATGCCCAGCAACCTGGAGACGCCGCCTCCCCCGCAGCGCTCCACCATCTACGACGCCGACGACAACGTCGTCGCCGAGGTCTTCGACCAGAACCGTGAACTCGTCGAGCTCGACGACATCTCGGACGAGATGGTCCACGCGATCCTCGCCATCGAGGACTCCAGCTTCTACGAGCACGGAGGTCTCGACATCTCCGGCACGCTCCGCGCTGCCATCCGCACCATGGGCGGCGACACCGAGGGTGCCTCCTCCCTCACCCAGCAGTACGTCAAGAACGTGCAGATCGAAGCCGCCACCTCTCAGGAGGAGCTCGAGGAGGCCCGCGAGACGACCATCGCCCGCAAGATCCGGGAACTGCGCTACGCGGTCGCCCTGGAGCAGCGGATGAGCAAGGACGAGATCCTCGAGGGCTACCTCAACATCGCCTACTTCAGCGACGGCGCCTACGGCGTGGAGTCGGCCGCACAGCACTACTTCCAGAAGCCCGCGAGCGACCTCGAGGTCCACGAGGCCGCCACCATCGCGGGGCTGGTCCGTTACCCCTACCTGTACAACCCGCGTTTCTTCCCCGAGCAGAGTGTCGATCGCCGCGACGTCGTCATCGACCGCATGTCCACGGTCGGTTACATCACCGAGGCCGAGGCCGAGGAAGCCAAGCAGGAGGAGCTCGAACTCGACCTGGAGACCCCTCCCAACGGCTGTGTCCCCAGCGACCAGCCCTTCTTCTGCGACTTCGTGGTGCAGGAGATCGAGAAGGACGAACGCTACGGGCCCGACGAGACCGAGCGGGCGCGCTGGCTGCGCACCGCCGGACTCGACATCCACACGACCCTCGACCCGCAGACGCAGGAAGCCGGCCAGGAGGCCGTGGACAAGTGGGTCCCGCGCGAGAACGAGTCCCGCAAGGTCGCTGCCCAGGTCGTCATCGAACCCGGGACCGGCCGCGTGCTCGGCATGATGCAGAGCCGCAACTTCGGGCCCGACGAGGGCAATATCGGCGAGACCTCCATCAACTTCACCACCGGTTCCGACCGCGGCGGCAGCACCGGTTTCCAGGCCGGATCGACGTTCAAGCCGATCACCCTCGCCGCCGCTCTCGACCAGGGCAAACCTTTCAGCACGAATTACAACTCGCCCGGTTCCACGACCGTCAGCGGACAACGCTCCTGCAACGGCGGGACCTTGCCGCCCTGGTCACTGAGCAACGCGGGCGAGAGCGACGGCGGAAACCACAACATGATCTCGGGGACCCAGCAGTCCTCCAACACCTACTTCGCCCAGCTCCAGGCGAGCGTGGGGTTGTGCGAGACCATCGAGATGGCCGAGACCCTCGGCCTCCATCGGGCCGACGGCACGAAGTTCACGGAGAACGAGAACACCCTCGCCAACAACAGCTTCACCCTCGGCAGTGAGGAGGTCGCCCCGATCGATCTCGCCAGTGCCTATGCCACGTTCGCCTCCGGCGGTCAGCTGTGCGAGCCGCAGGCCATCGACCGCATCGAGGACCGTCAGGCCGACACCACGATCGAGATCGAGCCCGAGTGCGAGCAGGTCATCGACGAGGAGGTCGCAGATGGGGTGAGCTTCCTGCTGACGCAGACCTTCAAGAGCGGGGGCACCGCCAGCGGCCTCGGCATCGGCCGTCCCGCCGGCGGCAAGACCGGTTCCACCGACGGCACCGCGGCCGCCTGGTTCGCCGGTTTCACTCCCCAGATGGCCGGTTCCGTCTTCGTCGGCGACCCGCGCGGCCCGCAGCAGTACCCGCTGCGCAACGTCAGCTTCGGCGGGCGCTCCTACGGCCAGGTCTACGGCGGCACCGTCCCCGGACCGATCTGGCAGGAGACCTTCGAGGGCGCCCACGAGGGCCTCGAGGAGGAGAGCCTGGCCTCGCCGCCGTCGCAGTTCGGCTCGACCTCCGGTGGGGGCGGCGGCTCCGGCGACGGCCCGGACGGGGACGCCAGCCCGACCAGTGACGACCAGAGTGTGCCCAACGTCGTCGGCCAGGACGAGTCCGCGGCCGTGGCCAACCTGGAGGACTCCGGATACCAGGTCAACGTCTCCGGCACCCGCGTCGCCTCCGAGCACTCCGAGGGCACCGTCGCCGCGGTCAACCCGGATCCCGGCACGACCCTGCCCGAGGGCGCGACCGTCAACGTGTTCCTGAGCGAGAGCGGCGGCGGTTCCGCGGCGGGCCCGGGCGGCCTGCACCCGGTCCAGCCCGCCCTGCCCTCGGCCCCGCGCGAGGGGTACTTCTAGGGGCACACACGAAACGCCCGGCACCGGACCAGTTCCGGTGCCGGGCGTTCGTCGTCCGTGCGGTCAGGAGGTGAGCTGCCGCTTGACCTCGGCGGCCACACGGGAACCCTCGGCCCGGCCGGCCACACGCGGATTGACCACCTTCATGACCTGGCCCATCTCCTTGGGGCCCTGCGCCCCGGTCTCACCGATGGCCGAGGAGACCAACTCGGCCAGTTCCTCATCGGTAAGCTGCTTGGGCAGGTAGTCCGAAATGACCTCGCTCTCGGCCCGCTCGGCCTCGGCCTGGTCGGCTCGTCCGCCCTTCTCGAACGCCTCGGCCGCTTCCCGACGCTTCTTGGCCTCACGGGTCAGCAGCTTGATGACCTCGGCATCATCGAGGTCGCGTTGGGAGGACCCCGCCGCCTCTTCCGTGGAGATGGCGGCCAGGACCATGCGCAGGGTGCCCGTACGCACCTTGTCGCGCGCCTTGATGGCGGTGGTCAGGTCGTTCTTGAGGCGGTCTTTGAGTTCGGACATGGCACAGATCCTACGGTGGCCGGGACGAGGCCACCATCTGTTTGCCGCCCGGTGCCACACGGCCGGCGGAGGCCGCAGGACCAACGACGAAGGAGACCCCGGATGGGCGACGGCCGACGACTGACACGCCGGATCGGGCGGGCGGCAGCCGTGACCGGTGCCGTCGGGGCGGCCGGGCTGGTCTATGCCTCGGTCATCGAGCGCAACTGGTTCCGGCTGCGCCACTACGAGCTGCCCCTGTTGCCCCCGGGGAGCCCGCGCCTGCGTGTGCTGCACCTGTCGGACGCACACCTGACCCCCGGACGGCGGATGCTCATCGACTGGATCCGGGGCCTGGAGGCGCATGAACCCGATGTGGTGATCAACACAGGCGATTCCCTGGCCCACCCCGATGCCGTCGGCCCCTTCGTCGACGCCCTCGGGCCGTTGCTCGACCGGCCGGGTGCGTTCGTGTACGGCTCCAACGACCTGTTCTCCCCGCAGTTCAAGAACCCCGCGCGGTACCTGTGGCGGACCAGCAAGCACGACTACAACAAGCGGCACGTGCCCGACCTGCCCTGGCGTGACCTGGGTTCGGCGATGACCTCCGCGGGCTGGCTGGATCTCAACAACCACAAGGGCCGGCTCGAGGCCAACGGGGTCTCGGTGGCGCTCGCAGGGGTACACGACTCCCACATCAAGCTCGACCGGTACGACGACGTGGCCGGGCCGGCCGACCCGGAGGCGGACGTGCGCCTGGGTGTGCTGCACTCACCCGAACCGGCGAACCTGTCCCGGTTCAGCGCCGACGGATACCAGCTGCTGATGGCCGGGCACACCCACGGCGGGCAACTGTGCCTGCCCTTCTACGGGACGCTCGTGACCAACTGCGGTATCGACCGGGTGCGCGCCTGGGGGCTGCACCCGTACGAGGACTCCTGGGTGCACGTGTCCGGCGGCCTGGGGACCTCGCCGTACGCTCCCGTGCGGTTCTGCTGCCGCCCGGAGGCCTCGCTCCTGGACCTCGTTCCTTCGGCCTGAGCCGCCCGGTGTGTCCGGGCCCCGACCAGGCCGGACGCACCGATGTGCGAAGCACTCCCCGTGTCAGTTAGAATCGTGGGTGTTGCTTCGGGGTGTAGCGCAGCTTGGTAGCGCGCTTCGTTCGGGACGAAGAGGTCGTGGGTTCGAATCCCGCCACCCCGACAGAGGCAGATGCCCGGCAAGGTCTTCCTTGCCGGGCATTTTTGCGTTTCAGGGCCTTCGGGGGTTCGAATGGCCCGTCCGTTCGCGGACGGCACGGAGACGATCATCCCTCGGCCCGCGCAGAGGCTCCCCGAGCCACGGCAAGCCGTTGCCGTCCACTCGCCCACCTGGTGCTCGGAGAGCCCGTTCCTCGTCGTGTTGATGACGCGGCACCCGGCGAGCACCGCTCCGGTCACGGCTGTGGGCTTCGGCGGTGGGCGAGTGTTCCGCGGGTGAACACGACGGCGAGGCCGGCCAGGAGCACCCACACGCCGGCTTTGAGCGCGTCGAAGAACAGGAATCCGGGCGGCTCGAAGGAGAACGCGTCCTGGTAGATCCATCCGGACGCGTTCTCCGTCGTGTGCAGCAGCGCGACGGCCAGGAGGCTGCCGCCGGTGCGGTTGAACAACCACGTGTAGAAGAACGCCGCCGCCGTCACGCTGACGAAGAAGACCATGTTCCCGGACGCCCACCCCTGCTCCCCGAACCCCAGGGGCAGATGCCAGGCGGACCACATGAGGCCTACGAGTGAGCTCGCGGCGAGCGGCCCGTGCCGCTCCTGCAACCGTGGCAGGGCCAGACCGCGCCAACCGAACTCCTCCCCCAGCCCCGCGAGGACGAAGACGGCGGCGAAGTTGACGGCCGCGTTCACCAGCGATGCCGTCGAGGGCGCTGCGGCCTGGCCCGGGAAGGCGAGGAAGGCCACGGCGTAGGCGGCCACCAGGAAACACGACGGTACGCCGACGAGGGCGATCAGGTGGACCCGGGCCGGAGCTCCCACGCGCAGGATCCCGGATGCGAGGGCCCGCGCGCCTGCTGTTCCGTGTGCGGTGAGCACCACGAGGAATGCGCACACGCTGGGACCGACGAGGACCAGCGGCGCCATTCGGGACAGGGCCTCGCCGCCGTCCATGGTGAGGAACAGGTAGGACCAGCTCAGGGCCAGGAGCAAGGTGTAGAAGACGGCGACCCGGTGGCGGTCGACGAACTCGGAGAATCTTCCGAAGGGTCCGTCCTGACCGGCCTTCCTCGCATGGCCCGCGTCCGCCATCGCCGCCCCTCCCCTCCGGGCCGCAGAAGCCCGGTTCCATGTTCACGTCCGCCCACGGGGGTGACAAGGACGATGACCGGTCGAGGCCGGGTGGAGAGGCCTCGGAGGAGCACGGAGGGCCGGTCCCGCGGGACCGGCCCTCCGTCGTGGCGGGGTTACAGGGCGCCGACGTTCACGTCGATGCAGGCGTAGAAGGCGTTGGCGGTGTCGGCGACGTTCCAGCGGGCCAGGATGGTCTGCTCACCGCTGTAGCCCGACAGGTCGACGTCGTGCGTGAAGTTGTCCGGCGGCTGGGCGCCCTCGTCGTCGAAGCTGTCGACGAGTTCGCCGTCGATGAAGTACTCCCACTCGGCGCTGGAGTGGTTGGCGGTGATGGTCCACTCCAGGCTCGCGGTGGTGCCCACCGGGGTGACGTCCCACCCGTAGCTGTCGTCGTCGAGCTCGGAGAAGATCTCGTTGCCGCCGGAGCAGCTCATCAGACCCTTGGGGCCCTCGACGCTCTGCGGCTCCCACTGGATCGGTCCGCAGTCGACGACACCGGCGGCGCACTGGGCCTGGCGGCTGGGGGGATCGGAGACGTAGCCGTGCGCGCTGGCGGTACCGGCCGGCATGAGGGCGAAGATGAGCGCGGTGGATCCGGCGACCGCGGCGGAGGAGCGGAGAACTCGGTTCGTCATGTGCGAAGCCCTTCTCGTCGGGTCACGGCCTCTGAGGGGGTCTCGGGCCGTAGCGGGGGTGACCCGGGCCCGTCGGCCCAGGGCGGGCGGAGCGCCGAAGCGGGGTCGGACAAGCACCCGCGTCGGTGCGGACGGCGTCGCCCCGGCGCTTTTCGGGCGTTCCCAGAAAGCGCCTTCCACCCGATGCGGAAAACAGTAAAGACCCCTTATAGAAGAGTCAAGGCTCTGCCCGTTCTCCGTACACGCAGGGGCAGGCAGTGCCACCCCCGGCAGTTCAGAGGGGCACGCCCCGCCCCGCACCGGTACGTGCGCACCCGAAGGCCGAAAGGGCGCCACGAACTGGAAATATTATTAACAGATGGGGATCCGGTCTGCCGGAACCAGGGCCGCCTGGTCCGCGGTCCTCACTCGAAAGACAGAGTTTCCTCACTCCACGAGCGAGCGGCCCCGGCACCCGGGGAACGGCGCGCGAGCTCCCTCCGGGCACGCTCGGCGTCGGCCAGATCCAGGTCGGTCAGGATCCGCACGGCCGAGGTGAGCAGCGCACACGCCCGCTCGTCGCCGACCACGGGCGCGGGCAGACCGCCGAGGGCGAGCGCGGCCTTGGCCGAGATGTACTGCTCCTCCCGCTCCTCGGCCAGCGCGAGTGCCTTGTCCAGGGCACGGGCCGCCTCGTCGTTGCGGCCGGCCGCGCCGTAGGTGATCCCGAGGTCGGTGAGGATCTCCGCGTCCCCACTGTGGTCGCCCACGGCGTCGGCCAGCTCCAGGGCAGCGGCGTGTTCCTCCACCGACCTCTCCCAGTTCCCGGAGAGCCGGTGGGCCTTGCCCAGGGAGTTGTGCACGTAGATCCGGTTGCCGGCCAGGGACAGCTTCGTGGACAGCTCCAGGGCCTCTCCCAGATCGGCGAAGGCCCCCTCGGTGTCACCCAGCGCGGCCCGAGCCTCACCCATCACCCGGCGGGTGTGCGCGGCCGTCTCCTCCAGGTCCGGGCCCGAAGCGCGCTCCATGGCCTGCCCGGCGCAGTGGAGGGCCTCCTCGTACTGGCCCAGGCTCTGCCGCAGCACGGCCAGGTTCCCCCACTGCAGGGACTCGATGTCGGTGTTGCCGATGGCCGCCGCGTGCTCCAACGCCTCCTCGATCGCCTCGGCCGATTCCGCGAAGCGCCCGACCCGCTCGTAGACCATGCCCAGGTTCGCGTTGACACGCAGGATCCCCATGCTGTCGTCGAGCCCGACGAGGATTCCGCGCGCCTGCGACAGCAGGTCCATGGCCTCCCCGAACCGGCCGGAGATGTAGTGGGCGATACCGAGGCCGATGAGGGTGACCGCACGTCCCCGGCCGCTGCCCTGCTGCTCGCTCACCTGCAGCGCACGCTGGTGCGAACTCACCAGGAGCGCCATGTGCCCCCGCAAGGCGTAGAACCGCCACACCAGGTCGGCCATGCGCCAGGCGTGGTCACCGAAGTCCCCGGAGGCGAAGAACTCGATGGCGTCGGCGAGGTTCTCGTGGTGGAGGGAGAACCAGCGCTCGGCGTCCTCACGGGTGGACAGATCGCTGCGGTGGGTGCGGTGCGCGGAACTTTCGTACTCCTCGGCCACCCGTGGCCCGAGCAGGTCGGCACCCCTGCGGGCGGTGTCGAGGTAGTAGTGCGCCAGGGACAGGCGTGCACTCTCGACGGTCTCCTCGCCGAGCACCGGTTCGGCCCGGATCCGGCAGAAGTCCTTGATGAGGTCGTGCAGACGGTAGACGTCGCTCTGGGGTTCGGAGAGCAGGTACATACCGACGAGCTCCTGGAGCATGTCGTCGGCCTCGTCCACGCTGGTGCCGAGCAGCGCCGCGGCGCCGGTGAGGTCCACGGTGTCGCCGATCATCATCCCCAGGATCAGGAAGGCGTGCCGCTGCTCACCGTTGAGGCTCTGGTAGGAGAGGTCGATCGCCGACTCGACGCTCTGTCCCTCCACCTGGAGTTCGCGCAGTCGGCGGTCGCGTTCGCTGAGCCGGCGTGCCACGTGCGCGAACGACCACCGCGGGCGGCTCAGCATCCGCCCGGCCACGACCCGCAGGGCCAGGGGGAGGCCACCGCACAGGCGGGCGATGGCTCGGGCACTGTCGGGTTCGTCCTCCACACGGGACGCCCCCAGCACCTTGGACAACAGCTCCAACGAGGACTCCTCGTCGAACATCCCGAGGGAGACGAACTGGGCCCCGCTGAGCCCGCTGATGTCCTTGCGCGCGGTGATGACCGTCAGCGATCCGGGGGAAGACAGCACGAGCGGACTCGCCTGGGCGACGTTGAAGGTGTTGTCGAGGATCAGCATCACCCGGCGGTCCGCCATCGTGGCGCGCCACAGAGCCGAACGTTCGTCCAGGGACTCGGGCACGGCCTCGGGTGCGACCCCCACCGCCCTCAACAGGGCCCCGAGCGCGGACGAGGCGCTCAGCGGTCCACGGTCGGTGTTGTAGCCGTACAGGTCGATGAAGAGCTGGCCGTCGGGGTAGTGCTCGGCGGCCTCGTGCCCGAAGTGGACGGCCGTGGTGGTCTTGCCCTCGCCGCCGCTTCCGGTGATCACACAGACCTGGGCGCGGTCCCCACCGCCGTCCACGAGATCGCGCATGCGGATCAGGTCCTGCTCGCGGCCGGTGAAGTCGGGCAGGTCGCGGGGCAGGTCGTTGCGGACGACGTAGGTGTCGGAGACCGTCGCGGGCTCGTCCGGGGCCGCACGTCCGACTGTCGGCGCCTCCTCACGCAGGATGCGCGCGTGCAGGTCCATGACGTCGGCGCCGGGGTCCACGCCCAGTTCTTCGACCAGACCGGAACGGAACTCCTCGTAGGCGGTGAGCGCCTTGGCCCGGTCGTTGTCGTGCCACAAGGCGGTGATGAGCAGGTGGTGGAGCCGCTCGCGGAAGGGTTCGCCGCGGGTGAGCGGGGTCAGGCGCGCGACGACGTCGCCGGCCCGGCCGAGGGCGAGCGCGTGTTCGGCCCACGCGGTGACGGCGGCCCAGCGTTCCTCCAGCAGCGGGGAGACCACGGAGTAGGCGAGGTGTTCCGAGCCCACCCCGGAGAACGGGGCGCCGCGCCAGCACCGCAGGGATTGTTCGAGCAGTCGGGCGGCCTCGTGCGCGGGGGCACCGGCGGCGCGGTCGCGCAGGCGGCGGAACCGGTGCAGGTCGACGCTCTCCGGGTCGACGTCGAGGACGTAACCGCCGGACGTGGTGGTGATGGTGTCCGGCAGCAGCCGCCTGAGGTGGGAGATCTGCACCTGGATGACCGACCGGGCGGTGCGGGGCGGATCGTCGCTCCAGAGGTAGCCGATGAGTTGGTCGAAGGTGACCTCCCGTCCGAGGTGCACCAGGAGCGCGCCGAGCACACAACGCTGGCGCGGCCCGCCCACTGTGACCGGGCGGCCGCCGTCCCAGACGGTTATGGGGCCGAGCACACTGAATTCCACAACGGGTCAGCCTAGCAAGGCGAATTGGCGCAAAGGAGAAATGCGCACAAGAAAAGCGGTCCCGAGTATCCCCCTCCGAAACGATACTCGGGACCGCGACCCGTAGCCGTGGTCGGCCTCGCGGTCTACTGCTCCTCCGAGGGGGCCTCCTCCTGCGGGGATTCCTCCTCCGGCGTGCTCTTGCCGGGCTCGGGCTCCTCCAGAGGGCGCATCTTCGCGGCCGGCCGGACGTCGGCCACAAGGCGCTCGAACTCCTCGTCGACAGTGAGCATCTTCGGCACTCGGACCCCTCTCCTGATAGCGCTCGCGTAGATGCGCAAAGTGGCTCTACGCCGTCGATCGATCATCACATCGGCCCCGTCTCCGGGATGGCGTGGCCACCCGCGGTGCCTCCGCCTTCACGAACACCGCGGGTGGCATGTGCCCGGTGAACTCCGCATGGTGTGACCCCGCGAGCCGTCCTCTCGCGGGCACCGTCCGCGTCGAACACCTTCGACACTAGAGAGATCTTCTTACAGGAAGCTTTCAGTCCACTTTCAAGGGGCGGTGAACCGAATGTGTCACGGACGGTCGCGTGATGAGCACCCCATGCCCGCTCCCGATTCGATGAAACTCTGCCCGGACGGCCCGGACTTCCCGAGGGATCCCCTCTCGGGGCGTCCGCTCTTTACGGCCATACAACTACTCTCAAAATGGCATATCCGATACCCGTTCGCAGATCCGAACCCGCGAACCGCTCCGATCGGCCCCCACCACAGGGCATGATCGTGCCAGGGATGTCGTTGTGCAGAGAACGGGGCACGAGACACCGGACGCGAAGGAGGACTGCCCGTATGCAGGACGGTGACGGTAACGGCTGGGTGCGCCTGCCCGACGGCTCCTACCGATGGGGCCTTTACGGCGCGGCCGGCCTGCTGCTCCACGCCACCGATCCCGAGGGGGCCGGGCACGTGCTGCTGCAGCACCGTGCTGGATGGACCCATATGGGTGGAACCTGGGGTATTCCGGGCGGGGCGCGCAACCGCGACGAGACGCCCCTGGAAGCGGCCGTACGCGAGTTCCGCGAGGAGGTGGCCGGCGACCTGTCCGACTACACGGTCCTGGGCACCTACGAGCACGACCTGACGCAATGGCGCTACGACACGTTCCTCCTCGGGCTGGCCTCGATGGTGCCGTTCCGGGTCGGCAACTCCGAGAGCAACGAGATCCGCTGGGTCCCGGTGGACGAAGCCGAGTCCCTGCCCCTGATGCCGGCGTTCCGATCCGCTTGGCAGGACCTGCGCGCCGGGCTCGGGGCCGCTCCGGTGAGCGACGCCGTGCCGGGTGCGGGCACTTCCTGAACCGTTCGCTCGTTGTCACCGTGCGGCCCCGTGACTCAGGAACCGGCATCAGAGCTCCCGATCGGGGGAAAGTCAGGGGCGGGCCCTGATGCGCCCGGAGCCAGGACGTTGCATGCTGAAAGGGACGACCCGGTCAAGAGCGGGCGTCACGCGATTCGACTGGAGCGGTAGTCATGACGCTGGAGCGCGGTAGCGCATTCACCCCGGTGGCCTCGGCAACGATGGTCTGGCCGTGGGCCCTGTCCCTCATGGGCGGCGCCGCGGGTGGCGCCCTGTTCTTCCTGTTCAACCTCGGCGCCGGGGCCCTGGCCTCCGGCCTCGGTGCGGCTGTGATCTTTTTCGCGCTGTTCGGGGGTGTCGGCGGCGTGGTCAGCAAGAAGAGCGATCGCCGTGGTCGCCGCTGGGCCGCCTCCTACCCGTTCCGGTACGCGGCCGTGCCGGGCGTCGTCGGCGGCGCGGGATACGGCCTCGTACAGATGCTGAGCGCGTCCGTCCTGGGCGGCCTGTTCGGCGGCCTGTTCGTCGCCGCTGCCATCTGGATCACCGTGGGCCTCATTGCGACCCTGGTCGGCGAGAAGAAGTAACGGCTCCGGCACGCACCCGTCCGCCCCGGAGCCGTGTCTCGGGAGGCCACGGGCGGAACCGGCCGTGTCAGCCCAGGGCGAACGCCCCGCTGCGGTGGGGCATCGCGCCATGTCCGGGACCACCCCGAGATGAACGTACATGCGAGGAACCGAGGTCCGTGTGACCCGGTCGGGTGGAACGCCTGAGTTCTGTTCGATGGGCGTCTTCCGTCGCACAGCAGGTCGAGTGCCCGCCGAGCAGCCCCTAAGCTCGACAGGTCTACCGAATGTTCATACACACGACGTTCGGGAACGAGGCCGTCCGCACGCAAGCCCATGGGAGACGACCGGCGCCGATGACTGAAGCTGCCCGTCAGAAGATGGTCGAGCGGGTCCGAGGGCTCCTTCGCATGGCGGAGGACCCCTCGGTCACCGATGCCGAGAGCCAGGCCTTCACCGCCAAGGCCGCCGAGCTCATGACCCGCCACGCGATCCAGGAGGCCGAGGCCCGCGCCGAGCGGGGCGAGGAGCCGGACGCGATCAGCCGCATGGACCACGTGGTCAGCGGTGCGGGCGGTCATGGGAAGGCCCGGGTACGGGCACTGGCTGATATCGCCGCCGCCTACGGCTGCCAGTCGGCGGTGCGCGGCAACACCTCCGACACCACCGAGCGCACCATCATCCTGGTGGGCACGGTGGACTCCCTGGAAGCCCTGCAACTGCTCTTCCCGTCGATCTCCAACCAGATGGAGGCCTCGGCGAAGTTCATGAGTTCCATACACGTGGCCAACATCAGGGAACTGCGCAATTACACGCGCTCGGTGCTGGAGACCGAACGCAAGCGTTACTACCGCTCGTTCGTGCGCGCTTACGGTCAGGCCGTCGCCGAACGTATCCGCGAGTTCCGGGCCCGTATGCAGGAGAGCGCCGGGACCCCGGACGCCGATTCGGGGCCGGAGGGTTCGAGTTCGCAGGAGCAGTCCTCCCGGGGCACGGACCTCGTTCTGCGCGAGGATGTGCACCGGGTCCAGGAGGAGTTCCAGAAACAGTTCCCGCAGTTGCGCAAGCACCGCCCCGAGCGCACGCACAGCGCCGCCGGGTACCGCGCCGGCTATCGGCGGGGGCAACAGGCGGAGCTGGGCCTGGAGACCCCCGTGGAGAGCGGCGAGGACAACACCTCGTCCCTTCCCGAGAGCGCCGAAACGGCCGGGCAGAGTTCCACAGGCTGATGTGGGGCCCGCGCACAGGAGGGCTTCCCAGAAGTTTTCCACAGGCTGTGCATGAAGCGCACCAGTGAGCATTTCCGCACGTCATGCTGGATTTTCTAGGACAGATACCGCCTGATTCGGCCCTTTCCAGGGATGATGACCCCGAGTTGTCCACAGGCCTGGAAGGCAGCCTGTGGATAACTTTGTGGACAAGTGGGAACCGCCGACCGCAAGACCGGAAAAGGGCAGTTCAGGACACCCGCAACGGTTGCACCAGGTACCGGAAGGCGGGTTCCTGGCCTTCCCCCTCGGGAAGATCGGTGAACACCGCGGGTTTGGTCGGCTCGGTGAAGTTGAGCCGGGCCCGTTCCGTCTCCACCCCGGACAGCCCGTCCATGAGGTAATCGGGCCGGAAGGCCAGCCGCAGGGGGTCTCCCTCGTAATCGACCTCGATCGCCTCGACCGCCTGGGCGTCCTCACCCGAACCCGCCTCGAGCACGACCTCGTCCTCGCTGAAGGCCAGTCGCAGCGGCGTCGCGCGGTCTGCGACCAGAGCCACACGCTTGACCGCCTCCAGCAGCGGAGCGACGGTCACGTGGGCCCGCCCGGAGAAGTCCGCAGGGAACCACGAGCGGTACTTGAGGAAGTCGCTGTCGATGAGGCGGGTGGTGGTGCGCCGCTCCCCGCTCTCGAAACCGATCATGCCCTCCTCCGGGGACGTGCTCATCCCCTCTCCGACGGTGACCGTGGACAGGGCGATGTCGACGTTCTCACCGGTGACGAGCCCGCGCACGGTGTCGGAGAGCGTACGGGCGGGCACGAGCGCGGACACGTCGAGTCCTGGGTCGGACGGCAGCCACCACAACTCGCGCACGGCGATGCGGTAACGGTCGGTGGCGACCACGCTCAGGTTGTCGCCGGTGAAGTCGAGACAGGCACCGGTGAGCATGGGCAAGGTGTCGTCGCGGCTCGCCGCAGGCGTGACCTGGCGTACCGCCTGGGTCAGGGCCTGGGCGGGGACCGCACCGATACGCGGGGGCATACCGGGCAGGCTCGGGTAGTCCTCCAGCGGCATGGTGATGAGCGTGAAGCGGGCGGCGCCCCCGGTGACACGGATGCGTGAGCCCTGGCTCTCGATGTCGACCGTGCCCTCGGGCAGGTTGCGCACGATCTCGGCCACGAGGCGCCCCGGAACCAGGGCGCTGCCACCCTCGGCCGCGTCCGCCCGGACGGAGGCACGGGTGGAGACCTCGTAGTCGAAACCGGACAGGCGCAGGGACGCGCCGTCCTCGGCGACCTCCATGCGCATCCCGGCGAGCACGGGCACGGCGGGGCGTGCGGGCAGCGCCCGTGCGGTCCAGGCGACCGCTTCGGCGAACGCGTCGCGGTCCAGTCGCAGTCTCACTACGGGGCCTCCTCGTCAGCGGTTCCGTGTGGCGACACGGTAACCGCAGGCCCCGACAGAATCGGGGAGATGCACCCGGCCGGTTCCGGCCGGGCCAGGCCTCACCTGCGGCCGGGGCGCAGGGTCCAGATGATGCTCATCCGACCGGTGACCGTGCCGTCGTCGGTACGGAGCTCGATCTCCACGGGGAACTCGGGGCGCTTGCCCTCGTCGAGTTCGGCGACGATCTCGTCGCGGCCCCGGCCCAGTTCCGCGTCGGCTGTCACGTCGCCCATGGCGACGTGCAGGTAGTGGATCTCCGCACTGACGGCCAGTGGGACGGCGCGCTCGAACTGGTCGCTGAAGGTGCTGATGATGATCGCGCCGGAAGCGGATTCCGCCAGGGTGAACATCGCGCCCGCGTGGGGGCCGCCGATGTGGTTGTGGTGATCGGCGTTGTCGGGCAGCCGCATCACCGCGTGCCCGTGGTCGAGGTCGGAGAAGGTCACGCCCAACGTGCGCGCGAAGGGCACCGCAGCGAGGAAGCCGGACTTGACCGCCTCCGCCGTCTCAGCGTTCATCTGTGTCATGCCACTCATGTTACTTGCTAGTAACATAGAAGTGCCACCCTGCCGTCCGTGTGTGTTCCCGTACGGCATCCACACACACCTGTGGGCTACCATGGCTGACGGAGACGCGGTTCTCCCCTCGGAGGGTTCGCATAGCGGCCGAGTGCAGTGCTCTTGAAAAGCACCAAGTCCTTGACGGGGCTTCGTGGGTTCAAATCCCACACCCTCCGCAGAACCCGGGACCTCACAGATCGAGGGTCCGGACCACGAGGGCCGGTGGCCCCCTGTGCACGGGGCCACCGGCCCTCGCTGTGTCCGGAGGACCTCAGGTGCGCCGCGGGGCGAGGATCGCCGCTTCCACGCGGAACCCGACCGCGGTGAGGAACCTTCGGCCCGGGCCGCGCCGCACGGACCTCGGGTGCGGCTCACGGACGGGGCGGGTGGCCGGGGGATGACACGCCGGTGAGCGTCACCGGAAGCCTGCGTTCCACGGCTGCGCCACCGGACCGCGCCGGGGCATAGTGGTGCCCACGGTGCTCATGCGAGTCCGCACATCCCCCGCAGCGCAAACCCCAGACCTCGGGAGTGCCTGTGTTGGTGAACCGGATCCGCAATTTCCTACGACGACACCCGGCTGTACGGCAAGCAGCGCGAAGGACCCGCGGCCGGCTCCCGCGGCGCCTCGGTGGGATCGATCCCGCCCGGCTGCCGTCGCAGCGCCGTTTCGAGTTGTCCCTCCCCCGGCGCGAGGGTGCGCGCGGCGAGCCGTCCTCGCTCTCCTTCACCGCACCGAGTGAGCTCTGGGTACCCCGGAAACTCGAACAGGACGGTCTCGCCGGTTTCGAACCCGAGACCCTCGCCTGCTTCCTCGCCTGCCTGGACCACGCCCGCCCGGGTGCGGTCCTGGACGTGGGCGCGAACGTGGGGGTGTACGCACTGCTCGCCGCCGCTCGCTGCCACCGCCCCGTCCGGGCCTTCGAGCCGACCCCGCACATCGCGAGGACCGCGCGGGAGCTGGCGGCGGCCAACCGGCTCCCGGTCGCGGTGTCGGAACTCGCGATGGGCGATCGGGCCGGGAACGCCGTGTTCACGCTCTCCTCCACGTCGGACGCGTCGAACTCGCTGGCCGCGGGGTTCCGCCCCGAGGCCGGCCGGATCGAGGTGCGGGTGGACACACTGTCCGGCTGGTGCGAGCGCACCGGCACGTCCCCGGCCGTCGTCAAGATCGACACCGAGACCACCGAACCCGACGTCATCGCCGGGGCCCTCGACGTCCTGCGCGAGTTCCGCCCCTGGGTGTTCTGCGAGGTCCTTCCGGGCCACGGGGTCGAGGAGCCTCTCATGGAGCTGCTGCGTCCGCTCGACTACACGTGGCACCCGCTCGGGGAGGAGCTGCCTTCCCCCGCACGCACCGTCATCGACGGCCGGGCCTCCGGTCCCGAGCAGCGCATGTGGCTCTTCGCTCCCGAGGAGCCGCCGGACGCGTTGTGGGAGGACACCCGGGCGTGGCGCGGAGCACTGAACTCCTGCCTCCCGGGCACCGGACACACGTCGGCCCCCGCCGCGGGCGGGGACCGACTCGGGTGAGACCTCAGTCCTCGTCCTCGTCACCGTGCTTGGGCAGCACGATGACAGGGACGCGCGAGCGGTGCAGGATGCCCTGGCTCACCGAACCGAGGAGCAGGCCGCGCACCGTGCCGCGCCCCCGGGAACCGACGACGATCGCGTCGGCGTCCTCGGCGGCGCGCAGGACCGCGTCGACCGGATTGGACTGGGTGCGCACCGCCCTGACCTCGATGTTGACGTCGTCGCGGTCCTCGAGGACGTCGGAGAGCAGTTCGGAGACCAGCTCCTCGGACTGCTTCTCGAACACGTTCTCCTGCGGCTGGAAGCCGGCAGCGGTCATCGCGACCGGATCGTAGGGGTAGGGGACCTCCCAGCTGTTGACCACGACGAGGTCACCCTCGTTCTCGGCGGTCATGTCCACCGCGAGGCCCAGCGCACGGCGCGCGTTGTAGGAACTGTCGACGCCGACGACGACGCGGTCGAGGGAGGTCGTGGCCGGATGCCCGTTGCCCTCGTGCGGCACCACCACGACCGGGCACGGAGCCTGGGCCGCGACGCGCACGCTCACCGATCCCACGAACAGGGCCGCGATCGAGCCGAGGCCGCGGGTCCCGAGGACGATGAGGTCGTGCGGGCGGCTCTGCCGGATGAGCGCCAGGGACGCTTCCTCCATGGCGGTGACCGTCTCGGTCTCGGCATCGGGCTGCTGTTCGACCGCGTGCTTGCGTGCCTCGGTGAGCACGCTCGTGGCCTGACCGCTGATCTCGTCGGTCGGCTGGAATCGGGTCGGCCCGCCGTAGGCCGAGACGACCAACGGCATGCCCAAGGAGTGCACGATACGGAGCACGGCCCCACGGCGTACGGCCTCCGCGGCAGCCCACTCCAGAGCTGCCCGGGAATGGTCGGAGCCGTCGACGCCGACGACGACCCTGGGCGTGTGCTCATGGTTCTTTGCCATGTTCTCCCCCTTGGCGACTGCCACCCGTCATCTTCGGGTGGCACACATTGACGCGGGAACGACACAGACCGAAGGTCCCGCTCCCGGGATCAATCGGTCTCCTCGGCATGCGGCGGAAGGACCGCGACCGGCATCCGGGCGCGGCGCAGCACGCCTTGGCTGACCGACCCCATGACGAGTCCCGCCGTCCCGCCCCGTCCGCGGGATCCGACGACGAGGAGGTCCGCCTCCTCCCCCTCCTCGAGGAGGGCGGTGACGGGAGCGGCCTGCACCCGTACGGCACTGATGTCGAGTTCTTCGGTGTGTTCATCGGCCACCTCCGCGAGCACACCGGCCACGATCTCCTCCGACTGGCGGTCGAACACCTCTTCGTGCAGCGTCCGCGAATCCGCGGCCAGGGAGGCGGCGTCCTCCGGCAGAGGCACCTCCCAGCTGTTGACCACGACGACGGAGGAGTTGGTGGAGCGGGCTTCTGCGAGGGCGAAACGCAGGGCGCGGCGGGAGGAGTCGGAGCCGTCCACCCCCACCACGATCCGGCCCCGGTGTTCCAGGGGACTCTCACCCTCCGGTACGACCACGACCGGGCAGGGCGCCTCCGAGGAGGTCCGCACGCTCACCGACCCGTGAACGAGAGCACGCACCGACCCGAGACCGCGCGTTCCGACGGCGATGACGTCTCGGTTCCGTGCCTCGTTGAGCAGGACGGCCGGTGCGTCCTCGGAGGCGAGCACCACCGCCACGGGGAGGTCGGGGTGGGTCTCGGCGACGGACGCGGCGCTCTCGACGAGCACCCGGTGTCCGGCCTCGCGCACCTCCTCGGAGGCGGTGTAGCGCTCAGGCGGCGAGTAGGCCGCCATGCCCAACGGCAGGCCCATACCGTGCACGATGCGTAGCTGGACCCCGCGCCGGGCTGCGTCGGCGGCGGCCCAGCGCAGTGCGGCCTGCGCGTGCGGTGATCCGTCCACCCCGACGATCACCGCGGGCGGTCGCTCTTGTGCGTTCATCCTCGAACCCCCCTCACTCTCATTGTCCGGTAAGCGGTCCGGGAAACCGGGGAGGCGCCGGCGCTGCGCTGGTGCCTCCCCGGTGCACGCCTGCGCATGCGTCCGGTTCATCCCTGACTCGCGAAGGACTCTCCGACCGATGCGGCCAGCTGCAGATAGGCGTCCTTGGTGGCAGGTGCGAGCTGCTCGAGGTCGACCTCGGCTCCCTCCTCCAGGTGCCCGTCCCAGGGGACCCGCACCACACCTCGGCAGCGACCGGCGAAGTGCTGTTCGAGGCGGCCGAGATCGACGCTGCTCTTGCTGTTGGAACGCACCATCGACAGCACCACGACGGCCCCGCGCACCAGCCCGACGTGGCCGTGGGCCTCGAGCCAGTCGAGGGTGGCGCTGGCGCTGCGGGCGCCGTCCACCGAGGCGGAACTGACGAGCACGACCTGGTCGGCGAGGCCGAGCACGCCCCCCATCGCCGAGTGCAGCAGCCCGGTACCGCAATCGGTGAGGCAGATCGAGTAGAAGTGCTCGACGATCCGGGAGACCTCGCGGTAGTCCTCCTCGCTGAAGGCCTCCGATACCGCGGGGTCCCGGTCGGAGGCGAGGATCTCCAGGCGACTGGGCGACTGCGAGGTGAACCCTCGGATGTCGGCGTAGCGGGAGATGAGATGGCGTTCGTTGAGCAGGTCGCGGATGGTCGCCGCGGTCTCCAGACGCACCTTGTCGGAGAGTGTTCCGCGGTCGGGGTTGGCGTCCACGGCCAGGGCCCGGTCGCCCCGGAGCGAGGCCAGCGTGGCGCCCAGCGCGACGGTGGTGGTGGTCTTGCCGACCCCGCCCTTGAGGCTGAGCACGGCCACCCGGTGGTGTCCGGACGCCACGGGTGTGCAGGCGCGGGCCACGAGTTCCCGTTGGCGTAGGACCTTGCCGGACTCGCCGGGGTTGACGAGCCCGAAGGTCGCGTTGTGTACGGCGCGGCGCCATCCGCCGCTGGGGCCTTGCCTGCGGTTGCGCACGAGGGTCGCGGCCTGGAGGGAGTCGGCGGTCTCCCCGTCACCACGGTCGGTCGCCTTCGGCGGTCCCCCGCGGCCGGCCGGATCCTCCCGCCCGTTCCGAGGGCCGGTCGGAGCATTCGGTCCGGACCCGGGTTCGGGCGGACCGCCCGGCCCGGACCGGGGCTCGGGCCGCGCTGCCGGCTCGGGGGGCCGGAGCCCGGCGGAAGGCGGCCTGGGCGATACCCACGGCGAGTCCGTCGGGGGTTCGGCGACGGTGTCGAGCGGTGGCAGCTGCTCGGGTTCGGGAACCTCGGGCTCGGGGTTCGAGCGCCGTGGGGCGAGCGGATCGGCCCCGGGCTCCTCCGAGGCCTCGGGGCGGCGCGGCCGAGGACGTGAACCCGGCACGAGTCGCACGGTGCTGCCTCGTACCTCCTCCTCCGTCTCCTCCGGGTCGTCCTCCTCCTCGACGGGTTCGGTCTCCTCCTCCGAAAAGGGCGGAACGGGCCCCGATCCGGGCAGCGGGGGCCGGGGTTCCTCGGGCTGACGGGCGTAGGGCGGCGGGGGCGGCGGTGCCCCCTCGAAACCGCCGAACCACTGCTCCCTGGGGGAGGGGGCCGACGGCTGCGCACCGGGGACGTCCTCGGCGAAGGACCCTTCGGCCGCGTCCCGCCCGGGGGACTCGGCGTCCGCACCCGGCTCGTGCTGTTCGTGCTGTGCCACCGGAGGTCTCCTGCGTTGAGGGGTCATGAGTGGTCGGACCCAAGAGACGCTCGGGCCCGGCCATAGGGTTCACTCGGCTTCACTCATACCCGCCACCGGCGGCACAAGCATCACGTCCTGCCGACCTCGCCGTTCCTTCGGTCCCGCCCCGCCCGACCCTCGAAGTCGGCCCCACGTCTCGGTACTGTCGGAACCATGTATGCGATCTCCGTCACCGAACCCGGCGGCCCCGAGGCCCTCCTCTGGTCCGAAGTCCCCGACCCCGTCCTCTCCGAGGGAGAGGTCCTGGTGGACGTGGCCGCCACCGCCGTCAACCGCGCCGACGTCGCCCAGCGGGAGGGCCGTTACCCGCCACCCGCAGGCGCCTCGGAGTACCCGGGGCTGGAATGCTCGGGCACCGTGGCCGCTCTGGGGCCGGGGACCGAGGGCTCCGGCTGGTCGGTCGGCGACCGCGTGTGCGCGCTGTTGGCCGGCGGCGGGTACGCGGAGAAGGTCGCGGTACCGGTCGGCCAGCTGCTGCCGGTGCCCCCGGGCATCGGGTTGGAGGAGGCGGCGAGCCTGCCGGAGGTGGCCTGCACGGTCTGGTCGAACCTGATCATGGTCGGGCGACTGCGCGCGGGCGAGACCGTCCTGGTCCACGGCGGCGGCAGCGGGATCGGCACGTTCGCGATCCAGTTCGCCCGGGCCCTGGGGGCGCGGGTCGCGGTCACCGCCGGCAGCGACGAGAAACTGGCGGCCTGCCGTGAGCTCGGAGCGGAGATCACCGTGAACTACCGCTCCGAGGACTTCACCGAGCGTTTGCGCGAGGAGGGCGGTGCCGACCTGATCCTCGACATCATGGGCGGCGCCTATCTCGACAAGAACCTGCGTGCCCTGCGCACCGGCGGCCGTGTCACGGTCATCGCACTCATGGGAGGGCGCAGCGCGGAACTGGACCTCGGTCGTATGCTCGCCAAGAGGCTCTCCGTGCACGCGACCTCGCTGCGCTCCCGCCCCGTCGAAGAGAAGGCGGCGATCGTCGCGGGAGTACTGGAGCAGGTCTGGCCGTTGATCGAAGACAGGAAGATCCGGCCCGTCGTCGACCGTTCGCTGCCGATGCGCGAGGCGCCCGAGGCGCACCGCGCCATGGAGGCGAGTGAGCACACTGGCAAGATCCTCCTCACACGGTGACGGTGTTCGGACCAGAAGGGAACCCATGAGCAACGAGGACCACGAGCAGGAACGCCCCCAGCTTCTGGTGATGGGCGACCAGCAGCAGGGTGAGGACGGGGACGAGGGTTCCTCCGAGGAGCCGCGCACCCTGTCCGACATGGTGGAACAGCCGGCGAAGGTCATGCGGATCGGCAGCATGATCCGGCAGCTCCTGGAGGAGGTGAAGGCCGCACCGCTGGACGACGCCAGCCGTGCGCGCCTGAAGGAGATCCACGAGTCCTCCATCAAGGAACTGGAGGACGGCCTGGCCCCCGAACTCATCGAGGAGCTGGAACGGCTCACCCTGCCCTTCGCGGAGGGTTCCTCTCCCAGCGACGCCGAGCTGCGTATCGCCCAGGCCCAACTGGTGGGCTGGCTCGAAGGGTTGTTCCACGGGATCCAGACGACGCTGTTCGCCCAGCAGATGGCGGCCCGGGCCCAGCTGGAGAACATGCGCAAGGCCCTGCCGCAGGGGATGGCCGCGGGCATGCAGCAGGCCGGGGGCCCTGGTGATCCGGGCGATCAGGGCAGTGATGGGCGGCTGGGCGGCCCCTACCTCTGAGCACACCCCGCACACGCGACGAGCCCGCCGCAGAACGTTCCACGGCGGGCTCGGTGGTTTCTCGGAGACTGCTCGCCCCGGCGCCTACTTGCCCTTGGCGGGGCGGACGGGCTCCAGGACATCGCGGCCCACGTAGGGGCGCAGCGCCTCGGGGACCACGACCGAACCGTCCTCGCGCTGGTGGTTCTCCAGGATCGCGACGATCCACCGGGTCGTGGCGAGGGTCCCGTTGAGGGTCGCGGCGAAGCGCGGCTTGCCGTCCTCGTCGCGGTAACGGACGTTGAGCCGCCGGGCCTGGAACTGGGTGCAGTTGGAGGTCGACGTCAGCTCGCGGTAGGTGCCCTGCGTGGGGACCCAGGCCTCGCAGTCGTACTTGCGGGCCGCGCTGGTGCCCAGGTCGCCGCCGGCGATGTCGACGACGCGGTAGGGCAGCTCGAGCTTGTCGAGCATGTCGCGTTCCCAGGACAGCAGCCGCTGGTGCTCCTCCTGCGCACGGTCCGGGTGGGAGTAGACGAACATCTCCACCTTGTTGAACTGGTGCACACGGATGATGCCGCGGGTGTCCTTGCCGTACGATCCGGCCTCCCGGCGGAAGCAGGACGACCAGCCGATGTAGCGGTTGGGCAGGGAATCGGCGGGGCGGGGANGATCTCCCCGGAGTGGTAACCGGCGAGCGGGACCTCGGAGGTGCCGACCAGGTACAGGTCGTCGTCCTCCAGGTGGTAGATCTCCTCGGAGTGCTCGCCGAGGAACCCGGTGCCCTCCATGGTCTCCGGCTTGACCAGCACCGGCGGGATCATCGGCGTGAAGCCCTCGGTGACGGCCTGGTTCATCGCCATGTTGAGCAGCCCGAGCTCGAGCTGGGCGCCCACGCCGGTGAGGAAGTAGAACCGCGCACCGGAGACCTTGGCGCCGCGCTCGGTGTCGATGGCACCGAGCATCTCGCCGAGCTCCAGGTGGTCGCGGGGCGTGAAGTCGAACTCGCGGGGCTCACCGACGGTCTCCATGATCCGGAAGTCGTCGACACCGCCCTCGGGAGCGTCCTCCACGAGGTTGGGGACCTTCGCCAGGAGCGCGTCGAGCTCGTCCCCGATCCGGCCGGCCTCGGTCTCGGCCTCCTTGACCTGCGCGGCCAGGGTCTTGGCCTTGGCCAGGAGCTCCTCGCGCTCCTCCGGGGAGGCCTTGGACACCGACTTCCCGACGCTCTTCTGCTCGGCCCGCTGGGTCTCGAACCGCGTGAGGGCGGAACGGCGGTCGGAGTCGAGTTCCAGCAGCCGGTCCGCGACGGAGGGGTCCTCCCCACGGGCACGCTGCGAGGCTCGAAGTCGTTCGGGGTCGTCTCGGAGTGCACGAAGGTCGATCACGTCTTGCAGGTTACCGTCCGCTCCCCGCCGGACCGACATCTTTTCCGGAGTCACGTCATGACCGCCGCGTTCCCCCGTCCCCCGGATGACGGAGCGCGCCGGGATCCCCCTGCAGCGCGACCGGAGACGAGGGAGGGCCGTCATGAAGCCGCTGAACACGATGACCGCCGACGAGCTGGCCGGCACGTTGGACCAGCTGGCCGACCGGTGTCCGCAGGACGAGGCGCTCCGGCTGGCTCTGCACCGGGAGATGTTCCGGGCGGCGGAGGAGGAATGGATCTTCGAGGAGCCCGAGAGCTCGGTGCCCTGACCGCGGGCCCGGGTGGGCGTGCCTCAGTCGATCTGCCCGGCCCGCACCCGCGCCAGCCAACGCTCGGCCTCGGCGAAGTCGGCCTCGGTCGCGGGCCGGGGCCGCAAGCGCGGCTCGAGTTCGGTGGGGCGTGCGCTACGCGGATAACTGCCGAGGAAACGTACGTCGCGGCAGATACGGCGCAGCCCCATGAGCGCCTCACCGACCTTGGAATCGGCGACGTGGCCTTCGGCATCGATGCAGAAGCAGTAGTCGCCGAGCGCGTCCCCGGTGGGGCGCGATTCCAGGCGGGTGAGGTTGACCCCGCGCACGGTGAACTGGTCGAGCACGTCGCCGAGCGCACCGGGACGGTCCTGCGCGATGAAGGCCACGAGCGAGGTCAGGTCGGAACCGGTGGGTGCGGGCAGCGCCCCAGGTCGGGTGAGATAGATGAAACGGGTCGCGGCGTCGGAACGGTCGCCGATCCCCGTGGCCAGGGCCTGCAGGCCGTAGCGTTCACCGGCGATGACTGCGCAGATCGCGGCGTCGTAGGGAGCGCCGGGTTCGGCGACGGCGCGGGCCGCGGCGGCCGTGGACGAGACCGTGTGGGTCTCGGCGTCGGACAGGTTCCCGGCCAACCACCGGCGGCACTGGGCCAGGGCGTGCGGGTGGGTGGCCACACGTTTGACGTCGGCCGGCTCGGCGCCGGGGCGGGCGAAGAGCGCGAACTCGACGGGCACGGCGGTCTCACCGGTGATGACGAGCGGGTCCCCGTTGACGAGCTCGGCGATGGTGGCGGTGACGCTGCCCTCGACGGAGTTCTCCAGCGGCACGACACCGCCGTCGACGTCACCCGAGCGCACGGCGTCGAAAACGGCCGCGACGGCCTCGCACGGCACACGCGCTTCCTCCGCGGCGTCGGGGTGCAAGGCGCGCAGGGCGGCCTCGGTGAACGTGCCCTCGGGGCCGAGGTAGGCGTATCGCTTGGCCATGTCCTTCAGGCTACTCGCCCTCCCCCGTGCGCTGCTCCTCACCGACGCTCCGACCGGCGTGGGAGAGGACGGTGACGGGACCCGCGCCCCGTTCTTCTGCGGCCGGGGCCGGACGTTCGGCGCGGGCGGAGCCGTTGGTGCCCCCGGCGGGCCCGTACCCGAGCCGGGCCGAGCGGACCGCCCGGTCCTCCTCGGGGCTGAGCCTGGCCTGGGGCCGGCCGGCGAGCACGGCCTTGGCGTAGGTACGCGCTTGGTTGCTCCCGTTGATGCACGTCAGCACGATCCCGTCACCCTGGCTGTCGAGCAGGGCCAGGGAGAAGGAGCGCGAGCCCGACCTCTCCTCGAGGGCGTCGTAGTGCACCACTCCCATGTCCCGGACCGCGCGGGGATCCACACCGCAGGAGCGGACCTCGAAGTCACGGCTGAGCAGGGCACGGTTCTCGCCCTCCAGGGCGCGGACCCTGACGGACACGAGCGCCACGAACACCGACGCGGTCAGCGCCGTGACCAGGCTGAGGGAAACCAGGAATACAACCACAGCGCGAGCGTAGCGTGACGGAAAGCACTCGTGTGGCGACTCCGAGCCATCGCCCCCGGTTCTTGAGCCGGCCGGAGGGGCTCAGCGCGGGCGGTCGGACCGGCTCAGCCCGGTACGTGCCAGGGCCCGCCGTGCCACGGGTCCGGCCTCGCGCACGGCCAAAGCTCGGGCCACGTCGGTGAACTGGCGGGCACGGTGCATCTGGGCCCGCAGGTCGGTACCGGTGGCACGGTGTTCCAGGGGTACCTCGACCTCGACCACACTCAGGTCCGCGCGCAGGACGTCGATGGTCAGGCCGGTCTCCACACCGAACCCCCGGGCCAGGGGCCGGGCGGCCTCGAAAGCCGCGCGGGTCAGACAGCGTTGGCCGTTGAACGGCTGCTCGGGTTCCCACCCGGTGGCCCGGCGCACCCCTCCGCGGGCCAGCCGCACGACGAACCCGTGTCCGCCGAGGCGGGCACGGGTGGCGGGGAAGAGGGCAATGGCCATGTCGGCACGCTTGCCGACGACCGGTTCGACCAGCGGAGCGGCGTCCGCTGCGCTCCCACCGAGGTCGGCGTCGAGGAAGAGGAGATGGCGGGGCGGGATCCCGACACGGTCCTCGCGCGCCTCGATCCGGGAGAGGGCCTCGGCGCCGGTCTCCATGGCGGCGCCCTTGCCCCGGTTGCGGTGGTGGCGCACGACGTGGGCGCCGGCCTCCCGCGCAAAGGCCCCGGTGCGGTCGGTCGACCCGTCGTCGACGACGAGGACCAGATCCACACCGGGCAGGGATCGGGCGGCCTCGACGGTCGAGCCGACCCTGAGTTCCTCGTCCTTGGCTGCGATGATCACAGCGGTCCCGGAGCAGCCCGGACCGCCGTTCGCCCCGAGTCCCACGCCGAGGCGGTCAGGCGCCGGGACCGACGGAGGCCGAGAGCGTTCCGAGGTCCTGATGGATGGTGAAGACCTCGTCCAACCCGGTGACCTCCAGCACCTTGGTGACCGCGGGCCTGGGTGCGCCGAGTTCCAGGTCGCCGTTCTTGTCGCGAGAGCGTTTCATCGCCGACAGCAGCACACTGATGCCGGTCGAGTCGCAGAACTCGACTCTCGACATGTCGATGACCAAGCGCCGTGCCCCGTCCTCCAGGGCCCCGACGAGTTCGTCGCGCAACTGGGGTGCCGTGTACAGGTCGATCTCACCGCCCACAGTTACTACTGCGACGTCGTCCTGAGATCGGCTCGATATCTTCAACTCCACAGTCGTGACTGTAGCCTCCCCGTCGAGCACCGGCCACTTCGTTGGCGGCGTTTCCCGACTTCGCCGCTGATCTGCGATCACGAACCGCGGAGCCCGACAGCGGGAGCGCCGTCGGGACGGCCCTCAGAGCGCGGCGCTCCGGACGGGAGCGTCCCCGTGTGCGCCCACCGATACCTCGACGGCGGAAGCGTCGGCGCACAGATCGCCGGACGCCTTGTCGGCGGTCTCGGCGGCGGCGCCGGCGCGGCCGGGGGCGAGATCGCCGTCGGTGACCTCCATGACCGCCCACACCGTGGTGGTGTCGGCGTCCATCTCGGTGCCCCAGCGACCGGCGAGGGCCTGGACGATACCCAGGCCGCGGCCCCCGAGCCCGGAGATCGAGGGCCGGGCGACGCGGGGCATCGTGCTGGAGCCTCCGTCACGCACCGAGATCTCCACCCAGCTGGAGGAGCCGGGGCCTTGACCGAGTTCGGCCCGCCAGGAGAGGCCGACACTGTCCTCGCCGGGGGTGGGCAAAGGGGTGGCATGGCGCAATGCATTGCTGACGAGCTCGCTGAGGACGAGGGCGGCGTCGTCGAGGCGCCCCTCACCGAGACCGAGGTCGGCGAGGTCGTCCTGGAGCAGTTTTCGTGCCCCGGTGACACTGGAGGAGACGTAGGGAAGGGTGACGTTCCGCTCGGCCTTGTGCGGGCACTCCCCGACGTCGGGTGAGGTTCTGTCTCCTGCCACGGCTTTTGCCCCTGAGTGTTCGTACTGTAGCGAGCAGAGTGGAAGCCACCGATGTGTCTCGCCGGTTCCACCAGGGGTGGAAATGCCCCGATCTCGCAGGTCGAAAACGTGGAACCGGAGCAGTTCAGGGGCTCTCACCGGCGTCCGAGGCCTCGAAACGCTTACCCAGCAAGGCCTCAGTGCCTTTTGAGATTTTTGTTGTTTCATGTGCTGCTCGGTACAACTGTGACTCGTGTGTCTTATCGTCCACGAACAGAGGGACCGTGAGCCGGACGCGGGTCCCGTGGGCCAGCCCCTCGGCCGTGACGTCCCCGCCCTGTTCACGGGCGAGTTGGCGCACGATGTAGAGCCCGATACCGATCCCGCCGAACTTGCGGCGATCGCCTCGCACCCCCGATTGGACGAAGCGGTCGAAGACCCTCTCCTCGTCACCCGGCTGCAGCCCCATCCCCTCGTCCTCGATGGTCACCACGGCATCTTCTTCCTCGGCGTTCACACTGACGTGCACGGTCCCGCCGCCGGGAGAGAACTTGAGTGCGTTGTCCAGGAGCTGGTCCATGATCATGCCGGTGGCCAGAGGATCGCCCACCGTGGGCGGCAGGACCGTACCGGCCCGCATGAGCACGTCGTGGCGCTCGGAGAGCGGGCGGAAGGCCGTGACCGCCTGATGGATCAGCTCACGCAGGTCGAAGGGGACACGCTTGACGTCGAGCTCACCGCGGGAGACCTCCGACCCCAGACTCAACCGTTCCACGAGCGCCACCAGGGAACGCGACCGCTCCACGATGGTCTCGACCGCCTCACGCTGGGCCTCGGGACCGAGATGGCCCCACCGGGTACGGAGGGTGGAAGCCAGGCCGTGGATCACGGTGATGGGGGTCCGCAGCTCGTGCCCGGTCGTGGCCAGGAACAGCTCCTGGTCGTCCTCCATGTGTTTCTGTGCGGTGATGTCGCGGAAGTCCACGACCCACTCGTGGGTGCGCGGGATCCGCGCCATGAGGATCTCCAGCCACCGGCCGTCGTCGAGCTTGTGCTTGATGGGCTCACCGTGGCACGCGGGCATGGGGAAAGGAGGGTGGCGGCCGGTCATCGTCTCGGTGCTGTACCCGGTGAGTTCGACCGCCGAACGGTTCCACTTGCGCACACGCCCGTCGAAGTCGAGGACCGCGATGCCGTCGGCGCTGGAGTCGGCCACGACCTGCTCGTGCAGGCGCTGGCGGTCGGTCTCCTCGTAGGCCAGGGCGTTACCGATGGCCACACCGGCGTGTGCGGCCAGGAGTTCGAGCAGCTCCAGCTCCACGTGCCCGACCTTGCGCCGACTGTAGAGCGCGTAGAGCGCACCGTAAGGGCGGCCGTGCACGTTGGACACACACAACGCGATGGTGTGCAGGCCGGGCAGGTCGGCCCAGACGAGGTCCTGCAGTCCCCGGGTGTCCTCGTTGGCCAGGAGCACGGATTTTCCGCTGCGCAGGAGCTCGCCGAACAGGCTGCTCTCCAGGGGCGCGCTGAACCCGTGCAGCTTCTCGGGTAGTTCGCTGAGGCTGACCAGCTCGACGCGGTCCTCGTTGAGCAGTACGAACCCGCCTGCGTCGGCCCCGGTCAGCTCGGTGATGCTGCCGGACAAGCGGTCCAGCACCGACTGGAGGCTGAGGTCGGCGTTGATGTCCACGACCATGTCGGTGAGGCGACGCACCAGGCGTGCGCGTTCCATCGCAGCGGAGTGCACGTCGGTCTCGCTCTCTCGCGGATAGAGCGTGAGCACCCATCCGTGCCACTGGCCGGTGCTCCGGTCGTGCGCGGGCGCGGTACTGATCCGCACGTCCACCATCCCGCGTTCCTTGTGCAGGCGGCGCGTGACGATCGACAGCGGGGTCCCGGCACGGGCCTGTTCGAGGACGGCTCCGTGTTCGGTCCTGAGTTCGCCGGGCACGATCGGCAGTTCCCGGCCCAGGACCTCCTCACGGGACCATCCGAGCATGCGTTCGGCCGCCGGGTTCCAATGGGTCACCCGGGACGTGTCGTCGATCACGATCACGGCGTCGCCCGAAGAGGCCACGACGTCGTCGGCGCTGAGGGGGTCGCGCTCGGAACTCACGCGGTCATAGTGCCACTCGGGGGCGCCCGAGTGGCAGGCCTTTACCTAATCGGTGGGAATCGGCCACCGAAAACGGTCAGATCACCCGCGGTTCGTCACCGCTGCCGGACTCCATGGAGCGCTGGGAACCGGCCCAGTCCTGCATGCCCCCGGCCACGTTGACGGCGTCCCATCCGGCCTGGTTGAGAGCCGTGGCGGCCTGAGCGGACCGTCCGCCGGAGCGGCAGACCACGTAGACCTTCTGGTCCTGGGGCACCTCAGCGGCCCGGTCGCCGAGTGTGCCGAGCGGGATGTGGACGGCGCCGGGCGCGTGGCCGGCGTCCCACTCGTCGTTCTCCCGGACGTCGAGCAGATAAGCGTTCTCCGGGACCTCGGAGGCCGGAACCTCGGGAATCTCGCTGCCGAACATGTCTTGTCCCCCTGTGTTCTGTGTCGTCAGAAAAAACTGCGCCCGGGAGGAACCGTATCGCCGAGCGTGCACGTCCAAGACACATGCGTATGCACACCATCGCGACCGCGCTGCCGACCCGCCTCGCCGCTCTCGCAGCCCTCGGCCTGCTTCTCACGGCCTGCGGCAACGAGTCATCCGAGGTGAGTACGCCCGCCCCCGACGAGGACGGCGAGTCCACCACCGCCCCTGACGAGAACGGTGACGGAGCCGACGGAGAGGCCTCCGGTGACGCCGGGGTCGAGCTGACCATCGAACGCTCCCTGAGCGACGACGAATCCTTGGAACCCGCGGAGGGTTTCGAGGAAGGCACCTACACCCTCACGTGCGCGCCCACGGGCGGGGACCACCCCGACCCCGAGACCGCCTGTGAACAGATCGAGGAGGTCGGCGAAGAACCGTTCACCCTCGACACCAGCGACATGGCATGCACGATGCAGGTCGGCGGGCCCGAACAGGCCCATGTGACCGGCCAGGTGCACGGAACCGAGATCGACACCGAATTCAACCAGCGCAACGGCTGTGAGATCGAGCGTTTCGAAGAGCTCGACACCGTACTCAACCCCTGAGGCCCCTGCCCCGCGGGGACCGGGCTCCAGGGCTCGGTCCCCTTCTCCGTGTGCCGGGCTCCCCGATGACCGGGTTTCGGCCCGGCCCGGGATGCAAGATGGCTGTTCCGGATCCCGTACCCGCGGCACCACCGCGCAACGACGCAGCTCAGAAGGGCTTTGTACAGAAAAATCCCGCAGGGTGTACGGTCTGAGACCGACCCTGCGGGATCTTGGTGGGCGAGGAGGGATTTGAACCCTCACGTCCTCTCGGACACACGGACCTGAACCGTGCGCGTCTACCGTTCCGCCACCCGCCCGGGTGACAACAACCATGTTGTATCCGCCGGCGTTCGGGCCTCTGCGGCCCGTTCCCCCTTGCGACGTGATCAAGGCTAGCACGGTCTGGAGGTGGCTCGCACACCCGTTCACGACCACCTTCCACCTGCCACTCGTGACCGGAGGGCAGCGCTCCAGGGGGTGCGGCTGAAAGCAGGGGGACCCGAGCGCGGTTACGATCGTTTACACATACGGAGTGGAGTACAAAGGGAGGTACCTCGTGGGAGTGCTCCAACGCTTCGAGCGCAGGCTTGAGGGCATGATCGAAGGCACCTTCGCGATGGCCTTCAAGTCGGAGCTCCAACCGGTCGAGGTGGCGAGCGCCGTCCAGCGCGAGATGGACGAACGCGCGGCGATCGTCGCCCAAGGCCGAACCCTTGTCCCGAACGACTTCATCGTGGAGCTCGCGGGCAGCGACAAGGAGCGCCTGGAGGTCTACGCGGACAGCCTCGGCCAGGAGCTGTCGAAGCTGGCACGCGACTACGCGACCGAACAGGGTTACTCCTTCGTCGGTCCGGTCCGTGTCCATTTCAGGTCCGACGAGGGGCTCAAGACCGGACGTTTCCGGATCCGGTCCGGCGTCGTCCGGGGCAGCATGATCGACAAGGACGGCGAAGTTCGCCAGCCGGTCGGCGACCCCGGTCCGGACAGCGGACAACAGCAGACCGGCCGGCCGCGCCTGCTCATCTCCCCCGGCGGGGCCACCGCCGAGGGAAGCATCGCCAGTCACGGCATGCAGCAATCCTTCGAATTGACCACCCCCGTCACCCTTCTGGGCCGCGGTACCGACTGCGACCTGCGACTGGTGGACAACGGGGTGTCCCGGCACCACGTCGAGATCCGTCTCGACGGCGATGAGGCGATCCTGGTCGACAAGGGCTCGACCAACGGCACCTTCGTCAACGGACAGCAGGTGGGACAGGTCCGCCTGGTGGACGGCAGCAGGGTCAGCCTGGGCCGCACGACGATGACGTTCCGCAGGGACTGACCTGTACCGGGCTCGGCGACGACCGTCAGATCCGCGGATTCGCAACCAACTGCGTTCTCTCGGCGTCTGACAGGTCGGGCCCCGGGTCGGGTGGGGCTTCGAGTCTGCTGTCGGATATCCCTCCGGGCGGGTAGTCTCCGCCAAGACCCGACCCATCGGGCACACTGTCCGTCACCAGACAGGTGGGACAGGTATCTCGAACCACTCACCGAACCGAAGGTGGGGAAGAAGCGGTGGCGGCGCGAAGGCCCGCCACCACAGCCGGACCACGACAGGGGCTGAAGAGCAGTTCGATGTCCAACTTGACACTCATATTGATCAAGGTCGCGTACCTCGTGGTGCTTTGGCTGTTCGTCCTCATGGCGGTCGGCGTCATCAACACCGACCTGTTCGGCCAGAAGGCAAAGAAGAAGGGCAAGAAGAAGCCCCGCCCCGCAGCTCGCTCCGCCCCCCGCCGGGGTGCGTCCTCCGACTCGCCGCGGCCTTCGCGTGCACGGCGCAACGAACCCACGGTGCTGGCCGTGACCCAGGGATCCCTCACCGGGACCACGGTCGACCTGGGTTCCCACCCCATCCTCATCGGGCGCGCGCCCGACTCGACGCTCGTCATCACCGATGACTACGCGTCGGGGCGCCACGCACGCGTCTACTCCGACAACGGCCGCTGGTTCGTTGAAGACCTCAACTCGACGAACGGCACCTACCTCGGCCAGCAGAAGCTGAATCGCCCCCAGCCCATCACGGTGGGTCAACCCATCCGTATCGGCAAAACCGTTCTGGAACTGCGCAAATGACCATCGCTCTCCGATACGCGGCGTACTCCGACGTAGGATGCCTCCGCGAAGGCAACGAAGACTCCGGTTACGCCGGCCAGCACCTCCTCGCGGTCGCCGACGGCATGGGCGGTTACGCCGGCGGTGAGGTGGCGAGCTCCATCGCCATCTCGACGATCCGCCGCCTCGACACCGACGATCCTCGCTCCGACGAGATGGTCGAAGTCCTCCAGAACGCCGTCGTGCAGGCCAACGCCTCGCTCTCCCAGCGGATCATGGAGGAGCCCCAGCTCGAGAACATGGGTACCACGCTCACGGCCATGCTGTGGGCCGAGGGCCGTGTCGCTCTCCTCCACATCGGTGACTCCCGCGCCTATCTCCTACGCGGCCAGGTGTTCAAGCAGATCACCCACGACCACACCCTGGTGCAGACCCTCGTCGACGAGGGCAAGATCACCGAGGAGGAGGTCGCCACCCATCCCCAGCGCTCGCTGATCCTGCGCGCCCTCGACGGCAAGAGCCCCGTCGACCCCGACGTGTCGATCAACGAGGCCGAGGTCGGCGACCGCTACCTCCTCTGCTCCGACGGCTTGTCCGGGGTGGTCAGCCAGAAGACCATCCGCGAGACCCTCGAGGCCGAGGACGACCCCCACGCCGCCGCGCGCAAGCTCATCGACCTCGCGATCCGCGGGGGCGGCCCGGACAACATCACCGCGGTCGTCGCCGACGTCGTCGAGACCGACGCCGACCTCACCGGGGTCGACCACGCCAGCCAGGTGGTGGGCGCCGCCGACCAGCGCCGCGAAGGCGTCGGCGAGGGCAGCGACACCCCTGCGAGACGCGCGCGCGAGCTGCGCAACAACAGTGGTGACACCGCCGAGATGGACCCCGTCGAGGAGGAGGACCCCGACTACGGGGAACCCTACGACAACCAGCGCGGCCGCGGTGAGGAGAGCGATTACCGTCGGCGCCGCTGGTGGCCGATGGTGCTCGTCTTCCTGGTCGTCGTCGCCCTGGTCGCCGGCGTCGGCTACTACTTCGGCAACCGGTACGTCCAGGACCAGTACTTCGTCGGGCTCTCCGCGGACGGGAACACCGTCAGCGTCTACCAGGGCATCGACACCAACATCGCCGGGTTCGATCTCTCCGAGGAGATCGAACCCAGCGACATCCGTGTCGACGCCCTGAGCGCTTCGGACCGCGAAGCGGTCAACGGCACCGTGCCCTTCGAGAGCGAGCAGGAGGCGGTCGACCACCTCGACACACTCCGCAGGAGCATCGCCGAGACCGAGAACGAGGACACCTCCACCGCCTCCCCCGGGGCTGACACCGACACCGGCGGAACCGACACCGACACCGACGGAACCGACAGCGGCGGAACCGACGAGGGTGCCGCCGAGGGATCGGGGTGACCCCATGAGCACAGCGGCACCCGAGGCACCGGCCTCCTCCGAGGCGCCCACCGAGCTGCCTCCGGTCAAGCGGCGCAACGCCGAACTCGCCCTCATCTGCGTGACCATCGTGATCACGATGTCGGCGATGGCCGTCGCCGGGCTCAACCTCGACGGACAGCTCCCCGGCGCCATGTGGGGTTACGGCCTCCTCTTCGGCGCCATGGCCCTGGCCACCCACGCGGCGCTGCGCTGGATCGCGCCGTACGCCGATCCGCTGATCCTGCCGTGCGCACTGTTCCTCAACGGGATCGGCGTGGCCATGATCTGGCGCCTGGACGCCGCCGACTCCGGAGACATCGAGCACGCCGGCATCGGCATGCAGCTCGTCTGGACGGCCGTGGGCATGGTCCTGTGCATCGCTCTGCTGTTCTTCCTCAAGGAACCGCGGGTCCTGCAGCGCTACACCTACATCAGCGCGTTGGCCGCGATCATCCTCATCGCCCTGCCGATGCTCCCGGTCATCGGCATCTCCGAGTACGGCGCCCGCCGATGGATCGGGCTCGCCGGTTTCACGGTCCAGCCTTCGGAGTTCGCCAAGATCGCCCTGGTGGTCTTCCTGTCGTCGTACCTGGTCACCAAACGCCAGGTCCTGTCGCTGGCGGCCAAGGAGATCAAGATCGGCCGGTTCAAGATCATGGACCTGCCCCGCGCACGCGACTTCATGCCGATGGTCGTGGGCTGGGTCCTGGCGATCGGCCTGCTGGTACTCACCAAGGACCTCGGTTCGTCGCTGCTGCTGTTCGGCACGTTCCTGGCGATGCTGTACGTGGCCACCCAGCGTTCGTCCTGGGTCATCATCGGCCTCTCCGTGTTCGTGCTGGCCGCAGCGCTGGCCTTCCAGCTCTTCTGGCACTTCGAGCAGCGCGTCAACATCTGGTTCAACGCCTTCGACCAGGAGGTCTACGACGCGCTCGGCGGCAGCGCCCAGCTCGTGAAGGGCCAGATCGGCATGGCCTACGGCGGCCTGTTCGGCACCGGCATGGGCGGCGGCGACGCCCACAACAACTTCGCCGCCGACAGCGACTTCATCATGGCCTCGCTGGCCGAGGAACTGGGGCTGACGGGCCTCATGGCGCTCCTCGTCGTCGTCTTCCTGCTCGTGCAGCGGGGCATGCGCATCGCCCTGGCCTCACGTGAGCTGTTCATCAAGATGCTGGCCAGCGGCCTGGCCTTCGTCATATGTTTCCAGGTCTTCGTCGTGCTCGGCGGCCTGCTGCGCATCATCCCCCTGACCGGTATGACAACACCGTTCCTGGCCGCGGGTGGTTCTGCGCTCATGGCGAGCTGGCTGGTGATCGGCCTGTTGCTGCGCATGAGCGACAACGCGCGCCGTCCCGCGCCCAAGGCGATCCAGGACGAGGGGGCCACACAGGTGATCCGACGATGAACACACCCATCCGACGCCTCGCCGTCTTCTCCATGATCCTGTTCGGCGCCCTGATGCTCCAGGCCACCTGGATCCAGGGGTTCCAGGCGGACGCGATCCGCGAGGACCCGCTGAACAACCGCCAGTACAGCGAGCGCCTCACCGAGCAGCGCGGGCCGATCCAGGTCGCGGGTGAACCGGTGGCCTACTCCGAGGACCTCTCCGAGGAGGACGACCAGGCCCGCTACCAGCGCATGTACAACGGCGGGGACCTGTACACACCCATCGTGGGGTCCTTCCGCAGCTACGGCGCCTCCGGTGTCGAGGAGGCGGAGAACTCCCTCCTGGACGGGTCCGACGACCGGCTCGCCGCCCGCAAGCTGCGCGACATCCTCACCGGGCACGACCCGGGCGGTGCGCGTGTGGAGCTCACACTCGACCCGGAGGTGCAGCAGGCCGGTTACGACGGGTTCGCCAACCAGGGCAAGAACGGTGCGGCCGTGGCCCTCGACCCGAGCACCGGTTCGATCCTGGGTGCGGTCTCCTACCCCTCCTACGACGCCAACGACGTGGTGAGCATCGACGAACCACAGAGTGCCGTCGACAACTACGTCGAACTCGAGCAGAACGAGGACCAGCCCCTCCTCAACCGGGCTCTCAACGAGCGGTATCCCCCGGGCTCGACCTTCAAGGTCGTCACGGCGGCCTCCGCGATCGAGAACCTGGACGCCACCGCCGACAGCACCATGGACGCCCCCGACACCTTGGACCTCGGGCGCCCGCTGCCCAACGCCACACCGGGCGGTACATGCAACAACGGCGACCCCGATACCCTGGGGCACTCGATCCAGATCTCCTGCAACACCTCGATGGCCAACTGGGCGATCGAGATGGGCGGCGACCAGCTCAGTGAGCAGGCGACCGCGTTCGGGTTCAACCCGGACGAGGTGTTGGAGACCCCGCTGGAGGTCACCCCGAGCCTGGCGCCGCCCGAGGAGGACCGCAACATTCTCGGCCGGGCCGGCATCGGCCAGGGCAACGTCGAGGCCACACCGTTGCAGATGGCGATGGTCTCCGCGGGTATCGCCAACTCCGGCGAGGTCATGCAGCCCTACGCCGTGGACCGGATCCAGGAACCGAACGGCGAATCCACGCTCTCCTCCACAGAACCGCAGTCCTATACCACGGCCACCAGTGCCAGCACCGCACAGACCCTGACGGACATGATGGTGCGCGTCACTGGGGAAGGCGGATCCGGAACCAACGCAGCCATCTCCGGCATGGAGGTCGCCGGCAAGACCGGTACCGCCGAGACCGGGGGCGATCTGGGCACGCACAACTGGTTCATCGGTTTTGCACCCGCAGACGACCCCGAGGTCGCGGTCGCGGTCGTGATCGAGCACGGCGGCGGCAGTGGTAACGAGAACGCCGCTCCGATCGCTCGTCAGATGATGGAGGCAGTGGTCCAGGAGTGAGCGCCAACGAGCCGTCTTCACACAACGGTCCCCCGGACCCCGCCGGGACCGTGTTGAGCGACCGCTACCGACTCGAGGAGCAGGTCGGTTCCGGCGGTATGGGAACGGTGTGGAAAGCCACCGACACCCTGCTCAACAGACCGGTGGCCGTGAAGCTTCTGCACCCGGCCCAGATGGCGGAACCCACCGCCCGGGAACGCTTCCGCACCGAGGGACGCATCACCGCCGGCCTGTCGCACCCGGGCATCGCCCAGGTCTACGACTACGGCGAGGAGGAAGGGCGCGCCTTCCTCATCATGGAGCTGGTCGTGGGCGATCCGCTGTCCCAGCTCCTGCGCGAACACGACCACCTGACCCCGGACCGGACCCTGGACTTCGTGTGCCAGGCGGCCAAGGCCCTCGCAGCCGCGCACGCACGCGGTGTCGTGCACCGCGACATCAAGCCGGGCAACCTGCTGGTGACCGAGGACGACCAGCTCAAACTCACCGACTTCGGTATCGCGCGTGGCGACATGTCGGTCACCCTGACCCAGACCGGCATGGTCATGGGGACCGCCCAGTACATCTCACCGGAGCAGGCGTCGGGGCGGCCGGCGACCTCCACCTCCGACCTGTACGCGCTCGGGGTGGTGGCCTACGAGTGCCTGGCCGGGCAACCGCCCTTCACCGGCGACAGCCCCGTGGCCCTGGCGCTGGCACACACCCGGGAGGAACCGCCGGAGCTGCCCTCGCACGTGCCCGCGGAGGTCGACGGCCTGGTCTCCTCCCTGCTGCAGAAGGCCCCCGACGACCGCCCCTCCTCCGCGAGTGAGGTGGCTCATGCGGCCGCGGTGATCCGCTCCAACTCCGGTACGGGCCCGCCGACACCGTCCACCGGTTTCCAAGGCATGGCCCAGACCGCCGTCGTGGCCGCCGTTCCCGAGGCGGACGCCACCACGGTCGCCGACAACGGCACCCCGCAGGGTGTTCCTCCAGGCCAGGACGGTGCCTCGGATACGGTGGGCGAAGGCCGGGGCCGCCGGATCAGGCTGCCCGTGGTGCTCGCGTCCGTCGCAGCAACCCTTCTCATCGTGTCCGCCGTGGTGGCCGGTTTCCTGTTCGGGGACGGCGGGCAAGAGACCGGCGCCTCACGCGACCCCGTCGACACCCAGGACCAGGTCGAATCGCCTCCTTCCTCCCCGTCGACGGAGACGGAGGAAGAGGAGCCCGCCGACCCCGGCGCCATCGAGCCCGAACCGCCGCCGCAGAACGACTGGGAACCCACGATGGAACCCACCGTGCCTCCGGCGACCCCTGGACCCGACGAAGGCACGGAGCAGCCGACCGCTCCGCCCGAGGAGGACGACGGGCAGGAAGAACCGCCGCCCGAGGAGGACGACGGGCAGGAGGAGCCGCCGCCCGAGGAGGACGACGGGCAGGAAGAACCGCCGCCCGAGGAGGGTGGGTAATCCATAGTGCCGATGACCGACAGCAGAGTGACGTGGCAATGGGCGAGAGACGCTCAGGGTAGGAGGCGGTCCGCGGCCGACCGCCGGAAGACACGAGGATAAGTGCACGACATGTCCCAGCCCCGGCTTCTCGGAGGCCGCTACGAGCTCGACGAGACCGTCGGCCGTGGCGGCATGGCCGAGGTCAACCTCGCACGCGACCTGCGCCTCGACCGGCTCGTCGCGATCAAGACCCTACGACACGACCTGGCCAAGGACCACATCTTCCAGGCCCGGTTCCGCCGTGAGGCACAGTCCGCGGCTTCCCTGAACCACCCGGCGATCATCGCGGTCTACGACACCGGCGAAGACATGATCGACGGGGTCTCGATCCCGTACATCGTCATGGAGTACGTGGACGGGCGCACGCTCAAGGAGCTCCTGGACGACGACCGGCGGCTGCTGCCCGAACGTTCCGCGGAGCTGGTCGACGGGATCCTGAACGCGCTGGAGTACAGCCACGACCACGGGATCGTGCACCGGGACATCAAGCCCGCCAACGTCATGCTCACGCGCAACGCCGACGTCAAGGTCATGGACTTCGGCATCGCACGTTCCATGGGCGACGACCAGGCCACGATGACCCAGGCCTCCCAAGTCATCGGGACCGCCCAGTACCTGTCGCCGGAGCAGGCGCGCGGTGAGCGCGTCGACCCTCGCAGCGACATCTACTCGACCGGATGCGTGCTCTACGAGCTGCTCACCAGTGGCCCGCCGTTCACCGGAGACTCCCCGGTCTCCATCGCCTACCAGCACGTGCGTGAGGACCCGGTCCCGCCGAGCGAGCTGGACGCGCAGGTCCCGCAGTGGCTGGATGACATCACCCTGCGGGCGATGACCAAGGACCGCGAGGACCGCTACCAGAACGCCGCGGAGATGCGCGCCGACATCCAGCGCGGCCTGCAGGGCATGCCCACCCAGGCCGGCACGATGATGATGGACTCCGCCGGCGCGGGAGCGACCACGACGCTTCCCCCCGCCGACTACAGCGACGACTACGACGACCGGGACCACGACGACCGACGCAGCGGCGGGGGCGGCAAGAAGGCCCTCTGGGCCCTGCTGGCCCTCGGCGTGATCGGCGCGATCTTCCTGCTGTTCTGGCTGGTCACCCGGGAAGGCTCCGGGCCCGACGAGGTGGCCCTTCCCGACGTGGTCGGCGACTCCGAGGAGGAGGCCCGCTCGACACTGAGCGAGGAGGGCTTCGAGGACGTCGGCTCCGAGGAACAGGCCGACGAGGACGCCGAACCCGGCACGGTCCTGGAGACCGACCCGGAGGCGGACCAGGAGATCCCCGTGACCGACCAGGTCACCCTCGTGATCTCCAGCGGGCCGGGCGAGACCGAGATCCCGTCGGTTGAGGGCCAGAGCGAGGCCGACGCGATGGGCGCCCTCAACGACGCGGGCTTCGAGAACGTGGCGACCGAGGAGACCGCGAGCGGCGACGTCCCGCAGGGCAACGCGGTCGGCACCGACCCGGCCGCCGGCCGGACGGTCTCCCCCGACAGCGAGATCACCCTGCAGATCTCCTCGGGGCCACAGCAGGTGGATGTCCCCGACCTCGAGGGCCGGACCCAGGAGGATGCGGTCTCGACCCTGGAGGGACTGGGTCTGCAAACCCAGATCGAGGAGCGGGAGAACGCCGACACTCCTGAGGGCACGGTCGTCTCCCACGCTCCCAACGCCGGGCAGGCGGTGCCCGCGGGTTCCACGGTCACCCTCGTGATCGCGCTCCCGCCCGCTGACGAGCCCACCGAGGACCCGACCGACGAGCCCACCGACGAGCCCACCGACGACGGCCCGGGGATCCCGGGGCTGCCCGGCGACGAGCCGCCCGGCGATGGACCACCCGGCGATGAGCCGCCCGGTCAGGACGGGCTGTCCCGTCCCCTGCAGGACTGACACCCGCCCCGGTGCCCCCGCGGCCTCGCCGTGGGGGCACCGTCGTTACCGGCCGTGCACGGCCGCACCACCGGTGACGTCGGCGCCCCTCTGGGCGTAGACTGTGCAGATAATTTCCGAACCGCCCCACCTCTTTGGAGCAGCGACCGTGCCCAAGTCCCGCAACGATCGCAAGAAGAAGGCTGTATACACGCCGCCTCCTTCCAAGGAGAAGCCCAAGGTCAGTCCGCGCTGGCTGGTGCCCGTCATGCTGGGCGCCTTCATCCTGGGCATCCTGTGGATCGGTGTGTACTACATCGCGGGTTCGCAGATCCCGTACATGCAGGACTGGCACAACTGGAACCTGCTCATCGGGTTCAGCGGCATCATCCTGGCGGTCATCCTGTCGACGCGCTGGCACTGAGACCGCGACGCTCCTGAGCGCGCCCGTCCCCGCGGGCAGACCGCCGGAGCACCCTCGGACAGAACGAAGGCCCGGGAGAGGACCATGTCCCCTCCCGGGCCTTCGGTGCGCCCCCGGGCTCAGACGAGTCCCAGGGCCGGCCACACGAGCGCGGGCCCCCCGATGAGCAGGACGGCGAGCAGAACGGTGTAGGCCGCGGCCATCAGCGTGTGCACGAGGCTCCGCCTGCGGTGGTCGGCCTTCCCCCTGGGCAGCAGCGCGAAGATCGCGCCGACCGCGAAACCGGCGACCAGTCCGCCGATGTGCGCGGTCCAGGAGATGTTGGGGACCAGGAACGTGATCCCCAGGTTGACCACCAGCAGGACCAGGATCATCCGCATGTCCAGGCCCAGGCGGCGCCCGGTCACGAACACCGCACCGAACAGCGCGAAGATCGCTCCCGAGGCCCCGATGGACAGCTGGCCGGGTGCGGCCAACAGGCTCAGCGCCGAACCGGACAGCGCGCCCAGCACCCAGAGGGTGAGGAAGCGCCCGTGGCCGAGCCACCGTTCCAGCGCATTGCCGAGCAGGAAGAGTGCGTACCCGTTGAACAACAGGTGGAAGATGCCCCCGTGCAGGAACGCCGATGTGATGAGCCGGTACCACTCGCCGCCCAGGTGGACGGCGAAGCCGTGCATCCCGAAAGCGGCGGCGATCTGCGGCATCACCTGCTGCAGGACGAAACCGACCGCGACGAGCCCCAAGAGCGTCCACGTCACGTACGGCTTGTCGATGACCTTGCCGCCGAAGACGGTCCGGGCCTGCCGTACGGTGCGGTTCCCCTCCGCGACGCAGTCCGGGCAGTGGAACCCCACGGACGCCTCGACCATGCAATCGGGACAGATGGGACGCCCGCACCGGGTGCAGCTGACACCGGTCTCCCGGTCGGCGTGCCGGTAACAGGTGCGGGGCGTCGGTGTCTCTCCCGTGTGTGACGCACCGGTCGGCGGTGGGGGCTCACTCATGATGGCCGGTCTCTCACTCCCGTGGTTCTATCGGGTGATCTCGACGCTGTTGATCACCACGTCCTCGCGGGGACGGTCCTGGGAGTCGGTGGCGACCTGCGAGATGGTGCTGACGATGTCGTCGCCCTCGACGACCTCACCGAAGATGGTGTGGCGGCCGTCGAGCCAGTAGGGCTTGTCCACGGTGATGAAGAACTGCGAACCGTTGGTGCCCGGCCCGGCGTTGGCCATGGCCAGGAGGAAGGGACGGTCGAAGCGCAGGTTCGGGTGGATCTCGTCCTTGAACGTGTACCCGGGGCCACCGCGGCCGGAACCGAGCGGGTCGCCGCCCTGAACCATGAAACCGTCGATGACGCGGTGGAAGATGGTGCCCTCGTAGAGGCTGCTGTTGGAGGGCTTGCCCGTCGTGGGGTCCATCCACTGCTTGGAGCCGTCGGCCAGGCCGATGAAGTTGGCAACCGTCTCGGGTGCCTCCTCCTCGAAGAGCTTGACGACGATGGTTCCCTTGGAGGTGTTCAGCCGCGCGGTGGGCTGACCCTTGGAGTCCGACACCTGCGTGCCTTTCGGTCGAGTTCGCTTACGTGCTCACGTTACCCGTCCGGCACCCGCTCTTCGCCGAAACCCGATGGCCTGTGGACAACACCGACTCGGCCGGCACCGACGAGGGACGTGCCCGCACGACCTCGAAGTGTGACCCGCGGTGTCGAAGCACAGATCACAGACGGAGAGGACGTAAGTTGAGATAACACCCGGGTCACAGGGAAGGACGACGGCAAGCCACCCGTGCGGAACTGTCCGCGGTCCACGGGTGGAGGCCGCTGATGATCTCTAGAGAAGGAGCTGACGACGTGCCCATCACCACGAAGCGTCGCAAGGCACAGAAGGAAGCCGAGGTGGCCATTGTCCGCCTCCAGGACCTCGCCCGCGAGCAGGCCGAACGGCTCGGCCCCTACGCCGATCAGGCGCGTGACCAGGCTTCTCAGAAGCTCCTCCAGGCCCGAGGCTGGACGGCCCCCAGGTTGGAGACCGCCGCGCACCGGGTCGAGGACACCGTCGCCCCGCGTGTGGCAGAACTCCTCAACACCGCCGCGCACCGGGTCGACCCCAAGCCTCCCCGCCGGGGCCTGCGCGCCCTGCGGCAGAACCGCAAGGTCACCCGCACCCTGCTGATCGGCGGTGCGGCCGTCGTCGGCGGCGCCCTGGTCTACTCGATGGTGCGTATGCGCCAGGCATCCCAGGACGCCGAGTGGCAGGAGCACCTGGACCAGGCGCGCGACCAGGTCCGCGAGACTCGCGAGAACTTGGGGTCCAACGCCTCCGAGGCCGCTGACAAGACAGCCGGCAATGCCACCAAGAACAAGGCCAAGGAGCCGGCCCGAGCCGCGACCAGCTCGAACAAGGGCGGTTCCACCAAGTCCCCCTAGGTCGCGTCCGGTGGGCCGAGGCGCCCGCCGGCCAACCCCGCTCCTCCAACGGATGCGGGCCGGTGGCGGGGCCGTGGGCCCCGGCCCCTCACTTGTCCTTGAGGAGGCGGAAGAACATCGGGTAATGCCAGTTCTTCCCCATCAGGCTCGCGATCCCCGCCACCGCCGGCATGATCAGCCACCCGGTGAGGCAGTAGACGAGCACCGCCACCGGCACCGCCAGGAGCACACCCAGCAGGGCCGCCGGTGCACCCGCCATGGCGACGGGCCCCAGAGCCCAGAAGAGCGCGATCGGTGTGATCAGTACCGTGCTGGCGGCCCCGGCGATGACACAGAAGAGCTGGAAGTTGAGGGCCTCCATCGCCTGGCGCCGCACGTACCACGACATGTTGTCGCTGACGGCGACGAGCAGCAGCGGTACCACGAACGGAAGGTAGTAGTGGCTGGGGGGGGCCCCCNCCCCGGCCACGGCCGGGCCGTGGCCCTCCGGCGGCCGGACCGGGCCGAGGTCCATGGTGAGGTGTTCGAGCTCCGAGGGGTACTTGGCGCTCATGGCCGCGTCGACGCGCTGTTCGAACTCGTGCTCGTCGAGCTGCCCCTTGCCGTAGGCCTCCTGGAGCACCTCCGCGACGGCGTCGCGGTCGGCGTGCGAGAGTCGCACCTCCGGGCCGCCACCGCCATACGGCCGGGGCCGGTTCGTGTGGCCTCGATGTTCGTCCACCGCCACGTCACCCTCCCTCACGACAGCGGGACATGACCCGTCGGGCCCGTCCCTTCCATGGTGCGTCACACAGGTGTCGTTCGGGTATCCGGGCCACCCCTGACTCTTCCCTGACCACCCGGGCCGCCCCCGGAGGACCGGAGCCGCCCGGGGACGGCGGACCTCTTCCCTGGGTCCACCGAGGGCGCCGGACCTCCGCTCCGGGCCCCCTCCCTGGGCCTGAAGCCCACGCGGGGTCCGGCACCCGCGGTCACTTGCGGGCGGTGACCGGGTCGGCGGAACGCCTCGCGGCCTCGCGGCGCTCCTGCTCGCGCTCGTAGCGGCGCTCAGCACTGGTGAGCAGGTCGTACCAGCTCGTTACGTCCTTGCGGCGCCGCAGCAGCGCCCTGCGCTCGCGTTCGGTCATGCCTCCCCAGACACCGAACTCGATGCGGTTGTCGAGCGCCTCGGCGAGGCACTCCGTCCGTACGGGGCACCCGCGGCAGATCAGCTTGGCACGGTTCTGCGCGGCACCCTGCACGAACAGGGCGTCCGGGTCGATCTCACGGCACTTCGCCCGGATCGCCATCTTCTCGTTCCACATGTCGCCCCACTCCCAAGATCAGCATGTGTGGTGATCGGATTTCCCTCTCCGGTCGGAGCCGGAGTGGCCGAGGAACAGCGGGCCGATCCGAGGACGATGGACTGCTGTACAGCGCGGGGGGCCGCGCTTCACGTCTTCGGGGGTTGATCGTTTTCGGCGCGCTGTGTTCCTCGTTGTCGCTGGTGTCGAAACTACGGATCGTCCCAGTTCACCAACAGTCCCCAAGAGGCCTATTTCTCATATGGCCCAGTAGGACCATCGCACCGAGGGGAAGTGTCATCATACACATACGGAGGGTAATGGCGCGTGGTGCGAGGGCTTCACGAAACCACCGAGAAAGGCCTCTCGCCCACGTTTCCCTGACAACCGTGATGACCTGCGACTTCACGCCACCCCATGAGCCACCGACCGAACCCGCCCCGGGTGCCCAGGAAGGACTCTCCGTCATCCATCTGGCTCGAACGGACTAGTTACTCCCTTCCGGCCGATCACATCCTTATCCTGACCCCCCTTGTGACGGCACTGCACCAGTCCTTGGAAATACTCGTTGGTAACCGCAGTTCGGGCTCGGCAATACCCATTAGTAACCCCAGGATCGGCCTTTTGTGGTGAAGGGGGCCATTCATTCCGTGTGTCCGTCCCGAAACCCCAACGGGGAGCAGAACAGGACACTGCGCCGGAGATTGCGGACCTCCGCACGTCGGTCCCGTGCCGGCGACGACGGAGTGGATGGTCCGTTCGAGGCAGACGGGCCCACCGCGTCACCGCCGCGGGCCGTGCCTCCTGGTGGGTCGACCGGCGGCAACGGGTCGGGCACCGCACCGGTCGGCCCGTGCACGCCGAGGTCGGCCCGGAGAGCTCCTGTGCGTCTCTCAGGGGAGGTCCAGCGACTTCACGGCGCTCGGGGCCGTCCTGTGGTTGCGTGCAGCACGAGGCGGGCAACCGCAAAGGCGCCCGGCCGGCTCGACGATGTGGCGGGGCGAGAGCGCCACCGGGCGACCCTGCTCGGGCAAGCGGTGTGGGCTGTGCGCACCTGCGCCGGATGGGTACCGGGCCCCGGACACACAGAACGGGGACCCCCGTTCGGAGGTCCCCGTTCCTACATCTGATCTGCTGTTTTTCGCAGTGGAGCCAAGGGGAGTCGAACCCCTGACCTCTGGTATGCAAAACCAGCGCTCTGCCAGCTGAGCTATGGCCCCTGGATCCGGGTACGGTCCCGGTCACCGCACAGAGCATACCTCCATCAGAAGGCCGCTCGGGTCACCCGGGCCGGACCGGACACCACGGAGCCACGTCCGGGGCCGGACGCAGCACAAAGCCGTGGGTCGCACCGCGGGGTCCTCAGCCCACCCACGCCTTCGTGTCGCCGTCGGGCTTTCCGGGGCGGCACGTGGTGTGTGCCTGCCCTCGGTCACCCGGCGGAACCGTCATGACGGCGTCGCGGACGCCGCCCTGGCGCGTTCGTCCGATCAGCCCTCGCTGGCCGCCGTGGCCTCGGTCCAGAGGTCCAGCTCGGCGCGGTCGGCCTGGATCTTGCGGTAAACGGCGAAAGCACCGAGGGCCACCAGCGCCAGAACGATGATCTTCTTCACTGTCTGCACCCTTTCGTTGGTCCGGTTCGTACAGGGAGCCGAGTCCGGGGACCGGCCCTCCACAGAGAACTTTATGAGGTTGTCACCAAGCAGACTAGCAAGCCATCCCGGGCACTCCCTGCCACGGTGGACCGTTTCACACCGGCGTTCGACATCCGACCTGGACAGGGGTGGACAAGAACTTCAGGTCAGCAGGGCCATACGCCGCAGAATACCCACCGTCGCCTCGGGTGTGGCGGCGGTGCGGCTGAGCGCGTCCCAGACCCCCCTGCACGCACGCACCCCCTCCTCGGACTCGACGACGGACCCGCCCGGGGGTGCCTCGACGTAGGCCAGGGCCGTCTCGTCCTCATCGAATTCGAGCACCGAGAAGGGACCGGAGACACCGGGGTGTGGGCCGGCGGAGGTCGGGAGGAGCTGGATGGAGACCGCGTCACACTCGGTCGCCAGCTCCACGAGCCTGCCGGCCTGAGCCCGCAACAGCTCCAGATCGCCGGAGACGCGTTGGAGAGCGTCCTCCTCCAGAACCGCCTGGTAGCACCCGAGCCCGCCGCCTTCGAGCACCTCCTGGCGTTTGAGGTGCGAGGCGACCATCCGTTCGACGCCGTCCTCCCCGTGCCCGAGGGAGCGGGCGACCCGGGCCGTGTAGTCGGGGGCCTGGAGCAGATCGGGCACGAGGATGCCCGCGTAGGTCTGCACCGCTACTGCCCCTGCTTCGTTGCCGACGTAGGCGGAGGAGAGCACGTCCTCGTACTCGGTCCACCACGGCCGCAGCCGGGATTCTCGAACCAGTGTCAGCACGGCTTCGCGCTGCCCGCCCGTGACCCCGTACAGGCGCAGCAGGGCGGAGATCTCCATGACCGAGGGCCATTTCCGGATACCGGTCTCGATGTGGCCCAGTTTGGCCGGTGACCACTCGAGCTCCTCCGCCACGTCGCTGAGGGTCATTCCGGCCTGCACCCGGCGGCGGCGGAGTTCCGAGGAGAGGCGCCGTCGGCGAACCGTGGGGCTGGTCATATCACTGATCCAATGACACAGGGTGGTGAGGTGTACCACCAGCGAAACACGACACCTAGCTTCTAGCAATGCGTTTCTAGAAAACACGGCACCTTTCCTGCCTGATCCCCCAGGAGAGGTCCCATCACCCCAGACCTCATGCGCAGGAAACGCCCCTTTGTCGCATTAGGTCACAGCAGATCCAGAAGCACAGTCACAGGAAAACCACAAGTTCAGTCCTGTTTTCCTGCCCCACATGCGCCCCATGGCCACAATCGTAGGGCAGGGTGTGCCGACCGGCCCGGGGCACAGGCGGAGCTCGGGAACCGAGCGCAGAGCGCACCCTCACCAGCCTGATTGATGCACAAATGCCTCTTGTGTCTCATACTGATACCAGCGGGAAGAAACCACGTACGATGTTTGAGGTACCCGCCGCGGCGGGCGCACCCGCACACGTAGAGGAAACCAATGAGCTACCCCATCGACGACTCCGAGCAACTCATCGCGAACGCCGAGGCCCGGATGCCACCGAGCACCCGATCACGCCTCATCGCGAAACTCCGCATGGGGAAGCACGTCGACGACGCCGCGGCCGAACTCGAGATCAGTCCGAAGCAGGTCTTCTCGACCGCACGCATCCTGGCGCCCTTCGGTGAGCAGCTCGACGCCACACTCACCGAACAACGCGATCCGAGCCTGCCCCACGGGACTGTGACGGGCTACAACAAACGCTGCCGCTGCCCCGAGTGCCGCAGCGCCCTTCGCCAACGCGTCTGATCTCGAGGGGGACCGCACTCCGGCCCCGGACGGAGCTCGCCGACCCGTGCGCGCCCGGAGCCGTACCCGGGCGCAGAAGAGCGATCGGCAACCGTCGACGTGCATCTGGCACGGGCTGATTACCCGAAACAGGGCAGAAAGTCCATGGTCCGTCCGGATCCGGACACACATGCCCCGACCACCCCGCCTACCTGCGAGGACACGGATTCAATCAGGCGTTCTCCACTCAGAACGCCTGCGGGAGGCTTATAGTCGGCCCGTTCAGGGAATCCGCAGGACATGAGCGAGCATGTTGACTGGTCGGCCATGAGCGAAGAGGACTTCTTTGCGCTGCTGCGGCAGCTCATCGAGAACCCGGAGATCGACGAGGACTGACCTCGAGCCGCCCTCGAGCCGCCTCCTTCCGTCGAACACAGCCAGCGTTCCCCCACCGAGGGTGGGACCGGGCCGCACCTCGCTGCTGGGGTGAGCCGTTCCCAGGTGCCCCGTTCCGGCACCTGGGTTCCTGAGGACTGAAGCACCACAGACGTGGGTCGCCCCGTAGAAGCTGCACAGGGTGGGTGAGGCGTCCGGGGAGATCGCGGCCGGACCCGGCCCGGCCCAGGAGCGGCCACGACACCGTGTGGCCGGGGCACGACCGGCATCGGAGGGCTCGGCGCCGTGCTGTGCTGCCGGCCACTGTGTCCTGACGGTGGCGGAGCCCTGTTGCCGACCGTGCTTCGGGGCCCTTGGGAAGAACGTTCCGTGCGATACCTCTGCTCTTGATGCCTGGGAATGGTTTTTCACATGTTCACAAGCCTGGGCGCAAAAAAAG
>NZ_ANBE01000049.1 GCF_000341145.1 Nocardiopsis xinjiangensis YIM 90004
GTACTACCCTGCCAGCCGGCCCCAGGCCAGCCACGAACAGACTTACAGGTCGGCCGGCTCGGCCCCAGGGGAAGCCGGTCCCTGGTGTGGCTGAGCGGGCCTGTCACTTGTGGGGGAGGTCGGCCCCCGTGCACGTGCTCTGAGGGGAGCCTTTTGCGTGGTCGGGCCTTTTGCGTGGCCGGTGTCAGTCCTCCGGGTCCACGCCCCGGTCCTCGAGCATGCCTTCCATGAGGTCGACCTCGGTCTGCTGCGCGTCGATCATCCCCTGGGCGAAGTCGAGGACCATGTCCTCGCCGCCGAGCTCCACCTCGGCCTCGGCCATCTCGATCCCGCCGAGGTGGTGGTCGATCATCAGCTCCAGGAAGATGATCTCGGCCTCCTCGCCCTCGGCCCGGTCCAGCTCCTCGAGCTCCTCGTCCGTGGCCAGCCCGGGCATCCGCTCGGGAGCCTCTCCGTCACCGCCGCCGTGGTCGTGGCCGGACCCGGCCATCCACGTCATGGGCTGCTCCGTCCCGCGCGAGGGCAGCTCCCACTCCATGAGCCAGCCCTGCATCATGCCGATCTGCGACTGCTGGGTGCGGGTCATGTCGGTGGCGACGGTGTGCAGTTGGCGGTCGTCCGTCTTGTCCAGGATGACCATCGACATGTCCACGGCCTGGGCGTGGTGGGCGGTCATGTCCCGCAGGAAACCGGCGTCCGCGCTGTTGTCCAGCGGGTAGGAGGGCCGACCCGCGAGAAAACCGGCGACGAGGGCGAGGACGGCGAGCGTCACGGCGATCCACGTCGGCGTGGACCTCCATGAGGGCCCCGGTTCCGTTTCCTCGGTCGGCTCCTCGGCCCCGTCGATGTCAGCGGAGGTCTCCGCGTGCTGGTCATTGTGTTCCATCGGTTACATCCTGGTCGTATCGCCCGACTGTGCTGACAAGGTAGAGGATAGGTAAGTACCTGTAGAACACCCCTATCCCAGGAGACCCAGTGGCCAAGAAGAAGACGGCCGAGGAAAGACGGCGCAAGGCCGCAGAGCTCAAGGCCCAGCGCATCAAGGAAGAACGCCGCAAGCGCATGTGGAAGATCGCGGGTATCAGCACCGCGGCCGCCTTGGTGGTGGGTCTGCTCGTCTTCGCGGTGGTCATGGAGCTCCGCAGCCGCAACATCGCGGGGGTCGAGGAGTTCGAGGGGGTCACCAACAACCACCTGGACATGGGAGAGAGGGTGGACTACGAGCAGTCTCCCCCGGCCGGTGGCGATCACTGGTCCAGTTGGCAGAACTGCGGGGTCTACCCCGAGCCGGTGACCCCGGAACTGGCCGTGCACTCCCTGGAGCACGGCGCAGTGTGGATCAACTACGACCCGGAGCTCCCCGAGGAAGAGATCCAGGCGCTCAACGACATGTACAACGCCGGCGACTACCTCCTCGTCACCCCCTACGAGGGTGAGATGGAAGCCCCCATCGTCGCCTCCAGCTGGGCCCGCCAGATCACCGCGGAAAGCGCCGACGACGAGAATCTGCAGCGTTACGTGCAGCTGTACGAGCGCGGTCAGGACGTCCCTGAGCCGGGTGCCGCGTGCTCGGGCCAGATCTCCGAGACCGCCCCGCAGATCGAGGAACAGCTCGGACAGGCCGGCGGCGAGCAGGGTGAGGAGAACGGCGGCGCCGACGAGGAGGCCGAGGACGAAGGCTCCGACGAGGAGACCGAATAACCCGCCGTCCCCGCACGCGGCGGTATCCCTCGTGCCGGCAGAAACAGAAGGGGCCGGCGTCCGTGGACCGATCCGAACCGGTCACCGGGCGCCGACCCCTACCCGTGTGTCAGGGAGCCCTCACAGCGAACCCTCGGGCAACGCCGGGACGTGCTCGGAGATCAGGTCGCTCATCGTCGTCAGGGCCGGAGCGGGGGCCCCGTGGCCCGAGGGCACCTGCAGTTCGATGTAGGCCTCGTGGCCGACCGCGGTGAACATCGTCGGTTCGTCCTCGGGCCGGGGCAGCCACGCGACCCCGTTGACCTCCTCCAGGAGCGAGTCCGGCTGCAGGCTGTCGGGGCGGGGCACCCCGCAGCGCAGGCTGATGGGCGGGTCTCCCCAGGCCGCCATGATCTCGCTCTCGGGCCGGATCTCGGCGCGCTCGGCGTCCATGAGGGTCTCGGGGAGCTCGTCGACGAACGCCGAGCAGACCTCCGTGGTGGTCCCGTCGGTCTCCGGGGGACTCATCTGCACGGTCTGCGATCCACAGCCGGTGGCGATCAGGACCACACCGAGGGCCGGTGCCACCGCCGACCCGAAACCACGTCTGCGCACTGTTCAGCCACCCCGCTCTGTCGGACCCGGAAGGGGAATCGTCCGGGCCCGCAGGGGCCCGCTCAAATATTGACGATAGGACACGTCAGAGTACGGGCGATCCCGTCCAGGCGCTGAATGCGGGCCACCACGAGTGAGCCCAGGGCGTCGACGTCGTCGGCGTGGGCCTGCACGATGACGTCGTAGGGGCCGGTGACGTCATGGGCCTCGTCCACACCCGGGATGGCACGCACACGTCCGGCGACCTCCGAGGCCTGGCCGACCTCGGTCTGGATGAGGATGTAAGCCTTCACCATGTGTTCATCTCCTTCGGTACGAGCCGGGATGGGTCGAGCGGGGCACCGGCCGACCAGGAAAGGCACGACTGCTGTTGAAAAAAGTGTCGGCGCTGGCCACAGTCTCTGCAGAGGTCTGGGCCACGCGCCGAAGCGTCACCGTACCCTGATCTCTGTGCGGTACACCATCGGAGGTCTGGGCGAGTTCACTCTGATCACACGTGTGACAGCCCAATTCCCCATCACGGACGACGTCATCCTCGGCCCCGGCGACGACGCGGCGATCGTCGCGGCATCCGACGGGCGGACGGTGGCCACCACCGACATGCTCGTGGAAGGCCGCCATTTCCGCCGCGAGTGGTCCAGCGCCCGCGACGTGGGCCACCGGGCGGTCGCCCAGAACTTCGCCGACATCGCGGCGATGGGCGCGCGACCCACCGCCCTCCTCATCGGGTTCGCGGCACCCCCCGACCTGCCCGTGCAGTGGGCCGAGGAGTTCACCGCGGGGGTGCGCGACGAGTGCGCGGTCGCCGGGGGCACCGTCGTGGGCGGCGACATGGTGGGATCGGACACCCTCACCCTCGGGGTCACCGCGCTGGGCGACCTCGGCGGCGCCGATCCCGTGCGCCGCAACGGGGCCCGGCCGGGGGACGTGGTCGCCTGCGCCGGTCCTCTGGGACTGTCCGCGGCCGGCCTGGCCCTGCTGGAACGCGGGATCGACGGCCCCGCGCTCTGCCTGTCCGAGCACCGGCGGCCCAGCCCGCCCTACGCTGCCGGCGCGGAGGCCGCCCGGCTGGGGGCCACCGCCATGCTCGACGTCAGTGACGGCCTCGTGCAGGACCTCGGCCACGTGGCCCGGGCGAGCGATGTGCATATCGATCTGGACTCGATGTCACTGCGTCCCGACCCGGAGCTGCTGGAAGCCGTCCGGGTGCTCGGGGCCGGTCCCGATCGGGAACACGAGGTCGCGCAGGAGCTGATGCTGGTCGGCGGGGAGGACCACGCGCTCGCCGCCACCTTCCCGCCCGGTGTAGAGCTCCCCGACCACTGGTACACCGTGGGACGGGTCCAGCAGGTGTCCGAAAAGGTCCAGGAGGGCACCGTTGGTGGTGTCACGGTCGACGGGGACCAGCCCGCACGCGGGGGATGGGACCATTTCGGCCGTGGGTGAGCACGCTCGGATTTGTCCTGTTCGACTCGCACGCTAGGCTTTCTCCGCGCGGCTCGTGTGAGCGAGGAAAGGTCTGCGACCGGGATGCAGAGCAGCGTCGAGAGGCGGTTCATTGGGCGGCATGGGTAAGCGGCGCGCCATGCGCCGCGGCGCGCACCGCAGTGAACCCGAGGACGCCGGTGCCCTGAGGCGCGTCAGCGGATTCCTCGGCAGCACCGTACCCAGACGTGTGGAGCCGCCGCGCTTGCTCAACGTCCTGATCATCTCCGGTGTGCTGCTGGGGCTGCTGCTCTTCGGATACAGCACGACGCAGATCTACCTGCAGTTCGGCAGTGACCCCGGCGCTTCGGAGAACCCCGGAGCGACGGAGGATCTGGAACCCGAATCCCCGCCCGGAAGCAGCTCGGCCGAACAGGACCCCGGAAACTCCGGAGGGCCCCGGACACAAGCCGGCACCGAACCCACCACCGTCGTCTATCGCGTGGTGGACCGCGGCGCGGCGGGTTTCACCGGGAGCGTCACGCTCACGAACACCTCCGACAGCCGCCTGGAGGCCTGGGAGCTGGCGCTGGCCTTCGACGACGCCGAGGTCACCGAGGTGCACGACGCCGACTGGGAACCGTTGGAGGACGGGATCCTGGCGCGCCAGCCCGGCAACGGCGACGGCCTCGACCCCGGGGAGTCGGCCACGATCTCCTTCGACGCCATGGGAGACCCCGAGGACCCGCCGGCGCGCTGCTCGCTCAACGGTCACGTCTGCAACCTCTGAGCCCCCGGGGCACCCTGGACGGGGCCCTCCCCGCGCCGGCCGCGTACCCCTTGCGCCCCGGACCGGCGTACATGCCGGACCGGTCGTGCACACCGCGCCGCGTGCCCCGATCCTGCCGCGCGAAGGCCCCGGAAACGACGAAGGCCCCCCGACGGTGTCGGAGGGCGCTTCGAGGAATTCTACGGCCGAAGCCTCAGCCGACGACCTTGCCGGCCTTGATGCACGAGGTGCAGGCGTTCACGCGCTTGGGCGTGCCACCGACACGGGTGCGGACGGTCTGGATGTTGGGGTTCCAGCGGCGGCGGGTGCGACGGTGCGAGTGGGAAACACTGTTACCGAACCCTGGTCCCTTGCCGCAGACGTCGCAAACGGAAGCCACGGTAACTCCATTCAAGCGCTCGGGATCGCGCACGTCGCCGCACGCGAAGGGTCTGATCCGACCGGAAGAGGTCGAGGTAGGTCGGCGACGCGGTCGCCAACCGTCGAAGAGTACACGAAAAGCATGGTCGGACGCGGAATCGGGCCGCAGACCGAACGTCTTCGTGCGAAGGTGGGCCGTGGTGAGAGCACTGCTCCGTCACCCACCGGAGCATCGGATCCGCCGTGCGGGCACAGCGAACACGCGATGAACTGCGACCAGTATACCCCGCTTGAGAAGGCCCGGGTGCCGATGCGGATCTGAGACCCCGAGGCCTTCGAAACAGGCTCCGAACCTCTAACCTGGCGCTCATCAGCCGGTCATCGCCGAATCCGGACGGGAACCACAGTGAGCACCTGGGACGAACCGCTGCGCACGCCGCTCGGCGGCTCGGCGCGCACCTTCAAGGACAAACTCGACCTGCACACCCTCGGGGACCTGCTGCGTTACTATCCCCGCCGCTACGACCGCAGGGGCGATCTCACCGACCTCGCCGTGCTCCTGGAGGGCGAGGACGTCACGGTGCAGGCCCGGGTGCTCGACGCGCGCCGCCGCACGATCCCCGCCCGGGGCAAACGCCGCCGGATGGACATGCTCGAGGTCACCGTGACGGACGGCACCGGGCGGCTGCACCTGACCTTCTTCAACCGCGGCTCGTTCCACCAGGGCAAACTCGTGCCCGGGCGGCTGGCGATGATCTCGGGGCGGGTCTCCACCTACCGGGGGCGCCGCCAGTTGGATCACCCCGAGTACCAGCTCCTGGAGGGCGAGGAGCTGTCGGAGGAGGAGGCACGCGCCTACGCCGACCAGATCATCCCCGTCTATCCGGCGGTCAAGGGACTGGACTCCTCGCGTATCGCCATGGGTGTGGAGATGGCGCTGGCGCGGGTGGAGGAGCTGCCCGACCCGTTGCCGCCGCAGGTACGTGAACGCCACGGCCTGTCCGGGATCGCCGAGGCCCTGAAGGGGATCCACCGACCCGCTAACGGCGGGGACATCGACCGTGCCCGCGAGCGCCTCAAGTGGGACGAGGCGTTCGTGCTCCAGCTCGCACTGGCGATGCGGCGCCACAAGGCTGAGGAACTCTCGGCACAGCCGCGGCCCGGTACCGACGACGGGATCCTGGCCGCCTTCGACGCACAGCTGCCCTTCACCCTCACCGACGGGCAGGAGGAGGTGGGCGAGGGCCTGGCCGAGCGGATCGCCGGGACCCGGCCCATGCACAGCCTGCTCCAGGGCGACGTCGGTGCGGGCAAGACGCTCGTGGCACTGCGCGCGATGCTGCGGGTGGTCGACTCCGGGGGGCAGGCCGTGCTGCTGGCGCCCACGGAGGTCCTGGCCCAGCAGCACCACCGTTCCATCACCGCGATGCTCGGTCCCCTGGCGCGGGCCGGGCAGATCGACGGCGCCGACCACGCCACGAGGGTGAGTCTGCTCACCGGATCGATGGGGGCGGCGGCCCGGCGCGAGGCGCTGCTGGAGGCCGCCTCGGGGCAGTCCGGGATCGTCGTGGGCACCCACGCCCTGCTGCAGGAACACGTCTCCTTCGCCGACCTGGGGCTGGTCGTGGTCGACGAACAGCACCGGTTCGGCGTGGAGCAGCGCGACGCCCTCCGGGAGAAGGCGGCATCCGGGCGCCCGCACGTGTTGGTGATGACCGCCACGCCCATCCCGCGGACCGTGGCGATGACCGTCTACGGCGATCTCGATGTGGTCTCTCTCACCCAGCTGCCGTCCGGGCGCGCGGGGATGTCCACACACGTGGTGCCTGCGTTGGAGAAGCCGCACTTCCTGTCGCGCGCCTGGGAACGGGTGCGCGAGGAGGTCCGGTCCGGGCGCCAGGCGTTCGTGGTGTGCCCCCGCATCGGCGACACCGACGACGACCCCTCGGCCTCCGTGCTCGACCTGTACGCCCGGCTGCAGAAAGAGACTCTGCCCGATCTGCGGGTGGAGCCCCTGCACGGGCGGATGGCCCCCGAGGAGAAGGACGAGGCGATGCGGGGCTTCGCCGCGGGGGAGATCGACGTCCTGGTCTCGACCACGGTCATCGAGGTCGGTGTGGACGTGCCCAACGCCACGACGATGGTGATCATGGACGCCGACCGGTTCGGGGTCTCCCAGCTCCACCAGCTGCGCGGACGTGTGGGGCGCGGTGGACTCCCCGGCCTGTGCCTGCTCGTGACCGAGGCCGAGGAGGGCACTCCCGCACGCGAACGGCTCGCCGCGGTCGCCGCGACCACCGACGGGTTCGAGCTCTCCCGCGAGGACCTGAAGATGCGCCGGGAGGGCGACGTGCTCGGTGAGGCGCAGTCCGGGGCCCGGTCCAGCCTGCGCATGCTCACCCTGCTGCGCGACGAGGAACTCATCGGCCGGGCGCGCGAGGAGGCCGCCCGCCACANCGCCGAGGCCCTGGACACCCTGTTGCCCGAGGAGAGGGCCGAGTACCTGGACAAGGGCTAGGTCGTGTTTTTTGAATCATTCCGGGCTCGCATCCACCAGGCTGCCTCTCGTTGCGTCTCTGCGCTCGTGAAGCACAACCAGGCGGGCCCCCGCTGTGCGACGCTGCGGAGCTTGCGTAGCAGGGCACAGTAGGGGCAACTTCGCACATCGTCTTGCGAGAGATTGCCTGGGCGGCCGCTCGCTGATCCGAAAGCCTTCTGAAAAACACTCCCTAGGTGTGGTGTTCGCCCCCGCCGGACAGGCCCTGGCCGCCGCCGGCCGCTACCTTGGTGCCATGACCCGCATCATCGCCGGAACCGCGGGCGGGCGGCGCATCGACGCCCCCGACGGCCGCACCACCCGCCCCACCAGTGACCGTGCCCGGGAGGCGCTTTTCTCCTCCGCCCAGTCGGACCTGGGAACGCTGCAGGGCATACGTGTGCTGGACCTGTACTCCGGGTCGGGCGCGATCGGTCTGGAGGCGCTCTCCCGCGGGGCCGGGCACGCCCTGCTGGTCGAGGCCGACCGGAAGGCCGCCGCGACCATCAAGGCGAACACGAAGGCGCTCCGGTTGTCCGCGCGGATCGCTGCCGACCGTGTCGAGCGGGTCCTCGACCGGGGCCCGGACGAGCCGTACGACCTGATCGTGGCCGACCCTCCCTACGCCGTGGGGGAGGAGGGGCTCGCCGAGGTGCTGAGCGCCCTCGTGGACCAGGGTTGGCTCGCCCCCGACGCCGTCGTGGCCCTGGAGCGTTCCAAGCGCAGTCCGGAACCCGTCTGGCCCGACGGACTCGTGCGCGACCGCAGCCGTACCTACGGTGAGGCCGTGCTCTGGTACGCCCGTCCCGCCTGACCTGCTGCCCGGAGCCCCGCGCGGGGGAGCGCTGGTCCGCCCGGCCCGGGGCGCGGTGCCGTGCACCCGGGCTCGCGGCCGGGACAGGTGTGCCTGGCGCGTGGCCCGGTCCCTGTGATGGGGATCCGGGTCACGGCCGCCGGAGACGGATGGGGGAGGATGGCGGGGGGTATGTGCCCGTCATGCCCACTCTGGACATGATCTGCCGGGATTGAGACATATGTGATGCGTATCCCTTGTCCGCGGGACCGCGGACGGGGAAGCCGTCCCGGCAACACGAGAGCCTTCGGAAAGGGGTGATCCACAGTGCGCCGTGCCGTCTGCCCGGGATCGTTCGACCCGGTCACCTACGGTCACATCGACATCGTCGGCCGGGCCGCCAAACAGTACGACGAGGTCGTCGTCGCCGTGCTGAACAACATCAACAAGCGCGGTCTGTTCACCGTCGACGAGAAACTCGACATGCTCTCCGAGGGCACGGCGGACTTCGGCAACGTCGCCGCCGCCGAGTTCGACGGCCTGCTGGTGGACTTCTGCCGGGCCAACGGCATCGACACCATCGTCCGCAGCCTGCGTTCGGTCAGCGACTTCGACTACGAGCTCCAGATCGCCCAGATGAACTACCGTCTCTCGGGTGTGGAGACGGTGTTCATGACCGCGAATCCGCAGTACTCGTTCCTCTCCTCCAGCCTCGTGCGGGAGATCGCCCAGCACAACGGCGACGTCTCCAGCCTGGTCACCCCTTACGTCCAGAAGCGGCTGCGGGAGAAGTACGCCGAGCGCGCCGCGGAGCAGTGACGAGTACCCTGTCCGGGGTTGATTTGGGTGGGCGCGGAGATGATAGGTAGAATCGTGGTTCGACCATGGGTGTCGTCCGTGGCACACGGACCTCGCCCTGCCGCTCCGTAGGAGGGACACCGCATGTCCCGCCCCCGGAGGGGACCCGCGAACGGAACACCACCGGTCCCGTTTCCCGGCATCGGCCACAGCACGTGCGCGGTGTCCGGCAAGCTCCGCAACCTTTCGTGAAAGCGCGATGACCCAGTCCCGTCTTGATCCCCGTGACCCGTTCGTGGTCGACACCCGCTCGCTGGGCCGCCAGCCGGGGTCGATGCGGACCGTCAATCGCATCGTGAACGTCCCAGAGGCGTTCGCGACGCCGATGGCGTCCATCCCCGAGGGCGCGGAGGTCGAACTCGATCTCCGGCTCGAGGCCGTGATGGAGGGTGTCCTCGTCACCGGCACCGTCCGGGGACGTATGACGGCTGAGTGCTCGCGCTGCCTCGACCCGCTCTCGGAGGACCTGGAGGCGAGCTACCAGGAGCTCTTCCACTACGAGTCCGACGAGAACGAGAGTGCCGACGGCGAGGACGAGGACGAGGACGAGGAGGACTACTATCTTGAGGGCGACCTGCTCGACCTCGACCCCGTGGTCCGAGACGCCGTCGTTCTCGCTCTCCCGCTCTCACCGTTGTGCGGTCCGGACTGTCCCGGCCTGTGCCCCGAGTGCGGGGTCAAGCTCGCCGAGGCCGGTCCCGACCACGGTCACGGCGAACGAATCGACCCCCGTTGGGAGGCCCTCCGCAATCTCGCGGAGGACCCCGGCGAACGCTGAGAGCACTGCCCCGTGCACACGGGAGGGTCCGGCCACCGGCCCGGGCGCCCCGTGACCGGAGCACACCCGCCCCGCAGAGCACGCGGGGCCGACCAGACGATCGATCTCCCGCGACCGCGCGGGGGTGACCCAGGAGGATTGAAGTGGCCGTCCCGAAGCGGAAGATGTCGCGGAGCAACACCCGGATCCGTCGTTCCCAGTGGAAGGCGCAGCGCCCGGTGCTGGGCACCTGCCCGCGCTGCCGTGACCCGAAGCAGCCCCACACCGCGTGCCCGACCTGCGGCACCTACAACAACCGCCAGGTCGTCAACCCGTCCTGACCAGTGCTCCTGTCAGGGCCCGAGGCCCGCGGAGACCGGATGCTGAAGTGCCGCGTTCCCCAGCGACGGGGAGCGCGGCACTTCTCTGTCCGGGGCTTTGTAGAGTGGTGGCGCAACCCAGGGGCGCGACGGGGCCCGGTCCACGAGCTGGCCGTGGTTCCCGAGTTCGTGGTGGCTGCCGGGGGAGTCGCACTCCCGCGACGATCACCTCGTTTTCGAGCACCGCGGTCCAGACCGGCCCGCACGCGTCCGATCCGCTCAGCGCCGGGCAGGTGGAGGTGGGGCAGGACCGGGGGCTGCCTGCGCCGACCCGGACCCGCCCGGCGCGCACGACCATGGAAGTGATCACGCGTGGCCAACCAGCAGCTTTCCGCCTCCGAATCCCGGGCCTTCAACAAGGCCATCGGTGTGGAGATCGACGCGGGTATCGTCCTGCGCGCCCTCACGCACCGTTCCTACGCGTACGAGAAGGGCGGCCTGCCCACCAACGAGCGGCTGGAGTTCCTCGGTGACTCCGTGCTCGGCCTGGTGGTGACCGACACCCTCTTCCGCAAGCACCCGGACCTGCCCGAGGGCCAGCTCGCCAAGCTGCGGGCCGCCGTCGTCAACATGCGCGCGCTCGCCGACGTCTCCCGCGGCCTGGGTCTGGGCGAGTTCATCCGGCTCGGCCGTGGCGAGGAGGGCACCGGGGGCCGAGACAAGTCCTCGATCCTGGCGGACACCCTCGAAGCGATCATCGGCGCCGTCTACCTCGACCGCGGCCTCGACACCGCGTCGGAGTTCGTGCACCGCCTGTTCGACCCGCTCATCGCCACCGCCTCCGGCCTGGGCGCGGGGCTGGACTGGAAGACGTCCCTGCAGGAGCTCACCGCCTCGGAGATGCTCGGCGTGCCCGAGTACCAGGTGGAGGAGTCCGGCCCCGACCACCAGAAGACCTTCCGCGCGACCGTGCGTGTGGCCGGCGAGAGTTACGGGCTCGGTGAGGGCCGGAGCAAGAAGGAGGCCGAGCAGCAGGCCGCGGAGTCGGCGTGGAAGGCGATCCGCGCCCGCTCGGTCCAGGCCGGCGACAACGGGGGACAGGGGTAACAGACGTGCCCGAGCTGCCCGAGGTCGAGGTCGTCCGCCGGGGCCTGCAAACGCACGCCGTGGGCCGCACGGTCGGCACGGTCGAGGTCCTGCACCCGCGATCGATCCGTCGCCATGCTCCCGGAGCCGCCGACTTCACCGCGCGCCTGTCCGGTGCGGTGCCCACGTCCGTGCGCCGCCGCGGCAAGTACATGTGGTTGGTGCTGGACACCGGTGACATGCTCCTGGCCCACCTGGGCATGAGCGGCCAGATGCTGGTGCAGCCCGCCGGGAAACCCGACGAGAAGCACCTGCGGGTGCGCCTGCCTCTGTCTGAGGGCCAGGAACTGCGGTTCGTGGACCAGCGCACCTTCGGCCACCTCATGGTCGCCTCCGGAGGAGAGCGACCCGACGTTCCCTCCGTGGTCGACCACATCGCCCTGGACCCGCTCGATCCCGGGTTCGTGCCGCAGGAGCTCGTCCGGGCTCTGCGCACCAAACGCACCGAGGTCAAGCGTGCCCTGCTCGACCAGTCCGTGGTCAGCGGTGTCGGCAACATCTACGCCGACGAGGCCCTGTGGCGGGCGGGCCTGCACTGGGGCCGGTCCACGCGCGGGCTCTCCGACACCCAGGCGCTCACCCTCATCGCGCACGTGCAGGACGTGATGGGCGAGGCCCTGGAGGTGGGCGGCACCACCTTCGACGGGCTCTACGTCGACGTCAACGGCGAGAGCGGTTACTTCGAGCGGGGACTGAACGCCTACGGGCGCCGTGACGAGCCGTGCGGCCGCTGCGGTGCGCTCATCGTGCGGGAGGCCTTCATGAACCGGTCCTCCTTCTCCTGCCCGCGCTGCCAGCCGGCCCCGAGCCGGCGCCGCTGAACAGGGCCGAAGCGATCCGAGCCGGTGCCTCGGCCCGCCTGTGGTGAAGCTGTGACGCGCAGGGCGCACGTGGTGGGGCATCGTAGTGAGGAAAGTTTGTCGTGAAGGTTAGGAGGGCGCGGGCAGTGAACGAGTACACGGGTGGGAACACCGGAGCTGCCGGGCATCCGGACGAGCACGTCAGGCTCACCGCGTGGGTGCGCGGCCAGGTGCAAGGTGTGGGTTTTCGCTGGTGGGCGCGGGCCAGAGCGCTCGAGGAAGGGCTCGTGGGCGCTGCCACCAACCTCGAGGACGGCCGTGTCGAGGTCGTGGCCGAGGGAGACCGGCATGCGTGCGACCGGCTCCTGGGGCATCTGCGCGGCGGCCGAACGCCCGGTCGTGTCGATTCCGTGGTCGAACGTTGGGCCTCACCCAGGGGCACCTTCAACGGATTCGTCGAGCGGTGAGTATGCTGGAAGGGTAACGCGATGCGAACCGCACCGTGCGGTCGAGGACGAGGGCCCTGCGCCCGAGGCCTCTGGAACGAACCCGGCGACGGGGGTGACCGCTGGTTCGTATGGCGCGGTGCCACATGCCCAGGACGTGTCCGTCCGGGTTCTGGTCGTTACCGACTGTCGTAATCGAACCTTGACCAGTAGCGCGCACGGTGAGACTCTGGAAAGTACACCGCGCAACATTTCCGGCCCGCTCGTGGCCACCACGTCACGAATCCTGCGGGACACCGTGTGCGCACATCACAACTGGTCACTCAGTGTGGAGGACCCACATCATGGCGAAGGCTCTGTTTGGCCACGTCGGCGGCTCCGACCCTCGTATGGCTCAGGAGATGCGCCGGTTGCAGAACCGGGTGCGCGACCTCGAGGCCGAGGTCAGCCGACTCCAGGCCCGTAACGACCAGCTCAGCATGGCCGTCACGGACACCTCCGGTTCGTCCGACCGGGAGCCCGCGCTCGCCTGAGCGCAACACCGCCGAGGTGCCGGTTCTGTTCCGGTACCAGCCGTCGGCGTGAGGATCCTTTGACGGGGACGCCGAGCGCACCATCACAGGCGTCCCTGGGGATCACCTCGAGTGCCCCGATACTGAACCTTTTCCACTGCCCGCACGACCTTTTCCTTTCCGTTGCGGCCTTTTTGCTTTGTACCCGGCGGCTCCTGCCACAACCCTCCGTGTCCGCCGGACATCCCCCGCATCCCCTTCTCCCGTGAGGACGCCTCGCCCGGCCCGTGCCTGCTGCCGGGCCCTCCCGCACGGCCGGCGGCCCCGGCGCCCGTCCGTGTGATCTGCCACCTTGACCGATGGCACACCCGCTGGTCACCGCTTCGTGGCACCCTTGTGTGGTCGCCCGTGCAAGCAGACGGTGACCGTCCCGGGAGGTAAGGGTGTATCTCAAGAAAATGACGCTGCGCGGCTTCAAGTCGTTCGCGTCGGCCACCACCCTGCGTTTCGAACCCGGGATCACCTGTGTCGTGGGCCCCAACGGCTCCGGCAAGTCCAACGTCGTGGACGCGCTCTCCTGGGTCATGGGTGAACAGGGCGCCAAGTCCCTGCGCGGCGGCAAGATGGAGGACGTCATCTTCGCGGGCACCTCCACCCGCCAGGAACTGGGCCGCGCCGAGGTCAGCCTCACCATCGACAACGCCGACGGCGCCCTGCCCATCGACTACACCGAGGTCACCATCAAGCGGACCATGTTCCGCAACGGTGGCTCGGAGTACTCCATCAACGGCGACACCTGCCGGCTGCTCGACATCCAGGATCTTCTCAGCGACTCCGGTATCGGACGCGAGATGCACGTCATCGTCGGCCAGGGGCAGCTCGACACCGTCCTGCACGCCGGACCGGAGGAACGCCGCGGGCTCATCGAGGAGGCTGCGGGCATCCTCAAGCACCGCAAACGCAAAGAGAAGGCGGTCCGCAAGCTCAACGCGATGCAGGGCAACCTGGACCGCGTCACCGACCTGACCTCGGAGCTGCGCCGCCAACTCAAACCGCTGGGCCGCCAGGCCGAGCTCGCCCGCAAGGCCGCCGTCATCCAGGCCGACCTGCGCGACGCCCGCCTGCGCCTGCTCGCCGACGACATCGTCACCCTCACCGACCAGCTCGCCGAGGAGGAGGCCGACGAGAAGGAGGTCCAGGCCAAACGCCAGGCCACCGAGACCTCCCTCAAACGCGCCCAGGAACGCGAGGCCGAGCTGGAGGAACGCTCCACCGCGGCCGCCCCCGCGCTGGCCTCGGCCACCGAGGCCTACCACGCGCTGTCCCGCCTCACCGAACGCCTCGATGCCGTGCGCGGGCTCGCCGACGAGCGCCACCGCAACCTCGCCACCGGGTCGGAGGAGCCCGTCCACCGGCGCGACCCCGAGGAACTGGAGATGGAGGCCGAGGAGGCCGCGGCCCAGGAGGAGGAGCTCGCCGAACGCCTCGAGGAGGCCCGCGAGCAGCTCGAGGCCGCGGTGACCGAACGCGGCACCGCAGAGGACTCTCTCCACCGCGAGGAGAAACGGCTGGAAGCGGCCAACCGTGCCTCCGCCGAGCGCCGCGAGGGCATCGTGCGCATGGGGACCCGGGTGGAGAGCTTGCGGTCGCGCCTGGCCTCCGCCGACGAGGAGATCGCCCGCTCCCAGGAAGCCGCTCAGGAGGCCGCCCGGCGTTCCGAGGAGGCCCAGGCCGAGTACGAGGCCGCTGCGGAGGAGTCCACCGGTCTCGACGAGGGCGACGCCGAGACGGACACCGCCCAGGAGGAGGCCGCTGCCCGCCTCGCCGAGGTGGAGGACCGCCTCAACCGCCTCCGCGGCGAGGAACGCGCCGCCGAGAACGAACGCTCCGCCCTGGCCGCACGCAAGGAAGCCCTGGAACTGGGCCTGGCCAGCAAGGACGGCGCCGACACCCTGCTCGGCGCCGAGCTCCCGGGCACCCTGGGCAGCCTTCCGGCGATGGTCCAGGTCGAGGGCGGCCACGAGACGGCGGTGGCCTCCGCGTTCGGCCAGGCCGCCGGGGCCGTTGCGGTCACCGACCCCGAGGCCGCCGTGGCCGCACTGGACCTGCTGCGTTCGGAGGAGGCCGGGCGTGCAGGCATCGTCGTGGCCCGCGCCGCCACCGAGGCCGGCCTGGGCGGTGTGCCCCGCCAGGAGTGGCCGTCCCTGCCCGAGGGGACGAGCTGGGCCCTGGACGCGGTCGTGGTGCCCGAACACGTGGCAGGGACCGTGGCCGCCCTCCTCGACCGCACCGCTCTGGTCGACAGCGCCGCCCGAGCGCGCGACCTCGTCGACAAACTGCCGCAGGTGCGTGCCGTCACCCCCGAGGGAGACGTGTTCACCCCGGTGATGGCGCACGGCGGATCGGCCGGGGCGCCCAGCCTCCTGGAGGTCCGGTCCGCGGTGGATGAGGCCGCCGAGGCCCTGGAGTCGGCCACGGAGACCGCGCGTGTGGCCAGTGAGGCCCTGGCCGAGGCCCAGGCCGAACGCCGCACCTGTGCCGAACAGGTCGAGGAGCTCGCCGCCCGGCGCAAGCAGAACGACCGCAAACGCAACGAGAGCGCACAGAAGCTCGGCAAGCTCGGCGGACAGGCGCGCTCGGCCGAGGCGGAGGCCGAGCGCTACGCGAAGGCGAGCGAGAAGGCCCGTACCGCGCGCGAGGAGGACGCCGCCAAACTCGCGCGCCTGGAGGAGGAGTACGCCGAGGCCGAGGAGATGGCCTCCTCGATCGAGGAGGAGGCCCCCGACCCCGAGGTCCGCGACGAACTCGCCGCGCATGCCTCACGCGCACGCGCCACCGAGACGGAGCGCCGCCTGACCGTGCGTACCGCCGAGGAGCGGCTCCGGTCGGTCTCCGGGCGGGCCGACGCGCTGCTCGCCCAGGCCGCCGAGGAACGCAGCGCCGTCGAACGCGCCGCCGAACGCCGCCGTGTCCGGGTCGCCCAGGCCACGGTCGCCGAGGCGGTGGTACAGAGCGCCGGCCTGGCCCTGGAACGCATCGGCCGGTCCCGCACGGCCGCCGACACCGAACGGACCGCCGCCGAGGCAGCCAAGGAGGAGCGCGACGCCGAACTCAAGACGGTGCGCGCCCGTGTACGCGAGCTCTCGGTGGAGATGGAGAAACTCACCAGCTCTGCGCACAGCGGTGAGATCGCCCGGGCCGAGCGCCGCATGCGCCTGGAACAGATGGAGACCAAGGCCGTCGAGGAACTGGGCGTGGACGTGCCCACGCTCGTGCGCGAGTACGGGCCGAAGGTCCCGGTGCCCCCGCCCGCGGACGCCGGTGAGGACGCCGCCCCGGTCCCGTACGTGCGCGAGGTCCAGGAGAAGCGGTACAAGGCGGCCGAGCGCAAACTCAACCAGCTCGGCAAGATCAACCCGTTGGCGTTGGAGGAGTTCGCCGCGCTGGAGGAGCGCCACGCCTTCCTCAACGCGCAGTTGGAGGACCTCAAGAAGACCCGCAGCGACCTCATGGACATCGTCGCCGAGGTGGATTCGCGGGTGCAGGAGGTCTTCTCCGCGGCCTTCCTCGACGTGGAGCGCGAGTTCGCCGAGATCTTCGGCCGCCTCTTCCCCGGGGGCGAGGGCAAGCTGGTGCTGACCGACCCCGACGACATGCTCACCACGGGGATCGAGGTGGAGGCGCGCCCGCCCGGCAAGAAGGTCAAGCGCCTGTCCCTGCTCTCGGGCGGGGAACGCTCGCTCACGGCGGTGGCCTTCCTCGCGGCGATCTTCAAGGCGCGCCCGTCGCCGTTCTACGTGATGGACGAGGTCGAGGCGGCCCTGGACGACACCAACCTGCAGCGCCTGCTGGTGATCTTCGAGGAGCTGCGGTCGGCCTCCCAGCTCATCGTCATCACCCACCAGAAACGCACGATGGAGGCGGCCGACGCCCTGTACGGCGTCACGATGAAGGGGGACGGGATCTCCCAGGTCATCAGCCAGAAACTGGAGCGCACCACCCCGGGTCCGTGACCCGGGGCGGTGCGCGGGGAACCCGCTCCTGGCGCCACCGGTATCGGCGCCGGCGGCGAGATCCCGCCTAGCTGCGGTCGATGGTGACGACCGGCGAGGTCCAGGACTCCCAGTGGTCCTCCTCCTCCGGGTCACCGAGCGCCTTCAGCGCACGCAGCTCCAGGCGGTACTCGCCGTCGTCCACGTCGGTGACCCGGCCGTGGGAATCCACGACCGTGCCGTCCCACGGGTAACTGAAGTACGCGTCGGGGGAAGCGCTGCGGTTCACGTGGTCCACCTGCACGGCCACGTTGCGGTCCGGGTGGACCGGGCGTCCGGTCCGCTCGTCGATCACGACCATGCGCACCTCGGTGGTGTGGTGGGAGAAGTGCACGAGGAAGTAGGGCATGTCCGGCAGCCCGTCGACCCAGTCCATCGTGAAGGCTTCGCCCCCCGGGCTCGGGTCGAAGACCGCGCCCGGGTCGACGCAGTCCAGGCCGTCGAAGCTCGCGCACTCGGTGACCTGGGTCAACGCGGGCATCTCCCCGCCCACGGGCAGTGCATCGATCTCCTGGTAGTCGCCGTTGTAGGCGGCGTAGGGCACCCGGTACACCTCCCCGGCGCCGTCGCCCACGGTGAGGTACCCGCCGTAGATCATCTGCTCGAAATCGCGGGCGGGCGGGGTGACGGTGACCTCGACCTCGGCCGAGGAGCCCGGCTGCACGGTGACCTCGTCCTCGGAGAAGCTCACCGCCGCGGCTGCGTCGTTGAACGAGGGCGCGAACGTGTCGCCGTGGGTGCCCACGGACGCCTCGTGCCCGAGGGCGTAGGTCTTCTCGGTCTCGCTGCCGTTGGTGACGGTGACCGTCTCGGTGACGGCGCCCTCGGTAGCGCCGAGGGAGAGCTTGCCGGGTGCCACGCTCGTGCCGGCCAGTACCGCGCCGGGAACGTCGAGCATGCCCGCGCCCTGGCGGTGCACGTTGTCGATCAACCCGGACTCGGGGTCGCCCCACCAGTCCTTGGGATCAGCGCTGTTCTGCAGCACCGAGCGGATCCCGTGCGGGTCCAGATCGGGGCGGGCCTCCAGGAGCAGGGCCACGCCGCCCGCCACGTGCGGTGCCGACATCGACGTGCCGCTGAGCGTGGCGTACTCGCCCATCGCCATCGGATAGGTGGAGTTGATCAGGCCGCCCGGGGCGCCCAGGTCGGGTTTGAGCGCCAGGTCGGGGGACAGGCCGAAGGAACTGAACGAGCTGATGGTGCCGCCGGTCGGGTTGGGCGTCTGCACATGCTCCTCGGTCCACTCCAGGGTCGGGGCGTCCCCGGCCTCGATGAGGTCGACGAGGTGCGCGCCGGTCTCGTCGGAGACCCCGATGGAGGGCACACCCAGGTCGGGCAGTCCGCCGCCGGAGAACATGCCGGGCAGGTTGTTGTACATGACCACGGCGGTCGCCCCGGCCTCCACGGCGGCCTCGTACTTGGCGCCGAACTCGCACTGGCCGCGGGCCACGAGTGCGGTCCTGCCCTCGGGGTCCTCCTCGAGTTCGTCGCCCTCGGACAGGCATGCGCGGCCCACGTGCACGAGTTCGTCGGTCTCGCCCGAGGCCGGGGGCTCGGGGGCCGAGTCCATCCCCATGTACGGGACGGTCTCGCCACCGGGCCGGGCCAGAGCGGTCGCGGTCTCGATGTGGGTGTTGTCGAAGGCGGCCACACCGATGACGCTCTCGCCCAGGCCGGGGGCACCGGCCGAGTACAGGCCCGTGTCACCGGAGTTACCGATGGAGGCGACCACGCTCACACCCTGGTCGACGAGGTTGTCGGCGCCCACGGCGGTCGGGTACTGCGGCCAGGAGTGCGCCGAACCGATACTCATGTTCAGTACGTCCATGTCGTCCTCGAGGGAGGCCTCCATGGCGGCCAGCATGATGTCGGCGTCGGTGGAACCCTCGCACCCGAACACCTTGTACGCACCGAGCTCCACCTCGGGGGCCACACCCGTGACCTCGCCCTCGGCGCCGACGATGCCGGCCACGTGGGTGCCGTGGCCGTTGCAGTCCTGGGGGTCCCCGTCGGGCCGGGGCACGTCCGACCCCGGCTCGCCCGCGTTGTAGTCGTCGCCGACGAAGTCGTACCCGGCCACTACACGGTCGTTGGGGAAACCACCATCGCCCAGGTCCGGGTGGGTGTAGTCCACACCGGTGTCCATGACGGCCACACGCAGGCCCTCGCCACTGAGGCCGAGTTCGTTCCGGGCGACGTCGGCCCCGGTCATGGGCAGCGCCGTGTCCATGTCGGGTTCACTGTCGTCGACCTCGGGGATCTCGTGGCGCAGGACCGGATGCACGGCCTTCACACCCGGGATCTGGCGGGCCGATCCGACCTGGGCCTCATCCATCTCGACCGAGAGGCCGTTCCACAGGTCGTCGAAGGCGTGGCGTTCGTCGTAGTCCAGGCCGTGGCCGTCGGCCTCGGCCCGGAACTGTTCGTGCTCGCCTTCGACCGTGGCCGTCGCGGTGCCCTCCGACGTGGGAGGGCTCTCCATCTCGACGAACCACAGGCCCTCGGCCTGGTGCACCGGTTCGCCGTCGTAGGAGGTGGGCAGCGGGTGGAGGGGGGCGAGCTCCGAGCTCTGATCGGCCTGGGCCGGGGCCGCCGCGAGCAGGCCCGCGACGAGAGACAACCCGGCCACCTGCGCCAGGCGTGAGCGTTGTACCACCTTGACAACACATCCCTTCTCGGTGCGCGCCTCAGGACACCGGGGGAAGGGCAGCCCCCAACAGGGATCATGTTGTGCATGCGCTGGGGGATGTGCCGAAATGTGTCCGTATCGGTTGTTCGGCGCGCACAGCTACGTGATCATTGCGTTGTGTCGGGCATGTGTCAATGCTCACAGGAGACCGGTTCGGGCGGTCGTCGCGCGGTAGCGGCCTCCCCGGTGCCGCTCCGACGTGCGGCGAGAGTACAGTGGCGTGGCTGGGCCGACAGTGTGCGACACATCGGCCCGAACGGCACCGAACGAGCGAAGTCCGGTCAGGGGGCCACCCGCACACCCGGCCCCAACCCGGCGCTGTCCCGCAACTGTGAGGCCCCTCCGCGCGGAGGGGACGAGCCAGGTCGCCTCGCCGGTGCCGACGTCCCCGTCCTCGTGGGAAGGACAGGCCGTCTGGTGAACCGGGCCGTGCTCCTTCCCCTGGTATGCAAGGAGCATCGTGCGTACAGCACGCAGACTGCCCGCAGTACTGCTCGGCGCCGCCCTCGTCCTGACCGCCTGCGGAACCGACGACAGCGCCACCGATGACGAACCCCGGGACGAAGCGGCCGACCTCGCCTGCGCTCCCCCCGAGCCCGACCCGGACCGTCCCGAGGTCGGCGACGGCACCTTCCCCGCCACGGTCGAGGACGACAACGGCGGGCTCGAGGTCGAGTCCGCGCCCGAGCGCATCGTCTCCCTCTCACCCACCCACACCGAGATGCTGTTCGCCATCGAGGCCGGCGACCAGGTCGAAGCGGTCGACGAGTACTCCTACTACCCCGAGGAGGCGCCCGTCACCGACCTGAGCGGCTACGAGCCCAGCGTCGAGGCGATCGCCGAGTACGACCCCGACCTCGTGGTCCTCGGCAGCGAGCACATCGACCTCGCCGACCAGCTCGACTCGATCGACGTGCCCGCCCTGGTACTGAACGCCGCACAGGACCTCGAGGGCACCTACGCCCAGCTCCGCCTGCTCGGCGACGCCACCGGACGGACCGAGGACGCCGACGCCGAGGCCGACCGCGTCGAGTCCGAGATCACCTCGACGGTCGAGGAAGTGTGCGCCGAGACCGGTGACGCCGAACCGATGAGCGTCTACCACGAACTCGACGATGGCCTCTACTCGGTGACCTCGGAGACCTTCATCGGCCAGATCTACTCCATGTTCGGCCTGACCAACATCGCCGACGACGCCGACGACGGCAGCGCGGGCGGGTACCCGCAGCTGTCCGCCGAGTACGTCGTGGAGGAGGACGCCGATCTCATCTTCCTCGCCTACGGCGACGAGAACGCCGTCGAGGAGCTCGAGCAGCGCCCCGCCTTCGGCACCGTCACCGCCGTGGCCGAGGGCGGTGTCCACACGCTCGACCCCGACATCTCCTCCCGCTGGGGGCCGCGCGTGGTCGAACTGACCGAGTCCGTCGGCGACGCCGTCCGGGAACAGGCAGGGGCCTAGGCCGTGTTCGGTGGACGCCTTCCGTCGCGAGCGGCGTATCCAGTGGTGCTATCGCAAGACCGAAGAAGGAGTCAGGGTGGGCCCCTGCCGACTGATGAGAACACAGCGAGAGTGCCGCTGGGGCGACGCGCAGCAGGTTGCGGTGTCCGCTGAACGCGGCCAAATGAAGGGCGGTGCCGGATTTCCCACGAAGTGGGTCCTGGGCGGCCTGGTCCTGCTCGCGGCCGCGGTCCTGTGCGGCGTCAGCGCCGGCGCGGCCTCGGTCTCGGCCGCCGACATCGCCCGGCACGTGTTCAGCCTCCTCTCGGCCGGCACGGAGTCCCCGCTCACCGAACGGGAGGAGGCCCTGCTCCTCGAACTGCGCCTGCCGCGTGTGGTCATGGGTCTGCTCGTGGGCGCCCTGCTCGCCACCGCCGGCGGCGCCTACCAGGGCGTGTTCCGCAACCCGCTCGCCGACCCGTTCCTGCTGGGAGCGGCGGCCGGTGCGGGCCTGGGCGCGACCCTGGTCATGGTCTTCGGCTCGGAATGGTTCGACAGCACGCGCGCGATGGTGCCCGTGGCCGCCTTCATCGGTGCGCTCGCGGGCGTGTTCTCCGCCTACCTGCTGGGCTCGACCGCAGGGGGAGGGGGCACCGCGGCGCTCCTGTTGGCGGGGGTGGCGGTCTCCTCGTTCCTTTCGGCCGCCCAGACCCTCGTCCAACAGATGGGGATCGACCAGCTCCAACAGATCTACTCGTGGCTGCTCGGAAGCCTGGGACGCGGCGGCTGGGACGACGTGCGGCTCGTGCTGCCCTACGCGATGGTCGGTCTCGTGGCCTTGCTGGCCTGCGGATATCTGCTCGACATGCTCGCGCTCGGCGACGACAAGGCCGTCAGCCTGGGCCTGCACCCGACACTGGTACGGATCGTCGTCATCTTCGCCGCCTCCCTGGCCACCGCCGCCGCCGTCTCGGTCAGCGGGCTCATCGGGTTCGTCGGCATCGTCGTGCCCCACATCGTGCGCCGCCTGGTGGGATCCAACTACCGCGCGATCCTGCCCGTCACCGTCGTCGTCGGCGGGGCGTTCATGGTGTTGGTCGACATCGCCGCCCGCACCCTCGTGGCCCCGGCCGAACTTCCCATCGGTGTGGTCACCGCTTTCCTGGGCGCGCCCTTCTTCGTGCTCATCCTGCGTGCGACCCGCCACCGCGCCACCTGAGGCCGGGACGCCCGCCGGGCCTGTGTGGTGCGAAGGCGTCCGGCACTCTGAAAGACTGTCCGAGCTATGGACATCACCTTGCTCGCAGCCATCGCCCTCGTCGTCGTGCTCCTCGCCGTCGGCGGATTCTTCCTGGTCAGGAGCCAACGCTCGGTCACGCCGGGCAAGGACGAGACCAAGCCCGAGGTCACCGGGGGGGCCACGGCGGCACCCCCCGAGGAGGACCGGGAACGCGACGAGGGCACCGTCGCCACCCCGCCTGCGCAGGCGCCGCCCGTGCCCGCGGAGACCGTGGAGGAGCCGGAGGCCGAGCCGGCGGCCCCCGAACTGGAGACCCCTCCGCCCTCGGCCGGACGCATGGTGCGCCTGCGGCAGCGGCTGGCCCGTTCCCAGAACTCCCTGGGCCAGGGGCTGCTCAACCTGCTCTCCTCCGATTCCCTGACCGAGGACACCTGGGAAGAGATCGAGGACACCCTCATCACCGCCGACATCGGCGTGACGTCGGCGACCCAGATCGTGGAGAACCTGCGTACCCGCGTCAAGGTGCTGGGCACCCGCGGCCCCGACGACGTGCGCGGACTCCTGCGGGAGGAACTGCTCGCCCAGCTCGGCGGCGACACCGACCGCACCGTGCGCACCGAACCCCACGGCGAGCGCCCTGCCGTGATCATGGTCGTGGGGGTCAACGGCACCGGCAAGACCACCACCACCGGCAAGCTCGCCCGGGTCCTGATCGGTGACGGCCGCAGCGTCGTGCTCGGCGCGGCCGACACCTTCCGCGCCGCCGCCACGGAACAGCTCCAGACCTGGGGCGGCCGTGTGGGTGCCCCGGTCGTGAGCAAGGAGGAGGGTGCCGACCCGGCCAGTGTCGCCTTCGACACGGTCGCGCGCGGAGCCGAGGAGGGCGCCGACACCGTCATCATCGACACCGCCGGCCGCCTGCACACCAAGACCGGGCTCATGGACGAGCTCGGCAAGGTCAAGCGGGTCGTGGAGAAGAAGTCCCGGGTCGACGAGGTCCTGCTGGTGCTGGACGCCACGACCGGACAGAACGGTCTGCGCCAGGCACGGGTCTTCGCCGAGGTCGTCAACATCACCGGCATCGCACTGACCAAGCTGGACGGCACCGCCAAGGGCGGCATCATCGTCCAGGTCCAGCGGGAACTGGGTGTACCGGTCAAGCTCGTGGGTCTGGGCGAGGGCCCCGACGACCTGGCCCCCTTCGACCCCGAGGTCTTCGTCGACGCCCTCCTCACCCAGGAGTAGGGCCCTCCGGGGACCGGCCCCGGAGCGGAGACGGGCACCGGCCGGATGCGGTCCGGGCCGCAGGAACGACGAGCGCGGCAGGAGGCCGCCGTCCACGCGACGGCGGCCTCCTTTCGTGCGGGCGGGTTCACAGCGGCAGCCGTTCACGAGCGCACCCGTGTTCACGGCGAGTTAATGACCGGGCCCGTTCATTTACGCCGGGGCAACACACCGAATGCAGCCGGGAAACACCCCGGGTGGACCGTGGCTTCCGTGGTGATGGCGTCGGGCCCGATGGCGCGCCTGCCGACCGTCGCTCATCGATGCTCCCGACGGTCCGTCCCTGGAGGCGAAGACATGATCGACACCGGTAACACCGCGTGGTTGCTGATGAGCGCCGCGCTGGTGATGCTCATGACACCGGGCCTGGCGTTCTTCTACGGCGGTATGTCCCGAGCCAAGAGTGTGCTGAACATGATGCTGATGAGCTTCGGATCCATCGCCGTGGTCAGTGTGCTCTGGGTCGTCGTGGGCCACTCACTCACGTACGCCCCCGGTCACGGGCCACTCGGACTCTTCATCGGCGGATTCGACCAGATCGGGTTGAGCAGCATCATCACCGAGGTCGACGAGGAGGGGGGTTACCCGCTCCTGGTCGACGCCGGCTTCCAGATGATGTTCGCGGTGATCACCGTCGCGCTCATCAGCGGCGCGATCGCCGACCGCGCCAAGTTCGGTGCCTGGCTGCTCTTCGCCCCCGTCTGGGCGCTTCTGGTCTACTTCCCCGTGGCCCACTGGGTCTGGGGCGAGGGCTGGATCGCCCGCCTGCACGAGTTCACCGGCCTGCCCGAGGTCATCGACTTCGCAGGCGGCACAGCGGTCCACATCAACGGCGGCGCCGCGGCCCTGGCCCTGGTCATCGTGCTCGGCCGCCGCAAGGGCTTCGGCTCGGGAGCGATGCGCCCGCACAACCTCCCGTTCGTGCTCCTGGGCGCTGCCCTCCTGTGGTTCGGCTGGTTCGGCTTCAACGGCGGCTCGGCCTACGGCGCCAACGAGGAGGCCGCCCTGGCCCTGGTCAACACCCAGGCCGCCACCGCCGCCGCCACGGCTTCGTGGATGCTGGTCGAGCGTCTGCGCAACGGCAAGGTCAGCGCGCTCGGGTTCGCCTCCGGAGCCATCGCCGGCCTGGTCGCCATCACCCCCGCCGCCGCCGACGTCACCCCCGTCGGCTCGATCGTTGTCGGCGCGCTCTCCGGCGCGGTCTGCGCCTACGCGATCAGCTGGAAGTTCAAATTCAAGTACGACGACGCCCTCGACGTCGTCGGCATCCACCTGGTCGGCGGCATCGTCGGCTGCCTCGCCCTGGGCTTCCTGGCCAGTTCCGCCGTTCCGGGCGAGGGGACGGCCGGGCTGCTCCACGGCGGCGGCATCGGTCTGCTCCTCGCCCAGGCCGTCTCGGTCCTCGGCGTGATCGCCTACAGCTTCGTGGTCACCTGGATCATCGCCAAGGTCGTCGACCTCGGCATCGGCTTCCGTATCGCCGAGGAGGTCGAGACCAACGGCCTCGACCACGAGCTGCACGCCGAGTCGGCCTACACCTTGGGCGAGCCGGCCGGGCTCGGCGAAGAAGCGGTCTCCTCGTCTGCGCCTCCGGGCGGGGAGACGGTCCCGCCGCGGTCCGGGGCCTGAGCCTCGACGGAGAGGTGTCCGGACCCGGACCATGACAAGCGGTGGGACGAACCAGGGCCGGTGGGAGCGGGAGCTCCCACCGGCCCTCCGGTGTTCGCGGGCACCGCCGCCGTCGCCGCCGGGGGTGGCCGGATCCGGTCGGCGGGGATCCCGGTACCGTTCGTTCGGTACGCTTTCTGATCGGTGAGGCGTAGGGTCGGCCGCCCGGAGGGTCCCACACACGGCTTCGGCGGCGGACCGTCCCGGCTCATGCACGCGCCCGGGGACGAGGCGCCGGAAGCTGCAACCGCGGGGCCCGCGTCGGCATCAGACGTCATGGACGGGCGGGCACACCGCTGCCTCGCCGCCCACCCCACCACTCACGCTCATTCGTACAGTGCCCCACGAAAGCGGGGACAGGAGGCAACATGGCGCCGGTTAGTCACAGCAGGGGTCGCAGAAGCGGGCGGTGGCTGCTCGCGGCGACGAGCGCTGTCGCCGCGCTCGGCCTGGCCGGGTGTTCGATCGACCTGAGCCACCTGGCCCCGGGCGGTGACGAGGAGGACGGGTCCGCCGCCGAGGAGACCGAGCCGGTCCCCGCGGAACCGCTCCTGGAGAGCGCGTTGGCCGACCTGGCCGAGTACCCGGCGCTGGTCGTCGACGGCCAGATCGCGGAGAGCGTCGGGGCCGACGTGCAGGACGCCTCGCTCACCGTCGCCGACGGCGGTGCGGCCAACGGGACCCTGCGGCTCAACGAGGCCGAGGCCGAGGTCGCCCAGGCCGACGAGAAGCTCTACGTCAAGGCCGCCGAGAGTTTCTGGCTCGACAAGGGTGTCTTCGGCCCGGACTTCGACGACTTCGAGGACAACTGGGTGCGCTCCAACGTCACCCAGGTGGGGGTCAACCCCGCCTCCTCCCTCGCCCCGCCGGCCCTGGCCCAGATCATCGAGGACATCGGTGTGGAGGGCGAGGAGGCCGAGGAGGAGAACCTCGACGGCGAGCTCACCCACAAGATCGACCTGGCCGGGGAGCGCAACCAGCTCTGGATCGATGCCGAGACCGAGCAGATCAAGCGCGTGGAGATCGAGGAGCTGGCCCCCGAGGACGCCGACGCCGGACCGCAGGTGCGCCTGGACCTGGCCGAGGCCGACGAGGCCGCCGTCAACGAGCTCTACGAGGGCCTGGTCACTACTGCCGAGGACGAGCTCACCGGCTCCCGTGACGCCCGGGTGGAGATCGGCTGGTCCGGTTCACCCGAGATGGACTGCGAGGCCGGTCCGCTGTGCACCTGGACCGGAACCGTCCACGACGCGGGTGGCGACGGTGTCGGGAACGTGTCCGTCCGCATGGACGTGACCTTCACCAACGACGACATCGGTGACCAGGAGTGCGACGACAGCGGAACTCTCGAGGCGGGTGAGAGCCTCGAGCTGTCCTGCGAGGCCGACTACAACATCGTCAGCCAGACCGAGCAGTCCTACGAGATCGGCGGTGAGGCCCAGCTGGTCACCCGCGGCCTGACCGGCGGCCAGCAGGAGGAGATGCTCGCCGCTCTGGAGGAGCAGCGCGAGGCCACCCTCGACGGCGGAGCCGAGGAGACCGAGGGCGCCGACGACGGGGACGGCGACCAGGAGGACTGATCTCCGCCCCAGGAGCGCGCCCGTGTGAGACCGCGCCGGCGGCCCCGTGACCGGTACACGGGGCCGCCGACATGTGAAGAGGCCGCACCGTCCGCCGTCTCGGTATTCTGGAGGGTGGCTCCGGGCGGGTAGGCTGGGAGATCAATTCCGAGACGAAGGACTGGCCAAACTCGTGTTCGAGACGCTTTCCGACCGGCTGACATCGGTCTTCTCCTCGCTGCGCGGCAAGGGGCGGCTGTCCGAGGAGGACATCAACGCGACTTCGCGCGAGATCCGTCTCGCGCTGCTCGAGGCGGACGTCGCTCTACCGGTGGTCCGCGAATTCATCGCGCGGATCAAGGAGCGGGCCCGCGGCGAAGAGGTTTCCAAGGCGCTCAACCCTGCCCAGCAGGTCATCAAGATCGTCAACGAGGAACTGGTCGAGATCCTCGGTGGCGAGACCCGGCAGATCCGGTTCGCCAAGAACCCGCCGACGGTGATCATGCTCGCGGGTCTTCAGGGCGCCGGTAAGACCACCCTGGCGGGCAAGCTCGCGCGCTGGCTGTCCGCCGAGCGCAACACCCCGCTCCTGGTCGCCGCCGACCTCCAGCGCCCCAACGCCGTCACCCAGTTGCAGGTGGTCGGTGAGCGCGCGAGCACGCCCGTGTTCGCCCCCGAACCCGGTAACGGTGTGGGTGACCCCGTCGAGGTCGCACGGGCCTCCATCGAGCACGCCCGCCACAACAACCACAATGTGGTCGTCATCGACACCGCCGGCCGTCTCCGCGTCGCCTNCTCGCCCGACGAGATCCTCTTCGTCGTCGACGCGATGATCGGTCAGGACGCGGTCAACACCGCGCAGGCCTTCCTCGACGGTGTCGGTTACGACGCGGTGGCGCTCACCAAGCTCGACGGCGACGCCCGCGGCGGTGCGGCACTGTCGATCCGGCACATCACCGGTCGTCCCATCATGTTCGCCTCCACCGGCGAGAAGCTGGACGACTTCGATCTCTTCCACCCTGACCGGATGGCCTCGCGCATCCTGGACATGGGTGACGTGCTCACGCTCATCGAGCAGGCGCAGCGCACGTTCGACGAGTCCGAGGTCGAGAAGATGGCCTCGTCCATGGCCTCGGACGACGACTTCACGTTGGACGACTTCCTCCAGCAGATGTCGATGGTCCGCAAGCTCGGCCCCATCGGCAACCTGCTCGGGATGATGCCCGGCATGGGGCAGATGCGCGAGCAGATCGAGGGCATCGACGACAAGGACATCGACCGCATCCAGGCGGTCATCCAGTCGATGACCCCGGCCGAGCGCGCCAACCCCAAGATCATCAACGGTTCGCGCCGTCTTCGGATCGCGAAGGGTTCCGGTAGCGAGGTCAGCGACGTCAACGGTCTGGTCACCCGCTTCTTCGAGGCGCAGAAGATGATGCGCAAGATGAAGAAGGGCGGCGGCATGCCCGGCATGCCGGGCATGCCCGGTGGCGGCGGTGCTGGTGGCGGTGGCGGTGGCGGCGCCGCCAAGAAGAAGCAGAAGAAGAAGGACAAGAAGGGCAAGCAGCGCAGCGGTAACCCCATGAAGGCCCGTCAGCAGGAGGCGGACCGCGAGGCCGAGCGCAAGCGACGCCAGGAGGAGGGCGGCGGTCAGCAGATGCCTGATCTGCCCCCGGGCCTGGGCGGCGGCGGTTCCGGGCAGCTGCCCCCGGGGCTGGGAGGTTCGAACATGCCGGACCTCTCGAACTTCAAGCTCCCGAAGAACAAGTAGCGGACACGGGCCGGTCGGACCTCCGGCCGGCCCGTCGCCGATTCCGACGGTGTGACGCGGACGCGCCGCCGACCTGGCGAAGGAAGTCGTCGACGTCTGGCACAATGAGGAGTCGACTAACGGTGGACGGGCCGACCCTCTAATCTTGTTCGCCACCCACGTCATGTCCGGTCGGATGCCGTGCCCCACGCGGCCCTCGGTCGGGCGCTCAACACCGTATCCGGGAGAAGACCACTCCAGTGGCTGTCAAACTGAAGCTCAAGCGTATGGGTAAGATCCGTACGCCCCAGTACCGTGTCATCGTCGCCTCCGCCCGCAACAAGCGTGACGGCAGGGCGATCGAGGAGATCGGCACGTACCACCCGAAGGAGCACCCGAGCTTCATCGAGATCAACTCGGAGCGTGCTCAGTACTGGCTGTCCGTGGGCGCTCAGCCCACCGAGCCGGTGAAGGCCCTCCTTCGCAAGACGGGTGACTGGCAGAAGTTCAAGGGCCTGGCCGCCCCGGCGCCGCTCCAGGTGCCGGAGAAGGCCGACCCGGAGGCCAAGGAGGCCGAGTTCCAGGCCGCGCTGAAGGAGCTCGTGCTCCCCGGCCAGGAGAAGTCGACCAAGGCCAAGAAGACCGAGAAGAAGGCTGACAAGGCGGCGGCCGCCGAGCCCGCCGAGGAGGCCGAGGCCAAGAAGTCCGAGGGCGAGGCCTGACGTGCTGGAAGAGGCGCTTGAGCACCTCGTGAAGGGGATCGTTGCGAACTCCGACGACGTCCAGGTGAGAACCAAGAGGCTCCGCAAGGGCAAGGTTCTCGAGGTCCGGGTCCACCCGGACGACCTGGGCAAGGTCATCGGCCGCAACGGCCGGACCGCCAGGGCGCTGCGTACCGTGATCGGTTCGCTCGCGGGCGGCCGCCATGTACGCGTTGACCTACTGGACCTGCACGAGGTGCGCTGAGCCGCCTCACGGGGCGTCGACCGGGAAGGTCGGCGCCCCGCAGTCATGCCCGGGGACCCCGCTGAGACGGACCCCGGGCGCTGTCATCCCGGACCCCGTACGGGGGACGGGCCCACGGAAGGAAAGAACCACATGCGTCTCGTCGTCGGCCGGATCGGCCGTGCCCACGGTATCCGCGGTGAGGTCACCGTGGAGGTGCGCACCGACGACCCCGGCGCACGGTTCGCCGACGGTTCGGTGCTGCTCACCGACCCTGCAGCCACCGGGCCGCTCACCATCACCTCCACCCGCAACCACAGCGGGCGCATGCTCGTGCGTTTCCAGGGCGTAGGCGACCGCGACGCCGCCGAGGCGCTGCGCGGCACCGTCCTGCTGGTCGACTCCGCCGACGTCGCTTCCCCGAGCGACCCCGACGAGTTCCACGACCACGAACTCATCGGCCTGGCCGTGCACACCACCGGCGGCGAGCAGGTCGGTGAGGTCGCCGACGTGCTCCACCACGCCCAGGACGTGCTGGTCGTGGAACGCCCCGACGGTGAGGAGGCCCTCGTCCCGTTCGTGGGGGCGCTCGTGCCCGAGGTCGATGTGGAGGCCGGCCGCCTGGTCATCGACCCCCCGCCCGGGCTGCTCGACCTCGACCGGACCGAGTGACCGGCACCGCTGACCGCCGGCCGGCCCCGCCGAGCCCATCCCACCGGAGCGAACGAGTACGCCGTGCGCATCGACATCATCAGCATCTTCCCCGACTACTTCGCGCCCCTCGAGCTGTCCCTGATCGGCAAGGCCCGCGCCGCCGGCTTGCTCGAGATGCAGGTGCACGACCTGCGCGCCTGGACCCACGACCGGCACAACACCGTCGACGACACCCCCTACGGCGGCGGTCCGGGCATGGTCATGAAACCCGGCCCCTGGGGCGAGGCCCTCGACGAGGTCGTGGGTGAACGCCCCGCACGCCTGATCGTGCCCAGCCCCAGTGGCCGCCCCTTCCGTCAGGCCGACGCCGAGCGGCTCGCCGGCCAGGAACACCTGGTCTTCGGGTGCGGGCGCTACGAGGGCATCGACTCGCGTGTGGCAGAGGAAGCCGCCCGTCACATGCCCGTCGAGGAGATCAGCATCGGCGACTACGTCCTCAACGGAGGAGAGTCGGCCACCCTGGTCATGGTGGAGGCCATCACACGCCTGTTGCCCGGGGTGCTCGGCAACCGCGAGTCCCACGTGCAGGACTCCTTCGCCTCCGGGGGCATGGAACACCTCGTGGAGGGTCCCGTCTACACCAAACCCGCCGAATGGCGCGGTCACGAGGTCCCGCCGGTGCTGCTGTCGGGCAACCACGCCGCCGTCGACCGCTGGCGCCGGGACGAGGCCCTGCGCAAGACCGTGCGCAACCGTCCCGAGCTGCTGGACTCCGCGTCCGAGGAGACTTTCGACGCCCGTGACCGGGAGGTCCTCGCAGAACGGCCCGTTCCGGGCGGCGGAGAACATGTGGCAAACTAGATGGGATCCCCCCTGGTGGCCAGTGGCATCCGCATGCCGGCGGTCCGACGTCGGCCTCTGTGTCGGCCACCCGGGGTTCCGACAGTTCAGACCCATGTGTCAGGGCCTCGCCCGCGCTCCCCTTCCCGCTGACCGCGGGGACAGGACGCGGCGCGCTATCAATGAGGATTTCAGATGCACACCGCCATTCAGGAGCTGGAGAAGGCCCAGCTGCGCACCGACGTCCCGGACTTCCGTCCCGGTGACACGCTCGCCGTCCACGTCCGCGTGACGGAGGGCACCCGCACCCGTGCCCAGGTCTTCAAGGGCGTCGTCATCGCCCGCCAGGGTTCGGCCAACCGTGAGACCTTCACCATCCGCAAGGTCAGCTACGGCGTCGGTGTGGAGCGGGTCTTCCCGATCCACACCCCGGCGGTCGAGAAGTACGAGGTCGTCGCCCGCGGTCGCGTGCGTCGTGCCAAGCTGTACTACCTGCGTCACCTGCGCGGCAAGGCCGCTCGTATCCGCGAGCGCCGCGAGCCCAAGAAGTCGTAGCCTCCGTTCGGACCCATCGGTGACGAAGGCCACCACTGCCGTCGAAGAACGGATAGGCTTTCGCACTGATGACCAACGACGACAGGGACCTCGGCTCGGACGGGCTCCCCGATGAGAACCCGGACCGACCAGGCCCGGAGGAGCACGGCTCCGACCCTGGCTCCCGCGTACCCGACGGGCACACGGGAGCCAGAGGTGTCTCCGGGGGTGGTGACACCGGCCCTGCGGAGCCGGAGGAGAGGGCGGAGGAGACGGTGAGCAAGTCCGACAGCGGAACGAAGAAAAAGGGTTCGGGTTCCTTCTGGAAGGAACTGCCGATCCTCATCGCGATCGCTCTGGTCCTGGCGTTCGTCATCCGCACTTTTGTGATGCAGGCGTTCTACATCCCCTCCACCTCCATGGAGAACACCCTCCTCGTCGGTGACCGGGTGCTGGTCAACAAGGTCGTCTACCAGCTCCGCGACATCGAACGCGGAGAGGTCGTGGTCTTCGACGGTGAAGGTTCCTGGGACGACCCCAACTCCGTGAACGTCCCCGAACCCGCCAACCCCGTGGCACGGGGCTTCCAGTGGGTGCAGCAGCAGCTCGGCGCTGCCCCCACCGGCAAGGAGTACATCAAGCGGGTCATCGGCCTGCCCGGCGACACCGTCGAGTGCTGCGACGAACAGAACCGCCTCCTCGTCAACGGCGTCCCCCTCGACGAGGACGAGTACCTCTACCCGGGAAGTACCGAGAGCCACACCGAGTTCGGCCCCATCGAACTGGGCGACGACCAGCTCTGGCTCATGGGTGACCACCGCTCGATCTCCTACGACTCCCGCATGAACCAGAACAACCCCGGGGGCGGCGCCGTGTCCGTCGACCATGTCGTCGGCCGCGCGTTCGTCATCATCTGGCCCTTCGATCAGATGGGCGGGCTCGGTGTCCCGCCCGCCTTCGACGAGATCGAGGCCGCCGAGAAGTGACCGCCGCAGGCCGGTCCGGGGGAGAGGGCGAGGGCCGCGGTGAGGCTGGTCTCAGAGCTCCCCACCCCGGGGATTCTCGGGTACGGTGACCGATCCGGCGAAGGAAATCCGCGCTCCGGGGGACGCGGGTCCGACCCGTGACGCATGATGGACCTCGGAGGAACCGAGCGCACCAAGACCGGAGAGTGCTGACGAAAGCGAGCGCGCACATGAGTTCTGAGGACTTGGAGAAGTACGAGGCCGAGATGGAGCTCCAGCTCTATCGCGAGTACCGGGACGTCGTCGGGCTGTTCAGCTATGTCGTGGAGACGGAACGCCGGTTCTACCTCACCAACCACGTGGACCTCCAGCCGCGTTCGACCGAGAACGGGGAGATGTACTTCGAGGTCGCGATGGAGGACGCCTGGGTCTGGGACATGTACCGGCCCGCCAGGTTCGTCCGCAACGTGCGCGTGGTGACGTTCAAGGACGTCAACGTCGAGGAGATCACCAAGTCCGATCTGGAGCTGCCGCCCACCGACCCCGCCGGGTCGTCCGGCCCCGAGGCCTGATTTCGGAACCCGCGGGACCGGCCTCTCAACGGTCCTGACACACGGGACGGCGAACGCGGGCCACCATCGCCGTCCACAGAAAAAAAGAGGCTCTGGCGGGACCACCTCCGATCACTCACCGTGGTGATCGGAGGTGGTCACCGATGGATCCGAGGGCGAAGTACCGACGCGACGTGGGCGGACGGGGCGAGGAGCTGGCCGCACGGCACCTGAGCCGTGAAGGCATGCAGGTGCTCGCACGCAACCGGTGGAACAGTGAGGGCGAGGTCGACCTGCTCGCCCGCGACGGACCGATGTTGGTCGCGGCCGAGGTCAAGACCCGTACCTCACTGGTGCGCGGACACCCCTCGCTCGCCGTCACCGAAGGTAAACGCCGCCGCCTGCACCGCCTGGCACGCTACTGGGCGCACCGGTACGGCGTCCCCGCCGCCCGGACCCGCGTCGACACCGTGTCGGTACTGCTCCTGGGCGGCCGGGTCTTCCTCTCCCACGAACGGGGGACGGCCCGATGAGCTTCGCCCGCACCCACTGCCTGGCCCTGGTCGGGGTCCGCGGACATGTCGTGGAGGTCGAGGTCGACCTCGGCGGCGGAGGAGAGAACTCCGTGACCCTCGTGGGCCTGCCCGACGCCGCTCTGCGCGAGGCCCGCGACCGGATCCGGGCCGCCCTCGTCAACTGCGGGGAGCGCTGGCCCACCGGCTCCGTCGTGGTCAGCCTGTCCCCGGCGAGCCTGCCCAAGTCCGGGAGCCTGTTCGACCTGGCCATCGCCGGGGCGCTCCTGGCTGCCATGGGCGACGTGCCCCTCGACCGCCTCACCGACACCGTACTCATCGGCGAACTCGGCCTCGACGGCCGGGTCCGGCCCGTACGCGGGGTCCTGCCCGCCGTCGTGGCAGCGGCCGAACAGGGATTCGAACGTTTCGTGGTCGCCCCCGGCAACCTCGCCGAAGCCGGCCTGGTACCCGACGTGGACGTCGTGGGCGTCACCGACCTCGCCGACCTGTGCCACTGGATGCGCGGGGGAGAACCCTCCTGCCCGGCCCCGGAGATCACCGGGCCCGGACCGAGCGAGCACGGGCCCGACCTCGCCGACGTGCTCGGCCAGCCCGTCGCCCGCCGCGCCGTGGAGATCGCCGCCGCCGGAGGGCACAATCTCATGATGCTCGGCTCTCCCGGAACCGGGAAGAGCCTGCTCGCCGAGCGCCTGCCCACCGTGCTGCCGCGCCTGGGGCCGGTCGAGTCGCTGGAGGCCACCGCGATCCACTCCGTGGCGGGCACGCTGCCCCCCGACGCGCCCCTGATCACCCTTCCACCGTTCGCCGCGCCCCACCACACCGCGACCCGCGCCTCGATCATCGGCGGAGGCAGCGGCCACGCCGCACCCGGCTGGGTGTCCAAGGCCCACCGCGGGGTGCTCTTCGTCGACGAGGCGCCGCAGTTCGGACGCGGGGTACTGGACTCCCTGCGCGAACCCCTCGAACGCGGGGAGGTCGTGCTCGCGCGTGCGGCCTCCACGGTGACCTTCCCCGCCCGGTTCCAGTTCGTGATGGCAGCCAACCCCTGCCCGTGCGCAAAACCCGGGGCGCTGTGCACCTGCCCCGCCGGTGAACGCCGCCGGTACTTCTCCCGGATCTCCGGGCCGCTGCTGGACCGCATCGACCTCAAGGTGGAGCTGCAACCCGTGGCCCGTGCCGAGCTGCTCGCCGACCGGTCCTTCGCCGAACCCTCCGAGGTGGTCGCCGACCGGGTGCGTGCCGCCCGCGCCCGGGCCGCTGAACGGCTGGCCGGGACCCCGTGGCGCACCAACGCCGCCGTGCCCGGTACACGCCTGCGCCGCGAGTTCCCCGTACGTCCCGAGGCTCTGCGGGTACTGGGCCGGGCCCTGGACCTGGGACAGATCAGCGCGCGGGGTGTCGACCGTGCCCTGCGTGTGGCATGGACCCTGGCCGATCTCGCCGAACGGGACCGCCCCGGCGAGGAGGAGACCGCGTACGCGTTCGCGCTCTGGTCCGGACGGGCTTGTTGAACCGGGAGGTGTCAGGGATGAGTGAGAGGGACGACGAGGTCCGGGCGCGGGCGTGCCTGACGGCGGTGGCCGGGCCGGGCAACACGTGGCTGGCGGACCTGCTCGCCGAACACGGGGCCGCGCCCGTGTGGGCGGCGCTGGCCAGGGGACAGGACCCACCGATCACCGACACCGTGGACATCGAAGCCGACCCCGAGGCCCGTCCGGCGATGGAACGCACGTGGAAGCGGTGGCGTACCCGGGCCGAACGGGTCGACCCCGACGGCCTGCTCGGGGACTCCGCGGAGATGGGTGTGCGCTTCGTGGCCCCCGGCGACCCCGAGTGGCCCGGACGTCTGGACGGGCTCGACCCCGGGCCCTACGGGTTGTGGGTGCGTGGCGGCGGTGACCTGCGCAACCTGTGCCTGCGCTCCGTGGCGCTCGTAGGGGCCAGGGCCGCGACCTCCTACGGCGAACACGTCGCCTCCGAAATGGCCTACTCCCTGGGCGAGCACTCCGTCATCACCGTGTCCGGCGGCGCCTACGGCATCGACGGGGCCGCCCACCGCGCGGCACACGCGGTCGGCGCCACCGTGGTCGTGCTCGCCTGCGGGCTCGACGTGGACTACCCGCGCGGGCACGCCGCGCTCTTCGCCGACGTGTCCCGGCGCGGGGTACTGGTGAGTGAACGCCCCCTCGGGGCCACACCCCGCGCGCGGGACTTCCTCGTCCGGAACCGGCTCATCGCCGCCCTCACCCCCGGCACCGTCGTCATCGAGGCCGGCCGGCGCAGCGGAGCCCTCAACACCGCCACACACGCCACCTCCATGGGCCGCGCCGTCATGGCGGTCCCCGGCCCGGTCACCTCGGCCCTGTCCGTGGGGTGCCACCAGCTCGTGCGGGACCACGGGGCGCTCTGTGTGACCGGCGCGGCGGACGTGCTCGAGTACCTCGGAGGCGACGCCGGACCCGAGCCCTCCGGCCCGGTGCGGGTGGAGACCGTTCTGTCCCCGGAGACCGAACGTGTACTGGCTGCCGTGCCCCGCACCGGCGCCGGCACCGCCTCCATCGCCCTCGAGTGCGGTGGGGACCTGGAGGGCACCATGCGGGCGCTCGGCGTGCTCGCCGCCGCGGGGCTCGTGGAACGCTGCACCGCCGGCTGGCGTCCCACGCGCACATGAGAGCCGGTCTCGGGCAGGCCCCGCAAGACGGGCCTGCCCGGCCGCACGGAGGGCCGGGCACCAAGACACGTGCTCTGGGGCTCGGCCGGGCCTGCGGCCGTGGCCGTCGAGCGGGGTAGAGCCGCCCCGTGCGCGGGTACGTTGCGGCCATGGCCAAACCGTACAGTGACGCCTTGGTGGCCCCTGGGCCGCTGCTCTTCCTCTCCGGTCAACTCCCCATGTCGCCCGACGGCGAGGTGCCCGGCGACGTCGCGGGCCAGACCCGGCAGATCTTCGCCAACATGGAACGACTTCTCGCCGAGCACGGGGCGACCCTCGACGACCTGGTCAAACTCACCTACTACCTGCGCCACGTGACCGACCTCGACGAGTTCCGCTCGGCGCTGCTGGGGTGCCTGCCGGAGGGCCACCGGCCCGCCGGGACCCTGGTGGAGGTCAGCGGGCTCGTCGACCCCCGTTACCTGGTGGAGGTCGAGGGCATCGCGAGCGTGGGGGAGCGGTGACCGTACTCGACCGGTTCCGCACCCACCTCACGCACGAGCTGGGGCGGTCCCCGCACACCATCCGCGGCTACCTGGCCGACCTGCGCGCGTTGCTCGCCCACCTGGAGGAGACCGGCCAGGAACCGGACGAGCTCGACGTCCCCCTCGTCCGGGCCTGGCTCTCCCGCGCGCGGGAGTCGGGCGCGAGCCGCTCGACGCTGGCCCGCCGGGTCGCTGCCGTGCGCGCCTTCACCCGGTTCCTGTACCGCGAAGGGACCCTGCCCTCGGACCCCGGGCCCCGGCTGTCGATACCTGCCCAACAGCGCGCGCTACCGACGGTGCTCGACGAGCGCCAGGCCGCCGACGCCCTCTCCCACACCGAAGAGACCGAGGAGGGGCCCGTCCCGGTACGCCGCCGCGCGGTCGTGGAGCTCCTCTACGCCACCGGGATCCGGGTCGCGGAGCTGTGTGCGCTGGACGTGGCCGACCTCGACCGTGCCCGTGAGACCGTGCGGGTCATCGGCAAGGGGGACAAGGAACGCAGCGTGCCGGTCGGCGCACCTGCCCTCGATGCCCTCGAGGACTGGTTGACGGGGGCGCGCACGGACCTGCTCACCCGCGCTTCCGGGAGCGCCCTCTTCCTCGGTGTGCGCGGCGGACGGCTGGGAGTGCGCCAGGCACGCGAGGACGTGCACGCCCACCTGCGGGCGGCCGGCGTGGACGGTGCCCCGCACGACCTGCGGCACAGCGCGGCCACGCACCTGCTCAACGGGGGAGCGGATCTGCGGACGGTGCAGGAGTTCCTGGGACACGCCAGTCCCCGCAGTACGCAGGTGTACACGCACGTGTCGGTGGACCGCCTGCGTGCGACCTACCAACAGGCTCATCCCCGGGCCTGATCCTCTTCGCTGCTACTTCGGGTCTGCCGCGCGAAGCGATGATTCAGGAGATGCAAAGCAAAAATATCTGTCTTGACCTCATATACGAGGTCACACACTTCGGCCTGCCAGCTCGGCGATGTCCTCAGGCTTATCAACTCTCAAATTATCGACGATATCATCGTACTGCTCACCATGGTTCCGGTCATAGTATCTCAGGAACTCATCCGCTGCCATCTCCTCATCCGGCCCGGAAGGAATTCGTTGGTCCTCGAGTATTCCTCGTATCCCTGCGTCGAGGTCGCTCCTGTCTCTTGAGTAGACTTCGTGAATTCCGCTCGCCACCCGCTCGTCATCACCCTCCCCGACAAGGGCATTGGATTGTTCCTCGTTTTCACTGATGCCACTAATGCTGAGGTCGGAGTCTTCTCCTTCAGTGAGCTGTTTGATAATGAAAAGGGATGCATCCCTTCTGGCTTCGCCTTCGGAAGTGTTGGTGCTACCTCTGGCTTCCGCGAAATCACCGAGATCTTCCTTAATGTCATCATCGATCTCGTTCTGAATGTCTTCCTTGATGATCATTTCCAGCATGTCAGCCCCGAGAGAAGTGACTGGGTTGGCGCCCGCAGGAGCCTTCGCTGCTGCAAGCGCCATATCACTCACCATGGTGGCGGCTTCTTTTCGCCTCTCGGTGTTTTCAATTTCTGCTTCATCAGCGTTGGCCGTGCGGTTCATGGCCTCGTTCTGAAAAGCTGTGTCTAGAAGGCCCTGTAGGGTACCGTTGTGAGACCCCGAAACTTCTGGTGAGTTAGGATCAGAACCACCCAAGCTGAGATTGTCGAGCTTCTGAGCATCGACAGCAGCAGCCATATTGACTGCTGAATCGTGGTCGCCCGCAATGTACTGCATGAAACGAGCCCGAGATTCAGGGTCGAGATTGAGGTGCTCTTCCTCGGTGTTGTAGTTATGAGTTCCTGGGTCTACTTCTCCGCCGAAGTCATCAATGTATGTGTGGAAGATTTCGAAGAAATTCTCTGCCAGTGCTGGGTTATTCTCAGTAAATGAAGTCTTGGTTTGGTCAATATTGTGAGCGGGATTGTCGTTGTCAGAACCTTCTTCGAACTCAATGCCAATGAGATCAAGGTAAAGTTCATTATCGGCAGCAATTGCTTCGATGAGGCCTGCGCTCGAGTTGCCAGCGAGATGGACCATGTCAGGGTCCTCACTGTTGGCATATTCGGGAATCCATCCGGTGATCTGGGAAACTGTTGCCCCGTCATCCTCCCAGTCCTGCTGGTAGAGGTTCCCCAATACATCGCCTAGGTCGACATTTCCGTATCCGGGGTGAGAGTATTCATTCCCGTTGGTGGTCTCGCCGGTGAGTAGCACAGCGCTACCTTCTGGATTGCGAGTACTGATATCAAGTAGCGGTTGGAGTTCTTCTGTGGGAGTGAAGTTTTCGTCAGGGTAATCGATATCCATAGCTTCGGAGATACTAACCGTCATATGTGCGGAGAAAGCCTCTCCTCCTTGCATGGGGTGCCCTTCGAGTGAGGGAGCAGCCTGAAGAAGATCACCAAGGCTGCTTGCAGCGTCAACCCAAGACTCATGACTACGCTCCTCTTGATCGTTTCCTGTGTCACCAGGCCTAGCGCCGCCTCCGTTCCAGCCATTCGGTCCTTCGGCGACGTTCTGAACGTCTTCCGGAAGATACTCGTATCCCCCTCCGAGGCCTCCGTCGGATAGGGCTAGAAGGCCGCCGCCAAGAGCTTCCTGAAGTTCGGAAAGATCGTCACCTTCGAAGTTTTCGTTCCCATCAAGGGTCGAAGGAAGATCAACAACACTTCCGTTCTCGTCGAGTGTGCCGTAAAATTGCTCTAGGTATTCGATTTGGTCAGGGCGGAGTTTATCTCCGTTCCGCTGGCCATCCAATGCCATTCCATTGATTGCCGCCAGCTGAGCCAAGAGATGGTAGTAATCGGCATCGGGCTCTTTTTCGCCATCCAGATACGGTTGCAGGTCCTCGGCGTGGTCCTCTCCGTTCCCTGCGGTGCTCGGGTAATACATAATCTTTCGGGTTGCATTATAGAATGCAAAACCTAGAATGCCAGCATCCACCAGTTCACGAAGGTTTCCGATGGTCGGCCCACCTTCGAGGCTATCCGTGTTGTCTTCAGATTGCCCTTCGAGGGTTTCCCAATATTTATCAGCGCGAGTTTGGAGGCTCTCGGCCCTGACTCGCATTGCTTTTGCGATTCCCACGTCATCGGGATCCATGAATCCAAAATTGTTTTGTACAGCTTCATCCCATTCCTCTTGTAGGGCATCAATGTTGTCACGGTATCTTCCTACTTCTTGGCTCCATTTTTTGACTACACCGAAAACATGGAAGCATGCAGTGAGGGCGTCCCCCCATGCGCCAATATTCTCATCGGCAACGGAGTATATATCCTCTGCAATGAGGTCAGAAAACTCTTTTGCTGAATTATTGAAATGAGCCTCCATGTCACCAGTTTTACCGCTGATTCTGGAGACCATGCCTAGGAGGTCTTCTGCGACACTGTCGAGCTTTCCAGTGTCGACTTCGCAGGTCTTGGGGTTGAATTCCATGAGATTTCCTTATTGTTTTAGAAGTTCAAGTCCCGAGGGAGGTTGGCTTCGCTCTCTCCGATGATCTCGGAGGCCTCTTCGTCCGTGCGTGAAATTTCGGAGGCGCTGCCTTGGACGTTTTCGCCAATCGAAATTCCGTGTCTCTCAACGCTCGAGATGGCTTCAGCTTGGTCATCTCCATACTGGGACCAGCCGGTGACCTCTGGGTCATTTTGGCAGGCAGTTTTGGCCCCTTGGAGGGCGTCATCAAAATCCAGTCCTAGGCCTGAGAAGCCTGCTGCGTAGGACTCAGCATCTTGGCCGGCTCCGTACGCATCGGCAACATTGGCCCCCGCCTCATGTCCTGACAAGTGAAACTCGCCTTCCTGGTGAGTTATTGTGGCGCGAGCATCGCGTATTTCGTATGATAACGGATCGTTTGGGGGTGGGCTCCCTGTGGGGTAAGGGCGGGTGGAAATTTCAGCAGGTCAAACAGTGAGGCCTTTTCATCGTGATTTGCGGCTCTGTAGGACCAGCACCGCCCGTGCGATCTCACCGGCCCGGTAGGGGCAACAACGCAGCTGCTTCAGAATGTCCCAGCTCTTGAGCTGGGAGTTTGCCCGCTCGCCGGGCCCGCGAAGCCGCGCGTGGACCCGGTTGGCCTCCTTCTGCCACTCCGGCTTGCCCCGCCCCTTGAACGGACAGATCACCACCGGCGACAAGCCGACATAGCCCTTGTCGCCCAGGCCGAACAGACCCGCGGCCGCGATCCGCTCGGCGATATTGAAGACCCGGGCCGCTCTGACATCGTGCACCGAACCAAGCAGACACCCCGAGACCCACAGCAGCTCGCCGTCAGGAGCGGCCACGACCTGGATGTTCATGCCGTGGCGCTTGTGCTTTCCCGAGTAGAACGGCCGGTCGGCGGCCACGCGGTCGCAGGCGATAAGGGTTCCGTCCACAATCACCAAGGTCCAGCCTTTACGGCGAGCCCGGCGCAGCGCCGCCTCGAGCGAGGGGGCAAGGCCGGCGAGTAGGCGCACGGCCTCGCGGACGTAGCGCCAGGCGGTGGTCGTGGAAACCCCGAAGCCGGCGGCCAGGGTGGTGAAGGGCTCGCCCTTGTGCAGATGGACCAGTACGAGCAGGGCCTGCTGGGCGGGGTCCAGGCGCCTCCAGCGTGTGCCGGTGGCCTTGCGGTGGGCGGCGATGGTACGGGCGGCCAGGTTCAGGGTGCGGCGTGACAACGGCAGGCAGGCGCGGTAGAACAGCATCGGGACCCCTGGTCGGGCTGGTTTTCTTGGTCGTTAACCCGCTTACCAGGGGTTTCTTGCTGTCAGGGGTGGTTTCGCGGAGCCGGTACGAGGCTGTGACCTGCACCTTCAGGATGAAAACGGCTCAGTATGGAGCCGGTCATGGCCGGAAGCGGACATGCTCTGCCTTTGCAATGAGGCGAGGCGGAGGGGGCTGCTCTGGTTCGGAGCTGGAGTAGCTTATTCGCTTACTTGGCCGTTCTGGTCTGAGCTCTGCTGGTGGGGTGTGAGGCGTCGGCGGAAGAGGATCGCGGCGCCGGTGAGGGAACCGACCATGCTCGTGGGGACCGCAACGAAGATTGCCGTGGCGATGGTGTTCTCGCGTTTCCGGCTGCAATGTTCTCTGGTGAGGGAGTTTTCACGGTCGTAGCTGACATCGTGATGCTCTGGAACCTCCCTCCATTGGGTGACCGGCAAGCAATAAGTGGAAGCTTCTGAATTGGGCATGTGTTCCGTGGGGGTCGTCAGTAGCTGGAAGACGACAGCGCAGCCCACCAGGGTGAGCACGGCGCCGATCACCGTGCCGGCCCAGTAGCCGAAGTTCGGTCGCTCGTCGAAGTACCGGTCGACGGGGTGCTTGTTGTCGGACATGCTTCTCTGTTCCGTTGTCGCTGGATGAGGATGTGGTCGGGACCCGTGTGTGGCGGTCACCGCTCCCTGTCCCCAGGGGGCCGGTTGCTCACCTGCCCGCCCGCGTCGCGCGCGTCGGGAGGGTCCGCCCGTGGAGTGTGGCATCCGTGCCCCCGGGCCGAGTGCCGGAGGTCCGTACGTGGGCGCCGCGGTCGCTGTCCGTAGGCTCGACCTCTGCCTCCCTCTCCACCGGCCCGCTCCGCCAGGATCCCGGCAGGGGCAGCAACCGCACCGGGCCGTGCCCCAGTGGACCGAGCGGGTCCAGGTACGCCGCTCCCCGCAACAGCCCGAAGTGCAGACACGGCCGGGAGGCGCAGTGCGCCGGCTCCGCGGGCAGGGTCCCCAGCTCGTCGCCGGCGAGCACCGGGTCACCCCGCGCCGTCGAGGCGCGCACCGGCAGGTAGGTGGTGCGCAGGTCGCCGTGTGCCACTGAGACGACCGGCACACCGGCGACCGTCCCGGCGAAGTGCACCACCCCGTCCGCGGACGCCAGCACGGGTTGTCCCACCTCAGCCGCCAGGTCAGCGCCCAGATGGCCCGCGTGCCACCTCCGTTCCGGCGGATCGAAGCCCCGCAGCACGTGGGGGCGGGGATCCAGGGGCCATTGCCACGGGGGCTCCGCGGCGGCGGTTCGGATCGGGAAAAAGGGGAACAGCAGGAGCGAGAAGGTCAGTAGCCAGCGGGTGAGTGGGCCCATGCGTCAAGGGTCCGTCGGAAGGTGGTGGTCCACCAGAGGGAGCCCGAATCTGTGGACGGCCACGGATGGGTCCTGGGTGTTCCCGACGGAGGATAGAATCATCTGTGGCCCTTGAGGCCAACCACATCACGCACGTCCACGAGCCTCCCCACGGGGGAGGGGCCGGACCTACGGTCCACACCGCGAGAGCGGGTGGCGGCACGGCCGGGGCGTCAGGCACAACCGAAGGCGGGGCAGTACCCCGCCACCGCAGGAAGGACAGGTCATGGCCACAGTCGTGACGATCCGCCAGCTCCTGGAGAGCGGCGTCCACTTCGGGCACCAGACCCGCCGTTGGAACCCGAAGATGAAGCGCTTCATCTTCACCGAGCGCAACGGCATCTACATCATCGACCTCCAGAAGTCGCTGTCCTACATCGACCGCGCCTACGAGTTCGTCAAGCAGACGGTTGCCCACGGCGGCACCATCCTGTTCGTCGGAACCAAGAAGCAGGCGCAGGAGGCCATCGACGAGCAGGCCCGCCGTGTCGGCATGCCCTACGTCAACCAGCGTTGGCTGGGCGGCATGCTCACGAACTTCTCCACCGTCCACAAGCGGCTGCAGCGCCTGAAGGAGCTGGAGGAGATCGACTTCGACGACGTCGCCGGCTCCACGCTCACCAAGAAGGAGCTGCTCAACCTCCGCCGTGAGAAGGACAAGCTCGAGCGCACCCTCGGTGGTATCCGCGACATGGCCCGCGTGCCCAGCGCCGTGTGGATCGTGGACACCAAGAAGGAGCACATCGCGATCAGCGAGGCTCGCAAGCTCAACATCCCGGTCGTGGCCATCCTGGACACCAACTGCGACCCGGACGAGGTCGACTACCCGATCCCGGGCAACGACGACGCCATCCGCAGCGTCAGCCTGCTGACCCGCGTGGTCGCCGACTCCGTCGCCGACGGTCTGATGGTCCGCTCCGGTGCCTCCGCCGAGGGCGCGAGCGAGCAGAAGGCCGACGAGGAGCCGCTGGCCGAGTGGGAGCGCGAGCTCCTGGAGGGCAAGGAGGCCGCTCCGAAGGAGGAAGCCGCCGAGGCCGCTCCGGAGGAGACCCCGACGGTCGCTCCGGCCGACGAGGTCGCCGCCGAGGCTCCGGCCGAGCCCGAGGCCGTCGACTCCCCCGTGGACGCCCCTGAGCAGGCGCCGGAGGGCGACGCCGCGGAGAAGGCCTCCGAGGCCTAGTCCGGGCGAGCAGCCGAACGTTTTCGCCGCCGCCCCGCCCCACCGGGCGGGGCGGCCCCCTGGGGCTGGTGCACCGCCCCGTCCACCACAGACTTTCACTTCCGAGGGAAACTCCGACAATGGCGAACTTCAGCGCCGCGGACGTCAAGAAGCTGCGCGACATGACCGGTGCGGGCATGATGGCCTGCAAGAAGGCCCTGACCGAGGCCGACGGCGACTTCGACCAGGCCGTCGAGGCCCTGCGCGTCAAGGGTGCCAAGGACGTCGGCAAGCGTGCTGAGCGCACTGCCGCCCAGGGCACCGTCGTGCTCAAGCAGGAGAGCGACAGCAAGGCCACGCTGGTCGAGCTCAACTGCGAGACCGACTTCGTCGCCAAGAACGAGCAGTTCATCGCTCTGGCCGACGAGGTCGCCGGCTTCGTCTCCGCCCAGGACAGCGACGACCTCGCCACGGTCATGGACGCCGAGATCGAGTCCGGCAAGAGCCTGCAGGCCTACATCGAGGGCAAGAGCGCCGTCATCGGTGAGAAGCTGCAGCTCAGCAACATCGCCAAGTTCGAGGGCGCCTACATCGCCACCTACCTGCACAAGTCCGACCCGGACCTGCCCCCGACCATGGGTGTCCTGGTCGAGCTGGACAAGGCGGACGAGCAGATCGGCAAGGACCTCGCCCAGCAGATCGCCGCGATGGCTCCCCGGTACGTCAGCAAGGACGAGGTCCCCGCTGACGTGGTCGAGCGCGAGCGCGGTATCGCCGAGCAGACCACCCGTGAGGAAGGCAAGCCGGAGCAGGCCATCCCGAAGATCGTCGAGGGCCGCCTCAACGGTTTCTTCAAGGAGATCACCCTGCTGGGCCAGCCCTCCGTCAAGGAGAACAAGAAGACGGTGCAGAACGTCGTCGACGAGGCCGGCGTGAACGTCAAGCGCTTCGCCCGCTTCAAGGTCGGCCAGGCCTAGGGGTATTGAGATGATGGGGGTGCCGGGGAGAGATCTCCCCGGCACCTTTGGTGGATCAGGGCGGTTTACGGCGCCGCAGGCGGGGCCGGCCGTGACAGATGAACTCGGGGGACCCGTGCCGCTCGGGGACGAACAGGGAGGCCTCAGGCCGTGATGGAAGAGACGAACACCGAACCCGCCATGCACGACTCCGGTTGGAAACGGGTCATGCTCAAGCTTTCCGGGGAGGCGTTCGCGGGCGGTGGCGGTCTGGGTATCGACCCCGAGATCGTGCAGTACGTTGCCGAGTCCATCGCCGAAGCGGTCTCCGAGGGTATGCAGGTCTCGGTGGTCGTCGGCGGCGGCAACATGTTCCGCGGCGCGGAGCTCACCGAGGGCGGTATGGAGCGCGGCCGGGCCGACTACATGGGCATGCTCGGCACCGTCATCAACTGCCTGGCACTGCAGGACTTCCTGGAGCGCCTGGGTGTGGACACGCGCGTGCAGACCGCGATCCACATGAGCCAGGTCGCCGAGGCCTACATCCCGCGCCGCGCCGCCCGACACCTGGAGAAGGGCCGTGTGGTCATCTTCGGTGCCGGTCTGGGCGCGCCGTTCTTCTCCACCGACACCACGGCCGCTCAGCGTGCGCTGGAGATCGGTGCCCAGGCAGTGCTCAAGGGCACCCAGGTCGACGGGGTCTACGACTCCGACCCGCAGCGCAACCCCGACGCGGTCAAGTTCGACAAGCTCAACTACAACGAGGTCCTCACCCGCGGACTGAAGGTCATGGACGCGACCGCGGTCAGCCTGTGCATGGACAACGGACTGCCCATCGTGGTGTTCGACCTGATGAGCCAGGGCAACATCCTGCGTGCGGTACGCGGTGAGAAGATCGGCACCATCGTCGGCCCGTCCGGGTCCTGACGCCGGACCGCCGGGCCACATAGCCACGAACACCAAGTAGTTCCGGGAGCGCCACAATGACCGAAGAAACCCTCCTCGAGGCCGAAGAGAAGATGGAGAAGGCCGTCGGGGTCGCGAAAGAGGACTTCGCGGCCATCCGCACGGGCCGTCCCAACCCGGCGACCTTCAACAAGATCACCGTCGACTACTACGGTACGACCACGCCGATCAACCAGCTGGCCTCGTTCTCGGTTCCCGAACCGCGCATGATGGTCATCTCGCCGTTCGACGTGAGCGCGCGGACCAACATCGTCAACGCGATCCGCAACAGCGACCTGGGGGTGAACCCCTCCGACGACGGTCAGGTCATCCGCGTGGTCTTCCCGGAGCTGTCCGAGGAGCGCCGCAAGGAGTACGTGAAGCTCGCGCGCACCAAGTCCGAGGACGCCCGTGTCTCGATCCGCAACGTGCGCCGCCGTGCCAAGGACAGCTTCGAGAAGGCGGTCAAGGCCGGCGAGGTCGGTGAGGACGAGGCCCATCGTGCGCAGGCCGAGCTGGAAGAGCTGGCGCAGAAGTACGTCGGCAGCATCGACGAACTGCTCAAGCTCAAGGAATCGGAACTCCTCGAGGTCTAGACAGTGACGACACCTTCCCGCGGCTCCGGAGGTGGCGATCACTCGCCGGAGCACAGACCCGACGAGGAATCGCCGACCGATTCCGACCAGGCCGACGGGCAGCGTTTCGTGCTGCACAAGCCGGGGGGCGATCCGGTGCGCACCGGCCGCAACCTCCCGGTGGCCATCGCGAGCGGCGTCGTGCTCGGCGTGCTCGTCTTCTTCTCCATCTTTCCCTGGCCGCAGCTGTTCACGATCATCACCTCGATCGCGGTGCTGCTGGGGCTGCGCGAGCTCAACCGGGCCTTCGCGCGCAAGGACGTGCACCTGGCCGTGGTGCCGTTGGCCCTGGGCGGTGTGGCGATGCAGTCCGCCGCCTACTTCGGAGGGCCCCCGGTACTGCTGGGTGCGACCGCGTTGACCGCTCTGGTCGCCCTGTCGTGGCGGTTGCGCGGGGGCGCGGACGGGTTCGCCGCCGACTCCGCCGCGAACATGTTCACCGTGGTGTACCTGCCGTTCCTGTTGGCGACCTGGCAGTTGCTCATCGCCCACCCCGGCGACGGGCAGTTCTGGTTGGTCACCTTCATCGTGGTGACGATCTCCAGTGACATCGGGGGATATTTCGCCGGAATCCTGCTGGGCAGCCACAAGATGGCCCCGGTGATCAGCCCCAACAAGACATGGGAGGGTTTCGGCGGTTCGGTACTGGGCTGCGCGATCGCCGGTGCCCTGTGCGTGACGGAGATGCTGGACGGCGACTGGTGGGTCGGTGTGGTCCTGGGCCTTGCCGTGGTGCTGGCCGCGACCGTCGGCGACCTCATCGAGTCGCTGCTCAAGCGCGACCTCGGCATCAAGGACATGGGCCGGTTCATGCCGGGCCACGGCGGCCTCATGGACCGTATGGACTCGTTGCTCATCGCCGGCCCCGTGGTGTGGGTGGTGCTGAGCCTGCTGCTCTGAACGCCCGGATCCGGCAACGGAGGAGTGAAGCGGGGGCCGACCAGGAGTGTCGGTCCCCGTCGTGCTGTCGATACGCTCGTGATGTGAGTGAACCGCTGATCGAGAGAATGCGCTCCTACGGCGAGACGATCTTCGCCGAGATGACGCGCCTGGCCAACGAGACCGAGTCGGTCAACCTCGGGCAGGGCTTTCCCGACACCGACGGGCCCCGCTCTCTGTTGGAGGGTGCGAACCGCTACGTGCTCGAGGGAGTGAACCAGTACCCGCCCGGGTCGGGGCGACCGGAGCTGCGCGAGGCCGTGGCCCGCTACCGGTCCCGCCGCCACGGCATCGAACTCGACCCGGAGACGCAGGTCTACGTCACCGTCGGGGCGACCGGCGCTCTGGCGGCCTCCCTGCTGTCCCTGGTGGAGCGCGGCGACGAGGTCCTCGTCTTCGAGCCGATGTACGACTCCTACGCGGCCCTGATCAGTCTGGCCGGGGGAGTGCGCAGGACGGTGCCGCTGCGCCCCGACAGCACCACGGGGCGCTTCACGTTCGACCCCGACGAACTGCGTGCCGCCGTGGGGCCGCGTACCCGGGTGATGATCGTGAACACGCCCCACAACCCGACCGGCGCGGTCTTCGACGCCGAGGAGTTGGCGGAGATCGCGAAGGTCTGCCGTGAGCACGACCTCGTCGCGGTCACCGACGAGGTGTATGAGTTCCTGACCTTCGACGGTCTGCCGCACGTGCCGTTGGCGACCCTGCCGGGCATGGCCGAACGCACCCTGTCGATCTCGTCCGTGGGCAAGACCCTCGCGGTGACGGGCTGGAAGACCGGATGGGTCATGGGCCCCGAACCGCTGGTGCGGGCCGCGCGCACGGTCAACCAGTTCCTCACCTTCTCGGCCAACGGGGCACTGCAGTTGGCGATCGCCGACGCGCTCGAGGCCGAGGAGAAGTGGATCTTCGCGCAACGCGACGCGCTGCAGCAGAAGCGTGACCGTCTCGCCGAGGGCCTGACGGAGACCGGTTTCGACGTACGGCCTTGCGAGGGCACCTATTTCCTCATGGCCGACATCCGGCCCCTGGGCTTCTCCGACGGCGAGGAACTCGCCCGGGCCCTGCCCCGTGAGGCCGGTGTGGCTGCGGTGCCCGCCTCGGCCTTCTACGACCACGAGGAGGAGGGCGCGCACCTGCTGCGCTTCGCCTTCTGCAAGCGTGACGAGGTCCTGGACGAGGCGCTCACGCGTCTGCGCCGCTGGCACGCCGACCGCGGCTGACACCGCGGTGGCCGGTGCACCGGCCACCGCGGTCCGGGTCAGGGGCGTGGGGAGCTCCGACGGGCACGCAGGGCCTGGAGGAGGCGGTCCTCGGCGCCGGCGCCCGCGCGTACACGGGGCAGGCGCAGGATCAGGAACAGACCCGCGATCCACCACACGAGCACCATCGGCCACTCCTCGGGCCAGGAGAGGGCGGCGGGCATGCCCGGCAGGTAGAGCAGGAACAGGCCGAAGGCCAGTACGAACGCGACGATACCGGCCGGGGTGCCCGCAGGTACCCGGAAGGGGCGCTCCATGCCCGGCTCCCGGCGGCGCAGCACGAGGAAACAGGCGATGACCGACAGGTAGGCGATGACGATGTTGAACGCCCCGGCGTTGCTCAACCAGACCAGCATCGGATCGCCGAAGAGCGGCGCGAGCACCGACAGCACACCGATGAACAGGATCGCGTTGGAGGGAGTGCGGTAGCGCGGATGCAGGCGGCCGAACCAGGCCGGCACCATCCCGGAACGCCCCATCGCGAACAGCAGCCGGCTGCCCCCGATGAGGAAGGCGTTCCAGCTGGTGAGCAGCCCTGCGATCCCGCCGAGGACGAGCAGGTTGCCCATCGTGCGGCTGTCCCACACGGCGGCCACGGAGTCGGCGGAGGCCAGCTCGGAGTCGAGCAGCTCCGCGGGGGACAGGCCGGCCCCGGCGGTGAGCATGACCATCACGTACCAGGCGGTCGCGCAGAACACCGAGACCACGAGCAGCCCGCCCGCGAGGCGGTAGGGAACCTTGATCTCCGAGGCCGACTGCGGGATCACGTCGAAGCCCACGAACAGGAACGGCACCGCCACCAGCACGACGAAGAGCCCGGAGGCGCCGCCGGTGAAGAGCGGTTCCATGTTCTCCGCGGAGCCGCCGACGAAGGAGCCGGTGACCATCATCGCCCCGATCCCGAGCAGGAACAGCACGGCGACGATCTGGAGGACACTGGCGGGGCGGATACCCACGTAGTTGACGGCCGCCATGGACACGGCGGTGACGACACCGACCGCGACCAGGCTCGCCTGCACGTCGTACTCGGCGATGGTCCACAGGTGGCCCGCGCCCATGTCGGGGAACAGGTAAACGAGGGTCTCGGGTACCGCGACCGCCTCGAAGGCCACCACGGACACGTACCCGAGGACCATCGCCCAGGAGGCCACGAGTGCCCCCTTGGGCCCGATCGCCCGCAACGCGTAGTGGTGCTCGCCTCCGGCGTACGGCAACGCGGAGACGAGCTCGGAGTAGATGAGGCCGACGAAGGCCATGATGGCGCCGCCGATGACGAAGGCGAGCGCTGCGCCGCCGGGACCGGCCGCGTCGATGAACTCACCGGTCAGGACGATCCAGCCGAAGCCGATCATCGCCCCGAAGGACAGTGCGAGGACGTCTCCGCGCCCGAGGACCCTCAGCAGGCCCGTACTCTGATCGGCCATGCCCTTCCCCTCACTCGTGTGCAGGAGGACACCCAAACACGCTCGGGGCACCGGTGGAAGGGGGGCACGGGCCGGACGAGGGGTGGCCTACGTGTCGGCCCCGGTCCCCCGTGACGGCCGCGTGCCCGGCACCACGGCCCTGCTCACCGTGGACACCAGCGCCTCCAGGGGCCCGCGTCCCACGATCTTGTGCCAGGCCAGACCGAACACGATCGACCCGACGACGAAGACCTCCGGCATGGACTCGTTCAACCAACGTGACAGCCCACCCGCGGTGTGGTCCAGGTTCGCCTGCCAGACCATGGCCAGGCCGTGTGCCACGTACACGGTCAGCGCCAACGTTCCCGTCGCGATGAACGGCCTCAGCAGCCGCGGCAGGTGGTCGGCCAGGTACAGGCACGCCACGAGCACCGCCATGGCCAGCCCGGTACCGCCCACGATCTCGGGGGTCGTGGCGGTGTGCGAGACGCTGGAGAGCAGCCACCGGGCGTCCTCGGTGGGCAACGGCCCCTGGTACTCCTCACGCGGCCCCAGCTCTTCGACGAGCCGGTAGCTCTCCCAGGCGTGCCAGGAGGCGCGGTAGGCGACCGAGTTCAGCAGCAGCCCCAGAGCGGCGATCCCCAGTCGGACCGTGTGCGAACGCAGGTCCAGACGCCCCACGGCCAGGCCGGCCAGCACGACCGCCACGTAGCTCAACGCCGGGTAGAGCCCGTAGACCGCCAGGTCCAGCAGTCCCTGCTCCAGGAAGATGTGCCCCGGTGAGGACTGGTTCCATGCCTGGGTGATCTCGAAGAACCGCCCGCCCACGTCGTTGGAGCGCCGCAACGCGTACAGCAGCTGCGGCCCCACGATCACGGCGGTGACTGCGGCGGCCGCGCTCCATTTCGCGTTCAGCCGCAGGAACGGCACCGCCAGCAGGAAGTACAGGCCGTAGTAGGTGATGATGACCGTCAGCGCGGCCTCGGTGGGGGCCACGATCGAGGTGAGCGTCCACCCGATGAGCATCAGCACCACGCCGCGCACCGCCACCCGGCCCGCGGTCACGTGCCCCTGGCTGCCGCGGTGCGGTTCACGTGTCCCGGAGATGAGCGCCAGCGACACCCCGGCCAGGAACGTGAACAGGATCGTCGAACGCCCCCAGGCCGCCTGGTGGGTCAACCAGGCCGTCACCGTGTCATCGGGGACGAACGGGACGCTGAAGTGCACGATCAGCATGCCCGCGATCGCCGCCCAGCGGGCCAGGTCCACCCCTTCCAGCCGTGGTCGGGCCTCATTCGGGGCAGGGGAGGGCGGGGCAGCGGGGTGGCGGGGCGCAGTCATGGACCTTACTGGAACCGGACGATCGGGGACACGAACCTCCGTAGGGTAGTGACCCGGGCGCACTCCCCGCGACACGTGCAGGAGCTCCGGTGCGCAACGCCACTGGCCACTGCGCACGCCGAAGGGCCCCGGGGGATACCCGAGGCCCTTCACCGGCAGGTTCAGTTCTGTGGCTCGAACCAGACCGCGGACAGCGGCGGCAGCGTGACCGGCGCCGAGCACGGCTGCCCGTGCCACCCCGTCTCCTCGGCCTCCACCGCCGTCGGCGCCGGGTGGCCCGATCCGCCGAAACGGGTGTCGTCGGTGTTGAGGACCGTGTTCCACCGTCCCGCGCGCGGCAGCCCGATGCGCCAGTCCTGCCGCGGTACCGGAGAGAAGTTCACCGCGCAGGCCAGCACGGAACCCTCCTGCCCCGACCTCAGGTAGGAGAGTGTGTTGCCCTCGTGGTCGCCCCCGTCCAGCCAGGTGAACCCGGCCGGATCGGTGTCCAGCGACCACAGCGCCTCACGCGGACGATAGGCGTCGTTGAGCTCCTTGACCAGGCGCTGGGCCCCCGCGTGGTGGTCGAACTGCAGCAGCCACCACGGCACACCCTCCTCGTGCGACCACTCCTCGCCCTGGGCGATCTCCCCGCCCATGAACAGCAGCTGCTTGCCCGGGTGCGACCACATGAAGCCCAGCAGCGCCCGCACGTTCGCCACCCGCTGCCACTCGTCCCCGGGCATCTTGTTGAGCAGGGACTGCTTGCCGTGCACCACCTCGTCGTGCGACAGCGGCAGCACGTAGTTCTCGCTGTAGGCGTACATCATCGCGAAGGTGATGTCGTTGTGGTGGTACTTGCGGTGGACGGGTTCCTTCTTCACGTACTCCAGGGAGTCGTGCATCCACCCCATGTTCCACTTGAGTCCGAACCCGAGCCCGCCGAGGTCGACCGGCGTGGTCACCCCCGTGTAGGCGGTGGACTCCTCCGCGATCATCACCGCGCTCGGGTTGCGCCGGTACACGGCCGAGTTGAGCTCCTTGAGGAACTCGATCGCCTCCAGGTTCTCCCGGCCGCCGAAGGCGTTGGGCTCCCACTGTCCGGAGTCGCGCGAGTAGTCGAGGTAGATCATCGACGCCACCGCGTCCACCCGCAGACCGTCGATGTGGAACTCCTCCAACCAGTACAGGGCGTTGGCGATGAGGAAGTTGCGCACCTCGGTCCGGCCGTAGTTGAAGATGAGCGTGCCCCAATCGGGGTGCTCGCCCCGGCGCGGGTCCGGGTGCTCGTACAGCGCGGTCCCGTCGAACCGGGCCAGCGCCCAGGAGTCCTTGGGAAAGTGCGCGGGGACCCAGTCCAGCAGTACACCGATCCCCGCCCGGTGCAGCGCGTCCACCAGGTGCCGGAACCCGTCCGGCGTCCCGAACCGCGGTGTGGGAGCGAAGTAGGAGGTGACCTGGTAACCCCACGACCCGTCGAAGGGGTGCCCGGCCACCGGCAGGAGCTCCACGTGCGTGAACCCGTGCTCGGCCACGTACTCCACCAGCTGCTCGGCGAGCTCCTCGTAACCCAGCCCCGGCCGCCACGAGCCCAGGTGCACCTCGTAGACGCTCATCGGCGCCCGGTGCGGCTCCGTGCCCTTGCGGGCGGACATCCACTCCTGGTCGCCCCACACGTAATCGGAGGAGGTGATCACCGACGCCGTCGCCGGCGGCATCTGGGTGGCCCGCGCCATCGGGTCGGCCTTGTCGTGCCAGTGGCCGTCCGCGCCCAGCAGTTGGAACTTGTACAGGTCGCCCTCGCCCGGCCCCGGGACGAAGAGCTCCCACACCCCGCTCGAACCGAGGCTGCGCATCGGGTGGCCGACACCGTTCCAGTAGTTGAAGTCGCCGATGACACGGACCCCGCGCGCGTCGGGCGCCCACACCGAGAACCCGGTGCCCTCGACCTCGCCCGCGCGGGTGGAGAGGGTCTCCGGGTGCGCGCCCAGGACGTTCCACAGCTCCTCGTGCCGGCCCTCGCCGATGAGGTGCAGGTCGAGCTCGCCCAGGGTCGGGGCGAGGGTGTAGGGCTCGGCGCTCAGGTGCTCCTCGCCGCCCTCCTCGTAACGGGCGGCCACGCGGTACTCGGCCGGGGCCCCCAGCGCCTTCTTGGCCACCTTGCCGGAGAAGACGCCCCGGTGCAGGTGGGAGAGTTCCACCCGTGAGCCGTCACCCAGGACGGCGTGCACGTCCAGCGCCCCCGGACGCAGGGCCCGCACGACCGTGCTGCGGCCCTCGGTGTGCGCACCCAGTACGCAGTGCGGGTCGTGGTGGCGGCCGTCGACGACACGGTCGATCTCGGACAGGAGCTCGGGGGAGGGCCCGGCAGGACGGCGCGTGCGCGGCGCCGGTGCGGCGGCCTTCGGCGTGGAGGCCGCGGCGTGCTCGTTCGGCTGTCGTTCTTCGTGTGACGGGGACAAGACGGCTCCGTGTGTGGTTCGTGGTCGTGGACAGTGCTCGTGATCGGGGGCGGGAGTCCTGTGGGGAGAGGGAAGACACGGTGCGGTCACGGGGCCGCTCCCGGCCGCCGTGACCGCACCCCGCTGTCAGCCCGGCACCGAGGTCGCGACCGCCGAGGCGATCGAGTCCAGCGGTACCCGTAGCCAGTTGGGCCTGTTCCGGGCCTCGTACAGCACCTCGTAGACCGCCTTGTCGAACTCGAAGGCCCGCAGGGCGATCAGGTGTTTCTCCGGGTCGATACCGCCGCCGTCGGCGTAACCGCGGCAGAAGGCCTCCCGGTTGTGCCGGGCCCAGGAGCGGGCCGACTGTTCCAGGTCGGGTTCGCCCGGATGGTCGATGAGCAGGTACCCGGCCGCGTAGTCGAAGGAGCGCAACATCCCGGCCACGTCCCGCAGCGGGTTGGACAGGCGCCGGCGGTCCTGCACCGGCATCGTGGGTTCACCCTCGAAGTCGAGCAGGACCCATCCCCGCTCCGGGCGGATGACCTGCCCCAGGTGGTAGTCGCCGTGCACCCGCTGGGTCGGCAGCGGCCCGTCCACCTGGGAGAAGTCGGAGTAGGCCGACATCACGCTCTGGGCGTGCTCGGCCAGTTCCGGGACCTCCGCGGTGGCCATCGCCAGGCGTTCGACCATGGCTTCGGCCAGGTCGGAGATCTCGCCCAGCGAGAGCACGTCGGTCGGCAGGGCCTGGGACAAGGACCGGTGCACCTCGGCGGTGGTGCGCCCCAACAGCGCTGCTTCCTCCGCGAAGGCCGCCTCCCGCTCCTGGGTCGCTCCCGCGAGCAGCGACCGCACGTTCACGGTCGCCAGGACCCAGCCGTCGGTCGCCTCGGGCACGAAGGTCTGCAGCATCGCGAGCGTGGTCGGGGTGGGAGATCCCGGCAGATCGGCCTCGATCCACCCGCAGGGTTCGGCCACGTAGGGCGATCCCGACAGTGCCGTGTTCAGTTCCAGGTCCGGGTTGGGGCCGGGCCACAGCCGGCGGAAGGTCTTGAGCACGTGGTCGCGGCCGAAGACCAGCGAGGTGTTGGACTGCTCCCCGGTCAGCAACCTGCCCGGTTCACCGGTGCGCACCCGCGCTCCGGGCAGGGTACGGAAACGGACCTCGGAGCGGCCCGCCGACTCCGTGTCGGCGAAACGCTCCAGCAGCAGCCCGGTGAGCTCCTCGTCATGGGCGGCGTCGTAGACGACCTGCGCGCGGCCGCCGAAGACCTGGCACACCCCGATGGCGGTGCGGGCCAGGTGGGCGGGCAGGGTCCGCGGCGGACGCGAGCCCAACATGATCTGGTAGCGCGAGGTCGTGCCGCGTTGGCCCGCTTCCAGGACCAGCAGGTTGAGGTCCGGCCCCTCGGGGCCCACCGACAGCAGCTGGTGCCGGCTCAGGATGCGCAGCCGGCGGAGCGGGATCCCCTTGCCGGAGAACCACCGCTGCCGGGGCAGCCAGACGGCCAGGAGTTCTTCGAGCTCGCACATGTCAGACCGCCCCGCTTCCCTGGGTGCTGCGTGCACTGACCCCGGCCGCGGGAAGGCCGTAACCGGGCAGCTCCCCGGCCTCGTCCCGTGTGCTCTCCTCCGGGACGAGAGGCGGGAGCTGGAACCAGTAGAACCCGTGGCCCGGCAGGGTCAGCAGGTACGGCAGCTCGCCGATCCGGGGGAAACGCGCCCCGCCCACACACTCGATCGGGCTCACCCCGGCGTGCCGGGACAGGTCCAGCTCCACGGGCTGCGGGTACTTGGACAGGTTGTTCACGCAGAGCATCCGGTCGTCGCCGTCCTCGCGGAGGAAGGCCAGCACGCTGGGGTTGGTGGCGTCGAGTTCGGTGTAGGCCCCCGTACCGAAGACCGGGTGGCGTTTGCGGATCTGGATCATGCGCCGCGTCCAGTGCAACAACGACCCCGGGTTGTCGACCTGGGCCTCGACGTTGACGGCCTGGTACCCGTAGATCGGGTCCAGGACCAGCGGCAGGTACAGGCGGCCCGGGTCGCTCTTGGAGAAACCGGCGTTGCGGTCCGAGCTCCACTGCATCGGTGTGCGTACCGCGTCGCGGTCGCCCAGCCAGATGTTGTCGCCCATGCCGATCTCGTCGCCGTAGTAGAGCACCGGTGAGCCCGGCAGCGACAGCAGCAGCGCGTGGAAGAGCTCGATCTGGTCGCGGTCGTTGTCCAGCAGCGGGGCCAGGCGCCGGCGGATCCCCACGTTGGCGCGCATGCGGGGTTCCTTGGCGTATTCCGCGTACATGTAGTCGCGTTCCTCGTCGGTGACCATCTCCAGGGTCAGCTCGTCGTGGTTGCGCAGGAAGATCGCCCACTGGCAGTTCTCCGGGATCTGCGGGGTCTGGGCGAGGATCTCCGAGATCGGGAACCGCTGTTCCTGGCGGACCGCCATGAACATCCGCGGCATCAGCGGGAAGTGGAAGTTCATGTGGCACTCGTCGCCGCCGCTCTCGCGGTCGCCGAAGTAGTCGACGACGTCGGAGGGCCACTGGTTGGCCTCGCTCAGCAGCACCCGGTCCGGGTAGAGGCGGTCGACCTCGGCGCGCACCTGCTTGAGGAACTCGTGCGTCTCCTTGAGGTTCTCGCAGTCGGTGCCCTCGCGCTCGTACAGGTAGGGCACCGCGTCCAGACGGAAGCCGTCGATGCCCAGGTCCAGCCAGTAACGCAGGACCTCCAGGATCGCCTCCTGGACCTTCGGGTTCTCGTAGTTCAGGTCGGGCTGGTGCGAGAAGAAGCGGTGCCAGTAGTACTGGCCGCGTACTTCGTCCCAGCTCCAGTTCGAGGTCTCGGTGTCGACGAAGATGATGCGGGCCTCTTCGTAGCGGTCGGGCGTGTCCGACCAGACGTAGAAGTCGCCGTAGGGCCCCTCGGGGTCCTCCCGGGAGGCCTGGAACCACGGGTGCTGGTCACTGGTGTGGTTCATGACCAGGTCGGTGATGACCCGGATGCCGCGGCGGTGGGCCTCGTCCAGCAGCTCCACGAAATCGGAGGTGCGACCGAACTCCGGGAGGATCTTGAAGTAGTCCGAGATGTCGTAACCGCCGTCCTTGAGCGGTGACTCGTACATCGGCAGCAGCCAGACGCAGTCGATCCCCAGCCACTGGAGATAGTCCAGCTTGCTGGTCAGGCCGGCCAGGTCTCCGGTGCCGTCGCCGTTGGAGTCGGAGAACCCCCGGGCGAGCACCTCGTAGAAGACGGCGTGTTTGTACCAGTAGGGATCGCTGGAACCGCCGGAGGACATCAGTGGTCCGGTGGCGGCCCCGGTGGCCGGGGCCAGGGGACCGTGCTCGGCGTGGTCGCCGGGTCCGGGCGCGTCTTTGCTCATCTACTGCTCCCCACCAAAATGTTCGACGTCGGATCAACGGGCGTCCTCCGGGTGCGGGCCCGGTGCCGGTCGGGCCGCCCCGGGAGCCTCATCTGCCGTTGGTGGTGAACACGTGCGCGGGCCCGGCCGCCGGGTCGAGACGCACGTAGTTGTGCGCTCGCCACGTGTAGGTGCGGCCGGTCAGCTCGTCGGTCACCCCGATGTCCTCCTCCCATGCGCGGCCGATGGACGGCAGATCCAGATGCACCGTCGCCTCGTGGGCGTGGTGCGGGTCGAGGTTGACGACGGCGATGACGACGTCGTCGGGGTCTCCGAGCCCGTTGCCGGGCCGGTGTTTGGAGAAGCAGATGAGCTCGGGGTGGTCCACGTGGTGGAAACGCAGGTTGCGCAGCTCCCGGAGGGCCGGGTGCTCACGGCGGAGCCGGTTGAGCGTGGTCAGCAGGGGCGCGATCGTCTCCCCGGAGGCCTCGGCGGCGGCCCAGTCCCGGGGGCGGTACTGGTATTTCTCCGAGCCGAGGTACTCCTCGCTGCCGGGACGCACCGGGGTGTTCTCGCACAGCTCGAACCCCGAGTAGATGCCCCAGGTGGGGGAAGCCAGCGCGGCGATCACGGCACGGGCCTCGAAGGCGGGCCGGCCCCCGTGCTGGAGGTAGGCGTTGAGGATGTCGGGGGTGTTGGTGAACAGGTTGGGGCGCAGGTGGTGCGCGCTCTCACGGCTGAGCTCGGTGAGGTGCTCGGTGAGCTCGTCCTTGCCGTTGCGCCAGGTGAAGTAGGTGTAGGACTGGTGGAAACCGACCTTGCCGAGGGCGTGCATCATCGCGGGACGGGTGAAGGCCTCGGCCAGGAACAGCACGTCGGGGTCGGTGGCGGCCACGTCGGCGAGCAGGCGCTCCCAGAACGCGACCGGTTTGGTGTGGGGGTTGTCGACGCGGAAGATGCGGACCCCGTGCGACATCCAGTGCCGGACCACACGCAGGATCTCCGTGTAGAGGCCCTCGAAATCGCGGTCGAAGCACAGTGGATAGATGTCCTGGTACTTCTTGGGCGGGTTCTCGGCGTAGGCGATGGAACCGTCGGAGCGCTGGACGAACCACTCGGGGTGCTCGGCCACCCAGGGGTGGTCGGGCGAGCACTGCAACGCCAGGTCCAGGGCGATCTCCATGCCGTGTTCGCCGGCCTCGGCGACGAACGCGTCGAAGTCGGTGAGTGTGCCCAGGTCGGGGTGGACGGCGTCGTGGCCGCCTTCCTCCGAGCCGATCGCCCACACCGATCCGGGGTCGCCGGGGCCCGCGGTGAGGCCGTTGTCGGGGCCCTTGCGGTTGCTGACCCCGACCGGGTGGATCGGCGGCAGGTAGACCACGTCGAAGCCCATGTCGGCGACGGCGGGGAGGCGTTTGGCGGCGGTGGCGAAGGTGCCCGAGAGCTCTTGGCCGGGGACGGTGTCGACCTGGGCGCCCTCGGAACGGGGGAAGAACTCGTACCAGGAACCGAACAGGGCACGCTCGCGGTGCACGGCGACGCGCACCTTGCGTGAGCGGGTGAGGAGTTCGCGCAGGGGCGAGCGTTCCATCGCAGCGACGACGTCGTCGTCGAGGCCGGCCGCGAGGCGCTCCCGGGGTGTGCGGCCGGTGTCGCGCAGTGCCCGGGCAGCGCGCTTCAGGACCGGGTCGCGGGGTACACGGCGCCCGGCTCGGGCGAGCAGACGGGCCCCCTCCTCCAGGACGGGTTCGGTGTCCTGGCCGAGGGGAACCTTGATCTCGGCGCTGTGGCGCCAGGTGAGGAAGGGGTCGTGCCAGGACTCGACCGCGAAGGACCACGGGCCCTCGGCCGGGAGGCTGATCTCGGCCTCGAACCGGTCGGTTCCCGGGTGGTGTTCGTGCATGCGGACGAGGGAACTGCGCCGCCCCTCGGGTGAGTACAGCGCCACGCCCGCGGAGAGGGAGTCGTGGCCCTCGCGTATGACGGTGGCACTCACGGTGAAACGTTCTCCGGGAACTGCTTTCACCGGGCCCAGTTCGTTGGTCGGGAACAGGTCGAGGATGGGCAGGCGTCCGATCACTGGCTACACCGTAATTGTCATGGTTCGGGCGTTTTCTGGATGCGCAACGGGCTTCGGTGAGCAGAAATTGCTCGAGTGAATATGAAGCGGGGTGGAGTGGCGGGCGGTCCACATCCAGGGCTGTCCGGATCACGGATTCGCTGCCCGCCGCTGTCCATCGTCGGCCCTCACATGCCGTTCGGCCGGGCATCGGGGCCGGGCCTTTTACGTGACCTTAGTCACACTGCATCCATGCCTATGAACCTGGTATTTGTGAGGTTTCGCCTGGGTGAACCTCGCAAACCGGTCATAAGTTTCCTGCGTTTCCGCGTGTCCCTCCGGTGGTTTTCGGGTTGTGTGTGGGGGAAATTCGGAAAAGTCATGCTCGTGTTGGTGGTGGTCTTCTCGTGGGTAGGGCTGAACGGATACTGCGTTGGGGCGCAGGGCCGTATTCCGGACATCCCTTGATGTCGCTGTTGTTTCTTGTGGACTGAATGTCTGGGTTGAAGGTGATGTGTCCGTGGCCTTTGCGGGGCATTGAGGAAGATTTTCACTAACGCGCCCGAAATGACCGTTCTGTTCGTGCCGTGCTCCTGGAACTCTTGTGTTGGAGTGCCTGCACCGTCTGATGCGTGGGGCGGGCCGCACACCTCGTAGGGGGCGACGTGAGGGAGCCGGGGGACAAGCGCACACTGCGCGGGAGAGTCGACACCGAGACGAGGGGGAAGGTCCTGCGGCTGGCCGGTCTCGGGGCCCTGGCCGGTCTGTTGAGCGCCGCGCTGCTCATGCCGTGGGTGGGAGGACTCGGACTGGCGGGACGCGACGCCGCCGCGTCCTTCATGGACCTCCCGCACGACCTGGAAGTGCCCCGCCTCGCCGAGCACGTCGTGCTCACCGACACCGACGGCGACCCCTTCGGCGAGGTCGCCCAGCGCGAACGCGAGGTCGTCGAACTCGACGAGATCAGCCCGTGGGTGCCGTCCGCGCTCATGGCCATCGAGGACGACCGCTTCTACGAACACAAGGGCCTCGACCTGCGCGGTCTCCTGCGGGCCGCCCTGCGCACCGCCCAGGGCGACACCCAGGGCGGCTCGACCATCACTCAGCAGTACGTCAAGAACCTGCTGATGGAACAGGCCGAAACCGAGGAGGAACTGGAGCGCGCCAGCGGCCGCAACATCACCCGCAAGATCGTCGAGCTGCGCCAGGCCGTCGAACTCGAGGAGCGCCTCAGCAAGGACGAGATCATGCAGGGCTACCTCAACCTCGCCTACTTCGGTGCGGGCGCCCACGGCATCGAGGTGGCGGCCCAGCGTTACTTCTCCACCACCGCCGCCGAACTCGACCCCGGCCAGGCCGCCACCATCGTCGGGATCGTGCGCAGCCCCTCCTACTACGATCCGCTGCAGAACCCCGAGCAGTCCGAGCAGCGCCGCGACGTCGTCCTCGACCGCATGGTCGACACCGGATACATCGAAGCGGAGGAGGCCGACCAGTACCGCGGTGACCTGCGTATCGACCACACACCCCGCGGAGGAAGCTGCGCCGAGAGCGAATACCCGCACTACTGCCAGTACGTCATGGACTGGCTCCTGACCTCCGACGTGCTCGGCGAGACGGAGGAGGAACGGACCGAAGTCATCGGCCAGGGCGGGATGACCGTGCAGACCGGGCTCAGCCGCCGCGCGCAGGAGGCCGCGCAGGAGGCCGTGGACCGCCACGTGCCCCCGGACGACTCCACGAAGTTCGCTGCGCAGGCCATCGTCCAACCCGGTACCGGCCAGATCCGCGCCCTGGCGCAGAACCTGCGCTACGGGTTCGACGACGAGACCACCGGGACGACCGCCATCAACCTCGCCGTGGACCAGGACGAGGGCGGCTCCACCGGGTTCCAGGCCGGGTCGACGTTCAAGCCCTACACCCTCGCCGCGGCGCTGGACGAAGGGATGGGATACGGGACCAGCTTCGACGCACCCGAGTCGGTCTCCGTGGGCGGCCTCTCCAACTGCGACGGCGAGAACATGTCCTCCTGGAGCGTGTCCAACGCCGGCGAGAGCGACGGGGGAGAGCACAACATGCTCAGCGGGACCAAGGAATCGGTGAACACCTACTTCGCGCAGCTGCAGCGCCGGGTCGGCCTGTGCGAGACCTCGCAGATGGCGAAGAAGCTCGGGGTGCACCGAGCCGACGGCCAGGACCTGGGGGTGTGGAGCTCCTTCACCCTCGGCGACCAGGAGGTGTCGCCGATGAACGTGGCCAACTCCTACGCGGTCTTCGCCTCCGGAGGCGACCTGTGCGAGCCCGTTCCGGCACGGGAGATCACCCTCGGCGATCCCGACAACGGGGGTGAGAGCGTCCAGGTCGGCAGCGAGTGCGAGCAGGTCATCGACTCCGACGTCGCCGACGGCGTCAACCACCTGCTCCAGAAGCCCTTCGAGGGCGGCACCGCCGACGGACTGGACATCGGTTCGCCGGCCGCCGGCAAGACCGGGACCACCGACAACTCCGCCTACGCCTGGTTCGCCGGCTACACCCCGCACCTCTCCTCGGCCGTGGTCGTGGGCGACGTGCGCGGTGGTGAGCAGTACCCGCTCCGGAACGTGACCATCGGCGGCCGCAGCTTCGGTGTGGTCTACGGAGGCACACTGCCCGGACCGATCTGGCAGGAGACCATGCGCGAGGCGGTGGAGGTGACGCCGGAGGACGGCTTCGCGAGCCCGCCCGGCAAGTTCGGCGACCCGTCCTCGGAGCCCTCCGGTTCGGGCGAGGACGATGACGGCGGGGGCGACCCCGACGACGGCTGATCCACATCCGAACCGCAGGTGAAGGGGTGTCCCGGGGCCGGACCGGGGCGCCCCTTCACCGTGTGCGGCCCGCATGTGGGGACGGGCACTCGCCGGATCCGGCCTCGTGACGCATAATGGGAGGAACCGACAGGGGAGCGCGAGAGCGCTGAGAGTGCGGACGAGAGGGCCGCAGACCCTTAGGGCCCGTCCGGCCGAGCCGGAGGGGTCCTGCACCTGATCCGGATCATGCCGGCGAAGGAAGTCGTGGGAACCGTTCCCGGAACACCGGGAACGCTCTCGGCCGTAGCAGTACGGCCGCCCCTCGTCGCCACAGACGAGAGGAACCGATCCGTATGGACACCGAAAGCAGCCCCCGGACCCACCCGGGTGTGATCGCCCTGGCCAGGTCCTGGCGCACCGTGGACATCGTGGTGGGTGCCGTCATCGGCGTCGCCATGGGCGTGGTCTTCTGGCTCTGGGGCCTGGTGTGGTCGGCCACCGGCCCGCTCTTCGTCCTCTTCCCGCCCGCTCAGGCCGTCTTCTACGGCGTCTGGCTGCTCGCGGGCGTGCTGGGCGGTCTCGTCATCCGCAAGCCCGGTGCCGCCGTGCTGACCTCCCTTGCGGCCGCAGCCGTCTCGATGGTCCTGGGCACCCAGTGGGGCGTCATGGTGCTGTTCCAGGGACTGGCACAGGGCCTGCTGCCCGAACTGGTCTTCCTGGCCACGCGTTACCGCCGCTGGACCATGGGCGTCGCCGTCCTCGCCGGTGCTGTCGCCGGGCTCTCGCCCGCGGTGCAGGACGCGGTGCTGTACTACGTGGCCTGGCCGCTGTCCCACAACCTGGTCTACGGCGCCCTCGTGGTGATCAGCTCCGCGCTCATGGCCGGTGCGGGCGCGCGCCTGTTGACCACGTCCCTGGCCCGGGCAGGGGCGTTGACCCCGTTCGCGTCGGCGAGGGACTGACCTTGGCCGACATCCGCCTGTCCGGTTGGGGGTGGCGCCACGCGGGCCGCTCCGCGCACGCCCTGAGGGGGGTGGACCTGCGCATCGACACGGGTGAGCGGGTCCTGCTCCTGGGCGCCTCCGGCGCCGGCAAGTCCACCCTGCTGCACGCTCTGGCCGGGCTCACCGGGCCCGACGGGGCCATCAGCGGGCACCAGGAGGGCACTCTGCTGGTCGACGGCCGCCCGGCCGACCGCGGGCGCGGCCTGGTGGGGCTGGTCAGCCAGGACCCGGACTCGCAACTGGTCATGGCCCGGGCCGGGGACGACGTGGCCTTCGGCCCGGAGAACCTCGGCGTGGACCCCGCCCGGATCTGGCCCCGAGTGGCTCACGCACTGGACGCGGTCGGGTTCCCCTACGGTCAGCGCCACTCCACGAGTGCGCTCTCCGGTGGGGAGAAACAGCGTCTGGTCCTCGCCGGGGCGCTGGCGATGCGGCCCCGGCTCCTGCTCCTGGACGAACCCACCGCCAACCTCGACCCCGAGGGCGCCGCCCTCGTCCGCGGCGTCCTGCAACGGGTCTCGGCCGGGACGGGGGCGACCCTGGTCCTGGTCGAGCACCGGGTCGCCGAGGTCGTCGACCTGGTCGACCGGGTCGTCGTGCTCGAACCCGGCGGCGGTGTCGTCGCGGACGGCACGCCCGCGGAGGTCTTCGCCCGTCATGGCGCGGAACTGGCCGAGCGCGGGGTGTGGGTCCCGGGGCGGGACCCGGAACCGTCCGTGGCCCCTGCCCCGGGCGGCGTTCCCGTCCTGGCGGCGGAAGGGGTGAGCGCACGGACCCCCGCCGAACTGGGTGTGCGCGGCGGCGGGCGCAGGACCGTACTGGAGGACGTGGACCTCGAGGTCCGCTCCGGCACGGCCACCGCCCTCGTCGGCCCCAACGGCTCGGGCAAGTCCACGCTGCTGACCCTGCTGGCCGGGCTCGACCGTCCCCACCGCGGCGCCGTCCTGCCGCGCGGCCCCCTGGCAGGGGCCGACCGGCGTCCTCTGTCCCGGTGGCCCGCACGCCGTCTGGCCCGGCACGTGGGGACCGTCTTCCAACACGCCGAGGACCAGTTCGTCACCGCCAGTGTGCGGGAGGAGCTCGGGTTCGGCCCGCGCCGTGCCGGACTGCCGCCGGCCCGGGCCGAGGCCCGCGTCGATGAACTCCTGCAGCGTCTGCGTCTGGAACACCTGGCCGACGTGCATCCCTACACCCTCTCCGGCGGGGAGAAACGGCGGCTGTCGGTGGCCACCGCGCTCGGTTCCGGGCCCGCGAACGCCCCGCACGTGCTGGCTCTGGACGAACCCACCTTCGGTCAGGACACCCGCACCTGGAGCGAACTGGTGGATCTGCTCGCGGCCCTGCGCACCGGCGGCAGCGCGGTGCTCATGGCCACCCACGACCCCCTCCTGCAGGGGCGCTTCACCGACACCCGGGTCCGGGTCGGTGGGGCAGACGTGCACGTCGGCGAGGGGAGGAGGGCGTGAGCGCGAGCAGCGGCGACACCCTGACCATGGACGTGCCCGAGGACGCCGGTGCCCGCCACTGGCTGACCCGTTTCAACCCCGCCGCCAAACTCCTGGCCGCGCTGACCCTCGCCCTCGGGCTGGTCCCGGCCGCCGACCCCGTCACCGGCGCGGTCGTGCTCGCGGCCGCCGTGGCCCTGGTGCCCTTCAGCGGCGCGGACGTGCGCACCCTGCTCGTGCTCGGGCTGCCCTTCCTGCTCATGGGCGGCTCGACCCTGATGGTCAACCTCCTCTACGGCGACCAGGGGGCCGAGGGTGCCCTCGGCGCGGCCGTGCGGGTCCTCGCCATTGCCCTGCCCGGCCTGCTCACCGCCGTCAGCAGCGACCCCACCGACCTCTCCGACGGGCTCGTGCAACGTCTCAAGATGCCCGAACGACCCGCGATGGGGGTGCTGGCCGCTCTGCGCCTCGTACCGCTGCTCGCCCACCAGTGGCGCACCATCACCCTCGCCCGGAGGGCCCGCGGCCTGGCGGCCGGGGGCAACCCCCTCCGTGCGGTTCCGCTGTTCTTCGGACGGCTGTTCTCCCTGCTCGTACGTTCCATCCGCACCGGGACCCTGCTCGCCACCGCCATGGACGCGCGCGCTTTCGGCGCCGGTCCGCGCACCCACGCGCGCCGCAGCCGGTGGGGCCGGCGGGACACCCTGCTCCTGGCCGCCGCCCCCGCACTGCTCCTGTGCGCTTACGGACTCTCCTACAGCACACGCACCCTGGTGCTGCTCTGGACCGGGACCGGGTGATAGGCAATTGCGGTCAGGGACGTCGAGATGGAGAAGGTGAAGAGCGTGGCCGAGTTCGTGCGTGTGGAGACCGACCCCGACAACCCGGGGGTGGCCGTCATCCGGTTGGACCGCCCCAAGGTCAATGCACTCAACGCCGCTCTGACCGCTGAGATCGCCGAGGCCGCAGCACAGGTCTCCGGCGACGACGAGGTCCGTGCCGTGGTCGTCTACGGGGGCGAGCGTGTCTTCGTCGCCGGCGCCGACATCAAGGAGATGGGCGATCGCACGGCGGTGCAGATGCGCGAGTACTCCCGCGGCCTGCAGGAGGCGCTCAACGCCGTGGAGCGTATCCCCAAGCCGGTCGTGGCCGCCGTGACCGGGTACGCGCTCGGCGGCGGACTGGAGCTGGCCCTGTCCGCCGACTTCCGCGTCGCCGGCGCCGAGGCCAAGCTGGGTGTGCCCGAGATCCAGCTCGGTGTCATCCCCGGCGCCGGCGGTACCCAGCGCCTTCCGCGCCTCATCGGCCCGGCCCGCGCCAAGGACCTGATCTTCACCGGTCGGCACGTGCGTGCCGAGGAGGCCCGTGAGATCGGTCTGGTCGACGAGGTCGTGGCCGACGAGGAGGTCTACGCCGCCGCCGTCGCCAAGGTCGCCCCGCTCGCCCAGGGGCCGGCCGTGGCACTGGCCGCCGCCAAGGAGTCCGTCGACCGCGGTCTGGAAACCGACCTGTCCACGGGGCTGGAGATCGAGAGGATGCAATTCGCCTCTCTCTTCGCCACCGATGATCAGAAGACCGGGATGCGTAGTTTTGTCGAGGAGGGCCCCGGCAAGGCGCGGTTCGAGGGCCGCTGACCGGGCACGGGGCCGATCGGCTCCTGGGGTGAGGGCCGGCGCCGGTGGCCGCAAACGGTCAGTGGTGCCGGTTCCTCCGTCCTCCGGTCTCGAAGCGGCGCGCCCGCGCGATACCGTCGGTGGGAACCGCCACGCCGTTTTTTCCGTCATACTCGTGGTGGTGAGCCCACGCGGACGGGCCGCCCGGACCCCCGAACCCCGGCGGCGCACACAACGAGTCATGCGGGCACAAGACGGGCCACACGAAGCCAATGTTGACCCATCCCCCGGCCGCTAAGCTGGACGTGGTGGTATGCGGTCTTTTGAGGGGATGAATTCTCGATGTCAATATCGGCAGGTTTCCCCACGGGCGAGGAGCTGCCGGAGCGCATCGGCCACTACACCATCCGCCGCCGTATCGGGCAGGGCGGCATGGGAGTGGTGTATCAGGCCGAGGATCCCCGGACCAACCAGTTCGTGGCGGTGAAGGTCCTCAAGCCCGAGGTGGCGGGGGACGAGATCGCGCGCGCCCGGCTCTCGCGCGAGGTCGAGACGATGCGGCGCGTGCAGAGCCCGAACGTGGCCGAGGTGATCGAGGCCGATACGCAGGCCGAGCTGCCGTGGGTGGTCACCGAGTACATCCCGGGTCCGACCCTGGACGCGACCGTGACGGACCACGGTCCGCTGCGCGGTCGTGCGCTGACCCGCTTCGTGGCCGGTATGGCCCGGGCGATCAAGGACATCCACGCCGTGGACGTGATCCACCGGGACCTCAAGCCCGGCAACGTCATCATCTCCAACGGTGAACCGATCGTCATCGACTTCGGTATCGCCCACGCGGTCGACGGCGCCAAGCTCACCCAGACCGGCACCTTCGTCGGTACACCCAGCTACCTCTCGCCGGAAGTCATCGAGGGCACCGACCTGGGCCCGGCCACCGACGTGCACGCCTGGGGCGGCACCGTGGCCTTCGCGTCGACGGGGCGCCCGCCCTACGGCGCGGGCTCCTTCGAGGTCATCTTCTTCCGCATCCTCAACGGCGAGATCGACATGGACGGCATGCACGAGGCGCTGTGTCCGATCGTCAACCGCGCCGTGTCACGGGAGATGGGCAGCCGGCCCAGCGCGGCCGAGCTCGTCCTGGAGACCAGCCGGCTCAACCTCGATCTCCCTTGGACCGAGGACCCGGGCAGCCCCACGGGCCTCACCGGGAATCACACCGTTCAGGTGCAGCAGGAGCCGCCGGCCTCCGGTGGCGGTGGCGGGGCCGCCGCGGCCGCTGCGGGGGGAGCGGCCGCCGGTGGCGCGGCCGGCGCCTACCTGGCCAACCAGGCCGGCGGGAGCCAGGGTTGGGGACCCCCGCACACCAGCAGCGGTGCCAACCCGGCCCAGAGTGCCTGGGCCTCACCGTCGGCCCCGCAGACCTCGCACGCAGCCTCGGCGGGGTGGGGCAGCGGTGCCCAGCAGTCGCACCGTCCGGCCACGGGCGGATGGGGCACCGAGCAGCAGCCCACGGGCGGGCCGGCCGCCGGTGGGGAGTCCACCGACGACCTCGGCCGGGCCGCCTCCGGCGGGTGGGATCCCGATGAGGAGTCCACCGACGACCTGCGTGGGGCCCAGGGCACCGAGCGCATCACGCCGCAGAGCCCTCAGGCGGACCCGCAGGGCACCATGCGGGTGGATCCGAACCAGGTCCCGGGCCCGGACGACCAGCAGGGCACGATGATGATGCCCGCGAACCGTTCGGAACAGGGACAGGGACCGCCTCCGGCGCCGCCGCAAGAGCCGTCGAACGATACGCCCCAGACCCAGTTCTTCAACTCGGCGCTGCGGCCCGAGGACTTCCGCGACATCCTCACCCCGGTGGGAAGCGGGCGCCCGCACCAGACACAGGAGTTCGACGAGGAGGACTACCGGGAGAACAACAGCGGTCTGCTGGGCCGGTTCCGCAAAGGCAGCAGCGACCGTCTCGGTGACTACTTCCGCGGCGGGTCCGACGCCGAAGAGCACGACGAGTACCACGACGACGAGTACGAGGAGTACGAGGCCCGGCGGATGCACCCGCTGGTACTCGTGCCGGTCATGTTCATGCTCGCGGGTGTGGCCCTGTGGTTCCCGTGGTTCGGCCTGCTGCTGGGGGTGCTGATCCTCGCCGCCCTGTCCGCGCTGGACGTGGTCAAGGCCGAGCACGCGCGGCGTCTGCAGCGGCGCGGCCCCAGCAACTCCGACACGATGATGGTCGTGCTGAGTTTCCCGTGGGCACTGGGCAGGATGCTCGTACGCACGGCCGGGTTCGGCGCGATCTACCTGCTCGGCGGCGTCCTCGTCGGCATGGTCTATTCGGCCTTCGTCGACACCGGGGGTGAGGGCGCGAACTACACCGGCGGGTTCGCGATCTTCGTGATGGTGCTGCTCGGTTACATCATGCCCAGCGGCCGGGAGGCCCGCCATCAGGCGGTGTGGCTGGTGGAGCGGGTGCGTTTCCACAGCATCTACCTCTACATCGGCGTGATCGTGGGCATCTGCCTGCTCACGATGCTGATCCTGTCGGTGGGTCTGGGTTCGGCGCCCGACTGGGTGCCCTTCGGCGGTCCCTCGGACTGGTTCACCTGACCCGCGCGCATGCGAAGGGCCCGTTCGGACGCCTCGGGTTCTAGCGGTCCCCGCAACACCCTGGAGTTCAGGGAGTTGCGG
>NZ_ANBE01000050.1 GCF_000341145.1 Nocardiopsis xinjiangensis YIM 90004
TGCGGGAAGCCCCGGCCGGGCTAAGCTCGACGCTCCGACGAACACCACCCCACCCCCACCCCGACCACGACCCCATCAACACGTCTAGGTTGTGGTGGTGGCGCGACCGACGAGAGGAGTCCCCATGAAGGATCGGACGACGGGACGGCGCCTGCGCGAGCGCGCGCCCCTGGCCCTGGGCGGGATGTTCCTGGCGGCAGGGATGCTGCACTTCGCCAAGCCCAAGCCCTTCGAGGCGATCATGCCCCGCCGGCTGCCCGAGCGCCGCGCCTGGGTGTACGCCAGCGGGGCCGCGGAACTGGCGTGCGGGGCCGGTCTGCTGACCCGGCGGAAGTGGGCGGGGCGGGCGAGCGCCGCGCTCCTGCTGGCGGTCTGGCCCGCCAACGTGCAGATGGCCCTGGACTCCGGTTCGGGCCGCCTGCCGGGGGTCGCGGACAACAAGGCCCTGGCGTGGGGACGGGTGCCGCTGCAGATCCCGCTGATCTGGGCGGCGCTGCAGTCGCGGCCCAAGGACACCGGACGGTCGTGAACCCCGTGGACGGCGTCGGGCCCCACCGAACGGCGGGGCCCGACGCACACGCGGTGCCTCAGAGGCGGCAGGCGTAGATGTCGGTGACCAGGATGGCGCGGGCGCCGATCTCCCAGAGGTCGTCCATGATCGCCTGCGCCTGCTTGCGCGGGACCATCGACCGGACGGCGACCCAGCCCTCGCGGTGCAGCGGGGAGACCGTGGGGCCCTCCATACCGGGGGTCAGGGCGACGGCGTCCTCGAGCTGCTCGGCGTGGACGTCGTAGTCCATCATCACGTAGTCGCGGGCGACCAGGACCCCGCGCAGGCGCCGCAGCAGCGTCTCGACCTTGGGGTCCTCGCCGGCGCCTGTGGGCCGGATGACGACCGCCTCCGACTCCAGGATCGGGTCCCCGAAGATCTCCATGCCGGCCTGGCGCAGGGTGGTGCCGGTGGAGACCACGTCGGCGACGGCGTCGGCGACACCGAGCTTGACGGAGGTCTCGACGGCGCCGTCCAGGTGGATGACCCGGGCGTCGATGCCCTTCTCGACCAGGTGCAGGCGCAGGATCTCGTCGAAGGAGGTCGCCACACGCTTGCCCTGGAGGTCCTCCAGGGTCATCTCCCCTCCGTTGGGGGCGGCGAAGCGGAACGTGGAGCCGCCGAAGCCCAGTGCAAGGATCTCGTCGACGGGCGCCGCGGAATCCATGAGCATGTCGCGGCCGGTGATGCCGGCCTGCAGGATGCCCTCGCCCACGTAGACGGCGATGTCCTTGGGGCGCAGGAAGAAGAATTCGGTCTCGTTGTCGGGGTCGACCATCACCAGGTCGCGGCTGCTCTTGCGCTGGCGGTACCCGGCCTCGCGGAGCATCTCCACGGCGGGTTCGGAGAGCTGGCCCTTGTTGGGCACGGCGATTCTCAGCATCTCGGGCATGTCGGTGCGCTTCCTCGGGTCGGTTCTGCGGTGTTCGGGGACGTCACGCGGGCCGGTGCTCGCGGCGCCCGCGACGCGCGGGGCCGGGCGGTGCCACCGGCCAAGGCCGTGTTCGGCGGGTACCGAGCACGGCCTAAAGATGCTTGTAGACGTCCTCGAGCCGCAGGCCACGGGCCAGCATCAGAACCTGGAGGTGGTAGAGGAGCTGCGAGATCTCTTCGGCGGCCTGCTCGTCCGACTCGTACTCGGCGGCCATCCAGACCTCGGCGGCCTCCTCGACGACCTTCTTGCCGACGGCATGGACACCGGCGTCGAGTTGGGCGACGGTCCCGGACCCCTCGGGGCGGGAGCGTGCCTTCTCGGACAGCTCGGCGAACAGCTCTTCGAAGGTCTTCATGGTCTCTTTCCTCGACCGGCAGTGCCCTTCCAGCGTAGAACGTCGGGACGACCGCCGCGTCCACCGGCCCCGGGTGTCCCACCATCCGGACGGGCACGTCAGGTCATACGGCGCGCCACGGTGCGCACGAGCCACCGGGGCAGCATCTTCAGGAGCGCGTCACCGGTCTTGTACTGGGCTCCGGGGATCACACGCGGACGCCGGGCCATCCAGGCGAGGAGGGAGTCGCGGACGATGTGTTCCTTGGGCACGAACGCGACCTCGGGCAGTCCGCGCTCCTGCACACCGCGGGTCATGTCGGTGCGCACGAACCCGGGCAGGACCACGGTCACGCTCACACCGGCGGAGCGCACCTCGGCGGCCACGCTCTCGCTCCACAGGGTGAGGAACTTCTTGCCGGCCCCGTAGACCGAACCGCCGGGGTTGACGACGGGCTCCCCTGCCAGTGAGGACACAGTGATGACCCCGAGCCCGGTGACGGCCCCGGCCCTGCGACGGGCGATCTGTACCGGCAGGACGGCCCGGGTCAGGCGCAGGACCGAACGCACGTTGATGTCGATCATGGCGTCGACGTCGTCGGGGTCCTGTTCGGTGAAGGGCCCGCCGTCGCCGCGCCCGGCGTTGTTGACGAGCAGGTCGACGGGCTCGAGGCCGCTGCCGGGCTCGGCCCGCAGGCGTTCGGCGACCCGTTCGGTGTCCTCGGCCGAGCCCAGGTCCGCCGGCAGGACCTCCACGTCCGCATCGCACCGTTCACGCAGGTCCTCGGCCAGTGTCGCGAGCAGGTCCGTCCGGCGTGCGACCAGGACCAGGGAGTACCCGCGCTGGGCGAGGCGGCGGGCGTACTCTGCGCCGATGCCGGTGGAAGCGCCCGTGACCAACGCAGTACCGGGGCGGACGGGGGGCATCGGACTGCTCTGACTCATGCCGCCCACCCTAGATCGTGTTTTTGCGCCGTTCCGGCCCCACACCGTCGCCCGCAGCCGGGTTCCCCTCAGCCCCGTGGGGCTTCACACAGGCCCCGGGAGGCACGGCTCCGCTATACCCGGGAAGCCGCCAGGCGCTAGCGTGCAGGTATGTCCGAGACACACAGCTCCACGGGGCCCTACCCCGCCCTCCGGTTGGACGAGCGCCTGCGGGACACCGGGCTCTTCCTCAGCCAGGCCCTGCGCACGTTCAAGGCGACCGGTTCGGTGGTGCCCAGCAGTGCCGCCCTGGCCCGCGCCATGGCCGAGCACGTCAGGGAACGGCCCATACCGGGTCAGCCCCTGCGCATCCTCGAGGCGGGTGCGGGAACCGGGGCGATCACACGGGGGCTCGCCGACGCGATGATCCCGGGTGACACCGCCGACCTCGTCGAGTCCAACGCGGAGTTCGCCGGCCACTTGTCGGAGCTGCTCACCACCGACCCGGACCTGGCACGCATCTCCGACAGGGCGACGGTGCACGCCAAGTTGGTCGGCGAGATGGGCACCGACCGCACCTACGACGTCATCGCCTCGGGGCTGCCGTTCGCGAACTTCGACGCCGAGGACGTCGAGGAGATCCTGGAGTACTACTTCCGGATCCTGGAGCCGGGCGGCTACCTGTCCTTCTACGGGTACCTGTACACGAAGGGGGTCAAGGCGGTCATCGCCCGGCGCGAGGACTACCTGCGCCAGGCACGGACGAGCTGGGTCGTGCAGGACTGGATCGATCGCTACGGGATCCGTTCGGAGAGGGTCTTCGCCAACGTCCCGCCCGCTTTCGTGCACCACCTGCGCAAACCCGCCTGACGGAGAGCTCCGCAGCCACGATCCCGCGGCCCCGCCCGCCCCTCCTGCCCACCCGGGCCGGGGAGCGCAGGCGGGGCCGCGGCGTGTGCGCACCGGGCGATCCCGTTCGGATCCGCTCGCGGGTAGCAGGGACACATCCCGAAATCGGCAGATGACCGAGAGAATTCATCCTTATTCGTGATCTGCATCACCAAGGCATGATGGCCCCGCTACCCGCGGGACGGGGGTAGTCTCACCTTGACTTCGTGTGGACCAGACTTTTCCTCGGCACGCCACCATCCACGGTGTGCACCCGTTCGGTTCAAGAGCGGTTCAGGTCTGTTCAAAGTCCCACGGAACACACTCCGCGCCACAAGCTCCGGGTCCACGTTCTGCACTTCACGGTTCGGCACGAACCGGTTCTCTGCGCGGAGTCACACAGATCACCCATGTCCCCAGGTCAAGCATGGACCGACGGAGGAGGCAACGTGACGCTCACCCAGGCGGTCGAGACGGCTCCGAACCTGCCCGAGGATTCCGCCCGCAGCACTCCCCAGGCCATGCCGTTGGACGTACGACGACGTGTGTCCGCGCTCGCCCGCACCTCCCGGCTCCTGGTGGCCTGCGACTACGACGGCGCCCTCGCGCCCGTGGGCGGTGACCGCCGGCGCCCAGCACCCGAGGCCCTCCGTGCCCTGCGCGAGCTCGCCGACCTTCCGGGAACCGTGTGCGCCGTCGTCTCCGCGCGCCCCCTGAGCGATCTCGCGGTGCTCTCCCGGCTGCCCTCCGAGGTCCGCCTCGTCGGAGCCCACGGGACCGAGTTCGACACGGACCTGACCATCGACCCCGACCACACCGACGAGGGTCCCGGCGCCCCTCCCGCCGACAAGGCCGCCGCCCTCGAGCTCCTGCGCGAGCAGACCGACGCCACCGCGATCCTCTACATCGGCGGCGGCGACGGCGAGGAACCGGTGTTCCTCGGCCTGGCCGGCGCCGACGCGGGCGTGCGTGTGGGCCCCGAGCACACCGTCGCCGCGCACCGTGTCGCCGACACCCCGACCGCCGCGGCCCTGTTGGCCTCCCTCGCGGTCGAGCGCCGCTCCTGGGTCTTCGGCGAGCGGCCCACCCCCATCGAACGCATGTCGATGCTGTCCAACCGGTCCTCGGTCGCGCTGGTGGGACCGGACGCGCGCCTGCTGTGGATGTGCCACCCCGAGCCGGACTCCGACGCCCTGTTCGCGGAGGTGCTCGGCGGGCGGCAGGCCGGCCGGTTCGCGATCGCCCCCAGCCACGGCGGCCGTCCCCTGGGGCAGCGTTACCTGGACGACACCATGACGGTGCGCACCCGGTGGTCGCGCCTGGAGGTCACCGACTACCTCGCCCACCACACCCCGGCAGGGCGCACCGACCTCGTGCGGGTCATCAGCGGTGTCACCCCCGCCTCCGTCGAGTTCGCCCCGCGCCCCGACTTCGGCCGCGCGCCCGTGCGCATCACCCAGGTCGAGGGCGGTCTGTGCGTCGACGGCGCCGAGTACCCCATCGTGGTGCGTTCGCCGGGTGTGGAATGGGACATCGACCACGACGGTGTCAACGACACCGCCCGCGCGGTCGTGCACCCGGCCTCCGAGCACCCGGTCGTGCTCGAGATGCGTTGCGGCACCGAGTCCCTCGATGCGGCCGTCGCCAGCGAGACCGAGCGCCGCCGGCGTTCCGGCGCGCACTGGTCCGAGTGGTTGAACACGCTCACCCTGCCCGAGACCGCCCAGGCCCTGGCCGCCCGTTCCGCGCTCACCCTGCGCGGACTGTGCACCCCCACCGGTGGGGTCATGGCGGCCGCGACCACGTCCCTGCCCGAGGAGATCGGCGGGGTGCGCAACTGGGACTACCGGTACTGCTGGCTGCGTGACGGGGCCCTGACCGTGCAGGCGCTGGTGAGCCTGGGCTCGACCGAGGAGGCCGAAGCCTTCCTCGACTGGGTGCACCGGGTCGTCGGTTCCCTGCCCGGACCGGAGATGCTGCGCCCGCTGTACTCGCTGCGCGGCACCGACCTGGGCCCGGAGGAGGTCGTGGAGACACTCGCCGGCTACGCGGGTTCGCGGCCGGTGCGGGTCGGCAACCTCGCCGACCACCAGGTGCAGCTGGACGTGTTCGGGCCCGTCGTCGAGCTCATCTCACGCCTTTCCCGCGCGCGGGGGCACCTGGCCGACCGCGACTGGGAGCTGGTGCGTTCCATGGCCGAGGCCGTCGCCCGGCGCTGGGACGAGGCCGACCACGGCATCTGGGAGGAGCGCGACGAGCCGCGCCAGCGTGTGTACTCCAAGGTGATGTGCTGGGTGACGCTGGACCGTGCGCTGTCGCTGGCGGAGCGGTACGACCGCGACGCCGACCCGTCCTGGCCGGCCCTGCGCTCGCAGATCGCCGACCAGGTGCTGGAACAGGGCTGGGACGAGACCGCGCAGGCCTTCACCACCGCTTACGACGGTCCGGACCTGGACGCCGCTTCGCTGCACATCGGGCTCTCCGGGCTCATCGACCCCGCCGACGCACGGTTCCAGGCCACGGTCACCGCGATCGAGGCGGAGCTGCGCAGCGGACCGACCGTGTACCGCTACCACCGCGACGACGGTCTGCCCGGCGGTGAGGGCGGGTTCCACCTGTGCACGACGTGGCTGATCGAGGCCTACCTGCTCACCGGACGGCGTGCGGAGGCCGAAGAGCTGTTCAAGCACCTGGTGGAGGCGGCAGGACCGACCGGGCTGATCCCGGAGGAGTACGACCCGTTCACCGAACGGGCGCTGGGCAACCACCCGCAGGCGTACTCGCACCTGGGGCTGATCCGGTGCGCCCAGCTGCTCGACGAATTCGTTTAGCACCGCCTTCCCCGTACGAGGCCGCCCCCGTGCCCAGGCACGGGGGCGCCGTCGTGCCCGGAGGTACCACACCCCGCGTGCAGAGCGGCGCGGACGAGACCTGAGACACTGGCTCCCGCGCACTTCACCCCCTTCCGAGAGGCTGGACCAACGTGGACCGCGAGCACGACATCGTCCTGTTCGGTGCGACCGGGTACACCGGCGCGCTGACCGCCGAGTACCTGGCCACCCACGCCCCGCGAGAGCTGCGCTGGGCCCTGGCCGGACGCAATCACGCCAAGCTGGAGGCGCTGGTCACCGAGCTCGCCGCTCTCGCCCCGGACCGGCCCGAACCCGACCTGTTGTCGGCCGATGCCGAGGACCCGGGATCGATCCGCCGCATGGCCGCGTCGGCGCGGGTCGTCATCACGACGGTCGGGCCCTACAGCGAGCGCGGAGAGTCTCTGGTGGCCGCGTGCGCGGCGGAGGGCACCGACTACGTGGACCTGTGCGGGGAGCCCGCGTTCGTGGACCGCATGTACGTCGAGCACCACGAGACGGCACGGCGCACCGGGGCACGGCTCGTGCACGCGTGCGGGTTCGACTCGATCCCCCATGATCTGGGGGCGCTGTTCACCGTGGGGCAGCTGCCCGACGACGCGCCTCTGCACGTGGAGGGTTTCGTGCGGGCCCGCGGGAACGCCTCGGGCGGCACCCTCCACTCGGCCCTGGGCGCGTTCAGTGATCCCCAGGAGATGGTGGCGGCGTCGAAGGAACGGCGTGCGCTGGAGGGCAAGCCGGAGGGCCGACGGGTCCGGATCGACCGCAGCGGTCGTCCGCGGACCCGTCTGGCGCGCGGGTGGACGACCCCGTTGCCGACCCTGGACCCGAAGGTCGTGATCGGTTCCGCGGCGAAGCTGGAGCAGTACGGGCCGGACTTCTCCTACGGCCACTACGCGGCGTTCCGGCACCTGACCAGCGCGGTCGGCGCGGTGGGCGGTGCCGCCGGTGTGATGGCCGCGGCGCAGGTGCCTGCGCTCCGGGAACGCCTGGGGGCGTTGCGCGCGCCGGGCGAGGGCCCCACGGAGCAGCAGCTCGCCGACGGCTGGTTCACGGTGCACTTCGCCGGGTCCGGCGGCGGGCGCCGGGTGCACACGCTGGTCTCCGGTGGTGAGCCGGGGTACCGGGCGACGTCGGGGATGCTCGCGGAGTCGGCGCTGTGCCTGTGGCAGGACGATCTGCCCGAGACCTCGGGGCAGGTGACCACGGCCGTGGCCATGGGTGAGGCGCTCATCGGGCGCCTGCCCCGCGCCGGGGTGGAGTTCCGGGTGCTGCGCGAGTTCGACGACTGACCCGGGCCGGGACGCGGGGTCAGTAGTTGATCATGTCGCCGGCCAACCCGTGGACGGCCTCCTTCACGGCCTCGCTCAGCGTCGGGTGCGCGTGGATGTTGCGCGAGACCTCGTGCACCGTGAGGTCCCACTGCTGCGCCAGCGTCAGCTCCGGCAGCAGCTCGGTGACGTCCGGTCCGATCATGTGCGTACCGATGATCTCCCCGTACCGGGCGTCGGAGAGCACCTTGACGAACCCGCGGCTGTCTCCCAGACCGTGCGCCTTGCCGTTGGCCATGAACGGGAACTTGGACACCTGCACGTCGTAGCCGGCCTCGCGCGCCTCGTCCTCGGTGTAGCCGAAGCTCGCGATCTGCGGCTGGCAGTAGATCGCGCGGGGGACGAACCGGTAGTCGATCTCCTGGGTCTCGGCCCCCGCGATGGTCTCGCTCGCGACGATGCCCATCGCCTCGGCGGTGTGCGCCAGCATGAGCTTGGCGGTCACGTCGCCGATCGCGTAGATGTGCGGCACGTTGGTGCGGCCCCGGGCGTCGATCCCGATGGCGCCGCGCTCGGTCAGCTCCACCCCGGCCTTCTCCAGCCCGTAACCCTCGACGTTGGGGGAGAACCCGATGGCCTGGAGCAGCTTGTCGGCCTCCAGGGTCTGCGACTGCCCGTCGGACCCGGTGACCTGCACCTTCACCCCCGATCCGGTGTCCTCGACCGACTCCACCCGGGTGGAGGTCATGACCTTCACGCCGAGCTTCTTGAAGGACCGGGCGAGCTCCTTGGCGACCTCCTCGTCCTCCAGCGGGACCATCCGGTCGAGGAACTCCACGACCGTGACGTCCACGCCGTAGTTGGCCATGACGTAGGCGAACTCGACACCGATCGCCCCGGCACCCGCGATGACGATGCTGTCGGGGAGCTTCTCCTGGAGGATCTGCTGCTCGTAGGTGACCACCCGCTCGGACAGCTCGGTGCCGGGCAGGAGCTTGGTGGAGGAACCGGCAGCGATCACCGAGTTGTCGAACGTGACGGTCTCGGTGGACCCGTCCTCGCCGCGCACCTCGACGGTGTGCTCGTCCACGAACGTGCCGCGCCCGTTCAGCTGGGTGATCTTGTTCTTCTTCATGAGGAAGTGGATGCCCTTGACGCGGCCGTCGGCGACCTCGCGGCTACGGCTGTGGGCCTTGCCGTAGTCGAACCGCACCGACCCGTCCACCTCGATGCCGAAGGTGTCGGCCTCGTTGTGGAACAGGTGCGCGAGCTCGGCGTTGCGCAGCAGGGCCTTGGAGGGGATGCAGCCCACGTTGAGGCAGACCCCGCCCCAGTACTTCTCCTCGACGACGGCCGTGGACAGGCCCAGCTGGGCGGCACGGATCGCCGCGACGTACCCGCCCGGCCCAGCACCGAGAACCACAAGATCGAAGTGTCGCTGTCCCATGACGGGATCTCCTTGAGCGTGTTCATGACGCACCCGGCGCGGCTCGCCCGGGGTGTCGGATTGCCGGTCCCAGGCTAGTCGCGCTCCCCCGCCTGCGTGTGACCATCGGCGACGTGTTCGTCACTCCGGGTGTTCCATGCGCCATCGGCGCCCGCTTCCAGACGCGCGGTCTCGGCGTCGTAGTCTGCAGCGGCCTCGGCCAGCACCTGCTCGCGCCGCTTCTTGGAGTCACGGGTGGACAGGTACGCCGGTGTCATCGCGAGCACGAAGATGACCGCGATCATGATCCACATGGCGTACTTGTCGACCAGGAGCACCAGGTCCACGCCGACCTGCCCCGACGTGAAACCGATCCAGGCCACGGCCGCGGTCACCATCAGCGCACCCAAGGCGTCCAGGAACAGGTAGGTGCGCAGCCGCATCCCGCTGACTCCGGCGATCACGTGCGGGACCCCGGCGGGAACACCCGGCAGGTAGCTCAACGGGATCACCAGCCGCATGACCCACGGGTTCATGGTCTCCAGGCGGTCGGCGAACCGCCGGGCCCGCTCGCCCTGCACCAGGAAACGCACGATGCCGCGGCCCCAACGGCGGCCCAGCCACCAGAACAGCCAGTCGATCTTGATCTTGCCGATGACCCCGGCCACGAGCACCACCCAGAACGTCTCCTGGCCCACGCTCGCGAGCGCGCCGCCGGCGCCGATGGCCGCGTAACTGCCGGTGACCAGTGCCAGCGGGACCGGGTGGTCGGCGATGAACAGCGGGCGCAGCGGCATCGTCAGCAGGAAGAACGCCGGGATGCAGACGGCCATCCAGAGCAGGACCCGGTCCTGGCGCTGCGCCTTGCCCTCCCACGGCTTCATGTCACGCAGCTGGGCCTGGGCCCGCTCGCTCTCCTCCTCGTTCCAGGCCTTCTCGGCGGCACGCAGGGCCTCCTCCTTGGAGGGACGGCCGGGGCTGCTGCCGGGCGGGCATGGATCGGTGCTCTCCGTCGTCATGGGCTCCATCCTCGTGCGCGGGGCAGGCCGCGCGACAGGCACAACCGTCACGGTATGCGTGTGTGCTGTGCGGAGCGCGGCCATGACAAGCGTCATACCGCGCAGGTCGGTGCCGGTCCGGTTCCGGGGGAGGGGCCCAGCGCCGGAGGAGGGTCACCGTTCGGGCGGCGGGTGCGGCCACCTCCACGCCGGCGCCCACGACCAACTGTCCGTGACCCCTTCCGGCATCGACGGGAGCAGCGACGCTCCCGGGGCGCCCCGCGGCGCGGGTTCCGGCGCCGGGGCCGGCTCGGCTCGTGGAGCCGCCCCCCGGTCCGGGAGGACGGGTTCGGGGACCGGGGGATCCTCGGCCAGGGACGGGGGATCCTCGGCCAGGGACGGGGGGTCCTCGGCCAGGGACGGGGCGGGAGGCTCCGGCTGGGCACCGAAAGGACTGGGCCCGAACGCGTCGGGGTCGGCCGGCGGGTCGGTCAGTTCCGGCGGCAGAGCCGCGAAGGGCGCCGACATCGGACCGGAGTCGGCCTCGGCGAAGTGCGCGGCCACACCGAAATGCAGGGGCGGACGCGGGTCCTCGTCCTCCTCGCCCTCGACGCGGGGCGCGTGCGGGTGGCGCACCGACCCGGCCGGGTGCATGCGCGACCACCAGGCCGTGGCCTCGTCCATGGCCAGTTCCCCGACGGTTTCGAGGAAACCGGGGATGTGCGGGTGCCGACGGCCCGCCCGCCACGGGTGCGTCAGCGACTGCGGTTCCAGGACCAGCACCCGCTCTCCGTCGACCACGGGGATGTCGGCCGGCGTCGCCTCGTTGCCGATCCACTCGCCGTTGCCGCCCACGAGGTCCCACTCGCCGGTGACCACGTCGGCGAGTGGATCGGCGGCGCCGTCCAGGCACGCTGCCGTCCACCGGGGGTCGGGGCGGTTGCCGCCCAGACGGTGGCCCTCCTTACCGATGAGTGCGTCCGCGAGCAGGGTGTGCAGCTGGAAGTTGTCGCCGACGCCGTCGATGCGCACCCGGAACCCGCGCCACGACGCGCGGTCCAGGACGAGCAGGTACTCGACCTCGGCCATGCGCAGGAGTTCGCTCAGCTCGACGAACTCGTGCAGCCGGGTGGAGAGCGCGTGCACGATCTGTGTGAGGCCTTCGAGCGCCCCCGCATCCGCACGTAGGGCCGCGCGCACGCTCGCGTCGCTCACCATCGCCTTCGCGGCCAAGCCGTAGCGCAGGGAGGTCCACCACCCGATGGTGGCCAGGGGCGCGTTCTCACCGAGGACCTCCTCGACGCGTTTCTCCTGCTCGCCCGAGGTGTCGCCGGGTTCGGGGAGGCGGCCGCCGCCGGTCTTGTCCCAGGCGTGCATGAAGGCCACGGCGGCCTGCCCGTAACTGCCGAGCTGACGCAGGACCTCCAGACCGGCCTGGCCGGCGGAGGCACCGTTCTCGACCAGGGCACCGGCCAGGACCGAGAGGTCGGCGGCGATACCGGCGGCCGGCTCACAGTCGCTGAGCACAGGGGTGAGAGCCTCCATCGCGTGCCCCAGCTCCTTCGGGGGCACCTGCGTGGAAAGGCGGAACACATCGTGCACGGCCTCGGGAAAGTCCGGTGCCTGGGCAGCGGCGGTGTCGAGCACCCGTTGGAACGCGGCGCGAAACTCTTCAGTCACGCCGAAATCCTTCCATATCCGGCACGTTCGGCCGAAGTCGCAGGCACCTTGCGGCCGGAAGGCCTCCAGGTGTACCGGGTTCGGTCCGGACCGGGCCCGCCCCGACGGCGGAAAACGGATTCGGCCCCGTCCCGTGGATGCGGGAGTTGCTAGGGTGTGCCCGCCGAGCACACCCTGTATTGCGTGTGTCCCCCGCCGGGGCAGCTTCCCCTCGCCCGGCGCTCTTCCGACCCGAAGGCCACCCATGCGACTGATCCCCTCCCTTCCCCTGGCGCCCCTGGGCGCGGCCATCACCGCCGTCGTCCTCCTCTCCGGTTGCGAAGGGGGCGACTTCGAATTCGACACCGACCTCTTCTCCGGCGAGGAGTCCCCCAGCCCGAGCGAGAGCCCCTCCCCCGCGGACGGGGAGAACGGCGAGGACGAGGACGGCCAGGGCGAGGAGCAGGCTTCCGGATACTCCCTGCCGCAGTCCTGCGAGGCCGCCGACGTCTCCGGTGCCGCCGGCGGCCTGGCCCCCGGTACCGACCTGGCTGAGGAGAGCGGCGAGATCGAGGACATCGACGGCGCCGAGCAGCTCTCGTGCACCCTCAGCGGCGGCGGAGCCGGCTCCGCCACGCTCACCGTCGTCTTCACCGAGGGCACCGACCCCAGCGCCAACCCCGACGTCATCCAGGTCCCGGGCTCCGAGGAGGAGATGAACTGGGACGTGGACATCGACGTGGACGTGGATACCTACCACACTGACGACACCGACGACCTGGGCGGCGACCTGGAGTACGTCGGAGCCGTCGACGGCTCCAGCACGCAGCTGTACCTGGAGCTGCCCGAGGAGTTCTACGTGACCGCGGTCGTCACCAACTCCGACGTCGACCGCGAGGAGCTCGAGCGCGTGGTCCTGCAGGCCGCCGAGAACGTCCGCGCCTGACCGTTCCCCCCACTCGCCGCCGCGCGCACGCGCCCGGACACAACGGTGGCCCCGTCCCTCGGGAACGGGGCCACCGTGCTTGCGCGGGCAGACCTCAGTGCTCGACCGGGATCTCCTCGAACTCGCCGAAGGGTCCGGCGCTCAGTGTCAGCTCCTCGACCTCGACGGCCGGCGCGGGGAAGACCGCGGCCAGCTCGTAGGTGTTGCCGGGTTGGAGCATGTGCACCTCCTCGGCGAAGCTGCTGTAACGCCCCTCGCCGAAGTCCAGCTGGGCCACGTAGCGGGTCAGCCCGCTGTCGGGTTCGGTGAGCTGGAACCCGCCCAGGGTGCCCTTGTTGAACTGCTCGGGGCCGCCGGCGATGTTCTCCGACCCGCCCAGTTCCGGCACGGTCGGCTCATCGGTGGTGTTGGTCAGGGTGAATGTGCCGACGACGTAGGCACCGTCACGGCGCAGCGGATGGATCTGCAGTTCCACACCATCGGTCTCGCCCTCGTCGACGACCGGGCCGGGGTCATCGGTGTAGGGGGCCGGCCAGGTGACGTTGCGCTGGGCCGCGCCGAGACCGTCGTCGTCGTAGGCCTCCTCCTCGGAGGCGTCCACGGTGGGGTCGAAGACGTAGGAGAACTCCACCCGCCGGTTGCGGGCGCGCGCCTCGTCGTCGTCCGCACCGCCCTCACGGGCGACGGGCTCGTCCATGCCCCGGCCCTCGACCTCGAGTTCGTAGTCGGTCCCGAGTTCCTCGGCGAGCAGGTCGCGCACGCTCTCGGCCCGTTCCACGGACAGGTTGTCGTTGTAGGCGGCGTCACCGATGCCGTCGGTGTGGCCGATGACGGTGATGGCGGGTTCGTCGGGGTCGACGTTCTGCGCCAGGGTCGTCGCCGCGCGGCGCACGACGTCCTCGGCGTCCCCGGTCAGGTCCGAACGGTCGAACTCGAACATCACGTCGGAGTGCAGGGAGATGATCTCCCGGTCGCCGTCACGGGTGGTGGAGGCGACCTCGGAGTCGACGAAGCTCTGCACCCAGCCGTCGTCGGCGAGGGCGTCCTCGTCCGGTGGGCGGTTCGCGAAGGTGATGTTCCCGCCGTCCGAGGGGGGACTGTCGGGGGTGAGGTGGTCCTCGGCGTTGGGGTTCTCGGGTGCGGGGGTCTCCTCCTCCACGTCCTGGACGGGGATACCCGTCATCGCGCCGAGGCCGCTGCCGACGAAGGTGACCTGGTCGACGCTCTCGGGCAGCCGGGGGAAGTACCGGATGTACTCGTTGGTGACACCGTCGTGCACGGGGTACAGGCCGTCTGCGTTGGGGCTCTCGGACCCGTACTTGAGGCCGTCGCCGTCGAGGAACTGCCGGTACACGCGTCCGGACATGGGGTCCACCAGGGTGTGCGCCATGCTCAAGTTGCGGTTGGCCCCGGTGAAGTCGTCGTCGTAGGTGACCTCGTAGCGCATCACGGTGTGGTCGTCGGTGCGTTCCAGGGAGGTGACGGCGAAGGTGGTCTCGACGTCCTGCCCGCTGTCCTGGAAGATCCGGCCCTCCTGGACGTAGGGGAAATCCTCCCTGACCGTCGGCGGGCCGTCTCCGAAGGTGTCCGACCACCAGTCAGAGACCGCGGTGCAGCCGGTCAGCAGGAGGCTGCCCGAGACCATCAGCGCGACCACTGCGAGGGGTGTCTTCCGCGCCATGTGGGGGAACTCCGATCGTGTCTGAGGACGTACCTGCCATATCCTCCTTCACTCGCGCACGGGAACCGAACACGGCACCTCCCCATCCGCCGCCGCAAGGGCCCCATGCCCTCCCGGGTGCGACAGAACGGGCGCTCCGACCAGGTAGAGCCCGGCCCCGGGGATCCGTGTCCGCGATCGGCGGAAAATCTTCGGGATCCGACCCATCCGCCTCCGCCGGTGCCCCGAATACCTCACGTGAGCACAGAGAGACGCGAGAGCGCACCACAGGCACCCGGGCGGCACACCGCCACGGGGATCGTCACGGGTCTGCTCACGGTCGGGGCGGCCCTGGGGACCGCCGAACTGACCGCCGCGCTGGCCCGCACGACCTCACCGGTGGTCGCCGTCGGCGACGCCGATCGTCTACGAGCACCTGCGCAGCGACCACGTCCGACCACGTCGCACCCGCGAACACACGCACGGACCACCGCCACCGAGCCGTCGCCCCGTGTCGGGCCGGAGCAAGCCCGGCCCGGGCGGGCCCGACGGTTCTAGGGTGACAGGATGTCCTCCCACCCGGCCCCTGCGCCCCCGCGACCGGCCCCATGACCGCACCTGTCGTCGCGGCCGTACTCGTCGCCGCCCTGCTCCACGCCACGTGGAACGCCGTGGCCCACTCCATCAGCGACCGCCTGCTCGGTTTCGCCCTCATCGGACTCGGCGGCATGGCCGGCACCGCTCCCCTGCTGCTGTTCGTCGGCCTGCCCCCGCGCGAGGCCTGGCCCGTGCTGGCCGCGTCGGTCGCCGCCCACCTGCTGTACCTGGGCCTGCTCATGCTCTCCTACCGCACCGGGGAGTTCGGGCAGGTCTATCCGCTGGCCCGCGGCACCGCGCCCTGGGTCGTCGCCCTCATCGGGGTGGTGTTCCTCGGTGAGCGTCTGCCCCCGAGCGAACTCGCCGGAGTACTGGTGGTCTCCGCCGGCCTCATGACCCTGGTGTTGGCCGGGGGTGTACCGAAGAGGAGGCACGTGCCCGGTCTCCTGGCCGCCTTCGCCACCGGGCTCGGTATCGCCTCCTACACGGTCATCGACGCATACGGGGTGCGCCTGACACAGAACCCGGTCGGTTACATCACCTGGATCATGGTGCTGCAGGGACCGGTGTTCTTCCTCGTGGCCCTGGCCCGCCGGCGGGGCCGGTTGTGGGGACAGATACGGCCCGTCTTGCGTATGGGGTTGTCGGGCGGGGCGATCAGCGCCGCCGCCTACGGTCTCGTGCTGTGGGCGCAGCTCTCCGGGGCGGTCGCGGGCATCGCCGCCCTGCGCGAGACCAGCATCGTCTTCGCCGCGGTCCTGGGCGCGCTCCTGTTCGAGGAACGCTTCGGAGCGGTGCGGGTGACCGCCTCGGCCGTCGTCGTCACCGGGGTCCTGCTACTGGCGGTCTGAGCACACGGAAGGTCCCACCCACTCATGGCGCCCCACCAGGCCACCCCCTAGAGTGTGGCCCGTGACACACACTCCAGTCATCGCCGACCCAGAGGAGCGCGTCGCCGTACGCCGGGTGTGGGAGGAGCTCGGACTGCCCGGGCTCGTGGACGTGCACACCCACTTCATGCCCGACAACGTGTTGCGCAAGGTCTGGGCCTACTTCGACGCCCTCGGCGAAGGCGTCTGGCCCATCACCTACCGCGACGACGAGGACTCTCGCGCCGACCGCCTCCGCGCCTTCGGGGTCCGCCGCTTCACCTCGCTGTTCTATCCGCACCGCCCCGGCATGGCGCGCTGGCTCAACGGATGGGCCGCCGACTTCGCCGCACGCAACCCCGACTGCCTGCGCGGAGCCACCTTTTACCCCGAACCCGGCGCCGCCGGCTACACGGCGGAGGCCGTCGCCGACGGCGCCCGTGTTTTCAAGGCCCACCTCCAGGTCGGTGCCTACGACCCCCGCGACCCGCACCTGGACCGTGTGTGGGGCGTGCTCGCCGAGTCCGGGACGCCCGTGGTCGTGCACTGCGGTTCGGGCCCCAGGGCCGGCCCCTTCACCGGCCCCGGCCCCTTCACCGAGGTCCTGCGGCGCCACCCCGGCCTCACCGCCGTCGTCGCACACGCCGGGTCACCCGAATACAGCGCGTTCCTGGACCTCGCCGAACAGTACGAGCGCGTCCACCTCGACACCACGATGGTCTTCACCGACTACACCGAGCGCTACGCACCCTTCCCCGCGGAAGAGTTCCCGCGGCTGCGCGCGCTCGGCGACCGGGTCCTGTTGGGCACCGATTACCCCAACATCCCGTACCCCTACCTCGACCAGCTGAGCGCGCTCACCCGCCTCGACATGGGGCGGGACTGGCTGCGTGCGGTCCTGCACGACAACGGCGCCCGCCTGTTCGACCTGCCACCAGCGCGGATGTAGAGAGAAGGAACCATGGAGCTGGCACTGACGCCCCTGGAGTTCGCCCGCCGCACCCGGAGACTGCACCCACGGCGCGAAGCCGTCGTCGACCGCGGTCTACGGCTGACCTACGAGGAATTCTTCGACCGCTGCGACCGGTGGTCCACCGCGCTCCAAGGCATGGGCGTGGCCAAGGGCGACCGGGTCGCCTACATCGCCCCCAACACCCACGCGCAGCTGGAGTCGTTCTACGCCGTCCCGCAGCTCGGAGCGGTACTGGTCCCGGTGAACTTCCGCCTCACCGCCGACGACTTCGTCTACATCGTCAACCACTCCGGCGCCAAGGTCGTGTGCGTGCACGCCGACCAGCTCGATGCCGTCGACAGCGTGCGGGACCAGATGCCGGGCGTGGAACGGTTCGTCGCGCTCGAGGGCGCCAAGCCCGGTTGGGAGGACTACGCGGCGCTCGTCGCCGACTCCTCGCCCGATTACACCGCACCCGAGATCGCCGAGACCGACCTGCTCACCATCAACTACACGTCGGGGACCACCGCCCGCCCCAAGGGGGTGATGATCACCCACCGCAACGCCTACATGAACTCCGTCGGCACCCTGCTGCACCTGCGCATGGACATCGGCGACCGGTACCTGTGGACGCTCCCGATGTTCCATGCCAACGGCTGGACCTACACCTGGACCGTCACCGCCGTGGCCGCCACGCACGTGTGCCTGCCCGCGATGGACCCGGCCCGGGCCTTCGAACTCGTCCGTGAGGAACAGGTGACCTGGCTGTGCGCCGCCCCGACGGTGCTGATCATGCTGTCCAACGCCACGGAGTCCCAGCGCGGCGAGGTGCCCTCCGGCGTGCACGTGGTCACCGCCGGCGCCTCGCCCGCAGCCGACACGATCGAACGTCTGGAGGACGACTTCGGCTGGACCGTCACCCACGTGTACGGCCTGACCGAGACGACGCCGTTCATCACCGTCTGCGAGCCGCGTCCCGAGCACCGGGAGCTGGACACCAGCGAACGCGGACGTCTGAAGGCCCGCCAGGGGGTCGAACTCATCACCTCCGGCGAGCTGCGGGTGGTCGACGAGCAGGGCGGGGAGGTGCCGTGGGACGGCGAGACCGTCGGGCAGATCACCGTGCGCGGCAACGTCGTCATGGCCGGGTACTACAACGACCCCGAGGCCACCGAGAAGGCGATGGGCGAGGGCTGGTTCGGCACCGGTGACGCCGCCGTCGTCCACCCCGACGGGTACACGGAGATCCAGGACCGGCTCAAGGACGTCATCATCTCCGGCGGCGAGAACATCTCCTCGGTGGAGGTCGAGGGTGTGCTTCTGCGCCACCCCGCCGTGCTGGAGGCCGCCGTCGTCGGTGTGCCCCACGAGCGGTGGGGCGAGACCCCGCTCGCGACCGTGGTGCTGCACGGGGGCGCCACGACGACGGAGGCGGAGATCATCGCGTTCGCTCGTGAGAATCTCGCGCACTTCAAGGCGCCCACGCAGGTGGAGTTCACCGAGCAGCTGCCGAAGACCGCGACGGGCAAGATCCAGAAGTTCGTGCTGCGCGGTGGCGCCTCCGCCGTCACGAGGCAGTAGCCGGGCGGGCTGCCCCGGGTCTTCGCCCCTGAAGGCATCCCCCGGGGCGGGAGCCGACAGTACTCGTGGGCACGCGCGGGCCCGGGGGACGTGTGGATCGGGTGGCCACCAGGCGCATCCGTGGGCGGCCCCACGGGAAGGGGTAGGGATGATCAGAGGGGAGGCACCATGGACGACGAGCAGCTCTTCGACGAGCTCCTGCACAGGCTGAACTCCGAGGGTGACTCGGCCGAATACTCCCGCGACCAGGGCGGGGTCCTCCTGCACCGTTTCCAGGGCATCGAGCACGAGCCTCCCTTCGTCCTCCACGTGGACGCGCAGAGCCTGGGCGAACACCTGCGGTCGATGGGCGGCCTGCGTGAACTCTTCCCGGACGAGAACCCGGACATCTCCGCCCTGCAGCTCTTCCTCGTCCGGGTCATGGAGACCGTCGACATCGTCCTGAGCAGCTTGAGTCCCTCGGACTCCGACCGGCGCCACCTGGTACCGGTGCCTTCCGGAATCAGCTCGCGGACCGAACCGCCGGTCTCCCCGTAGTCCCGCAGCCCGACCCGCTCGGTGACAGAGCGGGACACCACACCCCGAGGTGCGGGCCGACGGTGGTCGTGAGTCGTGGGTACCGGTCTTGCGGACGGCACGGCAAGGGGGCTGCGGCCGAGAAGCCGCACCGTGCGGCTCAGGACCCCGGGATCAGGCCACCAGCCCGTGCCGGTAGGCGTGGACCACGGCCTGGACCCGATCGCGCAGGTCGAGTTTGGTGAGGATCCGCGAGACGAACGTCTTCACTGTCTCCTGGCTGATGTACAGGTGCGCGGCGATCTCGCCGTTGGACAGACCGTCGGCGATCAGGCGCAGCACCTCCAGCTCACGCGGGGTCAGCGGAGTTTCCACCTGGGCGGCCCGGGTGGGCCGGATCCGGTCCGCGTACTTGCCCACCAACTGGCGTGTGACCTCGGGGGCCAACAGGGCCGCACCGGTGGCCACCGTCCGGATACCGTGCAACAGCTGAGACGGGGGTGCGTCCTTGAGCAGGAACCCGCTCGCGCCCGCGCGCAGAGCCTCGTACACGTACTCGTCGAGGTTGAACGTCGTGACCACGAGCACCTTGACGGGGCGGTCCACGCCGGCCCCGGCCAGGCGTTCGGTGGCCTCGATGCCGTCGAGCACGGGCATCCGCACGTCCATCACCACGACATCGGGGCGCAGGCGGTCGGCGAGCTCGATCCCGGTCCTGCCGTCCCCGCACTCGCCCACCGCCTCCATGTCGGGCTGGGCGTCGATGATGGTGACCAGTCCGGTGCGGACCAACGCCTGGTCGTCGCAGACCAGCACCCGGGTCGGAACGCTCATACCTGCTCACCCACCAGTGCCCGTGCGGGGACGCGCGTGTGCACGGCGAAGCCCCCGTCCGCGTCCGGTCCCGCGTCGAACTCGCCGCCGAGGGCCTCGACGCGTTCGCGCAGACCGGTCAGGCCGCGCCCGCTTCCCCCTGGGGAGACGGTCGATGTCTCTGTGGAGCCGTTGGCGACGTCCACGATGGTCTCCTCGGGGCGGTGGCGCACCCGAACGGTGGTGGGGCTGCCGTACGCGTACTTGAGGGCGTTGGTCAGAGCTTCCTGCACGACACGGTGCACTACGGGGTCGGCTCCGCCACGTGCGCCACCCGCTGTGCCCTCTTCGGTGAACTCCACCGGCTGTCCGGCCCGTCGGGTCTGTTCCACCACGGAGAGCAGCCCTTCCTCCGACTCGGAAGCAGGGCCGGTGTGGCCGGGATCGAGCACGTCGAGCAGGTGGCGCAGGTCGGTGATGGCACGCCGTCCGGTGTCGGAGACCGCGCCCAGGGTCGTGTCGAGCCGGTCGGGTGCGGCGGTCAGGTACCGCGCCGCTTCGGTCTGCACGACCATCGCGGTCACGTGGTGGGTCACGACGTCGTGGAGATCGCGCGCGATACGGGTGCGTTCGGCGGTGCGGGTGGCCTCGGCGACGAGGCGGCGGCGTTCGGCCTCGGCGATGCGGGTGGAACGCAGCCACGCCCCGATCCCCCACGCGAAGGACAGCGCCACGTAGAACGTCCCGAACCCGGCCAGGGTCTCGCCCGAGCCGACCTGGGACAGCGCGATCGCCAGTGCCAGGTAGAACACCGACCCCCCGGCCATCGTCGTGAGCCGGAACCGGTGGAGGTGGGCGCCGGCGCTGACCAGCGCGACGGGGAGCGCGATACCCGCGAACAGGTGGTAGCCGCTCAGCTGGTCGAGGGCGAAGCCGGCACTCACCAGAGCCAGGCACAGGGCGGGCCACCGGCGCCGCACGACCAGGGGCAGGCACTGCAGGGCGGCCACGGCCACACTGAGGGTGTCGACGGGGCGTTCGGCCACATTGCCGATCTGGGTGCCGTTGCCGTGGAGGGACGGGATGAGGGATGCGGTCAGGAGCAGCACGGCCAGAGGCAGGTCCCGGACGGAGACGTCGAGTCGCTGCCACTGGTCGTGGAACCACTGGGGTCTGGTCACTGAAGGAGTGTATTTGTCCCCCGAGCGAGCTACGTCCAGGTGCCCTCTGAACGGTGATGACCCCCGATCGCCGCGTCCGTAACGTTTTCCTCGGTCGCGACGCCCTGTGTCCCATCTCGCTTCTCCGCTGGAGGCCCTCATGTTCCGTACCGTCCGCACGACCGCTCTGAGCGCACTGTGCTGCACCCTCGCCGGCGTCATGCTCGTCGGGTGCACGGGCACCTCCGAGGAGGTAGAGGCCGGCCTGAACGAGGTGGAGGAGGAACTGGATGCCGCCGCGGAAGAGGTGGCGACCGAGGGCCAACTGTTCACCGGCACCAAGATGCTCGAGGCCGACGGCGGTTCCGTGCAGGTCTCCTGTTCCGGGACCCCGGCGGAGGACCGGCCGGTCATCGTCCTGATGGCGGGCATGGGCGACGGCCTGGACACCATGGCCGACCTCCAGGAGACCCTGGGCGAGGACGAGCGTGTCTGCTCCTACGACCGGTTCGGTGAAGGGGAGAGCGATCAGCCGGACGGTCCCCGGACCGTCGAGGACGCCGGGCAGACCCTGACCTCCGTCCTCGACGACGTCGCCGGCGACCAATCGGTGGTTCTGGCCGGCCATTCGCTGGGAGGGCTGATCGCGGCCCGCTACGCCCCCGACCACCAGGACCGGGTCACGGGACTGGTCATGCTGGACGCAACGTCCCCGACGATGCTCGACGACATCACCGGGGTGATCCCCGAGTCGGCCACCGGTGAGGGCGCCGAGGTGCGTGCACAGAACATCGCGGTGTTCGAGGGGGAGAACCCCGAGAACATCACCGTCGAGAGCGACGCGGAGATCCGGTCCGCGGGGGACATCCCCACGGAGGTCGTCCAGCACGGCGTCGAGTACCTCGGTGAGATCGCCGAGTACGGCGACGAGCTGGAGCGCGTGTGGTCCGAGGGCCAGGAGCAGTGGCTCGAGGTCTCCGGCGACAGCCGGCTCAGCACCGCTGAGGAGAGCGCCCACCACATCCACGTCGACCAGCCCGATGTCGCCGTCGACGCCGTCCTGAGTGTCACGGACCGGGCCGCCTCCTGAGCTGCCCCGCTCCCGACGACCGCGGTCGGCCGCGCCCTGAGCTGCGCTGCCGGCCGCGCGGCGTGTGCGGCCTTTTCACTGGCAGGGGACGTGCGCGGGCAGGGCCGGATGACGGGTGTCATGGCCCGGAGCGTGCGAAACGCAGTGGCGAGCGGTGATGCTCGGCACTGCCACGCGAGGGGCCGGGCGTTCTAGGTTCGAGGCATGGACAACGAGCATCCTTCCTCCACCCACCCCGCACCCCCTCCCGCCGGGTCGAGCCCCGTGGGCCCGGCCCCGCCGCCGCAGCGGCGCGGGCCGCGGCCGGCACCGCCGGGCATGCCGTACCACCGCGTGCTCGCGACGGAGAAGCGGCAGATCTGGCGGGGCATCGCAGCGCTCCTGCTCCTGCTCATCGGCCTGTTCGCCTTCTCGCTGGGTTTCGGGGCCGTCGGGCTCTTCGCCGAGTCGGCGCTCGGCCTCACCGACCCGGCCTCCGACGACATCGAGATCACCCCGGTCTCCCAGGCCGCGGCGTTGTTCGCGCTCGCACTGCTCCTGCCGTGGAGCATGCTGATCCAACGGTGGCTCTACAAGGTCGAAGGCGTTTCGCTGCACTCGGTCCGGTCGCTCTTCCGGTTCGACCTGATGGGACGGTCACTCCTCGTCGTCCTGCCGGTCTGGACGGTGTACATGGCCGTCTTCAACCTGCTCCTGCCGTACGAGGAGGGGTCCTGGAGCACCTTCGACCTGTTCGCCACGTTCATGGTCGTCATCATCCTGACGCCGCTGCAGTCGGCGGGCGAGGAGTACGGGTTCCGCGGGCTCGCGTTCCGGGTCGCCGCGAGCTGGGGACAGGGCCCGCGCACCGCGCTCTTCCTCGGTGTGGTCGTCTCCAGTCTGCTGTTCATGGTGGTCCATCTCGCGCTGGACCCCTGGCTCAACCTGTACTACTTCGTGCTCGGGGCGACGCTGGCGCTGCTCACGTGGCGCACGGGCGGAATCGAGCTCGCCGTCGTCATCCACGCGGTCAACAACACGATCGCCTTCCTCCTCGTGCTCATCACCCGCACCGACCTGGCCGAGGGCATGGACCGGTCGGTGGGCGCGGGTTCGCCGGTGATGCTGTTGCCCTGCGTCCTGCTCCTGCTGTTCACGGCCGTGGTGTGGTGGCGTACACGGCGGACCGGTCCTGCCCTGACCGCGGGTCCGCGACCGCCTGCGTGACGGTGCGCGGGATGCGGTGTCCGGCGGGTCAGCGACCGATCCGCAGGGCCAGGTCCACGAGGCCGTCCGCAGTGATCTTCTCCCAACCGTGGACGGCCTCGTGCCACTGGTCGGGCACGGCCGAGGCGCCCCAGCGCGCGCCGAGGAGGGCACCGGCGATGGCGGCGACGGTGTCGGTGTCGTCCCCCGCGCGCACGGCCGCCTCCAGTGCGGCCCGCAGGTGGCCGGTGCCGCCGTCCGGGACCGGGGTGCGGGTGATCGCCGACCACGCGGCCTGGAGCGCGGTGACGACGAACCCGTTACTGCCGAAGGTGTGGGGATCGGCGGACTCGGCCTCGTCCAGACGGGTGTTCCAGTCCGCGCGCCGTTCCGGGGGCAGGAGCTCCACCCCCGCACGCACCCCGTCGAAGGTTCCGTGGACGACGGCGTGCCGGATGCCCTCGCACCAGATCACGCAGGCGTCACCGGCGAGGGGATCGGCGTGGGTGAGGTCGCTGACCAGGCGCGCGGCATCGGCCGTGGCCTCGGCGTCGTCCGCTGTGTGGAGGGCGACGGGCCCGGTACGCATGAGCGACCCGTTTCCGGCGGTGCGCCCCCCGTTCCGGTGGAGGTCGCGCGAGGTACGCAGCAGCGCCTCCGACGTCCCGTGGGTGCGGGCGGTGTCCTGGACGGAGTCGAGCACGGCCCGGGTCTGGTTGCCGATGTCGGTGGCCCCGGAACGGCGCCAGCGGAGGAAGTGGTCGGCGACGGTGTCGAGCACACGTGCGTCCCGGAGGGGAAGACCGTCGGCCCCGGCGAGGGCCCAAGCGATGCACACGGCCATCTGGGTGTCGTCGGAGTACTCCCCGGGCGCGTAGGGGCCGAGGCCGCCGCCGATCATCTCGGGGATGCGGTCCTCACCGAGGCGGGGCGCGAATTCGTAGGGGACCCCGAGGGCGTCGCCGCAGGCGGCGGCCAGCAGGGTGCCGGCGGCGCGGCCCTCGCGTTCGGTGGCCGGTGTGAGGGGGTGAGCCATGGTCACTTCTTCCTTTCGGGAACAGGGGGTACGGGGCGACCGCCGACGGGGCCGCCGGCCCCTCGATTCTTCCGCCGGGAGCAGAGGACCGCCAGGTCCTGTCGATAAGGGCCGACACCGGCCAGAGGGCCGCAGCGCGTCCCGGGGCCGACCGACGTCCGGACGAGGGCTCCTCCACCAAAGGTCGCAAGGCAAGTTCCTGCTCGGGGCAGAAGACCGGAACCACCCGTCTTCGCGATTCTGGAGACATACACAACGGGTGCTTCCCACAGCGCCGTCCCCGATTCTTCGATCCCCAGGAGTAGCTCGTGTTCCCGAGCAGGCCAACCCCCCGGGCCCACCGCCCACGGCACGGTCGCCGCCCTCTCGCCGCACTCGCCGCAGCCGGCGCCATCGCGGTCCTCGCGACCAGTTGCGCCGGCGCCACCGGGGCGAGCCCCGCACCGTCGCCGAACGTCCCCAACCCGGAGGCCGCCGACGCGGAACTCACCGAACAAGACGTCAACGCCTGGCTCGACGGGGTTCTGCCCGCCTACCTGGATCAGGCCCAGATCGCCGGCGCGGGCGTGAGCGTGGTCTCCGACGGCGAGCTGATCACCGCGCGCGGGTACGGCTACTCCGATGTCGAGGCCCAGGAGCCGGTCGACCCCGAGGAGACACTGTTCCGTGTGGGTTCGGTGTCGAAGCCGTTCACCGCGACCGCCGTGATGCAGCTGGTCGAGGACGGACAGCTCGACCTGGACACCGACGTGGACGAGTACCTCGACTTCGAGGTGGACAAGTCCTACGACGAGGACCTCACCCTCCGCCACCTGCTGTCGCACACGGGCGGGTTCGAGGAGCGTGTCGCCAACGCGATGCTCGCCGGCGACGAGGAGGTGGACCTGCGCGCCGTCGTGTCCGAGGATCCGCCGGAGCAGAGCTACGAACCGGGAACGACACCGGCCTACTCCAACTACGGCATCGCGCTCGCCGGCTACATCGTCGAGAACGTCAGCGGGGTCCCCTACAACGAGTACGTCGAGGAGAACGTGCTCGCCCCCGCCGGGATGGACTCCTCCACCATGGAGCAGCCGCTGCCGGAAGAGCTGGAGTCCCGGCTCTCCGAGGGCTACACCACCGACGAGGGACCTCCGACCGACCGGTTCGAGACCGTCTCCGACTCCCCGGCGGGGGCACTGACGGCGCCGGTGACCGACATGGCCGAGTTCATGCGCGTGCACATGGAGGCGTCCGAGGGCGCCGGTGTGTTGGAGCCCGGGACGATCACCCGGATGCACGAGCCGGCGCTGGGCGAGGAGAGCCTCGGCGGCCTCGCCGGCGGCGGACAGATGGGGCTCGGCTTCTTCCAGGGGGAGAACAACGGGAACCGGGTCGTCAGCCACGGAGGGGACACCGACGTGTTCCACTCCGAGATGCAGATCTACCCCGAGGAGAACGCGGGGATCTTCATCACCCTGAACAGCTCCGGGAACGGTGCGCTCGTCTCCCACAGCCTGCGCCTCGCCCTGGTGGAGGGTTTCGCCGACCGCTACTTCCCCGGCGAACAGGCCGACGGCGGGGAGGCCGAGCCCACCGCGTCGGAGCACGCCGCGATGTTGGAGGGCAACTACACGCCCTCCCGGTCGATCAACAGCAACTTCGCCGCTCTCATCTACGCCATGGAGGAAACACAGATCGTGGCGACGGAGGACGGCACGATCGTCCTGAACAGCCCCGAGACCGGGAAGCCGACGGAGTACATCGAGGTCGAGCCCTGGGTGTGGCGCGAGATCGACGGGCACCGCACGCTGGCCGCGGACGTGGTCGACAACGAGGTCCGGGCGATCGGGACCACGGCCTTCACCCTCCTGCCCGCCGGTGGGGAGACCCGGGCCTCGGTGGTCCTGCCGGTCCTCATCGGCTCGGTCGCGGTGATCGTGATCGCCGTCCTCTCGTGGCCCGTGGCGGTCTTCGTCCGCTGGAAGATGTCGCTGCCCAAGCGCGACAAGGCCGGCCGGTGGGCACGGGTCCTGACCCGGGCCGCCATGGTCACCACCCTGCTCGGGTTCGCCGGCTGGGGCTTCGCCCTCAGCATCGCCTTGAGTTTCGAGCCGGTCTCCTTCGGGATGCTGCGGGCCTTCCAGGTCGTCCAGGGCCTGGGCGTGCTCGGTATCCTCCCGGCGGCCTACGTCCTCTACGACAACATCCGCCGCAGGGAAGGCTGGGGCCGCTACGTCGGCAGCTCTCTCGTCCTGCTGGCCCTGCTGGGCACCGGATGGATCGCCACCGTGTTCGGGATGGTCGCCGGAAGCGTCACCTTCTGAGTAACCTCTGCGGTACTCCACCGGCGCGGGCGGGCCACCTCCGCCCGCGCTGTTTCCCCTCCCCCCCCACCCACGAGCAGGGCGGAATCGATGAGCCGTGAGAACTCGGCGGGCCCGGTCGTGGCCGACGCCGGACAGGACGCGTTCAGCAGGCCGGTTCTCCGGCCGCTGGTACTGCTCGACCAAGGGCTCACCCGTCTGGGCCTCCACGGGCCGTTCGGCCGCGACCTCCTCCTGGGCGTGTTCGTCACCCTGGGCTCGCTCGCCCTTCTCTCCGCGATCGTGGTCCTGGCACGGGCGGAGGGAGGCCCGTTCACGCCGAACGCCGTGGCGGCGCTCACCGTCCTCACGGTCGTGCAGTCCGTGGTGGTGTGCGTGCGCAGGAGCGCACCGCTGCTGTGCCTGTCCGCCGTGGTGGCGACCCAGGTCGCGCTCATCACCCTCCTTCCGCCCGATGCGGCCTTCCAGGGGTTGGCGTCGTTCTTCGTGGCCTACACCTGCGGCACCGTGCTCCCGTTGCGGCAGCTGATCCCGGTGTTCGTGACGGTCGCGGCCGTCCTGGGCCTGTTCGGGTTCGTGTTCGCCTCGCCGCCGTTCGCGCCGCCCTCATCCCTCACGGGGGTATCGGCTCCCGTCCTGGCCGGTACAGGGCGTGCGCTGTCCAGCGTGCTCACCTTCGGTGTGCCGGCTCTCGTCGGCAACGACGTGGCCATGCGGCGGCGTTACACCCAGCTGGAGCGGCTCAGGGTGATCGAGGCGGAGAAGGAACGGACCGAGCGCGCCATCAGGGACGAACGCACGCGTGTGGCACGGGAACTGCACGACGTCGCCGCACACCACCTCTCCGGGATGGTGGTGCAGGCGGGCGCGGCCGAGAAACTCGCGGGACGGGACTCCCCGGCCGTCGCGGAGACGATCAGCTGGATCCGGGTCCAGGGCAAGGAGACCCTGGAGAACATGCGGCTGGTGGTCGGCGCGCTGCGCGAGGCCGGGGAGCAACCGCGCGGGGAGGCCGAGGGCGAACCGTCTGCGGACGGGGCGCCCGTCCCGGGGATCGCCGTGCTCGACCGCCTGGTGGCGGGGGAACGCGCGCAGGGCAGCGAGGTCACCCTGGAGCGCACCGGCACCGCCCACGAGCTCCCGCCGGCCGCCGACGTCACCTTCTACCGGGTGACCCAAGAGGCGTTGGCCAACGCGCGCGACCACGCGTGGGGGGCACGGGTCCATGTGGAGCTGCACCACCGTGAGAGCGAGACCGTGCTGCAGGTCGACAACGGTCCCGGTTCGGAGCGTGATGAGTCACCGAAGGGATCCCGCGGGCTGGGCCTGCTCGGGATGAAGGAACGCGCCGACCTCATCGGTGCGGAACTGGAGACGGGGACGACGGACTCGGGCGGATGGCGCGTCCGGCTCGCCCTGCCCGTCGATCGGCCGCCCCTCCACTGACCAACCCCGATCCAAGGACGGGCCCGGCGGAAGTTCCGCCGGGCCCGTTTTGCGTTCTCCGCTCGCGACGGACCGCACTCACCGAACAGGCCCTAGACTTCCGTGTGCAGAGTGGCCAGGCCCCTTCGGCCACCGGACCTCCCGACCTCCCGGAAGCCACACCTGGCGCCTCCTGCAGCCCCGATGACGCTGCGAAGAAAGGCAAACTCCATGATCAGGGTGGCCCTGGTTGACGACCAGTTCGTCGTCCGGGCGGGTTTCCGGGTGATGCTGGAGATCGCCGACGACATCGAGGTGGTCGGGGAGTGCGGTGACGGCCGCTCCGCCGTCGAGCTCGTAGAAGAGGTACGGCCCGACGTCGTCTGTATGGACGTGCGCATGCCGCGCGGGGACGGGCTGACGGCGACCCGGGAGATCCTCTCCCGTGTGTCCGGTGCTCCCCCGGCGATCCTGGTGGTGACCACCTTCGACCTGGACGAGTACGTCTTCGGGGCGCTCGAGGCCGGCGCGAGCGGATTCGTCCTGAAGGACACCGCGCCCGACGACCTGGTCGAGGCCGTACGTCGGCTCGCCGACGGGTACGGGCTGGTCGACCAGGCCGTCACCCGCCGGGTCATGGCCGAGTTCGCCAAGCGGCGGTCCGTGCGCGGGGAGGACAACGGCTCCCGCGACCTCCTCACCGAACGCGAGCTCGAGATCGTCCGGCTGCTCGCGCAAGGCATGTCCAACGTGGAGATCGCCGACAAGCTCATCATCGAGGCGAGCACCGTCAAGTCACACCTGGGTCGTGTGATGACCAAGATCGGGGTCCGCGACCGGCTGCAGACCGTCGTCTGGGCCTACCGGAGCGGTGTCGCCATCCCCTGACGCCTCGGCCCCCGTGTGTCACGGTTCCAGTCCGCGACGGGCCAGCAGCGGCTCCAGGCGCGGCTCACGCCCGAGGAAGTCCCGCACCGCCTCCATCGGGTCGACGCTCCCGCCCACGGCCAGCACCTTCTCGCGGAACCGGTCGCCGTTCTCCCGCCGCAGCCCGCCGTGCTCGCGCAGCCACTCGACGCTGTCGGCGTCCAGCACCTCGCTCCACACGTAGGAGTAGTAACCGGCGCTGTAGTCCCCGGCGAAGATGTGCAGGAAGTACGTGCTGCGGTACCGGGGAGACACGAGAGGGTGCGCGACACCGGCGCGCTCCAGTGCACGGGCCTCGAAGCCTGCAGGGTCCTCGATCTTCTCCCCCGGTGCGAGCCGGTGCCAGGACCAGTCGAGCAGTGCCGCGGCCAGGTACTCGAAGGTGGAGAACCCCTGGTTGAACCGGTTGGCGCGCTCCAGCGCCGACACGAGCTCGGCGGGCACGGGCTCCCCGCTCTCGTGGTGGCGCGCGTAGCAGGCCAGGACCGTCGGGTCGGTCGCCCACACCTCGTTGACCTGCGAGGGGTACTCCACGAAGTCGCGGGGCACGCTCGTGCCCTCCACCAGGGGGAACCGCACCGCCGACAGCAGCCCGTGCAGGGCGTGGCCGAACTCGTGGAAGGCGGTCTCGACCTCGTCCCAGGTGAGCAGGGTGGGCCCGGAGGCAGGTCTGGTGATGTTGAGGTTGTTGACGACCACGGGGCGGTCGTCGAGCAGGAAGGACTGGCCGACGAGGTTGTGCATCCACGCGCCGCCCTCCTTGGCAGGGCGTGCGTAGGGGTCGAGCAGGTACAGGCCCAGGCCGGTGCCGTCGGTGTCGAAGACCTCCCACACGCGCACGTCCGGGTGGTATCCGTGCAGGTCGGGACGTTCGGTGAAGGTGATCCCGTACAGCAGGTGGGCGGCGTGCAGGACCCCCTGCTCGATGACCCGGTCGAGCTCGAGGTAGGGGCGCAGGGCCTCCTCGTCGAAGTCGTAGCGTTCCTTGCGCACCTGCTCGGCGTAGTAGGCCCAGTCCCACGGCTCGATCTCGTGGCCGGCCTGTTCGGCCAGGACGGCGGCCTCGCGTTCGACGTTGCGGCGGGCCGGTTCGACGAGGCGGCCCAGGCGCTCCTCGACGGCTTCGACGGTCTTGGCGGTCTGGTCGGCGACCTTGTAGGCGGCGTGGTCGGCGTATCCCAGGAGCCCGGCGTGCTCGGCACGCAGTTCGGCCGCCCGAGCCGCGATGGCGAGGTTGCCGGGGGCGCGTTCGGTGCTGAGCCGGTACAGCTTCTCGCGGGTCGCCCGGTCGTCGAGCTGGGCGAGGGCCGGCTGCACGGAGGTGTTGAGCAGGGGCAGGACGTAGCGCCCGTCCTGCTCCAGGGCGGCGATGCGTTCCTCGCCGAGGCCGTGGAGGTCGGCCGGGTCGTCGGTGACCAGCGCGGAGTCGGCGCTCGCGCGGATCAGGTTCTGGCCGAAGTCGGAGGCCAGCTCGGCGAGTTCGGCGTTGATGGCACGCAGCCGCTCCTGCTGCTCCTCGTCGAGGTCGGCGCCGGCCTTGACGAAGTCGGTGCGGTAGCGCTCCAGGAGTCGACTCTCCTCCGGATCGTCGGTGGTGACCTGTTTGATGCGCTGCCAGAGGCCCCGGTCGAGGAAGACCGCGTCCCGGTGGCCGGCCGAGCGGGGCGCGAGTTCGCGTTCGATCTCCTGGATCCCGTCCGTGGCGTCGGAGGCCGCGAGGGTGTGCAGGGCGACGGTCTCCACCCTGTTCAGGGTTCGGCCCGAGCGTTCCAGCGCCGCGACGGTGTTGTCGAAGGTGGGGGGTTCGGGGTCGGCGACGATCGCGGCGACCTCGGCCAGGTGTTCGGCCGTGCCCTGTTCGAAGGCGGGCACGATGTGCTCCTCGCGGACGGCCGCGAAGTCGGGGAGGCCGTAGGGGAGGTCACTGGGTCGCAGCAACGGGTTCTCGGTCACGGGTGGTTGCTCCTCGTTGTAGGACGGTCGTGCCGTTCTACAGGATTCTGTCCCAAGGGAACGCGTTACGGGAACGTTGTCCGGCCCACCGGTGCTCCCGCCCGCCTCCGGCCGGGCCTCGAAAAACCGCCCGAGGGACCGGGTTCCTCGTGGTTCGGGGCCTTAAGTATGACTAACGGTTACGAAACACCTGCGCTGGATGAACGTGACGCGGTTACACGCATCACCCAGGTGACCCCAGAATGGACGCTGACCCAACAGGTTCCACCTCAGTGTCGTGGTGCACCAACCCCGCACCCGCCACAGCTTGTTAAGGAGGGCTGCCGTGGCCGAGACAACGGAGAAACCCCCCGGCCGAGCCATGTCCATGCTCTTGGGATCCCTGCGGGGGATCGAGAAGGCGGGCAACAAGCTCCCCCACCCCTTCTGGATCTTCGCGGTCCTCGGAGGCTTCGTGATCCTGCTCAGCGCCGTGCTGAGCTGGGCGGGCGCGCACGCGGTCTCTCCCATGGACGGGGAGCGCATCGATGTGCGGAGCCTCCTGTCGCCGGAGGGCTTCCAGGTCATCTTCGGGGAGGCCGTCACCAACTACGTGAACTTCCCGCCTCTGGGCCTGGTCGTCGTGATGATGCTCGGTGTGGTGGTGGCCGAGCAGACCGGCCTGATCAACGCGGTTCTGCGTAGCAGTATCACCCGGGTCCCGGCCAAGTACATGACCTTCGTGGTGGCCCTGGTCGGGATCTGCGGCAGCATCGCCAGCGACGCCGCCTACGTCATCCTGATCCCGCTGGCCGCTGTCGTGTTCCAGGCCGTGGGCCGCAGCCCCACGCTCGGTATCGTGGTCGCCTTCGCCGCAGTCTCGGCCGGCTGGAACGCCACCTTCGTCGTGGCCCCCACCGATGCCCTCCTCGGCGGCATCACCACCGAGGCAGCGGGGGTCATCGACCCGAACGTCACCGTCACGCCGCTCGCCAACTACTTCTTCAACGCGACCAGCGCCGTCCTCCTCGCGCTCCTCATCACCCTCGTCACCGAGCTGGTGCTGCGCAAGCGCACCGAGGGCCTGGACGACGTGACCACCGGCGGCGACGCGCTCGGCGATTTCGAGCTGAGGGCCGAGGAGCGCAAGGGGCTGTGGGCCGCGGGCCTGACCCTGCTGGTCATGGCGGTCCTGTTCGTGGCCGCCCTGGTGCCGGAGAACTCCTGGTTCCGCGGCGAGGACGGTACCGTCATCGAGTCCCCGCTGATCAGCGGTATCGCCGTGGTCCTCGCCGCGGCTTTCCTCGCGGTGGGTGTCGCTTACGGACTCGTGGCGGGCACGGTCCAGAAGGCAGCGGACATCCCCACCTTCATGGGCAAGGGCATCAAGGATCTCGCACCGGCCCTGGTGCTGTTCTTCGCCGCCTCGCAGTTCCTGGCCTACTTCCAGTGGTCGGGGATGGCCGAGGTCCTGGCGGTCCGCGGCGCCGAATGGCTGGGCAGTCTGGACGTGCCGATGGCGTTCCTGTTCATCGGCTTCATCCTCCTCGCGGCACTCATGAACATGTTCATCACCAGCGGTTCGGCCCAGTGGGCGCTCATCGCCCCGGTGTTCGTTCCGATGCTGATGCTGCTCGACATCAACCCGGAGACGACGCAGGCGATGTACCGGATCGCGGACGCCTCGACCAACATCGTCACGCCCATGAGCCCGTACTTCGTGCTCGTGCTGGGCTTCATGCAGCGCTACCGCAAGGACGCCGGTATCGGCACCCTGATCTCGCTGACACTGCCCTTCACGGTGATGATCCTGATCGTGTGGACGCTGTTCTTCCTCGGTTGGTACGCGCTGGGCATCCCGCTCGGCCCGGGCGCCCCGGTCGCCTGACCCACCGGCATCACACACCAGAGGGGTCCCGCGCGGTGCGCGGGACCCCTCTGGTGTTCCCGGATCAAGGGGCCGGGGTCCCCAAGCGCACCGGGAGGGTGAGCGGGGAATTGATGAAGACCGACGGCATCTCGGCCGGCTCGTCACCGGCCGCCGCGACCTGCGGGAACCGGGTGAACAGGCCCTGCAGGGCCGTCTCCAGCTCCATACGCGCCAACGAGGAGCCCAGGCACGTGTGCGGACCGTGTCCCAGGCCCAGGTTGCGGGGACGGTCCTCGGTCAGGTCGAAACGCTCGGCGTTGTCGCCGTAACGCTCCTCGTCGAGGTTGGCCGCCAGGTAGCCCAGCAACAGGGGCTCACCCTCCGCGACGGTCACACCGCCGATCTCCACGTCCTCGCCCGCGAAGAGGAACGGCAGCGCGGCCACACTCGTGGAGTGGCGCAGGACCTCCTCCACCGCCGTCGCCCACTCGGCCTCCCCCTCCCGCAGCAGGGCCAGCTGGTCGGGGTTGGACAGCAGCACCCGGACACCGTTGGCGACGGCCGACGCGGTGGTCTCGAACCCGGCGGTGATCATGAGCCACAGGGTGTCGCGCAACTCGACGTCACTGAGGCGGTCCCCGTCCTCGTTCGCGGTCACCAGTACCGACGTCATGTCCTCCCCCGGCTCGGCCCGTTTGGCGGCCACGAGCTCGTCGACGAAGGCGTCGACGTCGGCGCGCAACGCGGCGACCTCCTCCGGGCTCCCCTGGGAGAAGGCGGTGGCCACCATCGCGCGCATGCGGTCGTGGTGGGAGGCCTCGAACCCGAACAACGCGGCGAAGACCGCGACGGACAGCGGGTAGGCCAGCTCCTCCTTGACGTCGACCGGTTCGTCGGCCGGCCGTTCCGCCAAGGCCTCGATCAGCTCTCGCGCGGTCTTCTCCACGGTCGGGCGCAGCGCCTCGATCCGGCGCGGGGTGAAAGCGCGCGAGATCAGCCCCCGCAGACGGCGGTGTTCGGCGCCGTCGGAGGTGAGCATGTTGTCGAGGTGCACCATCGCCCGGACCGGGTGGTTCTCGGGCACCTCGCCCTCACCGAGCGCCCTCCAGGACCGCCAGTTGCGGCGGAAGCGGGAGTCGTTGAGGGCCGAACGCAGGGCCTCGTCTCCGGTCAGCGCCCAGACTTCGAGACCCGCGACCACAACGCGCGCAACGGGCCCGGCGTCCCGGAGCGTGCGTGCGAGCCCTCGCTGGTCTCCTGGTTCGAGGACGACGGGTCGGGGGTGTGCGGACATGACTGGCCTCCAGAACTCGGGGTCTTCTGCGGGGTCCGGGGGGAGGTCCGCACGGGATCGAAGGTCACAGGCAGGGCCTCCAGACCGTGCGCGAAGGGGGAACGCCTCCAGGTCAGGTCACTCGGGGGCACGGAGAGCGCCATGTCCGGCAGCATCCGAAAGACCGTGCCGACCGCGTCGACGCCGATCTGTCGGGCCAGGTTCCGGGCCGGGCACTGGTGGGGGCCGGTGCCGAACGCCAGGTGGGCGCGGGTACCCGAGGGTGCGGTGAGGTCGAGGTGCTCGACCACATGGGGGTCGGAGTGGGCGGGGCCGTACCCCATGATCAGGCAGTCGCCCTCACCGACGGTCCAGCCGTCGAGGTCCATCTGCTGGGCGGGGTAGCGGCCCGGCATGAGGTAGATCGGGGGCGCCTTCCACAGCACGATGTCGACGAGCTCCTCGATCCGCGCGTTGCCGCTCATGATGTCGGCGCGGGAACCGCGGTCGGAGAGCAGCGCGTGGAACGTGTTGGCGATGAGGTTCATCAGGGGATCGTGCGCGGCCGAGATGATGAGGATGAGCTGGTGGGCGACCTCTTCGTCGTCGAGGCCGTTGGGGTGCGTGATCATCCGGGAGACCACGTCGCTGCCGGGGTCCTCGCGCCGCTGGAGGGTGACCGACTGGGCGTACCCGAAGAGCCCGCCCATAGCGGCTTCGGCCTCCTCGCCCCCGTCCCACACCTTGCGCATGAGACCGACGAGCTGCGCGCCCTGGTCGCTGTCGAGGCCGAAGGCGTCGTTGAGCAGGAGCAGGGGCAGGCGGAAGGCCAGGTCGGAGACGAGGTCGGCGCGGCCGCGGCTCGCCGGTTCGGCCATGAGGTCCCGGACGAACTCGTCGACGACGCCGTAGGTACGTGCGGCCGTGAGAACGCTCAGGGCGTCCTCGATGACTTCCCGGTAGCGGCCGTGGTCGGGCTGGTCGCTCGACAGGGCGTTGCGGAAGTACCAGAAGGGGCCGGGGACCTTGTCGGGGGTGGCTCGTCCCTCCTTGGCCTCGGTCCAGCGGCGGGGGTCACGGGGGAAGGTACGGGCGTCCTGCAGGACGGTGCGGTTGAGCTCATAGCTCAGAAGCACCCAGGCGAGGACGCCCGGGGCGACCTCGACGGGGGCGAGGTCGCCGAAACGGCGGCGGAGGTCCTCCATGGTTTCGGGGACGGGCGCCTCGGTCTGCCCGTAGAGGGGGACGGCCGCCTCACGGGCGGCTGCCATCGGACACTTGGCGGAGGACGTGCCGGCGGGCCTGTCGGGACTCAAACGTGCGGGTCTCCTTCCTGGCCCGTCTCCTGGGGCACGGATGCGCGGGCGCTTGGTCGAGGTCCGACGCGGGGCGCGGCACACCGTTCGCGTCGTGTTCGCGCCCCCAAGTAAAGCAGGCACCAAGAACCTCATCCCCACCATGGGGGCACACAAAGGCACATTGGGGTATCGATTCCCCATACGTCCCATGGACAGCGGCTCAGTCGCCGGTGCGGTAGGGATCCTCCAGAGGGTCGTCGCCGTCCAGAGGAACCTCCACGATCGGCACGAACCGTCCAGCCGACTCTCCGGCCATCCGGTCGCTGTAGCTGAGTGTCCCACCGCCGGCCGAGACCTCGTGAGCGCTGTTGAGCAACATCAGGTGCGAGAACACCTGGGTCGCGGTGGGCAACTTCTCGCTCTCGCTCTGGTTGGAGATGCGTACCGCGCTCGCCGCGACCGCCACGGCGTCGTGGTTGACCAGCGCGTACCCGTTGTCCAGGGCGCCCTCCTCCTCGCTGACGTACTCGCGGTAGGCGTTGGCGAAGCCCCCGTAGTTCTGGGGCGCCTCGACGCCTGGCACGGCACCGTCCCACCGGGGGTCGGTGGCCGAGGCGTAGAGCAGGCTCATGTTGCCCTCCTCGAGGGAGCTCATGACCTCCTCGTCCTGCAGCACGCTCAGGCCGGTGACGGCGAACGCCACACGCAGATGCCGGTCGTTGCACTGGCGGATCGCCAGCGAGGACAGGAAGTCCTTGAGGTCGGGGGCGCGACCGGCGAAGAACAGCGTGTCACTGCGGGCCCAGCACACGTTGAGAGCCATCGTCGTGTACAGGCCGGAGCCCTGCGGGTCTCCGACGGTGGTGCCCTCGTACTCCTGGGCATGGCCGTCGGTGAAGTCGGTGAGGTGCTCTTCGTAGGCCTCACGCAGGGACGTGACGAACAGATCCGGATCGTTCTTGTCGTAGACCAGGGTCGCGTCGGGTTCCTCCTCGAGCTCCTCCAGATAGGACCGCAGGGCCAGCACGTACTCGGTATTGCTGGGGGCCGCACGCACCAGGCCCGGGATCTCGCCGTGCTCCAGACCGTCCGCGGTGACCGCCGAGGAGACCATGGGAATGTTCTCATTGCTCAGGCGCTGGGCGATGTCGCGGGTGGAGTCGATACTGACCCCCATCCCGGTGACCGCGACGAGGGGGACCTCGTCCTCGGTCATCTCCACGAGGTCGTCCACGACCGGTCCCCACTGGCGCTGCTGGCCGCCGACGTTGGCCAGCTCCAACTGGATCTGCGGGGTGGTGTCCCCGAACCGCGGCATACGGTTGGCGACCATCTGCGCGGTGTGTGCGCCCTCGATGGCACGCAGCATGCGCCCGGGGTCCATGGGGCTGACTTTGCCGAAAGTGAAGGTTCCGAGATGGACGATCTTGACCGCCTGTCCGCCGCTCTCTTCGGCGACCTGGGCGTTCTCCTCGGCAATGCGCTGCTGGATGTCGGCGAAATCGTCGTGGAAGACGTGTCCGGCGTCGGTGATGCCCACGCACTGGCCGTCGACGGAGCGGACCCCGTTGCCCGGCCCCCCGCAGATGAACTCGTCCCAGTACCGCAGGCCCGCGGCGAGGAGCACGAGGACGAGCACTCCCGCGGTCAGAGGCCTCCAATGGCGTTTCCACCACGGTCTCCTGGCGCCCCAACCGAAGCCGGTTATCCGTCGGTCCTTCTTCGTGTCCTCCAGCATCGTCACTTCTCGCTTCCCGCGGCGTCGCTCACTTGAACCGGTCCCACAACGACAGGTGCTGCGCCGCCTCGGCCAGCAGCCGGTTGGAGCCCTCGCCCGCGAAGTCGGCGGCCAGGTCGGAGAGGGTCTGTTGGGCGGCGGCATGCAGCTCGGCCGTGCGGAACATGTCGGGGTCGCTCGCCAAGTGGCGGGCGACCAGCAGTTTGAGGGTGGTGCGCACCAGGGGCGAGGGGTCCGCGGTACGGGTCTGCTCGCCCAGCAGCGTCAGCAGCACGTCGAAGTAGGGCCGCTCGAACGTGCTCCGGGTCGGGGCGGCGGCGATGTCCTGCAGCGTCCACACCCATTCGTCGCCGTCGATCTCGGGATCGATGAGCCGTTCGACCAGGAACTCCGCCACCAGCAGGAACTCGCCCGCGCACAGCAGGTGGTAGGCCTTGCGCACCGGGTCGGGCCGCACCGTGCGGTAGTGGTGCACGAGGCTGCGGTGCACGGTGCCCCAATCGGGGTAGGTGCCGATCGGTTCACGCCGGGCCAGGACCCGCTGCAGCAGGCGGCGCAGCACCGTGGGGCGGTCCTCCTCCCACAGGGGTCGCTCGAGCAGGACCGGCTCACCGACCTCGTGGCTGGGGCCGCTCTGTTCCCGGTACAGCCAGAGCCCGGATTCGACGTCGCGGGCGGCCGAGCATGTGGTCAGGGCCGCGAGCAGGTCGGTGTTGAGTTTGTTGGGGGATTCACCGAGCACGCTGGTGAGCATGAGGTTCTCTGTGGTGGGCAAGGCCTCCATGCCCGGTGACGGTGGCCGGTCCCGGAGCGCGTGGGCCACCCCGGAGCCCTCGCACCGGACCCAGGCCTCGACCAGCGCGGCGCTGGCCCCCGGGTGTCCCCCGGTGAACCCCCACAGGTGGTCGACGACGTCGTCGGAGTGCCATCCCTGCCCGCTGGCCTCGACGAGCAGCTCGCTGACCTCGGCGGTGGTGAAGGGTTGCAACCGGTAGCGCGACCACAGGGTGCCCTCCATGGCCAGGGGCAGCACGTTGACCACACCGGTGCGCCCGCCCCCGGTGGCCGCGACGACGCTGAGATGGTCGCCGCCCTCCTTGGCCGATCCCACGAGCGCGGAGACGAGCTCGGGTCCGGGGCCGCGATCGACGTTGTCGAGCATGAGGGCGGGTGTGGGGACGCGCCGTTGGGCACGGCTGAGATCACGCAGGTCGGCTCGCAGGGCCTTGCACAGTGACTGTGCGGCGAGCTCGCGGTTGCTGCGGCCCAGGACGGCGTTGTAGTGGTCGGGGTCCTGGACCTGGTGACGCAGGGCGATGAGTTCGTCGACGGGTTCGGCGCTGCCGGTGCTGAACCAGCCCAGGACCTCGTCGATCGTGTTGACCGCGAGGCCGGACAGGCCGAGGCCGGCGCGGATGAGCTCGACGGCACCGAAGCCGGTGAGGAGTTCCTCGAGCGAGATGATCCGGCCGGCGCGTTCGAGTTGGTCGCCGAGCTTGCGCAGGACCCCGCGGCCGCGGGTACGGACCTTGCCGAGCATCCACTTCAGGCGTTCGCGTTCGCCCTCGGGAAGAGTGTGTTCGCCGAGCGGTTCGAACTCCAGGTCGGCGCAGATCGCCAGGAGCGCCATCCACAAGCGCGGGAACTCCAGGCGGCCGAAATCGTCGCGAGTGTGGCCGAGGGCGCTGGCGTTGACCGAGGCCACGAAACTGAGCACGCTCGTGACGTCGGTGAAGCGGTCCTTGGCGAGGTCGACGTAGGCGTAGGGGACGCCGGCATCGTAGAGGGTGGTGGCGGCCCAGCTGAGGAAATGTGTCTTGCCCGTCCCGTGGCCGCCCTCCACGACCATGACCGGCCGCGGTTCGGAGCCGTCGCCGCCGGGAGAGGCCAGCGCGACGAAGCGGCGCGCGCCCTCCCTGCGTCCGATCGGACTCTCCACGTGTGACTCCGCCACACGGTCCTCCCCCTTTGTCGACTGCGGCCTGCCCATCGATTAATAATGCGCACAGGCGGCACCAATAAAAGGATATACACATTTCGTTAGTCAGGCGTTATGTGAACCTGGCGAATTATGCGTTCTTTGGGGTTTTTTGTTCGATTTGTTTCTGATGGGACGCATGGGGGCCAGTGAGGCAAGGACTGGCTTCGGAATTTGGGGCTCCGAGCCGCGGGAGGTGGGAGGAAGAGAGGTGGTTCTGGTTGTTGTGACCGGGACCGAGGGGTTGTTCGTTGTGGCTGGAGACAGGTTTTCTTGTGACTCCGGGTGGCGGGGGTTCGGGATTGTGGGATTTCTTGTGGTGCCTGGGCGGGGTGGTTCGCCGGGTCGTCGAACCACCCACACCAACCCCCCACCCACTATCCGCACCGCAGGCTCCACCCCGCCTCAATCACCCCAACGGGGTTCTCCCACCCGCACCGAATCACCAGGCCCACAGGCCCCTGCCCACAAGTCCAACGGCATCGGTCCGGCCCCGGAACGGGTCAGAGCTGGGCGGCGGCCCGGGCCAGGCCGGTGATCTCGTCCCAGCGGCCGGCCTCCACCAGCGAGGCGGGCGTGAGCCAGCTGCCGCCCACGCACCCGACATTGGGCAACGCCAGGTAGGCGGGTGCGGAATCGACCGTGATCCCGCCGGTGGGGCAGAAGCGCGCCTGAGGAAGCGGGGAGGACAGCGCCTTCAGGAAGGCCGCGCCACCCGCCGGCTCCGCCGGGAAGAACTTCATCTCGTGCACACCCTGCTCCAGCAGCGCCATGGCCTCCGAGACCGTGGACACCCCCGGCAGGAAAGGCAGTCCCGTGTCGGCCATCGCCTCGCTCAGGCGCGGGCTGCATCCGGGGCTGACCAGGAAATTCGCCCCGGCCCGTGCCGCGGCGTCGGCCTTCTCCGGCGTCGTCACCGTGCCGGCGCCCACCACGGCCTCGGGCACCTCGGCGGCGACCCGCTCGATCGCCGCCATGGCACCGGAGGTGCGCAGGGTGATCTCCACGCCGGGCAGCCCGCCGGACACCAGCGCGCGGGCCAGCGGAACGGCCTTCTCCGGATCCTCGACCACGACCACCGGCATGACCGGTGCCAGGTCCATCAGCTCGGATCCCGAGCGGGGTGTCGTCGTCATGGGTGTCGTCTCCCGTGTGTGCGAAGTGGGTGGCTGAGGACGGGTCACAGGACCCCGGCGCCGGTCTCGGCCGGTCCGACTGCGCCGCGCAGAGCCGCGAACAGCTCCCGGCCGGTGCCGACGGAGGAGTCCACGCTCGGGCGGGCCGCCTCACGGCCGGACAGGTCGGCGAGCACGTCCAGTGTCCCCTTCACCGCGTCCAGACGCACAGGGTCGCCGTCGCGCACGTGGGCGAGGGGACCTCCGTGGGCTGCCTCCGGGGAGACGTGGATGGCGGCGGGCACCTTGCCCGAGGCGCCCGACATCCGTCCGTCGGTGACCAGGGCGACCTTCTGGCCGCGGTCCTGGAGCACTCCGAGCGAGGGCGTGAGCTTGTGCAGCTCCGGCATGCCGTTGGCACTGGGCCCCTGGAACCGGACCACGGCCACGAAGTCCCCGGTCAGCTCACCGGCGGCGAAGGCCTCCTGGATCTGGGCCTGGTCGTCGAAGACCCGCGCGGGCGCCTCGACGACGTGCCGCTCGTCGGCCACCGCGGAGACCTTGATGACCGCGCGCCCCAGGTTGCCCTCGAGCATGCGCAACCCGCCGTCGGTGGCGAAGGGGTCCTCGGCGCTGCGCAGCACGTCCTTGTCGCCGCTCTCGGTCGGTCCCTCCACCCACGTCAGGGTCCCGTCCTCGGTCAACTGCGGGACCTTGCGGTACTGGGACAGCCCGCGGCCCATGACGGTCTCCACGTCCTCGTGCAGCAGGCCCGCGTCGATGAGGGAGCCGATGAGGTGGGCCATGCCCCCGGCCTGGTGGAACTGGTTCACGTCCGCGGCACCGTTGGGGTACATGCGCGTCAGCAGCGGCACGACCTCCGACAGAGCGGCGAAGTCGTCCCAGGTGAGTTCGATGCCGGCGGCGCGGGCCATCGCGACCAGGTGCAGGGTGTGGTTGCTGGACCCGCCCGTGGCCAGCAGCGCGACGACGGCGTTGACGACGGCGCGCTCGTCGATCTGCTCACCGACCGGGACGTGGTGCCCGCCCACCGCGGTGTGGCCCAATACGCGGCGCCCGGCCTCGTCGGTCAGGGCATCGCGCAGGTCGGTGCCCGGGGGTTCGAAGCTCGCGCCGGCCAGGTGCAGGCCCATGACCTCCATGAGCATCTGGTTGGAGTTGGCGGTGCCGTAGAAGGTGCAGGTACCGGGCGCGTGGTAGGCGGCGGACTCGGCCTGCAGCAGCTCGCGACGGCCCACCTGCCCCTCCGCGTGCTGCTGTCGCACCTTCGCCTTGTCGCGGTTGGGCAGGCCGGAGGGCATCGGGCCGGCCGGGACGAAGGCCACGGGCAGGTGCCCGAAGGACAGCGCGCCGATGAGCAGGCCCGGCACGATCTTGTCGCACACACCGAGCATGAGGGCGCCGTCGAACATGTCGTGGGACAGCGCCACGGCCGAGGCCATGGCGATGAGGTCCCGGCTGAACAGGGACAGCTCCATGCCGGCCCGCCCCTGGGTGATGCCGTCGCACATCGCGGGCACACCGCCGGCGAACTGGGCGACACCGCCGGACTCCGACACCGCCCGCTTGATGCGGTCGGGGTAGTCCTTGAGCGGCTGGTGGGCGGAGAGCATGTCGTTGTAGGCCGACACGATCGCCAGGTTCGGGGTCACCTCGCCCGCGAGCTTGAGTTTGTCGGAGACCCCGCAGGCAGCGGCCCCGTGCGCGAGGTTGGCGCACCCCAGCGAGGTGCGGGCCGGTCCTTCGCTCGCGGCGGCGCGGATGCGTTCCAGGTAGGCGGTGCGGGACTCGGCGCTGCGTTCGGCGAGGCGCCGGGTCACTTCGGCGACGACGGGGTGGACTTCGCTGTGCGCGGTCATCGTGGCTGCTCCTGTTCGTACCAAGTCCGGCCGTTGCGGCCGACGAGCCGGTGGGCGCCTGCGGGGCCGGCGCTCCCGGACGGGTAGATCTCTGGTGGAGTGTTCCGGTCCGCCCAGGCCTCGATCACGGGATCCACCCAGCGCCAGGCCGCCTCGACCTCGTCACGGCGCACGAACAGGGTGGGGTCCCCGGCCAGGACGTCCGCCAGCAGCCGCTCGTAGGCCTCGGGCGAGCGGGTGGGGAAGGTGTCGGCGAAGCTGAGCCGCAGGGGGACGGGGCGCAGTCGCGGGACGCCTGCCCCGGGTTCCTTGGCCGACACCGTCAGGTGGATGCCTTCGTCGGGTTGGAGGCGGATGACGAGCTCTCCGGCCCCGGCAAGGCCGTCGGCCCCGGGGAAGATGGTGTGCGGCACATCGCGGAAACGCACCACGATCTCCGAGCGCGTGTGCTCCATGCGTTTTCCGGTGCGCAGGTAGAAGGGCACCCCGGCCCAGCGCCAATTGGCGATCTCGGCGCGCAGGGCCACGAAGGTCTCGGTGTCTCCGGTGGAGGGACCGCCGGCCTCGTCCAGGTAACCGACGACCTCCTCACCGTCGACGGTTCCGGGGCCGTACTGTCCGCGGACGGTGTCGGTCTCGACACGGTCGCCGGTGAGCGGAGTGAGCGCCTGCAGGACCTTGAGTTTCTCGTCGCGCACGGCGTCGCGGTCGTAGCTGGAGGGCGCCTCCATCGCGGTCAGGCACAGCAGTTGGAGCAGGTGGTTCTGCACCATGTCGCGCATGGCCCCGGCGGAGTCGTAGTAACCGCGTCGGCCGCCGACCCCGACCGTCTCGGCTGCGGTGATCTGCACGTGGTCGATCCAGTGCGAGTTCCACAGGGGTTCGAGGAAGACGTTGGCGAACCGCAGCACGAGCAGGTTCTGGACCGTCTCCTTGCCGAGGTAGTGGTCGATCCGGTAAGTGGCCGACTCCGGGAAGACCTCGGCGACCTCGGCGTTGACCTCGCGCGCGGAGGCGAGATCGCTGCCCAGGGGTTTCTCGAGGACGACACGGGAGCCGGGACCGACCAGGCCGGCGTCGCTCAGGCCTCGGCAGATGGAGCCGGAGAGTATGGGCGGAACGGCGAGGTGGAAGACGCGGTCGCGCCCGGGGGTGAGGGCTCGGGCGAGGTCCTCCCAGCCCCGGGGGTCGCCGCCGACGTCGACGGTGACGTGGGAGAGACGGCCGAGGAAGCGGTCCAGGTCCTCGTTGCCGTCGGCCTCGTGGTGGGCGCGGACGGCGGCGTCCGCCTTGTCGCGCAGGTCGGCGTCGGTGAGCCCGTCGCGGGAGACGGCGACGACGCGGGTTCCGGCGTCGAGGTGGCCGTCGCGGTCGAGCAGATACAGGGACGGCAGGAGTTTGCGCATGGACAGGTCCCCGGTGCCGCCGAAGACCACGAGGTCGGTGGGTCCGGACGCGGGTGACTGAGGCATGTCGGGCTCTTCCGTCAGGAGGAGGGCGCGGTGGGGGCGCGGGGGTTCGGCCTGGGCAGAGGTGGCCGGGGTGCCCTGCTTCGACCATAGAGCCGACTATGAACAAAAACCAAGCACACTTCTGAACAATTTTTTACAGAACTACGCACCTTTTTTCGCGCGCGGGCGCGGGAGGTGCCGAGGATGATTCAATGTGGCATGCCCAGAACCCCGGGACGCCTGTCATCGACCGTCACGAGCGGCCACATCCTGGAGCTCATCCGCACCGGCACGGCCACCAACCGCTCGGAGATCGCCCGTACCACCGGTCTCTCGCGCCCCTCGGTGGCCCTGCGCGTGGCCGAACTCGTCGACGGCGGCCTCGTCGTCGAGCGCAACGGCGCTCCCTCCGGCGGCGGCCGCCCACCCACGCTCCTGGAGTTCGACGCCGTGTCCGGGCTGATCCTCACCAGCGCCCTGGGGATGGTCCGCAGCCAGGCAGCCGTGTGCGACCTCAACGGGGAAGTACTCGTACGCACCCCCGGCTCCCCCGACATGGAGGGCGGCCCGGACCGCACGCTGCCGTGGCTGCTGGAGACCTGGAACGAACAGCTCGCCTCGCTGGGACGCGGCACCGAGGACGTGCGCGGAATCGGTGTCGGGCTCCCGGGGACCGTGGAGTACCACACCGGACGCGCGGCCGACCGGCCCTTCCTCGGCACGTGGGCGGGGGTGGCTTTGGAGCCGCTGATCGCCGAGCACTTCCCTGTGCCCGTGACCGTGGACAACGACGTCAACGTCATGGCGGTCGGTGAACTCCTGTACGGCGGGCACGGCAGGCCCGACGACATGGTGTTCGTGAAGGTCTCGACCGGGATCGGCGCGGGCCTGGTCTCCGGCGGACGGCTGCTGCGCGGATCCCTCGGAGCGGCCGGCGAGATCGGCCACATCCCCGTGCGCGAAGGTGGCGGGCTCCCCTGCCGCTGCGGCAACACCGACTGTCTGGAGGCCGTCGCCGGCGGGCGCGCGCTGCTGAACGAGGCCGCGGCGCGGGGCAAGGAGGTGGAGGGGCTCAAGGAACTGGCGTCCCTGGCCCTGGACGGGGACCCGGTGTCCGTCACACTCGTACGAGGCGCCGGGCGGCGCCTGGGTGAGGCGCTGGCCGGGGCGGTGAACCTGCTCAACCCCGAGACCATCGTGCTGGGCGGCGATCTGTCGGAGGCCTACGACCACCTCGTCGCCGGGGTACGCGAGGTCGTCTTCCAACAGTGCACCGCGCTGGCCACGCGACAGCTCCGGGTTCTCGCGAGCTCGCTGTGGGACGAGGGCGGTGTGCGCGGATGCGCGGCGATGGTGGCGGAGGAGATCCTGTCGCCGGAAGCGGTCAACGCTTTCCTCGCCGGCGCTTCCTCCCAGGGCACTTGACAACCCTCCCCCGGGTGGCGGATAGTCGCCGATCACCGCGCGCCCCCACCGATCCCCACCCCACGCGCCGCGCGGTTCTCCGCCCGGAAAGGTCTCCTCGTGCTCGACACCGCCGTTCTCACCGCCCTGCTCGTGGGCGCCGGGATCGCCCTGGTCACCAGCGTGGTCGTCACCGCACTCCAGTCACGCCAGATCCGGCGCACCGACACCCGGGCCGTCTCACGCACGTCCGCGCGCAGCCTCATGAGCTCCTTCATCGCCGAACGTGATTCCGACAGTCAGGGCGAGAATTTCCTCAGCGAGGCCGAGATGACGGTCATGGCGATGACCGACCGCAAGACCCGCGACCGGCTGCGCGACCTCATCCGGCTCCTGCGCGAACGCTCCCTGCCCGAGGTCGAGGAGCTCAGCGGCGTCGATTCCGACCGTGCCCGGCGCCTGTTGTGCGACCACGCCCTGGAGGTGCTCGGCGCACACCTGCGTAACGAGCGTCTGCCGGAGGTGTCCTCGACCGTGCAGAAGATGCTCTCCACCGAGGAGGAGGCTCTGCGCATGCGCTCGGGTGAGGCCTCCGACCCGAGCGAGCCCCTCAACAAGAGCTCCGTCACCGCGCGGCCCCGCCACACCGGCGGCAAGAGCAGCGACACGGGCACGGTCCCGCGCCGCAAGAACTCCGCCAAGACCTCCGGGAAGAGCTCCGCCAAGACCTCGGCCAAGGCCCCCGCCGCCGAGTCCCGGACGGAGAAGAGCGCCTTCTGGGACGACGACGAGTAGTCCCTGGCCGACCCGCACCTCAGCCGCCCTCCTCCGAGGATTTTTGTGGCCCCGAGCGGCAGCATGTCGCTTGATGGACGAAAAATCGGGCATACGTAGGTCGGTAAGCGTCCGAGCGGCCGAGGGATCGTGGGCGGGGCAATCGCGGTCGGTGCCCACCCGAGGACGCGGTCGACGACGACTTCGCCTAGGATCACCACGCGTGGGTGTCGGCATCCTCGTCCTGGTTCCGCCCTCGATCCCCCGCTCTGTTCCAGGTCGCTCACCCCGCCCATCCCCCGCTCTCCCCCGCACGGCCCCTGACCCTGCCGGGCGGCGACGCGGTCCTCGACCCGCCCGTCGTCCGGGACCACCGAGATTGCACGATGGCCGCTGACGACACCCCCATCAATGACCCCGGCCCGGACGGCGAGACAGACCACGGCCCGTCCGGACACCACGACCATTCCTCTCCCGCACCGCCCCACTCCGAAGGTGCTCCCGCCGCGGAGGACGCTCCCGCCACGGAGGACACCCCCGAAGCCACCGCGGAAGGCGGCGCCGACTCCACCCCACCCGACACCGAAGCCACCCCCGCCACAGAAGACGCTCCCGCCACGGAGGACACCCCCGAAGCCACCGCGAAGGACGGCTCGGGCAAGAAACCGAAGCGGCGCCGGTGGCGAAAGGTGCTCCTGTGGACCGCCGCCTCACTCGTCCTGGCCATGGTCGCCTTCGTCGGCGGCGCCTATGCCTACTACCAGTCGCTCCGTTCCGACATGGACCAGCACGACATCGACTCGGTCCTGGTCGAGGAGGATCGCCCCGACAAGCTCGACGACACCGTCAACGTCCTCTTCATCGGCTCCGACGGCTACGAGGAGGACAGCCCCGCCTACTCCTCGGAATTCGAGGGCGAACGCTCCGACTCGTTGATGCTGGCGCACATCTCCCCCGACGGCCGCGCTTCGGTGGTGAGCTTCCCGCGCGACTCACTGGTCCAGCTCCCGGAGTGCGAGCCCTACGGCGAGACCGAAGGCACGTCCTCGTACCGCGGCATGCTCAACGCGGCGATGTACCACGGCGGACCGCCGTGTGTGGTGCACTCGATCGAGACGCTGACCGGGATCCGCATCGACCACTTCGCGCACCTGAGCTTCGCGAGTTTCCGCGACGTCGTCGACGCCATCGGGGGCGTGGAGATGTGCATCCCCGAACCGATGGAGGACGAACGGTCCGGGCTGGACATCGACGAAGGCGAACAGGTCCTGGACGGGGAGACGGCCCTGTCGTTCGTGCGCGCGCGTTACGAGATCGGCGACGGCGGCGACATCGGACGCATCGACCGGCAACAGATGTTCCTGGCCGCGCTCGCCGAACAGGTGGTGAGCAACGAGGTGCTCACGAGCCCGCGGAAGATGAACGGGCTGGCCGGCGCGATCGCCGAACACAGCGCCACCGACCAGGAACTCACCCTCGACCGCATGGTCTCGATCGCGTTCACCCTCTCCGATGTCGACCTGTCCGACATCGAGTTCCACACCGTCCCCTGGTTCCAGGCGCCGTACGACCCCAACCGGGTCGTCTGGAACGAGGAAGAGGCCGAGAAGCTCTTCACCGCGGTGCGTGAGGGCAAGCCGTTGCCGGAGCTCATGGCGGCCGACGACGCCTCGGTCCCGCAGGAGCCGCCGGGCACCGAACCGAGCGAGGCGGCCTCTCCGGACCCTTCGGTGGAGCCCTCGGATTCGCCGTCCGCTCTCCCCGGCGAGGGCCGGGACGCCACCTCCGACCCGTGCGAGGACGGCCTCGGTCTCGGCACCGCGGAGGAGAGCGGATAACGCGTGCCCGGGGACGGGCACAGCGACGGGGGCGGGCCCGCGCTGGGCCCGCCCCCGCTTTCACGCCCGGGCGGCGGGGATCTGCTCACCCGCCGTCGTCCGCACCGGGAACCCCCACAGTTCGACCGGTGCCACCTCGACAGTGGGCCCCGCGCACCGCCCGGACGCGGGTGCGCCCGCCACGACCTGCGGGCACACGTTCCGGGATGGCTCAGGCCAGGTCGACCGGCAGCATGTCGGTGACCGGGTCGGTGTTCAGCCCGGTGCCGGTCAGGTCCCCCAGGCCGGACATGGGCAGTGTCTCGGTGTCGAAGGTGGGCTCGCCCAGCTCGGGCAGCCCGTCCAGTCCGACGAGGTCCTCGTTGGTCTGTGTCTGGTCGGCCATCGGGAGGCTCTCCTCGATACCGAGGAGAGGTGCGACCCCACCGGTCAGGTCGGCGTTCTCGCCGGGGTCGATGCTGACGGGGCCGTCCCCGTCACTCATCGGCACGCTCTGGACACCGGCGATGTGCCCCAGGTCGGCTGCGGTGTCGCCGGCGATGTCGGCGACGTGGTCGACGGTCCCCGCGGCACCGCCGTCGGCGCCGCCGTCGGCCAGCGGCAGGGTCTGCTCGTCCAGCTCCAACGGGCCGACGGAGGTGGAGTTGTCGGTTCCGGTGTCCACGGGGGTGCCCGCGGAGATGTTGTCCAGGGCGGGACCGTTGCCGGAACCGGACTGGTGCTGCAACCCGGGGTCGGCGGCGACCTCGCCCGGGTCGACGTCGAGGACGCCGTCCAGCGCCGAGGTCACACCGCCCAGCTCGTTCAGGGGCGCGGTGTTCTCGAGGGTGTCGGCCCCGGCGACGCTCGCACCGAGGGCGACGAAGCCCGCGGTTCCGGCGGTCAGCAGCAGGGTCCGGGCGGTGTGGAACATAGGGGTCCTTCCGATCGAAGTAGGGATGTGCGCTCTGTGCGTTCGGTCCTGGGTCGGTCGCACCTCGGACCGACGTGAACCCCGTCGGCCGGTGGTGGTCCGGCGAGGCTCACGACAGTCCCCAGAGGGTGCGGGCACGAAGGCCCGGAGGCTGGGAGAAGAGGCCCGAAAAGGACTGCGCGGAGATCGGAAGGGCGCGCTAGTCGGGCGAGAAGGTGGCCTCGTCCGCGAGAACGGCGGGCACGGAACGCAACACGTGCCAGGCGGCCTGGAGCTCGCCCGGGGCGGGCGCGGGTGCACCGGCCGCGGAGAGGTAACCGGGTGCTGCCCCGTGCGCGGGTGCGGTGGGGGCGGACGGGGAAGGCAGGGTGCCGCCGCCGTTGCCGGAACCGGCGGCGGGTGTGGCGTCGCCGGTGTCGGTGCCCTCGTCGACGGATTCGGCGACGGATTCGGCGACGGATTCGGCCCCGGCAGCGGCCGGGGCGCGCTCGGGCGCGGTGACGGTCTCCCCGACCGGGGACGGGCTCTCGGCGGGAGCGGCCTCACGGGTCCGGGGCGTGCTCCCGTCCCCCTCCTGCCCGGTCTCCTCCTCGACCGCGGCCCCGTCCTGGCGTGCGGGGCCGCCCTGGGCCTCGGACACGTTCTCGACCACCGTGTGCACGTCGTCGTGCACGTACTGGGTGACCTCGTCCAAGGCGGGGACCTCCGGTGCACCGGTGTCCGCGGGCAGGTGGCCGGAGGTCTCCTCCACGACCTGTGTGGCGCGCTCGCCGACGTCGGTGACGGTGCCGGCGAGGGGCTCCTGCAACTCGGGCACGTCGACGGAGACCTGCTGCTGCAGCCCCTCGCCGACTCCGGTCAGGATGTCGGGGCCGCCTGCGGGACGTTCCTCGGCCTGTGCCGGTGCTGCGGCCAGCCACACGGCGGCCAGGGCGGTCAGGAGGAGACCGCCGAGCACCAGGGCCCGCCGGACCGGGTCGGAGAACACGGCGGCGCCGGCGCGGGGTGCGCCGGGGATGCCGTGGTGTCCGATCACCGGAAACGTCCTTTCGGGGAGAGGTCGGATGCGCGGTACACCGGCGCACCGACACTTGAAGCGAGAAGTAAATCACTCTCTGCTGTCGATCCACGCCGACGTTAGCACGGCCCCTCCGCCGCCTTTCCCTTTTCCCGAGAATTCGGCGGCGGAAATCCGCGCGCCACCATCGGCCGTTTCCCCTGATCAGGACAGAGAAGCCAAATCATCCGAAAGATCGAAATTCAACCCATCGATGCCCCAGCACCCACCGCCTCCGGCCACGTGCCTACGGTGACCGCACCGTCGACCCCGTAGAGCGGCGTAGACTCGTCCTCCGGCACCTCGGCCATCGATCGCACGACCGACCGCCCGAAGCCGCACACGACACCGGATCACCACATGGGGGGCCGCGCCGACAACCCGATTCGGCCGATACCCATATCGCCCGCACGAAGCGGCGTCAGCATGCAATACCCAGCAGAGCACGACCATTCCGGCACACGTCATGCCAAGAGTGACGGGGGCACTGGCCGGATGGGCTCGAGAGCCGATAGCTTCGATCACCGCGCCCAAGGGAAACACACCCTGCCAACAGAGTCCCGGCCACCGGCTCTGCGGAGGTTGACCGACACATGCCCGAACTCCCCGAGAGCCACACCGGCCTTTCCGGACCCCAGCCCTCCACCGATCTGGGTGATCTGCTCACCGGGGTCCACTCGCAGCTGGCCACCGACATCACCCCCGAAGGGCGTGTCCACTCCCTGTTGCAGGCGGTCCTGACCATCGGGGCCGACCTCGATCTGGCCACCGTTCTGCGCCGCCTCACCGAGGCCGCCGCCGGGCTCACCGGCGCACGCTACGCCGGTCTCGGCGTGCTCGACGAGAACGGCGCGTTCAGCGAGTTCATCCCCGTGGGCGTGTCCGAACAACGGGCCGAGCTGATCAACCGTTTCCCGCACGGCAACGGCGTCCTCGGCAGGCCCCAGCGCGACCAGCTCCCGCTGCGCCTGTCCGACCTGCGCGACCACCCCGATTTCGGCGGGTTCCCGACCGGCCACCCGCACATGATCAGCTTCCTCGGCGTGCCCATCCAGGTCCGGGACGAGGTCTTCGGCAACCTCTACCTCACCGACAAGACCGACGGTGAGGAGTTCGACGCCGAGGACGAGTCGATGGTCACGGCGCTGGCCACCGCCGCCGGTGTCGCGATCGAGAACGCCCGCCTGTACGAGGAGACACGGCTGCGCGAGCGCTGGCTGGCCGCCTCCACCGAGATCACCACCCGGCTCCTGTCGGGGGCCGACAGCAAAGAGGTCCTCGAGTTCATGGCGGCGCAGAGCCGGGAGATCGGCGGCGCCGACACCGTCGTGGTCCTGCTTCCGGACCGCCACGCCCGCGGCCACCTGTTCGCCGAGATCGCCGACGGCCCCGTGGCCCAGGAGATCCTCGGTACCCCCGTGGAGATCCAGCAGTCCCTGTGCGGGTGGGTGTACGAGAACGGCGAGGCGCGCACGATCCCCGACCTGCGCGAGGCCAACTGCCCGATGCTCGCCCACCGGGGCTACGGGCCGGGGCTGATGATCCCGCTCGGCACCCCCGGCAACACCAGGGGTGTACTCCTGCTCGGCAAGCTCTCCGACCATGCACCCTTCACCTCCACCACCAGCCGGATGATGCATTCCTTCTCCGTGCAGGCGGGGGTGGCACTGGAGCTGGCCGAGGCACGCCGCGACACCGAACGCCTCGTGGTCCTGGAGGAGCGCGACCGCATCGCCAAGGACCTGCACGACGTCGTCATCCAACGCCTGTTCGCGTCGGCGATGACCCTCATGAGCACGATGCGGCTCACCACCTCGCCCGAGGCCGAGGAGCGGATGCAGCGCACCATAGACGAGCTGGACGGCACGATCCGCGAGATCCGTTCCACGATCTTCGCGCTGCAGAACCCGCCGAACCGCAAGGACACCTCGCTGCGCGGGCGCATCCTCGAGCTGTCGGAGAACACCGCCAACAGCCTGGGGTGCCATCCCGGGGTCAGCCTGGACGGGCCCATCGATGCCTCCGTGCCCGACGAGACCGGCGAGCAACTGCTCGCGGTGCTGGGCGAGAGCCTCACCAACGTGGCCAGGCACGCACGCGCCACCGAGGTGCACGTGTCGGTGGGCGTGGAGGAACCCGGCGTCCCGAGCCGGCCCACCACCCTGACGCTCACCGTCACCGACGACGGCATCGGCCTGAGCGAGGGCGGGCGCCGCAGCGGTCTGCGCAACCTCGACGAACGGGCCCGCTCGCTGGGCGGGGACTTCTCCGCCCAGCGCGGGGAGCAGGGCGGCACGATCCTGGTGTGGCGGGTTCCGGTCCCCGACGACGGCAGAGACCACACCGAGGGTTTCTGAGGCAGGGCCGGGGCACGTCCGGAAGGACTCAGTAGCGGCGTCCCCGCAGTTCGGCGACGAGCACGGCCGCCTGGGTTCGCCGCTTGAGGTCGAGCTTGGACAACAGCGCCGACACGTAGTTCTTCACGGTCTTCTCCGCCAGATACAGGCGTTCGCCGATCTGGCGGTTGGTCATGCCCTCGCCGATGAGGTCGAGGATCTGCCGCTCCTGCGGGGTGAGCTCGGCCAGCGGATCGGGCCCGGCCTGCCCGCCGCGCAAACGCTCCATCATCGCCCCGGTGCTGCCGGAGTCGAGCAGCGAACCCCCGGAGGCGACGGTACGCACGGCCCCGACGAGGTCGGCGCCGTGGATCTGCTTGAGCACGTATCCGGCGGCGCCTGCCATGACGGCGTCGTAGAGGGCGTCCTCGTCGGCGAACGAGGTGAGCATGAGGCAGGCGATCTCGGGATGGCCGGAACGGATGTCACGGCAGACCTGCACACCGGACCCGCCGGGCAGGCGCACGTCGAGGACGGCCACGTCGGGCACCACGACGGGGATACGCGACAGGGCCTGTTCGGCGGTCCCGGCCTCGCCCACGACCGTCATGTCGTCCTCGGTCTCCAGCAGGGCCGCCACGCCTCGGCGCACGACCTCGTGATCGTCCACGAGGAAGACCCTGATCTGCTTCCCAGCACCGCCCGTCATCGGACCATCCTTAACCCCGGGGACTGCGCGTGGCGCACACCGCGCCCAGGAGAACGGTAATACGTGAAGTGCCCGGTGTGCGGGCCCGAAGGACGTTCCGGTCCCGGTCGAAAGTCCTGGATGCGGGCATTACGCACACGAAACAACAGTCATGCCCGCATCAGGACACTCAGGAACGTGATGAGGCCGTGACCTGTCCACGCACGTCCGTCAGCGCCCTCACGGACGGCGGTCGGCCCAGGGGCGCGCGAGCTCGAAGGCCCGGCAGGCCGCCAGGACCCGGCCGTCGGAGTGGCGCGGACCGACCACCTGCAGGCCGATCGGCAGCCCGGCCTCGCTGAACCCGCACGGCACACTCGCGGCCGGCTGCTGGGTCATGTTGAACGGGTAGCTGAACCCCGCCCAGGAGGTCCAGCGCTGCCCGGCCAACCGCGGCGGGGACTCCACCCCGGCCTCGAAGGCGGTCATCGGCATCGCCGGGGTGAGCAGCAGGTCATAGGTGGTGTGGAACAGGCCCATGCGCTTGCCCATGTCCATACGGGTGGCCATCGCAGTGAGGTAGTCCTGCGCCGAGAAGGACAGGCCCTCCTCGACGATCTCCCGCAGTCCCGGGTCGAGCAGGTCCCGCTGCCGGCCGTCGAGATGTTCGGTGGCCTTGGCGGCGCCACTGTTCCACAGGACCTCGAAGTCGCGGCGGCACTCGGGCAGGCCCGGCTCGGCCTCCTCCACGTGCGCGCCCAACGCCTCGAACACGGTGACGGCGTCGGCCACCACACGCGCCACCTCCGGGTCCACGGAGTTGCCGCCGAGTGTGGGGCTGTAGGCGATGCGCATGCCGCGCACCAGTGCCTCGGGATCACGGTGCAGCCGCACGTCGCCCAGGCCGGGCGCCGGGGTGGGCATGGCCATCCAGTCGCGCGGGTCGAACCCGGTGACGGCCTCCAGCATCAGGGCCAGGTCACCGACCGTGCGGGTCATCGGACCGGTGTGCGCGAGGGAACCGAAGGGGCTGGCCGGGTAGTGCGGAACCAGCCCCCACGTGGGCTTGATCCCGCAGACGCCGGTGAAGCTCGCGGGGATACGGATCGACCCGCCGCCGTCGGTACCGGTGGCCAGCGGCCCCATACCGGCGGCGACCGCGGCGGCCGCTCCCCCGCTGGACCCGCCCGGGGTGGTCGACAGGTCCCACGGGTTCCGGGTCACACCGGTGAGCGGGCTGTCGGTGACACCCTTCCACGCGATCTCGGGGGTGGTGGTCTTGCCGACGAAGACCGCCCCGTGCTCGCGCAGCCGCGCCGTGACCGGGGAGTCCTCCTCCCACGGTCCGTCCTGCGGGGTGTTGAGCGACCCCTTCAGGGTGGGCCAGCCCTTGGTCAGGTGGATGTCCTTGACCGCGGTCGGCACCCCGTCGAGCAGCCCCTCGGGGGCGCCGCGCCGCCAGCGTTCGGCGGAGGCGCGGGGCGCCCCNCGGCGGCCTCCACCGGGGAGAGCGCCCCGGTGGCGTAGCCGTGCAGCAGTTGCTCGGCGGAGAGATCGGCCGGAGCGCCGCTGTGCGCATCGCGCGCTCGGGGGACACCCGCCCGGCCCGCGGCGCCGTCGTCCGGGCCGACGCCCGCGGTCTCGGTCCCGGTCCCGGCCCGGTCGGAACGGATCGTCACTTCAGCCTCCCAGTGTCACACCGCGGTTCGCAGATCAGCCGGGGACGTAGCCCCGGTCCTTGTCGACGACATGGAGCAGTTCGCGCCCGTCCAGGTAGCGGGCGAGATTGTCCAGGAAGAGGTCGACGAGTTCGTCGCGCCAGCCGACCACGTCACCCGACATGTGCGGCGAGACGACGGAGCCCGGCAAGCCCCACAGGGGGTTGATCGCCTTGAGGGGCTCGCGTTCGAACACGTCCAGGGCGGATCCGGCGATGGCGCCGCTCTCGAGCGCCGCGACGAGGTCGCTCTGGACGACGATGGGGCCGCGTGCCACGTTGATGAGGCGCGCGGTGGGTCTCATGAGGTCGAGGAAACGCCGGTCGACGAGGCCGTGGGTGGAGTCGGTGAGCGGCGCGGCGATGACGACGTAGTCGGCCTCGGGAAGTTCCCGGTGCAGGGTGGGGCCGCCGTCGCGGCCGCGCTCGTCGAGGGTGGACTCGGCGACGGTCCCGAAGTCGGGGTCCCCTTCGCGGGCGTGGCTGCCCGAGGCGTGCACCTGCATACCGACGGCGGCGAGCTTGCGTCCGATGTGGCGGCCGATGGGGCCGGTACCCACGACGAGGGCGCGCTTGCCGCTCACCCGTTCGGTCTCGCGGTGTTTCCAGAGGTGCTCGTGTTGAAGGTCCCAGGTGTGGTGGAACCCCTTGGCGAAGGCGATGACCTGCCCGAGCACGTACTCGGCGATGGGTTCGTCGAAGATCCCGCGGGAGTTGGTCACCACCACGTCGCTCTCGACGAGGGCGGGGAACATCAGGTTGTCGACACCTGTTGTCGCAGCGTGCACCCAGCGCAAGGAGTCGGCCTTGCCGAAGGCCGAGGCCAGCGCCTCGGAGAACAGGTCCCATACCAGCAGCGCGTCCGCGCCGGGGAGTTTGGCCTCGAGGTCGTCTGCGGTCGCGTAGACCACCTCGCCCAGGCGCGGTTCGCCGTCGATGCGTTCGCGTCGGGGCGGGGGTTCCTCACCGGTGAGCACGAGAAGCCGGGGATGGTTCGGGGCGGACGGGGCGAAACTGTTCACGGGCGTGCACTCCGGTCGTGACTGATACGGCCTGCGGGTGAGATCGGTCGCCCTGCACGATGAACGCTAGGGAGCCACCAACGGATTGTCAACAATCCACAAAAGGGCTTTTCCAGGGGAAACCGGGCTCTTCGAGCCTGCTCTCGGCGAGGCCATACCCGTGCATCCGGCCCTCTATTGCCGCGCTCCGGGCAGCGATCGTAAGATTGTTGACAATAAGTGTCATATATGCTTCGCACCCGCTCCCAACAGCACAAACGCTACAAAACACCCGATCCGAAGGGACGCCCGACGTTGCCCCGATACATGACGATCACCCTCGAGAAGCGGGGGGTCTCCTGCGTGGCCGAGCTGCTCGACGAGGACGCCCCGCGCACGTGTGAGGCCGTCTGGAACGCGCTGCCCCAGGGTGAGGCGGTGCAGCACGCCAAGTACGCGCGCAACGAGGTCTACACGATGGTCCCGCGCTTCGCGGAGACCGAGCCGGGCCAGGAGAACCCGACCATCACGCCCATCCCCGGCGACATCGTCTACTTCTGCTTCGACGGCGGCATGCTCGACCGCTCGTTCAAGGAGGACAAGAACATCGACCATCTGCCAGGGGTGATCGATCTGGCTCTCTTCTACGGACGCAACAACCTGCTCATCAACGGCGACGTGGGCTGGGTGCCCGGCAACGTCTTCGCGACCGTCGTCGAGAACCTGCCCGCCATGGCCGAGGCCTGCAACGACGTCTGGCGCTCCGGCAGCGTCGGCGAGCGCCTGCTCTACGAGCGCCTCGACCGGTGATCCACGAATTCCGGCCGGGACACGAACCTCACCGGGCCGCACACGCACTACACACACGACATGCTCCGGGAGGTGAGTGACCAATGCGGATCGATCGAAACGAAACGGACACCAGCGCCGAAGCGCAGGTCGTCGAGCTGGCAGCGAGCCGGACGACGCCTTGGCAGGCAGGCGTGGGTGTCATCGCCCCCTACGACTTCGCCCTGGACCGCGAGCTGTGGCGGTGGACGCCCGACGACGTCTCACTGCACATCACGCGGCTGCCCTACGTCCACGTACCGGTGACGGTCGACCAGGCCGCGGCCCTGAACCGGGCGGAGCAGGTGGACCCGGCGGTCCGTGCCCTGCTCGCCCCGGAACCGCGCGCCATCGGCTATGCCTGCGCCTCGGGCAGTTTCGTGCACGGGGCCGAGGGCGAGAACGCCCTGCACCACACGATGATCGAAGCGGGCGCACCGCACGCCGTCACCACCTCCGGGGCACTGGTCAGGGCCCTGGACGCCATGGACCTCGGCCGGATCGCGGTGGTGACCCCCTACGTGGACAGCGTCACCGACCGGCTCCTGGCCTACCTCGGCGAACACGACGTCGAGGTGACCTCCAGCATCGGCCTCGGCCTGCTCAGCCACATCTGGCAGGTCACCTACTCCGAGGTCTCGCACGCCGTGCACGCCGTGGACCACCCCGACGCCGAGGCGGTCTACATCAGCTGCACCAACGTGCTCACCTACGACATCATCGCGCCGCTCGAACGCGAGCTCGGCAAACCCGTCCTGGCCGCCAACCAGGTGACCATGTGGGCCCTGTTGGCCGACGCCGACCGCCAGGCGGTCGCCCACGAGCAGAGCCTGGTGGACGCGACCGCGCCGAGCCGAGTGTGAACGGTCCCGACCCGAAGGAGAACGAGTGACCCGCGTCGGATTCCTCTACCCGGGCCACAGCGCCCAGGACGACTACAAGGCCTTCGCCGAACTGCTCGGCAGCGGTGTCGAGCTCCCGGTGGTGCACACCCTCATGCGTGAGGACGCCCACCGGGTGGACGCACTCCTGGACGTCGGCGGCCCCGACGTCCTCGCCGAGGGCGCCGGTGAACTCGCCCGCATGGACGTGGACGCAGCGGTGTGGGCCTGCACCAGCGGCAGTTTCGTGTTCGGTTGGGACGGTGCCCGCGACCAGGTCGCAGGGGTGGGCGCGCACGCGAGGGCGCCGGCCTCCAGCACCTCGTTCGCGTTCGTGCACGCCCTGCGCCAACTGCGCGTGCAGACCGTGGCGATCGCCGCGACCTACCCCGACGACGTCTCCGCGAAGTTCGTGGAGTTCCTGGGCGCGGCCGGGGTGAACGTGGTGTCGCTGGCCAGCCACGGGGTACCCACCGCCGCCGAGGTCGGTGTGCTCGACCCGGACGAGGTCGTCGACTTCGTCCTCCGCAACGACCACGCCGAGGCGCAGGCCGTCCTGGTGCCCGACACCGCCCTGCACAGCGCCGCACTGGTCGACACGTTGGAGACCCTCCTCGGCAAGACCGTGCTCACCGCCAACCAGGTGAGTGTGTGGGAGGGTCTGCGGCTGGCCGGGGTCACCGACACCGGCCAGGGACCCGGATCGCTCTTCCGCTCCGGTACCGGCCTGGTCGACACGTCCCTGCACACCCGCTGACCCCGTTCCGGCACCGGGTGCGGGCCGGCCGGCCCGCACCCGGTGCCGGCGGGCGGCGATCCGCCCACACACGGACGAAGGCCCGAAGAACATGCCATAACCTCAACGTCACGCCGAGCCCGACCGTCGCCCTCAGGAAGGAAAACGGCCCATGTCCGACTCAGGGGAACTCAGACCCGTGCCCCGACGCTCCACCGCCGAGCTCATCGCCGACCAGCTCAGGTCAGCGATCATGTACGGCTCCCTCTCCCCCGGCGACCAGCTGGGCGAGGCGGACCTGGCCGGACGGCTGGGGGTGAGCCGCGGGCCGCTGCGCGAGGCGATGCAGCGGCTGGTGCAGGAGGGGCTGCTGCACAGTGAACGCCATCGGGGGCTGTTCGTCCGCGAACTCACCCCGGACGACGTACGCGACGTCTACACCGCCCGGCTCGCCGTGGAACGCACCGCGTGCGAGATCATCATGCGGGGCAACCGGGGCGAGGCCGTGGCCCGCCTGACCCCTGCGCTGGAGCGCCTGACCGAAGCCGCTCAGAGCAACGACCGCGACCTCATGAGCGACGCCGACCAGGCCTTCCACCAGACTCTGGTCAGCTGCGCGGGCAACAGCCGGCTGGAGCGTATGGCCCAGACGCTGCTCGTGGAGACCCGCATGTGCCTGACGGTGATGCAGGAGACCTACCCGGAGCCCGACGAGCTCCTGCAGGAACACCGCCGCATCCTCGACGCGATCGTCGACGGTGCGGAGGGTCGGCTGCTGGAACTCATCGAGGAGCACATGACCGACACCGTGGAGCGGATCAACGCCGAGCGGCCCACGAAGGCCTCCCCCGAGGACTGACAGGGCGACCGCCCGCAGGAGCACCCCCTGTACGGCATGCAGCATCCGGTCTCGTCACACAGTGCGAGGAATTCAGCCGAATGTGTTGCATGCGCACGGGCGAGCCGTGTTAGCTTCGGTTCTGGACAGAACAGGCCTTCGTTTTCGGTCCTGTTTTAACCGGACGCACCACCCTTCTGCGCCCGGATCCGCCATCCCCTCCCGGCATCGTCCCCCGCTCCCCGGTGGAAGGACCCTCTCGTGTTCGCAGCCCAAGGCCACCACGGCGCTCCCGGCGCCCGTGCGGCCGTGCTGTCGGACGGGATGCCGGCTACCGTGCGGCGCGCCCTCGTCCTGCTCGGTCTGCTGGCCGGGGCCCTGACCGCCTCGTGGCTGCTGGGGACCGCCTCCGCACAGGCCGAGGCGGTCGACCTCACCGGCGGTGCCGAGGAGCAGGTGAACGGGACGGTCGGCGCCGAGGCCCCGGAAACGCCCGGCACCGAAGAGATCGGCGACACTGCCGACGAGGCCGTCGACACCGCCGAGACGGTCTCCCCCGAGGTTCCCGAATCCGGAACCGACGTGGTCGGCCAGGTGCAGGAGACCGTCGACGGCGCCACTGACGAGGTGGACGAGCGGGTCCAGGACACCGTCCCGGCCACCGAACCCGACCAGGAACCCGAGAGCGGCACCGAAGCACCCGCGTCCGAGGACGCGGAGAGCGGCCGAGGCGCCGGCGAGGGTACCGAACACGCGGAGGACGGGACCGGTTACCAGGCCCCGCGCCCGATCGCCGACATCGCGGACACGGCCGAGCGCGACGACCTCTTCCACCGGACCGACGCCGTCGGCGAGACCGCGCCCGAGCGGTCCGTCCCCGCCGACGACACCGCGGCCCACGCCGCCACCGGCACCACCTCGGCGACCGGTGGCTCCAACGCCGGCGCCGTGACGGGTTTCCTGCCTTCCACGGCCGCACCGGCCCCGGCCCCCGGCCCCGAACAGGCCGTCCTGGCCGTCCTGCGCGCGGTTCCCACCGCCGACGCGGACGAGCCCACCGTCGCACCCGACTGACGGTTCTCCTCATCGAGCGCCCCTGATCAGCGCTCCACTCCCCGCGCCTGAGCGCGCCCTCGCCCACAGCGGCCCCTTCCCAGCCCCGGCCCGCACCACGACGGTCTCGTGATGTCCCGGACGCTCTGGGGGTTGACGTGAGCCCCGCACCGAGGAGAACCCCTTCCCGACGGCGGAGTTCAGGTCAGTCGCAAGGCCTACGAGGTCGAGGACTGAAACCCCGGTCGGCGTGCCCGTGCCGCCTATTTCCGTCCACGTGCACGGTCACGCCGTCCGACCCCGAAGAACAGCCATCGGTATCCGGAAGGATCCACATGTTCCACATCGCCCGTACCTCAGCCCGCACCATGCTGCTCGCAGCCGGAACCGCCGGCTTCGTCGCCCTCGGCAGCGGGTTCGCGTCGGCCGGTTCCCTCCCGAACGCCACGGGCGTGATCAACAGCAGCACCGCGGGTCAGGTGCCCGGCGCCGGGAACGTCCTCAACCCCGCAGGCCAGGTGCCCGACGTCGGCACCACGCTCCCGGCCACCGACCTGCCCGGTACCGGAAACGTCTTCGCCCCGGGCGTGCCGGAGCGGACCGTGACCTCCGAGGTCGACGGGCTGCTGCCCGAGTCCGACGCGGCGGAGGTCCCCGAGCCGGCCTCCCTCGCAGAGATCGCCGAGATCGAGGGCGTCGAGGGTCTGGCTCTGGGCAGCATCGACCGTCTGGGGCACGCCGCACCGGAGACCCCCGTTCCCGGCGGAGCGGTGCCGCAGGTCGACACCGGCTCCTACACCTACGCTGCCGAGGCCGCCACGGTCCCCGCACGTGCCTACGCGGACGAGAACGTCGACCCCGAGGAGATCGTCCGGACCGTCGAGCACACCTCCGTTCCGGTGCTGTTCGTGGTCCACGACGCCCGTACCGACGTCGACGCCCTCGCCGGCGAGGTGAGTGCGGCCGCCGGCGGCGCGCTCTCCGACGTGGGCCCGGACGAGAGCGGTGTCGAGCACATCGCCCTGGGTTCCGCCGACGACCTGGCCGGCGGTGTTCCCGCCGACCTGGAGGTCCTCGAGACTGCCGACCTGCCCGACGTGACCGACCTGCCCGACGGCGACGTGGCCGACACCGAGGCGGCCGAGAGCCTGCCCGAGACGGGTGAGACGGCCGAGGAGCTGCCGCAGGTCGACGAGGCCGGCACCGAAGCGCTGCCCGAGGCCCCGGCCGTGGACGGCGCCGAGGACACCGTCGGGGAGGTCACCGCCGGTACCGGGGACCTGCCCACGGACGCCGTGGAGACCGAGCTCGACGACGTGACCGACGGCGTCGACACCGACGCCGTGGACACCGAACTGGTCGACGACCTGCTCTGATCCACCCGTCCTCCCATGGACGTGCGTCCCGGCTCTGGGGTGACCGGGGCGCACCCCGGGGCCGGCCTCGGGCGGCACCCCCGACCGATCATGCGCCGAGGGACAGTGGGGACTCGACGGCGCACACGGGTGGAACCGGTTCGGTCGGGGCCGTGGCGGCCCCGGACAGCGGCGGCCCCGGAAGGCATCGATGCCGCGGACTGCGGATCGACCGTCCTTCCGGGGCCGTCCTACCTGGTCAGGGACGCGACAGCACGGCGGGATCAGACCCCGCCGACCCCCACGTACTTGTACTCGAGGAACTCGTCGATACCGACGTCGCCGCCCTCACGGCCCAGACCGGACTGCTTGATGCCGCCGAACGGGGCCGCAGGGTTGGAGACCACACCCTGGTTGAGGCCGACCATTCCGGCCTCCAGCGCCTCGCTCACCCGGAAGGCCCGGTTGAGGTCGGTGGTGTAGACGTAACTGACCAGCCCGTACTCGGTGTCGTTGGCGAGGCGGAGCGCCTCCTCCTCGGTCTCGAAGGAGGACACCGGAGCGACGGGGCCGAAGATCTCGGTGTCGGACATCTCCGCGTCGTGGGGCACACCGGAGAGCACCGTCGGCTGGTAGAAGTGCCCGGCGCTGCTCCCTCGGCCCCCGCCCACGAGCACACGCGCGCCCTTGCCCACCGCGTCGTCGACCAGCGACTGCACCTTGTCGCGGGCCTTCTCGTCGATGAGCGGACCCACGTCGACGCCTTCCTCCACGCCGCGGCCGACCCGGAGCTCGCCCATGCGGCGGCTGAGGCGGTCGGCGAACTCCTCGGCCACCCCGGACTGGACGTAGATGCGGTTGGCTGCGGTGCAGGCCTCGCCGATGTTGCGCATCTTCGCGAGCATCGCCCCGTCGACGGCGGCGTCCATGTCGGCGTCGTCGAAGACCAGGAACGGTGCGTTGCCGCCCAGCTCCAAGGATGTGCGCAGGACGTGCTCCGAGCTCTGTTCCAGGAGCTTGCGCCCCACCCCGGTGGACCCGGTGAAGGACAGCTTGCGGATCCGTCCGTCGCGCAGCAGCGGCTCGGTGAGACCGCCGGCGTTGGTCGTGGGCAGCACGCTCAGCACACCCTCGGGCAGGCCGGCCTCTCGGAGGATGCCGGCGAGGGCGAGGGCGCACAGGGGTGTCTGCTGGGCAGGCTTGAGGATCATGGTGCAGCCGGCCGCGATCGCCGGGCCGATCTTGCGGGTGCCCATGGCCATGGGGAAGTTCCACGGGGTGATGAGCACCGAGGGGCCGACGGGCTGGCGCATGATGAGGAAACGCGACTGGCCGTTGGGGGCCGTGGCGAACCCGCCCTCGATGCGGACCGCCTCCTCCGAGAACCAGCGGAAGAAGTCCGCCGCGTAGGCGATCTCGCCCTTGGCCTCGCTCAGCGGCTTGCCCATCTCCAGGGTCATGAGGGTCGCCAGCTCCTCCTGGCGTTCCATGAGCAGCTCGTAGCCCTTGCGCAGGATCTCGCCCCGCTCACGGGGGGCCACCTTCCCCCAGGAGGGCTGGGCGTTGTGGGCGGCGGCGAGGGCGGCCAGTCCGTCGACGTCGGTGGCATCGGAGATCTCGCAGAGCGCGGTACCCGTCGAAGGGTCCTCGACCTCGAAGGTCCCGCCCGCGGCCGCTTCCTGCCACGCACCACCGATGAAGAGCTTCTTCTCCACCTGTGCGACGACTCGTTCTTCCAGATCCGACATGTTCCTTCTTCCGGTCGAGGGGACCGACCAGCACGGTCGGCCTGTGGTCAGAACTGCCCGACGTGAGCCCACTGGACACCGCCACGCCTGGGATGCTTCCATAGCACCGTCGATTGTCAACAATCCTACGTAAAACCCGAACACGGAATCGAGGCCACCGATGGCGGAGCTCTCCCCGGTTCTCAAGCAGGCGACCCCCGTGCTCGCCGCACGAGGCGAGGGTGTGCACATCTACGACGAGGACGGCCGCCGCTTTCTCGACTTCACGGCGGGAATCGGCGTCACCAGCACCGGCCATTGCCACCCCAAGGTGGTCGCGGCCGCCCAGGAGCAGGTCGGAACTCTCATCCACGGCCAGTACACCACCGTGATGCACCGTCCGCTGCTCCGGCTCACCGAACGGCTCGGTGAGGTCCTGCCCGAGGGCCTGGACCAGCTCTTCTACGTCAACTCCGGCAGTGAGGCCGTCGAGGCCGCCCTGCGCCTGGCCCGCCAGGCCACCGGCCGCCAGAACGCGATCGTGTTCACCGGTTCCTTCCACGGGCGCACCATGGGCGCCGCCTCCCTCACCACGTCCGGCACCAAGATCCGGGCCGGCATCGGCCCGCTGATGCCCGGTGTCGTCGTCACCCCCTTCCCCCACGCCTACCGTCTCGGGATGACGGAGGCCGAAGCCGTCGCCCACGCCCTCCGTGAGTTCGACCACCAGCTCGCCACCACGACCGCCCCCAAGGAGACCGCCGCGGTCTTCATCGAGCCGGTGCTCGGCGAGGGCGGGTACGTGCCGGCGCCCGACGCGTTCATGCAGGGGCTGCGCGAGCGCGCCGACCAGCACGGGTTCCTCCTGGTCGCCGACGAGGTGCAGACCGGATTCGGACGCACCGGGACCTTCTGGGGCCACGAGCACTCCGGGGTCCGCCCCGACATCGTCATCACCGCCAAGGGCCTGGCCAGCGGGTTCCCCCTCTCGGCGATCGCCGCGCCGGCCTCGATCATGGAGAAGGCCTGGCCCGGCTCGCAGGGCGGCACCTACGGCGGCAACGCGGTCGCGTGCGCCGCCGCACTGGCCACCCTCGACGTGATCCAGGAGGAGAACCTGGTCGCCAACGTCGCCGCCCAGGGCGAGCGGCTGCACCAGGGCCTGGAGAAGATCGGCTCCGCCCACCCCGCGATCGGCGACGTACGCGGCCGCGGCCTGATGTTGGCCAGCGAGTTCGTCACCGCCGACGGTGCGCCCGACGGTGCCACCGCGGCACGTGCGCAGCAGGCCGCCGCGCAGAACGGCCTGCTGCTTCTGACCTGCGGACCGCACGGCAACGTCGTCCGGATGATCCCGCCGCTGATCGTCAACGGCGAGCAGGTCGACAGCGCCTTGGAGCTGTGGGCCGCCTCCGTCGAGGAGGCGACCTCCGCCTGACCCCCGGGGCCCGGGGCGGAGGGCTCCGACCCGGGCCGCTTCCACCGTGTACGAGGCACCCCGGTGAGTGCGGTACCGTCGAAGGAGACGGCGTTCCACGCACGTCACGGGCTTCGCGAACATGGTCCGGTTCACACCGGAACGTGGCACGGAAGCACTCCGAGACTCTGATAGAGTCGAGGACGTTGCCGGGGAGAGCACAGCTCGACCGGGACAACACAACAGAATCTGCACTCGTAGCTCAATGGATAGAGCATCTGACTACGGATCAGAAGGTTGGGGGTTCGAGTCCTCCCGAGTGCACCACCATGAGACAGTGGCAGAACGGCCCCGAGCAGCGGAAACGCAGCCCGGGGCCGTTCTGTGCGCAGTCTGTTCGCATGCCCGGTCACCGTGTGAGAGCAAAGTCGCCTCCGCACCATCACCACCCTGACCTGCGCTTCGCCCGGAAGAACCACGTGGGAGCCAACGCGTCAGAAGGCGGGCCATGTCCCGCGACGCGATCGCTCCCGTGGATTCCCTCCTGAAGCTCTGTCTCTGAAGAGCGGAGTCCCCGACCTTTCGGCATTCGCGCCCCGCGGGCGTACCGAGGCCGGTACGCCCGCATTGGGGCACCCCCTACAGCTCACGCTTCGGTCGGGCCACCAAGGCGATCCAGGATGCGCCGGGTGTGGGCCTTCAGTGCGGGGACGGTCCGTTCGGCCACCTCACCAGCACCCGGGACAGAACCGGTCAACCCTTCCAGGGCGTCCTCGAACGCCTTCGGGAACGTCTCGGCCAACGTCGCCACACGTTCCATGAGGAGTTCCGGATCCAGGCCAAGGACCGCGGCCGCCTTTCCCAGCTGGTGGCGCCTGATCCGTGATGCGATGCGCTCACCACCGATGGACAGGGCCACCGAACGTTCGACCGTCCGAGCTTCGTAGACCAGGCCCGTGGCCAGGTCGTACAGCGGAGCCACACGCGTCAGCCCCGGTGCGCGCAGGAGAGAGATGTTCTTCGCGTGCCCGTCGGGAGCACCGGCCACCAGATTGATGATCACAAAGTCCGCGAGGGCGAGCCGGTCGTCGAGCAGACCGGTCGATTCGCGAGTGATGACCCGCATCATGTCCATCAGCCCCGGACCGTTGCGGGACTCGTGCTTGTGCGCGGGCATGCGCCCGCACGCTTGCGCGAAGTCCTCCTGGTGCGTGCGTAGGACGCGACCGGCTTCCAGGGACCGGTCGAAGCGGTCGATCACGATGGCCCACTGGTCATCGAACCGGGTGAAGGTGCTTCGGGCGACGACCACGCCCACGGCCGACGCCGCCTCCATGGTGACGTGCTCGACCAGGGCTTGGTGGTGCAGCTGTTTGATCCCCGGCTTGACGATGTGGGTGGTGGCGGCGCTGCCGTGGGCTGTGTGCCAGCGCCCGTCGATCCTCGCGAGTGCGAACTTCTCCTGCTGCCCACCCAACGACCAGTGTTCACCAGGCATCGTCCAGGACGGCTGGTCGTCAGCGAGTGCGCGGATCCGCTCTGCGATCTCGGTTTCGCTGACCGGTTGGTGTTCGCCGCCGCGTGTTCGAAGCTCCTCCAAGTCCTCCTCGCGACAGAACTGGGCGGCTCCCGGGCAGTCCCAGCCCATCGCCGCGAGGATGCCGAAGGCATCGTCCACGGCGACCCCGAGTTGGTCGGACCACGCGGTGCGGGCGTCCTCGTTCTCGGGAAGCAGCCCGAACAGGTACGGTTTGACTCTTTTCGCTGGGTGGGCGCCCTTCTGAATGGGGAGCTTCGCCGACAGCGCCACCCCACCGCTCCGCACGTACTCGGCCGTGTAGGAGAACGTGGGATCGTCACCGGAGGTCTCGCGATCCAGGTGCCCCACGACCTGGCCTGACAGCAGGACGACCAGGCGCTCAGTCATCGCCGTTGTCCCTGTTGCCGGTGACCGGTAGACCCCAGGAAGCCCGACGCGCCTGTGAGGTCGCGCGCAGACCCGTGCTGATTCCATCCGGTGGGTCCTGGTGGGTTGTCGTCTCCTCTGCGGGCACCGCGCGGGCCTCGTCCGGACGCGGCTGTGTCTGTCTCCGCGCATCGGCGTTCGGTCGCAGGGCGAGAGTGAGGTCCAGAGCGGCCAGCAGGCGGAGCAGGGGCTCCAGTTCGGCGCCGCGGTGGCCGGCCTCGACGCGGGCCAGCCAGGAACGGGCGACATTGGCCTGGGCGGCCAGAGCCGCTTGGCTGAGGCCCTTGGAGAGCCGGATGTCGCGGACCAGGCCACCGAGCTTCGACCACCCTGTCAGGGTGAATTCTTCCGACATCCCACCTTCTCCGTCCTCGTTCGAGGACATCCTAGTCCCGTCCTCGTTCGAGGACAAACGAAAATCGTCCTCGTTCAAGGACAGCACGCCAAACTGGCCTCGGCAGCCACATCGGCGTCGCGCAGCGGGGCGCACTGCCACCGAGGGAGGCGGTAAGCAGATGCCGGAGCCAGCGAAGGGGAAGAGCGCCGAAGGTCTGCTTGGGGGACCGTTCGCGGCGGCGTGGAACATACGTGGAACGGTGCGACACCGAGGCACCGCCAAATGGGCTCTGGCCTGCGGATATTCATCCGCTCACTACGGATCAGAAGGTTGGGGGTTCGAATCCTCCCGAGTGCACCACTTTGAGACAGTGAAGAGAAAGCCGGTCCCGGACACCACACGGGCCCGGCTTTCTTTTTTGTGTAGGCCCTGTTCGGGCCAGGTCGGCGCCATGCTCCGAACCCTGGACTCCACTGCGTGTGCTGGTGCCGCGCATAGGCCGCACACAACGAACCGCCCAGCCCACGGCCTGTGCTGATGGGCGAGGCGGTCTCCCTGCGTTCAGGGCATCTCGATGACCAGAGGGCCTTCCAAGGACCCGATGTCCTCGATCTCGACGCTGTCGATCTCGGTGCCCTCCGGAACGTCCACCACCGCGGTCCCCGAAACCTCGTTACCGGGGTTGATCTGCTCCAAGAACAGCGAGTCCTCCGCCAACGTCGTGGTGGATGAGTGGCGGTTCCCGTCGTCCTCGATGAGGTAGACACCCGACTCGTCGAACGTGGTCGCTTCCTCTCCTATGTTCTCGACCGTGAGCGAGACGAGCTTGAACTCGCCCTGGGCCTCCTCTGTGGAGAACTCGTCACCGTAGGTGGTTGACGTCTCGATGTCGTCGACCGTGACTTCCCACTGCCCGACCGTGCCGGGTTCGCCCATGCCGACCGTTTCCTCGGCCTCACCGGTTCCGCCCTCGGAGCCCTCACCGGGGTCCGCCCCGGAAGTCTCCTCGGGGCTCCCCGAGGACACCACAGCCACACACGCGACGCCGAGTACGAGCACCAGCAGGGCGGACACACCGCAACCCAGCAACACCCATGGCCAAGCTTTCCTCTTCTGCGGCGGCTGCTGCCATCCCTGGGGCGGCTGCTGCCATCCCTGGGACGGATACGGGCCTCCCTGTTGCGGCTCCTGGCCGCTCGGGTCCTGTGGGTACATAGGGCACCACTCCCGATAAGAAACCCACACCAGATCGAATCCGTCCCCTGCCTCAAGCGTCACCCCCTTTACTGAGAAGGGAAGGAAATGCAGGGCAAAGAGTCCCCGAAATACCCACCAGCAGATCGCTGATCGGGGGATTCTGGGGTTTCGGTACCGAGGGTATGGGGCGTGGGTGGGGCCTGTTGGATCAGTGCAGGTGGGTGGTGGGTCGGGATCCTGTGGCTGGTGTGGGGTGGTGTTCGTCGGAGCGTCGAGCTTAGCCCGGCCGGGGCTTCCCGCAACCCGCTTCGGCGCCACCCCCACTCCTGTCCCTGGGTGGGGATGGTGACGGCGTTGTGGTGGGTCGGGGTGGGGCGCCTCGGGGTGTGCGGTCCACCCCTTGACGCCGGGCTGTTCCGCTCTCGCCGCCGAACACCCACCGGCCGCTGCCCCCTCATCCGCCGAAGAAGCGGGGGTCCCAACTACCAAACCCCCTGTGGTGGCCACATTGCGACCAACGCTTGCGGCGTGTGCGTGGTGGTTCGCTCCTG
>NZ_ANBE01000051.1 GCF_000341145.1 Nocardiopsis xinjiangensis YIM 90004
GGCCGGGCGTGCGGGGGCGTTGTTCGACGCTTCCACCGCCGACCCCCACTGGACCGAGAAGACCATCACCCGCACCGATGACCTCCGCGAGGCCGACCGCCGTTCCTACACCGTCTTCGTCGGAGCTTCGGGGTCGCTGCACCGCAGCCTCTTCGACAGGGCCGGAGGGCTCGAACCCGCCCTCGTGCTCGGCGGCGACACCGAATTCGCTCACCGTCTCTACCAGCAGGGTGCGGTCTTCGTGCCCGACACCGAGACCAGCAGTTGGCACCTGGGGCGCACACAGATGCAGACCCGGCGCGAGGCCGGCACCCGCTACCGCCTGCCCCATCTGGCCAACCGGGTCCCCGAGTTCCACCTGCGCCGCCTCGGACGGGCACGCCGCTGGGAGGTGCCCGCCGTCGAGGCCGTCGTCGACGCCACCGAACACACCGGTGACGCCGAGGAGGCCGTGTCCGCATTGCTCGAGGGCACCACCCCCGACCTGCGTGTCCACCTGCTCGTACCGGGAGAGAGCGAGGAGGGCGCCGACCTGGCCGAGGCCTTCCGGGGCGAGGCCCGGGTGCACCTCGCCGAGAACGCCCCCGAGATCGACCCGAGGGTTCCGTACCGCCTCTTCCTCCCGGCCTGGGCCCTGCCCGCACCCGCCTGCCTGGCCGACCTCGTGGCGGAGGCCGACCACCGCCGCGCCGGGCTCCTGCACGTGCTCCTGCCGGGGGCGAGCGGACCGCGGGACACCCTGCGACTGGAGCGCACCAGCGCCTTCGCCCGGGCCCGCCACCTCGCGCCCGAGGCGTCCGGGGGCGAACTCGACCTTGTCGTGGAACACACCCACGGCATGGGATGGCTTCCGTGGGAGGGGTTGGTTCGCCCGCCGGGCACCTGCCTGGAGGATCACCCGCCGCCGGACCCGGAGGAGCTGCGCAGCCGAGTGAGCGCAGCCCTGGAAGCGGAGCGCGCCGCAGGGGAACGGGTCCGGCGCGCCGAACGCCGCCACCGGTGGTTCGCCTCCGGTTTGCGCGAACGCATCCGCCGCAAGCTCGACCACCGGTGAGGCGGGTGGGTCAGGGCACCCAGAGTCCCAGGGACTCCGCGACGAGAGCCGGGCGTTCCTGGCCCTCGATCTCCACGGTGTGGGAGACGGTGAGCAGCAGCCCCTTCTCGTTCTCCGTCACGGCGCTGAGCTCGGCCACGTCGCGCACACGGGAACCGGACGTGACCGGCTGGAGGAAGCGCACCTTGTTGAGCCCGTAGTTGATCGCCATCTTCGGCGGTTTCGTGACCTTGAGCAGCTGCGGGGAGAAGTGCGCCAGCAGTGACAACGACAGGTAACCGTGGGCGATCGTGGCTTCGAAGGGGCCTGCCGCGGCCTTCTCGTGGTCCACGTGGATCCACTGGTGGTCGCTGGTCGCGTCGGCGAAGAGGTCGATACGGTCCTGGTCGATCGTGAGCCAGTCGGTGGGTCCCAGGCGTGCGCCCTCGGCTCGGGCGACTTCCTGGACATCGGCGAATGCGCGCACCACGCCTCCGTTCGTCGGGTCCGGTTCATGGGGGGCCGGACGGGTGCGATCCACTCTACCTAACAGCGTTCGGTTATTGGTGGGTGGGAAGGGCTCAGGCGTGCGGCGGAGCCAGGACCACCGACTTCGCGGTGCGTCCGGCGAGCACCTGCCGGTCGACGCCATGGCCCAGACCGCTCTCGGTCAACGGCACCGGCACCACACCCTCGTGCGCGCGCACCGGCGGTGAGACCACGTCGCGGCCGTGGCGTCCCGCGCCCGGCATCTCCACCGGCAGTGTGGCACCCGACAACGAGGCCAGAGCCACCGTCGCCGCACGCCCCACACCCGTGGCCGCCGAGGAGCCGCACCAGACCTGCCGGCCCGCGTCCGCCGCCCGGTCCACGGCACGCCGGGCCGGGGTGAGACCGCCCAGACGCGCCGGATCCACGTTCACCGTGTTGCCCGCCCCGGCCCGGATCACCTCGTCCACGTCCTCCAGGCACGTCAACGACCGGTACAGCGCCACCGGGGTACGCAGCTCCGAGGTCAGCCGGGCGTGTGCCTCCAGGTCGTCGGAGGCGAAAGGGTCCTCGATCGCCAACAGGCCCAGCCCGTCCAGCGCGTGCAGCGCCTCCAGGTGCTCGGGGGACTCGGTGTAGCGGCCCCCGGCATCGACCTGCAGCACCAGGAACGGGAAACTCGTCTGCACCGCGTGCACCACGTCCAGGTCCCACCCGGGAGAGATCTCCAGACGGATCCGGCGGAACCCCGCACCCACCTGGCGGTTGACCTCACGCACGACCGACTCCACCGTCTTCTGCTGCGGCAGGGTCACCCCCGCCGTCAACGCCGTGCGCTGCCCGCCCAGGGCGTGGGACAACGGGGTGTGCCGCCGACGGCTCCACAGGTCCCAGCAAGCGGTGTCCATGGCGCCCGCCACCGCCGGGTCCCACGGCAGGTCGGCCCAGGCCTCACCGGCCTCGGTCGGGCGGTTCCAGACATGGTCGAGCAGTGCCGGGGCGAACTGTGTCTCCAGGGAGGTCCACTGACGGGGGGTCGCTGCGGGCACCTCGCCCCACCCGCTGACCCCCTCGGTGTCGGAGACCCGCACCAGCACCGGGGCGCCGCGCTCGCTCGAGGACGTGCGCAGCCGGAGGAGTTCGAGCTCGACGATCCGTGTCGTGGTCGCCGATCCGGTTTGTGCCACGCTGTTCCACCTTCGGAAGTGCTGCCTGCGTCGGGCCCCGGGCCCGTGCTGGTCACGGCCCGGTCACTCCTTCGACCGTACCCCCGTACAAGGAGGGCGGCCACCCCGAAGCCATCCCTGTGGACGTCTGCGTTCCTGGTCACAGCACCACCGGGCCGCGCGGGCGCGCCCGCACGGCCCGGTCGGGCACGGATCAGGGCTCGGCCAGCACCTGCTCCAGCGCGCGGTGCTTGAGGTCGTGGGCCTGGGCGACCGGTTCGTAGACCACCCGGCCGTCGTGGGTGTTGAGTCCGCCGGCCAGTACCGGGTCCTCGCGCAGGGCCCGGCGCCACCCCTTGTCCGCGAGCCCGACCACGTAGTGGAGGGTGTCCTTGGTCAGGGCATGGGTGGAGGTGTTGGGTACCGCGCCGGGCATGTTGGCCACGCAGTAGAACACGGTGTCATGCACAGCGAAGGTGGGATCGGCGTGCGTGGTGGGGCGGGAGCCCTCGAAGCAGCCGCCCTGGTCGATGGCGACGTCGACCAGAACAGCGCCCGGGCGCATGCGAGAAACCAGTTCGTTGGAGATCAGCTCGGGGGCCTTGGCGCCGGGCACGAGCACGGCCCCGATGACCATGTCCGACTCCAGCACCGACTGTTCCAGCTCCATGGAATTGGACACCACCGTCTTGACCTGGCCCCGGTAGACCTCGTCGAGGTGGCGCAGCTTGCGGGCGCTCAGCTCCAGGACGGTCACGTCGGCGCCCATGCCGACGGCGACCTGTGTGGCGTTCAGGCCCGCCACGCCCGCGCCGATGACGGTGACCTTGGCCGGGCGCACACCGGGCACCCCGCCCATGAGCACACCCCGGCCCCCGTTCGGGCGCTGGAGAGAGACCGAACCGACCTGGGTCGCCAGACGGCCGGCCACCTCCGACATCGGGGCCAGCAGAGGCAGGGCGCCGTCGGAGGCCTGCACGGTCTCGTAGGCGATACCGGTGACGCCGTGCTCCAGGAGGGCCTCGGTGCACTCGCGGTCGGCGGCCAGGTGCAAGAAGGCGAACAGGGTCTGGCCCCGGCGCATGCGGTGGTACTCCTCGGGGGCCGGCTCCTTGACCTTGAGGATCAGGTCGCCGAACTCCCAGACCTCGTCGGCGGTGTCCAGGATCAGGGCCCCGGCCTCGGCGTACTCCCGGTCGCCGATGGAGGAGCCGAGCCCGGCATCGTGTTCGATCGCGACCTCGTGGCCGCGTCCGACCAGTTCGTGTACCCCGGCGGGGGTGATGGCCACTCTGTACTCGTGGTTCTTGATCTCGCGGGGCACACCGATACGCACGGGGTCTCCTCCTCGGTATTTCGCCGACATCCCTACTGTGGTCTTCCCAAGCAACACCACGCCATAGCCAACATGCCTGCCCTTTCCGGGTTTTGCTGGAAAGGCGCAAGAATGAAGTGTGCCCTGGGGCACAGGGAAGCGGGGGTCATGCCGAGGGGATCCGCCGGCCCGCCACCCACACGCCTTCCACCCGGCCCCTGAGCCTGGTCCCCGCGTACGGTCCCGGATCGTCGGAGGGCACCCGGGTCCGCGCCTCCGGGTCGAAGGCCACCAGGTCGGCGTCCCGGCCCTGCCCGATGGAACCCTTGTCCCCCAGGCCGACCAGGGCGGCCGGGGCCTCCGCCGTCCACCGGGCCAACGTGTCCAGACCCAGTCCGCGGCGGGCCAGCGCAGTCCACAGCGCCGACCGGCTCCAGGCCAGCGTGTGCAGCCCGTGCGCCGGCAGGTGGCCCGAGGACACCGTCGTCACGGTCGGCTCCTCCGAGGAGGTGAGCGCGCTCCACAGGGCACGCCGGTTGGCGTCCGAACGCAGCGGCGGCCGGAACGCGTGCGCGGCAGAGCCGGGAACCAGGTCCTCCGAGGGCAGGCACAGGTAGTGCGGGCTCGTCTGCGCGCTCAACGGCACCCCCACCGACGCCGAGGCCGCCAACAGGGCCGCGCACTCGGCCGCCGTGAACGGGGTGATGTGCGTGCGGGTCCCCGTCACACGTGCCGCCCCGATCACCCGCTCCAGGCCCCGGCGTTCGGCCCGCGGTGGCCGCTGTTCGGCCGGGACCGGAGGTGTGCCCAGCTCGCATGCGTCCTCGGCGTGCACGAACAGGACCGCCTCCAGGGTGGCCAGCTCGGCCATGGCCTTGCGCAGGCGCGGATCGTCGACCGAGGCCATGTCCGGGGCGCCGCCGTCCGAGAGCGAGCACTGGAACGCCACCGCCCCGGCCGCATGCAGGTCGGTCAGGTCCAGCGGGCCCGACGACTGGGTCAGACCACCGGTCAGGAACACCGACACCGGCGCCCCAGCGGCCGCCCTGCGGTGCACCTGGAGCGCGTCGGCGCTGATCACCGCGGGCCGGGCCGGTGCGGGTGAGGCCACCAGTGTGGTCACCCCTCCGGCCAGCGCCGCCTCGGCCGCGGCGAGGTAGGACCACTGCAGATCGTGCCCGGGCACGTGCACCCCGGTACCCAGATCCACACCGCCCGGTAGAAGTGCGAGTTTGCCCAGGTCCACCCGATCGCGGGCCCGCAATGGAACCTCGTGGTGGGCCAGGGCCTCCACCCGGCCCTCCCGAAGTCCTACCACCGCCGGGCCGACCCCTTGCGGGGTGACCACGCGCTCGGACCGGATCACGCAGTCGAACTCGGTCATCGCTGTCCCCTCATCGTCCTCCCCTGCCCACGCTCCGTCCGGTGAGAGTGCGCACAAGGGCACCGAGAGGGCAGGCGGGGCGGACGGGCGCGCGGGAACACACGACGGTGTGCGTTGTGCTGCGGAGCACACCGAGCCTACAGCGAAAACGCGCTCCGGAAGGGGGAAACGTCACCAACCGCCGCACCGGGGGCCTTCGCACACGCGCGATGGGCCCTTACGGGGGTTCCGCCCCGGCCCTCTGTCCGACAAGGTGTAGTAGACGGTCTAAGGTCTGTTCGGCGGATGTCTTACGTTGCGAGCGGTATGCGACGCGCGCGACCAGGTGCTGCGCCCCCAGGCGTCCGACCAGCTGAACTGGCCTCTGGCCGACCTGTCCGACCGATCATCCTCGACAACGGAGTGGCGCGTGGCTCCTCCCGCACAGAACGACACCATCCCCCAGGCGGAACACCCCGACGCCCCCGGCACCAACCGGGTCCCCCTCTTCGCCGGAGCGGCCATCGTGCTCTCCCTGGCGAGCCTGGCCCTGACGCTGGTCCTGGGAGGGGCCGCCTTCCCCGAGGTCATCCCGGGGCTGCCGGACTCCGGTGAGGCCGTGCGCTGGGGCTACCCCCTGGCCAAGGTCGCCATGGACGGCTCCGCTCTCATGGCGGTCGGCCTGCTGCTGATGGCAGCGGTCTTCCTGCCCTCGGACCGCGGGCGCCTGAGCGGTCAGGCCACCGGATATGTACGGGCCGCCACCTGGGCCGCGCTCGCCTGGGCCGTGGCCGCCGTGTTCACCCTCTACTTCCAGGCCGCCGAGTTCCTGGCCCGCACCGTCGGGCAGGTCAGCGTCGACGAGGTCACCGCCTACGCCGGGTCGGTCGCGGGCGGCATCTCCCTGATGTTCGTGGTGCTGCTCACCACCGGCATCGCCCTGTTCGGACGCACCGTCGTCTCGGCCACCGGCGCCCTGTGGCTCCTGGTCCTGGCCGGGGTCGCCACCACTCCGCCGGCCCTGACCGGGCACTCCGCCTCCGCCGGCGCGCACGAGCTCGCCGTGACCGGCCTGGCGATGCACATCATCACCGTCTGCGCCTGGGTCGGCGGTCTCATCGCCGTCAGCTACCACGCCATGCGCCGCGACGCGCAGGAGCCCGTCGTGGCCGTCAACCGGTTCAGCAACCTGGCCCTGTGGCTCTACATCGGTGTGGCCATCAGCGGTGTGGCCAGCGCCCTGGCCCGCCTGTACTCCCTCGAGGACCTCTTCCTCACCGAGTACGGGCTCATCATCGTCGTCAAGGCCGCCGTCTTCGCCATCCTGGGCGTCTTCGGCTACATGCACCGCGTCTCCGCGCTCAGACGGATCGAGGGCGCACCCGCCGGGCCGGAGGGCGAGACCCTGCGCCGCGGCCTGTTCCTGCGCCTGGCCACCGTCGAGGCGCTCATCATGGCCGCCGTCGTCGGTGTGTCCGTGGGCCTGGGCCGCACCGCGCCGCCCCCGCCGCCGGAGAGCGAGGTCGACCCGGCCGCCGCGATCCTCGGGTTCCCCGTACCGCCGCCCATGGACGTGCAGAACGTCCTCACGCTGTGGCGCCCCGACCTGTTCTTCATCATGGTCGTGGTCGGCGCCGCCGCTCTCTACACCGGCGGGGTGCTGCGCCTGAGGAAGCGCGGGGACCCGTGGCCGGTCATGCGCATCGTCGCCTTCATGGCCGGGTTGCTCACCATCGTGGCCGTGCAGATCAGCGGGTTCGCGACCTACGCGATGGTCATGTTCTCCCAGCACATGATCCAGCACATGGTCATCCAGATGCTCACGCCGGTCCTGCTGGTGCTGGGAGCGCCCGCCACGCTGGCTCTGCGGGCGTTCAAGCCCGCGCGGGTGCGGGGCGACCGCGGGCCCCGCGAATGGCTGACCCTCTTCCTCAACAGCCGGTTCTCCCGGGTGGCGACGCACCCGGGTGTGGCCGCGCCGCTGTTCGTGTTCAGCCCTTACGCCCTGTACTTCACGTCGCTGTTCCCGACGCTCATGAACGACCACCTCGGCCACATGTTCATGAGCGTGCACTTCCTCATCACCGGGTTCCTCTTCTACTGGATCATCATCGGCATCGACCCCGCTCCGCGGAAGGTGCCGTACCTGCTCAGGATCCTTCTGCTGTTCGTGGTCATGGCCTTCCACGCCTTCTTCGGCATCGCGATCATGATGCAGTCGGCGCCGATCGCCATGGAGTTCTACAGCCAGTTCGACGTTCCCTGGCTCGACCAGTCCGAGGACCAGTACGCCGGCGGCGGCTTCGCTTGGGCGCTCGGTGAGGTCCCGACCATCCTGGTGACCGTCGCCCTGCTGTACCAATGGACGAAGGACGACGAGCGCACGGAACGCCGACGTGAGCGCCACGCCGCCCGGGGCGACTCCGACGACTCCGACATGGACGCCTACAACGCCTACCTGGCCGAGCTGGCGCGCCGCTCGGGCGGGGGCACGGCCGTGCGGGAGGCGCCGGAGAAGACCGGGCAGGGTTCCGACGGCACGGAACCGGAGACGCCGGAGGAGACCTCCGGGGACGACGCGCCGCGCGCCTGACCCGACCGACGACGGGCGGGGCACCCACGCCGGGTGCCCCGCCCGTTCCGTGTGCGGGGCCCGCACCGCGCGCCGACCGTCGACACACCTTCGCCCCTGGGCAGAAAGGGATGGTACGGCTCGGGGCGATGGTGTTGGCTCGGCCCATGAGACCGTTCCGCTTCGGCGTCAACGCACCACTGGACGCCCCCGCCACCTGGGCGGACACCTGTCGCACGATCGAGGGGGAGGGCTTCGACCTGCTCCTGTGCCCCGACCACTTGGGAGCCCCCTCGCCCTTCGCGTACCTGGCCGCCGCCGCGCAGGTCACCACCCGGCTGAGGTTGGGGACCTACGTACTCAACAACGAGTTCTGGAACCCGGCCCTGCTCGCCCGTGAGGCCGCGACCGTGGACCTCGTCTCGGGCGGGCGTCTCGAACTGGGCCTGGGCGCGGGCCACATGAAGAGTGAGTTCGACGACGCGGACCTTCCGTGGCGCCCGCACGCCGAGCGGGTCGCCCGGTTGGGGGAGGGCCTGGCCGAGCTGGACACACGCCTGCGCGAGGGCGGCCAGGAGCCCGGCCCGGCGCAGCGGCCGCGGCCGCCGTTCCTGGTGGGTGGGCACGGCCCGGCCACCCTGGACCTGGCCGCGCGGTGGGCCGACACGGTGGCCTTCAGTGGGCTCACCCAGCGCCCGGAGGCCGAACCCGGGCAGTTCTCCGTCGCCGACTCCGCACGGACCCTGGAACGGGTCGAGCGCGTGCGTGCGGCAACGGGCGAGCGCTCACCGGAGTTCGGTGTCCTGCTCCAGGCCGTGCGCGTCACCGACGACGTGGAGGCCACCGCCGCCGAACTCGTCGACCTCTTCGGTGCTGACGCCGTGCCCCGGGACGAACCCTTGTGGGACAACCCGTTCGTGCTCCTGGGTACAGCGGAGGAGATGGCTCGGATCCTGCGTGAGCGGCGGGAGCGGTTCGGATTCACGCACGTGGTCACACACGCGTCCTCGCGGGAGGACCTCGCACAGGTCATCCCGTTGGTGAGGGGCGAGGAGTGAAGAAGGGTACGCCGCCGGCGTGGCCGGGCCCGTGGGCGGGCCCGGCGCCTCACGCGAGGGCCAGACCCACGACCGAGCCCAGCAGCCCCATCAGTAGGCAGATACCCAGACCGGTCGCCAGGACCGGCAGCGAGGGGCGCAGCCCGGCGAGCGCCGGCTGTCCGCTGACCGCGGCCTGACGGCGCGCCACGACCGGGAGCAGGGCGATGTTGACCGCGTAGACGATCGCGACCACACACGTGGCCGTGACGAAGGCCGTCCCGAACGCGGCACCGGTCGCCAGAGCATTGGTCGCCGCCAGGCTCGGCAGTGACACCAGCAGCACGATCGATGCGCAGCCGAAGGCCAGCCGCACCCGCGGCGAGGCTCCACGTGCGCTCCCGGAGGCGACCAGGAGGAGACCGATGAGGGCGGCCATGATGATGGCGCCCCCGATTCCGAACACGGCGATGTTGACCAGCGAATTCACGTTGTTCATTGTCGCACTGGTCCCGGCGTGCCCGGTTCGGGGTTCCGCGGGGCACTGCGGAACGGGCCACCGGCCGGGCGGGCCCGGACACGGCCCGCCCGGCCGGCAACGGTCAGACCTGGGGACGTGCGCCCGGCTCACCCGTGCCGATGACGAACGTCGCGCGGTCGCGGATGGGTGCCCCCGGTTCGCTGACGTGGTCGACCACCCGGTAGTCGGCGATCCACTGCTCGGGGGTCACGGTGTTACGAACGTAACCCCGGTGGCGGTTGATGAACTTGATGTGCGGGTTGCCGCGGAGCTGGTCCTCGTCGCCGGGGTTCTGCTCCGAGCCGTCCTGACCGCTCGTGAACGAGGTGCCCACCAGCTCGGTGGCCACCGTCTCGGAATCGGGGTCGCCGAAGTCGGCCTTGACGTCCACGACGTAGTTGGCGTGCACGTCGCCGGTGAGGACCACCGGGTTGGCGGTCCGGGCGAGTTCGTCGCGCACCGCGTTCCGTTCGGCCTCGTAGTTGTCCCAGGCGTCGTCGCTGAACTCGTGCGGAGGTCCGTCGGCGAAGTCGCGCTGGGAGAAGAACACCTGCTGGGCGAGGACGTTCCAGATGGCCCGGGACGAGGACAGACCCGACGACAACCACCGGCGCTGGTCGGCGCCCAGGAGCGTGCGGTCGGGGTCCCCGCGTTCGTCCTCCTCCACCTGCGGGTCGCGGTACTGGCGGGTATCGAGCAGGTGCAGGTCGACCAGGTTGCCGTAGGAGAGCCTGCGGTACAGGTGCAGGTCCGGGCCGTCCGGACGCTGGGCCGAACGCAGCGGCATGTGTTCGTAGTAGGCCTTCAGGGCCTGCTCGCGCCGTTCCAGGAACCGCTCGGGCGGGACGTCGTCCTCGTAGGAGGTGTCGTCGGCCCAGTTGTTCTCCAGCTCGTGGTCGTCGAAGACCACGGCCCAGGGGAACGCGGCGTGGGCGGCCTGCAGACCGGTGTCGCTCTTGTACTGGGCGTGGCGCACGCGGTACTCGGCCAGGGTGCGCACTTCCGCCGGGGGAAGGTGGCCGCGGCCGATCTCGCCCTGGTCCCCGGTCTCGTAGATGTAGTCGCCGAGGAACGCCACCAGGTCCAGGTCCTCCTCGGCCAGGTGGGCCTGTGCGGTGTAGTGGCCGTGGGTGTAGCTCTGGCAGCTCGCGAACGCGAAGGCGAAGCGGTCCAGGCGCGAGCCCGGCACCGGGGCCGTCCGGGTGCGGCCGACGGGGCTGATCTCGTTGCCGACACGGAAACGGTAGAAGTAGTCGGCGCGCGGGCGCAGGCCCTCGGCCTCCACGTGGACGGAGTATGCGTGTTCGGGGCCGGTCTCGAACGTTCCGGATGTGACGACGTCGGAGAAACGTTCGTCGTGGGCGACCTGCCACTCGACCTCGACCGTGCGGTCGGGCATGCCGCCCAGGCCGTCCTCGGCCAGGGGATCGGGTGCCAGGCGGGTCCAGAGTACGACGCTGTCGTGGAAGGGGTCGCCGGAGGCGACGCCGAGAGTGAAGGGTTCGTTGATCACGGTGCCTCGGGGGGTGGGGGCGGCCGCGTGAGCGGAGGACACACCGAAAGTGTGCCCCGAGGCGGCGGCCCCCAACGTGGCCGCACCGCCCGGGAGGGCCCGGCGTCGGGTCATGGAGCCCTGGAAGGGGAAACGGCGGCCTCGGGGATCGGGGAATACCCGGCGTGCGCGGTCTCCTGGGGGCCGTGCGAAGGCACCGCCCCGATCGGCACGGCAGGGGGCGGGAAGGACCGTGGTCCTGCACCGGCGTCCTCATGATCCACCGGTGGGCCCGGTTCCGGAAAGCCGGTTCCGGGCACCCGGGCCGCGTGTCCCCGGCCCTTTCTCGCCCGCGCACAGCTCCCGCACGCGCTTTCCGCCCGGTCGGGGCGCTCGCGCGGAAGGCGCCTTCCGCGCGCCTGAGCCGGTGTGTGCCCGCCCCTGGGCGGGTATGCGCCCAGCGCAGGTGCGGTCAGCCGAGGTGCTCCACACGGGAACCGGAAGAACCCTTGCGGACACGCAGCTGCGACGTCACCCGGTCGCGCAGGTCGGCCACGTGACTGACCACCCCGACCGCACGGCCGCCGTCGCGCAGCCCGTCCAGGACCTCGAGGACCTCCTCCAAGGTGTCCTCGTCCAGGGTCCCGAACCCCTCGTCCACGAACAGGGTGTCGATGTCGGCGCCCCCGGCCTCCGCCCCGGCGACGTCGCCCAGGCCCAACGCCAGGGCGAGGGAGCTGAAGAAAGTCTCCCCGCCCGACAGCGTCGCCGGGTCGCGCTCCACACCGGTCCAGGCGTCCAGCACGCGCATACCCAGGCCACCGGCGGAACGGGCCCGCCCGTCCCCCGCCGCCTTGTCGACCGTGTACCGCAGCTCGTAGCGCCCGTCCGACATCGTCGCCAACCGGTCGTTGGCAGCGGCCACCACCTGTTCCAGGCGCGCGGCCAGAACGTAGGCCGACAACCGCACGTGGTCCTCGTTCTCTGCGGCGGTCCCCGAGGTCAGCGCACGCATGTTCTCGGCGACCGCGTACCGGTGCAGCACCGGCTCCGACCCCGCCAGGCACGCGTCCAGCTCCACCCGGAGCTCGGCCAACCGCCGCGCCCGGTCCCGCAGCCCGCCGCGCCGGGCCACCGCCTCGTCCGCGGCCCGCTCGGCACGGGCAGCAGCAGCGGCCAGCCCTTCGATGTCGGGGACGGGGCCGGCGCCGGTCAGCTCCGGGTCGTTCAACACCGCACGGACGGCGGCCACCTCGTCGTCGTGGACCCGCGCGCGCTCACGCAGGGTACGCCGTTCGGGCTCGGACAACGCCGCGGCGCGGACCTGCTCCTCGGTGGCCCCCGGCCCGCCGGTACCGGGGCCGTCGGCATCCCCGGCGTCGTCCGTCCGCGCGGCACCACCGGCGGACAGGTCCACCTCGGCCAACCGGCGCGCGACCTCCGCCTCTGCGTCGCGCAGCTCCTCCGCCGCACGGTCCCGGGACGTGGCCGCCTCGGCCGCAGCACCCAACCGGTCCGCTTCCGACCGCAGCCGCTCCGCACGGGCGTCGATCGTCGGGTCCTCGCCCCGCGCGGCGTCCAACACCCCGGTCAGGCGTTCCTGCTCGGCCACGGCACCCTCGCGCGCACCGGCCACCTCCGACTCCCGGCGCGCCGACGTGCTCTCACGCTCGCGGGCGCGCTCCAGGTCGGTTTTGGTCCGCTCCAACGCCTCCTCCAGACGCTGGACGGTGTCGGCGGCCGCACGCGCCTCCGACAGCGCCGCGGTGTGGGCCTCCACTTCTGCCTGCGCGTCCACGGTCCCGCGCCCCTCGGCCCGCTCGGCTGCGGCCGTACGGCGCTCCTGCAGCGCGGTCTCGGCATTCTCGGCCTCGCTCCGGCGAACGGCGGCGGCGTCGGCGGCGGCGTACGCGGACTTCTCCTCCTCCGCCGAGACCACCCCCTCGGCGTCGGACACGGCGGGGGAGGGGTGCTCCGTCGAACCGCACACCGTGCACGGCTCCTCCTCACGCAGATCGGCGGCGAGCTCGGCCGCCATGTGCCCGATCCGTCGTCCCCGCAGCTCCAGCGCGTGGTCGCGGGCCTCCTGCGCGGCGTCCACGGCCACGCGCCTGCGCTCCTGGGCCCCGGCCAGCTCGCCGGAGAGCCGCTCCTGCTCCCGGGCCGCGGACAACCGGGCCTGCGACGCGGCCAGCGCCGTCTCGGCCCCGTCCGCACGGGCGGAACGGTCCCGTGCCTCGGTGAGTTCGCGCGTGAGCGCCTCCACCCGGGGCGGGAGAGCGAAGACCTGCTCCCGGGCGCTCTCCAGGTCCCGGGCCAGCCGCAGCAGCTCCGCGTCGTGCCCCGCCACCGCCCGGCCCAGGTCGCGCAGCCGCTCGGCGTCACCGCGCAGCAGCTCCAGACGCGCGTGTTCGTCCCGGCGCTCCTGCTCCGCCGAACGCAACGCCTTCTGCGGACGCGGCGCCCCGGCGTCGGGCCACGTGAGACCGGCCGGCCCGTCCAGGTCGGCACGGTCCAGGCCCGGGAGCCCCTCGATCAGGGACAGCCACTCGGCCAGATCCGCCTCGGCCTTCTCCGCCGCGGTGCGCCGCTGCTCACGCGCGTTCAGGGCCGGGAGCACCGTCTCCGCCTGCTCGGCCGCCGCCAACCGTGTGTCGATCCCGCTCCGCTCGTCCGCGCGCTCACGCAGCTCCGTGTCCCGGCTCCGCGCCGTGGCCAGACGTTCGTGCCGCTCCTGCACGGCCCGCCCGCGTTCCAGGGCCGCACGCGCCTGCTCGCGGGCCTCGACGACCTGTGCCGTCACCGTGTCGGCGTCGTGTGCGGTCGCGGCCGTCACCGAAGCCGCCTCCGCGGCCCACGGCGACAGCTCGGCGGGATCCTGCGGCGCCTCGGCACGCGCCGCCTCGGCCAGACGCCCCGCGGCGTCGCGCACACGTTCCTCTGCCGACTCCACATCCCGCCGCAGCTTGGCTGCGTGACCGCGGAACCAGTCCTCCACGTCCCGGAACACCCGGGTGTTGAAGATCCGCTCCAGCGACTCCCGCCGCTCCTCCGACCGGGCCCGCAGGAACCGCGCGAAGTCCCCCTGCGGCAACATCGCAACCTGGCAGAACTGGTCCAGGGTCAGTCCCACGAGGTCGCCGACGAACTGCCCCGCCTCGTCCGGCCGTGTGGTCACACCCACCCAGGAACCCTCGACCCGCTCGGTCACCACCACCTTGGCGTTCTCCACCTTCGTGCCCCGACCGCGCTTCTTGGGCCGCTCCCACCGGGGCTTGCGGGTGATGTGCAGACGCCGGCCCCCACAGGTGAACTCCAACGTCACCTCGGGCTCGCGCTGCAACGGGGCGTGGTCGCTCTTGGGGGAGCGATCGTTCTGCCGCGCGCCCGGGACCCGCCCGTACAGGGCGAAACAGACCGCGTCCAGCACCGAGGTCTTGCCGGCGCCGGTCGGACCGTGCACCAGGAACAGGCCGCCGGCGGTGAGGCGGTCGAAGTCCACGTGCTCCTGCCCGGCGAAGGGGCCGAAGGCCCGCACGGTGAGGGTGTGCAGCCGCATCAGTGGCCCCCTTCCTGGAGACGGATCTTTTCGACGGCGGTGTCCACGAGCGCGCTTTCCTCCTCGGACACGGGTGCGCCCCGCGCCCACTCCACGAAGTCGGCGACCACCGCCCGCTCGTCGCGCCCGGCGATCTTCGTGGTGACGGGACGGCGCTCGGGCCCACCGCCCTCGGGGGCGAAGTCGAGCACGAGGGCGTGGGGGAACCGTTCGCGCAGGCGGTCCATGGGCTGTGCCGGGCGGCGCGGGTCGGTGAGAGTGATCTGCAGCCAGTGGCCGGTGAAGCGTTCCCACCCCGGTTCGTTCAGCAGATCCTCGATACGTCCCCGGATCCGGGCCAGGGCCCGGGGCACCGGCGCGCGCACGAACTCGGCGCCGGCCAGGCCGGAGGCGTCCAGGTCCACGATCCAATACCCCTTGACCTGGTCTTCCTCGGAGAAGGAGTAGGCCAGGGGGCTCCCGGAGTAGCGGACCGCCTCGCTCAGGGTCTGGCGTCCGTGCAGGTGTCCCAGCGCTGCGTAGTCCACCCCGTCGTAGAGCGAGCGGGGCACGTGGCTCGCGCCGCCCACCGAGATGTCGCGCTCGCTGTCGGAGGGTTCGCCGCCGGTCACGAACGCGTGCGAGAGCACGACCGACCGGGTTCCGGGCCGACCGGCCAGATCCTCGCGTACGAGGTCCATGGCGTGGCCCAGGGCGGCCGGGTGCCCCCGCTCGGTCAGGTGCCAGTGGTGGCGGGCGATCTCCGGTTCGAGGTAGGGGATGCCGTAGAAGGCGACGGGCCCGTGCTCGTCGTCGATGACCACGGGGGCGCCCACACCCTCCATCGAGCTGCGCATGTGCACCCCGGAGGCGTCGATGAGCTCCGTGGCGAAGGACATGCGTGCCATCGAGTCGTGGTTGCCGCTGATGAGCACCGCACGCGCCCCGGTGGCGTGGATGCGGGCCAGGGTGCGGTCGAACAGGCGGACCGCGTCGACCGGGGGCAGGGCGCGGTCGTAGAGGTCGCCGGCGACGACGACCACGTCCACGCCCTCGGTGTGGATGGTCTCGACGAGGTGGTCCAGGACGCGGCTCTGTGCGTCGAGGAGGTTCTCTCGGTGGAAGGAGCGGCCCAGGTGCCAGTCCGATGTGTGCAGCAGGCGCATGGGAGTGGACATTACCGAAGTCGGGGCCGGGGCGTGCGGGTCTCGCGGGGACCTGTGGACAACCGTGGCCGCCGCGGCCAGGGCCCGCAGCCCCGGCCGCGCCGTCAGTGCTTGCGCGCCAGCGTCAATCCGTCGCCGATCGGCAACAGCACCTGTGTGACACGGTCGTCGGCCATGAGCCGGTCGTTGAAGTCCCGGATGCCCTGCACGTGCGGCTCGGTGTTGTCGTGATCGACCACCCGGCCGTGGGAGAGGGTGTTGTCGGCCAGCAGCAGCCCGCCCGTGCGCATGCGCGGTACGAGCTCCTCCCAGTAGTCGAGGTAGCCGGTCTTGTCGGCGTCCAGGAAGGCGATGTCGAACTGCTCCTGCTCGGGCAGGGCGCGCAGCGTCTGCAGGGCCGGGCCGATGCGCAGGTCGATGCGGTCGGCGACCCCGGCCCGTTCCCAGTAGTGGCGGGCCACCGAGGTCCACTCCTCGCTGATGTCCAGCGCCAGCAGACGGCCGTCCTCGGGCAGTCCGCGGGCGAAGCAGAGGGCGGAGTAACCGGTGAAGGTCCCGACCTCCACCGCGTCGCGGGCGCCATGGATGCGGGTGAGCAGGGTGGTGAAGGCCCCCTGCTCGGCTCCGATCTGCATGCCCTTCTGGTCGGGATACAGGCGTGCGGTCTCCTCGGCGAGCTCGGCCAGAACCGGGTCGACGGGGTCGGTGTGGTCGACGATGTAGGTCTGGAGCTCAGGGGAAACGGTTTCCGTGGTTCGAGTCACGGTCGCCACCCTAGCCAATTCCCCTCCCGACAGGGGGCAGGTTTGCTCAGCCACACGGAGGGCCGAGCCTCAGCGCAGGTGTCCGAGGGCCCGGCCCTTCACACGGTTGAGCCTCTGGGTCCGGGCGCCGGTGCTCAAGTGTGGTCGGGAAGGAGCTCCGGCCAGTCGAACAAGTACACCGATCCGAGGACCACGGCCACGGTGAGCAGGGGGGTGACCACCTTCTTCTCGAAGGGGCCGTCGGTGGCGAAGCCTCCCCGGCCGACGCGCTTGCGGTAGAGGGGCCAGAAGACCGGCACACCCATCTTCGTGACCATGTCGCCGAAGAAGTGCAGGATCACACCGAAGGCGACAGCCGTACCCAGCCAGCTGTAATCGGTGCCCGTCGCGTACAGAGTCAGTGTGATCGCCGCCGTGGCCAGGGCGTTGATGATCCCCGAGGCCGCCCGGTTCTTGTCCAGACCGAAACCCAGGCCCTGGAGCGCGATACCGATGAGCAGGAACACGAAGATCTGCACCGCCAGGTCCGACCACCACGCCAGCAGTGTCACGATGGTGCCCATGAGCGCGGCGAAGAAGAACGAGTGCGTTCCCATGCGGTGCCCGCCGAACAGGAAGTTCAGTATGTCGCTGAGTACCTCGGTGACCTTGCCGTAGGTCTTGGTCACCGTGGCGCTGCGGTGGTCGACGTCGGGCAGCAGTGCTGCACCCGCGCACACCAATGAGCCGGCGATGATCTCGCCGGGCCCCAAATCCAAGGTGAGTCCGAAGAACTCCCTGTCCTGAAGGGCGGCGGCCACGGCCATTCCGCCCACCACGCCACTGAGTGCGTGCGAGTGCCCCATCATGTCCGAAAACCGTAGCGGAGTATCCCAAGGGCAGCGAATCCGGGGGGATTGCGGACGCCGAATCCTGCCCAAGGCCCACAGGCCCTCCGGTGACGCGGTCGGGACGCGAATCCGTACCGATGTCACGGCGCCCGCTGAAGATCGTTGACCCTGTTCGGTCGGCGTTGGTAAACAACCAACAACCCCCAGCGGTGGCACTGGCCACCGACCCCACGAACCTCGACAGGGGCCGCTCATGAAAAGCCAGTACCCTCCCGCCGGCACCCTTCCCAGGCGCGCCGCAGCAGCGGGAGCCGCACTGCTCCTCGTCGGCAGCACCACCGCGGCACCGGCCGCGGCCGACGACGACGGCGGTACCGACACCCTGACCGTGGCCATGGCCCAGCAGGTCGATTCCTTCAACCCCTTCACCGCCCAGCTCGCGGTGACCACCAACATCCTCCGGCACGTCTACGACTCGTTGGTCACGGTCGACCCCGAGACCAACGAGCCGGCCCCCTCCCTGGCCGAGGACTGGCAGGCCTCCGACGACGGCCTCACCTGGACCTTCAACCTGCGTGAGGACGCCTACTTCAACGACGGCGAACAGCTCACCGCCGACGACGTGGCCTGGACCCTGACCACGATCATGGAGAACGAGGACGCCGCGATCGCCTCGGGCAACTACGTGGCCGGCTTCGAGGAGGTCACCGCCGAGGACGATCGGACCGTCGTCATCGACCTGGAAGAGCCCCAGGCCACCATGACCGCCCTCAACGTGCCGATCGTGCCCCAGCACGTGTGGGAACCGATCATGGAGGAGGAGGGAGAGGCCTTCTCCGACTACGCCAACGAGGACTTCCCGACCGTCGGCAGCGGCCCGTTCATGCTCACCGAACACGAGCGCGGGCAGCAGATCCGCCTGGAGGCCAACCCGGACCACTGGCGCGGATCCCCGGGCTTCGACGAGCTGGTCTTCCGCTACTACACGGAGAAGGACGCCGCCGTGGAGGCCCTGCGCAGCGGCGAGGTCTCCTTCGTCTACGAGCTGACCGATGCCCAGGCGACCTCGTTGGAGGGCGTGGAGGACGTCGCCGTCAACATCTCCGACGGCAAACGTTTCCAGGCCTTCACCATCAATCCCGGCGCCGAGACCCAGGACGGCGAGGAGTTCGGCGACGGCCACCCGGCCCTGTCCGACCGCACCCTCAGGCAGGCCATCGTCAAGGCCATCGACAACGACGAGATCGTCGAGCAGGGCGCCAACGGACAGGCCGTGGCCGCGGGCGGCTACATCCCGCCCCGCTACGAGGACTTCCACTGGGAGCCCGAGGGGGAGGAGGCCGTCCTCGGCTTCGACCCCGACTCCGCCAACGAGATGCTCGACGACGCCGGTTACGAGAGGGGGGAGGACGGGGTGCGCACCTCGCCCGACGGCGACCGTCTCGAACTGCGCATGCACGTCCACTCCGACCGGCCCGACAACGTCCAGGCCGGCCAGGTCATGGAGGAGCGTCTCGCCGACATCGGGATCGAGATCGACAACCGGACCGTCGACCCCGGAATCCTCAGCGACGCCCTCTACGACGCCGAATACGACCTGATCTTCACCGGGTGGACGGTCAACCCCGACCCGGACTACGTGCTCAGCATCCACACCTGTGACGGGCTGCCCACCGAACCGGGCACGATGCAGGGCGACGCCTACTTCTGCAACGAGGAGTACGACGAGCTCTACGAGGCCCAGCTCGCCGAGCACGAGGACAAGGACCAACGCGCCGAGTACATCCACCGGATGCAGCAGATCCTCTACGAGGAGGCCGTGGTCAACGTCCTGACCTACCCCAACATCATGGAGGCCTACCGCACCGACCAGATCGGCGACATCCAGTTCGAGCCCGCCGAAGGCGGCAACATCTGGGGCCAGGACGGCTACTGGGCCTGGTGGTCGGCCGAGCCCGCGGACGTCCGGGCAGGTGCGGGCGGCGGACTCTCCACCGGTGTGCTCATCGGCGCGGGGGCGGTCCTACTGCTGCTCGTGGCCGGAGGCGCCTACGCCCTGATCCGCCGGCGCGCCACCGCGGAGGACCGCGAGTGACCTCGACCTCCACCGCGACCGACGGACCGGCCGGGGCGCCCACCGAGGACGCCCCGGCCGGGGGCGGCGGCCGCGCACGCAGGGTGGCCCTGTACGTCCTGGGGCGTCTGACCACCGCCGTGGTCTCCCTCGGGGCCGTCATCGTCGCCGGGTTCTTCCTGTTCCGGATCCTGCCCGGCGACCCCGTGCGCGCCATGACCGAGGGGCGCGAGGTCAGCCTCGAACAGGAAGCGGAGCTGCGTCGCCAGTTCGGCCTCGACCAGCCCCTGTGGTCCCAGTTCTTCGACTACGCCGGCGGTCTGCTGCGCCTGGACCTGGGTGTGTCCTTCCAGTACCGCGAGCCGGTCACCGAGCTCATCCTGGAACGGCTGGGGCCCACTCTGCTGCTGGCCGGGACGGGCACGATCGTGGCCGCCCTGCTCGGCCTCTTCCTCGGGGCCCGGGCCGGATGGCGCCCCGGGGGCCGCGGCGACCGCGTCAACACCGCCGTGGCACTGTTCTTCTGGTCGGTGCCCACGTTCTGGCTGGGTCTGCTGCTCATCGTCCTGCTGGCCTCCGGGCGCGGCTTCTTCCCGGGCCTGTTCCCCACCAGCGGCATGGTCGCCCCCGACGCCACCGGAATCGAAGCGGTCCTGAGCACCGCCCGCCACATGGTTTTGCCGGTGGTCACGATGGTCGCGGTGATCTACGCCCAGTACCTGATGATCATGCGTTCCTCCCTCATCGACGAGAAGGGCGCCGACTACCTCACCACCGCCCGGGCCAAGGGGCTGCGCGACGGCCTCGTGCGAAGGCGCCACGCGGTGCCCAACGCGCTGCTGCCCACGGTCACGCTCATCTTCCTCAACCTGGGCCAGGTGGTCTCCGGGGTCATCCTCGTCGAGACCGTCTTCTCCTGGCCCGGACTGGGCCACCTGTTCTACTCGGGCCTGCACGTACCCGACCTGGGCCTGGTCCAGGGGCTGTTCGTGCTGTTCGCGGCCTCGGTGATCCTCATGAACCTGCTGGCGGACCTGGTGTATCCGCTGCTCGACCCCAGGGTGCGCCCATGACCGGCCTCGATCCGCGACCCGCCCCCCGGGCCCCGGCGCCCGTGCCCTCGCCCCGTGTACTGGCCCGGCGGCGCCGACGGCGCGCCCTGGGCCGGTTCGCCCGCTCCTACGCCCACAACCGCGCCGGCATGGCCGGCCTGGTCTCGCTGCTGCTCATCGCGACCGCGGCCCTGACCGCGCCGCTCTTCATCGACCAGGCCCACCTGACCGTCACCGGCGCCCCCGGGCAGGCCTACGAACCGCCGAGCCCCGAGTATCCGCTGGGTACCGACAACTTCGGCCGTTCGGTGCTCGACCTCATCATCTGGGGCGCACGTGTGTCCCTGGCAGTGGGTCTGCTCGCCACCGTCGTCTCGGTCTCCCTGGGCACCCTCATCGGTGTCACCGCCGGACACTTCGGCTCCTCCGGGGGAACCGGCGGACGCATCACCTCCACGGTGCTCATGCGCATCACCGACTGGTTCCTGGTGCTGCCCACACTGGTGCTGGCCGTGGCCCTGGCTGCGGTCCTGCCCGGTGGCACGGGCACGATCATCGCCGCGATCGGTCTGACCGTGTGGCCGCCCACCGCACGGCTGGTGCGGGCACAGACCCTGGCGGTGGAGGCCCGCCCCTACGTCGAGCGGGCGCGTGCCCTGGGCGGCGGCCACACCCACGTCATGCTCTGGCACGTGCTGCCCAACGTCATGCCGGTGGTGCTGGCCCAGACGACACTGCTGGTGGCGACCTCGATCATCGCCGAGTCCACGCTGGCCTTCCTGGGCATGGGCGACCCCACCACGATCTCCTGGGGCGGCATCCTCGAGGCGGCACGCACCGCGGGCGCCGTCAGCGCGGGGATCTGGTGGTACATGGTCCCGCCCGGCCTGGCCATCGCCGTGGTCGCGCTGTCCTTCACCCTGTGCGGGCGCGCGCTCGAGTCCGTCATCAACCCCCGGCTCAGGGAGAACAGTTGACTTCCCTCCTCCACGTCCAGGACCTGCACGTGACCTACCGGACCGAGGGCGGGGACGTGCCCGCGGTCCGCGGCGTCGACCTTTCCCTGGACCCCGGCGACACCCTCGGGCTCGCGGGCGAGTCCGGCAGCGGCAAATCGACCGTCGCCCTGGCGCTGCTGCGGCTCCTGCCCGCCACTGCGCGTACCGAGGGCTCGATCCTGATGGAGGGCGAGGACGTCCTGGGCATGCGGTGGGGCAGGCTGAGAGCGGTGCGCTGGGTCGGGGCCTCGGTCATCTTCCAGGGCGCCATGCACTCACTCAACCCGGTGCGCCGTGTCGGCGAGCAGATCGCCGAACCCATGGAGATCCACGGAACCGCCAAGGGCCCCGCCGCAAAGGAAAGGGTGACCGACCTGCTGCGCCAGGTCGGCCTGCCGCCCTCCCGGGCCGGCGACTACCCCCACCAGCTCTCCGGCGGCCAGCGCCAGCGCGTCATGATCGCCATGGCCCTGGCCTGCGAACCCCGACTGATCATCGCCGACGAGGCCACCACCGCCCTGGACGTGATGATCCAGGCCCAGATCCTGGACCTGCTGCGCTCCCTGGTGGCCGACCACGGCATCGGGATGCTCATGATCAGCCACGACCTGTCGGTACTGGCCCAGACCTGCGACCGCGTCGGGATCATGTACGCCGGACGTGTCGTGGAAGAGGGCCCGGCCGCGCAGGTCGTGCACGAACCCGCCCACCCCTACGCCGGTGCCCTGAGCGCGGCCTTCCCCACGATCGGCGACCCGGCCTCGCGCCTGGCGCCCCGGGGACTGCCCGGCGACCCGCCCGATCCCGCCGACCCGCCCACGGGCTGTGTGTTCCGTCCGCGCTGCCCGGTCACCGAAGAAGTGTGCGCCACCCTGGACCCGCCTCTGTGGCCCGTGGGCCCCGACGAGCACGGGGACTCCGACCGCCACGCGGCGTGTGTGCGCGTGGGTCCGGAACGGCCCCTGACCACCGCGGGTGGGACCACCCCCTGACACCACGCCCCGAGGAGACACACGTGAGCTCGACCGAGACCGACCCGCCGGTGTCGTCGGAACCCGCCGACGCCGAACCGGTGTCCACACCCCTGCTCAGCGCCGAGGGGGTCCGAGTGGCCTTCTCGGCGGGTTTCGCGCCCGGCGGTGCTTCGGGCACCGCGCGCGCCGTCGACGGCGTCAACCTCCACGTGGGCCGCGGGGAGATCATCGCGCTGGTCGGTGAGTCCGGCTGCGGTAAGACCACCCTTGCGAGGGTGCTGCTGGGCCTGGAACGCCCCACCGAGGGCCGGGTGGTCTTCGAGGGCGACTCGCTCGGATACCGTTCCCGTGCCCTCAAGCGGTACCGGCGCCGTGTGCAGTTCGTGCAGCAGGACCCGACCGGGTCCCTCAACCCGCGCCGCTCCGTCTACGAGTCGGTGGCCGAAGGGTTGCGTGTGCACCGGGGGACCACCGTCGACGAGGCCGAGCGGGTGGGGGAGGCCCTGGCCCGGGCGGGGCTGCGCCCGGCCGACCGGTTCTTCGCGCGTTACCCCCACGAGCTGTCCGGCGGCCAGCGCCAGCGTGTGGTCATCGCCGGAGCGCTGGTCCTGGAACCGGAGGTCCTGGTGGCCGACGAGCCGGTGGCCTCCCTGGACGCCTCGGTGCGCGGGGAGATCCTGCGCCTGCTGCTGGAACTGCGCCAGGACTTGGGGCTGTCGGCTCTGGTGGCCACCCACGACCTCGGCCTGGCCTGGAACATCGCCGACCGGGTCGCGGTCATGTATCTGGGCCGGGTCGTGGAACTGGGCTCGGTGGAGGACGTGCTCTCCGCGCCCGCGCACCCCTACACCCGCGCCCTGCTGTCGGTCCTGCCCGACGCGGCCTCGGAGGAGGGGCCGGTCGTGCTCAGCGGAGAGCCGCCGGACCCCAAACGTGTGCCCGGCGGCTGCCGTTTCCACCCGCGCTGCCCCATCCTTGCTTCCGGTGAGGCCGAACGGGCCGGGGTCGCCGAGCGCTGCCGGACCGAGGACCCGCTGGTTCTGCCGGGCGGTGACGAGCGCCGGGTCGCCTGCCACTGGGCCGCCGCCGATCTCGAGGGCCGCCTTCCCGCCGGCAGCCCCTGACGTGACCCGCGGGGCGCTCACGGCCGTGTGCCGGGGCGCCCCGCGTGCGCGCGTCGCCCCGATCCTGCTTTGTGACCCTCATCACATGTGCGGCTGCGCAGTGTGAGTATGCACGGAAGGGCTGTTCTGGCGCGGTGTGTCGCGCCGAACATGTCCGACAAAGCATGATCCAGCATCACACTTCGTGTTGATTCCACCCATTGCGCACGTTCGCCGTGCTCGCCTCCTGGGCAGTACATGGAAGGCCACCCCCATGTGGTGATCGCGATGGGAGCGACCGATGGTCCGAACCGTGTCCACGGACGACGTCCACCAGCACATCAGCGGGGTCTGCTTCAAGACCGGCCCTCCCGGAAAGGTCGGGGCCGAGTCGGAGTGGATGGTCACCGACCCCGCCGACCCCACCGAACCCGTCGATCTCGGCCGCCTCCGCACTCTGCTGGAGGACGGCGGACCCCCGCCCGCGGGCAGCGGGCTCACCTACGAACCCGGCGGACAGCTCGAACTGAGCTCGCCCGCCCTTCCGGGCCCGGCACGAGCACACGAGGCCCTCGCCACCGACCTCGCCCACGTCGACAAGCTCCTCGCGGAAGAGGGCCTGCAGGTCCTCGACAGCGCCGTCGACCCCACACGCGCACCGGTCCGGCAACTGCGTACACCCAGGTACACCGCCATGGAGCGTTACTTCGACCACCACCGCCACGCGAGCGGACCGGTCATGATGTGCAGCACCGCCTCGATCCAGGTGTGCCTGGACACCGGAGCCGACCACGACGACCTCACCGCCCGCTGGCAGTTCCTGCACCGCCTCGGTCCCGTGCTGGTCGCCGCCTTCGCCAACTCCCCCGTCTGGCGCGGCCGCCGTACCGGCTGGGNACCCGCCCGGTGTCCGAGGGCGCCGCCGCCGACCCCGTCACCGCCTGGACCGAGTACGCCCTGGCCGCGAACGTCATGGCCCTGACCGCCGAACCCGGCGGTCAGGACGAGTGGATCACCGCACCCGGCTTCACCCTCGCCGAGTGGATCGACGGCGCCGGGCCGCGTCCTCTCACCCTCGGCGACCTCGACTTCCACCTGAGCACCCTCTTCCCGCCCGTGCGCCCCCGCGGCTGGTGGGAACTGCGCATGATCGACGCCGTGCCCTGGCAGTGGTGGCCCGTACCCGTCGCCCTGACGGCCGCCCTCACCGACGAACCCGGCGCACGCGCCATCGCGGAGGAAGCCACCGAACGCCTCAGCGGCGGCCCCGTGCCCGCCTCCGACCTGTGGCTGCGCTCGGCCCGCCCCGGCCTGGAGGACCCCGACCTGGCCGCCTGCGCGCGCGTGTGCTTCGACGCGGCCGCCGAAGCCCTGTCCGTCATGGGATCGGCCGCCCTGGCGGGGCTGGGCGACGACTACGCCGACCAGTACGTCCGGCGCGGGCTCAGCCCCGCCGACACTTGGCCGCACGTGCCCCGGACGCGAACGGCGCCCGCCGGAGGGCGACCGCAGAGCCGCTCCGCAGTGAGGGGAGGAACAGGGTGAACCAGGAACAGGAACGCGCCAAGGAGCGCATCGCCACCGAACTGGACCGCAGCCGCAACCGCAGCAACGGACTCACGCTCGACGCCCTGGACGACGAGGGCCTGCACACCCAGCACTCACCGCTGATGTCACCACTGGTCTGGGACCTGGCGCACGTCGGAAACTACGAGGAACAGTGGCTGCTGCGTGCCGCCGGCGGCAAGGAGGCCCTGCGCCCCGACATCGACGGGCTCTACGACGCCTTCGAGAACCCGCGTTCCGAACGGGTCTCCCTGCCCCTGCTCGACCCCGTCGAAGCCTACGAGTACAACGCCCGCGTACGCCGCGAGGTCCTCGACGTGCTCTCCGGCACCGACCTGGGGCCCGCCGAGGACAACGGGAACGAACGCTCCCTGCTCGATGCCGGGTTCGTCTTCCACATGGTCATCCAGCACGAGCACATGCACGACGAGACCATGCTCGCCACCCACCAGCTCCGGCGTGGTGCACCGGTGCTGCTCGAGCCGGCCCGGGGCGTGCGCTCACTCAAACCACCCGTGCACGAAGAGGTCTACGTCCCGCCGGGCACCTTCACCATGGGCACCGACGAGGACCCGTGGTCCTTCGACAACGAACGCCCGGCCCGAGAGATCCACCTGGACGGTTACTGGATCGACACCCGGCCCGTCACCAACGCCGCCTACATGGACTTCATCGACGACGGCGGCTACGAGAACCGCCGCTGGTGGAGCAAGGAGGGCTGGAAGTGGCGTACCAAGAAGAAGGCGTTCGCACCCGGGTTCTGGAAACGGGAGGCCCAGGGATGGTCGCGGCGCCGCTTCGGACGCCAGGAGGTCGTCCCGCCCGACGAACCCGTCCAGCACGTGTCCTTCTACGAGGCCCAGGCCTACGCCGCCTGGGCGGGCAAGCGCCTGCCCAGCGAGGCCGAGTGGGAGAAGGCCGCCCGCTGGGACCCGGCCGCCGGCACCTCCCACCGCTACCCGTGGGGCGATGAGGAACCCGGTTCCCGCCACGCCAACCTCGGCCAGCGCACCCTCGGACCGGCACCCGCCGGACGCCACCCCGAGGGGACCTCGCCACTGGGGGTGCAGCAGCTCATCGGCGACGTGTGGGAGTGGACCTCCACGACCTTCCACGGGTACCCGGGGTTCGAGGCCTTCCCGTACCCCGAGTACTCCGAGGTCTTCTTCGACGACGGACACAAGGTCCTGCGGGGCGGTTCCTGGGCCACCCACCCCACCGCGGTGCGGTCCACGTTCCGCAACTGGGACCACCCGGTCCGGCGGCAGATCTTCAGCGGCTTCCGCTGCGCACGGAACGCCGGCGAGACCTGATGTGCCGCCACCTCGCCTACCTGGGGCCGCCGCGTACCCTGCACGAACTGCTGTACGCGGCGCCCCACTCGCTGCACGTCCAGTCGTGGGCGCCGCGTGCGCAGTGCCACGGCACCGTCAACGCCGACGGGTTCGGGGTGGGCTGGTACCCCGGATCCGCCGCGCCCGAACAGGTGGAGGAGACCGAACCGGGCCGGGAGGGCCCGCCCGAGCCGCTGCGGTACCGGCGGGCCATGCCCATGTGGGGTGACGCCTCCTTCGCCGACGCCGCCCACGCGATCACCTCCGGGTGCGTGGTCGCGGCGGTGCGGGACGCCACCATCGGGTTCGGTTCGGAGGAGTCCGGCGCCCAACCCTTCCGCGCCGACACCCTGCTGTTCAGCCACAACGGAGCGGTCAAGGACGACAGCGCGCTCGTCGACGCCTTCGCCGCGCCCCCGCCCGAGGGGGTCCTGGACGCCCGCGCGCCCGTCGACTCCGCGCCCCTGTTCGCGCACACCGTGCGCACCTGGCGCGGTTCGGGCGACCTGCCGGGCGCCCTGGCCGCCGTGGTCCGACAGGCCCGGGAACGTTCCGAGGGTCGCTACAACCTGCTCGCCTCCGACGGCCGGTCCCTGGCCGCGACCGCCGCGGGCGACACCCTGTACACCCTCGACGAGCCCGGGGGAGGGGTCTTCGTGGCCTCCGAACCCTTCGACGACACGACCGGCTGGCGTGAGGTGCCCGAGGGCTCCCTCGTCGTGGCCACCCGGGACGGGACCCGGATCCACCCCATCGGCTGATCCGACCCTCCACCACCGGCACCCGAGGAGGCGCCATGTTCCGCATCGACCGCAACCTGACCACCGACGACCTCGGCAAGGCCCTGCGCAAGGACGTGGCAGAGGGACTCACCTCCCGGCCCAAACAGCTGCCGCCCAAATGGTTCTACGACGCCCACGGCAGCGCCCTGTTCGAGGAGATCACCCGCCTGCCCGAGTACTATCCGACCCGCGCCGAGAAGGAGATCCTCGCGCGCCACGTCGACGAGATCGCCGCGGCCGCCGAGGCCTCGGCCCTCATCGAACTCGGCTCGGGATCCGGACTCAAGACCCGGTTGCTGCTGGAGGCCCTGGAACGGCACGGCGGCCTCACCCGTTTCGTCCCCGTCGACGTCAGCGGGGAATTCCTGGCCGAGTCCGCCGCCGCCCTGGCCGAGTCCCATCCCCGCACGGACGTGCACGCCGTGGTCGGCGACTTCGAGGAACACCTCGGGCTCCTGCCGGTCTCGGAGAGCGGCGGACGCCAGCTCCTGGCCGTCCTCGGGTCCACCATCGGCAACCAGGTCCCCGACCGCCGCGCGGTGTTCCTGCGTGACATCCACGGGGTGCTCGAGACCGGTGACCGGCTCCTGCTCGGCGCCGACCTGGTCAAGGACCCCGACCGCCTCGTGGCCGCCTACGACGACGCCCAGGGGGTCACCGCAGCCTTCGACCGCAACGTCCTGACCGTCATCAACCGGGAACTGGGCGCCGATTTCGACACCGGCGCGTTCGACCACGTGGCCCGGTGGAACAGCGAGCGGGAATGGATCGAGATGCGCCTGCGCTCGCGCCGCGACCAGACGGTGCGCGTGGCCGACCTCGACCTGTCCGTGCACTTCGCCGAGGGGGAGGAGATGCTCACCGAGATCTCCGCGAAATTCCGGCGCGAGGGGCTCGCCGGCGAGCTCGAAGCGGCCGGGTTCACCCCCGAACACTGGTGGACCGACCCCGACGGCGACTTCGCCCTCGTGCTCGCGATCGCGGATTGAGTTCTCTCCGGCCCGGGCCCGGACAGGGATCCCCGGGGCGGGGCGATGCTCGAGATGTGCTCTTCCGCCCACCGGTTCCTGGACGGCCCCGGCCCCCGCCTCCGTTACGGTTGGATCCGTGTTCAAGGTAGGAGTTTTCGGCGCCGACGGGCGCATGGGGTCAGAGGTCGTCGCGGCAGTCCGGGCCGCCGACGACATGGAACTCGTCGCGGGCGTGGACGCCACCGACGGCCGGGAAGCGGTGCAGGGGGCCGACTACGTCGTCGACTTCACCCACCCCGACGCGGTGATGGACAACCTGGAGTGGCTCATCGACCACGGGATCCACGCGGTCGTGGGCACCAGCGGTTTCGACGAGGCACGCCTGGAGCGGGTACGCGCGATGCAGGCCGCAAAACCCGGCGCGAAGGTGCTCATCGCCCCGAACTTCGGTATCGCCGCGGTTCTGATGATGCACTTCGCGCAGAAGGCGGCGCCCTACTTCGAGAGCACCGAGATCATCGAACTGCACCATCCCAACAAGGCCGACGCCCCCAGCGGCACCGCCTACCGCACCGCGGAACTGATCGCCGAGGCCCGCCGCGAGGCCGGCACCGACCCGATGCCCGACGCCACCACCTCCGAGATCCCCGGAGCCCGAGGTGCCGACGTGGACGGTGTGCGTGTGCACTCGCTGCGTCTGGCCGGGCTCATCGCCCACCAGGAGATCGTCTTCGGTACCTCCGGCGAGAGCTTCAAGATCCGCCACGACTCGATGAACCGGGCCTCCTTCATGCCCGGTGTGCTCCTGGGTGTGCGCCGCGTCGCGGACCTGCCCGAGCCGCTCACCCTCGGCCTGGAGTCCCTGCTCGGCCTCGAATAGGGCCGGCCCTCCACCGCGTTCGGTTCCGAGGCGGAACAGATCCCGAAGACCCGGCCCCGGGTCCGCACCGCGCGGACCCGGGGCCCTTCTCATGCGCTGCGCCTGCAGGTGAGGAAGATCTGCGTCTCGGGCGGGGCCCCCTCGGCCGGTTCGTAGGAGAGGACCCGCTCGTCCTCGACGGCCAGGCCGGCCTCCTCGACCACCGTTCGCAGCTCCTCGCGCCCGTAACCCGTGACCCGTATCCGCCGGCCCACGAAGGGGATCGGGGTGTCGTCGGCCTCCGACTCGACCATCGACAGGCACAACACCCCGCCGGGCACGAGCGCCGCGCGGATCCGCCCGAGCGCGGCGGGGATCTGTGCCTTGGGCAGGCACAGCAGCGAGAAGAACGCCACGATCGCGTCGTAGCGGTGCTCGTCCGGGGCCAGATCCATGATGTCGGCCTGCACGAACTCGGCCCCGGGCACGTTGCCGCGTGCGAGCTCGAGCATGCGCGGGGAGATCTCGAACCCCCTCACCCGCGCCCCGGCCCGGACCAGCCGGCGGGCGGTGGGCAGACCGGTGCCCGACCCCAGGTCGAGTACGCGGCCGCCCGGAGGCAGCAGGCCGACCAGCCGCCGGGTGTGTTCCTCCTGGCCTTCCTTGCGGGGGAAGGCCTCGTCGTAGCGTTTTCCGATGGCGTCGAAGGCCTCGGCCTGGAGGCGGGAACGTTCGGCCCAGGCCTCGGTCCCGGGGCAGAGGTGCGGGTCGCTGTGGTCCGTGGTCACGCTCGTGGCGTTCCTTCCCGATCGGCGTGGAGGGGACGTCAGACTAGTCCGTGTGAGGCCGTCGGGGGAGGGGCGCGGCTCAGTCGAACACCGGCCGTCCGTCTTCCAGGTAGAGCGGACCACGGCCGGGAGCGACCTCCAGGGCCGCGGCCATACGGCGGGCGGTGTGGGACGGCAGCAGGTCGTGGAGGCGTCCGGGCGCCACCCACGCCCACTCGGTCAGCTCCTCCGCGGGCAGGCGGACACCGGCTTCGTCGGGCGCGGCCACGTGGAAGAGCCACTGGACCGCGGCCGTGCGCGGGGGACGCGCCGGAACCCAGTCGACCACCGCGGGCCCCAACACGCGGGCCCGTACGCCGAGCTCCTCGTGCAGTTCGCGGCGGCACGCGGCCAACGGGGACTCGCCGGCCTCGATGATGCCGCCCGGAACACCCCAGCCACGCGCACCGTAGGCGCGCCGCACCAGCATCACCCCGCCGCGCCCCGAACGGATCACCGCGCCCGCGGCGCCCCGGGTGGCCGGCAGGGACGCGTAGAAGGCCGCAGCCTCCACGTCGTCGGAGAAGTCCTGGTCCTGTTCACCCACACGACGTGTCTATCCCAGAAGCAGGGCCACGGAGAAGAGCACACCGAAGGCCATCTGCAGCTTTCCGGTCTCCCCCAGGCCCAGGACCAGGTCGCGGCCGACTTGCCCGCCCAGGACCCGCCGCACCGGCGGCACGGCCAACGGCACCGACAGCAGCACCAGCGGTGCCCACCACGAGACGGGTGTGAGCGCCAGCGCGAACGCGTAGGAGGCCACGATCGCCCCCGCGTACAGGCGACGGGTCCCGGTCCCGCCCAGGCGCACCGCCAGCGTGATCTTGCCGGTCTCCCGGTCGGTGGGGATGTCGCGCAGGTTGTTGATGATCAGCACCGAGCAGGACAGCAGGCCGACCGGGACCGACGCCACCCACGCCTGCCAGGGCGCCGACCCCAGTTGGACGAACACCGTGCCGACCACGGCCACCGCGCCGAAGAACACGAACACCGACACCTCGCCCAGCCCCCGGTAGCCGTAGGGGGAATTCCCGCCGGTGTAGTACCAGGCGGCGGCGATCGCGGCCGCGCCGAGGAGCAGCAGCCACCACGAGGAGGTGGCCACCAGCACCAGGCCGATCACACCCGCGAACGCGAAGCTCCCCAGAGCCGCCGCCAGCACGTGATTGGGCCGGGCCAGACCGGTCGCGGTCAGGCGGGTGGGCCCGGTGCGTTCCTCGGTGTCGGTGCCCTTGACCCCGTCGCTGTAGTCGTTGGCGAAGTTCACACCGACCTGCAGGGAGAGCGAGACCAGCAGGGCCAGCAGCGCCTTCCACCAGACGAACCCGCCCAGGGAGAAGACCAGGGCGGTCCCGGCCGCCACCGGGACGACCGAGTTCGGCAGCGTGCGGGGGCGCATCCCCGAGACCCATTCTCCGACCGTGGCCACGCTCAGGACTCCTTGCACATGCGACGAGGCGCCCCGCCGCGCGACCATGCGCGTTCAGGCAGGACGTGTGGGACAACCCCCTCACGTTAGTGCGTCCGGTGAGCGGTGCCGACGCAGGCAGGGCCCGAAGGCGGGCGCGGCCGGGATGTTCCTAGACGGCGGGAACCCCGGCATGCAGCCGCACCATCGGCAGCAGTGGTCCGAGGTCGATCTCACGCCGGGCGCCGTCGGCGCGCCAGCCCGCCGACTCGAAGAAGGAGCGCAGCGGGTTGTCCTGTTCGGCCACCCACACGTGCACCGTGGTGAAGCCGTCCTCGGCCACATGGTCCACACACGCGTTGACCAGACGGCTCCCGTGCCCCTGCCGCGTCCTCTCGGGATCCACGTGCAGGGCGAAGACCTCCGCGTCCGTGGCCGGCCACAGGTCCGGGTCGCCGGCCGGGCCCAGAGCGGCGAAACCGGTGACGGTGCGCACACCGTCGACCTCGTCCGTGGCCACCACGAGCCGGTGCTTGGAGGTCGGCGGAGAGCCCAGGGCCGCCTTCCACTGCTCGGTGAAGTTCGCGCGGGCCTCGGGCGAAGCCATCTCCGCGCTCACCTCCTCGGGCAGCAGAGGGCCGTACAGGGCCTGCCAGGAGGCCACCTGCAGGTCGACGATGCGCTCGACGTCCCCGCTGCGGGCAGGCCGGACGAATTGGGCGGTGGACACGGATGGCCTCCTGGGAGGGGTGGGGCCGAAGCGGTCACAGGTACTCCGGCGCGAGTGACACGACACCGGAGTTTCCCGACCTTGCCAAGGCATGGGAACATCTATCTCGTGAGCCTCATTATCAGAGTTATCGCGAACGCACTCGCCCTTTGGGCGGCTGTATTCCTGATCAACGGCATCCATGTCGGCGCCCAGGACACGACCGGGCAGATCGTCGTCTACCTCGCGGTGGGTGCGATCTTCGGTGTGGTCAACGCGGTCATCAAACCGATCGTCAAAACGGTCGGGTGCTTGTTCTACGCGCTGACCCTCGGCCTCATCGGCCTGCTCGTGAACGCGCTCCTGTTCCTGCTCACGGAGTGGATCGCGGGGCTGTTCGACATCCCCTTCCGGATCGACACCTTCTGGGACGCCTTCCTCGGAGCGATCGTCGTCGCCGTGGTCAGCTTCCTGATCAGCATCGTCCTGCCGGACAAACAGGACGACTAGGGTGGGCGGAATCAGGAACCCAGGGCCGTCCCCGACAGAGAACCCGTAGCACCCTTCGGGGTGCGGCCCGGGCCGACGCCACGACTGGCACCGGCCCGGGTCGGGTAGGTTCACACTCCGTGGCCTCCAACCTCGACCCACGAGGACCGAGGTCCGCCGCCCGCGCTCTGCGCGGCGGCCCACATACAGATACAGGGCTCGTTCGGCAGGTGTCCGCCGCCGTTCACCGCATCTGCCGAACAGGCCCCGGCCCCGCCGAGCAGGCGAGGGCGCAGAGATCTTCCCCGTGACCGGGCCGTCAGAGCCGGTCGCGGTGGCGGTACGCGGTACCGCTCTTTCCGTACGCGAACCCATCCGTACGGCCCGACCCACCCGCAGATTCGACGCACATTGAGAGGAGGAGGGGCTCAGAGGACCCCGCCCTCGGCGGTGGTCCACGGCCTTTCACACGCGATGGTCGAAAACCAGAACCGCCCGTTCGGCAAGATGCTGACCGCCATGGTCACCCCGATGCTCGAGGACGGCGAGATCGACTACGAGGGGGCGGCCAGACTCGCCACCTACCTCGTCGACGAGCAGAGCAACGACGGACTCATCATCAGCGGCACCACCGGTGAGTCTCCCACCACCAGCGACGACGAGAAGGACCGCCTCCTTCGCTCCGTCGTCGAAGCCGTCGGCGACCGTGCCACCATCGTGGCCGGTGTCGGCACCAACGACACCCGCCACAGCCTCAAGTTGGCCCGTGCCGCCGAGGAGGCCGGCGCGCACGGCCTGCTCGCGGTGACGCCGTACTACAACAAGCCCCCGCAGGAGGGGCTGGTGCGGCACTTCACCTCCATCGCCGACGCCACAGAGCTCCCGGTGATGCTCTACGACATCCCGCACCGCACCGGCACGCCGATCGCGTCCGAGACGCTCGTGCGCCTGGCGGAGCACCCGCGGATCGTGGCCAACAAGGACGCCAAGGACAACCTCGGCGCGAGCTCCTGGGTCATGGAACGCACCGACCTGGCCTTCTACTGCGGCACCGACATCCTCAACCTGCCGACGCTGTCCGTCGGCGGCGCCGGGTTCGTCAGTGTCGTCGGCCACATCGTCGGCAGCGACCTCAAGGACATGATCGACGCGTTCGACGCTGGCGAGGTCGCCCAGGCCCTGGCCATCCACCGCCGCCTGACGCCGGTCTACACGGGCATCTTCCGCACGCAGGGCGTCATCACCGTCAAGTCCGTCCTGAACCTGTTCGGACTGCCCTCCGGCCCGGTGCGCACCCCGCTGGCCGACGCCTCCTCGGAGCTGCAGGCCCTGCTGCGCGAGGACCTGGCCGCCGCCGGTGTGAAGGGGCCCATCGGCCTCGCCCCGCACCAGGCCGTCCCGGCCAGTGCGGTCAACGTCGAGCGTCTCGCGGAGGGATCGGTATGAGTCACCCGCACCCCGAGCTGAGCTCGCCCCCGCCCCTGGGCAAGGGCGCCCTGCGCGTCGTCGCACTGGGCGGTCTCGGCGAGATCGGCCGCAACATGACCGTGTTCGAGTACGGCGGCCGCCTGCTGATCGTCGACTGCGGTGTGCTCTTCCCCGAGGAGGAGCAGCCCGGCGTCGACCTCATCCTCCCGGACTTCGACCACATCCGGGACCGTCTCGACGACATCGAGGCGATCGTGCTCACCCACGGGCACGAGGACCACATCGGCGGTGTGCCGTTCCTGCTGCGTGAGCGCCCCGACATCCCGCTCGTGGGTTCCAAGCTCACCCTGGCGCTCATCACCGCCAAGCTCGGCGAGCACCGCATCAAGCCCGAGACGGTGCTGGTCGAGGAAGGCCAGCGCCAGGACTTCGGCCCCTTCGACCTGGAGTTCTTCTCGGTCAACCACTCCATCCCGGACGCCTTGGCCGTGGGCATCCGGACGCCGGGCGGCAGCGTGCTGCACACCGGTGACTTCAAGATGGACCAGCTGCCGCTCGACGGGCGCCTGACCGACCTGGCCGGGTTCTCCCGCTTCGGCGACGAGGGCGTGGACCTGCTGCTGTCGGACTCCACCAACGCCGAGCAGCCCGGCTTCGTCGTCAGCGAGCGCGACCTCAACGAGGACATCGAGAAGGTCTTCCGCACCGCCGACAAGCGCATCGTGGTCGCCTGTTTCGCCTCGCACGTGCACCGCGTCCAGCAGGTGATCGACGCCGCCTCCCAGCACGGGCGCAAGATCGCCTTCGTGGGCCGCTCGATGGTGCGCAACATGAACATCGCCCGGGACCTGGGCTACCTCAGCATCCCCGGCGACACCATCATCGACGTCAAACAGCTCGACAAGATGCGGCCGAACGAGGCCGTGCTGATCTGCACCGGGTCGCAGGGCGAACCCATGTCGGCACTGAGCCGCATGGCCAGCCGCGACCACCAGATCCGCATCGAGGAGGGCGACACCATCCTGCTCGCCTCGTCGCTGATCCCGGGCAACGAGAACTCCGTCAACCGGGTCATCAACGGCCTCACCCGCTGGGGCGCCAACATCGTGCACAAGGGCAACGCCCTGGTGCACGTGTCGGGCCACGCCTCCGCCGGCGAGCTGCTGTACATCCTCAACATGGTGCGCCCGCGCAACTTCATGCCGGTGCACGGCGAGTGGCGCCACATGCGCGCCCATGCCGAGCTGGCCAAGAAGACCGGCGTGTCCGATGACCGCATCGTCATCGCCGAGGACGGCGTGGTCGTGGACGTGTACAAGAACCGCGCCAAGATCGTGGGCGCGGTCCAGGCCGGCTATGTCTACGTCGACGGTTCCTCGGTGGGCGACGTCACCGACGCCGCACTCAAGGACCGCCGCATCCTCGGCGAAGAGGGCTTCATCTCCGTCGTCCTGGCCGTGGACTCCAACACCGGCAAGATCCTGGGCGAGCCGGAGATCCACACCCGCGGCGCGGGGCTCAAACCCGACGCCTTCGACGACGTCATCGACAAGCTCCAGGACGCGCTGGACAAGGCCGCCTCCGACGGGGTCAACGACCCCCACCAGCTGAGGCAGCTCGTGCGGCGCAACGCGGGCCGGTGGGTCAACGAGACCTACCGCCGCCGTCCGATGATCATCCCGGTGCTGGTCGAAGTCTGAGGACCGGGTTCTTCGGACTCGCTCCGCCCCCGGCAGCCCCTCGTTCCGGAGGGCCCGCACACGGGTCCTCCGGAGCCCTGGAGGGGCGCTCCGAACCACCCCTGGTGACCCCTGGGGCCGAGCCCCCGGGGTCGGGGCAGCGCTCGCGGCTCGGACCCGCNCGGGACGACACGCCGTGCCCGTTCCGTGCGCCGGGTGGACAGCTTCAGTAGGCTTCCCGCCGTGCCGGGCCGGTGTGTCCGGTTCCCGAACCCGCCGTCCCCTGGAGGTGACCCCCGATGCCCGCGCGTGCCTCCTCCGGCGGCTCCTCACGCAAGAAGTCCGGCGGGCGTTCTTCGTCTGCGAAGAAGCGCATGCCCGAGGGGCCGATCGTCTTCGCCTTCTCCATGTTCGGCCAGTTCCTCGTGGTTCTGTGGAAGGTCATCGCGCACACCGTGGGCGGGGTCGCCCGCGCGGTCGGGCGCGGGGCACGCGACCTCGACCCCGACCTGCGCCGTGACGGCATCGGCCTGCTGCTGCTCGCCTCCGGTGTGCTCATCGCTGCCGCCGTGTGGTGGCAGAGCGAGGGGCCCCTGCTGGAGTACACCCGGCTCGTGGTCATGGGCGCGTTCGGCGCCTTCTCACCGATCCTGCCACTGCTGTTCCTGCCGATCGCCGTCAAGCTCATGCGTACCCCCGGAACCGCCAAACCCGGCGACGGCGGCCGCCTGGCGATCGGGTTCATCGCGATCATGCTGGGCCTGCTCGGGCTCATCCACATCGCCCACGGTGTTCCCCAGCCCGCCGAGGGCCCCGAGGCCCTGCAGACCTCCGGCGGGCTCATCGGTTTCATCGCCTCCGGCCCGTTGAGCATGGTCATCACCCCCACACTCACCGCCGTGCTGCTGGTGCTCGTGCTGATCTTCGGCATTCTCGTGGTGACCTCCACGCCCGTCCGGCGTGTCCCAGAGCGCCTGCAGACCCTCTTCGGCGCGCTGCTGGAACGCGATGGCGGCCCGGACTCGGGCATCGGGATCCTCGGCGCCGACGAGGAGGAACCCAAGCAGCGCAAGCGCAAGCCCAAGGCGAAACCCACCGGCTCGACCGTGGCGGGCGACCACGAACGCCCCTACGACACCCCCGTGCTCCCGGAGAGCCCCGAACCCCTCGCCCCCGCCCTGACCGATGGGCACGAGGCCAAGGACAAGCCCGCCAAGGGCAAGCGCAAGAAGAACGAGACCCCGGACCCCACCCCGGCCCCCGCCGCCACCGAGCAGCTGTCCATCCCCTCCCGTGTGGTCGAGGGCGACTACGAGCTGCCGGCCCCGCCCATGCTCAAGCCCGGCTCGCCCAGCAAGGAGCGGACCAAGGCCAACGACGACATCGTCAGTGCGCTCTCCGGGGTCATGGGCCAGTTCAAGATCGATGCCGACGTCACCGGGTTCACCCGCGGGCCCACGGTCACGCGTTACGAGATCGAGCTCGGCCCGGCCGTCAAGGTCGAGAAGGTCACCGCGCTGACGAAGAACATCTCGCTCGCGGTCAAGAGCGCCGACGTGCGTATCCAGTCGCCCATCCCCGGCAAGTCCGCGATCGGTGTGGAGATCCCCAACACCGACAAGGACATAGTGAGTCTGGGAGACGTCCTGGGCTCGTCCTCGGCCACGTCCGACGACCACCCCATGCTCGTGGGCCTGGGCAAGGACGTCGAGGGCACCAATGTCGTGGCCAACCTGGCCAAGATGCCGCACGTGCTGGTGGCGGGTGCCACCGGCGCCGGTAAGTCGACCTGCATCAACGGGCTCATCACCTCGCTCATGATGCGCTCCACCCCCGACGAGGTGCGCATGATCCTGGTCGACCCCAAGCGGGTCGAGCTGACCATGTACGAGGGCATCCCGCACCTGATCACCCCGATCATCACCAGCCCCAAGAAGGCCGCCGAAGCCCTCCAGTGGGTCGTGGGTGAGATGGACCGGCGTTACGACGACCTGGCCGCCTCCGGCTACCGCCACATCGACGACTTCAACGCCGCGGTGCGCGCCGGCGAGCTCAAGGCCCCGCCCGGCAGCGAACGCGAGTACGAGCCGTACCCGTACCTGCTGGTCATCGTCGACGAGCTCGCCGACCTGATGATGGTCGCCCCCCGCGACGTCGAGGACGCCGTCGTCCGCATCACCCAGCTCGCCCGAGCCGCCGGCATCCACCTGGTGCTGGCCACCCAGCGCCCCAGCGTCGACGTCGTCACCGGCCTGATCAAGGCCAACGTGCCCTCGCGGCTGGCCTTCGCCACCTCCAGCCTCTCCGACAGCCGGGTCATCCTCGACCAGCCCGGCGCGGAGAAACTCGTGGGCAAGGGCGACGCGCTCTTCTTGCCGATGGGCGCGGGCAAACCCATCCGTCTGCAGAACGCCTGGGTGGGGGAGAAGGAGATCCGCGGGGTCGTCGAGCACTGCAAGAAGCAGTCCGAACCCAGTTACCGCGAGGACGTGGCGGCGCCCCAGGGGCCCAAGAAGGAGATCGACGAGGAGATCGGTGACGACCTCGACCTGCTGTTGCAGGCGACCGAGCTGGTGGTGACCACCCAGTTCGGCTCCACCTCGATGCTCCAGCGCAAGCTCCGTGTGGGTTTCGCCAAGGCCGGACGCCTGATGGACCTCATGGAGAGCCGCGACGTGGTGGGCCCCAGCGAGGGCTCCAAGGCCCGCGACGTGCTCGTGCAGCCCGACGACCTGCCGCAGGTGCTCGCCGACATCCGAGGGGGCTGACCCGCGCGGCCGACCGCACTCTCCACGGTTGCTGAACCAGAAACATCCGATTTGGTGCACTCTTGGGCGCTTCATGGGCGTGGTGCCCTGCACCTTTCGGCGCTTGGTAGCAGAGTGGGATCAGGCAACCACAATGAGTCGCGGGGAGTGTGCATGGCGACGATCGGACAGAGTCTGTCCGCCGCCCGGATCGCGGCGGGCTACACGATCGCGGATCTCAGTACCCGGACGCGCATCAGGCCCAAGGTCCTCAACGGGATCGAGGAGGAGGACTTCGTCCCCTGCGGCGGGGATTTCTACGCCCGAGGCCACATCCGCAGCCTCTGCCGGGTCCTCGGCCTGGATCCCGAGCCGCTCCTGGCCGAGTTCGACCAGGAACACGCCGGTCACGGAGCACCGGTCTTCGTGCCCCTGCCGCGCCACGTGGCGGGGTCGCCCGCCACCGTCCGGATCGCGGCGGCCGCGCGGGAACAGGCCGAGGAGCTCCCGGAGGAGGGGGACGAGCCCATGGCGGGCCCGCCGCCCCGGCGCATCATCGACGACACCGAACCGGACGCCGGGGCCGCCCGGCCCAACCACTTCGAACGGGACCAGAACCCGTACCGGTCCGTTCAGGACAACCGCTCCAAGAAGAGAAGCAGACCCGAACAAGAACCGGTGCCCGCTCCGAGAGGACGGCACCGCACCCGGGGACACGCGGAGAAGGGCGCCGGCGCTGAACGGCGCTCACCGCGCCCGATCATCACCGGCACCGACGCCCCCAGCAGCAGGGGAGAGGCGGTCCGCCGCCACTGGCCCTGGGCCCTGGTCGCGGCCGTGGTCCTGGTCGGTGCCGTCGTCGGGGTCCGCGCCTGGAACGGCGAGGAGACCAACCCGCTGCGCACCGCCCTGGAAGCCATGCGGGACGACGACGGCACCGTCGACTCCTCGGCCGGCACCGGCGAGACCGGCGGGGAGGACGAGACGCACGTCGACCCGGCCGGGGACGCAGTGCCCGAGCCCCTCGGGACCAAGAACACGCACACCTCCGAGCCGGCCGAGGAGGAGGAACCCGCCGAGTTCACCGTCCGGCTGACCGCAGGCGAACGCATCTGGATCCAGGTCACCGGCGAGGGCGACGGGAACGGGGACACGGCCGAGGCCGCGGAGGAGAACGGGACCGAAGGCGAGGAGGACCTCTTCACCGGCTTCCTGGCCGAGGGCGAGTCGTGGGAGCACACCGGCGAGGACCGGCTGCGTGTCTGGACCGGCAACGCCGGCGCGGTCACCGTCGGTGTCGACGGCGAGGACATCGGCAGCCCCGGTGAACACGGAGAGGNGAAGTGGGAACAGGGTCCGCACCGCCCACCACGGCGGTGCGGGCCTTCATGTGAGTGGCATGTACCACGGCCGCCGTTCGGGAGAGTGACCCGACCACGGTAGTGTGGAGGGCCGCGGGAGGAGGCGACGCAGCCGAGGCCGCGGCCGGGCGAGACCCAAGGGACCGCACCACGTGCGCCGCGCCGCCCGCACCACTCACAGCTCTCCCACACGCTTGGAAGCCATGTCATCGCGCCGTACTGTCTCACTCGTGACCCTGGGTTGCGCGCGTAACGAGGTCGACTCCGAGGAGCTCGCCGGCCGCCTCGCCGACGGCGGCTGGGACCTTGTCGACGGCGACACCCGGGCCGAGGTGACCGTGGTCAACACCTGCGGCTTCATCGACGCCGCCAAACAGGACTCCATCCAGACCCTGCTGGAAGCGGCCGAAGGCGGTGGCAAGGTCGTCGCCGCGGGGTGCATGGCCGAACGCTACGGCTCCGAACTCGCCGATTCCCTGCCCGAAGCCCAGGTCATCGGTTTCGACGACTACGCGGCCATCACCGACCGCCTCGACGACGTGGTCGAGGGACGCACCCTGGTCCCGCACGACCCCCGCGACCGCCGCGCCCTTCTGCCCATCAGCCCCCTCGACCGTAACGGCTCCCAGGCGCACGTGCCGGGCCACGCCTCCTTCGAGGAGTCGCCGGGCGCCGAGGGCACCGACCTGCCCTACCGCACGAACGTCCCGCGCCGCCGCCTGACGGGCGGCCCCGTCGCCAACCTCAAGATCGCCTCGGGATGCGACCGGCGGTGCACCTTCTGCGCCATCCCCTCCTTCCGCGGCGCCCACGTCTCCCGCCGGCCCGAAGAGGTCGTGCGCGAGGCCCGGTGGCTGGCAGGTGAGGGAGTGCGCGAGGTCTTCCTCCTCAGTGAGGACTCCACCTCCTACGGCAAGGACCTGGGCGACACGCGCGCCCTGGAGACCCTCCTGCCGGCCCTGGCCGCCGTCCAGGGCCTGGACCGCGTCCGGGTGAGTTACCTGCAGCCCGCCGAGGTGCGTCCCGGGCTCGTGGAGACCCTCACCGGTACCCCCGGTGTCGTGCCCTACTTCGATCTGTCCTTCCAGCACGCCAGCGGTCCCCTGCTGTGCCGCATGCGCCGGTTCGGCGACCGCGAGCGTTTCCTGGAGCTGCTGCACACCGTGCGCGAGCGTGCTCCCGAGGCCGGGGCCCGTTCCGACTTCATCGTCGGTTTCCCCGGGGAGAGCGAGGAGGAGTTCGAGGAACTCGTCGCGTTCCTGACCGAGGCGCGCCTGGACGCCATCGGGGTGTTCGGCTACTCCGACGAGGACGGCACCGAGGCCGCAGGGTACGCCGACAAGGTGCCCCAGGAGGTCGTCGACGAGCGTGTGGCACGCCTGACCGACCTGGCCCAGGAACTCATGGCCCAACGCGCGGAGGAGCGTGTGGGCAGCGAGGTCGCCGTCCTGATCGAGGCGGTCCTGGAGGACGGCGCCTACGAGGGCCGTGCCGACCACCAGGCCCCCGGCGTCGACGGCAGCACCATCCTGTACGGGCACGGCCTGGCGGTGGGCGACCTCGTGCGCGCCACCGTCCTGCAGTCCGTCGGTGCCGACCTCGTGGCCGAACAGATCGAGGACGCCGAGAACGACCCCGAGACGGACGGGGAAACCGGAGACAGATGAGCAACCACGATGCCGCGGCCTCGCCCGCTCCCCGAGTGCCGTTGTGGAACATCGCGAACGTGCTCACGGTGAGCCGCCTGATCATGGTGCCGCTCTTCGTGTGGTTCATGTTCCTGGACGGCACGGGGTGGCAGCTGGCGTCCTTCGCCGTGTTCGTGCTGGCCGCCGTCACCGACCGGATCGACGGTGAGCTGGCCCGGCGGCACAACCTCGTCACCGACTTCGGCAAGATCGCCGACCCGATCGCCGACAAGGCCCTCACCGGCGCCGCCCTGGTCGTGCTGTCGGTCCAGGGCGAACTGTGGTGGTGGGTGACCATCGCGATCCTGGCCCGCGAGTGGGGCATCACCGCCCTGCGCTTCGCGGTGATCCGCTACGGCGTCATGCCGGCCGGCAAGGGCGGCAAGCTCAAGACCGTCCTGCAGATCGTCGCGATCAGCATCTACCTGTTCCCGCTGCACCTGTTGCCGCTCACCGCGGCCTTCGTCTGGCTCGCGCACCTGACCATGGGCCTCGCGTTGGCCGTGACCCTGTGGACCGGCGCGATCTACATCGTCGACGCCGTGCGCCTGGCCCGGAAGAAGGGGAGGCCTCGGGGTGAGTGAGCACGGGAGCCCGGAGCTCGCCGGAGCCGCACTGGAGACGGCCGGGGCCGCCCACCGCAGGATGCTGGCGGCCGGCCTCACGTGCGCGACAGCCGAGTCGCTGACCGGCGGGCTCATCGGCGCCCACCTCACCGCCGTTCCCGGGGCCTCGGCCACCTACCGGGGCGGGTTCGTGACCTATGCGACCGATACCAAGGCCACCCTCCTGGGGGTCCCGGAGGACCTCCTGGAGGCCGAGGGGGCCGTGCATCCCGACGTCGCCGCCCACATGGCCCGCGCGGCCCGGCGCCTGGCGGGGGCCGACCTCGGTGTGGCCGTCACCGGGGTCGCCGGACCCGAACCCCAGGGCGGGCAGCCGGTCGGCACCGTCTACGCGGCCGTGGCCGGGACGGGCCGGGAACCGCGGGTCGAACGGTTCCGTTTCACCGGAGACCGTTCGGGTATCCGTTATCGAACGGTAGAGGGTGCGCTCGCGGTCCTGGCCGCAGTGGTTCACGACGAGGTGTCGGAGACCACCCCGGACTGACCCCCGTTCGTGGTTCCTTCCGCCGGACCGAAGGGAACAAAACCACCCCAGGGTTTGGTTCCCCCTCCAGCGAACAGCAGAACGAGAGGTGCCCGAATCGGGCGTGGGACAGGTACGGTGTTGTATATGAAGGTCGCTACCGGTGGGAGGGAGCGCGAATGATGGTCCTGCTTCGTCACCTGCTGGGTGACGTGCTCAGGCGGCTCCGGCAGCGTCAGAGCCGCACCCTCCGGCAGGTCTCGGCCGAAGCCCGTGTATCCCTCGGGTATCTGTCGGAGGTCGAACGGGGACAGAAGGAGGCCTCCTCGGAGCTGCTCTCCTCGATCTGCACCGCTCTCGGTGTCCCGCTCTCCCAGGTACTCAGAGAGGTTTCCGACCAGCTCGCTCTCGCCGAGCTCCAAGAGGCCGCGCTGCTCGGCGACTCCGTCGCCACCGAGCCCGTGAACGCCCAGGACCTCGGCATCGACCCGGTGCCGGACCGTGTTCCCCAGGTCCCCGACATGGTGGGGGTCTGACACGGGGACCGAACCGTCCGTACCGCGTCACCACGAACACGACGAAGGAGCCGTCCACCCCGGGGTGGACGGCTCCTTCGTTCTCGAAGCTCACCGGTGGGTGTGGTTGACCCAGGAATCGGGGTCCTCGGCCAGCGAGCGCACCAGCGAGGGCAGCTCGTTCGTGGCCAAGTGGTGCAGGGTGACCCCCTCCAGGATGGAGCGTTCGCTGGCCCGCAGAGCGATCCACACCTGCTGCAGGCTGCGGGCCGCCCCGTCGTAGTCCACCTCCTCGGGGCGTTCCCCGCGCACATTGGCGAGGGGACCGTCGACCGCCCTGATGATGTCGGCCAGGGAGATCTCGGCGGGGTCTCGGGCCAGCCAGTAACCGCCGACCGGCCCGCGTTGGCTGCGGACCAGACCGGCGCGACGGAGCTGGGTGAGGATGTTCTCCAGGAATTTTCCGGGGATGTCCTGTGCGCGAGCGAGCTGCTCGGCCGTCACCGGTCCGTCGGGGGAAATGGCGAGTTCTGCGGCCGCGCGGAGCGCGTAGTCGACCCGGGCTGAAAGGCGCATGCTGTGATTATGCCGTGTTCGGAAGGGCGAATGGGGCACTGATCGGTCGGCGCGGTGGCCGGACCTTCGTCGAGCTGTGAGACGGGGCGTCCGCCGGGCCGAACCGAGCGCGGCCGTCGGACGCCTCCAAGGGTACTTCTCCTACCGGCTCACGTGGACATGCTCGGCCCCTCCGGTTCCGGAACGGCCCCGCACCCGCCTGGGCGTACTCGTGCGCTTTGGGCGCGCCCTGCCCGCCGCGGGGCCGCGGGTGTGCACCGGGACGCACACCCGCACACGGATCAGACCCCGGGACGGGCCTTCTGCAACGCACCCCGGGCGCCCAGCAGTTCGGCAGCGCTGCGGCTGTTGACGTGCGCGGCGCCGTAGGTGCTCACATGCGTGCCGAGGTCCGGGCGCCAGATGGGCAGGCCCATCTCGACGATGACGGCCTCGGGCCGCGCGGCGAGCAGGGCGAGCACCAGGTCACGTGCAGCGGGGTAGCGGTGCGCATCACGCACCACCACGACCAGGTCCCGGCCGGCCGCCCGGGCCAACAGGTCCGCGGTGACCGCGGGGTCGGGGGAGACCCGGACGGTGTCGGCGAACCACGGGGCCAAGCCCCAGGGGACCTCGCCCACGGCCACACCGGCAGGTGCGTCCACCTCCACCACGAACGGGTCGTGCAGGCGCGGGGGCTCGCCGTGCACCCGGGTGGCCCGGCGCGCGACGGACAACCCCACACCGTCGGGCCCGGGCACGGACGCGCGCACGGCGGCGCGGTCCCGCACCCAGGTGCGCAGGGCCGAGTTGCGGGCCGCAGCCTCCTCCAGGCGTTCACCGGAGAGCCGTCCCTGCCGGACCGCTTCCACGAGCGCGGTACGCACCGCATCGACCTGATCGGCGTAGACGAACCGGCCCAGGCACAATAGGTCGCACCCGGCCGCGACCGCCAGCACACTGGCCTCGGGGATCCCGACACGCCCGCTCACCCCCTGCATCTCCATCGCGTCGCTGACCACCGTGCCCGTGAACCCCAGTTCCTCGCGCAGCACCCGGTTGAGCACGTGGTGGTTGAGCGTGGCCGGGCCGGGCCCGCCCAGCGACGGCATCTCGATGTGGGCGGTCAGCACCGAACGCACCCCCGCTTCCACGGCCGCACGGAACGGCCGCAGTTCGCGCTCACGCAGTACCTCGGCGTCGGCCTGCACCAACGGCAGCACGTGGTGGGAGTCCTGCGAGGTCGCTCCGTGACCGGGGAAATGTTTGGCGCAGGCCACCACCCCGGCGTCGTGCAGTCCCAGCACCGACGCCTTCGCGTGCCGCGCCACGAGTGCGGGGTCGGCACCGAACGAACGGGTGCCGATGACGGGGTTGTCGTCGGCGACGTTGACGTCCACCGACGGGGCCAGGTCCATGTTGAACCCCAGATCGGCCAGGCGCCCGCCCATCTCCCGGTGGGTGGCCCGGGTGAGCTCGGTGTCGTCGACCGCGCCCAGGGCCGCGTTGCCGGGGTAGTCGCTGCCGCGTGCCTGGCCGATGCGGGTGACGTCCCCGCCCTCTTCGTCCAGGGAGATCAGCGGGGTGTCGGCGGCTTCCCCCAACTGCGTGTTCAGGGCCCGGATCTGATCCGGACCCTGGAGGTTGTTGTGGAACAGACAGACACCGGAGACGCCCTCGGCCAACCCCTCCAGCACCCATCGTGGTGCGTGATGGGACTCGAAGGGGACCATCAGTGTGGCGTTGGCCAGACGAGCCAGGGCGGGGTCGAGCGGCATCGCGAACTCCGTTCGGTGATCAGGAGGGTGCCCGGTCGGGCAGACGTGAGCGGGACGTGGCGGCGCGGTCGGGCCGGGGCGGCGCACGGCCGCCCCGGCCGGGCCCTCAACCCTTGACCGCGCCCATGGTCAGGCCGGAGACCATCCGGCGCTGGACGAGCAGGAAGAAGATCATCACGGGCACGGTCAGCAGGGTGGAGGCGGCCATGACGGAGCCCCACTCCACGGAGACCGCCCCGAAGTAGTACTGGAGAGAGATCGGCAGCGTGTAGGCCCCGGTGTTGTTCTGCAGGAACGTGAAGGCGACGAGGAACTCGTTCCACGCGGTGATGAACGCGAAGATGCTCGCCGCCCCCAGCCCGGGAGCGACCAGCGGCATGAGGATGCGCCAGAAGATCGTCCACCCGCTCGCCCCGTCGATGGCGGCGGCCTCCTCCAGGGACTTGGGCACCGCCGCCACGAAGTTGCGCACCATGAGGATCGTGATGGGCAGTGCCACCGCCACGTAGACGACGAAGACCCCGGAGAGGTTGTTGACCAGCTCCATGTCCAGGGTCCGGCCCAGGTGGAAGAAGTTGACGAACAGAGAGATGATCAGCGCCTCGACCGGCACCATCTGGATGACCATGAGCATCAGGATGAAGGCGCCGCGCAGCGAGAACCGGAAACGCGCCACGGCCACCGCCGCCAGCAGCGACACCAGCGCTGCCACGGTCACCGACCCCACGGTCACGACGAGGCTGTTGGTGAGGAAGGACCAGAACGAGGTGCCCGGGATCAGCACCCCCGACAGCACCCGTTCGAAGTGCTCCAGGGTGAGCTCGCCCGGGAACAGCGTCGGTTCCCGCGTGAAGATCTCCCCCGTCGGGCGCAGGGCCGTGGCCAGCACCCAGTACACGGGAAAGACCGCGAAGAGCAGTACCGCGAGCGCGGCCGCGTACATCCCCGCGCGTCCGAGGATCCGTCGGACCCGGTAACGGTTGTTCATCGGGCCTCCTCCTGGTGGATCATCACGCGCAGGTAGTACGCGCTGATGGCGAGCACCAGGACGGTCATGATCACCGCGATCGCCGATCCCATCCCGTAGTTGGGCGGGGTCGAGGCGAAACCGAGCTGGTAGATGTAGGTCGGGATCAGGGCCACGTCCCGGTTGGAGACGCCGCCGGCGAGGATGAACAGCTGGGTGAAGATCCGGAAGTCCCAGATGATCTGCAGGACCAACAGCAGGGCGAACAGCGGCCGCAGCATCGGGAAGGTGACGTTCCAGAAGCTCTTCCAGGCGCCGGCCCCGTCGATACGGACGGCCTCGTACAGGTCACCGGGGATCGACTTGAGCCCGGCCAGGACGCTGATCGCCACGAACGGGAACGACTGCCAGACCACGGTCACCACCAGGATGGGGAACAGGGTGACCGGTGAGTTGAACCAGTTGAAGTCCTGCCAGCCCCCGCCCACGAGCCAGTCCGGTAGCGCACCCAGTACGGCGTTGACCAGCCCGTAGCGCGTGTCGAACAGCCACCGGTGGACGATGGCGGCGCTGATGACCGGGGTGGCCCAGGCCAGCATCAGGCCCAGCCCCAGCACGGTCGAGGCCCAGTTCGGGAGCTTGTGCAGGAGGAGACCCACCAGGGTCCCCAGCAGCATCGTCAGCGCCACCATGGCCAGGCAGACCACGATGGTGTTCCGGAAGATCTCCCAGAACCGTTCGTCGGTCAGCACGTCCAGGTAATGGGCGAAGGAGTTCCACTCGGCCTGCTGTCCCTGGAGCTGCTGCAGACCGTAGCTGTGCAGCGACATCCAGAGCATTTGGAGGATCGGCCACAGCAGCACCAGCGCCAGGATCGTCAGGGCCGGCAGGATCAACAGGTAGGGGGTCAGTCGTCGGCGTCTGTGCACCGTGAGCCGGGCTGCCGCACGGCTCCGTTCCTCGGGGGGTTCGGGGACCACGGCGGGGGGTCCCTCCACTTTTGTCATGGGTGATCTCACCTGGCGTCGTTCGGGGACGGCCGGTCGGCGGCCGTCCCGTCGGGGGCGCCGCGCGGGGCGGCCGCGTGCCTACTCGTCCGTGGGGCGGTTGAGCGCCTCGGTGAGCTCTTGGTCGAGTTCGGGCAGCACGTCGTCGGCGTCCTCGCCCTCGGCCAGGCGCTCGACGGCGTTCTGGACCGTGGCCAGTTCCCACTGGACGTGGCCCCAGTTGGGGGTGTCGGGGAACAGGCGCAGCTCACCCGTGGCCTGGGTGGCGGCCCCGGCCTGCACCGGGTCCTCCTGGAAGGTGTCGCTCTCCAGCACGTCCTCGAACGTGGGGAACATCGACGCGATCTCGTTGTAGGGGACCGCGTTCTCCTTGCTGTTGAGCGTGGTGATGTAGTCGAAGGCGGCCTCCGGGTGCTCGGAGGTGCCCCACACCGCCAGGTCGGAGCCGCCGCCGAAGGCCGGGGCCATACCGTCCACCCCGGGGATGGGGGCGGTGGCCCAGTGCTCGGTGTGCTCGTCGTTGATGTCGGCGATCTGGTCCGCGGCCCAGGGGCCGTCGATGAACATGCCGACCTCGCGGTTGGCGAAGTCGGCGTGGCCGCACTCGACCTCGTCGATGCCCACGCAGGCGCTGGGGGAGTGGCCGTCGGAGATCAGGTCCGCGTAGAACTCCAGGCCCTCGGCGGTCTCGGGGGTGTCGAGCTGACCGACCCACTCACCGTCCTCCTCGACGGCGAACTCGCCGCCGGCGGCCCACACGAAGCTGCCGATGCCGTTGACGAAGTCGGTGGGCGCGGCCATGCCGGGGATGTCGTACTCCTCCTCCAGGGCCTCGGCGACCTCGATGAGCTCGTCCCACGTCTCGGGCGGCTCGTGGCCGATCTCCTCGAGCTGGTCGGTGTTGTACCAGAGGGCACGCACGCCGCTGTACCAGGGCACGGAGTACTGGGCGTCGTCGAAGGTGCCGTTGGCGTAGGCGGCGTCCAGGAGGTCCTCGCGCTCCTCCCACCCCTCGGCCAGGTCGGCGACGTCGTAGAGGGCGCCGGCGTCGGCCCAAGTCGCGACCTGGTCGTTGCCGATCTCGACCACGTCGGGGCCGCCGCTGACCATGGCGGTCTGGAAACGCTGGGAGAACTCGCCCCACGGGATCCACTGGATCTCGACCTCGGTGTCGGGGTAGAGCTCCTGGTACTGCTGGGTGACGTCGTCCATGAACGTGTTCTGGTCCCCGTCGGCATCACCCATGCGCCACACGGTGAGGGTGTCGGGGGCCTCTCCGGAACCCGTGCCGTCGTCGGAACCTCCGCCGCAAGCCGCGGCCAACAGCACCACGGTGCCCGCCGCTGCGAACCTGGTGAGTCTCATGTGTACCTCTCTCCCTTTGCCGGGCCGACTGGGGTGGGTCGGCCGGGCACGAGCCGACCTGGGACCATGGAGGCAGGTCCGGGGAGGGCTCGACGTCCGTATGGGGTGTGTGCTGGGATTTGCACGTTCTCCGTCCCGCCGGTGGGGGCCGGGAGGGTCTGAACGGCCGCCGTTGTGGGAGAAGCGCCGTGCGGACCTGCCGGGACGTGACCTCCTGTGAGGTTGTGAGTTAAATTAACAGGAAACTTTCCTAATAAAAACAGGGTGAGGTATCACGGTTATGTCTCAACGTCCGGGGACCCCCAGGCTGCTCCGCCAGCTCAACGACCGGGCGGCGCTGGAGTTGCTCCTGACGGAGGGCCCGCTGACCCGGACCCAACTGGGCACCCGCACCGGCCTGTCCAAGGTGACCGCGTCCCAGCTCCTCTCCCGCCTCGAGGAGCGCGACCTCGTCCGGGTCGTGGGCAGCCGAGCAGGAGGGCGCGGCCCCAACGCCGCCCTGTACGCGGTCGTTCCCGAGAGTGCCTACGTCGCCGCCCTCGACGTCAGCGCCCAACGGGTCACCGCCACCATCGCCGACATCACCGGCGAGGTCGTGGCCGACGTGAGCGTCGACCCCACCGCCTCCGACGACCCGGTCTCCCTCGTGCACACCGCCGTGCGCCGCCTCGTCGAGACCGCCGGCGTGCCCCTCGCCAAACTCCGCGCCTGCGTCATAGGCACACCCGGAGTCGTCGACCCGCGCACCGGGGACATCCGGTTCTCCTTCGACCTCATGTCCTGGCACGAAGGCGTCCTGGAGGCCCTGCGCACCGCACTGGAACGCTCGATCGTGATCGAGAACGACGTCAACCTCGCCGCCCTGGCCGAACACGCCGAGGGCACTGCCGAAGGGGAGGCCGAGTTCGTCCTCATCTGGCTCAGCGCCGCCGGCGGCGTCGGCATGTCCACCATGATCGACGGGCGTATCCACCGCGGGCGCTCCGGCGGCGCCGGCGAGATCGGCTACCTGCCCGTGCCCGGTGCGCCGCTGCCCACCGACGTCGGCCTCTCGGGCGGCTACGAATCCCTGAGGAACGACGGCGACCGCGAACTCCCGCACGGGTTCCAGGCCCTGGTCAAGGCCGGACAGATCGTCGAACTGGCCGCCGAACACGGCATCACCGGCGAGGACGTCACCGACGTGGTGCGCTCGGCCTCCCGGACCGACACCCCCGAGGCCGACGCGTTCCTCGGGGCCTTCGCCGAGCGCCTCGCCCGCGGGATCGCCGCCGTCAGCGTCGTCCTCGACCCCGGGCTCGTGGTCCTGGGCGGCGACGTGGCCCAGGCCGGTGGGGACAAACTCGCCGAGCGCGTCCGCGCCGCGACCGCGCGCATAGCACCGAACGGGACCGAGATCGGGCTCGGCCGGGTCGAAGGCAGCCCCGTGGTGCGCGGTGCTCTCCTGCACGCCCTCGAACACGCCCGCGACGAGGTCTTCTCCTCCACCGTCTAGGCGCCTCGGAGCCCGCGGCGCATCACGACCCGCGGCGCGACCCGGATCTGGGCTTCCTGCTCCCACACACGCCGCAGCTGCGGGCCCCACTCGGCCCCACCCACCTCCCGGAACCCGCGGCGCGCGTACCAGGGGCCGTTCCAGGGCACGTCGCGGAAGGTCGTCAGTGTCACCGCGGGAAAACCCTCCTCGAGGGCACACCCGCACACCTTCGCCAACAGCCGTGAACCCACACCCCGGCGCCCCACCGCCGGGTCCACGGCCAGCTCTTCCAGGTGGAGGGCCCCGTCGACGGTGCCGGTGGCCGCCAGGCCCACCACCCGGCCCGCCGCGGGGCCCTCGGCGACCAGGACCCGTTCGGCGCACGCGACCATCTCCGCCGGATCGTCCGGGGGCAGCACCAACCCCGCGTCGGCGAACAACGTCCCCGCCGCGCGTGCGACCGCAGCCACCGCCGCCCCGTCCCCGGCGCGCATCCCCCGCACCCGCACCTGCATCGACGACCTCCCGATTCCCGTCCGTACCGGCGACCCTTCCTACCGCCCCGCGGGCCGTTGGGCCACCCGTTTTCCACCCGCACGGGAATCCGTGCTCAACGCCGAAGGCGCAGGCCCCTGGGGCTCACGTGGAACCCCGCCGCCACCAGCGCGGAGTCCAACGCACCACCGAAGACCTCGCCCCCGTCGGCACGGTCCACCGTCACCGTGTCCGGCCCCCGCTCACGCACCGCGGCCACCAACGCCACCGCCGCACGCTCCAACAACACCGGCCCCGCACCGAACGTGGACGCCGTCCCCGAGGACAACCGCAGGAACAGCGTCGGCTCACCACCGTCCAGCACCACCAGCGCCCGCCCCGACGAGGACGGGCTCGACTCACCCGAGGACGGCCACCGCAACAGCCGCCCGTACGGATTGGCCGGATCGCTCGCTGCCAACACCACCGGCTCCGACGGGCCGCCCGGCCCCTCGCCCGAGAGCGACCGCAACCGGTCCACCGCACCCGGCACAGCGAACTGGGAACCGCCCAGACCCTCCACGAAGTACCCGCGCCGCACCCGGCCCGCCCCTTCCAAGGAACGCAGCACCTGGTACTCCTCCCGGCCCAGCGCCCCGCCCCGCTCACCCGGGGCCAACAACCCGTACGCGTCCAGCCGGGCCTCCACCCGCGCCAACACCCGACGGGTCGGGTCCGGATCCGGCCCGGCCAACAGCGACCACCGCCCCGCCGCCGTCGGCGGTCCCGAACGCGAAGGCATCACCGGGCGCGAACGCCGCCCGCCACGCGGGGACGTGCGCCGCCGCGCCGACGGGGCCCCCGACCCCGGCCGCACCCGCAGCGGGGCCATCGAGTCGTTGGTGACCCGGCCCGCCCACACCAGCGCCCACAGCGCCCGCACCAACTCACCATCGGCCACCGCCGTGCCGCTCTCCCGCGCGACCCGGTCCGAGACCTCCCGGAAGAACATGCCGCCCCCACCGGAGAGCACCGACAACACCGCCACGGCCACATCGTCCTCCTCCGGAACCGGGGCCGGATCCGGCAACAACAGCGGTGCCTCGTCGGCCGGCACCAGACACACCCGGCCCTCGCCCGACGGCAGCTCCCCGGACCCGGCCCACACCACCTCACCCGCCTGGGTGAGCTCATCCAACATCGCCGGGACATACCCCTCGACCCGCGACGGCAGCACCGAGGTCTCCAACTCCGACGCCGACAACGGCTCCCCGCGCAGAGCCTCCACCGCGGCGAACACCGCATCCGGGCCCCGCAATCGCGCACCCGGCACTGCGTTCTGCCACAGCGGGACGAAACGGGCCAGAGCCGCGGGCGCCACCGGCTCGGCCTCACCCCGCAACCGGGCGATCGACCCCCGGCGGATCCGGCGCAGGACCCCGGACCCGCACCACTCCTCACCCCGGCCATCCGGACGGAACGCACCCCGAGCGACACGCCCGTCCGCCGCCAACGACCGCAACGCCCCCTCCACCACCTCCTCCGGCAACCCCCAACGCCGCGCCGCCTCGCCCGCCGTGAACGGTCCGTGCGTGCGCGCGTACCGCGACAACAGATCCCCCCGCGGATCGGCCACCGGCTCCAGGAACGCCGCCGGGATCCCGTCAGGGAGCACCGCGCCCACCCCGTCACGCAGCCGGGCCGCATCCTCCACCGCAGCCCAGCGCTCCTCACCGGCCACCCGCACCGACAACGCCCGCCCCGCCCCGGCCAACTCCGCCAACCACGCCGGCTCCACCCCGCGTTCGGTGACCTCGCCCGCGCTCAGCGGACCCACCTCGCGCAACAGGTCCGCGGTCGCCTCCACACCCGGAACCGGTCCGTCCAGACGCTGGACCCGCGCCTGGACCTCCTCCATCACCCGGGGGTCCAACAGATCCCGCAGATCGGCCTCGCCCAACAGGTCCCGCAACAGCGAAGTGTCCAGCGTCAACGCCTGCGCGCGCGACTCCGCCGCAGGGGCGTCCCCCTCGTACAGGAACGCCGCCGTGTAATCCATCAACAGCGACCGGGCGAACGGCGACGGGTGATCGGTACGCACCTCCACCACCCGGGTCCGCCGATCCCGGATCGACCGCGCCGCCTCCACCAGCGCCGGTACGTCGAACACGTCCCGCAAGCACTCCCGCACCGTCTCCAACACGATCGGGAACGACCCGTACCGGCCCGCCACCGACAACAGGTGCTGCGAGCGCAACCGCTGCTGCCACAACGGCATCCGCCGGTCCGGGCGCTGACGCGGCAACAGCAGCGCCCTGGCCGCGCACTCACGGAACCGTGCCGCGAACAGCGCCGACCCCGTGAGCTCCTGCGCCACCAGGTCCATCACCGAGTCCGGATCCAACGACACCAGGTCCGCGAGCTCCCGCGAGAGCGCCCCCGGATCGTGCTCGACATCGGGCAGACGCAACACGATCCCGTCGTCACCGTGCACCGCCTGCGCATCCACCCCGAACCGCTCCCGCAGCCGAGCACCCAACGCCAGCGCCCACGGGGCATGCACCCGCGCGCCCAGCGGCGAGTGCACCACCACCCGCCAGTCACCCACCTGGTCACGGAAGTGCTCGACCACCACCGTGCGGTCGTCGGGCACCACCCCGGTGGCCTCACGCTGCTCCGAGAGATACTCCAACAGGTTGTCGGCCGCCCACGCGTCCAGCCCCGAACCCTCGGCCCACTCCCGCGCCTCGTCCGCAGCGGCCGCCGCCAGCTCCCGCACCGTGGCGCCCACCGCACGCCCCAGCTCAGCCGGTCGGCCCTGCGAGTCGGCCTTCCAGAACGGCATCCGCCCCGGACGCCCCGGCGCCGGCGAGACCATCACCCGATCAGCGGTGATCGCATCGATACGCCACGAACTCGACCCGAGCACGAACACGTCGCCCACCCGCGACTCGTAGACCATCTCCTCGTCCAACTCACCCACCCTCGTGGGAGCACGGCCGCCACCCGACCCGGACAGGTGCACCCCGTACAGCCCGCGGTCGGGGATGGTCCCGCCACTGATCACCGCCAGCCGCTGCGCCCCCGGCCGGGCCCGCAGCACACCGGCCTCCCGGTCCCACACCACCCGGGGACGCAGCTCGGCGAACTCGTCGGAGGGATAACGCCCCGACACCATGTCCAGCACCGACTCCAGCACGCCCTCGCTCAGCTCCGCGAAGGGGGCCGCACCCCGTACCAGCCCCGCCAGCTCGCCCACGGGCCAGTCCTCCATCGCGACCATCGCCACGACCTGCTGGGCGAGCACGTCCAACGGGTTCGAGGGCATGGACAACTCCTCGATCGCCCCCTCATGCATCCGCCCGGCCACCACCGTCGTCGCCAACAGGTCCCCGCGGAACTGCGGAAGGAACACCCCGCGCGAGGTCTCACCCACCTGGTGCCCGGCCCGCCCCACACGCTGCAGGCCACTGGCCACAGACGGCGGCGACGACACCTGCACCACGAGGTCGACCGCGCCCATGTCCACCCCCAGCTCCAGGCTCGAGGTGGCCACCACACACCGCAGGAGCCCGTCCTTGAGCTCGCCCTCGATGACTTCCCGCTCGGCCTTGGACATCGACCCGTGGTGGGCGCGTGCCACGACCGCCTCCGCGCCCCGGCTCTGCCCCGCCTGCCCGACGAGCTGTGCCGTCCTCTCCTCCTCGGGCAGCTCCACCCCCAGACGGTCGGCGTGCAGATCGTTCAGGCGCGCGCACAGGCGTTCGGCGGTACGGCGTCCGTTGGTGAACACGATCGTGGACCGGTGCTCCGAGACCAGGTCGAGCACCCGCCGCTCCAGATGCGGCCACACCGAGCCCCGGCTCATGCCCCGCTCACCCGAGCGGGCCTCACGCCCTGCGTCCGGATCGGGTGCCTGGCCCGGCTCCGCCAGGTCCGGTACCGGGGCCTGCACCCGCAGGTCCATCGACGGGGTGTCCGGGGGAGCCACGACCTGTGCCCCGCCCAGGAACCGTGCCACGACCTCGTGCGGGCGCACCGTCGCCGACAGTCCCACACGCTGGGGCGGGCGTTCGGTCAGGGCACCCAACCGCTCCAGACTCAGCGCCAGATGCGCACCGCGTTTGGTGCCGGCCAGCGCGTGCACCTCGTCGACGATGACGGTCTCGACCCCTGCCAGCCCTTCCCGGGCCTGCGAGGTCAGCACCAGGAACAGCGACTCGGGCGTGGTGATGAGTACATCCGGCGGATGCGTGGCCATGCGGCGCCGCTCCTGCGCGGGTGTGTCACCGGTGCGTACCCCCACGGTCACGGGGGAGACCTCCCGGCCGGAAGCCTGTGCCTCGGTGACGATTCCGGCCAACGGCGCGCGCAAGTTGCGTTCGATGTCCACCGCCAGCGCCTTGAGCGGGGACACGTACAACACCCGGCAGCGGCGCGCGCGGTCCTCGGGCACCGGCTCGGCAACCAAGCGGTCCAGCGACCACAGGAAGGCCGAGAGGGTCTTGCCGGAGCCGGTGGGGGCCACCACCAGTGTGTCCTCGTCGCGGGAGATGGCCTCCCATGCCTGCTCCTGGGCGGGGGTGGGGCCGTTGGGGAAGGCGTACTCGAACCAGGTCCGGGTGGCGGGCCCGAACCGCTCCAGAGGGTCGCTGCTCATCGGGCCAGTGTGACGCGCGGTTCGGACATTTCCCCGGAGGGGACGGGCGGGCGTGCCGATCCCCGATACTGGGGCCGATGCGACTCACGCTCTTCTGGAACAACATGCACGCACAGTTCGGTGAGGCCTACGCCGAGAGCCTCGCCAAGGACTACGTCCTCGAACAGCTCGGCTCGCGCACGATCGAACAGGCTCTGGACGAGGGTGCCTCGCCCAAAGAGATCTGGAGGGCGGTGTGTGAGGCGTTCGACCTTCCGGCCACGGCGCGCTGAACGGGGCCGGCGCGTGTGCCCGCTGTCCCCGGCCCGGCCGGTGTTCGCAGGCGAATCGAACACAGGTTCGGGTAGTGTGGGTTGTCCACAGGCAGGCGCTGAGCGTCGAGAATGTCGTACCGAGCGCGTAGCGTCAGGCCCATCATGAAGAAGAAGGCACCGACCCAACAGGGGAATCCCGTGGCTACTGGAGACCGAGACAAAGCTCTCGACACAGCGCTCGCGCAGATCGAGCGACAGTTCGGCAAGGGCTCCGTCATGCGCCTGGGTGACGACGACCGCCCGCCGATCGAGTCGATCCCCACGGGGGCGATCGCGCTCGACGTCGCGCTCGGTATCGGTGGTCTCCCCAGGGGCCGGGTCGTCGAGGTGTTCGGCCCCGAATCGAGCGGTAAGTGCCTGACGGCCGACACCCACGTGTGGACCGACCGGGGCATGGAGACCGTCGCCGAACTCTTCGAGCGCGCCGGGCAGCCCGCTACCTGCACCAGCCGGGTCACCGACATCCGCGACCAGGGCATCAGGGTGGTCAACGAGCGCGGGGAGCTGGAGACCGTCGCCGCCCTGACCCACAACAACCGCAAGCCCGTCCTGCGCCTGACCACAGCATCCGGGCGCCGGGTCAGCGTGACCCACAACCACCCGTTGCGCGTGATGAACGGCGAGGGATTCGTCGTCTGGCGCAAGGCAGGGGCACTGCACGAGAACGACACACTCGTCTCCGCACGGTTCGGCGCCAACGAAGCCGCCCTGGGCTCCGGCCTCAGCGAGGACGAGGCCGTCCTCCTCGGCTACCTCGTCGCCGAAGGCACCCTCGGTTCCGAGACCTCCCTGCGCTTCACCAACGGCGACGACGAGGTCGGCCGCGAGTTCACCTCCATCGCCACCTGGCTCTTCGACACCGAGGTCAAGACCTACCAGGGCAACAACTGCACCGAATACGTCCTGCCCGGCAAGAAGCTGCGCGAGCACGTCGCCGAACGCTACGGGCTCGACCTGGTGGGATCGGCCGGCAAGAGCGTCCCCTCCGTGGTCCGCACCGGCGGAGACAAGATCCAACGAGCCTTCTTGTCCGCGCTCTTCGAGGGCGACGGTTGGATCGACGCCTCTTCCACGGTCGGCCTCGCCAGCGCCTCCGAGCAGCTGGCCCGCGATGTCCAGCTCCTGCTCTACGGCCTGGGCGTCCCCGCTTCGCTCTACAGCAAGTACAACCCCGCCCACGAACGCGACTACTGGACCGTGACGGTCAACCCGTCGCTGGCCCACCGCTTCCTCGACGAGATCGGGTTCCGTTCGCAGCGCCGTGCGGCGCAGGTGGAGGAGAACTTCCGGCTTTCTTCGCGGAGCCCGCAGTTCGAGAACATCCCGAACCTCGGCGGGCTGATCCGCAGCCTGCGGGACAGCTTCGGCGGCGACCGCGACTTCGACCGCATCGCGGGCGACCTCTTCGCCGACGGGGGCGCACTGCCCTGCAGTCGCAACCGCCTGGTGGAGATCCTCGACTGGGCCGACAGCCGGGAGCAGAAGCCGTCGGCCTCGGCCGAGGTCATCCTGGCGCACTTGCGTGAGCTCCTCACCGCCCCGTACACCTACGAGGCGATCACCTCGATCGAGGACGCGGGCGAGCAGCCCACGTTCGACCTGATGCTGCCCGAGACACACAGCTTTGTGGCCAACGGAGTGCTCTCGCACAACACCACCGTCGCCCTGCACGCGGTCGCCAGCGCCCAGAAGCAGGGCGGTATCGCCGCGTTCGTCGACGCCGAGCACGCCCTCGACCCCGTCTACGCGGCCAAGATCGGCGTCAACACCGACGACCTGCTGCTCTCCCAGCCCGACACCGGTGAGCAGGCGCTGGAGATCGTCGACATGCTGATCCGCTCCGGCGCGATCTCCATCATCGTCATCGACTCGGTGGCCGCTCTGGTGCCCCGCGCCGAGATCGAGGGCGAGATGGGCGACAGTCACGTCGGTCTGCAGGCCCGCCTCATGTCGCAGGCATTGCGCAAGATCGCCGGTGCATTGAGTTCCACCGGAACGACCGCAATTTTCATCAACCAATTGCGGGAAAAAGTCGGCGTCATGTTCGGCTGCATGCATTATAATACCCGGGTGACCTTGGCCGACGGTAGTCAGGAGAAGATCGGAAAGATCGTCAACCAGGAAATGGACGTCGAAGTCCTTTCCTACGACCCGGAGAAGAACGAAGTCGTTCCGCGTAAGGTCGTCAACTGGTTCGACAACGGTAAGACTGACCATTTCCTGCAGTTCACCGTCGCGCGCTCGGGCAAGAACGGCCGCTCCCAGTTCGCCGCCACCCCCAACCACCTCGTCCGGACGCCCGGAGGCTGGCGCGAGGCCGGTGAACTCCTCCCGGGCGACCGGGTCCTCACCACGCAGCAGCACTTCCTCAACGACCAGCAGCGCCAGGTCGTGTTCGGCTCCCTGATGGGGGACGGCTGCCTCTCCGCCAACACCCAGGGGCGCACCGGTACACGCTTCCGGATGGGGCACGGGGCCGAGCAGGAGGCCTACCTGGACTGGAAGGTCTCTCTCCTGGGCAACATCGGGTGCAGCCGCACCACCAACGAGAAGGGCGCGGTCTTCGCCGACTTCACCCCCTTGCCCGAACTCGCCGAGCTGCGCGAAGCGATGTACTTCGGGGACGGCAAGAAGCACCTGAGCTGGGAGTTCCTCAAACAGCTCACCCCGTTGTCGCTGGCCGTCTGGTACATGGACGACGGTTGCTTCACCGTGCGGTCCAAGGGCGCACAGGCCCGTACCGAGGGCGGCAGCGGCCGCATCGAGATCTGTGTCGAGGCGATGGGCCAGGGGAGCAGGGAACGCCTGGTGGATCACCTGCGCGACCACTACGGGCTCGACGTCAAGCTGGACAGGCGCGGGAGCCGAGAGATCTCCGTCATCAAATTCACCACGGCTGCGAGCGCGCAGTTCCAGGAGATCGTGGCGCCGTACGTGCACGAATCCATGGCCTACAAGCTCCTGCCGCGGTTCCAGGGACACTGCGAGGTCGAGGCCGTCCACTCCGAGCCGGTGGACCGTCTGGTGGCCGAGCCCATCCTGGACATCCAGGTCAAGCCGGAGACCCGGGGGATGCACCGGTTCGACATCGAGGTCGAGGGCAACCACAACTACTTCGTCGACGGCGTCATGGTGCACAACAGTCCGGAGACCACCACTGGCGGGCGTGCGCTGAAATTCTATTCTTCGGTGCGCCTGGACGTCCGTAGGATCGAAACCCTCAAGGACGGCACCGACGCGGTCGGCAACCGCACACGCGCCAAGGTCGTGAAGAACAAGGTGGCTCCGCCCTTCAAGCAGGCGGAATTCGATATTCTTTATGGTGTAGGAATTTCCCGCGAGGGCAGCCTCATCGACCTGGGTGTGGAACACGGAATCGTGCGCAAGTCCGGTGCCTGGTACACCTACGAGGGTACGCAGCTGGGCCAGGGCAAGGAGAATTCCCGCAACTTCTTGCACGAGAACGTCGACATGGCCAACGAGATCGAGAAGAAGATCAAGGAGAAGATGGGGGTGCCCACCGGGGAGGACAGTTCCTCGGAGGCCCCGAAGGCAGCCCAGGGCGAGGCGGAGACCAAGGCGGAATCCAAGCCGGCCCCGGCCAAGTCCACGGCCAAGCGCACCACGAAGAGCACCAAGGCGCCCGCCGACGATGAGTGATGCGGGCGGCACCCATCAGGAGGCCCCCGAACCGGATCCGCCGGGCGGGCGCAGCGGCCCGCCCGGCGAGGACCCCGAGGCCAAGGCCCGGGGATTGTGTCTGCGCATGCTCACCCACAACCCGCGCACCCGCGCACAGCTCGAACGCGCCTTGCTGCGCCGCGGGTTCGAGGAGGAGACCGTCTTCTCGGTCCTGGGTACTTTCAGCGAGGCCGGGCTCATCGACGACCGCCTCTTCGCCGAGGCCTGGGTCTCCTCGCGCCACCACGGCCGGCGCCTGTCCCGCAAGGCCCTGGCGCGGGAACTGCGCACCCGGGGGATCGAGGAGGAGACCGTCCGCGAGGCCGTGGACGGGCTCACCGACGAGGACGAGGAACAGGCCGCCCGCGACCTGGCCCGCCGCAGCCTGTCCGGTTCCCGCAGCAAGGAGGAACAGACCCGTGTACGGCGGGCCCTGAGCGTGCTGGCCCGCCGCGGGTATTCGTCGGGCCTGTCCTACCGGGTGGTTCGGGAAGAGCTGGAGACCGAGGGTATGGACGTGGAGCTGCCCGGCCCCGACCTGTGAACCGGTCCTCGGACAAGAGCGGCGCCGGGTGGGGCCTCGTACGGACCCACCGGCTCACGTGTGGGTCGGGTCGGCCTCCGGGCCTTCGGGGCCCCGGCCCCCGGCCGGGTCCGTGCCCGTGGCGGTGCCGGTGCTCGCGTCCTGCTCGGCCGTTTGCTCGTGCGGACCGGAAGCCTCTTCCGCGCCGGAACCCTCGGTCCCGGACCCGTCCCGCGGTTCTTCGGCCTCCGGGCGCGGCTCCGGCGGGGACGTGGTCAGTTCCAGGGACGGCACGTCCGCGGTGAAACCGAAGACCGTGGCGTAGAACCCCAGTTCCGCCTCCAGCGAGCGGACGCGGGCCGCGGACCCGGCGAACCCGTGTCCCTCGCCCCCGAACTCCAGCAGTGCGTGCTCCACGCCCCGTTCCCCCAGTCCCCGGGCCATGGCGGTGGCCTGGTCGGGCGTGACGACCGTGTCCTCCTGTCCCTGCAACAGCAGGACCGGCGCGTCGATCTCCTCGACGCGGTTCAGGGGGGAGCGCTCGCGGTAACTCTCCTCGAACCCGGGCAGCGGGCCCACGAGGGTGTCCAGGAACCGGGACTCGAAGTCGTGGGTGGTCTCGCCGAACCCCAGCAGGTCGGTCACCCCGAAGAGGGACACCCCGCACGCGAAGGTGCCGCCGGTCAGCGCCAGCAGCGCGGTGAACCCGCCGGCGCTCGGACCGCGCACCGCCAACCGTTCCGGGTCGGCCTCCCCACGCTCGGCCAGGGCCCGGGCCACGGCTGCGCAGTCCTCCACGTCGACCACGCCCCACTGCTTGTGGAGGCGCTTGCGGTAGGAGCGTCCGTGCCCCGTCGATCCGCCGTAGTCGACGTCGGCCACCCCGATGCCGCGACTGGTGAAGTAGGCCTTGACCAGGTCGAACTCGGACGTGGAGTGCGAGACCGGGCCGCCGTGTGCCCACACCACGAACGGCGCGGGGCCCGACGCCTCCACCTCGGGGTTGGTCGGCGGGTACACACGCACGTGCACCGGAGCGCCGTACCGCCCGGGCAGGGACTCCTCCCGCGGTTCGGGCAGCAGCTCGGTTCCGGGCGGATCCTGCATCGAACGGTGCAGGACCTGCACCGTCGACGCCTCCGGGTCGATACGGACCAGGCACGGGGGAGTGGTGGGAGAGGAGGCCACCGCCACCGCCGTGCGCCCGTCCGAGTGCAGCTGCGACCACGTCGTCAGGTCGGTGCGCACCGGTGCCAGGTCCAGGGTGTCGGGGTCGTACACGCTCGGGGTCAGGTCTCCCTCCCCGTGCAGCGCCACCACACGGCCCGAGTCCAGTATCTGGAACGAGCGGTGCCCCAGCCGTCCCGGCGGGGCGTGGAACTCCTCCTCGGCGGGGTACAGGGCGATCGCCTGCCCCGTCAGTCCGGCCTGGTACAGGTTCCAGAATCCGGGCCAGTCCGAGGCCACGTACAGGGTGTCCGTGTCCGCCCAGGCGGGGGAGACGACCGACTCCTCCACACCGCCCTTGACCGAGTACTCGTCGCTCAGTACACCCCCTGTGAGGGTGCCCACGCGCAGTTCGGTGCCGTCCCAGGGCATGCGCGGGTGGTTCCAGCGCACGTACGCCAGGTGGGTGCCGTCGGGTGAGGGGGTGGGGGAGGCGTAGAAGTCCGCGCCGGAGGTGAGCTCGACGATCGCCGAGGGGTCACTGCCGCCGCGTCCGGACAAGGGCACGCTCACGATCGACCTGCGGGGAGCACCGCCGTCGGCCGGGTGCTCCTCGCGCACGCACACGACACTCTTGCCGTCGGCGCCCAGGGCGGGGTCGGCGTAGCGCAGGCCCCGCTCGGACTCGGGTTCGGGTGTGAGCGGGAGCGGGGACTGCGAACCCCGGTCGAGCAGGTACAGGCGCTGGTCGTGGCTGTCGGAGAAGACCACGGCCATCCGCATGAGGGCCTTGTCGTCGCGTCGGGGGACGGGCAGGTGGGAGCGGCCCCCGTACTCGTGCACGCGGGTGCCCACGCTCCAGGAGGAGGGCAGCAGTTCGGTGACGGTGCCGTCGCCGTCCCGGTGCATCAGGGTGGTGCGGCCGCCCTCGTCGGGACGGTCCTCCTCCCACCAGACCTCGTTGTCCTCGATGCTGGGGAACGCCATCCGGCGGATCCCCCGCGCGACGTCACCGGCGCTGATGGGTGAGGGCCAGGAACCGTAGGGGTGGGGTAGTTCAGACATGTCCCGCTCAGGATCGGTCGTGGGTTCGTTTCTGGTGACATGTCGACCATAACCAGCCATGGGATGCTGTGTGCAGTAGCGACCCTCCGTGGGGAGAGGCGTCCTCGCCGCAGGTGACACGCTGGTTCACGTGCGTACACGTCGGGTATCGTTCCCGATTCGTGACGCCGACGACACAGCCAGGGCACGGGCTGCGTTCTATGCTTTCGCGGATGTCACGTTGGTGACCGTCGGTCAGGCACGTCCCGCGATCCGGGTCGCGTGCCGGTGGCCGTTGTCACCTCACTGCTAGAGAGGATGCCAGCGATGAGCAAGGGACGCAGGATCCGCGCCTCCGTGGCCGTCGCCGCGGCGGGTGCGCTCGCGTTGTCCGCCTGTACACCTCCTGAGGAGGCGGACGGCCCCGGGAACGAAACCGACGACACGCAGTTCCTCCGCCTCGCCACCGGTTCGACGGGCGGCACTTACTATCCGCTCGGTGGTGAGATCGCCCAGCTCTGGAGCGAGCACGTCGACGGTGTGAGCGTCGACTCCTTCCCCACCGGTGCGTCGGTGCAGAACCTGCGCGCGCTCGAGGGGGCCACCGAGGACGAGGAAGAGGGCCAGATCGACCAGGTCGAGTTGATCATGGCGGTCAACGGCGTGGCGATGCAGGCGCAGGAGAGCGACGGCCCGTTCGAGGAACAGCCGCTCGAGAACCCCGACGACATCGCCTTCCTCGGCAACATCTACCCCGAGGTCATGCAGGTCGTGGCGCTGGCCGACTCCGACATCGAGTCGATCGGGGACCTGGACGGCGCCGACGTCGAGGTCGGCCCGGCCGGCAGCGGTACCGAGGTCGCCGCCCGTGACATCCTCGACGCCTACGGTATCGACCCGGACGAGGACATCAACGCCTACGACAGCAACTTCGGCGACGCGGCCAGCGCGCTCGGCGACGGTCAGGTCGATGCAGCGTTCGGCATCCTCTCGGTCCCGGCCGCCGGGATCGAGGAGGTCTCGGCCAACAACGACGTCCGCATCCTGCCGATCGAGGGTGAGGAGGCCGAAGGGCTCCAGGAGACCGACGAGAGCTACAGCCTCATGGACATCGAGGGCGGCACCTACAACGGTCAGGACGAGGACGTGACCACCCTGACCCAGTGGGCCTCGCTGTACACCACCGGTTCGCTGGACGAGGACACTGCCTACGAGCTGACCCGTGTGATGTACGAGCACGCCGATGAGCTGGGCCACGCCGTGGGCGAGCAGGTCCAGCTCGACAACGCTCTGGACGGGCAGGGTCCGATGGAGCTGCACCCCGGTGCAGAGCGTTTCTACGAGGAAGAGGGCGTTCTCTAGAACGGTCTTCCATGGCGTGCGGATGACGCGCCTGGGTGTGAGTTCGGTGAACGCGCCCAGCCCTGGACCGAGGGAACATCGTCAGGGCCGTCCGTGGTGATCGGGCGGCCCTGACCCGTGAAGGAGCACCGGGCCGTCCGTGTGGGGACGGTGCTGTGCCCCGCGGTCCGGGGCGGGGCCGTTCGTCTGGATCCGAGAGGGGCCGGCGCGGTTCCTCTCCCGTGGTGAGTGGCGGGCGATCCCCGCCGAGTGAAGGATGGGGCGATGACAACGGATTCCCGACCGCCGGACGGATACGACGAGTCCGGTGCGGGAGCGGCCACCACTGAGGGTGCGCTCGACGACTCCACGCTCGAGAGCATCGGCAAGGACATCTCCGGGCTCGAGAAGCAGGAGGAAGTGGTTGACGACGCCGGGATGGGCAGTCGTCAGGACCTGCAGACCCTGTGGCGCTGGACGGTGTTCTTCGGCGCCGTGCTCCTGGCCGTGTTCCACCTGTGGACGGCCGTGACCCAGACGCTGCCGCCGCTGCAGCAGCGCTCCCTGCACCTGGGGTTGGGTCTGGGGCTGGTTTTCCTGCTGTACCCGGCCCAACCCCGTGCCTCCGGCCCCCAAGGCGCCTTCTCCGGGGCGGTGATGACGGTCGGCCTGATGCTGCTGGCCTATCTCACGACCGGTGTCGCCAGCGGTGACAACACGGCCATGTACCTCTACCTGCCGCAGTGGGTGTTCGGCCTGCTGGCGGTCGCGGCGATCGCCGGGGCCTGGTGGTGGATCTTCAAGTGGCAACCCGACGGTCGTGGGACCCCCTCCAAGGCGCAGAAGAGCGCTGGTGCGACCCTGCTGGTCCTGACCGGTCTGATGTCCCTGGACCTGGTGTTCAGTGATGCCGCCGGCGGGTTCTTCTACCTGCCGGTCCTGGGCCTGGTGCTGGTGGTGCTGAGCCTGCTGCTGGCAGTGGTGCTGCTGCGTTTGCCGCAGGTGGTCCCGGTCTGGCTGTGGCCGGCCGTGACCCGTTGGGGTACGAGCGTCGCCGGTGTGCTCATCCTCCTCTACCTGGCCGTGTCCGGTGCTGCCGAGCTGAACGTGATCGGCCCGGCCCTGTTGGTCCTGGCCATGGTGCAGGGCTCCCGCTACCTTCCGTTCAAGATCCTGGGACTGCCGTTCGCGGACGTGGTCCTGGCGCTGCTGGGCGTGCTCGCCGGTCTCTACATGTTCTTCAACTACGAGGAGATCCAGAGCACCGTCGGCATCGTCAACCCGACCTACGTGGCCGTCGGCACGGTCGGGATCCTGCTCATCCTCGTGGCGGCCGCGCGTGTGCTGGGCCAAGCGCTGGTCGTGCTGGCCTCGGCCATGGTGGTCTTCGCCTACCTCGGGAAGTACATGCCCGGCTTCCTGCAGCACCGCGGGGCGAGCGTCGACCAGATCGTCACCAACCTCTGGGTGAGCACCGAGGGCGTGTTCGGGACCCCGCTGGGAATCTCGGCGACCTTCATCTTCCTGTTCATGATCTTCGCCGCCATGCTGCAGCGCACCGGCATGGAGAAGTTCTTCACCGACCTGGCGCTGGGCGCGACCGGTTCGGCGATCGGCGGGACCTCCAAGGTCGGCATCGTCACCAGTGCCTTCACCGGGACCATCACCGGCAGTTCGGTGGCCGGGACGGTCTCCAACGGCGCGTTCACGATCCCGATGATGAAGAAGTCGGGTTACAACCCCGAGTACGCGGGTGCGGTCGAGGCCTCCTCCTCCACCGGTGGCCAGGTCCTGCCGCCCATCATGGGCGCGGGCGCCTTCATCATGATCGAGTTCACCGGCGCCAGTTACCAGGAGATCCTGGTGGCCGCCGCGATCCCCGCGATGATGTTCTTCCTGGCCCAGTACGTGGTCGTGCACTACGACTCGAAGCGTTTCGGTATCGGCGGCCTGCCCAAGGAGATGCTGCCGAACGTGCGCCAGGTGCTGCTGACGCGTGGTTACCTGCTGATCCCCATCATCGCGATCTTCGGTCTGCTCTCGATGGGGTACTCGCCGATGTTCTCGGCCATGGGTGCCGTCGCGGCGGTCGTGGCCATCAACCTGCTCGTGCAGTTCATCACGGTTCCGTGGACCAGGATCGACGGGACGTGGCGCCTGCGGGCGGTGGGTGAGATCGCCGGCAACCTCGTGCGCCTGACCCTGCCGATCGCCGTCGCAGGTGCGGCGGCCGCCGCCCTGGTGTGGTTGGCGCAGGTGCTCGTCGCCGACGTCAACCGGGGTATCACCGCCCTGATCGCCTCGGCGATCATCGCGCTGGTCGCCGTGGTCGTGGTCAGTGCCTTCCGCAAGTGGGCCGCCCACGACCCCGACCGTCTGGACCTCAACTCGATCCTGGACGGCCTGGTCGGTGCGGCCCGCCTGGCGGTGCCGATCATCATCGCCTGTGCCGCGGCAGGCATCATCGCCGGTGTCATCACCACCACCGACCTGGGCCTCAAGCTCTCGTCGGGCCTGCTCGGCGTGGCCGACAGCATCTCCGCCGGTATCGCTTCCGGCCTGGACCGGATCGCGGCCTCCGCGCTGCTGTCCTGGGCGGACCTGGGCGCCGACTTCGGGCCCCAGCTCGTGCAGGACCTGCGCTTGGACCTGGCGCTGATCCTGGCCATGTCGATGCTGGCCTGCCTCGTCCTGGGCATCGGCCTGCCGACCACCGCGAACTACGTCATCACCGCCACCCTGGCGGCCCCGGCGATCGTGCAGGTGCTCGCCGGCGAGTTCGACGTTCCGCAGATCTCCATGCTGCTGATGGCGCACCTGTTCGTGTACTACTACGGCGTCCTGGCCGACATCACCCCACCGGTCTGTCTGGCGGCCTACGCGGCCTCGGGCATCTCCGGCGGCAACGCGGTACAGACCGGTGTGTACGCGGTGCGTATCGCCAACGCGGCCTTCATCATGCCGTTCATGTTCGTGTTCAACCCGGCCCTGCTGTTGCAGGACGTCACGTTCCTGGAGGGTGTCTTCTCGGTCATCTCCGGAGCGGTCGGCGCGGTTCTGGTGTCGTTGGGCCTGGCCGGGTTCATCAAGCGCAATGTGCCGTGGCTGTTGCGTTCCGGACTCATCATCGCCGGCCTGCTGGTCGTCTCCCCCGGGATCCTGGTGACCGTGCTCGGCCTGGCCCTGGGCGGTGGTGTCTACGCGTTGGAGTCGTGGCGCACCCGCGACCTGCCCAATTTCGTGGTCGACACCGACGGCATGCAGCCGATGGGTCGGAACAAGAACCGCTTCGCCGACGCTTAGCGCCGTTCGGGAAGGGCTACGGCCCCGTGTCCGGTGACCCCGGGCGGATTCTTGGGGTCCTCGCAACACCTGACGGTCTACGTGGTCGTCAGT
>NZ_ANBE01000052.1 GCF_000341145.1 Nocardiopsis xinjiangensis YIM 90004
GATGAGGAAGGGCGAGATCGTGGAGGCGGGCCACAGCGACGAGATCTACGAGAACCCCCGGAGCGAGTACACGCGCTCGCTGCTGGCCGCGGCTCCGGTGCTGGACGCCGACGAGTCCCGCCGCCTGCGCGCGGTGAGAAGGGGTCAGAGCATGGGTCGGTGGTGTTCGTCGGAGCGTCGAGCATAGACCGGCGGGGCTGAAAACCCGCCCCCGATCTCGCCCCGACGAACCCCGTCCATGACTCGGAAACGACTCAGATCAGGTTCCTGGTGCCCGCCAGGGAATCGATCCACTGGTGCAGGTGGCCGGACCAGTCGCGTCCGGCGCCGCCGTGGTGGTCGACGCTGAAACGGTGGAAGGTGTCGCGTCCTTCGGAGAACAGCAGGCCGCGTTTCTTGTCCAGTTCCAGGACCACGTCGAGGCCCTGGTGGTCGGTGACCATGGTCAGCTCCAGCTCGTTCAGCCCCCGGTAACGGCGGGGCGAGCGGTACTCGATCTCCTGGTAGAAGGGCAGCTGCTGCCGGGTCCTGTTGATGCGGCCCCGTTCCAGGTCGGCGCTCTTGAAGGCGAAACCGAGGGATCCCAGGGAGTCCAGGACCGCAGTCTGAGAGGGCAGGGGCTGGATGTCCACGGGATCCACGTCCCCGGGGTCGACCGCGTTCGCCACGTGCAAACGGGTGTTGACCCCGACCTGCATGGGGTGCAGTCGGCGGTTGCCGTGCAGGGTGAGGGGGGTTTCCCACGGTACGGGGAGCTCGAAGGGGACATGCAAGCGCCGGCCGGGGGAGAGGTCCAACTGCCCGCCCACGCTCACCCGGTGGAACTCCACGTCGTTCTTGATCTCGTGGTCGCCGACCTCGGTCTCGACCCGGGACTGGAGGCCGACGGTGAGCTGCTCGATGTGCTGCTCGACCTCGCCGCCTTCGATCAGGACCGTGCCCCGCAGTGCGCCGCCGGGGGTGGCCACGGGTGTGTCCAGGACGGTTTCCACCGAAGCTCCACCGAAACCGATACCGGCGAGCAGTCGTTTGAGGACCATGGGAGCCTAACTTTCTCGGCCGCCCGGCAGCGCAGTGGCCGGGCGGGTTCAGGGGCCGTTCTCCAGGGCAGACGCGGCGTACGTGCGTGCGGTTCCCTGCGCGCTCCCGATTCTTGCCCGGATCAGGACGAAGCCCTGGCGGCAACGGCTCGGCCCAGGCCCCACCGCGTCGGCTCAGGCCAGCCCCCGCAGCAGGGCCCGCAGCCCGAACCGGAACCGTGCCGCCCACTCCTGAGCGTCCGGGGCGTCCTCGTCGTCGTGGCCGGAGTGCCGCACCTGGTGCACCACCGAACCGATGCAGTAGGAGTGCAGGGCGTCGGCTGCCCGGTCGATGTCCTCCCCGGCCAGCCCGGCCTCGTCGAAGGCGTGGCGCATCAGTGCCCACGTCGTCGCACTGTTGGGGGTACGCGGCGACCGGTGGGCCAACAGCGACAGCGCGCCCGAATAGGTCAGCAGCCGCTCCCGGTAGGCCTCCGCCCACGTGGTCAGCCGCTGGTCCCAGGGGCGCTCGTCGGCCACCGCCCGCTCCTCGACCTCTGTCTGTTCCTCGCCGTCCTGGCCGATCTCGTCGTGGAAGGCGGCGCCGGTGGGGGAGGGAGAGGCGACGTAGGCGGCGATCGAGTTGAACAACTGCTCCTTGCCGAGGGGGAAGTGGTGGTAGATCGCCATCGCCTCCACCTCCAGGGCGTCGCCCAAACGGCGCATGGACAGCCCGCCCAGCCCTCGGCCGGCGATGATGTGCAGCGCCTCGATGAGGATGCGCTCACGGCTGAGTCCGGCGTTGTTCCTGCTCACGGTCTTCCTTTCGGGGGTGTGCCCGACAAAGCTGGCAGCTCGGGGCGGCGAGGGCCAGGCCGACGCGCCGCTCACGGCACGGGTGACCGACCGTCGACACCATGTTTTCCATTGTGGCGGCCGCACAGGTACCCGCGCTCGCCGCCGTCCCCGGCCCGGATGAGACTAGAGTGACTGTGACCGACCACACGCGGGTAACGGAGGACAACAGATGTCACCGGTCATGCAGGGCAGGGAAGAGGCGAAGCAACGCTTGGCCGAGGACCAGGAACGGGCCGACCGGCTGCCCGACCTGCTGCGCTCGGTCCTTCGGGCCCAGAGCGCGCTGGAGGCCGCCCGTGTACAGCGAGCCCCCGCCGAGGAGGTGCGCCACCACGGCCTCGAGCTGGACACGGCCCTGACCGAGGCGATGCGCGCCGCCTACGCCAAGGAGCGCGCACTCGTGGGCCCCAAGGGGTACACGGACCGCATCCACCGCCGCAAGCGCCTGGCCAAGCCGGTCGTGCGCCGTGCCACGGAGGAGGCCGAGGAGCTGCTCACCGCCCGTGAGGACCACCGGCTCCACGGCATCCAGCGCATCCCCCGACACACGTACTGATCCTGCCCGGACGGGCCCCGTGCTGAACTGCACCCTGCCGCACGGGGCCCGTTCGCCTGTCCGGTTCCGGCCGAGCGGGCACACACGGAGGGGGCGCACGGGGTAGTTTGGGTCCCGACCGGACCAGGACAGACCCCCGCACTCGATGGGGACGGGGCCCGCGGGCCCCTGTAGGGAGCGCAGCAGGAGATGGCGGAGTTCATCCGCATTGATCCGACGTCGAAGGTTCCGCCCTACGAACAGATCCGGGCGATCGTCGCGATCGCCGCGGCCAACGGGGAACTTCCTGTCGGGTACCGACTACCGACGGTACGGGCGCTGGCCGGGCAGCTCTCGGTGGCCGTGAACACGGTCGCCCGTGCCTACCGGGAGCTCGAGCAGGCAGGCGTCGTGGAGACCCGGGGCCGCTCGGGCACGTTCGTCGCGGCCTCCGGCGACGACCAGCGGGCCGAGGCCCTGGAGGCGGCCCGCGCCTACGCCGAGGTCATCCAGCGCGTGGGCCTGGACCGTGAGGAAGCCGTGCGGATCCTGCGCGCTGCCCTGGAGAACTGACCGGTCACACCCGGCGACGGGTTCCGGGACCAGGGCATCGACGGGTCCCGCGGCCGTTCGGTTGCCTTCTGCCCGGTAGCGGCAGGCCCCTTCCCTGTGACACACGTGGGGGCCGTCCCGCCGGGACGGCCCCCACGTGTGGTCGTGGACCCCGAACAGGTCCTCAGCTCGCGAAGTCCAGGAGCTGCTGGGCCCGGCTCGGGTGGCGCAGCTTGGACAGCGACTGCTTCTCGAGTTGGCGGATGCGCTCACGGGTGAGCCCGAGATGCTTGCCGATCTCGTCCAGGGTGCGCGGACGGCCGTCCATGAGGCCGAAACGCAGGGACATGATCGTGGCCTCGCGAGGCTCCAGGTCCGAGAGCGCGTTGCGCAGCTGGTCGGCCATGATCTGGCGGTCGACCACCTCGGAGGCCTCCGAGGCGTCCACGTCCTCGATCAGGTCGCCGATGCGGGTCTCGCCGTCCTCACCGATGGTGGAGTCGAGGCTGATGGGCTGACGCGTCACGCGCAGCAGTTCCTCGATCTGGGTCGGCGTCTTGTCCAGCTCCAGCGCCAGCTCCTCGGGCGTGGGCTCGCGGCCCAGCGCCTGGTGCATGTCACGCTCCAGACGGCTGACCTTGCTGAGCAGCTCCAGCACGTGAACGGGCAGGCGGATCGTGCGGGCCGAGTCGGCGAAGCCGCGCTGTATGGCCTGGCGGATCCACCACATGGCGTAGGTGGAGAACTTGAAGCCCTTGGTGTAGTCGAACTTCTCCACCGCGCGGATCAGGCCGAGGTTGCCCTCCTGGACCACGTCCAGCAGCGACATCCCGCGGTCGCTGTACTTCTTGGCCACCGACACCACCAGGCGCAGGTTGGCCTCGAGCATGTGCGACTTCGCGGCACGGCCGTCCTCGACCACCCACTCGAGCTCGTCCTGTTCGGCCGGTGCCAGGGCATAGGACTCGTCGACCTCGCCGTGCTGTCCGAGGCGGTACTCGGCGTAGAGACCGGCCTCCACCCGCTTGGCCAGGTCGACCTCCTGCTCGGCGGTGAGCAGTGGCCTGCGGCCGATCGCCTTCAGGTAGGTGTGGACGGAGTCGCCCATCGCGGGGGACTGGTCGTCGAGATCGGCCTCGGTGGAGTCCGGATCGATGTTGTTCTGGGCGTCCTCGGCCTTCTTCGCGCGCCGCGGGGAGCGCGGCTTCCTCCGGGTGGAGGTGCTCTTGCGGGTCGAGGCCTTGCCGGATGCGGCCTTGGGCGCCTCGTCGGTGTCGAGCACCGTGGCGATGAGAGTGTTTTCCAGCACGTCGTCCTCGGCGTCAGGGTCGGCCACCAGGGCGGAGTCGTCGCTGCTCTTGGAGAGGCGGACCCCGTTCTCGGTGAGTTCACGCAGTATGGTGCGGCCCTCGGAAGCGGATACTCCGGCCGCGGTGAAGGCGGTACGCAGTTCGGAGAGGGACACCTGTCCCTGCGCACGGCCTCGGGTGATCAGGTCGGTCAGGGCCGCGTCGACAGTGATCTCCTCGGTCGGAGCGCTTCCAGCCGTCGCTTCTTCATCCGAAGCGGTCATGCCAGTGCTTGTCATCCGGGCAACTCCCTCCCTTCCTCGGCGATTGGCACGCGGCGGAGGGTTCCCGCCGACTGGACGCGCCAATATGTCCAACGCGTCGGGGAGTCAAATGTTCCCAGTCTCGATTGGATATCGGCGAGAGTGGTATAAGTCACTGTGTCTGCAGTAGCCGTATGGGCGCCGGAGCGGGTAAAGGGAGCCGTCCCTGAGGGGTCGCGGCAGGACCGAGTGTTCCCGGGCCCGGGGGAGGGCGCAGGGTCGCGGACGGATGGGCCGATGGCAGTAGCCAACCGCGGGCCTCCTTGGGACTGAGGGGCCGAAGGACCGGATACTCGGGTAAGACGCGAAGAAGCCTCCGGAAGTTCCCGGCCGCACATCACCGCTCGGCCGGAGCCCTCCCATTACCGTGTGCACCCGACCGGGCCGGTGTGTACACGCACATCTTCCGCCCCAGGCTCCCACGGGTTGGGAGCGCACCGGTAAACGCCGCTTCGTCCCCCGAACGTCCGCCGACGCCGCTCAGGCCTCCCGAAGGGCCACGAGGTCCGGTTTGCCGGAGGCCAGCAGCGGGATCGACCCACGCAGGTCGAGCTCGCGCGGTGCGGCGTAGGCGGGAAGGTGCTCACGCACCCACGACCGCAGATCCGCTAAGGTCGGCGGGGCACCGGCGTCGGCCGGGACCACCACGGCGCTCACCCTCTGGCCCCACTCCGGGTCGTGGCGTCCCACCACGACCGACTCGGCCACCGCCGGGTGTGCACTCAGAAGGGTGTTGACCTGGCTCGGTACGACCTTGTGCCCCCCGGTGTTGATGACCTCGTCGACCCGGCCCAGGACCCGGAGGCGCCCTTCCTCGAACCGCCCCAGGTCCTGAGTGGGCAGCACACGCCGCCCGGAGGGCTCGTGCACGAACGGATCGGGGCCCGGATCGCTCCCCGGCGGGTACCGGTACCCGCTCGCCAGGACCGGGCCCGAGAGCACGATCCGCCCCGGCCGGCCGGGCTCCTCGGACTCCACCCGGGCCTCGACACCGTCCAAGGGCACCCCGTCGTAGACACATCCGCCGCAGGTCTCGCTCATGCCGTACGTGGTCATCACCCGGCCCCCGGCCGCACGGGCGGCCTCCAGGAGCTCGGGTTCGGCGGCGGCCCCGCCCAACAGGACCGTGCCGAACCGGCCCAGGTCCATCCCGGCCGCGAGCAGGCGGCGCAGTTGTGTGGGCACCAGGGACACGTGCGGATTCAGGCGTTCGGCCAGCTCGGCCACCCTGTCCACGTCGAAGGGGGCGTGCACGGGCTCGGCCCCCGTCGCCAAGGCGCGGGTGATGACCTGCAGCCCCGAGATGTGCCCGGCGGGCAAGACGCACAACCAGTGGTCCTGCGGCCCGGCGCCGATGCGCTCCACCGAGGCCCGTGCCGAGGCGAGAAGGGCCGCCGACGACAGCTCCACACCCTTCGGGGCACCCGTGGACCCGGAGGTCGTCACCACCAGAGCGGTCTCCTCACCCACCGGGGAGCCGCCCTCCAACGGCGTCCGCCCCTCGGGGGTCAGCACCGAGTCCGGGCGCATCGACTCCAGCAGCTCGCGTACCCGTGCCTCGGGGGTGCCGGACGGGATCGGCAGCAGGGCCGGCCCCTCGCCCTCCAACGCACGTGCGTACAGTTCGGTGATCCGCTCGGGGGACAACCCCACCGCGGCCCGCAGCGCCCGCCCGCCCGACGAGGGGCGGGTGCGGACGGCGGACGGCTCGACGCTCTGGCTAACCACGCACGCCAGGATAGGCCCGCGCGGGCCGCACCCGGCCGCCCGCCGGTGATCGGGGGCCAGGCGCACGGAACCCCGGCGGCCTGGCAGAATGTGTATGAAGTTGACGTCGGGGCGTACGGTTCATCCGGTGCGCAACGCACGTCCCCGTGTTCCCGTGAGGAGAAGGCAGTAGCCGTGAGCAGCGTGATCGATTGGCAGCGGTCGGGCGAGTACTCCGACATCACCTACGAGACCGCGGAGGGCATCGCCAAGATCACGATCAACCGCCCCGAGCGGCACAATGCCTTCCGGCCCCAGACCCTCTTCGAGCTGCAGCAGGCCTTCAGCATCGCCCGCGACGACTCCGAGGTCGGTGTGATCATCCTCACCGGCGCCGGCGACAAGGCGTTCTGCTCCGGCGGTGACCAGAAGATCCGCGGCGAGGACGGCTACATGGGCGACGACGCCGTGGCCAAGCAGGGCATCGGCCGCCTCAACGTCCTGGACCTGCAGGTGCAGATCCGCCGCCTGCCCAAGCCGGTCATCTGCATGGTCGCCGGCTGGTCCATCGGCGGCGGCAACGTCCTGCAGGTGTGCTGCGACCTGACCATCGCCGCCGACAACGCCCGCTTCGGCCAGACCGGCCCCCAGGTCGGCTCCTTCGACGGCGGCTACGGCTCCTGGCTGCTCGCCGAGACCGTCGGCCTGAAGAAGGCCCGCGAGATCTGGTACCTGTGCCGCCAGTACGACGCCGAGGAGGCCAGGGAGATGGGCATGGTCAACACCGTCGTCCCCCTCGCCGACCTGGAGAAGGAGACGGTGCAGTGGGCACGCGAGATGCTCGCCAAGTCCCCGCTGGCCCTGCGTATGGTCAAGGGCGCCATCAACGCCGTCAGTGACGGAGCCGCGGGCATGCAGCAGTTCGCCGGTGACGCCACCATGCTCTACTACATGAGCGAAGAGGCCCAGGAAGGCCGCGACGCCTTCAAGGAGAAGCGCAGCCCCGAGTTCGACAAGTTCCCGCGCCGCCCGTGAGTCGCCCGGTACCGCCCCCGGAGGCCGGGTCCGCCCGGGGACGTGCCTTCGCGATCGGTCTGCGCAACCGGTTCCGCGGCATCACCGTGCGCGAGGGCCTGCTCGTGCACGGCCCGGCCGGTTGGGGGGAGTTCTCGCCCTTCGCCGAGTACGGCCCCCAGGAGAGCTCGCGCTGGTGGGCCGCCTGCCACGAGGCCGCCCACCTGGGCCCGCCCGCCCCTGTGCGCGACCGGGTCCCGGTCAATGTGACCGTGCCCGCCGTCGGCCCCGAACGCGCCGCCGGGATCGTCGCTCGGGGCGGGTGCTCCACCGCCAAGGTCAAGGTCGCCGAGAAGGGCCAGGACCCCGCCGAGGACCTGGCCCGCGTCGAGGCCGTCCGTGACGCGATCGGCCCCGGCGGCCGGATCCGTGTGGACGCCAACGGTGCCTGGGACGTGGACACCGCCGTCGCCATGATCACCGCGCTGGAGCGCTTCGGGTTGGAGTACGCCGAACAGCCCTGCGCGAGCTTGGAGGAGCTGGCCCGGGTCCGCCGCAGGGTGGACGTGCCGGTCGCCGCCGACGAGTCGATCCGCAAGGCCGAGGACCCGCTGAAGGTCCGCGCCGCCGAGGCCGCCGACGTGGTCGTGCTCAAGGTCCAGCCTCTGGGCGGGGTCCGCCCGGCCTTGGAGGTCGCCCAGGCATGCGGGTTGCCCGTGGTCGTCTCCAGCGCTGTGGAGACCTCCGTCGGGATCGCCGCGGGGGTCGCACTGGCCGCCGCCCTGCCCGAGCTGCCCTATGCTTGCGGGCTCGCGACCGTGCAGATGCTCACCGACGACGTCACCGCCGAACCGCTGCTGCCTGTCGACGGGGCCCTACCGGTCCGCCCGGTCGCCGTCGACGAGGACTGCCTGCGTGCCGTGGAGACCGACCCGGCCGGCTGGCGCGAGCGCGCCGAAGCGGCCGGACGTGCCGGTCAGAGCCGCTGAGCCGGTCCCCGCGACGGGGCCGTGCCAGATCACACCGGGTCGGCTCGCGTGGGGGCCGCCGAGCGGGTTGACTGGAATTGGCACACTCTTTGACGAACGAAAGCTATGGGAATGAATCCGTCTACCGCCCTGGCGCGGGTCCTCGTTGACGAACTGGCCCGCTGTGGCCTGACCGAGGCCGTCGTCGCGCCGGGGTCGCGTTCGACCCCGCTCGCGCTCGCCCTGGTCGCCCACGACGGCATCAGGGTGCACGTGCGTGTGGACGAGCGTTCGGCCTCGTTCCTGGCCCTGGGTCTGGCGCGGGCCTCGCGTGCGCCCGTGGCCGTCGTCTGTACCTCCGGCACCGCCGCAGCCAACTTCCATCCCGCCGTCATGGAGGCCGACGAGTCCGGGGTCCCCCTGCTGGTGCTCACCGCCGACCGGCCGCCCGAACTGCGCGGTACCGGCGCCAACCAGACGACCGACCAGATCGGCCTCTACGGCGGGGCCGTGCGCATGTTCACCGAGGTCGGCACCCCTGACCCCGTCCCCGGCATGGTCGCCTACTGGCGTTCGTTGGCCGGACGCGCCTGGACCTCGGCCCGGGGCGGCCGGCCCGGGCCCGTGCACCTCAACGTGGCCTTCCGCGACCCGCTCACGCCCGACGGGGGCGAGGAGCCCTCCTGGCCCGAGTCCCTGCACGGGCGCCCCGACGGAGGGCCCTGGACCGCCCGCCCGCCGCGCGCCCCCGAACCCGCGCCCTTCGAGCTCCCCGACGTCGAACGGGGTGTCATCGTGTGCGGGGACGGCGACTACGACCCGGTGCCGTTCCTGGCCCTGTCCGAACTCACCGGATGGCCGCTGCTGGCCGAGCCCACCTCCAACGCCCGCCGCTCGGGGGCGGTCTCCACCTACCGGCAGCTGTTGGCCTCACCCCGGTTCGCGCACGAGCACACACCCGAACTCGTGGTGAGCGTGGGACGGCCCAACCTGTCACGCCAGGTGCTGTCCTACCTGCGCCGGGCACAACGCCACGTCGTGGTCACCGCCGACGAGGTGGGCGATCCCGCCTCCCGCCTGGCCAACGCCTACTCCGATCCGGCCCGTACCGCCACCGACGTGGTCGCGGCCGTGGCCCCGCCCGCCGGGACGGAGCACGGCGCACCCGCCAGTACCGGCTGGTCGCACTCCTGGCAGCGGGCCGAGAACGCCGCCCGCGCCGCCCTGGACGCGGTCCTGGACTCCGAGGAGGCGCTCAGCGAACCCCGTCTGGCCCGCGACCTCGTCTCACACCTGGCCCCGGGATCGCTGCTCTTCGCCGGCTCCAGCATGCCCATCCGCGACCTCGACTCGACCATGCGGGCCCGCTGCGGCGTGCGCCTGCTCGGCAACCGCGGGGTCAGCGGTATCGACGGCACCGTCTCCACCGCCGTGGGCGCCGCCCTGTCCCACCAGCGCTCGGAGCAGGGACGTGCCTTCGCCCTCCTGGGTGACCTGGCGATGATCCACGACCAGAACGGGCTCCTCATCGGCCCCGGCGAACCCCGCCCCGACCTGGCCGTCGTGGTCGTCAACAACGACGGCGGCGGGATCTTCTCCGGTCTCGAACAGGCCGGGCATCCCGACTTCGAGCGGGTCTTCGGTACCCCGCACGGGATCTCCATGGAACGGATCGCGGCCGTGTCCGACCTGCCCTACACCCGCCTGGAATGGGCCGGGGACCTGTCCAAGGCGCTCATGGGAGAAGGGCTGCGCATCATCGAGGTGTGTACCTCGCGTGCGGCCGGCGCGGACCTGCGCCGCCGCCTGCAGGCGGCGGTCGACGAGGCCCTGGACGCTCTCCCGTGAGCGCAGGGGCCGTGTAGGACGCGTCTTCTGGAACTCCGTACAGGGGTAGTGATTCCCGGCGACGGATGGCACCGCCCCGCACCCACCAGAGCGATGGGTGCGGGCATCGGAGCGTTCAGTCCGGACCACGTGGCCGAGGGCGTGGGGGAGACCGCCCCCGCGCTCCCGGACCACGGACACGGTCCGATGGCGCTGGAGGCGGACGGAACGCGGTGAACCAGAACGCCCAGGACCGTTCGGGGCGTTCGGCTGGGCACGAGCAACTCATACTCGGTTTCCAGGGACGGTAGGCAAGGATCGTTCCGGGTACTACGGTGTGTGCGCTCGCAACTGTCCAGCGTGATGAGGACGAGTCGTGTGTGGGAGTTGCGTGTGTGTTCACCCCGGTTTCACCGGACCGAGTGGATCCTCGGCCAAGGTCGTAGTCGACCAGGCAGAGGACCCCGCCCGTCAGTCTCCGTGCCCCCACCCGGAGCCCCGCATCGGCTGAGGGCGTGGAGAACCACGATCCATGAGGAGAACGAGTGCCCGAATCAGCGCCCCGCCGCCGACTCCTGCCTCTGTTCGCAGACGTCGGAGGCGGTCGTTCCCCCAAGACCTGCCAGTACCGGTGCGGCAACGCCTGTTTCCACCCGGCGCCCAACAAGAGCGAGAACCCGTACTTCGGCGACATTTTCCGGGCGGTGCTCTCCCGCCGGACCGCGCTGAGCGGTGCTGCCGTCACCGCCGGCGCGGGGGCATTGGGATTCTCCTCGGCGGCCCCGGCGGCGGCCAACGGCCGGGACCACCCCGCGCCCCGTCCCACCTTCAAGGCGGTCCAGCCCAACACCGACGACGTGGTGACGGTCCCGCAGAACTACGACCACCACATCATCATCCGGTGGGGTGAGCCGGTCCTGCCCGGTGCGCCGGAGTTCGACTTCGAGAACCAGACCGCTCGGGCTCAGGCCCAGCAGTTCGGTTACAACTGCGACTACGTCGCCTTCCACCAGCTCGACGACGACCGCGGGCTCCTGTGGGTCAACCACGAGTACACCAACGAAGAGCTCATGTTCGCCGGCTACACCGATGGCAGCGAGGCCGACCCGGAACACATCAAGGTCGCCATCGCCGCACACGGCGGCTCGATCGTGGAGCTGGAGCGCCAAGACGGCACCGGCGAATGGCGCCTGGCCGAGGGCGAGCGTCCCTTCAACCGCCGCATCACCGGCAACACGCCGTTCCGGATCGCCGGTCCGGCCGCCGGCCACGAGCTCCTGCGCACCGAGGCCGACCCCGACGGCACCGAGGTCCTGGGCATGCTCAACAACTGCGCGGGCGGGTACACCCCGTGGGGCACCATCCTCAGCGGTGAGGAGAACTGCGACCAGTACTTCGTGGGCGGCGACCAGGCCCCCGAGGAGAAGCGGGAGGCGCTGGCGCGCTACTCCATCGAGGTCGAGGGCGAGACCTACGTGGGCCGCCGCTTCGACCGGGTGGAGGAACGCTTCGACCTGGCCCGGCACCCCCACGAGGCCAACCGCTTCTACTGGGTGGTGGAGATCGACCCGCTCGACCCCGAGGCCAAGCCGGTCAAGCGCACCATGCTCGGCCGTTTCAAGCACGAGGGCGCCACCACCGCCCTCACCGAGGACGGGCGTGTGGCCGTCTACATGGGCGACGACGAGCGTTTCGAGTACATCTACAAGTTCGTCAGCGCCAAGAAGTACGTCGAGGGCTCGCGCCGGCACAACATGAGCCTGCTCGACACCGGAACCCTCTACGTGGGCCGCCTGACCGGCAACAGCCCCGAGGAGGAGATCGACGGCACCGGCACCCTGCCCGAGGACGGTGAGTTCGACGGCACCGGCGAGTGGGTGCCGCTGACCAGCGACAGCGAGAGCTTCGTGGAGGGTTTCACCGTCGAAGAGGTGCTCATCCACGCCCGGATGGCCGCCGACGCGGTGGGCGCCACCAAGATGGACCGCCCCGAGGACTTCGAACCCAGTCCGGTCACCGGGAAGGTCTACTGCTGCCTGACCAACAACGATGCCCGCGAGCCCGGCCAGGCCGACGAGCCCAACCCGCGCGGGCCCAACAAGTTCGGACACATCCTCGAGCTCGTCGAGGGCGGTGACGACGCCGGCGCGGAGTCCTTCACCTGGAATGTGCCCATCGTGTGCGGTGACCCGGAGGACGAGAGCACCTACTTCGCCGGTTTCGACAAGTCGAAGGTCATGCCGATCGCGGCGCCCGACAATGTCACCTTCGACGAGGACGGCAACCTGTGGGTGGCCACCGACGGCCAGCCCGGAACGTTGGGGATCAACGACGGCCTGCACGTGGTCCCGGTCGAGGGGCGCTTCCGCGGCGAGTTGCGCACCTTCGCGACCGTCCCGGTGGAGGCCGAGTGCTGCGGCCCGTTCATCACCGAGGACAACAAGACCGCTTTCATCGCCCCGCAGCACCCGGGTGAGAACGGCACCGTCGAGGAGCCCACCAGCACCTGGCCCGACGGAGACTTCCCGCGCCCGTCCGTGGTGTGTATCTGGCACACCCAGGGCCGGGACGTCGGCAAGGCCTGACCCGAGCGGTCCGCAGACCACCGGCACCGGAGTCCGTCGTGGGGGACACCGGTGCCGGTTCGTGCGTGCTCTGCACGGCTCAGGAGGAGCGGCGCCGGGCGCGCTCCTTCGCGTCGTCATGAGCCCGGATCAGGAGTGTGAGGAGGGTCGGCGTGGTGCTTTCGCCCGGGGCGACCACCGCGATCCAGCCCTGGGCTCCGTAGACGGGGTGGGGCAGGAGCACGTCCGCTGCCTTGAAGTCGGGTTCGCCGCTCCGCTCGGGGCCTCCGGCGAGCTCGGCGCGGTCCTTGTTGCCGACGTGGACGTTGATCCGCCACCGGCCCTCCGGGGCCAGGCCGGACTCGGGCTCGCCGGGGTAGTCCTTCGTCACGATGGTGGCGTAGGGCTGGCCGTGCGGGATCTTCCCGTCGGGTGCGTAGTAGAAGAAGTGGTCGCCCCAAGCGATCTCAGGGAACTTGCTGTCTTCGGTCGGGGCGAGTTCGAGGACGCCGTCGAAGGAACGGACCGTGTCGAGGAGTTGCTGCATACTCATACTTCGAGTGTGAGATTGAAGTGCTGATGGAGGGTTGAGCGGTGTGCCCCACGGATCCCCGTCTGGACGAACGACTGACGACAGCGTCGGTCGCGGCAGCCACCGGCTACTCCGTGCAGCAGGTCCGCGATCTCGAAGCGCTCGGCGCCCTCCCTCCGGCGCCCCGTGCGGCGAACGGGTACCGCGTGTTCACCGGGGAGCACGTGCGCGTGCTGTGCGCCTACCGTGACCTGGCTCTCGCGGTCGGACCCGTCCGTGCCCGCGGCACGCTGCGTGATGTGCGCACGTTGCCGGGGGAGGAGGCGTTGGCGTTGCTCAGCTCCCTGCACGTGGGTCTGGTGCGGGAGCGGGACGACGCACTCGCCGCGCAGGAGGCGCTGCGGGCGATCCGGGAGGAAAACGGCACCGAGGCTGCTCCGACGAGTGAGGACACGATGACGATCACTGAGCTCGCCGGGGCGCTCGGTGTTCGGACCTCGACCTTGCGGTTCTGGGAGAAGAAGGGGCTCGTCGTCGCCGAGAGGGTCGACGGCCGTGTAGGCGCGGCACGGCGCTACCCGCTCGCGGCGATCCGGGAGGCCCGGATCGCCGCTGCGCTCAGAGCGGCCGGTTATCGCATTCCCGAAGTCCGGGACACGATGGGTGCCCTGCGCGGATTCCATGGCGTGGACGATCCGCTCGACGCACTGGAGGAGCGGGTCGGGGCGATCGCACGGCGGATGTCGGCGTTGCTGCGGGCGGGAGCGGAGCTCGCCGGTCTCACTCGTGGGGTTCGGTCAGGGCCTCGCGGATGACACGGAACTTCGACTCGGTCTCGGCGAGCTCAGCGTCCGGGTCGGACCCGGCGACGATACCCCCGCCGGCGAACAGGCGCGCGCGGTCGCCCTCCACACGGGCGCAGCGGAGAGCGATGCCCCACTCGGCGTTGCCGTCGCCGTCGATCCAGCCGACCGGTCCGGCGTAACCGCCCCGGTTCATACCCTCGACCTCGGCGATCAGGCGCATCGCCGCCTCGGTGGGTGTGCCCCCGACGGCGGCGGTGGGGTGCAGGGCGGCCACGGCGTCCAGGGCGGAGACCCCTTCGGCGAACCGGGCGTCCACGTGCGTGGCCAGATGCTGGACGTTGGCCAGCCGCAGCAGGTCCGGGCTCCGGGGGATGTCCAGTTCCTCGACCAGAGGGCCCAGCGCGACCCGTAGGGAGTCCACGGCCAGGTGGTGTTCCTGGTCGTCCTTGGCCGAGGCGAGCAGGTCCTCGCCCAGGGCCCGGTCGCTCTCCCCGTCCTCCCCGCGGGGACGTGTGCCCGCCAGCACCAGTGAGGACAGGCGTTCGCCCTCGCGGCGCAGCAGCAGCTCGGGTGTGGCCCCCACCATGCCGTCCACGGAGAAGGTGAAGCAGCTCGGGAACCGTCGGCGCAGCCGTTCCAGGAGTACCCGTACGTCGATGGGGCCGTCGGCCTCGGCGACCGCGTCGCGGGCCAGGACCGCCTTCTCCAGGTCCCTGTCGCGGATGCGGGCGACGGTGCTGGTGACCGCGTCCTTCCACTCCTGGGCGGTCAGGGAGCTCTCCCGCCACGTGATGGGGCCGATGGGACGGGCGGGGGAGCGGTGGTGGGTGAGCTCGCGCGGGTGGCCGCCGGGGGTGTCGGTGACGGTGGTCAGCCAGGTGTGCCCGTCCCGGCGGCCGATGAGGACCCGCGGAACCACCAGTGCCGATCCGTGGGAGGTCGGCGCGAAGGTGAAGGTGCCGAAGGTGACCAGGCCGGTGCCGGGCAGGCCGACCTCGTCGTGGACGGTGGCCCCGGCGACCAGGCCGTCGATCCATCGGGCGGCTTCGGAGAAACGGGTGGTGTCGGTGGGGGAGGTGCCCTCGGGCTGCGGGGACAGGTCCAGGCGTACCGCCTCGCCCCAACCCACGACCCCGTCGTCCCCGGAGAGCCAGGCCAGAGGTGCTCCGGCCGGCAGATGATGTACCAGGCTCTCGGCGCGATCGCGCAGTTCGACGGTGCGGACGACGAGTTTCGGTGGGGTCAGGGCGCAGCTCACGGGACCCGAGTCTAGGACGTCGTTCGGGAGGGTGTGTCCGATTCGAGCCGTACTGGTTGCGGTGTTCGGCACCTGGACGAGGATTCCGATGCCTTCTTTGTGCGAGGTTGTCCACATCAAGCCGTGATCGTGACGCAATCTTGACATATTGCTTTAATCTTGAACGCGATGTGACGCCAGAGGACGGCGGCATGCGGACCATTTCTCGGAGGAGACGTTCTTATGGGTTCTGTGGCACGGGCCGTGACCACGCCGCGCACCGCCACACGGTGGGGGATCGCTGCTGTCGCCACCACCGTGCTGCTGTCGGCCTGCTCCACCGGGTCGGAGCAGTCCCAGGACGGCTCCGGTGGCCGGGCCGCCCCCTCCGCGGCGTGCGGGGCCGCACAGGACAAGCGGGACATGCGCGGCGCCTGGCTGACCACGGTGCGCAACATCGATTGGCCCTCCGAGCCGGGCCTGTCCGAGGAGGAACAGAAGGAGGAGCTCGACGCCTGGCTCGACGACGCCGTCGACATGAACCTCAACTCCGTGTTCCTGCACGCGCGCCCCACCGCCGACGCGGTCTACGACTCCGACATGGAGCCCTGGGCCCGCTACCTCACCGGTGAGCAGGGCGGGGACCCGGGCTACGACCCGCTCGAGTACGCGGTCGAGCAGGCCCACGAGCGCGGCCTGGAGATGCACGCCTGGTTCAACCCGTACCGGGTCGGTCTGCTCGAACCGGACCTGGAGAACCTCACCGAGGACCACCCGGTCAGCCAGAACCCCGAATGGCTCGTCGAGCACGGTGAGGAGGCCTACGTCGACCCCGGCAACCCCGAGGTCCGCGAGTGGGTCACCACCGTGATCATGGACGTCGTCGAGCGCTACGACGTCGACGGCATGCACTTCGACGACTTCTTCTACCCGTACCCGGTCGAGGGCGAGGAGTTCGACGACGACGCCACGTGGGAGGAGTACGGCGGCGATTTCGACGACCGCGGCGACTGGCGCCGCGACAACGTCGACCAGCTCATGCGCGACGTGCACGGCCGGATCCAGGAGAGCAAGCCGTGGGTGAGCTTCGGTGTCTCCCCGTTCGGTATCTGGCGCAACGACTCCACCGACCCCAGCGGCTCGCCCAGCGCCGGCCTGCAGTCCTACGACGACCAGTTCGCCGACACCCGGACCTGGATCGAAGAGGGCACCATCGACTACGTCGCCCCGCAGCTCTACTGGGAGCGCGGCTTCGAGACCGCCGACTACGAGCAGATGACCGACTGGTGGGCCGAGGAGGTCGAGGACACCGGCGTCGACCTCTACATCGGTCAGGGCGCCTACCGCCTGGGTGAGGACTGGAGCGAGGACGACGCGCTCAGTACCCAGCTCGACTACTCCGGCGAGAACGAGCAGGTCGGGGGCGACATCTTCTTCTCGATCAAGAGCATGCGGGACAACGAGGCCGCCGTCGACCATCTCGAGGACAGCCACTACGGGCAGCCGGCCCTGCCCCCGCAGACGGACCCCGGCGCGGAAGGACCGCAGGTCGGTGCCGTGGAGGGCCTGGAGGCCGACGTCTCCGACGGCACCGCCGAGGTGACCTGGGAGGAGGACGAGGACGCCCGCTTCTACGCGGTCTACCGGCTGCCCGCCGACGCCGCCGAAGCAGCGGCCGGTGACGACCCGGAGGAACAGTGCGCCGCCCTCACCCGGCAGAACCTGGTCGAGGTCACCGGCGGAACCGGGCTGACCGACGACGTCGGGGACGACACCGCCGGTTACGCCGTCACCGCCCTGGACGACTACCGCGCCGAGGGGCCCCTCGGCGCGGTCGTGGACGTGCGCAGCTGAGACCGCTCCCACACCGGGGCCGATCCCCGACAGGCCGAAGCAGGGGCCGCACCCATCCCCGGGGTGCGGCCCCTCGCCGCGCGTCGGGGTCTTTGTGGTATCTGCCAAGAGAAACGGCTCAGGTGTGCGCACATGCCAGGTTGATACCACTATTTGGCTCGCACGTGCGGCAGGTATGGTCGACCCATGCCCACATTCCGGATCAGTGAGGCCGCCGACCTCCTCGGTGTCAGCGCCGACACCGTGCGCCGCTGGGTCGACTCCGAACGTCTGCCCGCCGGCCGCGACGACAGCGGACGCCGCCTGCTCGAGGGCGCCGACCTGGCCGCCTTCATGAGCGCCGGCTCCGACCAGGACCCGGCCCGCCAGACCTCCTCGGCCCGCAACCGCTTCCGCGGCCTGGTCACGAACGTGGTCCGCGACCGTGTCATGGCCTCCGTGCAGATCCAGGCCGGTCCCCACCGGGTGGTCTCCCTCATGAGCCGCGAGGCCGCCGACGAACTCGGCCTGGAGGTCGGCAGCATCGCCACTGCCGTCGTCAAGTCCACCAACGTCGTCATCGAGACCACCGGAGACCGCCATGCGTGAGACCGGCCCCCGTGCCCCCGTCCTGGCGCCCTTGGCCGCCGCCGCGTTCCTGCTCCTGGCCGCGACCGCCTGTGTCGGCGACGGATCCGATGAGCAGGATGCTCGGGAAGACCGCAGTGAGCTGTCCGGTGAACTCGACGTCTTCGCCGCAGCCTCCCTGACCGACGTCTTCGAGGACCTGGCAGAGGAGTTCGAGGCCCAGAACCCCGACGTCGACGTCGTCCTCAACTTCGCCGGCAGCAGCGAACTGGCCGTGCAGATCAACTCCGGAGCACCTGCCGACGTCTTCGCCGCCGCCGACACCGTGACGATGGAACAGGTCGCCGACGATCTCGGCCTGGACCCCGACTGGGCTGCCGACCACTCCGAGGACGGTGCCCTGTTCGCCACCAACACCCTCCGGATCGCCGTGCCCCCCGACAACCCCGCCGGCGTCGAGACCTTCGGTGACCTGGCCGGGGACGGAGTCGACACGGCCTTCTGCGCCGAGGAGGTCCCCTGCGGCGCCGCCGCTACCGCGGCCATGGAGGGATCGGGCACCGACATCACCCCCGTCACCTACGAGGAGGACGTGCGCGCCGTCCTGACCAAGGTCGAGCTCGGCGAGGTCGACGCCGGACTCGTCTACACCACCGACGTCGTCTCCGCCGGCGACCGTGTCGAGGGCCTGGCCTTCCCCGAGGCCGAGGCCGGGGAAGCCCTCAACGACTACCCCATCGGGGTGCTCTCCGGCGCGCAGGAGCCCGAGGCCGCCCAGGCCTGGGTCGACCTGGTCCTCTCCGGGACCGGCACCGCCATCCTCGAGGAAGCAGGGTTCGGTACACCGTGACCACCCCGTCCCCCGTCACCGCCCCGAACGCCCCGGGCCGCCGCCTGCGCGCCCGCTCGGGGCGTGCGCCCTGGATCCTCGTCCTGCCCGCGCTGGCCGCCGTCGCCTTCCTCGTGCTGCCCTTCGCCGGTCTGCTGATCAGTGCCCCTTGGCCGGACATGGGCCAACGCCTGCGCGAGCCCGACGTGCTCAGCGCGCTCTGGCTCTCGCTGGTGACCGCCACCGTCGCCACGGTCGTCTCCGTGCTGTTCGGGGTCCCCCTGGCATGGCTGTTGGCCCGCGCAGAGTTCCCCGGCCGCCGGTTCGTCCGCGCGCTGGTGACCGTGCCCCTGGTCATCCCGCCCGTCGTCGGCGGTGTGGCCCTGCTCATCGTCCTGGGACGCAACGGGATCCTCGGCAGCCACCTGGACGCCTGGTTCGGCCTGACCATCCCCTTCACCACCGCCGCCGTGGTCATGGCGCAGGTGTTCGTGGCCATGCCGTTCCTGGTCATCAGCGTCGAGGGCTCCCTGCGGGGCGCCGACCGCCGCTACGAGGAGGCCGCCGCCACCCTCGGCGCGAGCCGCGCCACCGTCTTCACCCGTGTGACCCTGCCGATGGTGCTGCCCGGCATCGGTGCCGGTGCCGTCCTGTGCTGGGCCCGCGCCCTGGGGGAGTTCGGCGCCACCATCACCTTCGCCGGGAATTTCCCCGGCAGTACACAGACCATGCCCCTGGCCGTCTACATGGCGATGCAACGCGACCCGGAGGCCGCCATCGTGCTCAGCCTCGTCCTGCTGCTGGTGTCTCTGGCCGTGCTCGTGACTCTGCGTGAGAAGTGGGTGAACACGTGATGGGTTCTTACCTGGATGCCGACCTGCGCCTGAGCCGCGGCGACTTCACCCTCGACGCGCGTCTGGGCGCCGAGCGAGGCGAGATCCTTGCCTTGCTCGGCCCCAACGGCGCCGGCAAGTCCTCGGCCCTGCGCGCGCTGGCCGGGTTGGTGCCCTTGGCGGCCGGACACGTGCGGGTGGACGGCCACGACGAGACCACCACCGCCGTGGAGGGGCGCCCCATCGGCATGGTCTTCCAGGACTACCTGTTGTTCCCGCACATGAGCGCTCTGGACAACGTCGCCTTCGGCCCGCGCTGCCAGGGGGCGGGCAAGACCGAGGCGCGTCGCAGGGCCGGGTCCCTGCTGGAGCGCATGGGCCTGGTCGAGCACGCGGGCGCCCGCCCCGGGAGCCTCTCCGGCGGGCAGGCCCAGCGGGTCGCCCTGGCTCGTGCCCTGGCCGTCCAGCCGCGTCTGCTGCTGCTCGACGAACCCATGGCGGCCCTGGACGCCAGTACCCGGGTCGAGGTCAGGGCCCGCCTGCGCCACTGGTTGGAGGAGTTCGACGGGGCCACCGTCCTGGTCACCCACGATCCCCTGGACGCCATGGTGCTCGCCGACCGGATCGCGGTGATCGAACACGGCGGGGGGGGGGAGCAGGGCACCCCCGCAGAGGTGGCCCGCCGGCCCCGGACCCCCTACGTGGCCCGACTCGTGGGCCTCAACCTCTTCCGGGGGAACGCGGAGGGCACCACGGTCACCCTGGAGGCCGGGGCAGAGGGGAAAGCGGCGACAGTACGGCTGCCCGAGCCGGCCTCCGGGCCCGCGCTGGTGGCTTTCCCGCCCCGCGCCGTGGCCCTGTACGCCGAGCCGCCCCACGGCAGCCCCCGCAACGTGTGGCGGGTGTATGTGGACGGGGTGGAACGCTTCGGCGACCAGGTCCGGGTCCACCTGGCCGGGCCGCCCGATCTCGCCGCCGACGTCAGCCCCGCCGCCGTGGCCGAACTCGGTCTGGTACGCGGGAAGACGGTCTGGGCCGGGGTCAAGGCAGCCGAGGTCGAGAGTTACGGCACCTGAACGGCATGTGTGCACGTGCCCGTGGGTTTCGGTGGACCCTGCCGGGAAAACCTGACGATACCGGGATATTCGCGGCGTGGCCTGGGGAGACTCGTAAGAACCCGGAGACGGCGGTCAGTCCCCCAGCGGCTGAGGAGGGTGCCATGTCCCTGAGAGAACATGAACGGCGGATCCTCGCGGAGATCGAACGGCAGCTTGACGAAGAAGCGCCCGATCTTGCGGATCGACTCGATTCTTTTACGGCCGAGGACCCGGACGAGCCGGCCGAACCAGGTCTGGGCAGTTGGAAACCCTGGGCGGCGTGCGCGGTGATCGCAGCTGTCACCGCGGGCCTGTTGGTCCTGTTGTTCCTGCTCACGCCGGGGACTCCGCAGCCGGAACCAGCCAGTGAGAACGTCCCGGGCACGGGGGAGAGCGTTCCGGCCGAGGAACCCGCGGGGGAGAGGGTGCCGGCACCCGGACCCTGACCCCCTGTCCCGGTCACGGGGGCAGGGGGAAAACGAGGGCCGTCCGAGTCGGCGTCGGACGGCCCTTCGGCGTGGGTGCCCCGAAGAACGGTAGGAGGATCAGCCCGCGCTGCTCCGGGTCCTCTCCTGCCAGGCCCCGTCCGGCCCGGCGTGGGAGCCACTGGTGGCGAAGCCCGACCCGGCCAGAGCGAGGGCGGGAGTTCCCAAGGTGCACCCGGCGGTGACCACGGCCACGGCCAGGCTCCGACATGTGTGCCCCATGTGTTCCTCTTCTCGGGCCAGTGGTGAAACGGCTGGTGAAAGCGGTCGGGCGCGGTGGTGCACGCACCACCGCGCCCGACGCCGGGTGCTCACCTCAGTGGTGAGTACCACTCACAGTGCCGCCCTGGCCTGCGCCCCCCGGACCGGCGTAGGTGTAACCGTCGGCGTAGATGCTGCCGAAGCCGCCGTGGCCATGGTCACCGTGGTGGTGGTCCTTGCCCTTGCCGCCGTGCCCGAAGTCCGGGCTCTGGGTGGCGGAGACGATGCCCCACTGGTGGGCGCCCTTCGGTCCGGCGTGCTCGCCACCGGTGGCGTAGAAGCTGTCCGCCATTGCCACGGCCGGGCCGCCCAGGGCCAGGGCAGGGGCTGCGACAGCCGCGACGGCGATGCTGGTCAGGGTCTTACGGTTCATTCAGGGTGTCCTCTCGACACGGATACGCTCTTCCGGCTCGACCGAACCGCCCGCCCGCGGCGAGAGGCCTGTTTCCGAGCCACTCCTCTCATGCCCTGCACCAGCGAATCGTAACTCTTCGTGTTCAGTTGATTGCACAAGAGAAAATTGACTGTGCTGTATTGAGTATTGACCCGCATCGGGGAGGAGTGAACTTGTGCCGAGAGGAACTTGGTAGTGGAGGAAGCGCGCCTTCCGTCCGTTTTTGTGGCTTATCGCAGTCCGTTGGCAAAGCTCTCGGCCAGCGGGCCCGCCACCGATGAACCGCCGCCACCACCGTCGACGACCACGGCGAAGGCGACATCGCCCTTGTAACCGACCATCCACGCGTGGCTGGGCAGCTCGTCGTCCTCGTCGGCGTCCTCGGCGGTGCCGAACTCGGCCGTACCGGTCTTGCCGAAGACCTCACCCTGGAAGTTGAGCGCCTCGGCCGTCCCGTCGGTGACCACCGCACGCATCATCGGCCGGATGGCTTCGGCGTTGGCGATCTGAGTCGGCTCGGGAAGGTCGGCGGGTGCGGGCTCGTTCACCAGGACCGGGTGGCGCCAGGAACCGTCGGCGATCGCGGCCGGGAGTGTGGCCATGTGCAGCGGCGAGGTCAGGATCTGGCCCTGACCGATGCCCTGCGAACCCAGCATCGTGGCACTGTCCACGGGGGGAAAGAGCGGCTCATGCGTGGTCACACCGATGTCCAGCGGCTGGGTCATCCCGAACTGCTCGGCGCTGGCCTGCAGCTGCTGGCCGCTGACCCGGTCTCCCAGCTCCGATACGAGAGAGGTGTTGCAGGAGGTCGCGAACGCCTCGGTCATCGACTGCGCCCCGTACTCGGCCTGACCGGCGTTACGGAAGGGCCAGCCGCCCAGGTCGTACTCCTCGGGACAGTCCATCGTCGCGTCCGTGGACATGCCGCTGTCGAGCAGCGCGCTGTAACTGACGATCTTGAACGCCGAACCGGGCGGGTACTGGCCCTCGAAAGCACGGTTGAACCCGCCGGGCACGTTCACAGCAGCGAGGATCTCGCCCGAGGACGGGCGCAACGCCACCATGCCCGCAGGGTCGTCGGCTGCCATGATCGCGCTCGCCGCGATGCTCTGCACGTTCGGGTCGATGCTGGTGGTGATGTCCTCGCCGTCGGAGCCGTCGAGGGTCGCCACGGTGTTCTCCTCGGTGGCCTCCACCGAACCCTCGTCCTGAGCCTCCTCGGCGTCGACCATCACGATCGTGGTCGCCGCCTCACCGGCCAGGTGTTCCTCGTGGGTCCTCTGCAGGCCGTCCACACCGATGGTGTCGCCCACGTCGTAGGCCGGGCCGAGCCGCTCGATGTCGTCCTCGTCGGCCTCGCCCAGCGAACCCGTGATCATCTGCAGTGAGCCCGAGGACTCCGGGGTGTCCAGGCGGGAGCCGTCGGCGGCCAGGATGTGGCCGCGTTCGCCCCACACCGCGGTGCGTGCCAGGACCTCGCCCTCACCCAGGCCGGGGTAGGCGACCTCGGGGGAGAAGTCGATCCACCATTGGCCCTCCTCGCGCAGCAGCGGGAGCTCCCCCTCCCAACCCCAGTCGTCGGCGTTGGTCAGCGAGACCGTCACCTCGTAGGAGGCGCTGCCCTCGCCCCTCTCCACGGAGGGCTGACCGACGTCGACGTCGATGGAGTCCACACCGAGCCCGGCGTCGATACCTCCGAGGATCTCGGCGGCGTCGTCGCCCCTGGTGGTTTGGGCCAGGGCCTCGTAGTCCTGGGCCTGCCAGCTCGAGGCGAAGGCGGCCGTGGCTTCCTCGGGCTCGGGCATCTGCCACACGTACCAGCCGATGGCGCCGCCGACCAATGCGAGCACGAGCACGCTCGATGCACCGATGATCAGGCCCTTGCGGGACTTGCCGCGGGGCTTGCCGTCCGGGTCCGGGGCCGCGCCGTGGTCGGCGTCGTGGTCGTCATATCCGTCGTAACCGTCGTGACCGCCGCTGTGGGATCCGCCGTACAGGTACTCATCCCCCTCGGAGGCAGGGGGCTGGACCGGATCGCCCGGATAGGGGGTGTCGCCCTGATAGGCGGGCCGGCCGCGGTAGGGATCGTCCCAGCCCGGGTCTGCGCTGTGGGCGTCACCGTAGAACCCGGTGCCACCGCTCTCGCCGTAGGGGGAGGTCCCCCATGCGGCGGCGCCCACCGCGCCTGTTTCCCAAGCGGTGTTCGGACCGGAGCCCCGGTCGTCGTCGTTCTCGTTCTCCCAGGCGCCCCAGCCGCCGCCGTGCGCGGCTCCGTACTGGTACTCGTCGTCGGGGTGGCCGACCGAGCCGAACGCGGCCGTGCCGGGACCCGGGTCCTCAGGGCCGGGACGGCCCCAGGCGTCGCCGCCCTCGCCGTAGGAGCGGCCGGTGTTCCAGGCATCGTGGGTTCCGTGTGCGGGACCGCCCCACGTATCAGCGGCACCAGGCTCGTCGCGCGCCCCGGAACCCCAGGTGTGGCCCGCGTCGGCGGCACCCGTGCCCCAGGCGTCGTGGCCGCCGGGCTCCGGGCCCCGGGTGTGGGCGGCGCTGCCGTGTGCGCCGGAGCTCTCGGAGGGGTCCCAGGCGCCGGTCGCGCCGGACGGTGTGCCCCAGCCGGAGTACTGGTCCTCGTCAGCGGTGGGACCCCGGCCGGGGGCGTCTGCGCCCAGCGGGACCTCGGACGCGGGTGTTGCCCACGCGTCGCCGGAGGGGGAGCCCCAGGAGTCCCCGGATCCGGTGCCCCAGGCGTCGTGCTCGGCGCCGGAGGTGCCCCAGGTGTCACGGGGACCATGCTCCTCGTACGGGCCGGAACCTGTGGCGCTGTCGGCGCTCCATGCCTCGCCCGTGCCACGGGGACCACCCGTGGTGCCCGTGCCCCAGGCGTCGTGGCTGCTGGGATCGGAGCTCCACGTGTCGTCCCACGTGCTGCCGGTGTCTGTGCCTGCGTCCCAGGAGTGGCCGGTGTCGTCACCGGCCCGACCGGTGGGGTCCCAGGCGGAGGCACCGGTGTCGTAGCGCCGATCGGGGCTCTCGGGCGAGGCCCAGGGGCGGCTCGTGCCATGGGGCTCACCCATGGCGCCGGCGCCCCAGCTCTCGCTCGCGCCCTGAAAGTCCCATGCGTCACCGGTGCTGCGGTCCTCGCGCGTGTCGGCGCCCCAGCTGCTGTCGGGCCCGGGAAGGTCCGTGCTCCGGGAGGCGTCGGAGACGGGGGTCGCCCACGTGCCATCGGCGTCGTGCTCGCCGGAGGCATCCCCTCGGTCCTCCTCCGAACCCGGGGCCTCCTCGGGTGCACCGACGGAACCGAAGGCGGAAGTACGGGGCTCCTCGTCCGGCACGGGCGCGCCCCACGGGGTCCTGGTGTCCCAGCTGTTCCCGGAGCCCGGGCCCTCGGCGGAACTCGTGGCGGTGGAAGAGCCGTCACCGGGGACGGGGGCACCCCACGGGGTGTCGGGTCCGCTCTCGGACCCGCCGGCGGCACCGCTGCGGAAGGGGTTGTCCCACGCGTCCGTGGCGGGGTNGGATCCTCATCCTTCTGCGCGGGGTGCTCGTAGCTGAAACCGCCCGTTTCCTCGCGCTCGCTCTCCGGCGGCCGCTGAGGGATCCGGTACGGATTCGGTGGGCGCGCCTCGGCGCCCGTGTCCGCGGAGTCCTCGGGCGGCTCGGAGGAATCCGGCTGCCGGGGGGGCCGTTCGTCCACGCCTGACCGTCCTTCGTTCAGTGCTCCTGGATAACCACGATGCCCCGCTCCCACCGGAGGCGGGGGCGGGGCACAAGGTTGATGGCCGACGTGGCGGTCGCCTCTCGGCGCAGGGCACAACGGGGCTCCGGACCGTACGGTCACCCTCCCGGGAGGAGGGGCCGGACGCGGTATTCCGCGAAGGCAATAGTTGAGGCCCGGGGGACACTTGCTACCACGCCGACCAACAGTGACTCTAACTCATGTCGACCGCCCGTTGTTCCGGCATTTCCAAGTGATCGGAATGCGCTATGTCACCGATTCCGCGGGGTGAAAAGGGGCCGGTCCCGCAGAGGGGCGCGGGACCGGCCGGGAAGCCCGACAGGGCTTGGTTCGGTCGGGGCGACCGGGAGGCCGAAGGGCCTAGGACTGCAGGGCGGCCCCGTTCAGTTCGTCGCGGGTGAGCATCTTGAGGCGCTTGCGGCCGCGCTCGGCACCGAGCTCCTCCTCGCGGGCCTCGATGCGCTGCCAGCCCTCCCACGTGGTGTACTCCACGCCGCGCTCACGCAGCAGGTCGCGGAAGGATCCCGTCTCCGGTTCCGGCGCCGGGGCCAGGGAGCCGCGGTCGGCGACCAGATTGGTGACGGTCTCCAGGGCGTCGCCCTTGGTGTGGCCGATCAGGCCCACGGGGCCGCGCTTGATCCACCCGGTGGCGTAGACCCCCTCGACCGGCTGATCGTCCAGGTCCAGGACCCGGCCCGCTTCGTTGGGAACCACGCCGCGGGACTCGTCGAAGGGCAGCCCGGCCAGCGGGGATCCGAGGTAGCCGATGGCGCGGTAGACCGCCTGGACCTCGTGGTCGATGAACTCCCCGGTGCCCTTGACGTTGCCGTCGCCGGTCAGCTCGGTGCGCTCGGTGCGCAGTCCGGTCACACGGTCCTCGCCGAGGATCTCCACGGGGCTGTGCAGGAAGTGCAGGTGCAGACGCTTGGCGTCTCCGCGCTCATCGCGGATCGCCCAGTCCTGCAGCACCTTGACGTTGGTCTTGACCTGGTTGGACTCTTCGCAGGCCTGCAGGCTGCCCTCGTCCAGGTCGAAGTCCTCCGGGTAGACGATGACTTCGACGCCGGGCTGCTTGTCGAGCTCGCGCAGTTCCATCGGGGTGGCCTTGCACTGGGCGATGCCGCGGCGGGCGAACACGTGAACGTCGGTGACCTGCTTGGCGCGCAGCCCTTCGTAGACGTTGTCGGTGATGTCGGTCTGCAGCAGGTCGTCCGCGTCCTTGGCCAGGATGCGGGCCACGTCGACGGCGACGTTGCCGGCACCGATCACGGCGACGCTGGTGCCCTCCACGTGCCAGGACGGGGAGACGTCGGGGTGGGAGTCGTACCAGAAGACGAAGTCGGCGGCGCCGTGGCTGCCGGGCAGGTCGGAACCGGGCACGTCCAGGGGCCGGTCCCGATCGCTGCCGGTGGCGAAAATGACGGCGTCGTAGTGACGGTGCAGGTCCTCGAGCTTGAGGTCCACGCCGTACTCGACGTTGCCGTAGAAGGTGATCTCGGGTTTGTCGAGGATCTTGTGCAGAGCACCTTGGATCTGCTTGATCCTCGGGTGGTCGGGTGCGACGCCGTAACGGACCAGGCCGTAGGGGGAGGGCATCTTGTCGAGGATGTCGATGCTGACGGACGTGCCGCACGCGGACAGGGTCTCGTCCTTGGTGAGCAGGTCGGCGGCGTAGATGCCGGCCGGTCCTGCGCCAACGATTCCCACTCGCAGGGGTCGCGTCATCGCACAGCTCCAAAGTCTTCGCGCCAGAGTGGACGCCATCGAAAGGTAAGGCTTGCCTAATCTACCTGGTATCACGCGCCGGAAAGCCTACTATAAAGGTAGGAAATACTGTTCCCGTGCGAGGCCCTCCCGGGCGGGGTCGCCCCCGCTTCGACGGGAAAAGCCTGCTCACCGCGGGTTCGAAGCCCCTCGGGGGTGGTGATGAAGGGCCTCGATCACGGGTCAACACGCGGTCAGCGCGTGATCAGTCCTCTTGCGACTATGGGGAAAGTCACTGCCGACCGCGCTCGAGCTCGGCCTTGACCGAGGCGGCGAAGCGCGGGACCTGTTCCTGTCCGGAGAGCTTGGCGATCGCCGCCATGATCGCGTCGGTCGCCTCCCGCCGGGGGCGCGCCCGGTGCGCCTGCCCCGACCAGGGCGACAGGTCCACGGGCGGGCCGAACTGCACACCGACCCGGTTGAACGAGGGGACCTTGCGCCCGGGAGGCAGGATCCGCCCGGTGCCGGACAGCGCCATCGGCACCACGGGGGCGCCCGTCGTCAGCGCCAACCACGCAAGGCCGGTCTGGCCCTTGTGCAGACGCCCGTCGGGGGAGCGGGTGCCCTCCGGGAAGATCCCGAAGACCTCCCCGCCTTTGATGACCTCCACGCTGTTGTTCATGGCCTCTTGGGCGCTCTGTCCGGGGCGGCGGTCCACCGAGAGCGGGCCGAGGGCGCGCAGCAGACGCGAGAGCGCCTTGCGCGGCAGGGTGCTCTCGTCGAACAGCTCCTGCTTGGCGATGAAACGCACAGGACGGGGGCAGACCGTGCCGACGAAGATCGGGTCGATCAGGGCCAGATGGTTGGACGCCAGGATCACCGGACCGTCCGCGGGAACGTGGTGCACGCCCTCCACCCGCTGGGGCCACGCGACCCGGCTCAGGGGGGCGACGACGAACTTGGCCGCTCCGTACAGTGACACGATGAGACCGACCCTTCTCGTTCTGTGTGGTGGGGAGGGGGCAGGGCCGGAACCGGCACCGGCCGTTCCGAATCCTATCGCTGCGTGCCCGGCTCTTCGGGTCACAGGCCCTGACGAATCGATGTGCCCAAGACCTCCCGTGACGGAGGACACACCCTTAGGGTGGTGGTCTAGACCTTTGGTCCGCGCTCGTGAAACGGGGAAGACAGCCATGCCCACACTCGTCGACGTCAGCCACCAGATCACCGACGGGATGACCACCAGCCCCGGCCTCCCCGCCCCCGCCGTCGAAGAGGGCTCGGTCGGCACCGACCCCATGCTCGGTGCCGGCGGCACCGGCGGCCGTGTCAGCCTCGCCGGAGCCACCGGGACCTACGTCGAGATGCCCGCCCACCGCTACCGCGACGGCGCCGACCTGGCCGACCTCGACCTGGCACGTGTGGCCGACCTGCCCGGGCTCGTCGTGGACGCCACCGGCCGCCATCCGATCGACACCCGCCTCCTGCAGGGCCTGGACGTGCGTGACCGCGCGGTCCTGCTGCGCACCGGATGGGACCGCCACTGGCGCACCGACGGCTACAACGACCCCGATCACCCCTACCTGGAGGAGGCCGCCGCCAAGCTCCTGGTCGAGGGCGGTGCCGCGCTCGTGGGCATCGATGCCGCCGGTGTGGACCGCACCGCGCCCGCCGCCGAGGGTGCCCGGCCCGCCCTGGGGTTCCTGCTCTCGGCGGGTGTGCCGGTCGTGCGCCACCTGTGCCTGCTCGACCGCCTGCCCACCGACGGATTCCGTTTCCACGCGGTCCCCGTCAAGGTGCGCGGGATGGCGGCCTTCCCCGTGCGCGCCTTCGCCGTCGTCGGCTGAGGTCCGCGACCGCCCCGGGCGGGGCGCGGACTCACAGATCGGCGTCGACGTCCTTCTGGGCGCGGCGCCGTTCGCGTTGGGCCCGGCGTTCGGCTTCCTTCTGCGCGGCCCGCTCATCCTGGGCCACGGCCGTGGTCATCGCGCTGGAGAGTGCCCGCAGTTCCATGTTGATCCGCGGGTAGGCGGGCAGACGCGGCAGAGCCCCCATCCGGGGGGTACGCCGTTCCTCCATAGAGGCGATCAGCTCCCTGAAGGCCAGGTCCACCCGTTGCAGCGTGATCGTGCCGACCGGTTCGGGGTTCTCCAACTGCAGAGCCGACAGCGCCAGATACCCGGTGCGCTGAGTGGCCACCACCACCGGCCACAACGGGCGGGTGGCACGGGCCCGGGGCAGGTCACCCACGGCGCTGTTGTAGACACCGCGCAGGCTCACCAGCGCCGCCCGCATGTCCCGGCGCAGTTCGTAGCGGCGTTGCGATGACATGTGCACGTCCTGGTCGAGCATCTCCACCACACACGGGCGCGCGGTCTCCAGCACCTTGGTGATCGTCTGCGGCAACCGGGTGGCCGAGGTGCGCCGCCACAACAGCAGCGCCCCCGCCAGGCCCAGGAGCGAGCCGACCACGGTGTCGATGATGCGCGACTGCGCGAGTTGTTCGATGGGGTAGGGCACCGCTGTGTAGGCCAGCAGCAGCGCCATCGGGGTCAGCGTGACCGACCCGTAGAAGAAGTTGCGCCCCACCACCAGCTGGGTCAGCCCCTGGAAGAGGCCCGCGAGGACCACGACCGCGGCCAGCGGAAGTTCCTGGGTGAGCAGGAGCGCGCCGACGAGCACACCCAGCATCGTGCCGAGCGAACGCTGCAACGACCGGTTCAGGGTCAGCACGACGTTGCCGCCCTGCAGCACCGAGGTGGTGGTCAGCGCCACCCAGTAGTAGTGGTCCAGACCGATCCACAGACCCAGCACACCGGCCAGGGTCACGGTGATCCACATGCGCAGCGCGGTCGGCAGGATCAGCGACTGTTTCGTCAGGCTGGAGCGCAACGCCCCCCACAGGGCCGGATAACGTTCGTCGTGCAGGCGGCTGCCGCGTTCGTCCTCCCGGTCGGCCTCGTCGGGGGTACGCCGGGCCGCCACCGCGGCGCGGCCCAGCAGGTTGTAGACCCGGGCCTCCAGGGCCCGGGGGCGCAGACCGCGCCGCAGTTCGTCCAGATCGGCCGGGTCGGGGGACAGCGAGGGTTCGGCCACGGCTGCGATCATGCGGTCGGCGAAGTCGGCGGCCGCGTCCGGCAACGGTTCGTTGCGGGCCATGCACACCTGCGAGGTCGCCAGGTGGATGTCGGAGACCCAACGCAGCAGCGACCGGAGCCGGGCCGCCTCGGGGGTGCCCCGGTAGCCGCGGGTCTGTGCCAGCAGCACGATCCGCCAGGCCTCGGCCACCGCGACCGAGGCCCGGTGCTGGGCGTGATCCAGGTCGGGGGAGCCCACCGCCCGCAGGAGCTCGCCCAGCTGGCGGAAGGCCTCCGAGACCGCCTTGTACTCGGGGTGCCGGGCCCGCACGGCCCCCGACATCGACACACACCAGCCCACGGCCGCACCCAGGGTGGCCACCCCCGCGTGCAGGGGCACGTCGGCCGGTCCGCCCGGGACGATCGTGGAGATGGTGCTCACCAGGACGAAGAAGATCGGCCCCGGTTTGTCCACCCGCCAGGCGGCACACAACCACGTCGCCAGCCCCGCGGTCAGCCCGATGGCGAAGACCGCCGCCCATGGTGAGAACGCCGAGGACAGCGACCCGAGGGTCACCGCAGCCACGAACCCGAGCCCCACGAGGGCCAGCGCGGCCGACCGGTAGGCGTAGGGGGTCTTCCTCTCGTACAGGACGCTCATCGAGCCCAGGGCCGCGAGGGTGGCCAGGCGGGGGTCGATCAGCAACGCGACCAGGCTGAAGGAGGCGATCATCGCGACGGCGGCCCGCACCGCGGTGGCCCACGCCCAGGGGGTCCCGGGCTCCATCCCGAAGAGCGCCTTCAGGTCGACCCTGTGGCGGGGTCGTTCGGCCACCTCCACACGTTTGGGGCCCTCGTCCTGGGAACCCCCCAGGTCCATGGGGCCGGTGTTGCCAGTGGTTCCCAGATCTCGCACGGTCTCCATCCTAGAGATCGGTCCCCGCGGGGGACGATCGGTGCTCATCGCTCCTGGTGGTTGGTGTCCTCGTCGGTGTGCGCGCGTGCGCCACCGCGTTCGGCCTCGGCCCGCTCGGCCCGTTCCACCGCATGGTCGCGTTCCTGCTGCAGGACCGACAACCGGGCCGCGGCCGCTTCCCGGGACTCGGACAGCGTGACCTCGGCGTTGTGGCGCTGTTTGTCGAGCTCTCCGGCCAGACGGTCGCGCTCACCGGTGAGCCGGCCGACCTCGGCCATGAGCCGCTCACGCTCGGCCGCGGCTGCCGCGGCCTCACTCTCGCGCTGGTCACGGGTGCGCTCCAGCTCGGCGCCCAGGCGGGTGCGTTCCCCGTCCAGGGTCTGCTCGGCGGTCCGTGTGCGCTCCTCGGCACGCTCGCTCCGATCCCGGGCCTGATGCTCGGACCGTTCGGCCTCGTCGGCACGTCGGGCGTGCTCGTCGCGTTCACGGCGCAGCTGCGCGATCTCCTCGCGAGCCAGGGCCGAGCGGCGTTCTGACTCCGAACGCTCGTGAGCCAACTCCGCCCGGGCGCGCTCGTTCTGCTCGGCCAGGCGCCGTTCGGCGGCGGCCAGACCCGCGTTGGCCTCGGCCACGGCCGCATCGCGTTCGGTCACGGCCCGTTGGTGTTCCCGAGCGTACCGGTCGCGTTCGGCCTCGGCGCCGTCACGGCGGTCGATGGCCTCCTGAGCCATACGTTCGGCCTCCTGGGTGGCCTCGACCGCGGCAGCGGCGGCCTTCTCGGCGCTGCGCCGGGCCGTTTCGGCCTCCCTGCGCCGGTTCTCCGCCTCCAGACGGGCTGCGTCGGCCTCGGCGACCTGCCGGGCGCCCTCGACACGGGCTGCCTCGACCTGGGCCTCTGCGGCGCCCGGGTCGGTCATGGTGGCGAACGCCTCGGTGGCCGAACTCAGGGTGGCCTCCAGCTGTTCGCTCTGTACCGCGAAACGGGTGAGCAGGTCGTCGGCGCGCAACCGTGCCGCGGTGACCGGCTCACCCCGGCCGCCGGCGGGAGCGGCGCCGGGGGAGGGCGGTGCCGTGCCCTGCTCGCTCTCCCCGGTGTGCTCGGCGCTCGCGCGTTCGGCCTCCTGTGCCTGGCGCTGGCGCTCCTTCCAAGCACGCCACCGGGTGTGCTCAGGCAGTTCGCAGTACTGGGGCGGGCGCCCGGGGGAGGAGGACCGGGGGACGGGGCGGTCGCATCCGGGGAAGGTGCAGGTGTTGGAATCGGAGGAGGCCACGGGGCAGAGGGTAGCGCCTCACCGCGCCGGTGTGCCCGGGTGTGTCGGGCCCCACCACGGGGGAGCCCCCGACCCGAGGGGCCGGGGGCTCGCTCAACCGTTGTCGCCGATGCGGTCGTGCACCCGCTTCAGTCGTGGGCGCCGAGCCCGCCCACGCGACAGACCATGGTGGTCGTGAGGGGCTGGAACCCCTCCTCCTCGAGGAATCCGATGTCCTCGGAGGAGGTGGCCAGCGCCGAGAACTCGATGTCGCGGACGCCCGACGAGCCGAGCTGGTTCCGCATCTCTTCCAGGAGCTTGGAACCCACACCGGTGCCGGTGTACTCCGGGTCGATGGCGAAGGTCTGGACGACGGCCACCCGGTCGCCGCGGTCCCAACTGCCGAGGGCGTTGTCGCGGATGGTGACCATCGCGTAGCCGGCCAGGTCGCCGTCGTGCTCGGCGAGGATGGCCATGGTGCCGGGGTCGCGCAGCCACTGCAGGTACTGGGCGCGGCGGCGCCGCCAGGACTCCTCCAGGCTCATCGTGCCGATGATCTCCTGCAGGTGCGGGGCGGTCACGGTGTGCCGCTGGTGGAGCGCGCCCCACAGGTCCGCGAGTTCTTCCACCTCGTGGGAGCCCAGGTACCGGAAACCGAGGACACCCAGGTCGGACGGCCGAGGTTTGGTCATCAGCGAAGTTTGCATTTTCTTCTCACCCGTTCCAGCAGCGTGAGGTGGCGGCATCCGGGGTCCGAGGTCCCGAGTGCCCGGTGGTTGAGCTGTGCCTCTGACTGTACGTGCGGGCCTGCGCCCCTGTAGGTGCAACATGAGAAAACTCGCGCAAGAGATCTCTGTAATGAAAGAAGTCTGGTTCTTTCCTTCTGGCTGGCGGAGGGGTGGCGTCGGAGGGTTCGATCGCGGTGACCCTCTGTGTTCCAGTGTGTACCGGATCACGCCCCGAAACCACTCAACACGGCCGAAAGTACGCCGAAACCTGCATGTTCTGTCCTAAGTTGGAGAGCATGATCGACCTTCGGCGGTTGCAGCTCCTCCAAGCCCTCGACCAGCACCGCACCGTCGCTGGAACAGCAGAGGCACTCCGCGTCACACCGTCGGCGGTGTCCCAACAACTCGCTTCCCTCGCCAAGGAGGCCGGCGTCGCCCTCGTCGAACGCCATGACCGCCGCTTCCTGCTCACCGGTGCCGGACGGGTCCTGTTGGAACGGGCCCACGTCATCTTCGCCGAGATGGAACGCGCCACCGCAGACCTGCACGCCTACTCCGCAGGCGACCGCGGTGTCGTACGAGTGGGTGCCTTCTCCACCGGCATCAGCGATCTGATCGCCCCCGCCCTGGCGCGCCTGCGCGAGAGCCACCCCGGCTGGAGCTTCGAGGTCGTGCAGGCCGAACCCGAGGCGAGCACCGAGATGGTCCGCGACGGACGCCTCGACATCGCCCTCACCATGTCCACCTCCCACATGCCCCCGGCCGGTGACCCCGAGTTCCGGACCGAGCCGGTCATGGTGGAGCTCTTCGACGCGATCCTGCCCTACCAGCATCCCCTCGCCACCCGCACCGACCTGCACCTGGCCGAGGACCTGGCCGGGGAGGACTGGATCATGTCCGCCCCCGGCACCGCCTGGCACTCCTGCGTCACCGGTGCGACCAGCCAGGCCGGGTTCCAACCGCGTGTGGCCCACACCGTCGACGACTTCAGCGCCGTCTTCGCCCTCGTGCGCGCGGGCCTGGGCATCGCCCTCATGCCCCGCCTGGCCTGGACCGGACACAACCCGCCGAACGTGGTCGTGCGAGGGGTGGGCGAGACCGCGCGCCGCCACATCGTCGCCCTCACCCGCGCCGGGGCCGGAGCCGAGCCCCTGATCACCGCCGTGCGCGAGGCCGCCAGCAAGGTCCCCGTGCCCTCCGTGGGCCCCTTCGCCGTCGCCGGCTGACCTCAGCCCTCCCAGGGCAGATCAGGAACGTCCTCCAACACGGAGCGGGCCGACTCGTGCAGGTAACGGGCGGTCACCCGGATCGGTTTCCACGCCCAGCCGCCGGTACGCCCGGCCAGATAGATCTGGCGCACACCGCCCAGCTCACCCACCGGCGCGTGTGCCACACCGCGCCGGGTCGTGGCCGCCAACCGCGGCACCACCGCCACCGCCAACCCGGCCGCCACCAGGTCCTCGATCAGGGCCAAGTTGTCGATGCGGTGCACCAGGCGCGGGGTGAACCCGGCATCGGCGCACATCCGCTGCACCAGAGCGTCCTCATCACGCCGGAACGGACTCGCGATCCAGGACGCGTCCGCGTGCTCGCGCAGGCGCCGCCGCGTGAGCGTGCGGCTGTCGGCGCCCGCCGAGGGTTGGGACAACAACAGCTCCTCCGTGCCGATCGGGCGCACCGTCAGGGTCTCCGGGAAAATTCGGGGGAGCAGGCTGTACTGGTACACCACCCCGAGGTCGGCGCCGCCCTCCTGCAGCAGGTCCAGGGCCTGCTCCGACTCGTACTCGGTCAGATCGACCTCGATGCCGGGATGGTCCTCGCGCAGACGCCGCACCGCGGGCAACACCAGGGGTGCCGCGCTGGTGTACATGACCAGGTGGACGCGGCCCTCAGGTTCGCCCTCACCCTCGAACTCGGCCCGTGCGGCCTCCACCCGCGCCAGGATCCCCACCGCGTGTTCGGCCAGGCGCCGCCCCGCCGGGGTCAGCCGCACCCGCCGGCCGTCCGGGGCGATCAACGGGACCCCCGTCTCACGCTCGAGCACGGCGAAGTGTTTGGACACCGCCGACGTGCTCATCCCTGTGACCTCGGACACCGCCGCCATCGTGCCCAGACGCCCGAGTTCGACCAGCAGGCGCAGCCGTGTGAAATCCATCCACTGAAACTACACGGTCCATCAACCACAGCTCCCTGGACAGAAACGGAGGGCGTGGATGCAATGGTCGGGTGATCCTCTCCTCCCTTCCCTCGCTGAGCCGTGCCCGATTCGGGGTGCCGGCGCCCCTCATGCTGCTCATCGGCATGTTCGCCCTGCACACCGGCAGCGCGATGACCGTGCACGCCTTCGAGGCCGCCGCCCCCGCGACCGTCACCTGGATGCGACTGACTTGGGCCGCCCTGCTCCTGGTGGCCCTCGGCGGCCCGTCCCTGTGGCGCGCGGTGCGTGCGGCGAGCCCGCGTGAGCTCGGTTCCGTGGTGATCCTGGGCACAGCGAGCGCGGGGATGATGCTCTTCTACTCCGAGGCGACGGCGCGCATCGAACTCGGCACCGCCACCTCCATCGAGTTCCTCGGCACCCTCGTGGTCGCCGTCCTGGCCATGCGGCGCCGGCGCGAACTCGTCTGGATCGTCGCCGCAGTGGCCGGGGTCCTCTGCCTCACCCGCCCCTGGCAGGGCGAGCTCGACCTGGCCGGCATCGGTTTCGCCCTCGCCGGCGCCCTGTGCGTGGTCGGCTACATCGTCCTGACCCAGCGGGTGGGCGCCGGGTTCGGCGCCGTGCACGGCCTGGCGCTGTCGATGGTCGTCGGCGCCGCGGTCACCGCGCCCCTGGGTGCACCGGGAGCGGTCATGGACCCGAACCCGCAGCTGATCGCTCTCACCCTGCTCATCGCGCTGCTGTTCCCGATGCTCCCGTTCCTGCTGGAGATGGTCGCCCTGCAGCGCATGAGCCGCACGGCCTTCAGCACCTTCTCCAGCCTCGAACCGGCCGTCGCCCTGCTCATGGGCATGCTCCTCATCGGCCAGACCCCGGTCGCCGTCCAGGTCCTCGGTATGGCCCTGGTCGTGATCGCCGGGATCGGAGCCGCACGCGGTGACCGTTCCGACCGCCCAGCCGTGCGCCGCCCAGCCGTGCGCCGCCCAGCCGTGCGCCGTGCGGTCCGGCGCCGAGACACCGGTGCCGGACCGGGGCCGGAGGGCAGCGCCCCCGGGGCCCGCCCCTCCGACGGTGCGGACGGGCACCCGCACACACCCGTGACTGCGTCCGAGTCCGTTCCGCCCTCCGGCCAGGTACTGTCCAGAGGCTGACGGGGGCGAGGCCTCGCCGGCTAAGCGTCGTCGGGGGCCGCCGCTCCGGTCCCCTCGGCGATCTCCCTCAGAGCCCGCACATGCGCCTGGAAAGCGGCCCGGCCCTCGGACGTCAGGCTCAGCGAAGTACGGGTGCGCCGGCCCACCGCGAACTTGCCGACCTTCACGTAACCGGCGTTCTCCAACACCGAGACCTGCTTGGACAACGCCGAGTCCGAGACCTCCACCGCATCGCGCACGAACCGGAACTCGGCCTGGTCGGCGGCGGCCAACGCCGCCATCACCGAGAACCGGACGGGGGAGTGGATGGTCTCGTCCAAGCGCGAACGCGGGTGCCTCACCGCTGCCTCCCGGCCGTGCGCAGCGTGTACACCGTCAGCGCCCACGGCGGCAGCGCGGTGGCAACGGCCATCGGTACCCACCAGGCCGGCTCGCCGGGGAAGAAATTCCGGCCCACCAGGAGCGCCACGGAGTACAGCACCGCCCACCCCAGGATCATCGCCGTGTGCAGCCACCCGAACCGCCGGGGGCTCACCGGACGCGTCGCTGCCCACACCACCAGAACCAGCACCATGAGCCCGAACACGGCCATGACCGCGGTACGCAGCGGACCGTGCGAGGCCATGCCCGTGGTCAGGACCACACTCAGGGTCCCCACACCGAAGACCGCGCAGTAGAGGGCCAACCACCGTCCGCCCCCGCGCACCCGGTCGCCCAGCGCGTTCGCCCGATCCAGGGCCCGGCGTGCCTCGTCCTCCCGCATGGAACCCCCTCCGCTTCACGTGATGCCAGAGTGGCACCGGTCTGAGTACTCGGCAACTGCTTGCCGGCGCGGGAACTCGCCGAGCCCCCGCGCCGTTACTGATCACGCGTCCACATCCGCATGTACTAGCTTGGTGCGATCATGCCGTCCCCAACTGACCTCGAACTCCTGCGCGCCCATGAACCGGTGCTCGTGTACACCAAAGGGGAACTGTTCTTCCCCGCCGACGTGGAGTCCTACGTCCGTAACTGCAGCCTTTGGACCGAGGAACCCAACGGCCGCGAACGCCTCGCCGTCCCGGCCGGCGAACTCACTCTCGACCGCCTCTCACGGGCGGAGGAGGAGTGGCCGCGCAGCTACAAGCACCTGCGGTTCGTGCAGGAGGACACCCTCCGTGAGGAGGTCCGCCGCTTCAAGGGCATCGCGCGCTCGGTCATCCCCAAGAGCGGCCGCCTGGTCGCCGTCGGTGTCCTGGGCAGGGTCCTCGACATTCTCATGAAGCTGTCCCTGCTCGTGCGCGGGACCGTCCCCGGCGGTGTCACCTACGCTGCCGTCACCCGCTACCGCGAACGCCTCGACGACGGACGCGCCCACTACTACGGCCGGGTCACCCGTGAGGGCGGCTACATCGTCCTGCAGTACTGGTTCTTCTACGCGATGAACGACTGGCGCACCATCTACGGCGGCGTCAACGACCACGAGGCCGACTGGGAACGTGTGACCGTCCACCTGGCCGAAGACCCCGACGGCACCACCCGCCCCGTCTGGGTGGGCGCCTCCTCGCACGAGTACCACGGCGACGACCTGCGCCGCAGCTGGGAGGACACCGACCTGCACCGCGAGGGCCTCCACCCGCGTGTCTACGTCGGAGCCGGCTCCCACTCGCACCAGATGCTGCCCGGCGACTACCTCATCCAGGTCGATCCCTCGTTCCTGCGCGGACTCGTACGCGCCTGGCGCCGCCTCACCCAGCGCCTCTTCCGAGCCGACAGCGCCATCAACCGCCACGGCATCGGAGTGCCCTTCGTCGACTACGCCCGCGGCGACGGCATCAAACTCGGCCCCGGCGGCGACCGCGAGTGGAACGCCGTCCTCGTCGACGACGAGACCCCCTGGGTGCGGGGCTACCGCGGGCTGTGGGGACGCGACACCGGCGACTTCTTCGACGGCGAGCGTGCACCCAGCGGGCCCCGCTACGAACGCGACGGCACCGTCCGCCGCTCCTGGGCCGATCCCCTGGCCTGGGTCGGGTTGCAGAAGGTGGCCCCCACCGAGGAGGCCGCCCGTGCCCAACTGCGCGCCCACATCGAGGACCTGGACCGCACCATCCAAGAACTGGACGCCGATCTCGTGCGCGGGCGCGACGAGATGCGCCGCCTCGACTCCGCACGGATGGTCCTCGCCCGCGAGGTGCACTCCCGGCCGCTCGCCCGCGAGTACGGCGAAAAACTGGAGGAGATGGAGGAAGAGCACGCCCGCCTCTACGAACGCCAGGTCCTGACCTGCGACGAGCGCGAGTCCCACCTGCGGGCCCTGGACTCGGACACCCCGCTGGTGCCCGACCCCACCGGCCACCTCAAGACCCCGCACACGCCCTACGCCTCCGGCGAGCAGCGCCACAACCGGTTCCAGTACCTGTGGGTGGCTCTGAGCACCCCGCTTCTGCTGGTGTCGCTGGCACTGACGCTGTTCCTGCTCGACGGACAGTGGACCCTGTACGCGATGTTCGGTGTCGTCCTCGCCTTCGCCGCCATCGACGCCGTCGCCCGCCGCAGGTTCCGCCAGTACCTGATCGGTATCGCGGTCGTGGCGGTGGTCCTCGGTCTCCTCGCGGGGGTGGTGGCCGCCTTCGTCGCCGACTGGCGCATCGCCGTCACCGTGCCCGTGGGGATCGTCGTCGTGGTCCTGCTGGTGGTCAACGTCCGCGACCTCTTCCGGCGCTGACCGTGTTCCGCCGGGCCGCTCGTTCCGGCCCGGCGGAACACACCGGCGTTAGCCTGAAGGCATGGACGAGCCGCTGTTCGGGTCGCCGCCGGTGACCGTGGCACCCGGGGCCGTGCACGTGCCCGGGTGGCTCGACGCCTCCACCCAGCGCACCCTCCTCGAGCGCTGCCGGGACTGGGCGCGCGGACCGGCGGGCACACGCCACCACACCATGCCGCGCGGTGGCCGCATGAGCGTGTCGACGACCAGCCTGGGATGGTTCTGGCGGCCCTACTCCTACAGTGATCGCCTGCCTGACGGCACACCCGTCCGGCCCTTCCCCGAGCTGCTGTCCGAACTGGCCGACCGGGCCCTGACCGCGGCCCTCGGACGGCCCGCCGCCGAGGAGGACCCGCCCTACGACATCGCCCTGGTCAACTTCTACGACGCCGACGCGCGCATGGGTATGCACCAGGACAAGGACGAACACGCCGACATGCCCGTGATCTCCCTCAGCCTCGGCGACACCTGCGTGTTCCGCTTCGGCAACACCGAGACCCGCACCCGCCCCTACACCGACGTGGAACTGCGCAGCGGCGACCTCTTCGTCTTCGGCGGCTCCGCGCGCATGGCCTACCACGGGGTGCCCCGCACCCGCCCCGACACCGCGCCCTCCTGGCTCGGCCTCCGCGGACGCCTCAACATCACGCTGCGGGCCCTGGGTCGCCCGTGAACCTCCTGCCTGCGTGTCGGCCCCCGGCGAGCCGCTCACGCACGGGCGAAGATCGAGCTGTCACGAGCCGATCCACCAGGGAGCCGATGATGTCCGAACCCGCACCGGAACGCACCATGGCCGTGGGCCACAGGACCACCACGGCGCCCTCCGACGCCGCTCCCGGGGAAGTGCGCACGCTGCTGTACCGGGGCGGCAGCCGGGAACGGGGGACCGACACCGTCCAGGAGGCCCACCAGGCGGTCACCTCCGACCCCGGCCTCATGGCATGGGTGGCCATGCGCGCACCCGACCGCACCCAGCTCACCGAACTCGCCCGCACCTTCGGCCTGCCGGCCTTGGCGCTGGAGGACACGATCGTGGCCCATCAGCGCCCCAAGGCCGAGACCTACGGCGGGGTGGTGTTCGTCGTACTGCGTCCGGCCGGCTACGACGACGTGTACGAACGGGTCGAGGTCGGTGAGATGCATCTGTTCGCCTCGGAGAACGTCGTCATCACCATCGGCCACACCGAGCAGGTCGATCTGGAGAGCGTGCGTCGCCGTCTGGACTCGGAACCGCGCCTCCTCCGGCACGGCACACTCGCGGTGGTCTACGGCGTCCTCGACGCGGTCGTGGACGCCTACGCTCCCGCCGTCTCCGCCCTGCAGCAGGACATCGACGAGCTCGAGACCCAGGTCTTCGACGGTGATCCCCAAGCCGCCGGACGTGTCTACCGGCTCACCCGGGAGGTCATCCTCCTGCAGCGGGCCGTGGATCCCCTCGGTGCTGTGCTGCAGGACCTCATGGCATCCCCGGAGCATTCCGACCCGGCCGGATCCGACCGGCCGCGGACGCACGGTTGCGACCCCGACCGCGTCCTCCTGCACCACCACATGCGCGACGTCGCGGACCACGTGACGGCCGTGCGCGAACACGTCGACGGGTTCCGCCAACTGCTGGAGGACATCATGTCGGTCAACAACTCCCTCATCGACCAGTCCCAGAACGAGGCGATGAAGAAGATCTCCTCCTGGGGCGGCATCCTCGTCGTGCCGGCCCTGATCGCTTCCTTCTACGGCATGAACAACGCTCCGCAGGACGCCATCCACTGGATGTTCAGCTGGCCGGCGACCCTGGTGCTCATGGTGTTGTCCGCCCTTGTCCTGTACGGGCTCTTTCGCCACTACGACTGGCTCTGAGCCCCGGCCCCTGCGGCCGGGCCGGATCAGGCCTGTCGGCGGGCCACGCCTCCGAACGCGCCGACCACGGCCCCCAGAGCGAACATGGAGGCCTCGTCCTCGCCCAGGTGCACGATTCCGGCCGGCACCCGGACCCGGTAGGGCTTGTCCTCGCAGGCGCGGATCTCCAGGCCGTCGATGATCCCCTGCCCCTCCAGCATCAGGAGGGCTTCTTCGATCCTGCCCCTGCGGTCACCGCGTGACCAGATCGACGACATCTGCCAACTCTCATTCAGGATCCTGGACCGGGGGACCGCCGGTCACCCGAACGACACGAGCGCCGCGTCATCCCAGACATACCACCGCGGTGGGCGGCGCACCCGGGGTCTTTCCCTTCCTGCCGTGCGGTGGCCGGAAACGGTCACGTCAGGCCGTCGAAGGGGCCGTGGTCTGCTTCGGTGCCACGGCGCATCGAATCGTGTGTGTGCCGTCCGGTCCCCTCGCCGGAAGTTGCGCCCCCGGTGGTCGGTCCGGGGCCCTGTGACCGGGCTTTCGGGGCGTCCCGGAGCGGTCGCGGGTTGTCCCTGCGGCCTCGCGGGTGCATCCTGGCGACGCTCTCCGGACCGGCGGGGCTCCAGCCGCGCCAACGAGCCCCGATCCTGCCCTGCGAACCCGAGTGGACCGGCCGACCGGGCCGCAGGCACCGCCGGGGCGGCTCCTCGCCGTCCCGCCCGTGCCGAGCGGCCCGGGTCGGCACCGGCTCGTGCGCCTGCGCGGGAAACCTGTGGCATCGCACAGGAGGCAAAAGGGATCTACAACGTAAAAGCGAGTCTCGCATGCAGAAATGTGCATCACATGGGTCCCGAAAAACACTCCCGCCTCCCCACCCCGGTTCCGTAAGGTGGAGCCCACGCGCTCCACGTGCGTGGGCCGGTGCGGGGCACAGGACGGGTGCCCCGGGCCGGAAGGCCGGCGTGGGTGGGGCCGTGCGCGGGTACCGGGGAAGCCCCCGGTACCCGTTGCCATCTCTGTCAGCGGGTCTTCATGACCGCGGGCAGGAGGCCGGTGATGATCATCATGCTCAGGCTCACGACCATGAGCACGAATCCGATGGTTCCGAGCATTGCTGGGTGTCCTCACCTTCGCTTGTGGCCGTCACGGACAGCCGCGCGGGGCGGCCCGATCCGGCGCCGCCCCGGAACCGGAGCGGCCTCTACCTCTGCGCGGTCACCTTATCCCGGCCACAGCACAGGCTCCCGGCGGGTGCCCGTCGCGACCTGCGTGCTCATCCCCACGTCCGCAGATGGGCCTGCACCAGCCACCGGTCCGCCCAGTCGGTGTCGGGCTCCTCGGGCACGTCGGCCTCGACGCACAGCACCGACAACCGTTCCTCCAGCCGCCGTGCGCGCTCCAGCGCCTCCTGGCGTGTGCGCTCTCCCCGCCGCAACGACAGCAGCCACGAACGGTCCGGTTCGGGCATCGGCAGGCTCATCCGTCCCCGCTCCATCAGCTCCACACCCTGCAACCCCAACCTGACCATGTGGTAGGCGAACTTGGTGTCGAAGCCGTGCGCCTCCACCAGCTCGGGACGGTTGGTGTGCCCGTGCCCACCCGTCATGCGCTCGCGTTGGGCACGCAGATACCCCAGGAACCGGTGGCCGGCGCGCCGGGTCACGAACCGTTGCGCCTGGGCCCGCAGCTCCCGGCCCAGGCCGGTGACGGCCACGATCTCCTCCTCGGGCGCGAACAACGGCAGCAGCACCGTCGGGTTGCCCTCCAGGGCCAACCGGGTCCACTTGCGCAGCGAGTACACCGTCAGGTCCAGGTCGCCTTCGCCCGAACGCACGTGCTCGGGGCGGCTGCGGTACACGTACTGCTCGAAGCGGCGCAGCCCCGCCACGTACTCCGGGGGCTCGACGCAGATGCCCATTTCGTCCCGGTCGCCCTCCTCCAGGGCCAACCCGTGCACCCGCGAACCCACCTGGCAGCGCAGCACGGTCCCCTCCTCGGCGATGCGGGCGAACTCCTCGCTCGTGTGCTTCAACGCGCCCCCCTGCGCACTCGGTGACACGACGGCGGCAATCTACCGGTGCCCGCCCGGCCGTGCCGAAGGATTTTTCCGACACGTCCCCCTTGCTCGGGCCTCCTCGAGGGCCGTATGACTGGTCAGCGACCGCCACGCCCGGCCCCGGCCGGGCCCGACCCCGAGAGAGATCAGGCCGTGCCCCCTCACCCCACCCGCCCCGAGATCGACACCGCCGTTCCCCACAACGCCCGCATCTGGAACCACTGGTTGGGCGGCAAGGACAACTACCCCGTCGACCGGGAGCTCGGCGAACAGATCCGGGCCTTCTTCCCCGAGATCGTCGACAATGCCCGGGCCGACCGGGCCTTCCTGGTCCGTACCGTCACCCATCTGGTCCGGGAGGAGGGCATCGACCAGTTCCTCGACATCGGCACCGGTCTGCCCACCCACAACAACACCCACGAGGTCGCCCAGGCACTGGACCCGCGCGCCCGGGTGGTCTACGCCGACAACGACCCCCTCGTACTGGCCCACGCGCGCGCCTTGCTCGTGGGCACCGAGGAGGGACGCACCGACTACGTCGACGCCGACCTGACCGACCCCGGCGCCATTCTGGAGGCGGCCGCGCGCACACTCGACCTGGATCGGCCGGTGGCCCTGATGCTGTTGGGTGTGCTCAACTTCGTCGGGGAGGACGCCGTGGTCCGCGATGTGCTGGACCGGCTGTCGGAGGCGCTCGCCCCGGGCAGTTTCCTGGTGATCGCCCACCCCACCGACGAGGTCGACCACGAACGCGCCCATGAGGTCGCCGAGGCCTGGAACGAGCGTGGTACACCCCTTCTGACCATGCGTTCGGCCGACCGTGTGCGTTCCTTCTTCGCGGGCCTGGAGATGCTGGAGCCGGGACTGGTCTCCTGTCCCCTGTGGCGTCCCGACGCCACCGAGGTCGGCGCCGCCCGCCCCGTCGCCGAGTACGGGGGTGTGGCCCGCAAGAGATGAGGCGCGCCGCGTGTCCGGGTGGTCAGGCGGGCAGCAGCACCCGCGTGAAGGAGGCGGACCGGTCCCGGACACGGCGGGGTCCGCCGCCTTTCCGGCGGGCCCTGTGCACGGGGCGGGGTCAGAGCTGGCGCTGGTCGATGATGCGGCGGAACTTGCCGACCGAGCGCTCGATGCCCTCGGGATCGACGACGTCGACGGTGACGCTCACCCCGACCCGGTCCTTCACGGTCGCGACGATCTCCTTGCTCAGGCTCACGCGGCGGTCGGCGGTGCAGTCCGGGGCTGCCTCCACGCGCACGGACATGCGGTCCATCCGGCCGTCCTTGGTGAGTACGAGCTGGAAGTGCGGGGCGAGCCCGTCCAGGTCCAGGAGGATCTCCTCGATCTGGGTGGGGAAGACGTTGACCCCGCGCAGGATGATCATGTCGTCGCTGCGGCCGGTGACCTTGTCCATGCGGCGCACTGAGCGGGCGGTGCCCGCGCGCAGTGTGGTCAGGTCGCGGGTGCGGTAACGGATGACGGGCATGGCCTGTTTGGTCAGGGAGGTCAGGGCCAGTTCGCCGTTCTGCCCGTCGGGCAGAACGGCGTGGCTGACGGGGTCGAGGACCTCGGGGTAGAAGTGGTCCTCCCAGACGTGGAGGCCGTCCTTGGTCTCCACGCACTCGTTGGCCACGCCCGGTCCCATGACTTCGGAGAGGCCGTAGATGTCGACGGCGTGGAGGTCGAATCGTTCCTCGATCTCGCGGCGCATCTGCTCGGTCCAGGGTTCGGCGCCGAAGATGCCGGTCTTAAGGGAGGTCGTGCGCGGGTCGATGCCCTGGCGTTCGAACTCGTCCAGCAGGGTCAGCATGTAGCTGGGTGTGATCATGATGATCTCGGGGCGGAAGTCCTGGATGAGTTGGACCTGTTTGGCGGTCTGGCCGCCGGAGGCGGGGATGACGGTGCAGCCCAGTTTCTCGGCGCCGTAGTGGGCGCCCAGTCCGCCGGTGAAGAGGCCGTAGCCGTAGGAGACGTGCACTTTCTGGCCGGGGCGGCCGCCGGCGGCGCGTACCGAGCGGGCCACGACGCTCGCCCAGGTGTCGATGTCGTCCTCGGTGTAGCCGACCACGGTGGGGCGGCCGGTGGTTCCGCTGGAGGCGTGGATGCGGCTGACCTGTTCCTGGGGGACCGCGAGCATGCCGAAGGGGTAGGTGTCGCGCAGGTCGTCCTTGGTGGTGTGGGGGAAGTGTCGGAGGTCTTCCAGGGCCTCGAGGTCCTCGGGGTGCACGCCGGCCTCGTCGAACTTGCGCTTGTACAGCGGCACGTTCTCGTAGGCGTGCTTCAGGGTCCACTGCAGGCGGGTGAGCTGCGTTGCGCGCAGCTCGTCGACACTCATTCGCTCGGCCGGGTCGAGTTCCTGGGGATCCGGCGCCTGACCGAGGCGCTGGGAAAGGGCAGTACCGGCCGACTGCGGGGTCGTGTCGTGGATTGCCATGGGCCTCTCCGGATACTGAGCGCGGTTCTACCGCCAGGCCGGACGCCTGGGAGGGGCGGCGGGTGGCCCGCGCGTCGGGTGGACGCGGTCCGTCCGCGGGGTGGACCGACTTGCTTACTGACCGACCGTTCGGTTACTAATGCATTTATTCAGTCTCCGGTCAGCCGTGTCAAGGAGAAGTGTCGATGAGTTCACAGGCGATGGTGGCACGCGCCACCACGATGGGTACGGGAGGGCACACGTGAATGAGGACCACTCGGCCGGCGGGGCCCGGGGACAGGGCACCCACTCGTGTTGGAGCGCGCGTGAGTGAAGAGTTCGAGACCCTGGACGTCGACCGGCGCGAGGACCGCGTGGTGGTGGAACTGCACCGCTCCGAGGCCCGCAACGCCATCAACGGCCGCATGATCGAGGAACTGCACCAGGTGTGCGCCGAGGTCGAGACCGATCCCAGACCCCTGCTGCTGACCGGGCACGGCACCGTCTTCGCCGGGGGCGCCGACATCACCGAACTGCGTGCCCGTGGTCGCCAGGAGGCCCTGGACGGCATCAACAGCCGCCTGTTCGAGCGGCTGCACCGCCTGCGGGTGCCCACTGTGGCGGCGGTGGACGGGTTCGCGCTGGGCGGCGGCGCCGAGCTGTCCTACGCGTGCGACATCCGGATCGCCACGCCCACGGCCGTCTTCGCCCAACCCGAGCCGGGGCTGGGCATCATCGCGGGCGCCGGTGCGTGTTGGCGCCTGCGCGAGCTGGTGGGTGTCTCGGTCGCCAAACAGGTGCTGCTGGGCGGCTACCGGCTCGACGCCGACGCGGCGCTGCGCCATGGGCTGGTCGCCGAGATCGTGCCCTCGGAGGGGCTGCGCGAGCGCGCCCACGCTCTGCTGGACCGCATGGCCCGGAGTTCGGCCCAGGCCCTGCGCCTGACCAAGGCGGTCGTGGATGCCGACGGTCCCCATCCGTTGGCCGACGACCTGACGCAGGCGGTGCTGTTCGAGAGCGCCGACAAACACGAGCGGATGAGTCGTTTCCTGGAGAGGAAGAAGCCTTGAGCAGCACCCAGCAGCCGGTTCCCGAAACCGTCGCCGTCGTCGGCGGGGGCACCATGGGGGCCGGTATCGTCCAGCAGTTCCTCACCGCGGGTGCTCGCGTGGTGCTGGTGGAGGCCTCGGGGGAGGCCGCCGCGGCCGGGCGCGAGCGTGTGGCGGCCGGTCTGGGGAAAGCCCGCGAGCGCGGCAAGATCGAGAGTGGGCCCGAGGACTACCTGGCGGCCCTGACCACGGTGGTCGCGGTCGAACAGATCCCCGCCGGGGCGGGTCTGGTGGTGGAGGCGGTGCCCGAGAAACCCGAACTCAAGATCGCCGTGCTCGCCGCCGCCGAGGCGGCCGTGGGTGAGGACGCCGTCCTGGCCTCCAACACCAGTTCGCTGTCGGTGAGCGACCTGGCGGCGGCGCTGAAGCGTCCCGCACGGTTCCTGGGCACCCATTTCTTCAACCCGGTTCCGGCCTCCAGGCTCGTGGAGATCGTCACCGCGCCCGAGACCGACCCGGTGGTGCTGGCGTCGGTGCGCGGTTGGGTCGGCGCCTTGGGCAAGGCCGAGATCGTGGTCCGTGATGCCCCCGGCTTCGCCACCAGCCGTCTGGGCGTGGCCCTGGGGCTGGAGGCGATCCGCATGGTCGAGGAGGGGGTCGCCTCCCCGGCCGACATCGACACCGCCATGGAGCTGGGGTACCGCCACCCCATGGGTCCGCTGGCCTTGACCGATCTGGTCGGGCTGGACGTGCGTATGGCCATCGCCGAGCATCTGGCGGGTGAGCTGGGGGACCGGTTCGCTCCGCCCGAACTCCTGCGCCGTAAGGTCGCCGAGGGAGAGCTCGGCCGCAAGAGCGGTCAGGGTTTCCACGACTGGAACGAGGAGTGAGAGCGTGAGCGAACAGAAGGCGGCGGAGTTCGTCGAGGCCGATGGTCTGGCCACGGTGCGGCTCAACAGCCCGGCCCTGACCCGCGAGGTCAAGGAGGAGCTGCTGGGTGCGTTGCGGCAGGCCGCCGAGTCCGCGACCGCCCGTGCGGTGCTCGTGGTGGGTTCGGGTCGGGCTTTCTGCGTGGGCCAGGACCTGGCCGAGCACGCCACGATCCTGGAGCAGGCCCCCGAACAGGCCCTGACGACGGTGCGCGAGCACTACAACCCCATCGTCCAGGCTTTCGAGAACATCCAGGTTCCGGTGGTGGTCGGTATCGGTGGCGCCTGCGTGGGCGCGGGTCTGGGTTTCGCCCTGGCCGGGGACGTGCGGGTGGCCGCGCGCCGGGCCAAGTTCGGTACCGCCTTCACCGGCATCGGGCTGGCCTCGGACTCGGGGCTGGCGGTGCGCCTGGTGCGTGCGCTGGGCAGCGCCCGGGCCATGGAGCTGATGCTGCTGGGCACGATGCTCCCGGCCGAGCGTGCCCTCGAGTTGGGGCTGGTCACCGAGGTCGTGGACGACGACGCCTGGCAAGAGCGGGCCCGTGAGCTGGCCTCGACCTTGGCGGCCGGTCCCACCAGTGCGTTCGTGGCGGCCAAGCGTGAGGTGCGCTCGGCCTCCGAGGGCGGACGCGACCTTCCCGAGCTGTTGGAGGAGGAGGCCGACCTCCAGAACCAGCTGGGCACGACCGGTGACCACGTCGGTGCGGTCGCGTCGTTCCTGAACAAGGAGAAGCCGGCCTTCTCCGGGAACTGACGGAGGGTTCGCCGCGCGGATCGTTGCGGCACGTCCGGATCCGGACGCTCGAGGACTTGCGTCGGGCGGACGGATCCGGGGATACTAATTACTGACCGAACGTTCGGTTATGAATGGGGACGGAGAACCATGACAACCACGGCAGGGGAAGCGCCCCCAGAAGCGGACCGGGCCCTGCAGGCCGACTTCGACACCAAGGTCGCCGCCAAACAGCGCATCGAGCCCCGAGACTGGATGCCGGAGGGCTACCGCAAGAGCCTGGTGCGCCAGATCGCCCAGCACGCCCACTCCGAGATCATCGGCATGCAACCCGAGGGCGACTGGATCGCGTCCGCGCCGAGCCTGCGCCGCAAAGCCATCCTGCTGGCCAAGGTCCAGGACGAGGCCGGTCACGGCCTGTACCTGTATGCCGCCGCCGAGACCCTCGGCGTGGACCGTGCCGAACTCACCGAGCGTCTGATCGATGGGCGCCAGAAGTACTCCTCGATCTTCAACTACCCCTCCCTGACCTACGCCGACGTCGGCGTCATCGGCTGGCTCGTGGACGGCGCCGCCATCTGCAACCAGGTGCCGCTGTGCCGCACCTCCTTCGGCCCCTACGCCCGCGCCATGGTGCGTATCTGCAAGGAGGAGTCCTTCCACCAGCGCCAGGGCTACGAACTGCTCATGCGCATGATGGAGGGGACCCGGAGCCAGCGCAGGACGGTCCAGGAGGCCGTGGACCGCTGGTGGTGGCCCTCGCTGATGATGTTCGGCCCGCCCGATGCCGATTCCCCCAACACCCAGCAGTCGCTGGAGTGGGGCATCAAGATCGACACCAACGACGCCCTGCGCCGCAAGTTCGTCGACATGACCGTGCCCCAGGCCGACAAACTCGGTGTCACCCTGCCCGACCCCGAACTCGTCTGGAACGAGGACAGCGGCCAGTACGACTTCGGCGAGCCCGACTGGAACGAGTTCAAACAGGTCGTCTCCGGTAACGGCCCCTGCAACGCCGAGCGCGTGGCCCGCCGCCGCGCCGCGCACGAGGAGGGTGCGTGGGTCCGGGAGGCCGCCACCGCCTACGCGAACAAGCACCGCAACACCCAGGAGGTGGCCGTATGAGCGCCGACGACAAGCCCGGGCCCGTCCGGCCCGAATGGCCGCTCTACGAGGTCTTCGTCCGCGGCAAGCGCGGCCTGAACCACGTGCACGTGGGGTCCCTGCACGCTCCCGACGAGCAGATGGCGCTGCACAACGCCCGCAACCTGTACACGCGCCGCAACGAGGGCGTCAGCATCTGGGTGGTGCGCGCGGAGGACATCACCGCTTCCAGCCCGGACGAGAAGGACCCCTTCTTCGAGCCGAGCGGTGACAAGGTCTACCGTCACCCCACCTTCTATCCCGTCCCCGAGGACGTCCCCCACATCTAGGGCGAGCATGCGCTGCACGGTAGGCGCCGCAGGACGCAGGGGACCGAAGAGGCATTGAGGAACGACATTGAGTGGCGAGAACATCTTCACCGGGATGGTCGAGGAACACGACGGTGACGAGCGCTGGGCCTTCGGTACCGGTTTCACCGAGGCGCTGGCGGGTGTGGACACCGCCCTGCCCGAGGGCGTGGACGGTGGGGAACTGGCGCAGTACTGCCAGATGCTCGGCGACGACGCCCTCGTCCAGGCCCAGCGCCTGAGCCAGTGGGTCACCGACGCGCCCGAACTGGAGGAGGAGGTGGCCCTGGCCAACATCGCGCTCGACCTGATCGGCCAGGCCCGCCTGCTGCTGGCCCGTGCCGGGCAGGCCGACGGAACCGGTCGGGACGAGGACGCCTTCGCCTACCGGCGTGAGGCCGCACAGTTTCGCAACGTGCGTCTGGCCGCGGCGCCCCGGGGCGACTTCGCCCGCGCGATCGTGACCCTGTTGGCCCTGTCCAGCTGGCGTCTGGCCTTGATGAGCCGGCTGAGCCGGAGCCGTGACCCGGTCCTGGCCGCGATCGCCGCCAAGGCCGTCAACGAGCTGACCTACCACCGCGAGTACGCGGTCTCCTGGGCTCTGCGCCTGGGCGACGGCACCGAGTACTCCCGCGAGCGCACGGCCGCGGCGGTGGCCCAGGTGTGGCCCGACACCGGAGAGCTCTTCGCCACCCACCCCGTGGAGGCCCGCCTGGCCGAGCTCGGTGTGGGGGTGGACCCGGGCCCGCTGAGAGCCGAGGTGCACGACGTACTGGTGCAGGTGCTGACCGCCGCCACCCTGGACGCGCCCGCCGCTTTCCCCGAGTCGGTCCTGGCCGGGCGCAGCGGCGACCACGGCCCCGAACTCGCCCCTCTGCTGCAGGAGATGCAGGAAGTGGCCCGAGCGCACCCGGAGGCGACATGGTGAGCACACTGACCGAACGCGACCGTGCCCGTGGGGCCGCCGCGGCGGTGACCGATCCCGAACTGCCCATGCTGACCCTTCAGGACCTGGGCATCCTGCGGGAGGTGCGGATCGAGCAGGACGGCACCGTCGCCGTGTGGATCACGCCCACCTACTCGGGCTGCCCGGCATTGGCCGAGATGCGGGCGGATGTGGACCGTGCCGTCCGGGCGGCCGGTTTCGAGCGGGTCGAGGTGCGCACGGCGCTGTCCCCGGCCTGGAGCTCGGACTGGATCACCGAGCGGGGGCGCCGCAAGCTCTCCGAGTACGGCATCTCCCCGCCCGGGCAGGCCCCGGAGCGTCCCAGCGGCCCCGTCCCGTTGACGCTCCTGCCCACCAGGGCCGTTCCGCGCTGTCCCCTGTGCGGGTCCGACGGGACCGAGGAGTTGTCCCGGTTCGGTGCGACCTCGTGCAAGTCCTTGCACCGCTGCCGCAGTTGCCTCGAACCGTTCGAGCACGTCAAGGAGATCTGACAGTGTCCACCACCGTGACCGAAGCGCCCGCCCGGAACCGGGGTACCTTCCACCGGCTACGTGTGGCCGACGTCGAGCGTTTGTGCGAGGACGCCGTCGCGGTCACCTTCGACGTTCCCGACCACCTCGCCGGGTTCTACGCCTTCGCGCCCGGCCAGTCCCTGACCCTGCGCCGTGAGGTCGAGGGGGTGGAGGAGCGGCGCAGCTACTCCATCTGCGCCCCCGTGGGGCGGGCGCCCCGGGTGGGTGTGCGTCTGGTCTCCGGTGGCCTGTTCTCCACCTGGCTGGTCGAGGAGGTGCGGCCCGGTGACGAGATCGAGGTCGGTGCACCCGTCGGCCGGTTCAGCCCCGATCTGGACCGGGCCGGCCGGCACGTGCTCGTGGCCGCAGGGTCCGGTATCACCCCGGTGCTGTCGATGGCTTCCTCGCTGCTGGGGCGCACCGACTCGACGGTGACGCTGCTGTACGGCAACCGTCGCAGCGCCTCGGTGATGTTCGCCGACGAGTTGGCCGACCTCAAGGACCGTTACGGCCCCCGCCTGGAGCTGGTCCACGTGCTCTCCCGTGAGCCCCGCGAGTCGGAGCTGTTCACCGGCCGGCTCGACGCCGAAAAACTCGACCGCTTGTTGAACACGGTGGTGGCGGCCGATGCCGTCGACCAGTGGTGGCTGTGCGGGCCCTACGGCATGGTCACCGACGCCCAGCAGGTGTTGGCCGAGCACGGGGTCGAGGGTGAACGCATCCACCAGGAGCTTTTCTTCGTGGAGGGGGCCGAGCCGCCGCCGCAGGCCCGCCACGAGGAGCCCGAGGTCGATGGGCCCTCCACCGAGGTCACCGTCGTGCTGGACGGCCGCTCCAACACCATGACCCTGCCGCGCGGGGTGCCGGTGCTGGACTCGGCCCAGCGGTACCGTCCCGACCTGCCCTTCGCCTGCAAGGGCGGGGTGTGCGGCACCTGCCGGGTCCAGGTGTGCGAGGGCGAGGTGAAGATGCGCCGCAACTACGCCCTGACCCCGGCCGAGGTCGAGGCGGGGTACGCGTTGGCCTGCCAGTCGTTGCCGCAGACCGATGAGCTCACCGTCGACTTCGACTCCTGAGGAAGGAGAAGGGCGCCTCGGCCGGTCCGGGGTGCCCGACCCGCACATGAGCGTCACCGACCCCTCGCAGGGGGAGAACGAGACCGCCCGCCGCATGTTCGAGGCCGACCGTGCCTCCAAGAACCTGGGCATGCGCCTGGTGGAGGCCGGCCACGGCACGGCGACCGTGGAGATGACCGTGGGTGCGCTCATGGTCAACGGCCACGGCATCGCGCACGGTGGTTTCGTCTTCAGCCTGGCCGACACCGCCTTTGCCTGTGCCTGCAACGTCGACGGGCGCGGGATCACCGTGGCCTCGGGCGCGGACGTGACCTTCGTGTCCCCGGCCGAGGAGGGCGACGTGCTGGTGGCCACGGCCACCGAACGTGTGGTGCGCGGCCGTAGCGGGGTCTACGACGTGACCGTGCGCCGGGGTGAGGACGTGGTGGCGGAGTTCCGTGGCCGCAGCCGCACCCTGCCCTCACGCGAGTAGGCCGACGCGGCCCCGTCCACAAGCGGCCAGTGGCCGGAACGGAGTTGTCGCCTCTGCCCGGCCGGGGGACAGTGGAGCGATGGACGCCGGACCTCCCCTCGCCCCGACCCCCGAGCTGCCCCCCGAACTCGGCCCTCTGGAGAGCGGGGATCCACGCGTCGTGGGCCCCTACCGTCTGGTGGGCCGGATCGGCGCCGGCGGTATGGGAGCCGTCTACGGGGCCTTGGACGGTCAGGGGTCGTGCGTGGCGGTCAAGACCGTCCACGCCGGCTTCGCCCGGAAGTCCTCGTCCCGGGAGGCCTTCGCCCGCGAGGTCGAGATGCTGGGGCGCGCCGGCGGGATCAGTACTGCCCGTCTGCACGACGCCGACCCCGAAGCGGCGGTGCCCTGGCTGGCCTTCGACTACGTGCCCGGCCGCGACCTGCGTACCCACGTACGTGCGTTCGGCCCGCTCGAGGGCGACATGCTCCGCACCTTCGCGCTGGGAATCGCAGAGGGTCTGCTCGCCCTGCACGCGGCGGGGATCGCCCATCGGGACATCAAACCGGGCAACGTCATCCTGTCCCCGCAGGGACCGAAGATCGTGGACTTCGGTATCGCGGTCAGAATCGGCACCGAACGCTCCTCCGACGCCTCGGCCTCCTACGGCACCCCCGGCTGGGTGGCCCCCGAACGTTACTCCGGGGCGGCCGCGGACCCGTCCGCCGACGTGTTCGCCTGGGGCGGGCTGGTGACGCTGGCCGCCACCGGACACCAGCCTTTCGGCACCGGTGACGCGGGGGAGCTGGCGAGCCGGGTGCGCGAAGGGGCGTACGACATCGACGGGGTGCCCGAGGATCTACTCGGCCTGGTCGAGGCAGCGCTGTCGGTGGCTCCGGGGCGGCGTCCGAGCTCCGAGGTGCTGGTGCGGGAGCTACTGCCCGAACCCGCCGAGGGGACGGAGGGCCGGGTCGCTCCTCCGCAGACGGCCACCGATTCCCTGCGCCGCATGCTCCACGATTACTGGCGCGGTGTGGATGATGCCGGACACGAGCCCGGCCGTTGGGCGGCGGCGCTGGGTGTGGCCTCCGCCGCCGGGCTGGGCGCGACCGCGCTCGGTTCGAGTGCTCTGGGTTCCGGCGGTGCCTCCGGAGCGGGAGCCGCCGGCACGACCGCGGGCGGGGCCACGACGGCGGCGGGCGGAGGCGCGACCGGGACGGGCCTGACCACTGGGGGCGCACTGAGCGGGGTCGCCACGTCCAAGCTCGGCCTGGCCGGCGCGGGTCTGCTCGCCGTGGCCGGACTGGGCGCCGGCGGCTTCGTGGTCCACGACCAGGTGAGTGAGAACCCGTCGGAGACGGTCGCCGCTGCGGTGTCGGTACTGGAGGAAGGGTCGGGGTTCACCGCCCAGGTGGAACGGGTGCCCGTGAACGGGGGCGAGACGGTCACCGAGGAGTACCTGTACTCGGCCGACACCGACAGTTTCCTCCTCACGGGGCAGGCGATGGGGCAGGAAACGGTAGCCGTGGCCAACCACGGTGGTGAGTTGTACGTGTATGCCCCGCGTGCGGGGAGTATCTCCTGGGGCAACTGGAACGCCTCCGCCGAGCCGCTCGAGATCGAGGCGGGCGTGAGCGAGGATTCCGTCTCACTGGATCTGGTTACCGGACCGTTGCGTGCTCTGGCCGAGTCGGGGGAGGCCGAGGGTACGGACGAGGAAGGGGTGTACTCGGGGCCGACCACGCTCGAGGTCCTGGACGAGGGGATCCTGACCTCGGCGGAGGCCGAGGGCAGGGCCGAAATCGACGAGGACGATGCGCCGGTGTGGGTGGACTACACCACCGAGCGGTGGGAGGTACACGTGGAGTTCACCGGTACCGACGAGGAGGTCACGGTGGAGGACCCCCAGATCTCGTCCCTGCAGGACGGGATCGGCTGGGCCGCTGTCCACGCGCCGGTGTGCGGGAGCGTGACCGCCGTAGAGCGGGAGTGGCAGGTCCGAGCCAGCGGCTGGGAGGTGGACTGTGCCTATGCGATGGAGCTTGCGCAGATGATGAGCGAGACCGAGACCTACGGGGAGAACGCCGATCCGGAGCGTGTGCAGCACCTGGCCGGACACAGCGGTAGTGGCGGCAGCACCTGGCTCGTCGACGAGGCCATGGCCTGTTCTCTCTTCCGTCACGAGCCGGGCGGGAACATCGCCAACCGCACCTTCCTGTTGTCGGCGTGTCAGCCGGCTGAGGTCCTGAGTGAGGGCACCCAGGAACGGCCCTACGACGAGGTGGAGTTCGAGGGCAGAACCCTGATCGACTTCCACGAACAGCCCTGACCGGGGTAGTACGACGGCACTGTGGGGCCGGGCCCTGACACACGAGAGGTCCGGGGGCGCGACGGTGTCGCGCCCCCGGACATAGCTGTGGCCCGCGTCCCCCAACGCGGGCCACAGCGGGCGCGGCCAGGGTGCACTGAGTGCGGTCTGGCCGCTGGGAAGGCGAATGCGGCATATCAAGTCGTGTCGGAAACCCCCATTACCGACACGCGCGCTCGCATCCGCGCATGGTTTGTGGTGAGTACCTCGAGGGCTCTGAAGGGTGTGGGGTTTTCGGTCTCAAGGCGCTTCACCTGGATCAACGCCTCTAATGACTGTGGTGTTCCCGCTGTGGGTACCGATTTTTCGTCTTGGCCGTTAAAAACCCGGTGAGGAATGGGCAACGGCCAGGTCGAAGGGGCAGGTGCCGGGTGTGCAGGGGTGGGATCGTGAGGGCCGAAACCCCTGTCGCTTGGGGCTTGTGGGACCTGTGGGCCGGTTCTGTGTGCCGAGCCCGGGTGGGGCAGGACACCTGTGGGGGAGGGACAGTTCACCGGGTCGGTGTGGAGGAAGCGGAGGACCGGTGGCGGCGATGCGGATGACCCGTCCTGCCGCCGGCGGGGGAGGGGCGCGGGTGTGCGGGTTCGGTGTCGGTGCGGCGGTGCCGGGACAGGTGGTCCAGGACCTCGGGCAGGGCCTGGGCCAGGCGGACGGGTGCGCGGTCGGGGGTGCGGTCCGGGGCGGTCTCGTCGACGGGGCCGGTAGGGGGCATGGCGGTGCGGGCGCGGAGCGCCCTCCTCCTCGTCGGTGTGCGATCGGTCCGCGGCCACGGTGGTCGCGGGTGTGTCGTCCTCCATCTGGGATAGCACGCGCCAGTGACATTCTGTGGGCACGGAGCGTGGCCTGTGGACGAACACGGTCCTCGGGAGCGGGGAGCGTCACGGTGGCCCCAGAGGCCCGAGGCGGCGGGGGCGACCGCGGCGGCCCCTCGCCCGCACCCCTGGGCCGGGATCAGAGACCCAGGATCGGGGGCACGAGGAAGTAGATCTCGGCGACCTCGTAGACGGCGCCGATGACGAAGAGGGCGAGGGCGGGGACGGCCAGCCGCCCGAGGTGGGACAGGCCGCGGAAGTAGCCGGAGCGGCGGGTGGCGGCGCCCTCGGACGCGGGCCGCAGCCAGGTGCGGCCCAGCAGGTAGGCGCCGAACATCACCAGGATGTAGGCCTGGAATTCGATGAGGAGCGTGAGCGAGTGGGGGATGAGGGTCAGCGCCGCGGTCCGGTCCACCGGTGCCAGCATGATCCCGATGTCGATGGTCTTGACCGTGAACACGGCGAGGCCCGCGAAGGGGACCGCCAGGGACGGCAGGACGATGAGCGGCAGGGTCGTGGCGATCACGTTGACGCCGAGGATCGTGGCGCCGAACAGCCACGGGTTCCCGATCACCGCCTCGATCAGCGCGCTGTTGCCGCCGTCGATGAACGACGAGGTCCGGGCCGCGTGGAGGTCTGGGAAGGCGGCGGCGAGGGCCATGCCGAGGAGGACGGCGCCGTAGGTGAGGGCGTTGATCCAGAGGTAGGCGCGCAGGTCGGCGCGGATGATCGCCAGAGGTCGGCGGATGAGGTCCATGGGTTCACGTCCGTTCCGGTGGTGGGTCTCCGGGTGGGCAGGTGGGTGGCCGAGGGGTCAGGATCCGGCGCCGTCGAGGAGCCAGTGGTGACGCAGCCGCAGTGCACGCTCGACGCCGCCCAGCGCGGCCACCGCGGCGAGTGCCGCGGTCAGCCGGGCGCGAGGGAGAAGACCGACCGGCCGGTGATCAGCTGCCACCAGCGCAAGCGCCGTATCGGCCGTCCGTCGCCCGGCTGGATGCGCCTGACGGCCCGGCGGCGCCGCCCCTTCGTGAACATGTCTTCTCCGTCCTCCTGCCTGTGCAGGCGTTGTCCCACCGAGTCACTAACACAGTGTGTTAGTCGCCTGATCGGCAAACTATCACAGTGTGCTAGTAACATCGGAGGGCGACGAGGAGGTCTGACGGTGACAGATGGCGACGCGCTCAGCAGCCGCGACAAGGTGCTGCTGGCGGCGGTGCAGATGGTCGGGGAGAACCCCGGGGCGAAGCTCAGCGTGCGGGCGGTGGCCGCGCGGGCGGGGGTGAGTACTGGATCGCTGCGCTACCACTTCCCGACGCAACAGGCGCTGCAGGACGAGGTGCTCGTGCGCCTGTACGACGTCGTCGTGACGGAGGGGCGCATCCACGACCAGGGGGGATCGGCGCGGGACCGTTTGGTGGACTGCCTGCGCGGTGTCCTGGCTCCGGCCGGCGCCGGTGAACAGGCGCGCGCGGCGCATCGCGCCGTCTTCGAGCAGTTCATCGTCCCCGAGCCGACCGAGCAGCTGCGCGGGGCCTATCTGGCGATGGAGCGCGAGGGCCGGCGCCGCGTGGAGTACTGGCTGACCGTGCTGGTGGAGGAGGGTGCTCTGGCCCCCGGCGACAACGCGCGCCGAGCGCGGTTCCTGAACACCGTGCTGAACGGGCTGGCGCTCGAGCGGGCCCTGCCCGCCGCGGATTCGCTCCTGCAGGCGGAGACAGCCACGCTCTACACGGCCGTCGACGCGGTCCTCGGCGAGGGGGCGGAGGAATCGTCACAGGGGGCCGCGCCGGAGGAGTGATCGGGCGCGCAGTCCACCGCGGTGCCCCTCGTAGGTCGGCCGGTCCGGTGGATGCGCGGCTGTTGCGTCGGATCGCTCGTGCCGGGAAAGGGAGCTCACAGGGTCTTTTCAGTGGGGGGACGAACGCGGGGTGGGCGCCTGCGGGGGCGGGGTGGTGTCGGAGCGTGCCTGTGGGTCTGCTCGCAGGGAATGCGGAGGCGTCTCTGGCTGTTCACGCATGATAGCTTCTAAGGAAGCTACTTCTGTGGAAGCAAAAATGGGAGCGGTCATGCAGTTCGGAATCTTCTCGGTCAGTGATGTCACCCAGGACCCGACCACGGGGCGCACCTCCACCGAGGGTGAGCGCATCAAGGCGATGGTGCGCATCGCCCTGAAGGCCGAAGAGGTCGGCCTGGACGTCTTCGCCACCGGTGAGCACCACAACCCGCCGTTCGTGGCCTCCTCGCCCACGACGATGCTCGGCTACATCGCCGCGCAGACCGAGAGGCTGCAGCTGTCGACGTCCACGACCCTGATCACCACCAACGACCCGGTCAAGATCGCCGAAGACTTCGCCATGCTCCAGCATCTGGCCGACGGCCGGGCGGACGTGATGATGGGGCGCGGCAACACCGGTCCCGTCTACCCCTGGTTCGGCTACGACATCCGCGAGGGCGTCAACCTGGCCCTGGAGCACTACAACCTGCTGCACCGGCTCTGGCGCGAGGACGTCGTCGACTGGCAGGGCAAGTTCCGTACCCCGCTGCAGGGCTTCACCTCCACCCCGCGCCCGCTCGACGACGTGCCGCCCTTCGTCTGGCACGGCTCGATCCGCACCCCGGAGATCGCCGAGCAGGCCGCTTTCTACGGCGACGGGTTCTTCCACAACAACATCTTCTGGCCGGCCACCCACACCCGTAAGCTCATCTCCCTGTACCGCCGCCGCTACGAGCACTACGGCCACGGCAAGGCGGACCAGGCGATCGTCGGGCTCGGCGGCCAGGTCTTCATGCGCAAGAACTCCCAGGACGCCGTCAAGGAGTTCCGCCCCTACTTCGACAACGCGCCGGTCTACGGCGGCGGCCCCTCCCTGGAGGAGTTCACCCGCGAGACCCCGCTGACCGTCGGCAGCCCGCAGGAGGTCATCGACCGTACCCTCGGGTTCCGGGAGATGTTCGGCGACTACCAGCGCCAGCTCTTCCTCATGGACCACGCCGGACTGCCGCTCAAGACCGTGCTGGAGCAGCTCGACATCCTCGGCGAAGAGGTCGTGCCCGTGCTCCGCAGGGAGTTCGCCGCCAAGAAGCCCGCCCACGTGCCCGACGCGCCCACCCACGCCTCGCGCGTGGCCGCGAAGAAGGCCGCCGGGGAACAGGAGGAGCAGGAATGAGCACTCGCAGAATCGTCGCCGTCAGCGCAGGGATGAGCACCCCGTCCTCGACCCGGCTGCTGACCGACCGCCTCACCCAGGCAACCGAGAAGGCGCTGTCCGAGCGCGGCGAACAGGTGCAGACCCGTGTGGTGGAGCTGCGCGAGCTGGCCCACGACGTCATGAACGCCATGACCACCCGCGTTCCCACCGGTGAGCTGGGCGGCGTGCTGGAGGACCTCGGCGCCGCCGACGGCCTCATCGCCGTCACCCCCGTGTTCAACGCCTCCTACAGCGGACTGTTCAAGTCCTTCTTCGACATCGTCGAACCCGAGGACCTGGACGGTATGCCGCTCATCGCGGGCGCCACCGGGGGCACTCCGCGCCACTCCCTGGTCCTGGAGCATGCCTTGCGGCCCATGTTCTCCTACACCCGCTCGGTGGTCGTTCCCACCGGTGTGTACGCGGCCTCGGAGGACTGGGGCTCGGGTGAGAGCGGCGGCCGTGAACTGGGCGAGCGCATCGACCGGGCCGCACGCCAGCTCGCGATGCTGGCCACCGAACGCGCCCCCCGTGGGGCCGACCCCTTCGAGGAGCCCACGCCCTTCGCCGACCTGATGTCGGGGCTGGGCCGCTGAGGCGCTGCGACGAACACGCCGGGCGCGCGCTGCTCCCCGCGCCCGGCATCCCCTTCCGGCACAGGTGTGGGTGGGCCTGACAGAACCGGAACGCTGTTCGTTAATGTTGCACCATGGACGCCGTGCGCATCTACGCCAATGCCCAGAACCGCCTGTTCGACCTGGCTGCCGAGCTCACCGGTGAGCAGGCCGACACACCCGTTCCTGCTCTGCCCGAGTGGACGGTCGCCGAGACCTACGCCCACCTCTCCGGGATCTGTGCCGACGTGCTCGGCGGAACCCTGACCCCGCCGGCCACCGACACCGTCACCGCGCGCCAGGTGGCCGAACGTGCACACCTGGAACTGGGGGAGATCTGCCAGGAGTGGAAGGACGCGACCCCCGCCTTCCTCGATCTGCTCTCCACTCAGCAGCGAACCCGTTACCGGCTGCCCGTGGTCGACATCTGGCACCACGAGAACGACCTGCGGGGCGCACTCGGGCTGGCTCCCCAGGCCGAGGACGTCGAGCAGCTCGCCGACTTCACCATCGGTGGCCTGGCCAAGCAGTGGAGCTCCGAACTGCCCTCTGTGCGGGTGGCCGCCACCGACCGCGACCGGACCTGGGATCTCGGCGAAGGCGGAGACCTGCACTGGAGCGGCCCCGTCCTCGAGCTCGCGCGGGCCGTACTGGGGCGCCGCAGCCGTGCTCAGATGGTCGCGATGGAATGGGACGGCGACCCCGCCCGCGTCCTTGAGTACCTGGCCGTGATGCCGATCTCCGAACGCGACCTGCAGGTTTGAAGCCACGCCCGCGTTTTTGCCGCAACGGCAACGGAGTTTGCGGCAGGGGGGCGGGTGCGTGCACCGTGGAACCCGTGTCATCCGCCGGTACAGGACCGGCGCGCCACCGACGACGGGGGAATGGTCCGATGTCCCACGCAGCTTACGACCGCCGATACTGGGAAGACCGCTATGCCGGACGCGGAGAGGGGCATGGAGAGGGCCGCCACGAGAGCGGCACGGCCTGGGCGGGGGAAACCAATCCGCAGCTGAGCATCGAGACCGCCGACCTGGTCCCCGGCACTGCCCTGGACGCCGGCTGCGGCACCGGAACCGACGCGCTCTGGCTGGCCGGGAAGGGATGGCACGTCACCGCCGTCGATATCGCCGAGAACGCCTTGGAAACCGCCCGCGCCCGGGCCGAGGCCCTCGGCGGACCCGCCGCCGACCGGGTGCGGTGGCAGCGCGAGGACCTGACCACCTGGGACCCCCCGATCGGCGGCCACGACCTCGTGTACTCCCACTACGTGCACACCGACGCGCCCTACGCCGATCTGTACCGGCGCCTGGCCGCGGCGGTGGCCCCGGGCGGGACCCTGCTCGTGGTCGGCCACCATCCGCACGACCGGCACGGGGACGCCCCGCACGCCGATCACCACGACACCCACCTGACCGCCCAGGAGGTCGCCGAACTGCTCGACCCACGGCTGTGGAAGGTGTACACCGCTGAGGTGCGCGCGCGTACCGTCACCGTGCACGGCGGGCGCGAGGTCACCCTGCACGACGCTGTTCTGCGGGCCCGCCGGCGGGGTTAGGGGGCGATATCGTGTCGTCCCTGAGGGTTGGGGCTCAGGGATTTCGGATGTCGCCCGGTCTTCCCAGGGGAGCAAGGGTTTTCTGTTGTTCCGGGGGCGGTGGCCGAGTGGCCTTGCTGTGCTTCGGGGTGGAGTAATGGGGTTTCTCGTGGTGCCGGGTGTGGGTGGTGTTCGTCGGAGCGTCGAGCGTAGCCCGGCCGGGGCTTCCCGCAACCCGCTTCGGCGCCACCCCCACATCTGATTCTTTGCGGGGATGGTGGCGGCGTTCTGCGGGGTTGTTCCCAGCGCCTCGGGGTGTGCGGTCCGCCCCTTGACGCCGGGCCGGCCCGCTCTTGCCGCCGAACACCTACCGGCCGGCCCTCTCATCCGGCCGAAGAAGTGGGGGTCCAAAAGCCAAACCCCCTGTGGTGGCCACATTGTGGCCACCGCTTGCGGCGTGTGCGCGGCTACTCACCCCTGCGAAGGCAACTACCGGCCCCGGCACTCCCGGTGACGCATTGAGGCCAGGGGTGGCCGACGTGCGCACAGTTCGGACCCCCTCTCATCCTACCGAGGGAAAGCGGCCCCATGGAGTTATCCACAAGGCCATTTTCAGGAAATATTCACGGGGAACTCCGAAGCAGATTCGAAGAAGGGCGAGAAGGCGGGGTAAGGGTTTTCTGCCCTTGGAGGCAGTGTTATCTTCAGGGGTGCTTCTCTTAGAATGGGAGCATGA
>NZ_ANBE01000053.1 GCF_000341145.1 Nocardiopsis xinjiangensis YIM 90004
GGCGCCGGAGAGTTCTTCGAAGTCGCTCGGTTCGGCTTCTGCTGTGGGCTCAGACCCGGGTTCGGGGACCTCTTCGGTCTCGACGCAGCCGGCCAGAAGCGCGGACAACAGTACGGCCAGTGCAGCAGTTGTGCTCTGTGACTTCATCACCTCACCTCGTTGCCGGACTCCGGCTGGTGGAGGAGTGGGTGCGCTTCGTAGCCCTCGGAGTGATCCAAGGGGGCAGTGCTTCGGCTCCCTCGTCGAGGTCTGCTTCGCCGGGTGCCGGAGGGCCGCCATCGAGTTCGCCGGGCTCCGATCCAGAAGCGTCACCCGGAGCGGCCGCTGCGAGCAGCACCACGGGGGACGCTCCGCGGTCGGAGCCATGAATACGGCGCAACACAGGAAGAGTTCCGCTCACAGGGGGATTGAGGGGCCACAGCAGACTAGTAGTCAGGTCCCCACGGAGAGCAACGCCCAGCGATGGCCAGAACCGGCCACTGGTCACAACTGTGCCGGCCCGTCCTGGTGCTTCCATCGTCAGCCGGTGAGCCGGCCCGCAACACCTCCGAGCGCCTCCATCGGGCCAACACCGCTCACACGCCGGGCAGGAGGGCGAACTCGGGGCGGTGTCCGCCGCTGAGGGGCGTTCGCCCCTGGAACGTTCCTCGGGCCCCTTCCGAAGGCCGCTTCATGTCCCTGTCGAAACGGCGTGGGAATTTCGGTTGGTCCATGGGTGAAGGGCCGTGCAACCGGAAAACGAGCGTGGCCCATGGGGGGTCGTAATCGTCCGAGAGTGATGTGTTCGATGCTCCCGGGGTCCGACGAGGCGTACCGTCGGTGGGTGCCTCGACCGGGCCCCGACCTGCCCGGACCCCGCTGTCCTCTGTGGCACGGGGATGTGGGAGGTTCGAGGGCGTACGTATGAGCATTCAGTGGTGTTTCGCTATATTTGGACCCTCTGTGTCTGAATGAGGGGTGTTAATTGCCGACGGGAACAGAGAGCCTCGCGGCCCAGGTCGACCGAATGGTGAGCACTCGGTGGTTCGGTAACACCTTGCTCACCGTGATTCTGGTCAACGCCGTGATTTTGGGCGCAACAACCTACCAGAATGCGGCGCTCCCATATCTGATCATCGCCGAGCGGGTCATCGTCGCGGTCTTCGTCGTCGAGATGGTCCTCAAGCTCTACGCGTGGCGGTGGTCCTTCTTCAGAGGTGGCTGGAACTGGTTCGACCTGTTCGTCGTGGTCATCTCCCTGATCCCCGCGACCGGCCCCTTCGCGGTGCTGCGTGTGCTGAGGATCCTGCGAGTACTGCGCATCATCACCGCCGTCCCCCAGATGCGGCAGATCATCAGCGCACTGTTCAAGTCCGCGCCCGGCATGGGAACCGTCATCGGTCTGATGCTGGTCACCATCTACACCTTCGCGGTCCTCGCCCAGCAGCTGTTCGGCGAGACCGTGCCCGAGTTCTTCGGGGACCTCGGAACCACCCTGTACACGCTGTTCATGGTGATGACCACGGAGGACTGGCCCGACGTCTCCGACGCGGTGCTGGCCCACCACCCCATGGCGTGGATCTTCTTCGTCGTCTACATGGTGTTGACCGCCTACATCGTGTTGAACCTGGTCATCGGCGTCATCGTGGCCTCGATGGAACGCGAGGTCAACGACGACCGGTGGGCGGAGGACCAGGTGCTGGAGGAGGAGCAGCACCAGACCGTCGTGAACCGTCTCGCCGAGCTCACCCAACAGGTCGAGCACCTGACCCGGCTCGTGCAGGCCCAGGGCGGCGACCCCGGCGGGGGTGGGAGCCCTGACGGAGGACACGGGCCGGGCGGCTCCGGGGATGGACCCGAGGACGGCGACGGGGACGGGGGACCCGGCAGCCGAGGGGGAGCGGCCCAGGACGCCCGCGAGGAAGAACCGGAGAGGGCACGGGCGGCTGCCGCCCCGGGCGACGAGGGCGCAGGCAGTGCTGGGGTGGGCGAGGAGGAGCCCGACGAGCTGGCCGAACCCGCGCCGAGCGGGAGCAGCGGGCCGCCGCGCGGAACCGGCTGAGGCCGGGCCTGCACCGAATTCGGCACAGAATCCCGTTCGTGCGCAGAACCAGGCGCGGCTACCGGACGTCTCATGCTCCGGGCAACCTGAGACAATCCCTCGAACCGTCCGCACTGCCCACCCCGGCAACACAGCACGACTCGGAAAGCGCCTGCACGTTGCATCCCCTCAGCTCTGCTGGTCCCACCCGTATCGGCCCGTACCACCTGACCCACCTCCTCGGTTCCGGAAGCATGGGGACCTCCTACCTCGGAGCCGGTCCCGAAGGTGAACGGACCGTCGTCAAGGTGATCCACCCCGAACTCGCCGCTAACCCGGACTTCCACGTGCGTTTCGTCCGCGAGAGCGCGTCCGCGCGGAGCGTGGAGAGCCCGCACACCGCGCAGGTCCTGGACTCCGACCCCGAGGCGGGCACGCCCTGGATCGCGACCGAGTACGTCGAAGGGATCACCCTGGAGCGGACCGTCGCCGGCTTCGGGATCCTCGGGACGGCGGCGCTGCGCATCCTCGCGACCGGTCTGGCGCGGGCCCTGGAGGAGCTGCACCGCAACGACCTCGTGCACGGGGACCTGAACCCGCGGGACGTGGTGCTCGTGGACGACGGGATCCGGTTGGTGGACTTCGGTGGCGCGCGGCTGGCGACCCGGCTGCCCGACGACGTGCACGACCTCGCCGTGGACCAGGTGCGGGAGGGCAGGGCCGCGGACGTGGGGACGGGGACGCTGGTGGAGCCGGGGGAGGGCCCCGGAGACGAGGCCGCCGAAGGGCCGGGCGAGGACCCCTCCGGGGGTCCGTCCGAGGCCCCCGCGGAGGAGACCGGCCACACCTCACAGGCCCCCCGCACGCGTGAGGACCACGCCCCCGAAGGAGACGGGTCCGAGATCCCCGTGGGGCCTGCGCCCACCGGCGAGCGTGTTGCCGGCCAACCTCCGGCGCCGACGGGGCCGCCGGTCTCCGTCGAACCGCCTGCGCCTTCTGGCGATCCGGTGTCCGTGGAGCCTCCCGTTGCCGAGGACCACGAGGCCGCCGCGCACTCCGAGGGCCCTGCGGCCTCCGGGGACCCCGCGACCCCCGAGGGTCCTGTGGCCTCCGAGGGCCCCGCGACCCCCGAGAACGGGCAAGGACCGGTCCCCGCCCGCGGGTGCCCGCTCGGACACATCTCCTACAAGGCCCCCGAACAGGTCGAAGGCGCCATGGGGGACTCCGCGTCCGACATGTTCGCCCTGGCGACCGTGCTCGTGTACGCGGCCACCGGCAAGAACCCCTTCGAGGCCGGGACGGAGGAGGAGGCCGCGCGCCGGTTGACCGGGGAGGCCCCCGAGACACACGACCTTCCGGTGCTGCTGCGCACGCTCGTGGCGGCCTGCTGGAACCGGACGCCGGAGTCGCGCCCCACGTCCGCGCAGTTCGCGGGGGCGCTGGCCAACAGTGCGCCTCCCGAGCAGCCCAGGGCTTCCTGGGCGGAGAGTGAATCCGGGACCGGCGGTGCTGCCGACGCGGCCGGTGCTGCGGCCGGTGTCGCGGCCGGGTCCGGGAACGGCGCATCGCGAGGACCGGAGAACGGGGAGAGGGCCTACCCCGTCGCGCAGGGGCATACGGTTCCCGAGGGGCAGGCCGAGCCCAGACTCGCGCCGAACCGGACGGGGACATTCCGGTTGCCCGGGCCCGAGGACGTGCGCCGGTACGAGGAGGGTTACGGGCCGGGTCCCGAGACCGGTCCCGACCTCGATTCGGACTCGGGCCCGGGCTCGGGATCAGTCGGATCGACGGACCGAGCGGGCAGATCACCGGCCGAGCAGGCGGAGGTGGACGCCGAGGTCGCGGCCGCAGCGGCGGCCGCCGTGTACGGCGCCTCCGACGGTTCCGGCCCTGCCGGTGGTTCCGGTGGCAACGGCGAACGTACCGGCACCTTCACCCGGCGCGGGCGGGAGAGCACACCCGCGCTTCCCGGCACAGAGCCACTGAGCACGGTGGTTTCACGGTGGGCGGCGGGGCGGCCGAACTTCGGGGCGTTGCCGCCGTGCCCGCAGGGGTTGCCGTCCGGATCTGCGGAGGTGAGCCCGGACGGGAGCATCGTCGCCGTGGCGAGCCACGGCGCGATCTGTCTGTGGAACGGCTACGGCGGGACGCACCTGGGGGAGTTCGCCGGCTTCGGCGGGGCCGTCAACGTGTTGGCGTTCAACGCGGACGGAACGTTGTTGGCCTCCGGGCACGAGGACCGGTGTGTGCGACTGTGGGACTTGGTGAACATGCGTTCGCTGGGGATGTTGGCGGGGCACACGGGGACGGTGTCGTGCCTGGAGTTCTCCCCCGACGGGAACTTCATCGCCAGCGGATCGGCGGACCGGCATGTGCTGTTGTGGGACCTGCGGATCGGCCGGAACGTGGTCAGCTTCCCCGGACACGAGGACATGGTGTTGTCGGTGTCGTTCTCACCGGACGGTTCCACCCTCTTGAGCGGGAGCAGTGACCGGAGCGCGCGGATGTGGCGCACGGACGGGACCCCCGTCGCCATGCTCGCGGACCACGAGAGGGTCGCGCCGATGGTGTCGGCGACGGCGTTCAACCCGGCCCGGCCCGTGATGGCGACGGGCGACTCCAACGGAGTGGTGCGCACGTGGGCCTCGGACACCGGCACGGAGGGGCCGACGTTCGCCGGACACCACGACCTGATCTGCGACGCCCGGTTCAGCGCCGACGGGTCGGCGCTCGTCACCGCGGGGTGGGACGGCCAGGTGTTCGTACGGGACACGGCGCACTACGCGCCGGCGGCCGCCCTGAGGACGGGCCAGGCGCGGTTGCGGAGCGCCTCACTCACGAGGGACGGACACATGATCGTGGCCTCGGGGGCAGGCTCACCCGTCCTGGTGTGGCGGTTGTGAGTGGCGGGCGTCATAGCTCGCTGGTTGTGTTTCCCGCTCATACGGGACGGCTTCTGTGGGCGCCCGCGTGCGGAATCGGCACACACGGGCCCCTGCCAGGGCCATCACGTGACGGCTACTCGGGCCGCTTCACCGCGAACGTGCCGCGTCCAGGGACACGCAGGATCAGGCCCTCGTCCTTGAGTAGGGAATACGCCGACCGCGCTGTTCTCCGGGATACGCCGAACTCCTCGCAAGCTCCGGCTTCCGAAGGGATGGTTCGGTCCAGCTTGTAGGTGCCGTCGGCGATGCGCTCGCGAATTACGCGGGCGATCTGTCTGTACACGGGCTCAGGGCCATCGAGATCGATCACGAGTGCACCGTAAGCGATCTGTCCGATTGGTCACTGGACAGCTTTGATGAGGGACAGTGGTCACCAGCACGTGACAGGTAGGTACGGATGCCTGTAGAGTAAAGACTTCATAAACGAAGGTGGCCCCGCGACGCTGGCACGTCCGGGGCCCGGACAACGCTGTAGAGGAGCGCTGTCGTGAAGCACCTTATCCATATGTTGTACGGACTCTTGCGGCTGGTCCGGCCCAGCTGCGGTGTCCACGTGTCGCCCCTGGGCTACGCCCGTGAACTGTCCGGTGAGTTCCGGCGTCGCCGGCGCCGATCCCGTCGTGTGCGGCGCTACGCCGAGCGCGTGCCCTCCGTCCTCGTTGAGACTGAGGACGAGGATGAGGTGGGTGCTGAGTCCCCGGTCTCGGTGCCTGCCCCGCGGTGTCCTGTGGACGCTGTTCCCCAGATGGCTTCCTCCACCGGCCGTGTGCCTGGGGCGAGTGTGGCTGTGCCTGCGGCTCTCGTGCGTGGGCGTTGTTTCATGACCGGTCGCGAGACCGGTGCGCGTCCGGTGGAGAGCAGGAAGCTCGCTCTCACCGTTCTGTGTGCGCTCGCTGATCAGGAGCACGCGCGGGCGCAGGCGTCGATGCGCGTGTACGCGTACGCACATGAGGGGGGCTTTGCCCTTGGGCAGTCCCCCTTCCTGGAGAACTCGCGCCTGCCCCGTCAGGGAACCTTCGCAGGCCCCTTCCGTCCTACTGGAGCCGTGGGGCGCGCCGAGCATGCCGAGCCCGCCGCGTCCGCTGGGCGTGCGGTGCTTGCGGGGCAGAGGGTGGCGTGATGCTCGATATCCGTACTGCCGAGTTCCTGGACGCCGTATCCGATGCTCTGGCGGTCCCGCCTGGTCCGCACCCGGTGGCGGATTTCCTGCTTGTGCGTGGTCTGCGCCGCCGTACCGATGCCGTGCGCCAGGCGCTGGCGCTGGTTCAGCGTGATGGGGATGTGGAGGAGGCGTTGGAACTGCTCGACCGTGCGCTGTCCGAGCCTTCGATGCCCGAGCGTGTGAGCGGGTGCGATCTCATCGATCCGGGGCCGCGTCCTGTGGAGGCGCCCCGACAGGGGGGCGATCCCGGGCTCGGTCGTGGGCCCGGCCAGGGCTGAGGGTTCGTGTTCGGTGTCCGGTGTTTCGTGGGGCCTGTTCTGTGGGGCAGGTCCCCGTCATACTGGGGTCTGTGTTGACGAGACCTGTTTCTGTTATCTGCGTGTTATCTGGACCTGTGAAGTTTGCAGTTTTCCGGGTTACTCGTCGGTAGGCATGCAGGTCAGCAAGGTGCTCCCCGCGCACGCGGGGATGGTCCCGTCACCGACTCCACAGTGAGCGTCCCCGGAGTGTGCTCCCCGCGCACGCGGGGATGGTCCCGACGGGCGGAGTGGTGAGGCGGCCCGGTACTTGTGCTCCCCGCGCACGCGGGGATGGTCCTCAACGGCAACGCCAAAGCCCCGGCCGCGTCGGGTGCTCCCCGCACGCGCGGGGATGGTCCCACCTCGGGGGTGAGGAGGGCCCGCACCTCGGTGTGCTCCCCGGACGCGCGGGGATTGGGTCAGCCGTTTTCAGTCGCCGGCAAGACCGATATTGACCGCGATCCTTCACCACTACACAAATGGGATCCGGTCCGGATTTGAACAGGGGGCCGCGTACGAACCCTGACCACGGCGTTATCACGGATGCCCCAGTCCCACCACTCAGGGTTTCCGTCCCGTTTTCAGAAGGATCATGGGCAGGTCTTGATCTTTCTCGACCATGTAGGACACCATAAGGCCCGGTCGGTGGTTCCCCCGAATTCCCGGCCGTGGTCCCTTTCTCCCTGACCGGTCAACCCCCGTCACGCCGGCCGGCCCACTCACCCCGAGTCGGTGTTGATGACGCAAGAGCCTTTTCTTGCGTTCCCCGCTGTCATGCCTACTTGGACGGAGCTCCCCCCTTGTCCGTCAGACGTGCTTTGGCCGTCGTATCCGGCCTGGCCATCATCCCCGTGCTTTTCAGCGCCCCCGCTTCGGCAGAAGCCGCTGAAGTCAACTATGTCGCGCTCGGTGATTCCTTCTCTTCTGGACTGGGAACCCGCGACTACGATGACAGTGACTGCAAGCGAGGGCCTGCGGCCTACCCTGAACTCTGGGTCGAATCCCACGCGACCGCGTCATTCGATTTCGTTGCTTGTGCCGGCGCCACCACCGACGACGTGCTCAACAACCAAGTGTCCTCGCTGGAGTCGGACACCGGTCTGGTCACCATCACCATCGGCGGCAACGATGTCGGCTTCGCCGATGTCATCACCACCTGCCGCATCGGTAGCAACGCCGACTGCGACGAAGTGGGCGAGGAGGCCGAGAACCAGGTCCGGAATGTGTTGCCCGGTCTCCTGGACCAGACCTACTCCGCCATCACCGAGGCCGCGCCCGCGGCAGAAGTCGTGGTCCTGGGATATCCGCGCCTGTTCGAGCTCGGGCCGTGCGGCTTCGGCAGCATCAGCGAGACCAAGCGCGAAAGGCTGAACGCGATGGCCGACGTCCTCGGTGACACCATCGCTGACAACGCCACCGCGGCCGGCCTGACCCACGTCGACGTACGCGACGGCTTCGAGGGGAACGCTGTCTGCGCTGATGATCCGTGGATCAACGGCACTACCGTGCCCATCGACGAGTCCTACCACCCCAACGCATCCGGCCACTCCGAGGGCTACCTGCCCGCTCTGACCGGCGCCATCGGCTGAGCCACCGTGAAGGCCGCCCGGGATCGAGCGTGCCTCGACGCGCACGCTGCTCCGGGCGGCCGGATCTGCCGGATGTTGAACCGTCCGCTGCCGCCGGTTCCCGGGCGTTTCAGCCCTTCGGCGGTGCACCGGCTGTGACTGAAGTTCAGTAGCCCAGCAACGGCTTGGCCCCCATCGGGATGCACGACATACTGGGTGCTGTGTCTCTGGGGCCTGATGTCGTTACCCACGCGTTATCCAGACCTGTGAAGTTTGCAGATTTCCGGGTTGCTGGTGGGTAGACATGCAGGTCAGCAAGAGTGCTCCCCGCACGCGCGGGGATGGTCCCGAGGCAGCGACCGGCGGGCCTGCGCGGAGGGCGTGCTCCCCGCACGCGCGGGGATGGCCCCTTCTTCTCCGGGCGGTAGGCCTCAAGCTTGGTGTGCTCCCCGCACGCGCGGGGATGGTCCCTGCCGCCCCAGCACCCGGCACCTGTTCCGCCTGTGCTCCCCGCGCACGCGGGGCTGATCCCGAACCCCGATGAGGTGCCCGGCCCTCGCCGTGCCCCGCCGGCCGGTGCAGGGCGCCGACGGGCCGGGAAACCTCCATCACGTCGGCTTTCCGCTTTGGTACTACTGGTCCGACCAGGCAGTCCAGCCTTCCACAGCTGCGGTTGTGCGGGCCCGCTCGCCAGAGTGAGGAAGCGTCGATGGAACACATGACGGAAGCTCGGGCCAGGCGCAACGTCGTACGCATCGCGGTGATCGCGGGGGTCGGGGGACTCCTGTTCGGCTACGACACGGGGATCATCTCCGGGGCGCTGCTCTTCATCAGGGACGACTTCGACCTCTCGGCGTTCCAGCAGGGCGTGGTGACCAGTTCACTGCTGGTAGGGGCCGTGTTCGGGTCCCTGTACGGCGGGTGGCTCTCCGACCGTTACGGGCGAAGAAGCGTGGTGCTGCTCGCCGCGGTGATCTTCGGTGTCGGCGCGCTGATGGCCGGGCTGGCCCCCAACTATCCGGTCCTGGTCGCCGCACGTGTCGTACTCGGGTTGGGCGTGGGCACCGCTTCGCTGCTGGTGCCCCTCTACATCGCCGAGCTCGCCCCGCCCAAAGCACGTGGGGCGTTGGTCTCGCTCACCTCGCTCATGACGACCACGGGCATCCTGCTGTCCTACATGGTCGCCTACGGCTTCGCCGACATGGCGGGGTGGCGGTGGATGCTCGGTATCGGCCTGATCCCGTCGGTGGTCCTCGGCGTGGGGATGCTCGTCCTGCCCGAGACCCCCAGGTGGCTCCTGATCCGCGGCCGGGACAGCGAAGCCAGGGACGTGCTGCGCCACACGCGCCAAGGGGAGGCCGTCGAACCGGAGATGCGCGAGATCGCCGCGGTCGCCCGGGAAGAGACAGGGGGGTTCCGCGACCTGTTCCACCGCAACCTGCGGCCCCTGCTGGTCGTCGGCGCGGGGTTGGCGGTCATGCAGCAGATCACCGGCGTCAACACCGTGATCTACTTCGCCCCCACCATCCTGGAGGAAGCCGGGTTCGGTGCCGCCTCGGCCATCCTGGCCACGTTCGGGGTCGGCGCGGCCAACGTGCTCATGACGGTCGTGGCCATCCTCGTGGTCGACCGGCTGGGGCGGCGGCGCCTGCTCCTGTGGGGAACACTCGGCATGGCCGGTTCCCTGTTCTTCCTCGGGCTCGCGTTCGGCACCGATGCGCCCGGGTTCCTGCTCGTCGCCCTGTTGATGGTCTACATCTCGGTCTTCGCCGTGAGCCTGGGGCCGGTGGTGTGGCTGCTGCTCGCGGAGATCTTCCCGCTCCGGGTGCGGGGCGCGGCCATGTCCTTCGGTTCGGCCCTGCTGTGGGCGGCCAACTTCGTGGTGGCCCTGGTCTTCCTGCCGATGGCGGAGGCCATCACCGCCTCGGGCGCGTTCTGGGTCTACACGGCGATCTGCGTGCTCAGTTTCCTCTTCGTCCTCTTCAAGGTGCCCGAGACCAAGGGCCGCACCCTCGAGGAGATCGAAGCCGAGCTGCGCGGGCCTCGCACCCGGGGCCGGTTCGGTCCCGCCTCTCCTCGGCGGGAAAGCACCTCCGAGAACCCGTGAGGGGAGAGAACCAGTGAACGCGGACCCGCTCGACCTCACCGGCCGCACCATCATGATCACCGGTGGAGCCGGGGCACTCGGCCTCGCCATCACCGCACGGCTGCGCGAACACGGCGCCCGAGTCGCGGTCGTGGACGTGGCCGAGGAAGCGGCGGTGCGCCGGGCCCTCGGCGACCCGCAGGAGGGTTTTGCCTACGTGCACGCCGACCTGACATCGGCCGAGGAGGCGACCCGTGCCGTCGCGGCGGCCACCGAGGCCCTGGGGCCGCCGGACACCGTGTGCTGCCACGCCGGTATCGCCCGCAGCGGAGCCCTTCCCGACTTCTCCGTCGCCGACTTCGACGCGGTGCACGAGCTCAACGTCAGGTCCGGTTTCGTCGTCGCCTCCGAGGCCGCACGCCGTTGGATCGCCGACGGCACCCCAGGACACCTCGTCTTCACCAGCTCCTGGGTGCAGGACGTGCCTTGGCCCGGGATCACCCCCTACGCCGCCGGGAAGGCGGCCGTCCGAGCTCTCGCCCGGGGCTTCGCCCGGGAACTGGCCCCCCACGGCATCCGCGCCAACATCGTGGCACCGGGGATCGTCGACGCCGGTATGGCCAGACACCAGTGGGAGACCGAACCGGACTACCGCCGCCGCGCCTCCCGAGCCGTCCCGCTCGGATACCTGCAACCCCTGGAGTCGGTGGCCGACACGTTCCTGTTCCTGTGCTCGCCCCTGGCTTCCTACATGACGGGCAGCACCCTGCTCGTCGACGGCGGGGCCGGCCTCTACCCCATGGACGGTGAGTCATGAGCGAGGCAGCACACCGCGAGGACCGGCCGGGCGGGCGGACCATCGACTTCCGGTACGCGCCCGGTTCGGTATGGACCCCGATCTGTCGGCCCGATGATCCCCACAAGTCCCTGGTCCGTGAGGACGGCGCCCTGCTGTACGGGTTCGAGCAGGTCCACCTCGCCTCGTGGTACTTCCGCCGGACCGTGGAGTTCAGTGCCCAGACCAGCCACGCGCCCCTCGCGGTGGAGCAGCGCACGGAGGACGCCCGCACCCCGATCACCGTCACCACCCTCACCTATCCCACCTGCGTACTGGTGCTGAGAGCCACCGGGCACTCGAACCCCCAGGGGCGTCGCTACGACATCGTCCAGTGGACGGTGGAAGTGTCCGAGGGCGTCGACGAGCTCCTGACCGGGCTGCACGTGGACATCCACGAACACGGCTCGGTGCGCCACTCCGGCGCGGGCGTGGCCCCCGGCCACCACGTGTACGCGCTGGAGCCGGAAGAGAGGCCCAACCACCCGGCCTTCGTCGACGAGTTCACCGAGGAGGGCCGCGAGGCCGCCGACACCGGCACGCGGAACCCCGTGCTCGTCTGCCACCCCCAACGCATGCGCCTGTCGCACGCGAGAGGGTTCCGTCCCGCCTCCGGGCTCGAGACCACCCCGGAGATCGTCGGCTCGGGCCGGAGCGTCGGGGGCACCGTGGTCCTCCCGCTCGACGGTGCGGGCACCGAGGGCGTGGACGCCGCCTGGGCCGAACGCGCCGTCGAACACGAGCGCTCCTACTGGCGGAACCTGCCCGTGCTCGACCTGCCCTTCACCGTGCCCGACACCGACCTGCAGAACATGCTCGTGGCCTCGGCGCGCAACATCCTCCAGGCCCGCGACCTGGACGAGGAGGGCCGCCCGGTCTTCCAGGTCGGTCCGACCGCCTACCGGGGACTGTGGATGGTCGACGGCCACTTCCTCCTGGAAGCGGCCCAATACCTGCACCTGGAGCAGGACGCCCGGCACGGGATGAAGACCCTGTTGGAGCGCGTGCGCCCCGACGGGTCGATCAACGTCATGGTCGACCTGCCCGGTCTGGCCGAACACCCGCACAGCAAGGAGACGGGCATCGCCCTGACCACGCTCGTGCGGCAGTGGGAACTGACCGGAGACGACGCGTGGATCGAAGGCCTGTGGCCCGTAGTGCGGGGCGCCCTCGACCACATCACCGAGCTCCGCCGCCGGGCCCGCGACCTTCCCGAGGACTCCCCGGCCCAGGACCTCATGCCGCCGGCCTTCGCCGACGGCGGCGTCGCGGGGGCCCGCCCCGAACTCACGACCGCGCTGTGGACACTGGTCGGCCTCACCCACACCGCCCGGGCCTCGGCACGCATCGCCCCCGAGGACCACCCCCGTGTGCGGCGTATGCGCGAGGAGCTGCTCGAGGACGTGCGCCGCACGGCCGCCGAACACGCCGGCACGCTGGCGGACGGGCACCCTTACACACCGATGGTTCTGCCGGGCAGCGGAACCCACCACACGGTGCCGGGGGTGGGCGAGCAGCCGCCCGTCTTCAGCAGGATCCGCCCCGAGAGCGCGACCTGGGCCCTGGCACAGGCCATCTGGCCCGGCGAGGTGTTCGAACCCGACGAGCGCATCGTGGCCGACTACCTCCACCTGCTGGAGACCCTGGACGCGGGCGAGCAGATCCCGACGGGAACCGGATGGCTGCCCTATCGGGCCATGTGGACCTACTACGCCGCGTTCGCCGCCCAGGTCCAGCTCTACGCCGCGCGCCCCGGCAAGGCACGCGCGCTGCTCTACGGCATGTGCAACCACGCCGCCCCCACCCGGGTGTGGAGGGAAGAACAGCCCTTGGCAGGCACCGGGCACGACCAGGTGTGGGGCGAGATGCCGCACAACTGGGCCTCGGCCGAACTGCTCCGCCTCGTACGCGGCCTGCTGGTCTTCGAACGCGCGGACACCCTGGAGATCCTCCCCGGAGCGCCGGACGGTTGGGTCGACCATCCGGTGGGGATCCGGGTCGAGCGGACCCCCACCCGCTTCGGACGCGTGAGCGTACGGGCCCACCGGAGCGGAACTGCGGGGCCGGGGACGGTCGCGATCGAGGTCGAGAGGCGCTCCCCGAGCCAGGCGTTTCCGCGTGAGTGCGTCCTGCACCTGCCGGGGGAGGGGACCTGGCAGGTCGAGGTCAACGGTGTCGGTATCGGTACACGGCACGGTCCCGGCCGGGTAACGGTCACGGACACTCTCCGGCGATGACCGGTCGGCCGGAGCGTTCCGGTGTTCGGGGTCGGTGTCCGATGCTCGCCGGGGCCTGTTCTCCGGAGCAGGAGCCCGTCATACTGGGTGCTGTGTTTGAGAGGCCTGTTGTCGTTACCTGGGTGTTATCCGGAAGTGCACAGTTTGCAGATTTTCGGGTTACTCGTGGGTAGGAGTGCAGGTCAGGAAGAGTGCTCCCCGCACGCGCGGGGATGGTCCCATGACCTCGTGCACGGCCTGTACCACCAGGTGGTGCTCCCCGCACGCGCGGGGATGGTCCCAGGTCCGACAGGGCTTCCCAGATACCGCCGAGGTGCTCCCCGCGCGCGGGGTGGATCCCCGCCATAAGTGCGGGCTCGAACGACTCCGCGAGGGTCTGTGCCGAAGTTGGCAGCTCTGGGCTGTTAGTGGGGTCGGGCCGGAGGAGAGGGACGTCGGTTGAAGCTCGTGGAACCGGTTCTGATGGGTGGTGGGTCGGGGTCCTGTGGCTGGTGTGGGTGGTGTTCGTCGGAGCGTCGAGCTTAGCCCGGCCGGGGCTTCCCGCAACCCTCTTCGGCGCCCCGCCACACACCTTTCCCTGCGGGGACAGTGGCGGCGTTGTGCGTGGTCGGTGTGGGGCGCCTCGGGGTGTGCGGTCCGCCCCTTGACGCCGGGCTGTTGCGCTCTCGCCGCCGAACACCTACCGGCCGCTGCCCCCATCCGGCCGAAGAAGTGGGGTCCCAAAAGCAAACCCCCTCGGGTGGCGGCATTGCGACCACCGCTTGCGGCGTGTGCATGGTGGCTCGCTTCTGCGACAGGCACAGGCCTGGCCCCGGCACTCCCGGTGGCGGCATTGAGGCCGGGGGTGACTGGCGTGTGCGCCCCTCTGGAACTGCCCAGGCATGACCGATCTTGCTGCCAGTGCCGGGGTCGGCCGCCAGGCCGGCCTCTGGGGCCGCTCTCGAGTGTTGACAGTGCTCCTATGAGCACCAACAGCGGGGTTTTCGGGGACGCTCCCCCCAACCGGGGCCATTCTCGGCGCCGAGAATGGCCCCGGTTGGGGGGAGCACCCGCCTACACCGCCGAAATACGCCCACCCGGGCACCTCCGACCGAGACAACGCCCCCGGCCGAGGCCACCAAGCAAGACCCCACCGGGCAAGACCCCGGCGGAGTCGGTTCCGTCCGGACCCGTCCGGGTACCGGTCACGGATGCTCTCGGGCCATGACCGGTCGGGGGAGCGCGCCCCACGTACATGGGGATGGGCGGTGGCCAGGGAGTTTGGTGACCGTCCTCCTCCTCTGCGCCCCACGCACGGGGGCGTCAGGGCGTGGCGCTCAGCCATGCCGGCGACCTTCCTGCCCTCTTCCTGCGGTCTCTTCTCAGTGAGCTTGCCGGTCGGCCGAACCCGGCCCTGCGGGAAGGGCCGTGCCCGCTCAACCGGCGCTGGTCATGCTCGAGACCGTACGAGGTTCCCGGGGGATTCTGTCGTGGGCCTGTGCCAGGGTGCGGAGCATGAAGTTCCCCTTCCCCTCGACCTACGACCGTGTCACCCTGCTCACCGACTGGGCCGCGCTGCACCGCCCCGAGGCGGTGCACACCGCCGAGGCGGCCCTGGAGCGCATGCACTCCCAGCTCATGAGGGCGGCCTCCCGGTCGGCCGACTTCCTGTCCTTCATGGATCACCTGGCCAACTCCCTGCCCACCGCGTTCCTGCCCTGGTTCTGGGACAGCATCACCCAAGGATTGCTCCTGGTCAAAGCCCCCAAGGCCACTCGGGCGGCCCCCAAGGCCCATGCCAAGGCCCGCCAGGCCGAAGCCGACTGGGACCTGCCGATCGATCCCGAACACCACATGGCCCAGACCCTCTTCGTGGCGCGCCACGGTGTCCTTCCCGCAAAGGACGTCCGGTCCTTCCAGGGCTGGGTCACCCAGGCCCTACCGCCCGAACAGGCCTACACAGCCCTGGTCGACCTCACGGTGGCACGCGCCCAGGGCGGCAGTGCCCCCGCGGCCAACACCCACACCCTTCTGGGCAAGGCCGCTCAGGCCGCCGGCGTGGGCGCCCAGGAGCAGGCGCGTCTGCTCGCGCGGGTCCTGACCGCCTCTCGGGGCACCGCCGTACCTCCGGCCCTGCACAAGGGCGCGGCCAAGGTCTTGGCGGCCACGCCCCTGCCCGCCGGCGATCTGGCCGGGCTCTGGGAGCTGTTCCCGCCGGGTCGCTGGTCGAGGAACGACGGGTCGGCGTGGCTGAACCTGTTGGAGGCCTCCGGAGCGCTCGACGCTCTGGTCCGGGGCGAGATCACCCCTGAGGAGGGGGTATCGGGCTGGCTGCAGCGGTTCTGCCGCCTGCACAAGTACGTGGCCGTGCGCCACGGGATGATGGCCGCATCCATGCCGGGAGCGCTGCACCGGATGCTGCCGCGGCTCGCCCCGAGATTGCAGGCGGAGAACCGCCCGCTCGACACCTGGTCCTCCGAGGCCGACAGTCGACTGCTCGACTCCCAGCTCCTCGGCCACTGCCTGGCCCTGGACATCCCCGTGCAAATGCCCTCGCCCGCGCGCCCCTTCGAGATCTTCATGGGCGGCCAGGCCCGGCACGTGATTGCCCACCCGGAACTGGGCCCTCGTCTGGAGCGTCAGATCTCCGACTACCACTACGTATTGGAACGCAGCGGATTCCGGCTGCCCGACGAACGGCGCAGCGCCATGGCGATGTTCCCGGACGTGCCCGAGCTCCGGCCCATGGTCCGGCGGCGCCTGGACCGTCTGCGACAGCAGCTGGAGGGCTCGGCGCTGCCCCAGGCCACGAACAACGTCCAGATCCTGGACGATCTCCTGGATCAGGCCACCATCACCGCGTTCCCCGGGATCGAGGAGGAACTACAGGCCGTCGATCCGGTCGGCCCCCTCATCCGCTCCCTGCGCTCGGGCCTACCGGAAGAGCTGGGATGGTCGGCCTTCGACGCCGCCGTCACCGATCTCGGTGGTCCCGACGCCGTCCTACGGGTGTGCCCCTCTTGGCCGGTGCTGACCCTGGTCGGGTACCAACGCGCGATCGCGGTGGACCACGCCGGTCGCCTGGGCGAGTGCGAACTGGACCAGGACGATGGCCAGGCCCCGGTGGTGCGCTACCTGGACGGGCGCTTCCTGATCGCCTCCGCGGACAAGGGGCCCGAGCGTGCCCGCTGGTCCGATCAGCCCGGGACCGTGTTCACCCCCGACGACGAACAGGACTCGGAGACCGCCGACTGGGCCCGCGAGAACTTCTACCTTGCCACCGGTGAGTGGACCGGCTACCGCCTCGTCCCCACACGGGATCGCCACAGGTTGTCGGGGCAGATGAGTGACGGCACCACGGTCTGGCTCTCCGAGGATCGGATCAGAAGCCAAGGGTGGCAGGCCTGGACCGGCGACGGGATCGAGGAGGAGTACTCCCTGCCCGCGTTCTTCGACGGCGGCCCCGGCCAGGGACGGCGCTGGGAGAGTGAGCACCTGTCCCTGGTGCCTCTGCCCGAAGGGGTCGTTTCCCCGTTCGGACAAACCGAGGACGGGCTCTCCGGGTTCCGTGTCTCCCAGGCCGAACACCGCCCCGCCCCCCACATCGATGACTACCTCATCGAGGGCGCCGACGGGCGCCGGTGCCACTTCGAGCGCAAGGGGCGCGCGCCCTGGGCCCTCATGCGTTTTCCCGGCACAGGGATCAAGCTCCTCGTCGACGAGGGCCCGGGCAGCACACAGGGCCGTGAGGAGATGCGATGCCACGCGGCCGAGGACGATGCCCTGTGGTGGCAGGTGCGTACCGCGCCGGTCCTGCGCCGTTGGTGGACCACGGGGGAGATGCCCTTCTACCCGCCCGTGGGCTACTGGCACTTCCTCACCCTCCGGGACCCCGCCTCCTCCGAGGTCTTGCGCGACATCGACACCGACCGGGCCCGAGCCCTGCTCGACGCCTTCCTCGAGGGAGGGCGGGACGGTGCGCTGAAGGCCCTGGACACGCTATTGCCCGGGGTGGAACACGAGTGGGTCCAGGAGGGTGTGGTGCGGGCCGTGGCCGCTACCGAGGAGCTGCTGCGCGGACGCCGGGCCCTGGTGGAGCGGATCCGGACCGACCGGGCCGCACTCGCCGAAGCACCGTAGGGGCGGATGGAAGCCTCGCACACGCCGGCCTGCCCCGGTCTCAATGCCGCCACCGGGAGTGCCGGGGCCGGCCGTTACCTTACGCAGGAGGGCTTCCGCAGGAGCGAGCGGCCGCGCACACACCGCAAGCGTTGGTCACAATGTGGCCACCACAGGGGGGTTGGGCAAGTGTGCGTCCACCATTTCTTCGGCAGCCGGGCGCCTGGGGCGAGGGGGTTCGTCGATACGGNTGCCGCCACCATCCCCGCGAAGAAGCAGGAGTGGGGGTGGCGCCGAAGCGGGTTGCGCGCAGACCCGGCCGGGCTAAAATCCCGACCCCGACGAACCACCGAACCCAGGCACCACAAGAAACCCCACCCTGAGAGTCCTCGAACCCAGAGCACATCAACGAACCCCAACACCGAATCCCGTGGTCCAGGGTCCGTAGGTGGCGGCCATGCCCCGCCGGAGTGTTCCGGTGTCCGGGATCGGTGTCCGGTGCTCGCCGGGGCCTGTTCTCCGGAGCAGGAGCCCGTCATACTGGGTGCTGTGTTGAGAGGCCTGTTGCCGTTACCTGGGTGTTATTCGGAAGTGCACAGTTTGCAGATTTTCGGGTTACTCGTGGGTAGGAGTGCAGGTCAGGAAGAGTGCTCCCCGCACGCGCGGGGATGGTCCCCGGCGGGGCCTCGAAGGCTGCCCGCCGGTTCCGTGCTCCCCGCACGCGCGGGGATGGTCCCTCCATGCCGTCGCACTCGTGGATCGGGTGGCCGTGCTCCCCGCACGCGCGGGGATGGTCCCAGGGCCAGGGCGCGCCGGTGCCAGCGGCCCATGTGCTCCCCGCACGCGCGGGGATGGTCCCGGCGTCCATCAGGTGGTGGGCGATCTCGGAGAGTGCTCCCCGCACGCGCGGGGATGGTCCCCCGCTCGGTAACCCCGACCAGATCGGCGGCCAGTGCTCCCCGCACGCGCGGGGGTAGAGCCCTCCCACCCATCCAGGGCTCACCGCTGCCCGAAGCTCACCGACTCCGTCGTCCACGCGCGCGCCTGCTCCGACAGCGTGATCCCGAGCCCGGGGCGGTCGGGTACCAGCATCCGTCCGTCCTTGGTCTCCAAGCGCTCGTTGAACAGCGGGTCCAGCCAGTCGAAGTGCTCCACCCACGGCTCCCGCGGGTAGCAGGCCGCCAGGTGCAGGTGGATCTCCATCGCAAAGTGCGGCGCCAGGTCCAGCCCTCTCTGATCCGCCAGCGTCATCAGCCGCAGGAACTGCGTGATGCCACCGACCCGCGGCGCGTCCGGCTGGATGATGTCGCAGGCCGCGCCGTCGATCAGCCGCTCGTGCTCGGCGACGGAGGCCAGCATCTCCCCGGTGGCGACGGGTGTGGTGAGGGTCCGGGCCAGCCGCGCGTGGCCTTCGACGTCGTAGGCGTCCAAGGGCTCCTCGATCCACGTCAGGTCGAACCCCTCGAGCCGCTGGCCCATACGCAGCGCGGTCGTGCGGTCCCACTGCTGGTTCGCGTCCACCATCAGCGGCACGTCCTCGCCGATGTGCTCGCGCACCCCGCGCACCCGACGCAGGTCCTCGGCGTTGTCGGGCAGCCCGACCTTGATCTTGATGCCGCCGATGCCTTCGTCGAGGGACCGGGCGGCCTGTTCCTTCACCTCCTCCAACGAAGCGTTGAGGAACCCGCCCGAGGTGTTGTAGGTGCGCACGGAGTCCCGGTGCGCACCGAGCAGCTTGGCCAACGGCAGCCCGGCACGTTTGGCCTTCAGGTCGTACAGCGCGACGTCGAACGCCGCCAGTGCCTGAGTGGCCAGGCCCGAACGCCCCACCGACGCGCCGGCCCACTGCAACTTGGTGATCAACCGTCCGATGTCGTTGGGGTCCTCGCCGATGAGGCCCTCGGCGACCTCGGCCGCGTGGGCGTACTGCGCGGGCCCGCCGGCACGCTTGGAGTAACTGAAACCCACCCCGTGCTGGTCCTGCTCCGTGGCGATCTCGGCGAACAGGAACACGACCTCGGTCATCGGCTTCTGCCGTCCGGTGAAGACCTTGGCGTCGGAGATCGCGTTGCGCAACGGCAGTGTGACCGAGGACAGCGTGACCCAACGGATCGAGTCGGCAGGCATGGGGAGAGCTCCTTCGTCAGTGGTGGTTCGGCGGATCCGCGTCTGTGGAGAGCGGGTTTCCGGGGTTTCTCAGGTCTGTGAGGGATGGCTGCCGGCGGCCCCTTCCTCAGGCCTCTCGGCGGAGCTGCCGTCAGGGCTCCTCGGCGGGTGGTCCCGGCGGTCACCGTTCGGGCCCGTGGCAACGCCCGACGCAGTGTCCGACCCGGCATCCGACGCGGAATCCGACTCGGCGCCCGACGCGGCACCGGCCTCGGAGCCGGCGGTCACGGAGGCGGGGACCTTCGCGCCGGTCTCCGTCTCGGCACCGGCCCCGGTCCCGTTCTCGTCCTCACCGATCAGGTCGGGACGGCGGGACTTGACGAGCTTCAGCAGGATCGGGATCAGCACGACGACCAGGAGCAGACCCAGCAGCGTCACCGCGATGGGGTGCCCGGTGACCCGGGTGACGTCGCCGTCGAACATCAGCAGCGAGCGGCGGAAGTTGTCCTCCAGCAGTGAGCCGAGCACGAACGCCAGCACCAGCGGCGCGGGGTCGAACCCGTACTTCTTCATCAGGTAACCCAGCACGCCGAAGACGATCACCACCATCACCTCGAAGATGCGGTTGCTGATCGTGTAGGCACCGATGCAGACGATCAGCACGATGATCGGCGACAGGATCGAGGAGCGCACGTACAGGATGCGTACGAACACCCCGATCAGCGGGATCGCCAGGACCAACAGGACGATGTTGCCGAGGTACATCGAGTTGATGACGCTCCAGAACAGGTCCGGGTCGGTCGCGACCAGCTGCGGGCCGGGGGTGATGCCCTGGATCAACAACGCGCTGAACATGACCGCCATGGTCGCGTTGGCGGGGATCCCGAGGGTCAGCAGCGGGATGAACGAGGACGTGGCCGCCGCGTTGTTGGCGGTCTCCGGCCCGGCCACACCCCGGATCGCGCCCTTGCCGAACGGCGTCGATCCCTTGTTCAGGCGCTTCTCGATCCCGTACGAGGCCATCGCCGAGACGGTGGCGCCGCCGCCGGGAAGCAGACCGAGGAGGAACCCGAGGACACCGCCGCGGCCGATCGGAGCGGCCGACTCCTTCATGGTGGCCTTGGTCGGCAGCACCCGGTCCGTGGCGACGGGGATGCTGCCGCCGTTGCGGCGGCGCTCCAGGTTGTACAGGATCTCCGCCAGCCCGAAGACACCCATGGCGATCGGCACGAATTGGAGCCCGTCGGTGAGCTCCAGGCTCCCGGCGGTGTAACGCAGCTCGCCGGTGAACGCGTCGCGCCCGACCGTGGCCAGCAGCAGGCCGAGCGCCGCACCGGCCAGAGCCTTGAGCTTGGAGCCGTTGCCGATCGTGGCGACCAGCAGGATGCCGAGCAGGGTCAGGGCGGTGTACTCCGGCGGGCCGAACTCCAACGCGAACCCGGCGATGACCGGAGCGACCATGGTCAGCACGACGATGGAGACGGTGCCGCCGATGAAGGAGGCGACGGCGCCCACACCGAGCGCCTTGCCCCCTTGGCCCTTCTGCGCGAGGGGATAGCCCTCCAACGCCGTGATCGCGGAAGCGGTCTCGCCGGGCAGCTTCAGCAGAACGGCGGTGACGGTGCCGCCGTAGATCCCGCCGTAGAAGATGCCGGCGAGCATGATGATCGAGGGGATCGGATCCATGCTGTAGGTCAGCGGCAGCAGGATCGCGATGGTGGCGGCGGGGCCGAGACCGGGCAGGACACCGATGGCCATGCCGGCGACCACGCCGATCAGGCAGAACATCAGGTTCTCGGGTTGAAGGAGGACTTCGAACCCCTCGATGACGGGCGTGAAATCCATGGTGGAACGCCTTTCGGAGGAGGATCAGAACAGGCGCGGCACCGGAACGGCCAGCCCGTGGACGAAGGTCAGATGGACAGCCGCGACCACCAGCACCGAGAGCGGCACCGACAGCCGGAGCTTCTCCCGCCCCAACACGCTCATCCAGAAGACCAGCAGCGCGACGGAGGGGAGCTCGAAGCCGACCAGCGGCATGAGCTGCACGGCCACGGTGAGGGCGATGGCACCGACAGCGACCCCGACGGCGTCCTTCGTGATCGGCTCGGCATCGGTGAAGTGCGCGGCCCGGGCCGCGATGAACAGACCGATCACGAACAGCATCAGCGAGACGATGGCCGGCCACGTGCCGGCGCCGGGCTGGGAGAGCGAGCCGGTGCCGAGGTCCATCGCGACGGCGAGGGCGCCCACCCCGGCGAGGGAGGTGACGGCGCCGCAGACCAGGTTGGTCACCCGGCCCGCCCGGGGAGCGGTCTCCGGGGCGGGCTCCTGGCCCTCGGGGGCCCGGCCGGTATCGACGGCGGCCGGGGCGCTCTTGTCCTCAGCGGCGTCCATCATTCACCGGTCCCCCCGAGGTCGATGCCGTTGTCCTGGACGCTCTGCTCGTACTGGTCGGCCAGTTCGGTCCACTGCTCCTCGACCTCCTCACCGGAGACCTCTTCGGGCGTCAGGTAGTTCTCGTCGTTGAACTGCTGGTACTCCTCGGTCGCGAGGATCTCCCCGATGCCCTCGCGCAGGCTCTGCTTGACCTCCTCCGGGGCGCCCTCGGGCAGCGCGACGGCGCGGTACTGGGCGACGGGGACCTCATAGCCCTCTTCCTGAGCGGTGGGGACGTCCTCGAGGTGCTGGTTGCGCTCGTCGGAGAAGATCACGATCGGGTCGATCGTTCCGGCCTCGATCTGGGGCATCGCCTCGCCGACCTGGATGGTGGCGACATCGACCTGCCCGCCCATCACGGCGGTCAGCGCCGGCGCGCCGCTGTCGAAGGGCACCTCGTTGCCCTCGATGCCGGCCTCGTCGAAGAGCAGCAGCTGGGCCAGCTGGCTCCCGGTGCCGACGCCGGCGGTGCCGTAGGAGAGGTCGCCGCTGTCCGCGGCGACGTCGTCGACGGTCCCGTAACCGGTGTCGGCGTTGGCGACCATGATGTAGTCGTCCCGGGACAGCCCCGTGATCACGTCGAGCTCGTCCAGGGTCACGGCCTCCTCCTCGGAGACGACCTGGGAGGTGACCGTGATGAGCGTGGAGTTGAGCAGCGTGAGCTCGTAGCCGTCGGGGTCCTGGTCGGCGACCTCCTGGGTCGCGATCGCGCCGTTGGCGCCGGGCTGGTTCTCCACCGGCATCGAGACCCCGAGTGCCTCCTGCGACCCCTCGGCGAGGGCGCGCGCGATGAGGTCGGTGCTGCCGCCGGCATCTTGTCCGACGGTCAGGGTGATGGGTTCGGCCGGGTACCCGTCACCACCGGCGGTGCCGTCGGTGACCCCGCCGCAGGCGACGAGGCCCACGGAGAGACCGCCGGCGGCTACGGCGATGAGCGGGCGGCGTGAACACGAGGGCCTGGACATGGGGGCCTCCTCAGGGGGACGGGGACGTGCGGCTGACTGTTGTAGGGGGTGTCGCGCACCGCTGTGGGCAGCGCCACAATGACTGAAGTTCCTCTGAGGTTAAAGAACAGCTGTAATACCTGTCTAAGCCCATATTCGTATAGGTTGATACCTTCAGCGCATGAAAAAGGGGGTCGTGGCATGCTCACGCTCGACCAAGCACGCGCCTTCCTCGCGGTCGCCGAGGAGCGCCACTTCGGCCGCGCGGCCGAGCGGCTCCACATGACACAGCCCCCGCTGAGCCGGCAGGTCCAGAAACTGGAGAAGTCCCTGGGGGTCACGCTGTTCCTCCGCGAGTCCCGGGGGGTGCGGCTGACGGCGGCGGGGGAGGCCTTCCGCGACGAATGCCGCCAGCTGCTGGAGATGGCCGAACGCGCCCCGCGGCGGGCACGGCTGATCGCCTCCGGGCAGGTCGGTCTGGTGCGGCTGGGCTACACCGCCGCCTCCGGGCTCAGCGTGCTCGGGCCGGTGCTCGCGCGCATCAAGGAGGCCGCGCCCGAGGTGGCCGTGGAGCTGCACGAGATGGTCTCCGCCCAACAGCTCGAGGCGCTGCGGGGCGGTGCGATCGACATCGGGCTGGCGCGCCCGCCGTTCCAGCTGGAGGACGTGGAGTCCTCGCTGTTGCTGACCGAACCCTTGGTGGTGGCCGTGCCGAGCGGGCACCGTTTCGCCCGGCGGGAGGGGCCCGTCTCCGGGCGCGAGCTGCGGCACGAGTCCATGATCATGTACTCCGAACAGGCCCGGTACTTCAGGGACCTGGTGGTCGACCTCGTCGACGTCCACGCCGCCCAGGTGACCCACACCGCCACCCAGATCCTGACGCTGGCCGCACTCGTGGGGGCCGGGCACGGGGTGGCGGTGCTCCCCCGGACCATCCAGCATCTGGGGATGCCCGGCGTCGAGACGGTCCCCCTGCGGGAGTCGCCCGCCGATGTGGTGCAGCTGCACGCGGTGTGGCTGGCGACGTCGACCAACCCCGCGCTGCACCATGTGCTCCCGCTGCTGCAGGAACCGGTCGACATCACCTCTTCGATGCACTGAAGGTATTGCGTTATACGAATAATAGCTTGGACAAGCATGACAGGGCGTCCCTAGCGTGAAGGCGTCGATCCCCGGTCCCCTGGAGGTTCCTGATGCCCGAATACACCCCCGCCGAGCTCGCCGGCGTCCTCAAGGACGGGTTGCTGTCCTTCCCGGTCACCCCGTTCACCAAGGACCTCGAGGTGGACGAGGCCGCGCTCGTCGACCACCTGGAATGGCAGTCCAGCTTCGACATCGGCGGCCTGTTCGTCGCAGGCGGCACCGGGGAGGGGTTCTCGCTCTCCCCCGACGAACACCGGCTGGTCACCAGGACGGCCGTGAACACGGTCCGCGACGGGGTCCCGGTGCTCGGCTCGGCAGGCGGTAACACGGCCCAGGCGGTGGCGCTCGCCCGCCAGGCCGAAGAAGCCGGCGCCGACGGCCTGCTCCTGCTGCCCCCGTACCTGACCGAGACCACCCAGGAGGGCCTGCGAGCCCACGTGGCGGCGGTCCTGAAGGCCACCGACATCGGCGTGATCCTCTACAACCGCGCCAACGCCATCTACAGCGCCGAAACGGTCGCCCAGCTGGCCCAGGACCACCCCAACCTGATCGGGTTCAAGGACGGCAGCGGCAACTTCGAGCAGCTGGCCCGCGTGCGCTCGGCCAACGGCGACCGGCTCTTCTACCTCGGCGGCCTGCCCACCGCCGAGACGTTCGCCCTCCCGCTGCTGCAGGTCGGCATGAACACCTACTCCTCGGCGATGTTCAACTTCGTCCCGGAGTTCGCGCTGGAGTTCTACCGCAACGTCCGCGCCTACGACTACGAGGCCGTGCAGCAGAAGCTCACCGACTTCGTCCTGCCGTACCTGGACATCCGCGACTACGGCAAGGGGTACGGGGTCTCCATCGTCAAGGCAGGTCTGCGCGCCGTCGGACGTGACGCCGGCCCCGTGCGCCCGCCGCTGCGCGACCTCTCCGCCGACGAACAGCGGCAGCTGAACACACTGGTCGGCACCCTCACCGCAGCCGGCGTCTGAACCCGGCACCCGGCCTCCGGCGCCCCGGAGGCCGAATAATCCGGCCCCCGAACCCGGCTTCAGAACCACCAGCGCGGATACACCCCCCTCAACGACGCAGCCACAGGAACCGACGCAGCCACAGGGAACCCGCAATGAGCACACCGACCGAACAGACCCACCACTCACTGATCGCCGGAGAAGCCGTCCCCGGCAACGGCGGCACCACCCAGGCCGTCGACCCGGCCCAGAACGCCCCGACCGGCCCGACCTTCACCCTGCTCGACGACGAGCAGGCGGCCGCGGCCCCCCGAGCGGCCGCGGAGGCCTTCGACGCCTACCGCAAGATCACCCCCGAGGCACGGGCCGCGTTCCTGAAGACCGCGGCCGAACGCATCGACCAGGCCGGCGAGGAGATCATCGCCAACGCCATGCGCGAGACCGGGCTCCCCGAGCCCCGGCTGCGCGGCGAGCTCGGCCGGACCGTGAACCAGCTGCGGCTGTTCGCCGAGGTCGCCCGCGCCGGCGACCACCACGGCGTACGCATCGAACCCGCACTGCCCGAACGCACACCGCTCCCGCGCCCCGACCTGCGCCAGCGCAAACTGCCGCTCGGCCCGGTCGCGGTCTTCGGCGCCTCGAACTTTCCACTGGCCTTCTCCGTGGCGGGCGGCGACACCGCCTCCGCGCTCGCGGCGGGCTGCCCCGTGGTCTTCAAGGCCCACAACGCCCACCCGGCCACCAGCCTGCTCGTCGGTGAGGCACTGTCCGCCGCCGTCGCCGAACACGGCCTGCCCGCCGGCGTCTTCTCCCTGGTCTTTGGCCCCGGGACCGCCGTGGGACAGCAACTCGTCTCCGACCCGAGGATCAAGGCCGTCGGTTTCACCGGCTCCCGCGGCGGCGGCACCGCACTGATGGCCACCGCCGCCGCACGCCCGGAACCGATCCCCGTGTACGCCGAGATGAGCTCGGTCAACCCCGTCTTCGTGCTGCCCTCCTCCGCCGCGGGCGACCGTGACGCACTCGCCGAAGGTTTCGTGGCCTCGCTGAACGGATCCGCCGGACAGCTGTGCACCGCCCCTGGCCTGCTGTTCGTCCCCGAAGGCGCCGACGGGGACGACCTCACCGCCCGGATCACCGAGAAGCTCTCCGCCGCCGCCGGGACGACCATGCTCACCCCGCAGATCTGCTCCTCGCGCGTCGAGGGGGAGAAGAAGCTCGCCGCCCTGGACGGGGTGACCGAGACCGGCCGTGGCGGCGAGGGGGCGAAGGAGAACGCTCCCGCCCCGGCCGTGTTCTCCACCGACCTGGAGACCTTCGCCCACACCCCCGAGCTCTCGGAGGAGATCTTCGGCGCCCTCTGCCTGATCGTGCGCTACGGCTCGGCCGATCAACTGCCGTCGGTGGCCGGGGCGCTGGAGGGCCAGCTGACCGCGACGCTGCAGATCGGCGCCGGGATCGACTGGGACGTCGACGCCGACGCGGGCAGCGACACCGGCTCGGAGCACCGTGTGGTGCAGGAGCTGCTCGAGGCGCTCGAACTGCGCGCGGGCCGCGTGCTGTTCAACGGCTGGCCCACCGGGGTCGACGTCGGCGACGCCATGGTCCACGGCGGCCCGTACCCGGCGACCTCGGACGGGCGCTCCACCTCGGTCGGTGCGGCGGCCATCGAACGCTTCCTGCGGCCGGTCGTCTACCAGAACACCCCCGCTTCCCTGCTGCCCGCGCCGGTGCGGGAGGACAACCCCTGGAACCTGGGCCGCCGGGTCGAGGGCACCCACGTGGCCGCGGACCGGGAAAAGAGCCCGCAGGGACCGGGGGAGGACGTGCTGAAGGGGAAGAGCGCATGAGCGCACACGGACCCCGCATCGCCCGGGTCGAGGCCGTGCCGGTCGCCGGACACGACTCGATGCTGATGAACCTCTCCGGGGCGCACGGCCCGTACTTCACCCGCAACGTCGTCATCATCACCGACGACGAGGGCAGGACCGGACTCGGTGAGGTCCCCGGCGGCGAGAAGATCACCGCCACCCTGCGCGAGGCCGGCGAACGCCTCACCGGCCGTCCGGTGGCCCGGTTCCGTTCGGCCCTGCGGGAGATCTCCGAGGCCTTCGCCCACCGCGACTCCGGCGGGCGGGGCGAGCAGACCTTCGACCTGCGCACCACGGTGCACACGGTCACCGGGCTGGAATCTGCGCTGCTGGACCTGCACGGCCAGCACCTCGGGGTCCCCGTCGCAGAACTCCTCGGCACCGGACAGCAGCGTTCCAGTGTCCCGATGCTGGGATACCTGTTCTTCGTCGGCGACCCGGACGCCACCGACCTGCCCTACCTGAGGGAAGGGTCCGGGGACGCCTGGGAGCGCCGCCGGCGGGAAGAGGCCATGGACGCCGACGGCGTCATCGAACTGGCACGGGCCGCCCAACAGCGGTACGGGTTCCGCGACTTCAAACTCAAGGGCGGCGTGCTCCCCGGCGACGCGGAGGTCGACGTCGTCACCGCGCTGCACGAGGAGTTCCCCGAGTCGCGGATCACCCTGGACCCCAACGCGGGATGGCTGCTGGAGGAGGCGATCGAGTACGGCCGGCGGATGCGCGGCGTGCTCGCCTACGCCGAGGACCCGTGCGGGGCGGAGGGCCGCTTCTCCGCACGCGAGGTGATGGCCGAGTTCAAGCGGGCCACCGGGCTGCCGACGGCGACGAACATGTGCGCCACCGACTGGCGGGAGATGGCCCACGCCGTGCGGACCGACGCGGTGGACATCCCGCTGGCGGACCCGCACTTCTGGACCATGGCCGGATCGGTGCGGGTGGCGCAGCTCTGCGATGACTCCGGGCTGACGTGGGGCTCGCACTCCAACAACCACTTCGACATCTCGCTGGCGATGTTCACCCAGGTCGGTGCCGCGGCCCCCGGCGACATCACCGCCCTGGACACGCACTGGATCTGGCAGGACGGCCAACGGCTCACCCAGGCTCCACCGCAGATCCGGGACGGCGCCGTGGCGGTGCCGGAGGTTCCCGGGCTGGGGGTGGAGCTGGACCGCGAGCGTCTGGACCAGGCGCACGAGCTGTACCTGAGGGAAGGGCTCGGTGCGCGGGACGATGCCGTGGCGATGCAGTTCCTGATCCCCGGGTGGGAGTTCGACCCGAAACGGCCGTGTATGGCGCGTTGAGGGGGCGGGTGCCGGCCGGGCCGGTGCCCGGTCTCCGGAGGGGGCCTGTTCTCCGGAGCAGGCCCCCGTCGTACTGGGTGCTGTGTCCGAGAGGCCTGTTGTCGTTGCCTGGGTGTGATCCGGAAGTGCACAGTTTGCAGATTTTCGGGTTGCTGGTGGGTAGACATGCAGGTCAGGAAGGTGCTCCCCGCACGCGCGGGGATGGTCCCGACAGGCACGACTATTGGGTCAGTTTCGGCCCGTGCTCCCCGCACGCGCGGGGATGGTCCCGAGGACCGCACCTGGTGACGGAACAGCCCGTAGTGCTCCCCGCACGCGCGGGGGTTCAGTCCATCCCGCCTTTGGACACCAGATCCGCGTAGACGACGACGTTGCTGCTGTATCCGTGCTCGTTCTGCTCGAACGTGCCGCCGCAGGTCACCAGCCGCAGCTCGGCGCGCCCTTCCGTGGACCCGTAGACCTTCCGGGTGGGGAAGTCGTCCTTGCTGTACTGCTCCACGCCGTACACCTCGAACACCGCATCGACACCGTCGGCGCGGGGGACCGTGACCTCGTCGCCGGGCTGCAGCTCCGCGAGACGGAAGAAGACCGCCGGCCCGGTCGGGGAGTCCACGTGCGCGCCGATCACCGACGCGCCCTGCTGGCCCGGCGAGGCCCCCGCCTCGTACCAGCCCACGGTGCCGGCTTCCTCGGGCACGTCCAGTTCCCCGTCGGAGCGCACCTGCAGCGGCAGGAGATGGCCGGCTTCCACGTCGATCGCGGGGATCCGCAGGCCCGCCGGGTCGGAAGGCTCCAGAGGGGGCGCGGGCGGTGCGGAGGGTTCGGCCGGCTCCTCGGGGCCTCCGAATCTCCCGGCTTCCTCCGAAGGGGCCGGCGAGGGAGGCAGGGACTGCTGTTGTTCGAGGGCGGGCGGGGAGGCGGTCGAGCTCACGGAGCCGCCCCACAGGGCGGGGCCGCCGAGCGTCAGCCCCAAGCCGGCCAGGAGCACCCCGACCGACGACACGGCTGTGGGGACCACCGAACGCAGTGTCCGGTGGCCCCGTTCCAGCGCCACGAACCGGTCCCGGGCCCGGGACCGGTCGTCGCTCGGTGGCGGGGTGGGCATAAGGTCCACCCCACCACCGGTCCGGTCGATCGTGTGTGAGGTCACGCCCTGGTGCCCCACAGCAGACGGCCGCTGATCGCTGCGGCGCCGGCGACCACGATCAGGCCCGCGCCCACGCCGACCATGCCGGCCGTGCCGAGGCCGACCACGCCCGCATCGGAGTTGCCGGCCTCAGCGGTACCGCCGAAGCCGGTGTCCATGCCGTTCTCCGGGGCGGCCACCAGCTCGCCGCAGGTACCGGGCTGCGTGGTCTTCTCCGACGCCTCGGCCGAGGTCTCGTCCGTGGCCTCCCCGGGGGCCTCCCGTCGGTCCTCGACCGGGGCCTCGTTCTCCTCGGCGCTGTTGGATTCGTGAACGCCGGCGCCGCTGGAATCGATGCTGTTCTGGACGAGGACGGCTTCTTCGTTCTTGATCTGGTCGGCCACTTCCTCGTCGACCTCGAACGTGCGGTGGTAGGAGATCTCGCCCTTGCCGTTCGCCGAGGGCATGCTGTCGAGGTTCAGGCCGTCCTCGGGGCGTGTGCTGCCCGAGGTCGTCAGCGAGGTGGCCGGCTCGTAGAAGGTGTCCCCTTCGAGTCTGGCGACCATCTCGGTGCCGTTCCCATCGGACTCGGGTGTGGGCGCACACATGTCCTGCTCGCCGATGTGGAAGTGCTGCGCGGCGTTCACGTTCGGTTCGAGCCCGGTCGATTCGATGTCGACGGTGACCTCCGTGCCCTTGACCTCGACCATGGCGGTGCCGCCGGCGGAGGAGGCGTTGAGGGGCTGGAGCTGGGCGTGCAGCACTCTGGTGTCATCGGCCCCGGCCCCGGCCCCGGCCCCGGCCCCGGCCTCGGACCGGTCCTGGGCGTGGGCCGGGGCGGAAGCCAGTGCCAGTCCCAGGGGGAGCGCGAACGCCCCAGTGACAGCCATTGCCTTGCGCATGCGGGATTCTCCTTCGATGTCTTCCGTGGCGTAGTGCTGCGGAACTGGGAAGGAGATGCCCGGACCTTTCCGGAAATAACTCTCAGTAATCAAGCAATATCGGAGAGTTTGGTTGGTCTTGTCGTTGGTGGTTCGTTGATGGTCGGCGTTTGTACCTTCGCCGGGCAGCCGGCATCGAGCGTGGGAGGAGGGCGAATGCCCAGTTCGTCAAGGTGTGGTGGGCGCCATCGCCGTGGAGGGGAGCTCGGTGCCGCGGCTGAGGGATGCCCTCATCCCCGTCGAACGGACATGGGTGATCGCGGGGGCGCGAGAGGGCAACGGCACCCTCTCGCGCAGTCGGGTCCGTAGCTCTGCGTATCCGCGTGCTCCTGTGACGAAGGTGTGGCCGGGGCCCTCCNCCTCCAGGAGCTCCTCCACATGCCGCCGGATCAGGTCGCGGATCGGCCGTACCGCCTCCACGCCCTGCCCCGCCGGGTCGGGAAGCACCCAGTCCAGATAGCGCTTCCCCGGAAAGAACGGGCACGCGTCCCCGCACCCCATCGTGACCACCACGTCCGAGGCCCGCACCGCGTCCTGCGTGAGGACCTTCGGCGTGTTGGCCGCGAGGTCGACGCCGACCTCCGACATCGCCTCCACCACCGCCGGGTTGATCTCATCGGCCGGGGCGGAGCCTGCCGAGCGCACCCGCACCCGGCCCGCACCCAGCTGCTCCAGGAACGCCGCGGCCATCTGGGACCGCCCCGCGTTGTGCACGCACACGAACAGGACCTGGGGCTTCTCAGGCATCGCAGATCCGTCTCTCCTCGGGGAACCAGCGCCGGGCGGCCAAGGCGACGTAGACCAGGGCGATGAGCACCGGTACCTCGATCAGCGGCCCCACCACACCGGCCAGGGCCTGCCCCGACGTGGCACCGAAGGAGGCGATGGCCACCGCGATCGCCAGCTCGAAGTTGTTGCCCGCCGCGGTGAAGGCCAGCGTGACCGAGCGCGGGTACGCCATCCCCAGTACCCGTCCCAGCGCGAGCGTTCCGGCCCACATGAGCACGAAGTAGATCAGCAGGGGCAGCGCGATACGGGCGACGTCCCAGGGCTGGGACGTGATCGCCTCTCCCTGCAGGGCGAAGAGCATCACGATCGTGAACAGCAACCCGTACAGGGACCACGGCCCCAACCGGGGCAGCAGGCGGCTCTCGTACCACTCGCGTCCACGGGCCCGCTCGCCCAGGCGGCGGGTCAGGTACCCGGCCAGGAGCGGCACCCCGAGAAACACCAGTACCGAGACGGAGATGTCGACGAACGAGACGTCCAACGCGGCCTGCTCCAGCCCCAGCCATCCGGGCAGGACCGACAGGTAGAACCACCCCAGAGCCCCGAACGCCACGACCTGGAACAGCGAGTTGAGGGCGACCAGCACCGCGGCGGCCTCCCGGTCGCCGCACGCCAGGTCGTTCCAGACGATCACCATCGCGATGCACCGCGCCAGACCGACGATGATCAACCCGGTGCGGAACTCGGGCAGGTCCGGTAGGAACAGCCAGGCCAGGGCGAACATCACCGCCGGACCGGCCAGCCAGTTCACCGCCAGTGAGGTGATCAGCAGCCGCCGGTCGCCGGTGACCGTCCCCAAACGGTCGTAACGGACCTTCGCCAACGGCGGAAACAACATCACCAGCAGTCCCACCGCGATCGGCAGTGACACTCCGGCCACCCCGATCCCGGAGAGCGCCTCGCCCACCCCGGGCACCAGGCGCCCCAGGGCCAGGCCCGCAACCATCGCCGCGAGAATCCACACCGTCAGGAACCGGTCCAGGGAGGACAGGCGTCCGACGACACCCGATGCCGCTTCGGTGCGTGCGGGGGCGCTCACGTCTGTGCCGTTTCGGGGCCGGGGGCGCGGGTCAGGACCGTGGCCAGGCGATCGGTCGCACCCGGCAGCAACCGGTAGTACACCCAGGTGCCGCGCCGCTCGGCCGCGATGAGTCCGGCCTCGCGCAGCAGCTTCAGGTGGTGGGAGACCGTGGGCTGGGACAGGTCGAAGGCGGGCGTCAGGTCGCACACGCACACCTCGCCGCCGTCCTGGGTGGCGATCATCGACAACAGCCGCAGCCGTACCGGATCGGCCAGGGCCTTGAACGCCCGGGCGAGCTCGACGGATTCTTCTTCGTTCAGGGACGAGGTCAACAGTCCCGGACAGCAGTCCTCGGCGGCGCCTCGGGGGCCGGGCGCCCCAACCTCTTGATTCGACATGCGTCTATATTGACAAGTTCCGATTCAAGGCGCAACCTTGAATCGACGGATTTCGATTCAAGGCCTGTGGAGGTCCCCCGTGTCCCGTGTACAGCTCGCTCTCAACGTCGCCGACCTCGACGCCTCGGTGCTCTTCTACTCCACGCTCCTCGGCGTCGAACCCGCCAAGCGCCGCCCCGGCTACGCCAACTTCGCCGTCGCCGAGCCCCCGCTCAAGCTCGTCCTCCTCGAAGGCGAAGCCGGCCAGGACACCCGCCTGGACCACCTGGGTGTGGAGGTCGAGACCACCGAACACGTCGATGCGGCCACCACACGCCTCAAGGACGCCGGACTGGCCACCTTCGAGGAGAACGACACCTCCTGCTGCTACGCGGTGCAGGACAAGGTGTGGGTCCACGGCCCCGGCAAGGAACCGTGGGAGGTCTACGCGGTCAAGGACGACAGCGACCAGCGGGGGAGCACCGAGGCTGTTCCCGCCCCCGGGTCCGGGGCCTGAACCGATGCGGCGGCCCCGGCCCGTTGCGTGAGTGAAGGCTCTCCATGAGAGAGCCTTCCCGCCGGCGCCCACCGGGGCACCGTGCTCCCCGCGCACGCGGGGACGGCCCCGGCCCGACACGGAAAAACCCACCGGAGGGCCTCCGGTGGGGCGAAGCTCCTGTTCAGCGGGTGCGGGGCGGACGTGTCAGCTCGAACCGGCCGTCATTCGTGCCGGTCGGGAGAACCGTCCGGCGCGCCACCGCGCGGGGGAGTCGTGTGCGCCGGGGGTCAGCGCACCCACATGATCCACATACCGCTGCTCCCCTGTTCACAGTGGAACTCGGTGTAGTCGTGGTAGTCATCGTCCATGTAGAGGGCGCCCTCCACCAGGCATTCCGCGTGCCCGGGGAAACCCGCGGCCTTTTCCCACTCGGCCGCGGACGCGGGGCTCGCGGCGAACGGAATGGCCAGGGCGGCCGCACCGACGGTGAGGCCGGCGGCGATGCGCTGCGACAAGGACATGTGGTTCCTCCGACATATGGTTCTCTGTGGCCCCGGACCCGGGGGAGAGGCCGTATCTGACCACCCGAGTAGGGGGCGGTTCTTTTCCGGGCTCATGGGACTGAGCCCGGAAGGTCTTCGGGGGTGCTGCGCCGACCGGAACGACAGGCCCGGCCGGCGCAGGGGCCCGGTGGGGCCGAACTCCGATTCAGCGGCTGCAGGTCGGACGGATCAGTTCGAACCGGCCGTCATTCGTGCCGGCCGGGGGCCATCCGGTTCGCTGCCACTCGGGGGAGCTGGGTGCGCTGGGGATCAGCGCACCCAGACCTGCCAACCACTACCGCCCTTCTCGCACTTGAACTCGGTGAGGTCGTCGTTGCCTTCCTCGTAGACGTAGGAGTACCCCTCGAGGAAGCACGTCTCGTAGTCGCCGAAACCACCGGCGAGCTCCCAGTCCGATGCGGACGCGGGGCTCGCGGCGAGCGGGAGGGCCAAGGCAGCTGCTCCGACCGCGAGTCCAGTAGCAATGCGCTGGGACCAGGACATGTATCTACTCCAATGCGTTGTTTTCTTCGGGCTCTCCCCGCATCTCACGGGGAGATGTCGTGCTGACCACCTGCGCAGGCGGTCGGTTCACTTCCCGGGCTCGTTGCTCGGAGCCCGGTAGGTCTTCTCCTCGGGCGCTTCGTCGGCCAGGACGACAGGCCCGGGCGGTCGACGGCCCCGGTGAGCCTTCAGGACGGGAAGGCCCACCGGACCGCTCGGTCTACAGCGCGGGCTCGGGGAGACCGTCCGAGATGGTGGAGGTGATCCAGTCGGCGTGCGCGACGCTGTCGGTGGAGACCTGCGGTCCCACGCAGTTGGGGTCCTCGTCGAAGTCGCCGTCGCGGCTGATCACGCCGACCAGCTCCCAGTCGCCCTCCTCACCGCGGACGACCGGCCCGCCGGAGTCGGACATGCAGGATTGGGCCTCCTCGGTGGGGTGCTCCGAGCACAGGTCGCTCTCGGGGTCCATATCGGAGCACCGGTCGGCGTCCACGATCTCGGAGTCCAGCTGCTGCAGGGTGTCCGGCTTGTCCTCCTCGCCGAGCTCGTCGACCATGCCCCAACCCAAGTTGCGCACCGAAGTTCCCGGTTCGGCCCGGTCGCCGGCGATCTCGATGGGCTCCTCCTCCACGGGGGAGTCGAGCTTCACCAGGGCGAGGTCGTTGTGCAGCAGGTACGCGGAGATGGGGTAATCGGGGTCGTCCTGGACGTCCTCCACCTCGAAATCGGGGTGCTCGATGGTCTCGACGACCTCACGTTCACTCCCGCCACTGGTGTGGTCGGTGCTACCCACCCGGGCGCTGATCTCCTCCTGCTCGACGCAGTGGGCGGCGGTGAGCACCCACTGTTCGTCCACCAGCGCGCCCCCGCAGTAGTGGTTGCCGGAACCGTCGTAAAGGGCGGTCATGAACCCGTAGGTCTCGGTCGCGTCCTCGCCACCGATGATCGCTCCGGCCGGCGAAGCCAACGCGCCCACCCCCAGAACGGTTCCGGCCCCGATCGCGCTCACGAGCGCCACCGCCCGGTCACGGCCTCGCCTGGTGGAACCCTCACGGTGTCCGAACATGTCGCTCCCATTTCCGTATGGCGTGTGATCGAGCGGCTCCTTGCCGACACAGACCAAGTTAGAAGTCGGAAGGCGCAGAATCATTGGTCGCGAGGACGAAGTGGGAAGGCGACGAACGTGGATATCCCTCGGCAGAGGGGCGACGAAAGTTTGGGTGGGTGGCCGACGATCGTGGAGCCACAGCTCCTCATGGGTCGCTGCTGTGGCTCGCGGCCGACGGGCTGGACCATCCTCACCAGCACATTCGGAAAACCCGGCCCGTACGACCGCGATTTCCGCTCGGCGCGGCCGCTGCCACAGCCACAAGTACGGTCGTCTTCCTTCGAAACCAGATTGCTCTCGATGATTCACCGGCTCCTCGACCACGGAATTCTCGCGCCCGGGGGAGCGCGCCCGCCCGCCTCACCCCTGAGGCGGACCGGGAACCTCACCCCTCGGGGCGATGATCTCCGGCCCCTACCCGCGCGACCGTGGCTCTGTGTCCGACTTGATCACCACCCACGGCCTCGGCAAGACCTACGGCGACCGAACGGTCGTCCACGACCTCGACCTGCGCATCCCGCAAGGGTGCGTCTACGGTTTCCTCGGCCCCAACGGCTCGGGGAAATCCACCACCATGAAAATGCTGCTGTCGCTGGTGCGCCCCACCAGCGGCGAGGTCCACATCATGGGCCGCCGGATGCAGCGGTCCACACGGCGCGGTCTCCTGCGCGAGATCGGCTCGCTCATCGAATCCCCGNTGCAGCGCCTGCTCGGTCTCTCCGACGGCCAGGTGCGCAGGGCCGTGCAGACCGTCCGGCTCCAGGACCACCTCGACAAACGGGTCCGCACCTACTCCCTGGGCATGAAACAACGCCTGGGCATCGCCCTGGCGCTGGCCCGCGAACCCCGGATCCTGATCCTGGACGAACCCACCAACGGCCTCGACCCGGCCGGCATCGAGGAGATGCGGCGCCTGCTCACCCACCTGGCCGAGCGCGGGATCACCGTCATGGTCTCCAGCCACCTCCTGGGCGAGATCGACCGCACCGCCACGGTCCTGGGCATCCTCGGCCAGGGACGCATGCTTTTCCAAGGCACGCGGGAACAACTCTTCGCACGCTCGGTCCCCGACGTCCTCGTCGACACCCCCGAACCCGAGCGGGCCTCGGCCGTGACCGCCCGGTGGCGCTCGGCCCGCGACGGCGACTACGTGCGCATCCCCGGGCTCGACCCCGCCGCGACCGCCCACATGGTGGAGCACCTCGTCGGAGAGCGCGTGGCCATCCACGAAGTGCGCCGCGAAGAGCAGTCTCTGGAGGACGTGTTCATGGACCTGACCGGGGGAGGCGGCCTGTGATGGCCCGTGCCGTGGCGAACGAGTTCGCCAAGATGCGCCGGCTGCGCACGGTGCCGGTCCTCGCCGTGATGGTCATCGGCGTGGTCACGCTATCGTCCTACGCCTTCACCACCCCCGGTTTCATGGACTCGCTCGAGGACCCCGCCGCGCACCCCTGGCAACGGCTGCTCGTGGGCCTGGCCTTTGCTGTGCCTCTGGTCTCGCCCATCCTGCTGGCGGTGTTGGCCAGCCGGCAGGTCGACATCGAACACCAGGGCAACGGGTGGCTCCTCGCCCAGACCTCGGGGCTGACGCCCGGCCGGCTGTGCCGGGCCAAGTTCGCCGCCCTCGGCGCGCTCCTGGTCACGGCCACGCTCGTCCAGAGCGCGCTGGTGGCCGCCCTGGGCTGGGCGGCCGGCATCACGGTCGAGTTCCCCGCCGACCCGTGGCTGGGCTACACCGCCGCGGCCGTGGTGGTGAACCTGGTCCTCCTCGCCCTGCACCTTTTGCTGGCGGCACGCGTGGCCAACCAGCTCGTCGGCCTGGGGATCGGTGTGCTGGGCGTGTTCGTGAGCTTGTCCAGCACGGGGATGCCGCCGTGGCTCAGCCACCTCTTCCCGCCGTGGGGCTACTACGCGCTGGCCACACCCGTGGACATCGCCGGTTCCGGGACCATCGCCCTCGACCCGCACCACCTCAGCGTGCTCGCCCTCGCGATCGCGGGCGCAGCGCTGTTTCTGCTCGCCACCCGCCTGTTCGACCGCCAGGAGGCCTGAGAAATGGGAGCGATCCGCGCGGAGTTCCTCAAACTGAAACGCTCCCTCAGCTGGACCGTGGTGGCGCTGCTGCCGCTGATGGCCGTGGCCACCGGGGTGGGCAACACGATCGTGTCCGGCCAGCAACTGGGTGATGGCTGGCACACGCTGTGGATGCGGGTCGTGGTCTTCTACGGCCTGTTCCCGTTGGCGGTCGGCGTGGCGGTGCTGGCCTCCCTGGTGTGGCGGGTCGAACACCAGGGCGGCAACTGGAACGCGCTCATGGGGGGAAAGGTGTCCAGCCTCGAAATCGTGGCCGCCAAAACGGCGGTGCTGGCAGTGCCGGCGGCAGCGCTGCAGGCGGTGCTGGTGGCCGGTGTGCTGGCCACCGGAAAGCTGGTGTTCGACCTTCCCGGCATGCTGCCGCCCCAGTACTTCGTCGCCGGCATCGCCATCGTTGCGGCCTGCCTGCCGGTGGCGGCCCTGCAATCCGGGCTCTCCATGCTCATGCGATCGTTCGCGGCCCCCGTCGCGGTGGCCCTGCTGGGAGCGGTCACGGGGGCGTTCCTGCTGATGGTGCGGCTGGACACCCTGTCGATGATCCTGCCGTACGGGCTGATCAGCCGAGCGACCCAGCTGGGGACCGGGACGTTCACCGACAGCGGCACGGTCCCTCCCGCGACCGTGGCCCTGCTCATCGCCGTGGCTCTCGGCGCCACCGCAGTGGTGGTCGCGGCCTTCTCCGCCCTCCTGGACCGCCGCGACATCGGCTGGGGGGG
>NZ_ANBE01000054.1 GCF_000341145.1 Nocardiopsis xinjiangensis YIM 90004
CGGCATCGACCAACCCCGTCTCGTAGGCCAGGATCACCGCCTGCACCCGGTCGCGCAGATCGAGCTTGGTCAGGATCCGGCGCACGTGGGTCTTCACCGTCGCCCCCGACACGTACAGGTGCCCGGCGATCTCGGCGTTGGACCGGCCCCGGGCGATCAGCACGAGGACCTCGCGCTCGCGGGGCGTCAGAACCTCCAAGGACGCGTGGCACGTGGGGCCCTCCTCCGAGGGCAGCCGGCCGGCGAACCGGTCCAGGAGCCTGCGGGTGGCGCTCGGAGCGACCACGGCGTCCCCGGAACGGACCGCACGGATCGCCGAGAGCAGATCGGCCGCCGGCGCGTCCTTGAGGAAGAAACCACTGGCGCCCGCCCGCAACGCCGCGTAGACGTACTCGTCGAGATCGAACGTGGTCAGGATCAACACCCGGGTGTCCCCGCCCGCGGCGCAGATCCGGCGCGCGGCCTCGACCCCGTCCATCCGGGGCATCCGCACATCCAGAACGACGACGTCGGCCTGCACGGTCTCCAACAGCTCCAGCGCCCGGACCCCGTCCCCGGCCTCACCGACGACCCGCATGTCCGGTTGGGAGTCCAGGACCATGTGGAAACCGGTGCGCACCAGCTCCTGGTCGTCGACGAGGAGGACCCGGATCACCTCCTCCGGCTGTACGTCCGGTTCCGGTACCTCCACGGCCCCTGCCTTCCTGTTTCGGTCCTGCTCGCTCCGACCCCGTGCCGTGGGGAGGAGCGCTCACAACGGCAGCGACGCCACGACCTCGAACCCGCCCTCCGGCCCGGGGCCGGCCCGCAAGGACCCGCCGTGGACCGACACACGCTCACGCATACCGATCAGCCCCTGCCCACGGCCTTCTTCCCCCTCCGACTGCTCGGAGGAGGCGCCACCTCCATCATCGAACACCCGCACCCCCAGGGCCTCGCCGCCGTAGTGCACCTCCACCCGGACACTGCCCACCCCGGGCCCGGCATGCTTGAGCGCGTTGGTCAGCGCCTCCTGGACCACACGGAACGCGGCCAGCTCCACCCCGGTCGGGAGCCTGCGCCGGTCACCCCCGACGGTGAACTCCACCGGCAGCCCGGCCGCGCGCACCTGCTCGACCACCTGGTCCAACCCGCCGATGCCGGGCCGGGGCGCGTACCCGTCCTCGCCGCCGCTTCCCCCGTCGCGGAGGACACCGAGGATCCCGCGGATCTCCGACAACGCCGACCTCCCGGTGGAAGCGACGGCCTCCATGGCGCCCCTGGCCCGGCCCGGATCACGATCGACCGCGTACGTGGCACCTTCGGCCTGGACCACCATCACACCGAGGTTGTGGGCGACCACGTCGTGCATCTCCCGGGCGATGCGCTCGCGCTCGGCGGCCACCGCGGCCTGCGCGCGGGCGTCGCGTTCGCGCTCCAGCCACTGCGCACGTTCCACCAGACCCAGGACGTAACGCCGGCGCAGCCCCACATAGAGCCCGGTGACCCAGCACAGCATGAAGAGGAAGGAGTACAGGGCGAAGACGTCCCAGTCGTCCCAACCGGCGAGAGGGGAAAGCACGAGGGCCAGGAGCAGGCCTGTCTCCACCACGACCAATGCGGGGACCGACCACGTGGCTCGGGAGTGCGCGGCGACGGTGTACAGGACGGCGAGCAGGGCCACGTCGGCGGCGATCAGCCCGACCCCCAACCACAGCTGCACCCCGGCCACGGCGACCACGACCGTGAAGACCGCCACCGGGAAACGGCGACGCACCACCAACGGCAGCAGCAACGCGAACGCGACGGTCATGTGCGCGGGGTCGGAGGCGCGGCCGAGGGCCTCACCATCGGAGGCGCCGCCCAAGGAACCGAGCAGGGTGCTCACGTACAGCAGCAGAAAGGGCGCGACGGCGATCGTGTCGACGAGTACGAGGTGCCGTCCCGTCCACTCCCGCATCCTGGCGAACACCCGCGCAGTATAGGACTCCGCTTCCGGTGGGATCCACCGAGGAGAGAGCACCAGGGGCTTCGAGGAAGAGGAAGAGGCCGGGGTGGCGGACGGGACGGATGAGGGACCGGACGGGCGGGTGGGGCGGGGGCGCTGGCGCGCACACGAAAAGCCCCGTGTCGGCGGGAGTCCCGCCGGCACGGGGCCTTGGATGCGTAGGGAGGGCCGGTGCGGCGGTCGCCTCTCGGCGCGTGGCACAACACGGTTCCGAGTCCGCCTCGAGGGCGCGGTATTCCGTGAAGGCTTCGAGTGGAGCCCGGGGGACACTTGCTACCGCACCGACCCTCGCCGCGTGCAACGGGAGGGGCCCGGATGTTATTCCGGCGTCCACCGGAGTTTTATGGCCATGGCGGTGGGCGGCCACCTGGAAAAAGCGGACAGACCCCCGTGTACTAGGGTGATGCGTCGACAACCGAAACGACCTTGTCGTCGACGTCGCAGTGTTCGGGAAGCCGGTGCAAAACCGGCGCGGTCCTCGCCACTGTGACCGGGGCGCGCCTCCCACACGCCACTGGGCCGATACGGCCCGGGAAGGCGGGAACGCGCAGGGCAGCCACCACGGCGGCCCACCCCGGGAGCCAGGAGACCGGCTGCGCACGTCCGCGTCATCGAACCACGAAGGATGGTTCTGCGATGAAGCCCAGTGACGCGTGGGCGGCCCTCCGGCCTGCCCGCATGCACGGTTTCCTGCCCGCCTCCCCGCGTCCCGGCCGGCCGGAGCAGGGAGCCGCCCGCGGCCGTGCCCCGTGGCGCTCCGGCCCGGCCGCGGCCCTGGCCCTCCTGCTCGTGACCACCGGCTGCAGCGGCGGCGCCGACAACAGCGCCACCGCCCCCGAGGCCGCGGACGAGACCATCGCCAACTGCGACCTGGAGATCCCGGCCGACGACCCGCCCGAGCGGGTCTTCGCCGCCTACCAGCCCGCGATCGAGACGGCGCACGCCCTCGGCATCAGCGACCGGCTCGTGGGCACGGCCTTCCTCGACGCGCAGGTCCCCGAGGAGTACACCGAGGCCCAGACGGAACAGGAGTACTACCCGAGCCTGCCCAGCCGCGAGGAACTCCTCAGCCACGACCCCGACTTCGTACTGTCCGGGTTCAACGACGTCTTCACCGAAGAACAGCTCGGTACCCGCGCCTCCCTGCGCGAACTCGGCATCGAGAGCTGGATCCCGTCCCCGCTGTGCCCCAGCGAGGACGGCAGGTCCGACGAGTCCATCGACCCCGCGAACGTCACGATGGAGCACATCTACGACGACCTGCGCGACATCGGCGCACTCTTCGACGCCCAGGACCGCGCCGAGGAGGTCGTCGCCGACATGGAAGACACCGTCGGGGAGGTCACAGGCACCCTCGAGGGCGGGATCGACGCCGAGGACCGCCCGACCGTGGCCATCGCCCGCCCCGACGACCAAGGGTTCCGCGTCGCGGGAGGCCCCGACTTCTCCACCGAGATCATCGACCTGGCCGGCGGGACCAACGCCTTCGCCGACCTCGACGGCGGACGCAACCACTCGGCCTCCACCGAGGACCTCATCGAACGCGACCCCGACTTCGTCCTCGTCGACGTCTGCTGCGACGCCGAGATGACCGCCGCTGACGCCGCACCCCAGGTCCAGGAGATCCTGGACGATCCCGTGCTGGCCAACGTCACCGCCGTCGAGGAGGAACAGGTCGCGGAGTTCACCTTCGCCGACCGCTCCGCGGGTGTGCGCAGCGCCCTGGCGGTGGCGAAGGTCGCCGAGATCATCCACCCCGACCTGTTCGGGTAGGCGCGGCGATGGCCGACCACACGGCCGACCACACGGTTACCGAGGCCGCGCCGCCATCGACCGGCCGCGAACACCGACCGAGGCCGAGACCAGGGGAGCGGACCCGGGCCGGCGCTCGGGCGGCAACCCCCCGGGAAACACCCTCGGGGACCCGCTCGCGGCGCGGCCCGGCCACCGCGAGCGGACCCGGCCTGCTCGGCGGGCCCACCGCCCGGACCCTCGGACTGCTGGGCGCCGTGCTGCTCCTGGCGGCGATCGCGCTGGCGTCCGTCCTCATCGGATACCAGCAGCTCACCCTGGAAGAGCTCCACCTCGCCTACACCGGCTACACCGGTTCCGACACCGACCTCGTCGCCCGGCACCTGCGGGTCCCGCGCACCCTCGCCGGCCTCTTCGTCGGCGCGGCGCTGGGCGTGGCCGGGGNTCAACGCCGGCGCCGCCCTGGCCGCCGTCCTCGCCATCAGCGTCTTCGGGGCCACCGCGCTGCTCGGCTACATCGGGTTCGCCTTCGCGGGCGCGGCGCTGGCGGCATGCGTGGTCTACACCGTGGGCTCCCTCGGGCCGGACGGGGCGAGCCCGGTCGAGCTCGCGCTCGCCGGCGCAGCGATCTCGGCCATGCTCGGGTCGATGACCTCAGCGATCGTCCTGCAGGACCGCGCGACCCTGGACGAATACCGGTTCTGGGTGGTGGGTTCCCTGGTCGGCGCGGACAGCACCTCACTGCCCCAGGCACTGCCGTTCCTGGCGACGGGACTGGTACTGGCGGCGGCGCTGGCACGCCCGCTCAACGTGGTCGCGCTCGGCGACGAACTCGCCCGCTCCCTGGGAACCCGGCTGTGGCTCGTGCGGGCGGGAAGCGCCGTGGCGGTGGTCCTGCTCGCCGGGACCGCGACCGCCCTGGCCGGGCCGATCGGGTTCGTCGGCGTCGCGGTTCCACACATCGCCCGGACCCTCGTCGGCCCCGATCACCGGTGGCTGCTGCCCTGGTCCGCGGTACTGGCTCCCCTGCTGTTGCTGGTGGCCGACATCGTGGGACGGCTGGTGGTACGCCCCGCAGAGCTGCAGGTCGGGATCGTCACCGCGCTGATCGGGGCGCCGTTCTTCATCCTGCTCGTGCGACGGAGGAAGGTGGCGGGGCTGTGAGCGGGCGTTCGACGATCCTCGGCCCACACACACGTGTGATCCGCGCCGGGGGACTGTCGCTGCGGGTGCACGGGCCCTCGGTCCTGCTCGGGACGGCGCTGAGCGTGCTGGCCGCCGCGATGGCCGTCCTCTCCCTGGCGGTGGGCGACTTCGCGATGGGCGCGGACCAGGTGGTGGCCGCCCTCGCCGGACGGGCGGACCTGCTGACCACGCACGTCGTCGTCGACCTGCGGCTCCCGCGCGTGCTCACCGCGCTCGGGGTGGGCGCGGCGTTGGCGCTCTCGGGCGCGCTGCTGCAACGGCTGGCGCACAACCCGCTCGTCAGCCCGGACATCATCGGGGTCAGCGCCGGAGCCACGACAGCGGCGGTGCTGGCCATCGTCGTGTTCGGCGGATCGGCGGCCGCGATCGCGTCCGGGGCGCTCGTGGGGGCCGTGACCACCGCGCTGTCGCTGTACCTGCTCGCGTACCGGCGCGGGGTGTCCGGGCAACGGCTGGTGCTCGTGGGGATCGCGGTGACGGCGATGCTGAGCGCGATCACCTCCTACCTGTTGACGCGCGCGGAGATCGGCACCGCCCAACGCGCGATGATCTGGATCACCGGGAGCCTCGCCAACCGCGACTGGCCGCACGTGGCGACGATCCTGCTGGCTCTGGTGGTGCTGGTGCCGGCCGTGTCCGCGTTGGCGCGCCCGTTGGCTCTGCTGCAGTTCGGAGAGGAGACCGCGACCGCGCTGGGCAACCGGGCGGTGCTCTCACGGGGCGCGTTGCTGTTCACGGCGGCGGTGCTCGCGGCGATGGCGACCGCGGTCGCCGGGCCGGTCGCGTTCGTTGCGCTGGTGGCGCCGCAGATCGTACGGCGGATGTTGCGGGGCGAAGCCGTGGGGCTGTTTCCGGCGGCAGCGTGCGGAGGGTTGCTGGTGGCCGTCGCGGACCTGATCGCCCGCACGGCCTTCGGCGGGAGCGAGCTCCCGGTCGGGGTCGTCACCGGGATCCTGGGAGCGCCGTATCTGCTGTATCTGCTGGCCCGCAGCTCCCGTACCGGCCGGGGCGGATGAGGGACCGGACGGGCGGATGGGGCAGGGGCGCCGTCGCGCACACGAAAAGCCCCGTGTCGGCGGGGAATCCGTATGGAGTCCGCCGGCACGGGGCTTCGATATATGAAATTTGAAGGAGGGCCGGCGCGGCGGTCGCCTCTCGGCGCGTGGCACAACACGGTTCCGAGTCCGCCTCGAGGGCGCGGTATTCCGTGAAGGCTTTGAGTGGAGCCCGGGGGACACTTGCTACCGCACCGACCCTCGCCGCGTGCAACGGTGCTGGTCCGGGTGGTATTCCGCGTGCCTCAAATTTTTCTGTGGTCTTGTTGCGTGGGCCTCTCGGGCCCGCGGGGGCGGCCCCGGGATCAGAAACCCCCTCGTGTGAGGTCCGGATGCTCCCTGCGCACGTGGGTGGATCGGGTTTCAGCCTGCGGGTTGCTCCGTAACGAAAGTCCCCTTGCCGTGGACGGAGACGACCACGCCGCGCTCTCTGAGCTCCTTCATCGCGCGCCGGACGGTCATGTAGGACACCCCATAGTCCTCTGCCAGCTCACGCTCAGGAGGAAGTCGTGAACCGGGTCTGAGCTTGCCTTTTTCAGCCATGCCCGCGATGTGATCCGCCACCGCCATATAGCGCAGACCTGGTCCGTCCGCCGGGATCTTCGGCACATCCTCTTCGCTCATGTGAGCACGCTAGACCTAGGGTGACCTACGAAAAGGAAAGGGAAGCTATGCAGAGCTATGCATCTCTTGTAGAGTGTAAAGCTCCGTAACACACGGAACCCCGGCGACGTACCGCAAATACGTCCCGGGGTCATGGCCGACCTGTAGAAGGCAGGACGACATGCTTCACCCTATTGCTTTGCTGTATCTGTTGTTGCGCATGGTGCGTGCGTCACAGGGTCTGCACGTGAGCCCGGACGGGTATGCGCGTGGGTTGTCCGGTGAGTTCCGGCGCCGCCGGTGCCGGTCCCGTCGTGTGCGGCGTTATGCCGAGCGTGTGCCCTCCGTCCTCGCTGAGGATGAGGATGACGTGGGAGCTGAGTCCCCGGTCTCGGTGCCTGCCCCGCGGTGTCCTGTGGACGCTGTTCCCCAGATGGCTTCCTCCGCCGGCCGTGTGCCTGGGGCGTGTGTGGCTGTGCCTGCGGCTCTCGTTCGTGGGCGTTGTTTCATGACTGGTCGTGAGACTGGTGCGCGTCCGGTGGAGAGCAGGAAGCTCGCTCTGACTGTTCTGTGTGCGCTTGCCGATCAGGAGCACGCGCGGGTGCAGGCGTCGTCGCGTGTGTACGCGTACGCACCTGGCGAGGGTTTGGCCCTTGGGCGCTCCCCTTTCCTGGAGGGCTCGCGCTTGCCCCGTCAGGGAACCTTCGCAGGGCCCTTCCGTCCTACTGGAGCCTTGGGGTACGCCGAGCATGCCGAGTCCACCGGGATTGCTGAGCGTGCGGTGCTTGCTGGTTGGGAGGTGGCGTGATGCTCGATATCCGTACTGCTGAGTTCCTGGACGCGCTCTCCGATGCTCTGGCGGTCCCGCCGGGTCCGCATCCGGTGGCGGATTTCTTGCTCGTGCGTGGTCTGCGCCGCCGTGCCGACGCTGTGCGCCAGGCGCTTGCGTTGGTTCAGCGTGATGGGGATGTGGAGGAGGCGTTGGAACTGCTCGACCGTGCGCTGTCCGAGCCTTCGGCGCCTGAGCGTGTGAGCGGGTGCGATCTGATCGATCCAGGGCCGCATCCTGTGGAGGTGCCCCGGCAGGAGCCCGAGTCCGGAGCCCGGTTCGGGGTCGACCAGCGCTGACGGGCCGCGTTCGGTTCCCGGTGTTTCGTGGGGCCTGTTCTGTGGGGCAGGTCCCCGTCATACTGGGGTTTGTGTTGAGGAAGCCTGGTTCTGTTATCTGCGTGTTATCTGGACCTGTGAAGTTTGCAGATTTCCGGGTTACTGGTGGGTAGACATGCAGGTCAGAGAGAGTGCTCCCCGCGCACGCGGGGATGGTCCCAGGACGCCAGCGCCGCGCGCGAGGAGACACAGGTGCTCCCCGCGCACGCGGGGATGGTCCCAGGGAGGGCTCCCGGATGAGGAGGGTCAGGCTGTGCTCCCCGCACGCGCGGGGGTGATTCCTATGACGCCTGTTACAGCCGGCGCGTGATGAAGCGCTCTCCGCGCGCTCTCCGCCTGCCCCTCCCCGCGAGGGTGGCGGTTTGTGGCCGCGGGCAGCCGGTACGTTCGGGGCATCCGAATCGATATACCCCCTGGCCAGAGGATTGACACGTGCCCTACCGTGTTCCGATGATCTACACGTCGCCGCTCTTTCTGGGAGTCCTGGTCCTCTGCGTCCTCGTCATCGCGGTCGTCTTAGCGCGCACGCTCGCCAGGGCCGAGCCCGTAGAGGTCGCACCCGATCCCCGCAACCGGACGCGCGAACCCTCCGAATCCCCCTCCACGAACCCGTCGAGGGAGCGCGCCGACAACGAACCTCCCGAGACCGAGACCCGAGCCGGCTCCTCCCGCTGACACCGGCTCTCGCCGACACCCCGCCGTCCGTGCAGCAACCGCCCGGTGTACCCACCGCTCAGGGCACGGGACCGGCACCCCTCTCCCGAGACCATCCCGGTCGACGTCCGCGCCCACGCGCGGTGCCCGACCGTTCGGCCACGAGGCCCTCGACGGCGAGGGCCGATCCTCATCTCAGGTGGTCCGGATCTCAGGTGGTCCGGGCGCTCAGCTCTCGAACAGGTTCCGGAAGGGCTTGCGGAACATCGTGATGTGCCGCCACGCCGGGTCCAGCTCGGTGCGCAGCTTGATCTCGCCCTCGGGCCAGTCCATGAGCGCGTTCTCGAACTGCGGCAGGACACCCGAGTCCGGGTCCAGGTAGTACAGGAACTGGCGCTTGCCCCCGTCGGTACGGCGCCCGAACAGCGCACCGTTGTCGCCGAGCAGCGACTCCAGGGTCGACTGCAGCGACTCCAGCGCCTCCTCGGACCCCCCTGTGGGCTGCTTGTCCTCGTCGGTGTTGGTGAAGGGCACGATGACGTGCGCGGCGAGCGTCAACGCGGGGAAGGTGCGCCGGTGCAGCGGGTGGCGCAGCAGGATCTCGCCGCCGCCGACCAGCGGGAGTTTGTAGGTGCCGCGCACCCACCCGTCGTGGCCGCCGAGCATGTCGCCCATCTGCTTGACCACCGACGGCAGGTTCGCGGGGGTGATCGGATCGACGGGTTTCTCCTCCAGCGGGGCGACCCGGCCGATCCACAGCACGTAGTCGTCCTCGCCCAGTGCCAGGAGCGTCACGTGCTCGGCGATGCGGGCGCGGCTCTCCTCCGCCAGGAACATGTTGTCGGGGTGGTAGACACCCACGTCGATCTTGGAGGTGCCCGGGTTCACCCGCACCGACAGCAGCACGTGGGAGAGGTCGAGCTCGTGGTCGTCCCAGCGCACCGTGCCCGAGAGCTGGTCCAGGTCGGCCGGGCGCACGGGATGGAACACCCACTGCCCGTCGTCGGGCGCGGAGCGGGCCCAGCGCTCGGACTGCACACGCGCCTCGTCGGAGCTGCCCGGACGCAGGGTCATCGCGTACTCGGGGCCCTCCGTCAGGTGTGAGGGGTCCTCCATCGCGGCGAGCTGCTGGAGGAGCTTCTCGGGGTCCACGTCGGGCGACAGGTCCAGTTCCTCCGCGCTTCCGGTGGAGCGGGGCGCGGGGCCCACCTCCCAGTCCATGTCCGGGTGGATCCTGTGCACCAGGGCCGTGACCCGGTCGGAGACCTCGGAGGGCGCCGGCTGGTCCTTGGCGACGGCGTCGGCCAGAGCGGTGCGCACCTCGGGCCAGACCTCCCAGAATTCATTGGTGGCGGAGGTGGTGTCTGCGTTACTGGGGTCGGCAGGGCGACGACGACGGAACAGAGCCATGCTCCGATTTTCGCAGAACCCTGTGACCACCCGGGCCCACCCCGGTGGTCGGGGGAGTGGGCGCGTCGGGGCGCGTGGCCGGGACCTGCGTTCCCGTCGGGGTTCACGCGCCGGGAAAGCGGGACACGGGGGCGACGCGCGGGGCAGCCGTGTCCCGGTCGGTGTCGGGGCGTGGCGTGGTGTCCGTGTGCGGACGCGGTCGTTCCCGTGTGCGCGCGTGCGTGAGGCGGGTGCTCGCCCGGTTCCCGCCCGGTGTGTGTGGCCGTTCCCGTAACCGGCGTCACGGTCTTTCGTGGCCGGGACCGGTTCCGGGCACATACGCTGGAAGGCACTATGACTTTGCGTGTACTGGCCGCCATGTCCGGCGGGGTCGATTCCGCGGTCGCCGCGGCCCGTGTGGCCGAGGCGGGCCACGACGTCACCGGCGTTCATCTGGCGCTCTCCAAGAACCCGCAGTCCTACCGCACCGGCGCGCGGGGCTGCTGCACGGTCGAGGACTCCCATGACGCCAGGCGTGCCGCCGACGTCATCGGGATCCCGTACTACGTGTGGGACATGTCCGAGGAGTTCGACCGTGAGGTCGTGCAGGACTTCGTCGCCGAGTACGAGGCCGGCAACACACCCAATCCGTGCCTGCGGTGCAACGAGAAGATCAAGTTCGAGGCGGTGCTCGACCGGGCGGTCGCGCTGGGCTTCGACGCCGTGGCGACCGGGCACCACGTGCGCAAGGTCGATGGTCGGCTGGTGCGCAGCGTGGACGAGGACAAGGACCAGTCCTACGTGCTCGGGGTGCTCACCGCGGATCAGCTGGAACACGCGATGTTCCCTCTCGGTGACTGCACCAAGGACGAGGTGCGCGCCGAGGCCGACCGGCGCGGACTCTCGGTGGCGGACAAACCCGACAGCCACGACATCTGCTTCATCGCCGACGGTGACACGAAGGGGTTCCTGAACGAGCGGATCGGGGCCAGGCCCGGTCCGATCCAGGACGAGGACGGCAAGGTGCTGGGCACCCACGACGGTTCGCACACGTTCACCGTGGGCCAGCGCAAGGGCCTGGGTCTCGGGGGTGCGCCCGACCCGCGCTACGTGCTCTCGATCGAGCCCGTGGAGAACACCGTGACGGTGGGGCCGCGGGAGTCGTTGCGGGTGGATGAGATCACCGGTGTGCGTCCGGTGTGGAGCGGGAGTGCGCCGCTCGCCGAGCCGACCGAGTGCCACGTGCAGCTGCGGGCGCACGGGGAGGTCTATCCCGCGCGGGTGTGGCAGCGCGAGGCGGAGGAGGGTCCGGAGCTGTTCGTGCGCCTGGCCGAGCCGGCGAAGGGTGTGGCCTCCGGGCAGGCGGTCGTGGTCTACGACGACGACACGGTGTTGGGTTCCGCGACGATCGCGGGGACCGCGCGGTCCGAGCGTGCGGAGTCCGCCGGGAGCGCAGGTGCGGCCGAGGCCGTGCAGAGCGTTTAGCGGCGGCGGGCGAGGCATGAGCCGCGAAGTATGAGCTGCATGGCGTGAATCGTGAGGCGCGTCGGTCGGGTCCCCGCTCGGGGAGCCGGCCGACGCGCCTTGTTCATGGCTCCTCAGGGCGGGGAGAAGAGGAGCAGTGCAGGACGGCTGACCCTGATTCCTCACGCCGAGCCCTTGCCGAAGTTAGGTAAGGCAATGCAAAGTTGTGGTGGCCGAGGTTAGAGGTGCCGTTCATGCCACAGTTCGCCTTCCTGGAAGGTCAACCCTTCTGGATCGTCTACGCCACACTCCTCGTGGTGATCCTGCTCCGGGCACCCGCGACCTACGGGATCGGCCGCGGACTCGGCGCCGGCATGCTCCGCAGCCGCATCGGCGAACGCCTCGGTCCGCGCCTCGAGCAGGCCAAGGAACGCATCGACCGGTACGGCGCCCCCGTCGTCACCCTCAGCTTCTTCACCGTGGGCATGCAGACCGCCGTCAACTTCTCGGCGGGTCTCGTGCACATGGCCTTCCCCCGGTACTTCGCGGCGGTCTTCGTCGGCGGACTCGCCTGGGCCGGGCTCTGGGGCTCGGTCATCTCCGGACTCGTCGGCGCCTGGGCCGCCCTGTTCCTGAACTCCCCGTGGACCGCAGTGGGTGTGGTCGCGCTCGCCGCCGTCCTGGTGGGGGCACTCGTCGTCCGCGCCCGCCGCAGGGCCGCCCGGCGCCAGGCCGACGACGCAGAGGAGGCGGGATCACGCGAGGCCCTCCAAGGCCCCGCTCCCGCCCGAGCCGCTGCGGCCCCCGAGCCGCCCGGGTCCGGTCCCGCCGCCCCGGGCAGCGCCCCGCAGGTCTGACCCGCCCCGGCGGCTGAACACCGGCCACCGGACCAGGGTCTAACCTTGGGCAACGTGAGTACGCACGATCCCTACCCCTGGCCCGCCGCCTCCTGGACCGGAGTGGGTTCCTGGCCGGGCGAGGACCCCGACGAGGCCGCCCGCACCATCGTCGGAGAGCTCCCCGACCTTCCCCACCTGCCCGAACTTCCCGCGCGCGGTGTCGGCGCGGACATGATCGGCCGCGCCGCCGGCCTCCTGGTCGACCTGCCCGTGGAGGTCCAGCCCAGCGGATGGCGCCTCGTCGACCGCCCCGGCCGCGACCTGTACCGCGCCGGGACCTTCCTCTCCCACGACCTCGACGCGCTCACCGAACACGCGCACGAGTACGCCGGCACCCTCAAGATCCAGGTCGCCGGGGCGTGGACCCTCGCCGCCTCCGTCGAGCTCCGCTCGGGCCAGCGGATGGTCTCCGACCCCGGAGCCGTGCGCGACCTGGCCGAGTCCCACCGCGAGGGTGTGCTCGCGCACGTGGCCGAGGTGCACAAGCGCCTGCCCTCCGCCCGCCTGCTCGTGCAGATCGACGAACCGTCCCTGCCGGCGGTCCTGCTCGGCACGCTCCCCACCGCCAGCGGGTACGGCCGCCACCCCGCCGTCGACCGCGTCGTGGTCGAGAGCGCGCTGCGTGATCTCTTCACCGGGATCGAGGGCCTCGGGGCGGTCCCGGCCGCGCACTGCTGCGCGCCCGGTGCACCCATCGATCTCATGCGCCGCAGCGGGGCACACGCGCTCGGCCTGGACGCCCTCCGGCTCACCCGGGACGACGACGAGATGCTCGGCACCGCGGTGGAGGCCGGCACCGCTCTGATGATGGGTGTGGTCCCCTCGGACGGCGACACCCCGGAGACGGACGCGAGAATGTCCGACCCCGCCGCTACCGTCGATCCTGTACGCGAGCTCTGGCACCGGCTGGGGATCACCCCCGACCTGCTCTCCCGCGCTGTGGCGGTCACCCCCGCGTGCGGCCTGGCCGGTGCTTCGCCCGCGCACGCCCGGGCGGCCCTCACGGCTGCCAGGGACGGGGCACGCGTCCTGCGCGACGAACCCGGAAGGCAGGGCCGAGGGGCGCCCCCGGCCCGGTGACGGCGGGTCCGCCCCACCNAGAACCGAAGCAGAAAGGCAGGCCGTGAGCGCGTCCGACCAGAACAACCCCGTCCCCGACGAGGACCGCGCCCGCCACACCGAGTTGGCCCGTGAGCTGGACGACCACAGCTACCGCTACTACATGGGCCGGCCGATCATCGCCGACGCCGAGTACGACTCGCTCATGTCGGAGCTGCAGCGTATCGAGGAGCGCTACCCGATCCTCATCACGCAGGACTCCCCGACGCAGAAGGTCGGCGCGCCCATCAGCGTGGATTTCGCCGAGGTCGAGCACCTGGTGCGCATGGAGAGCCTCGGCAACGCCTTCGAGGCCGAGGAGCTCGACGTCTGGGCCGACCGCGCCTCCGCCGAGGTCCCGGTCGGGTCCTACCTGTGCGAGCTCAAGATCGACGGCCTCGCGGTCGACCTCGTCTACGAGAACGGGCGCCTGGTGCGGGCCGCCACCCGCGGCGACGGCCGGGTCGGCGAGGACATCACCCTCAACGTGCGCACCATCGAGACGATCCCCGAACACCTCGACGAGAGCGTGCGCCCGGCACCCGAACTCCTGGAGGTGCGCGGTGAGGTCTTCATGAGGACCGAGGACTTCCAGGCCCTCAACGACCGCATCACCGAGACGAAGGAGCACACACCCTTCGCCAACCCCCGCAACGCCGCCGCCGGGTCGTTGCGGCAGAAGGATCCCCGGGTCACCGCGACACGGCCGCTGACGATGATCGTGCACGGGGTCGGTGCCTACACCCCCGCCGGCGGCGCCGCGAGCGGCAAGGGCTCCGGTGACAGCGATGCCGGCGGGGGAGGGGAAGCCGCCTTCACCAGCCAGTCCCAGGCCTACCGGCTGCTCGGGGAGTGGGGGCTGCCGCTGAGCGACCGCTACGAGGTCGCCACGAGTATGGACGAGGTCCGCGCCTACGTCTCCTACTACGCCGAACACCGCCACGAGCCCGCCTACGAGATCGACGGCATCGTGGTCAAGGTCGACGACTTCTCGCTTCAGCGCCGCCTCGGTTCCACCAGCCGGATCCCGCGCTGGGCCATCGCCTACAAGTACGCGCCCGAGGAGGTCACCACCACCCTCACCGACATCAAGGTCGGGGTGGGCCGCACCGGGCGCGTGACCCCCTACGGCGTCATGGAACCGGTCACGGTCGCCGGCTCCGAGGTGGAGTTCGCGACCCTGCACAACGCACAAGAGGTCGCCCGCAAGGGGGTCCGCATCGGTGACACCGTCGTGCTGCGCAAGGCCGGCGACGTCATCCCCGAGATCCTGGCCCCCGTGGCCGACCGCCGGAACGGCAGCGAGCGCGAGTTCGAGATGCCCACGCACTGCCCCGAGTGCGGAACCGAGCTCGGCCGGCAGAAGGAGGGCGACGTCGACGTGCGCTGCCCCAACGCCCGCCGCTGCCCCGGACAGCTCCGGGAGCGGGTCTCCTTCATCGCCAGCCGCAAGGCCCTGGACATCGAGGCGCTGGGGTACGTGGCCGCAACGGCCCTGACCCAGCCGCTGGAGCCCGCCGAGGCGCCGTTGGCCGACGAAGGGGACCTGTTCGACCTCACCGTCGAGCAGCTCCTGCCGATCCGCACCCACGTGCTCGACCCCGACACCACCGAACCCAAGACCGACCCGAAGACGGGTGAGCCCAAGGTGGTGTCGTTCTTCGCCAACAAGGCGGGCGAACCGAAGAAGACCGTCTCGACGCTGTTCGAGCAGCTCGAGGAGGCCAAGGCCAAACCCCTCTGGCGGATCCTGGTCTCCCTGTCGATCCGGCACGTGGGCCCGCGCGCGGCCGAGGACCTCGCCCGGCACTTCCGTTCCCTGGACGCGATCCGGGAGGCCTCCGAGGAGGAGCTCGCGTCCGTGGACGGGGTCGGACCGACCATCGCGCGCTCGATCCGGGAGTGGTTCGCCGAGGACTGGCACGTCGAGGTCGTCGAGAAGTGGCGGGCCGCCGGTGTGCGTATGGAGGAGGAGGCCTCCGAGGCGGTCGACCGCACCCTCGAGGGGGTGACCGTGGTGGTGACCGGGTCGCTGGACAACTACACGCGGGACAGCGCGAAGGAGGCCGTCGCCGAACGCGGCGGGCGTGCGACGGCGTCGGTGTCGAAGAAGACCGGGTTCGTGGTGGCCGGGGGAGCGCCCGGTTCCAAGTACGACAAGGCGGTCTCCCTCGGGGTCCCTGTCCTGGACGAGCAGGGCTTCGACGTGTTGCTGCGGCAGGGGGCCGACGCGGCCGAGGCCGTGCGGGTCAACCCGCCCGAGGAGGGCTGAGCGCGCGGGTCCGCCGCCCGGCACCGGTGGTAGCGGGTGGAACCCCGCTCGGGCCGGCCGGCCCCCGGGAGGCCGAGCCCCCGCCTTGCAGCCGTTTTCGGCACCGAGCATGGCTGCGAGGCGTCCCCTCGCCCGCCTGTACCGCCGAACACGCCCACCCGAGCACCCCGGCCGAGGCAGCGTCCCCGGTCCAGGCAGCGTCCCCGGCCGAGACCACCGGACAAGGCCCCGGCGGGGCCGGGCCGGGACGCCGGTGCGACCCCTCGACCAGCCAACTTCACGTTTCGTTTGCGCTGGGCGACACTTGGTGACGAAGACGCGTAAGGTGGACAGCCATCGCCGAGATTCGGACGTAGGCAACATGGGTTCCGGCCAAGACGCCGTCCGGTACTCACACGCCGGGCCCCCTGAACCAGGGTCCAGGACCGACTCCGCGGTGCGAGGCCGATCCCCTCGGGCCCCGCCCGCACCCGCGCCCTGTCCCCGGACGAAGGACCCCGCATGAAGCAGCCCACCGACACCAGGGACATCGGCCCCCGAGCCGGTACACCGCTCTGGCTCTACATGGTGACCAGCACCGTAGCCGGTGCGGGCCTGCTCGTCCTCGCCTCGGCCGGCCTCGGCCTCGACCAGTTCCGCCACCTCGCCGGCGAACCCCTCGTGTGGATCCTGTTGTGCATGATCGTCGTGGGCGAACTCAGGCCGATCTCCCTGCCGGGACAACCCGCCGACAACGGCACCGCGACCTCACTGCCTTTCACGTTCGCTCTGGTCATCTACTACGGGCTGCCGATCGCCGCCCTCCTGCAGGTCGTGGCCGCTGTCGTCGCGGGTACCGCGTGCAGACACGCCCTCCACCGCACCGCCTTCAACGCCGCGCAGTACGTCCTCTCCCTCGGCGTGGCAGACGCCCTCCTGCGTCTCCTGAGCCCCGAGGCCAACGCAGGCCCCTGGATCCCCTCCGACCCCGCCGGCCTTGCCGCCGTCGCCCTCGCGGGCGGGGCCTACTTCCTCGTCAACCGCATGCTGGTGATCTGCGCGGTCGCCATGCACGAGCGGGTGCCTCTGTCACAGGTGATGTTCACCGGTATCGGCCAACAGTTCTACGTCAACGGGGTCCTGCTCAGCCTCGCTCCGTTGGTCGTGGTGGGCATGGCCGCCTCGGTGCTGTACGTGCCCCTCTTCGCCCTCCCCCTCGGCGCCATCTACGCGAGCGCGGGGCTGTCGGTCAAACGCGACCACCAGGCCAACCACGACGAACTCACCGGCCTGCCCAACCGCAAACACCTCATCAGGCGTTCCCGCAAGGAGATCACCAACGCCCAGAACCGCGGCGAGAGGGTCGGGCTGCTCCTGCTCGACCTCGACCGGTTCAAGGAGGTCAACGACACCCTCGGCCACCACACCGGCGATGCCCTCCTGCAGACCGTCGCCCACCGCCTCACCCACAGCGTCCGCCCCGGCGACCTGGTGGCCCGCCTGGGGGGCGACGAGTTCGCGGTGCTGCTGCCGAAGGTGCGCGACGCCGCCTCCGCCCGGGAGGTCGCCGTGCGCCTGCGCGGCTCCCTCGCCGAACCCGTGCGCCTGGAGGGCATGGACTTCGACCTCGACGCCAGCGTCGGCATCGCCCTCTACCCCTACGACGCCCCCGACTACGAACTCCTGTTGCAGCGCGCCGACGTGGCCATGTACGTCGCCAAGTCCGGAGGCACGGGCGTGGAGACCTACGACCCCTCCAAGGACCGCAACTCCACCGCACGGCTGAGCCTGTACAGCGAACTGCGCCGAGGACTGGCCGAGGGCGCCCTGGAGATGTACTACCAGCCCCGCATCGACCTCGGGACCGGGCTCCCGGTGGGGCTCGAGGCACTCGCCCGCTGGCGCCACCCCACCCGGGGGCTGCTGGAACCCGCGGAGTTCATGCCGGTCGTGGAACAGTCCAACCTCTACCGCGCCTTCACCGGCCAGGTCCTGGACACCACCCTGTCTGCGGCCGCGCAGTGGCTCGAACACGGATGGGACCTGCCCGTGGCGGTCAACCTCGGCGCGCGCGAACTCATGGACCCGGACCTGGCCTCGGTCGTGGCCACCGCCCTGAGCGATCACGGGGTGCAACCGCGGCGGCTCGTCCTGGAGATCGGCGAGAGCGCGCTCATCGGTGACGAGGAGGAGACCACCCAGGCCGTGCGGAAGCTGCACGACCTGGGGGTCCGGCTGGCACTGGACGACTTCGGGCCCGGGCACTTCACCCTGGCCCAGCTCGCCGGGCTGCCGCTGGACGAGGTCAACATCGACGGCTCCTTCGTGGCCCGCCTGCATGAGCAGGACCACACGGTCGTGCGCGCCGGTATCGCCCTGGTGCGGGCGCTCGGCAGGCGCGCGACCGCCGAGGGCGTGCAGACCGCCGAGCTCGCCGAAGCCGTACGCGAGGCCGGGTGCCACACCGCCCAGGGTTACTATTTCTCCCCGCCGCTGCCCGCACGCGAGGTCGTGACCTGGCTCGAGGCCCACTGCGCCCGCCCCTGAGACCCTCTCCGGCGGGGGCGCGGGACGCGCGGAAGGCCTCGCGTGGGAGACTGCCGACCGGGTCCCCGGGGCCGTGGCGGTGTCTTACAGCGTCGACGGTGACCGCGGGGTCATGGGTCTGCGGTGACGGTGTGCGCACCTCACCCGCGACGCGCCTCTCGTCTGTGGTCGAGGTCCACAACCGAGGACCAGCGGTGACCACATCTGTGGGCGTCGTGTCCGTCCCACGTCGGGGAACGCGGACCGGCACCGGGACCCGTGACGGAGCCATAGGATTGGGCGTGATAGTCCGTCCGTCGAAGAAATGGTTAGTCATACATGACCGCCATCACCCGCGATGAGGTCGCGCACCTCGCCCGGTTGTCGCGGCTGGCGCTCGACGAGAGCGAGCTCGACACGCTCGCCGCCCAGCTCGGTGACATCCTCACCGCAGTGGCCAAGGTGCAGGAGGTCGCCGAGGGCGACATCCCGCCCAGCTCGCACGCCCTGCCGCTGACCAACGTCTACCGTCCCGACGAGGCCCGCACCGGTCTCACCCCCGAGCAGGCCCTGGCCGGGGCGCCGGCGGTGGAGGACCAGCGATTCCGGGTCCCGCGGATCCTCGGGGAGGAGGAGTAACGGATGAGCGACGTCATCAGCATGACCGCGTCCGAGCTCGGCGCGGCCATCCGCGCGGGTGAAGTGACCTCGAAGGAGGCCACCGCCGCCTACCTCGACCGAATCGAGGCCGTCGACGGCGACATCAACGCCTTCCTGCACGTGCGACGGGAGACCGCGCTGGCGCAGGCCCGCGACGTCGACGCCCGGCTCGCGCGCGGCGAGGAGCTCGGCCCGCTGGCCGGGGTCCCGATCGCCCACAAGGACGTGTTCACCACCTCGGACATGCCCACCACCGCCGCCTCCAAGATGCTGGAGGACTGGCAGCCGCCCTACGACGCGACCGTCACCGCGCGGCTGCGCGAGGCCGGCCTGGTCATCCTGGGCAAGACCAACATGGACGAGTTCGCGATGGGCTCGTCCACGGAGAACTCTGCCTACAAGGTCACCCACAACCCGTGGGACACCGGCCGCATCCCCGGGGGGTCCTCCGGCGGCTCCTCGGCCGCGGTCGCCGCGTTCGAGGCGCCCCTGGCCACCGGCACCGACACCGGCGGGGGGGGCCCCCNGGCGGCTCCTCCCGGTACGGGCTCATCGCCTTCGCCTCCTCCCTGGACACCCCGGGCCCCTTCGCCCGCAACGTCCTCGACGCCGCGATGCTGCACGAGGCCTTCTCCGGCCACGACCCGCGCGACTCCACCTCCATCGACGCCCCGGTGCCGGCGGTGGTCGAGGCCGCGCGCAACGGCGAGGTGGAGGGCCTGACCATCGGTGTGGTCAAGGAGCTCGACAACGACGGGTTCCAGGACGGCGTGCGTCAGCGCTTCCGGGAGACCGTGGAGCTGCTGGAGTCGCTCGGCGCCAAGGTCGTCGAGGTCTCCTGCCCCAGCTTCGACGCCGCCCTGAGCGCGTACTACCTCATCGCGCCGAGCGAGGCCTCCTCGAACCTGGCCCGGTTCGACGCCATGAGGTACGGGCTGCGGGTCGGCGACGACGGCAGCCGCAGCGCCGAAGAGGTCATGTCGCTGACCCGTGCGCAGGGCTTCGGCCCCGAGGTCAAGCGCCGGATCATGCTGGGCACCTACGCCCTGTCCAGCGGGTACTACGACGCCTACTACGGCAGCGCGCAGCAGGTGCGCACCCTCATCAAGCGCGACTTCGACGCCGCGTTCGAGAACGTGGACGTGTTGGTCTCGCCCACCACGCCCACCACGGCCTTCCCGCTCGGGGAGCGTTCGGACGACCCGGTGTCGATGTACCTCGCCGACCTGTGCACGATCCCCTCCAACCTGGCGGGGAACGCGTCGCTGTCGGTGCCGTGCGGGACTGCGCCGGAGGACGGGATGCCCGTCGGTTTCCAGATCATGGCGCCCGCGCTGGCCGACGACCGGACCTACCGGGTCGCCGCCGCCGTCGAGCGCTCGCTCGCCGAGCGCGACGGTGCGCTGTTGGACCGGAGCCCGTACGCGGTCGCCTCCGCCTGACGCGGACCGGCCGCCCATGGCTCAGGCCCGCCGTCCCGATGGGCGGCGGGCCTTCGTTATGTATGCGGTAAGGACGGTGCGGCGCGCCCACCCCGCGCGTGCTGCACGGGGAACGAAGCGCCTGGATCGTTGATGGGGGTGGGGCGGAAGCGGGGTTGTTCGTTGTGCCTGGGGGCAGGGGCTTTGGCGTGCCGGTGGCAGCGGGGCTGGGGTTGTGGGATTTCTTGTGGTGCCTGGGTTCGGTGGCTCGTCGGGGTCGGGATTTTAGCCCGACCGGGCCTTTGCGCAACCCGCTTCGGCGCAACCCCCACACCTTTCCCTGCGGGGACAGTGGCGGCGTTGCGCGTGGTTGGTGTGGGGCGCCTCGGGGTGTGCGCTGCGACCCTTGACGCCGGGCTCACCCGACCCGTATCGACGAACCCCCTCGCCCCAGGCGCCCGGCTGCCGAAGAAATGGTGGGCGCACACTTGCCCAACCCCCTGGGGTGGCCACATTGCGACCAACGCTTGCGGCGTGTGCATGGTGGCTCGCTCCTGCGGAAGCACAAGCATGGCCCCGGCACTCCCGGTGTCGCATTGAGGCCGGGGCAGGCCGGCGTGTGCACAGCTCGGGCGTTCGGGGTTGGTGGGGTGGCGGCAGTGAGCCCGCTCTGTCGGGCGTGCGGGCGGTCACCGGCCCCGGCCGGTTCCGGTTCCGTGCGGAACCGGCTCCGCCGGGGTCTTGCCCGGTGGGGTCTTGCTTGGTGGCCTCGGCCGGGGGCGCTGTCGCGCTCGGGGTGCCCGGGTGGGCGTATTTCGGCGGTGTAGGCGGGTGCTCCCCCCAACCGGGGCCATTCTCGGCGCCGAAAATGGCCCCGGTTGGGGGGAGCGATCCACTGAAGCCCGTTGGCAGTGCTCTTACGAGCACCAACACCGGCCTGTAGTGCTATCAGGAGCACTGTCAATGCTCGGGCGGAGCCCGAAGCTTTTCCGGAGGTCGCACACGCCACTCTGCCCCGGCCTCAATGCGCCACCAGGAGTGCCGGGGCCATGTTTGTGCCTGTCGCAGGGGCGAGCCACCATGCGCACGCCTCGACCGTTGGTCGCAATGTGGCCACCACAGGGGGTTGGTTTTTGGGACCCCATTTCTTCGGCGGGTGAGGGGGCCGGCCGGTGGGTGTTCGGCGGCGAGAGCGCAATAGCCCGGCATCAAGGGGCGGACCGCACACCCCGAGGCGCCCCACACCAACCAGGTAGGACGCCGCCACCATCCCCGCGAACAAGAACCGCTGGGGGTGGCGCCGAGCGGGTTGCGGGAAGCCCCGGCCGGGCTAAGCTCGACGCTCCGACGAACACCACCCACACCAACCACAGTCCCCCGCCTCCCGTCGATGATCTATGTCCCCAGGTGGGCGGCGATGTCGTCGTGCAGGTCCGCGGCGTAGGAGGTGCCCCAACGTTCATGGGCCTGGGCGATGAGTTCGCGGCTCCAGGCCCAACTCTCCCGTGCGGCACCGGTGACGGCCGCGAGCTCGGCGCGAGCGGTGGTGGCAGCGTGCCGTTCCACGTGGGAGGGCAGGTCCTCCTCCAACGCGCGGCTCGGGGTGAGCCAGTGGTCGGTGGACTTCTGGAGCAGGCGCAGGAGCTGGAGCTGGTGCGGCGACACGACCGAGTTCAGGAAGAACGCGGCGCGTGCGGCCTCCCGGCGGGCGAGCAGGTGGGAGACCATGAGCGTCCAGTTGGCCAGTTCGTCGGCCTTGAGCTGGGCGGTCTCCACAGGGTCGGGTTCCACACGGGTGAGTCCGTGCGCCAGTTCCGTGAGCCGGCCGTCGCGGTCGACCAGGACGGCCCGTTCGGGGTCGGGCAGGTGGATCATGCCCTGCCACGAAGCGATCTTGTCGATCTCCTCCGCGGGGTCGAAGTGGAACTCACCGCGCATGAGGTCGTCGAAGACGATGGAGTGCACACCGAACATGTTGGTGTGGCACAGGCGCACGGGGGCGATCTGTTCGGCGAAGGCCCGCGGGTCGATCTCCTGGCCCGGGGCGACGAAGACGTAGGCCTCGAGGTCGGAGTGCTCGTCGGCCTCGCCGGCGGTCCAGGAGCCGTAGAGCAGTGCCGCCACGATGCGTGCGTCGGCCCGGAGTACCTCGCGGAGCCGGTGGATACGGTCGTCGAGTTTCATGGGTTCTCACCTTTCTGATCGCGACGAGGCTACTGGTCGGCGGAGAGGGGAACCCACCCGTTTTTCACGCCTACACCCAGTCAGCCACAGCGCAGTCTCGGGTTGAGGACCCTGTGCCCGTCCCGGCGGGTTCGTCCCGGGTGCTCGCGGGGCGCGCGCTTCCGGAGGACCCGGCCCCGCACGTGCGAAGGGCCCACCCGCAACCTCGGGTTCTAGCGGTCCCCGCAACACCCTGGAGTTCAGGGAGTTGCGGGG
>NZ_ANBE01000055.1 GCF_000341145.1 Nocardiopsis xinjiangensis YIM 90004
GCGCCGACCTTCTCGGTGCCCAGCACGGAGGCGAACACCTCGGCCAGCTCCCGTTCCACCCGGGAACGCGGGGCCACATACTCGTCGCGGGCCCTCGCCGCCCGGTCCGGTTCGGGCAATGCGCGCCGGTCCACCTTGCCGTTGGCGTTCAGCGGCATCGTCTCGAGCGGTACCAGTACCTGGGGCACCATGTACGCCGGGAGTTGTCTGCCCAGGGCCTCTCGCACGTCGTCGGTGTCCTGCTCGCTGGGGGAGCCGTTCGGGCCCACGACGTAACCGACCAGCTGTCGGCCGCCGGAGGCCGAGCGGTGCACCAGCACCACTGCCTCGGCGACCTCGGGCCGACGCAGCAGAGCCGTCTCGACCTCACCGAGTTCGATGCGAAAACCGCGGATCTTGACCTGGTCGTCGGCGCGGCCGGTGTATTCCAGGAGGCCCTCGCTGTTCCAGCGGGCCAGGTCGCCGGTGCGGTAGAGGCGTTCGCCGGATCCGAAGGGGTCGGCCACGAACCGCTCAGCGGTCAGTGCGGGGCGATCGTGGTATCCGCGGGCCACGCCTGCACCGCCCACGTAGAGGTCACCGACCTCGCCGACCGGGACGGGACGCAGCAGTTCGTCCAAGACGTGCGAGCGCATCCCGTCGAGCGGGCCGCCGATCGGTACCGGGGTCGGAGCGGGGCCTCCTTCCGCCAACGAGAAGTGGTTGGCGAACGTGGTCGTCTCGGTCGGACCGTAGGCGTTGGAGACCAGGATGCCCGGGCACGCGTCGCGCACGCTTTCCAACGCGCCGGGGTTGGCGGCCTCACCACCGCTGAGTACTTCCCGCATCCCGGCGAAACAAGCAGGGTCCTGGGAGGCGTACAGCGTGAACAGGGAAGCGGTCACGAACGTGGCCGTGACGTCGTACCGCCGCACCACGGCCGCGAACTCCCCGGCGTCCAAGTACCCGGGCGGGGCGACCACGACGGTGCCGCCGTTGAGCAGGGGGGTCCAGATCTCGTAGGTGGCCGCGTCGAAGGCGTGGGAGGAGTGGAAGAGCACCCGTTCGTGTCCACCGTTGCCCCAGCGGCGGTCCTTGGCCAGACGGACGATGTCGTCGTGGGTGACCATGACCCCCTTGGGGGCGCCGGTCGAACCGGATGTGAACATCACGTAGGCCAGGCTCCCCGGGTGGAGGCGCGTCGCGCCGGCCTCGGGCGTCGTGGGTGAGACCGTCTCGTCCAAGTGGACGACGGAAAGCCCGTCCCGGTCCGGGACACGCGTGGCCGAAGAGGAATCGACCACCATGCAGGACGCTCCGGTCTCCCGGGCCAACCGCAGGATCCGCTCATCCGGGTCATCGGTGCGGATCGGTACGTAGGCCGCACCCGCACGCAACACCCCGAGCATGGCCGTGATCACGTGCGTGCTCCGCTCCAGAGCGAGGAGCACCGGGGACTCGGCGCCGGCTCCGTGCGCGCGCAGGCGTGCCGCCACGGTGGCCGAATCGGCATCGAGGCCGGCGTAGGACAGTTCCCCGGCCGGGCCCGTGACCGCGATCGCGTATGGATCGCGTGCCACCTGTTCGGCGAACGCTTCGGGAACCGTCACCGAGGATCCTTCGGCCCCGCGCCTCTGCCCGGAGAACGAGGTGGGGGCGGACAGGTTCTGTGAGGACAGCACGAGCAACTACTCCTGGGTTCGGGAAGGGAGCGGCGAACCGGTGGCAGGGGCCACGGGGGGAAGGGATGGGGCGAGCGGCTCGGACCAGGGAGCGGTGCTCAGACCCGGGAGTGCACCGGGAACGGTGTCCGGCGGAGTGTGCGGCCGTTGTACTGCATCGACGCGATCGCCCCCGGGGCCGTGGGGTCGGGAAGGAAACGACCGTTGAAGGACATGCCGCCGAGGTCTCCCACGGTGACGGAGAAGTTCAGGCCGGAGGTGATGGTCAGGGGGCCGGAGAACCCGTTTGCCAGGCCGAACCAGAACTCGTCGGGACCCGTTCGGGTGACATCGACCTTCAGATCGCCGTTGACGTATCGGCCGGTGATGTCCTCGCGGGTGACCGCGCCAGGGGACCGGGGCGCCGACTGGCGGTAGTGGCCCACGTCCAGGCCCAGATCGCGCAGACCGGCCACCAGTTCCTCCCAGAGTTGCAGCCCGGAGGTGCCGTTGGTGGTCAGGGCCAGGGCCGTGCCTCCTTCCGGGTCGACCCGGAGGTTGCAGGTGCTTCCGTCCAGCGTGCCGTCGTGGCCGTACCAGAGTCGGTCGCCGGCCAAGTGCAGGGCCCAGCCGGCGCCCCAGCCGTCAGCCAGCCCGAACGGGTCGGCGGCGGGAACCGAACGGCCCATCTCGTGCAGTATCTGCGGATCGGCGATGTCGGTGTCCAGGGCTGCGTCCTCGGGGGACATGAAAGCGCGACCGAAGTTCACCAGGTCCGTGGCGCTCCCTGCCAGGCCGCCCGCCGGGGTCAGAGCGGGCTCCACGTAGGGGGCGACCGCGTCGACCGATCGTGAGACGAGGTCGACGGCGTGTCCGCTGACGGCCGCGGGGGCGGCGCCGGGGTCGCGTGCGTCGTACACGAAGGACGGGTCCAGCCCGGTGGGAAGGGCCAGGTGTGACTCCAACGTCTGCCACCAGTCCTGTCCGGTGACGGTTTCCACCAGGTAGGCCACCAGGGAGTAGGCGCTGTTGGAGTAGGAGAAGGCGGTCCCCGGTGCACTGACCGGCCCCTGCTCCAAGAGGGAAGCGGCTTGACGACGCAGAGAAGCGGATCTGACCGTTCCTTCGTCGTGGTCGGAGACCAGGCCTGCGGTGTGGCTCAGCAGTTGGCGGGTGGTCATCGCATGGACCGGGTGGTCCTCGGAGCGGCGCAGACCCGGCAGGTAGGTCGTCACCGGGGCGTCCAGGTCGATGTCGCCGTCCTCGACCAGCTGAAGAACGAGAGCTGCGGTGAAGATCTTGGAGACCGAGCCGTAGGCGAAGCGGGAGCGGGCGGTGACGGGAACACCCGTGCCGGCGTGCTCGACGCCTGTGGCGAGTTCGTGCAGTTCGCCGCCGTGGTACAGGGAAAGTTGGGCTCCGGGGACCAGGGCTTTGTGAGCCAGATCTTCGAAGAGCCGTGAAATTGCTGTAATCACGTCATCCCTCATGGTGTACGGAGAATGATGGATCCGCTTGGTGATGTTGGTGGCTGAGGTTGTAGCCAGCGTTACCGACGGCCAGATACTTCACCATACCTTCGGGGTGGGTCAAGGGATTCGGTTGATCCCTGAACGTACGGTTCGAGCTTGCTTGATCGAGGAATGGAACCGCGCGTGTGTGTGCCGTTGGAGTTACCCGAGACGGGTGTCGGTGAATGAAACGAAAGATGGGAGCGGCTCATGTTTCTCTGTGGCCAGAGTGCCGTCGAACTGTGCCGTGCGGGGCGGATGCTTGATCGATGGCTGCCTTGATCTGCATCTTTGCTCCCCTCTGCGGGGGAGGGGCGGGATCGTCCTGGAAGCGTGTGCGGCGCGATTCCCTGATTCCGGTGCCGATCCTGGCCTTTCGGTGTCCACTGGCCAGGCGGTGTTGATCGCTTGTTTCGGATGCGGACCCGAGTAATGGTGATCGAGTTCGTCGAAGTGACTTGGGTCACCGCAGAGCCGAATGAAGTAAAAGAAGAACACGCCGGGGCATGTTCCGAAAGAGTAGCGTTACATCCGCCATTGCTGATTGGCCACATGCGGCCATGAAAAAGCCCACCCGGGCTCCGGGTGGGCTCTGTCCGCTTGAAGCGAGAAAGATGAATATTGTTCTACTTATGTACTTAGTAGTTTCATCATTTCCTGTGGTGCAAATGGTGCATGACGAGCAGGACGATGCACAGGACGGTCAACAGGCCGAACGCCACGCTGACCAGCGGGTGGAAGGGGCCGAAGGAAGTGGCCGCGTTCGCTGCGGCTCCGAGGATGATCAGCAGCCACAGGAGGACCCGGACCGTGTGCCGGCCCTGGCGGGGAGAGTCATCGCCCTCGCGCCGACCGGCGTGGCTCGGACTCTGCGTGAAACGGTAGGGGTCGCTCATCTCGTTCTCCTGGAAGCCTCGGTCAGCGGGGACGTGGGTCGGCGCGGCCGAGGAAGCGGGACATACTCGCACGACCTTAGGGGCACGGGCACCGGCGGGACGATCCCGCACGCTGGACAGTCCGGGTACAGCAGGCTGTACCGTTGCACGTTCCCGCCGCCGCACGAAGGCCCTCTGCCGGTAGGGTGGCGGCGATCCGGCCCCTCCGGCCAGGAAGTGAGCATGCCCCCCACCGACAACGACACCAGGCCGTTTCGAGGACTGATGGCGACCGGGCTCAACAATGTCTTCCTGAGCCTGGAACGCCTGGCCGGCGGACTGACCACCGCCCTGATGGCGCTGTTCTGTCTCGCTGCCCTCGCGGCCGTCCTCCTCACGAGCCTGGCGGGCGTGGGCCTGCTCCTGCTGCCCGTTGCCCTGCGCCTGGTGAGTACGGTCGCCGATCGGGAACGCCAACGTCTGTCCCGATGGGGGGTGCCAGTACCGTTGCCCGCGGAGGCCGATCACCCGAGCGGTCCGGTCGAGGCGTTGCGGGCCCTGGTGCACCGAGTCCGGGTCCGACGTGATCTGGCCTGGTTGTCGTGCCATTCCACGCTGGGACTCCTGACAGGACTTCTCGGGGTCCTCCTGCCGATCATCGCCGTCCGGGACAGCACCTTCCCCCTGTGGTGGTGGCTGCTGCCTCCCGAGGCGGCCGGGGCCTCCATCGGCGTGCCCGTCCACAACTGGTCCACGGCCCTGGCCGTCGGTCTGCTGGGGGTGGCCTGGGGAGCGCTCGTCTTCGGTGCGGAACCGACCCTGGCACGGCTCCAGTCGTGGCCCGGCCGCCGGCTTCTGGGGCTGCATCCGCAGGAGCTCCTGACCGAGCGCATCACCGCACTCACGGCGACCAGGGCCGCCGCGCTGCAGTCGCACACCGCGGAACTGCGCAGGATCGAGAGGTCCCTGCATGACGGGGCGCAGAGCCGGTTGGTGGCCGTCATCATTCAGTTGGGGGCAGCTCGCCGCGCGCTACGGGCCGATCCACGGCGGGCGGACGCCGCGGTGGAACAGGCACAGAGCACAGCGGAGGATGCTCTGGCCGAACTGCGGGGACTGATCCGCGGCATCCTGCCCCCGGCCCTGGAGAACCATGACCTGGAGGGGGCGCTCGGCGCTCTGGCCCAAGGCTGCTCGGCCCCCTGCACGGTCGAGTGCGCAGAGCTGGGTCCCCTGGCTTCCTCCATCGAGGTGACGGCCTACTTCTCCGTGGCCGAAGCCGTCACCAACGTCACCCGGCACAGCGGGGCCGAACAAGCCCGCATCCGGGTGACCAGGGCAGGGGAGAAGTTGTACGTCCACATCCATGACACCGGACGGGGAGGCGCGGACGAGCGAGCCGGATCCGGCCTGGCGAGCATCCGTCGCCGTGTGGAGGCGCATGACGGCGTGCTCACCGTCGACAGCCCCGTGGGGGGACCGACCGACATCGGATTGGAGTTGCCGTGCGGGTCGTGATCGCCGAGGACGACGCCCTGCTCCGGGAGGGGATGGCCGCCCTGCTGCGGGACGAGGGCTTCGAGATCGCCGCGGCCGTCGGCGAGGTCGACGCGTTGGTCGAAGCTGTGGCCGAGCACCGTCCCGACATCGCCGTCATCGACGTGCGCATGCCTCCGACCTACACGGATGAGGGCATCAGGGCGGTGGTGCGCGCCCGCGGCATCTGTGAGGGGCTGCCGGTCGTGGTGCTGTCGGCCTGGGTGGAGCAGTCGTTCGTGACCGAGTTGATGGAGAGCGGGACCTCGGGTATCGGCTACCTGCTCAAGGAGCGTGTCGGCCGGGTCGAGCAGTTCCTCGACACCCTGCGCCGGGTCGCGGAGGGAGAGACCGCCATCGACCCGGAGGTCGTGGCCCAACTGTTCGTCCGCAAGCACACCGACGACCTCCTGTCCCTGCTCAGCCCCCGTGAACGCGAAGTACTCGCCCTCATGGCCGAAGGGTTGGGCAACGGTGCGATCGCCGAGAGGATGACCGTCACCGAAGGGGCCGTACACAAACACATCCGCAACATCTTCGGTAAGTTCGACCTGGTCCCGGACGACCGGTCGGATCGGCGCGTGGCCGCGGTGCTGCGGTACTTGAACGCGATCGGGCAGTGAGCACCCGGCGGAGGGGTCCGGGCCGTACCGGGCGTGGAAGAAGAAAGGCCCCGACCGTCCGGTCGGGGCCTTTCCCTCTGGGGTGAGTGACGGGACTTGAACCCGCGACATCTTGGATCACAACCAAGTGCTCTGCCAACTGAGCTACACCCACCACGTGCGCCTGGCCTCTCGGCCTTGCGTACGTTTCCATCCTAGCGGATCCGGAGGAGTGCTTCGAACGCTTTCCGCGACTCGCTCCCGTGTGCGTGCCGACAGCGGGGATCCGAGAGGAGAGCTCCGCTCACTTGCCGCCGGCCTCGGCGGCGGCCTCGGCCACCGACGCTGCCTTGCGGGCCTCCACCCCGTTGCCGCCCTCGACGATGTCGGCGGCGACGGCACGGGACACGGCGGTGCTCGGCCCGGGCTCGGGGGTGAACCCGGCGGCACGGTAGTACCGCAGCTCGCGGATGCTTTCGGTGATGTCGGCGAGGGCACGGTGGCCGCCGGCCTTCTCCGGTCCGGCGTAGTAGACGCGCGGGAACCACCGGCGCAGGAGCTCCTTGATCGAGGACACGTCGATCATCCGGTAGTGCAGGAACTCGTCGATGCGCTTCATGTCGCGTGCCAGGAAGGTGCGGTCCGTGGCGATGGAGTTCCCGCACAGGGGCGCCTTGCCGGGCTCGCGCACGTACTGGCGGATGTGTTCCAGGACCGCGTCCTCGGCATCCTGGAGGGTGACGCCCTTGTCGAGCTCCTCGAGGAGCCCGGAAGTGGTGTGCATGTCGCGCACGAAGTCGCCCATGCGGTCCAGCGCGGCCTGCGGGGGTTTGATCACGACGTCGATGCCCTCGTCCAGGACGTTGAGCTCCCCGTCGGTGATCAGACAGGCCACCTCGATCAACGCATCGTTCTCGAAGTCGAGGCCCGTCATCTCGCAGTCGATCCACACCAAACTGTCATTCATACGGGTCAGCTTAAATGCCACAGAAAGCGGCCCGGTACGCCGTTCGGCCCCGTGAGCACCCCGCGCGTCCGCGTACCGGCCGCACGCGTTCGTCCCCGCGCGCAGGTGTGCCGCGCGCGTATGCGGTGCGGGGCCGCATACGTCGGGGGCGGCGCGCACACGCGCGCCGCCCCCGATCCCTGCTCCCGTGCCGGCCGACGACCGCCGCGGGATCACGCCGGTGTCAGTCCCAGACGAACTGCCGGGGCGAACCGACGTCGAAGACCAGGTACATCCAGTCCCAGACGCCCCACACCTGCAGGTAGGTCGCGACCAGCACGGCCACCACGACCAGGGACAGGACGAGGCATCCGCAGCCGCATCCGCTGCGCTTCTTCTTCCGGGGAGGCTGCTGCGGCCCGGCGCCCGGGTAGGGGTGGGCGCCCCCGTGGCCGCCGGACGGACCCCACGGCGGGGGTTGGGGACCGCGGTGACCGGGACCGTGCGGGCCGTCCATCGGCGGCTGCCCGCC
>NZ_ANBE01000056.1 GCF_000341145.1 Nocardiopsis xinjiangensis YIM 90004
GGGGGGCCCGCCGGGCCCACCGGGGTGGCCCATCGGTGCCCCGGGCGGCGGGGGCTGTCCCGGACCGCCCATGGGGCCGGGCGGCGGATACCCGCCGGGCGGCGGATATCCACCGGGCGGGGGGTATCCGCCGGGCGGGGGCGGGCCGAAGCCCTGCTGCCCGCCGGAGTAGGGGTTCGGCCCACCGGGGTAGGGGCCCTGTCCACCGGGATGAGGGGGCTGCCCCCCGGAGTGGTGCGGGGGCTGGTAGCCGGGCTGGGGGCCCGACGGCGGATACGGGGGAGCGCCGGCGCCGTACTGGGCACCGGATGCGGGGGCCTGCGGGGGCTGGCCGGGGGGCCGACCCTGCTGGGGACCGCTCGCGGGCCCGGGCTGTGCCCCGCTGGGTGCGTTCCCGGGGGCCTGCGCGGCGCCTGCGCCGGCAGCACCTGCGGCCGCCTCGCCGTGGCCGGGGGACTCGCCCGGGGCCTGAGCGGGCGTTTCACCCTGCGCGGGACCCTGACCGTGGTCCTGCCCGGGCCCCTGCTGCTCCTGCTCCGGAGCCTGGTCCGGGGCCCCCTGCCCCGCTGCCGCCGTTCCGCCGGACTCGGGGGCTGCGGGCTGCGGCTGTTGGGCGGCTTGGGCCTCGGCCTGGCGCTGGGCCTCGGCCTCCTGCCGGGCGCGCTCCTCGTCGGCCTGGCGCTTGGCCTCGTCACGCTGCTCGCGGCGCTCCTCGGACAGGTCGGCCCAGCCTTCCTTGAGGTTGCCCAGGAGCTGGTTGAACCGGCCGCCCTTCTTGCCGCCCTCTTCGTCCTGCGGGCCCTGTTCCTGCCCGGGAGCGCCACCGGAGAAGGCCGGGTCGTTCGGGTCGAAGACCGCCGTTCCGGCCACACCGCCGGGGGCCGCACCACCGGCCCCGCCTGCGGCACCGGGGTCGAAGACCGCCGTTCCGGCCGGGTTGCCGGCGTCTGCGTCGGGGGCGAACACGGCGGTACCGGCGGGACCGTCGGAGCCCGCATCGGGGTCGAACACGGCGGTACGCGGGGCCTGGTCGGTGGCGTCGGGCCCGCCCGGTCCGGCATCCGGAGCGGTCCGTTCGGGGTCGGATCCCTGGGCCTCGCGGAGTTGCTCGGCCAGATCGGCGGTGGGGATCTCGTCGCCGTCGGTGAGGTCGGCGGTCGTCAGCTCGTCGTCGTCACTGCCCGACGCGCTCCCGTGACCGGGCAGGGCGTCGGGGCTGATGCGTACGGTGCTGGGCTCGTCCTCGACCGGGGTGGGGGATTGGGGGGACGGCGCGGGGGAGGAGTCCTGTGCCGGGGGCCGGGGGTCGGAGGGGCTGATGCGTACGGTGCTGGGCTCGTCCTCGACCGGTTGGGGTTCCGGCCCGGACGTTCCCAGGCGTACGGTTCCTTCCTCGTCCTCACCCGTGTCGGGGCCGCCGAGCCGGGTCGTGGGGGGTTCGTCGTCCTCGGCGCCGCTCCCACCTCGAAGTTCGCTCAGTGAACGGGTATGGCGCGTCCACTCGTCACCGTTCCACCATCTGAGCGTCTGTGCGTCGCCCTGCGGGTCCGCGTACCAACCCGGCTCGATAGATCCACCCATGGCGGACAGACTAAGGGGTTTTGGTGCTGTGCTTAACCAGCAGTACCCGATTAGTGACGTTTGTCAGTAGGCGTTCCTGTTTTGGTTCCATGGCCAAATTTCACGAGATTGCTGTGGCGCGTGCGTTGTGGGATGCGTGCAGCCCGTTCTCGATGATTTCGGGGGTGAGCAGGCGCCCCACGTCCAGAAGCCCCGGGCCGGGTAGAAGCGAACCCGGAACCTGGTCGTGGCCGAAGTGCCCACCGCGCGCCCACATACGCGCCGTGCGCTCGCGCGCGAGCCGGTCACGGTCCGCAATCTCCGCTCCGGGAGGGCCTGCCGGCCAACGACGCGCCACCCCCCACGAGCCCAGCCAGTCCATGATCGCGGTCAGTCCCAGCATCGGACCGTCGGTGAAGGGAGCGCCTCGCTGCGCCACCACCGCCACCACCAGGCACACACGCCCCTCGTCGGCGTGGTCGACGTACTGTTCGTAGTACCGGGTCTCGCCCAGGGGCAGCTCGCTGCGGCGTGTGGCCGCCAGGGTCTGCACGGTCTCGCCGGAGAGCGGGTGCCACACCAGGTGCGGGGCACGGCCCTCCGCGACCAGCCGTTCGGCCTCCGCGCGGGCCGGGCCCGCTCCCGGGGCCGGGTCCGTTCCGGTCACGGTCCACACCGCTCGGGGCGCGCCCGCGCCCGGCGGCGCGTGTTCGTTCCCCCCTGTGAGTCGCTGCGCGCCGGGCATCCACGCGTCGGCCATGGCATTCCCCAATCCGGTCGTCTCGGGGCCGGTCCCGCGAGGGGAAGCGGGGCCGGCAAGACCTCTGGTCCCTTCTGGGTACGCCAGGGCCGGGGAGAAGTCCATAGCCGTTCGGCGCGGGGACAGGGTCATGTCACCTCGGGGACGTGTACGGGGTCCCCCGAGTCTCTCTCGCACACTCCGCGCGCCCGCACGTGTCTTGTGCACAAGATGTACGTATCGATCGCACGCCGCACACAAGGCGGGGCCCGGCCGACGGCCGGACCCCGCCCCAGGGGTGTCTTCCGCGGGTCAGCTGCCGCCGTCCTCGCCGCCGTCGTCATCGATCCGCAGCGAGAACGCCTGCACGAAGATCTCCCCGATGTCGCGGGGGTCCTCGGTCATGTAGGCGGCCCCGCCGGTGGCGGCGGCGATCTCCTGCAGCGGCTCCAGGTGCTGCACGTCCGGGCCGAAAGCGATCGTGATGATCGGGATCGGCCGCGAGGGACTGGAGAGCTCGTCGATGCCGTCCAACAGCTCCTGCAGCTCCATGCCGCCGGGGTGGTCGTTGTCGCCGTCGGTCAGCATGAGGATGACGTTGGTCCGGTCGGGTCGGTAGGTGCGCGACATCTCCTCGTAGGCGGCCAGATAGGTCTCGTACATGGCCGTGTCACCGTCGGGCCGCGGCTGGAGGCTCTCGAGTTCCTGGGCCATGACCTCGCGGTGGTCCGTGCCGTCCTCGCCGGAGGCCTGCAGTTCCCGGACGGGTGCGAGCTCCTGGTGGTGCAACCCGTCGTTGACGTCGGTGGAGAACTCCCACAGCCCCAGTTCCGAGGAGGGGGTGAACATGTCCAACCCGTCGTCGGCGGCGGCCCCGGTGACCTGGATGCGGCTCATGCCGGTGCCGGGGACCTCGGCCAGCATCGACCCGGACACGTCGACGATGGTCAGGACCCGCGAGTCCATCTTCAGCTGGTTCCAGGAGCGGGTGAGTTCCTCTACCGTCCCCCCGGAGGGGACCGGGAGCTCCTCGGGCACCTCTTCCCGGAACCCGGCGTCGGCGGCGAGCACCTCGGGGTCCATGTCGTCGTCGGTGTCGCGGAAGCCCTCCTTCAGGAAATACTCCTGGTTCTCCTCGGCACGCACCGCGTTGCGGAACTCCTCGGCGGCGCGGGTGATGGCGCTCTCCTCGCTGCGCACCACGTAGGGGTAGTCGAGGTAGTAGGTGCTGTCCATGTACCCGGCCCGGGCGGGGGCCTCGGAGTGCAGGTTGTTGTAGCGCCACACCGCCTGCTCTGACATGACCATGAGCGGCGGGGACTCCTCGCTGCCGCCGCTGAGCGCCAGGAACGCGGCCTCCTCGTCGGCGGAGGCGCCCTGGTGCAGGGACTGCAGGGCCGCGGTCATCTGCGTGTTGAAGGTGTCGGCGTCGGAGGAGGACTCCTGCAGGGTCCCGTGCAGGAGATAGAGGGTCCCCAGACCGGTGGAGCTGCGGACGGGGTCGACCACACGCACCGTGCGGTCCTGGCCCTCGCCGGGTGTGCCGGTGGGTGCGACGTCCTCCCAGGTGCTCTCCTGCGAGTCGTCGGCGAACTCCGCCAATTCGGCCGGCACAAGGGGCGTGCGGGCCAGGGAGGTACCGGTCTCGGTGATGATCGCGTCGCCGGCCTCGTTCTGCACCTGGCGCGGCCACACCGAGGAGTCGGGGATCCACACGTGGGACTCGGTGTCGCCCATGGTGGCGCCCGCGCCGGTCATGGAGTAGGCCACGTCGGCGGGGTCGGCCTGGCGCACGTCCACACGCACGCAATCGCCGTCGACGGTGTGCTCCTCGGCGTTGAACTCATCGGCCACGGTCTGCACGGGCGGGGTCATCTCGGGGGCCACGGCCACGTCCAGATCCAGCTGGGAACCGCAGCCGTCGGAGCGGTCGATGAGTATGTAGACGCCGGCCACCACGATGGCGAGCACGATCACCAGCGCGCCGGCCAGGGTGGCGATGGCGCCGCCTCGCCCGCGTCGTCCCCGGCGACCGCCGGAGGGCTCCTCTGCGTATTTTCCGCGGTGACGTCCCACAGCTTTCCTCACGGGGTGGTGTGCGGACCGTGCGTCCTCAGGGGGTGGACGCGGTCCGTCGGTAGGGGAGTGAACGGACCAAAACGGTGTTATTGGAGGGAACGGTACTCAACCGTGCCGAACCTTCGGGCGGTTCCTGTCATGTTTCGTGACCGAACCGGGGGACCCGTACGACCGGTCACCTCGGTGATCCCCGCCTGGTCCACCGAACCGGGCGGGGAGGGGACCGGTGCATTCCGATACCCGATCGAGACTCCTCCGGTGGGGTCCACGGGCGGATCCCAGGGCCCCGGTACGGTCCTCACTCGCAGTCGGGCACGCACAGGCGCCGGGAGATGGAACTGAGGAAGATGTCGCCGATCTCGTCCGGGTCGTCGGTGACGAAGGCCGAACCGCTCGTGGCCGACGCGACCGACTGCAGTTCGCTCTCCTCGGCCCCGTTGCCGAAGGCGATGATGAAGAAGCTGACCGGGCGCTCGGGGTCGAACCGGTCCTGGAGGGTCTCCACCAGCTCCTGGTGGCTGATGTCGCTGCTGCCGTCGTCGACCCCGGCGGTCAGCATGATGACGCTGTTGATCTTGTCCTCGTGGTAGTTGTCCTGGACCTCGGTGAAGGCGTCGAGCATGTTGTCGTACAGACGCGGCTGCCCGCCCTCGACCTCGATGGTCTCGGCGACCTCCGCGAGCTCCTGGCGGCGGGTGACGTCGGAGCCGTCGGTCGCCCCGAGCTGGTGCAGTTCGGCTGCTTCGTCGCGGCCCTGCCCGCCGAACTCCTCGGAGAGCATCCACAGACCCATGTCGGTCTCGTCGGGAAAGAGCTGCAACCCCGTCCGGGCCGCCTCACGGGCCGCCTCGATACGGGAGGGCCCGCCGTTGAGGCCGCCCTCCATGTTCTCGGAGGTGTCGGCCAGCACCAGGGCACGGCTGGGCATGGACAGGCGGTTCCAGTCGTTGACGGAGTCCACGAGGGCGTCGCCGGTCAGGTCGCCGTGCACCTCGGGCCCGTCGGCGACGATGTCCGACCGGCCGTCCAGGGTGGGGGTGGAGGAGCCGTCCGGGTCGCGAAAACCCAGCTCCTGCATCCTGTCGCGGTAGGCCTCGCCGCTCACCACCTGGTACAGGTCTGCGGCGGCCGAGTGCAGGTCGGCGTCCCCGGTGGTGGTCACGTACGGGTGGTCGAGCCCGACGGTGCCCTCTTCCGGATAGTAGGCCTCCAGGGAGGGGGCGCTCTCGGAGCGGGCCGTGTTGTAGTCGACGACCTCCTGCTCGGGCACGACCGCGAGCGGGGCGCGGCGTTCCTGGGCGGCCTCGGAGCCGCTGTAGAACGTGCTGAGGTCGATCTCCCCGAACGCGCTGTCCTGCTGGACCTCGCGCACGAAGTCGGTCATGCCGGTGTCGGCGTCGTCCCCGGTGCCCAGGTGGTCGCGGATCGCGTACATCGCGGCCATCCCGTCGGCGCCGCGGTTGGGATCGACCATGACGACCTGGCGGTCCGGGTCGAGCTCGTCGGGCAGGAGCGTCGTCCACGGGGCCTCGTTGCCGCCGGGCAGACCCTCGGCATCGGTCGGCGCGGCCATCACCACCGGCGACGAGGCCAAGGACGGCGGGTCGGTCTCGATGCCGTGCGCGCCCTCGGCCGAGACGCGCGCCAGTTCGACCCAGGCAGAGGACTCGGGCACCCACACGTGCGGGGCGATCGTGGAGTCGTCGGGGTGGCTGCCCGAGATGGCGTTCATGATGCGGTGCGGAGCGATCTCGTCGACCTGCGCGTACACGCAGTCGCCGCCGTAGGAGGGCGAACCGGAGTTGAACTCCGAGGCGGCCTCGCGCAGGACCGGGGCCATGCTCTGAGTGGTGGAGACCCGCAAGTACCGGGTCTCGCCGCAACCGAGCGCATTGAGGCCGACCGGAACCAGGATCGCGGCGACGGCGACGAGCGCGACGGCGATCGCGCTGATCCCCAGTGGCGACCCCACCATCTTGCGTGTGGTGGTGGCGGTCGGTGAAGGAAGTCGATGGCGTCCAGTCGACACAGGCACTCCGGGGGCGTAGCTGCGTCCGGCTCCGGTGCAGGGACGTCCGGGAACCGGAGGGTCGGGGGCGGCTGCGGGTACACGCCCTGGGCGTGGTTGGCGGGTGCGCGACCGCGAGCACTCCGTGGACGATGGGCGTGAACCAACGGACCGTGGATCACATCACACCCTATGGGTGAAGAAGAATGAACCAAGTGCCGCAAAGGCTCTGCAAAAGGACCTTACTCGTTGGTAATGCCGGAGCGAAAGAGATGCGCGGCCGCAGCACACGGATGGCGCGGTCCCTCCCCGGGCGCGGGTGCGTGTCCGTAGCGGGGTGACCGCTTTGTTACTGTGCTCCCCCAGAAGCACTCGCGGGCACCGTTAGTCTTGGGTGCCTCTTCCGCGAGTCCGTGCGCGATCCACGCCTGCCCCCGCGCGCCGGACCAACCGTGACCGACTGACCCCTGAGGGTTTTTGGCATGTCCCGAACGCACAGTAAAAACCGGAACCGAGCCCCCCTCGGAACCAAGTTGCTCGCCGGCTCCTGCTGTGTCGGAGCGCTGACCTACGCCGTTCTCGTCGGTCCGTCCATGCTCCCGCCCCAGCACGTGGAGACCACCAGCACCACAGGCACCGAGGAGCCGGCCGAGGAGCAGGTGGAGGAGCCGGCCGAGGAACGCGAGCTCGAGGCCCCCGTCGGCCGGCTGGAGGTCCAGGTCAGCGACCGCGACCGCGCCTGGGTGCAGACCCTGAGCTGCACCGGCGACCTCGAACGCGACCACGCCGCCTGCAGATCCCTGGCCGAGGCGGCAGAGGAGTTCGAGGGCGACAGCGACTCCACCGTCGAGGTCCCCGAGCTCCAGGAGGAGGAACCGGTCGAGGCCGGTGTCGACGGAGGCGGCCCCACCGAGGACCCGGACCGCGGCACCGAGGTGCTCTTCACCGAGGTACGCGACGGCACGGTGTGCACCGACACCGTCTACGGCCCCCAGGAAGCCACGCTCACCGGCGTGTGGGAAGGCCAGGAGATCGAGACCACCCTCTCGCGGCAGGGCTCCTGCGAAGAGGCCCGGTGGCAGCGGCTACGCGCCCTGACCGAAGAGCTGGCCTGACGCGGGAGCGGCCCGGCGCAGGAGCCGGCCCGGACCCTGTGCCCCGGCGAGTACGCTTCGCGCCACCGGAGCCGGGGCCGGCGGTCGAGCTCTGCTCCAGTGCCGCTGTCGAGCCCTCGGGCGGTTTGCCCAGCGGCCCCGAGCTGCGTTCCCGCGACCGGAGCGGTGCCCGGAATCGGTGATCATGCTGGACATGGAGATCATCAGGGTCAGTGACCCCGCCGACCCGCGCCTGGCCGACTACACACGGCTGCGCGACGTCAACCTGCGCCGCCACCTCGAACACGAGCACGGCCTCTTCATGGCCGAGGGCGAGAAGGTCATCCGGCGCGCCGCAGCCGCCGGGTTCACCCCGCGCAGTTTCCTGCTCACCGAACGCCGGGCCCGCGCCCTGGACGGTCTCGTGACCGACGCCGATGCGCCCCTGTACGTGGTCGAGGAAAAGACCGCACGCGAACTCGTGGGCTTCGACCTGCACCGCGGCGCGCTGGCGGCCTTCCACCGGCGTGCGCTGCCCGATCTCGGAACGGTACTGGAGAAGGCCCGCCGCATCGTCGTCCTGGAGGATCTGGTCGACCACACCAACGTCGGCGCCATCTTCCGCAGCGCCGCGGGGTTGGGCGTGGACGCCGTCGTGCTCGCTCCCCGGTGCGCCGATCCGCTCTACCGGCGCTCGGTCAAGGTGTCCATGGGCGCGGTCCTCACGCTGCCGTACACACGCCTGACCGACTGGTACGGCGGACTGGACACACTGCGCGAGGCCGGTTTCCAGCTCATGGCGCTCACACCGGGAGAAGGGTCGGTGCCGTTGCGCGAGGCCGTCACGGGCCTGGAGGCCGACGCGCGTGTGGGACTGCTGTTGGGAACCGAGGGGGACGGGCTGTCCGCGCGGTGGTTGGAGCGAGCCACCGCGCGGGTGCACATCCCCATGGCCGACCGGGACGTGGACTCCCTCAACGTCACCGCCGCCGCGGCCGTGGCCTGTTACGAGCTCGCGCAGAGCTGATCGTCCCGGCCCGACCTTTTCCGGCTCTCGTGACTGATCCGTGGGGCCGGCCTTCCCGCAGGCATCAGGCCGGCCCAGCCATGTGAGGGGCTCGGCCCCAGCGCAGGTGCACGGTGCTGGCTCCCCTGAGCCACAAGAGATCCGGACGCTCAACCACCGCCCCCAGGCACCACGAGAAATCCTGTCCCAGGCACACCAACCGACCCTGTCCCCCCATCAACGATCTAGTGTGGCGCGTGACGAGCACCGATGCGGAAAGGTTGTGCAGCCACATGGGCGGCCGAGCACTCGTGCAGTGGGAACAGAACCGGGACAATGCCCCCGCTCCACTGGAGATCGACCTCTACGCGGGCGGGCCCGCGCCCACGAGGGGGTTGGACAGGGTGCGCTTCTACCAGGTGCCCTACACCCCCTCCACGCAGGGCGTGGACGAATCCACCGACGTCATCGCGCGTATGCCGAACCTGGAGGTCGTGCAGCTGGTCTCCGCGGGCTACGAGCAGGTCCTGCCCCTGCTGCCCGACCACGTGACCCTGTGCAACGGGCGGGGTCTGCACGACGCGAGCACCGCCGAGCACGCGCTCGCCCTCATGCTGGCGGCCCAGCGCGACCTGCCCCGGTGGGCGATCGACCAGCGGGACCACCGATGGGGATCGGTGCCGCAGCGCTCGCTGACCGACTGCCGGGTCCTCATCGTGGGATACGGCAGTATCGGCGCGGCGATCGAGCGGCGCCTGCTGCCGTTCGAGACCACCGTGACCCGGGTGGCGAGCCGGCCCCGTCCCCAGGAGGACGTGCACGGGATCGACGAGCTGCACGAGCTCCTGCCCGACGCCGACGTGGTCGTCCTGGTCACCCCGCTCACCGAGGCCACCCGCGGATTGTTCGGGTCACGCGAGTTCGCGCTCCTGCCCGACGACGCACTCGTGGTCAACGTGGGCCGCGGACCCGTTCTGGACACCGGGGCGCTCCTGGCCCAGAACGGGCGGGTGCGCGCGGCCCTGGACGTCACCGACCCCGAGCCGCTGCCGGCCGATCACCCGCTCTGGGACGCCCCCGGGGTGTACATCACCCCGCACGTCGCGGGCGGCGCCGCGTCCTTCTACCCGCGTGCCCGCGCGTTCATGGACGCCCAGCTCGCGCGCTGGTCGGCCGGTGATCCCCTGGCCAACGTGGTCCGCCCCGGAGCCTGAGAACGCTCGGTCCCGGACACCGGGACCGAGCCCGTCCTGGCCCGGGCACCGGGACCACCCCGCCCCCTGGGCGCGACGTCCGGGCCGTGGTCCCGTGCCCGAATGTCGGTGCAGGGAGTGAGACTGGGGGCATGCGCATCGCAGTGGTCGCCGACGGCGAGGGCGGCGGATGGCTCCAGGAACTGGGCAGGGCCCGTCCCGAACGTGTGGGCGACCTCGCCGCTGCGGTCGGGGCCCGAGAGGCAGCAGCCGGCCTTCCGCCCCGGTGGGTGTGGGCCGCTTGGGAGGACCTCTACCCCGACCTCGTGCGCGCCGGGGTCCGGGTCCGCCGCTGCCACGACGCCGCCCTCACCGAGGCGCTCCTGCTCGGCCATGCCGGCCGCCACGGGGAACCGCGCTCCCTGGGTGCGGCCTGGGCGCGCCTGCACCACCTCCCGGTGCCCGAGGACCCGGTCCGCAGGGCGGGGGAGGGCGCCCACGCCCAGCCCGCCCTGTTCGAGGCCGACCGCTCCACCCTGCCACCGGGCACCGACCGCCTCGCCGCCCTCGTCGGAGTCCACGCCGATCAGAACCGACGCCTGGCGGACCTGCCCGACTCCGGAGGGCTGCGCCTGCTGGCCGCGGTGGAGTCGGCGGGCGGGCTCGCGGCGGCCGAGATGAGCCACGACGGCCTCCCGCTGCGCCCCGATGTCCACGACCGGCTGCTCACCGAACTCCTGGGCCCGCGCCCGGTGGCCGGGCAGCGCCCGCGCGTCCTGGCCGACCTGGCCGCCCGCATCGGGCAGAGCCTGGGGCAGGAGGTCAACCCCGATTCGCCCTCCCAGGTCCTGCGCGCGCTGGCCGGGGCGGGCCATCCGGTGCCCTCGACCCGATCGTGGGTCCTGCAGGAAGTCGATCACCCCGCCGCGCCCCTGCTGTTGCGGTACAAGGAACTCGCCCGGCTGCACTCGGCCAACGGGTGGGCCTGGAGCGAGCAGTGGGTGAGTCGGCGCCCCGGGCCGGACGGGACACGGCTCGGGCGGTTCCACCCCGACTACGTCGTCGCGGGTGTGGTCTCGGGACGCTGGGCCACCCGCGGCGGGGGTGGGCTCCAGGTCCCCAAGGCCCTGCTCGGTGCGGTGCGCGCCGACCCGGGGTGGGTGCTGGTGCGCGCCGACGCCGGGCAGCTCGAACCCCGGGTCCTGGCAGCGGTCTCGGGGGACCGTGCTCTGGCCGAGGCCGCCGCCGAGGACGACCTCTACGCGCGTTTGGCGGTGCATGTGGGCGGTGACCGCGACCGTGCCAAGATCGGGATGCTCGCCGCGATGTACGGCCAGACCACGGGGGACGCGGCGCCCCTGCTGGCGACCATGCGCCGTCTCTTCCCGCGTGCCCTGGAACACGTGGACTCCGCCGCCCGCACCGGTGAGAACGGCGGGACGGTGCGTTCCTGGCTGGGCCGCACCTCGCCCCGGCCCCACGATCTGCCCGAGGGCCCGGAGGGCGAACGTGCCCGCAGGGCCCAGGGCCGCTTCACCCGCAATTTCGTCGTGCAGGCCACCGCCGCCGAGTGGGCCTCGGTGCTGCTCGCGGCATTGCGGACACGGCTGGCCGACCTCGACCCCGCGCTGCCCGAGGGGGCGGGGGTGGTCTTCTTCGTGCACGATGAAGTGGTCCTGCACGTGCCCGCCGAGCGTGCCGATGCGGCGGTGCAGGCGGTGGCCGAGGCCGAACGCGAGACCCGTGAGCTGCTCTTTCCGTCCTCTCCGGTCCGGTTTCCGCTGGTCACGTCCGTTTCGGATGAGCGAACGCATATCTGACCGCCTTCCGTTACCACACACGGAAAGTGAACCGTTCCGTCAGTAATTCTTCTCCGGCGCGCAAGAAGTCCGCGGGACCTTTCACTGGGCTTCGAGGGGCAACCGCCGACGGAGTTTTCCCAGGACACAGAGGCCTTGCGTCGCAGCGGACCCGCATGTGAGGCAGAAAGACCGAAAGGGCGCACGGTGTCCGAGGGGTGGACGTCCGATATCGGACAGCTTCGGCTCCTTGCAAACTGGGCGCGGCCCAACCATTCTGGTCTCCCGGAAGCCATCGACGGGCCGTATGGCGCAGGGGGCTCCGGGCCCTGAACGGCCAGAGAAAGGGTGAGATCTCCCCGTGCGAACCCGTACCCGCGCCTGTACTTCCGCGGCTCTGGTGGTCGCTTTCACGGCCTTCGGTTCCGGCCCGGTCTGGGCCGAACCCGTGGTGGAGGAACGCCCTCCGTTGAACCAGCAGGTCGCCGCCGCTGCCCCCGCCGCTCCCGATCCCGAGGGGCCCAGCGGCTCCGACCCCCGCTCGTCCCAGCCCCGCGCGGACGAGGACGAGGGGGCCGCCCCCGACACCGCCGACACCGACCACCTCGACGGCGACATACCCGTGGAACCCTTCGACGAGGCACGCAGCGTCGAGTACTTCGCGGCCGCCCCCGAGAGCCTGCCGCGCGAGGCCGTGGAGGCGGTCCGCGACATCGAGGGGGTCCAGGACGCCCTCGGCGTGGACGCCGCCCGCTTGGAGATCGAGGGGGAAGAGACGTCGCTGTTGGGCGTGAACCCCTCCCTGTTCCGCAACCACGCTCCCGAACCCTCCGCCGAGTCCGACGCCATCTGGCAGGGCGTGGCCGAGGGCGCCATCGCCCTGTCCAAGGACGCCGGCACCGAACGCGATCTCGACGTCGGCACCGACGTGACCGTCGCCGGCGGTGAGGGCGAGGTCCCGATGGAAGTGTGGACCCACGCCACCTCCGGGATCTCCGGCATCGACGCGCTCGTCTCCCGTGAGCGCGCAGCCGAGCTCGGCATGCCCGAGGGCAACGCGCTCGTGGTCTCGGCCCCCGACGCGGACCTGACCGAGCTGAACGAGGATCTGGAGGAGGCCCTGGAGGGGCACGACGCCTCTCTGCAGCTGGTCGCCGACGCACCCGAACCGATGTCCGAGGGCGAGGCCGTGCCGCCCACGGTCGTGGAAGAGGTCATCGCCAACGCCGAGACCCAGCTCGGTGTGCCCTACGTGTGGGGCGGCACGAGCCCGAACGAGGGATTCGACTGCTCGGGCCTGCTCCAGTGGGCCTTCGCCGAGGCCGGCGTCAGTATCCCGCGCGTCACCCACGACCAGTGGAACGCCGGCAGCCGCGTCGACCACGAGGACATGGAACGCGGCGACCTCATCTTCTGGCGTTCGGACCCCACGGCGCCCGACTACATCTCCCACGTGGCCATCTACTTGGGCGACGACCAGATGTTGGAGGCGCCGCGCACCGGCCTGGACGTGCAGGTCACCTCGGTGCGCACGGAGAACCTCGCGGGCGTGGTGCGCGTACACGCCTGATCCGCGCACGGTCACTTCGGGGCACCCCGGTCTTCACGCCGGGGTGCCCTTTTTGTGTTCCGAATGTGACCGGTATTCCATGCGCTGCATTTCCTCGGGGCCCATTGCATTGCGCCCGTGGTAAAAGAGCCGGATCCGAATGGCGGCACACACAAAACACGTGGGCCGTGGTGCCGCTCGGGAAGCGGCGCCACGGCCCACGGATCTCTCCTTGTCCGAATGACCCAGCCGGGAGGGGAAGGCAGGTCTCGGTTGAGGAGGGGAGAAGCAGGGACGCCGCTGAGGGAGGGGGAGACAGCCGCGTGCCCTGCCGGGGAAAGTATGGAGTTCTGTATGGGAACGCTCACGATGGGTCTCGGCGTTTCCCGTCACAAGATCTACATAAGCAGTGACACGGAGATTTTGCAAGAGGTCGGACCAAGAGCGATACACAGCACGAAGCCCACCCTTCCCGAGACCCCTTCCCGCGCGGTGATGAGAGCGCCGGACCCGCCGGATCGGCGTCCGGCACCTGCCTCAGCGCCCGGCCGCGTACCCCTGCGCGCCCCGTGCGTCGGCGGCGGCGCGCAGCTCACCGGTGTCGGGGTCGCGGCCCACCGCGGCCAGCCGTCCCAGCGACCAGGGCTCGGCGACGGTGACCTCGTGCCCGCGCCGCCGCATCTCCCCGATGGTCTCCGGTCCGACCTCGGGCTCCACGACGAGGCTGCCGGGCACGGTCTCGCGCGGGTGGAAGGAGCTCGGGAACGCGTTCGTGTGGAACATCGGGGCGTCCAGGGTCTCTTGCAGGTCCTCGGCCCCGTGCAGGATCCGCATCAGCGCCGTGAAGGTCCACTGGTCCTGCTGGTCGCCTCCTGGGGTGCCGATGGCCAGCACCGCCTGCCCGTCCTCCCGGGTGACGAGGGTCGGCGACAGGGTCGTGCGCGGACGGCGCCCCGGGGACAGGGCGTTGGGGGAGTGCTCGTCGAGCCAGAACATCTGCGCCCGGGTGCCGAGCGGGAAACCGAGCGCGGGTACGACGGGTGAGCTCGACAGCCACCCGCCGCTGGGGGTCGCCGAGACCATGTTGCCGTGGGCGTCGACCACGTCCAGGTGGCAGGTGTCCCCGCGCCGGGCGGCGGGGTCTGCGGCGTCGCGCACCGTCGGCTCACCGGTGGTGCGGTCCGGCGAGGCCTGCCCGGGCAGGTAGGTCGGCGGCATGTAGGGCGTGCGCGTGCCCGGGGCGCCGGGGCGTTGCTCCGGATTCGCGGCGGCGTCCTCGACCAGGCCCGCGCGGGAGCGGGCGTACTCGGCCGACAGGAGCTCCTCCAGAGGCACGTCCGTGTGGTCCGGGTCGCCGTACCAGGACTCACGGTCGGCGAAGACGAGCTTGGCTGCCTCGGTCACCCGGTGCACGAAGTCGGGGTCGGTCCCCTCGCGTGAGGTCCCCGCCAGGTCACCGGTGCCCAGGACCTCGGCCAGACGCAGCTGTTGGAGCATGGTGGGGCCCTGGCCCCACGGCCCGGTCTTGTGCACGGTGTGCGAACCGTGGCGCACCGAGGCCGGGTCCTCGTAACGGGCACTCCACTCGGCCAGGTCCTGACCGCGCAGGAACGCACGCTGGGGCCGGCCGGTCGAGCTGGGCACGTCCTCGGACAGGAAACCGTCCAGCGCCTCGGCCACGAACCCCTGCGACCATGCCCGGCGGGCGGCGTCGATGCCGGCCTCGCGCCCGGCTCCGGCGGCCTCGGCCTCGGTGACCAGCCGCCGGTACGTGGCGGCCAGAGCCGGGTTGCGCAGGCGGGGTCCGGGGGCCGGTGCGCTGCCGCCGGGCAGGTACAGCTCCGCCGAACCCGCCCAGTGCCGGCCGAAGACCGGGGCGAGCGATTCCACGGCCGCCGCGACCCTGGCAAGGACGGGATAACCGCGCTCGCACAGGCCGATGGCGTGGTCGAGGACCTCGCGCACACCCATGGTCCCGTGGTCGCGCAGCAGCAGCATCCACGTGTCGAAGGCGCCCGGGACCGTGGCGGCCAGCACCCCGCTGCCGGGGACACGGTCGAGCCCGAGCGCGGTGTAGGCGCCGATCGTCGCGCCGGCGGGGGCCACGCCCTGCCCGCAGAGCACACGTGCGGGCCCGCCCGCGGACTGGAAGATCACGGGCACCTCGCCCCCGGGGCCGTTCAGGTGCGGTTCGACGACCTGGAGGGTGAACCCCGCCGCCACCGCCGCGTCGAAGGCGTTGCCGCCGCGCTCGAGGACCGACATACCGGTGGCGCTGGCCAGCCAGTGGGTGGAGGCGACCATGCCGAAGTCGCCGCGCAGTTGTGGACGGGTGGTCGGGGCCGGCATCGGGGGAGACCTCCTCGGGGCAGGGGGCGGCACGTCCCGGGACGGACGCGGCACGAGGGAAAGGGCAGGACCGGCGGGGCCGTGACCGCGCGACGACCGTATCGGACCGAGAAGTGCACCGGTATAACGATTCGCCCGGCGTGGAAGGCGGGAGCGTCCACACACTGGGCCGACACCGAAACGTCCTAGAGGGGTACGGGGAGGTGGTGAGCGTGGCCCAGGAGCCGCCCCCGGTGCAACACCGGTCCCGCCCAGGAACGACGGCGGCCCACGGCGCGAGCGCACCGCCGGCAGGGGTCCGGGCGGCCCGCACCTCAGGTGTCGATGGTGGGCAGATGCCAGGGCAGGTGCTCCCGCAACCGCTCCACTCCTCGGACCCGATCGGCGCGGTGGTCCGCTCCGCAACGGCCGCTTCCCCAGAGCGCGACCCACCAGGTGTGGTGCTTGCGCATACGAGCCCCTTCCCATCGACTACACCTGGTGATGAACTCAGTTCCCTGTGTCATGAGCGAAGGGTCCTACGGCCAAAGAAGTACACAAAGTGATCGAGGAGATCCATGAGGTGCCCGATGGGGCGGGGCGGGTTCTCCCAACCAGACGGTAGGGCGAGCATCATCCTGCGCTCGGCTCATGGTCACCGTGTTGTCACCAACTGCTCTCAGTCTGAGGTAGCACTCGGCACATCACTCGTACATGGGAGGTCCGGTGCGTCGCATCGCGATCGTTGTCGGAGCCGTAACATTCGCCGTGACGGCCGGCGGGGTCCCCGCCCTGGCCGGGCCGTCACTCTTTCCGTCGGAGCCGGCCGGCGCCGGTCCGGTATCGGCGGAGCAACCGTCCCCCGAACGCCCGCTCGTCGCCGTCGCCCACCGCGGAGCCTCCGGGCACGCACCCGAGAACACCCTTGCCGCCATCGACGCCGCCGACGAACTGGATGCCGGGACCGTCGAGATCGACGTCCAGCTCACCGCCGACGGTGAACCCGTGCTCATGCACGACGCGTCCCTGGAGCGCACCACCGACATCGAGGAGGTCCACCCCGACCTCGACTCCTACGACATCTCCGACCTGACGCTGGAGCAGATCGAGGAGGTCGACGCCGGAAGCTGGTTCGACCCGGCCTTCGAGGGAGAACCCGTTCCCACCTTCGAGGAGGCCCTGGACCGGTTGGAGAGCCTGGACCTCAACCTCTTCCTCGAGGTCAAGGACCCCCAGAGCCACCCCGGTATCGAGGAGGCCCTGGCCGGGGAGATCACTTCCCGCGGTTACTGGATGAGGAAGAACCCCCCTCGGGAACCGAACCGGCTCATGGTCCAGAGCTTCGACTGGGGTTCCATGGAAACCTCCAAGGGCCTGCTGCCCTCGATCCCGCACGGCCTGCTCGGAGAAGTGCCCGTGGACGAGCTCGGCGACCACGACTGGGCCGACATGGTCAACCCGAACCACACCGAGCTGACCGCCGACTACGTCTCCGCCGTCCAGGAGGCGGGTTTCGAGATCATGCCCTACACCATCAATGAGCAGGACCGCATGGTCGAGGTCCTGGAACTGGGTGCCAACGGTTTCGTCACCGACTTCCCCGACATCGGCCAGGACGCGATCGCCGAGTTCGAAGGCGCCCGGCAGGCAGAGATGTAGGAGGAGACGGAGCCGGAGGGAACCCAGGTGTACTGACCACAGAGGCTGAGTACAGCCGGGCCTGTGCGGTGGGCGCCGGCCCACCCCGTCGGCCGCCCCACAGGTGGGAGGATCGCTCCGACACACACCGGGCCCGCCCCGGGCGCCCACCGCGCCCGGGGCGGGCCACTGGAGCGAAAGGCGGAGCCGGCCCAGTGAGCGAGCGGTTGACCATCCCGCAGGAACACATCGACTGGCGCACCAAGGGGGTGTGGTGGCCCGAGGGCTCCCTCACCCTCGACGAGTTCGCGCAGCAGGCCGGAGGGCTGTTCACCGGCCCCTTCACGTGGCCCCTCATGGTGTTGCGCGAACCGGAACTGACCCGCAACATCACCGCCCTCGCCGGCTTCACCGAACACCACGGACTCACTTTCGCACCACACGGCAAGACCTCCATGGCGCCGGCCCTCATCCAGCGCCAGCTCGACGCCGGCGCCTGGGGCGTGACCGCCGCGACCGCCAACCAGGTACTGGCCTACCGCCGCTTCGGCGTACAGCGCATCGTCCTGGCCAACGAGCTCCTGGACACCCGGGCCCTGTCCTGGATCGCCGCCGAGCTCGACCGCGACCCCGGATTCGAATTCCTCTTCTACGCCGACTCGCCCGAGGGCGTGGCCGCGGCCGCCTCCGTGGCCGACCCCCGCGGGCGCCCGCTGCGGATCCTGGTCGAACGCGGCGTGCGCGGCGGACGCACCGGGTGCCGCGACCGCGCCGGTGTGCTGGCCGTGGCCGAGGAGGTGGCGGCTGCCCCCGGACTCGAACTCGCCGGTGTGGCCGGGTACGAGGGACCGGTGACCGGTGGGGCCGAGGCCGTGCGCGGGTTCCTGCGCGACCTGCGCGCCGACGCCGCCGAGCTCGCCGAGGACCACGGCCTGGGCCGTCCCGTCCTGTCGGTGGGCGGCAGCGCCTGGTTCGACCTGGTCGCCGAGGAGTTCGGCGGTGCCGAGGACGTGTGGACGATCCTGCGCAGCGGCGCCTACGTCGCCCACGACGACGGCCTCTACCGACGCACCACCCCCTACCGGCGCCTGGCCGAGGGACCCGACGCGCTGGCCGGGGCCCTGGAACTGTGGGCCCAGGTCACGTCGACCCCGGAGGAGGGGCAGGCCATCGCCGGCCTGGGACGCCGCGAGGCCAACTTCGACGCGGGCCTGCCCGTGCCGCGCCGCCTGCGCCGCTCCGACGGCACCCAGAGCTCGGCCGAGGGCGCCGAGGTCACGGGTCTGAACGACCACCACGCTTATCTGAGCGTGCCGGCGGAGCTCCATCCACGCCCCGGCGACCTGATCTCCTTCGGTATCTCGCACCCGTGCACGGCCTTCGACCGGTGGGCCCTCATCCCGGTCGTGGACGCCGAGGACACCGTGGTCGAGGCCGTGGCCACCTACTTCTGACCAGGACCGGTGCCGGCCGGGGACGGGGCGCACCGACTTGTCCCCGTTCCGGCGCCGGTCAGTCCCGTCCGATCACCCCGGGCCGGGTCTGCCACGGACGCGGACCCTCCAAGGGGCGGTATTCCACCCCCGCGGCGTCCAGGCGGAGCAGGTGGGCGCGCAGGCGCGGTTCGAACTCGGCGTAGTCGCGTGCGCCCGCCGACCACACCTTCTCCGCGAAGGCCGACAACCGGGGGAAGACCATGTAGTCCAGCCGCCGCGGCGTGTCGATGTGTTCGGTCCAGACATTGACCTGCGCCCCCAGCACGTGTTCGGCCTCCTGCGGGCTCAGTCCCTCCGGGACGGGTTCGGAGAGGTAGACGTCCTCCACCCGCAGGAGAGTGCCGACCTTGACCGGTTCGTCCTCGGACTCCGACTGGCGGTAGTCGAGGTAGGAGGTCTCTGTGGGAGCCATGACCACGTCGTGGCCGGCCCGTGCTGCCGCGACACCGCCCTCCTCACCGCGCCAGGACATCACGGCCGCACCCGCAGACAGGCCCTCGCGCTCGCCCTCGGGGGCGCGGGGTCCGTCCTGCCCGGCCCAGAGCCAGCCCTCCAGGATCTCGTCCCAGCCGACCATGCGCCGCCCGCGCGAGGCCAAGTGCTGGTCGAGTCGCCGGATGAACCAGCTCTGCAACTCGTGCTCGTCGGCCAGCCCCTCCTCCCGGATCCGCTGCTGGGCCGAGGGGCTGTCCTTCCATTGCGCCTTGGGGCACTCGTCGCCGCCGATATGGAAGAAGGGGGAGGGGAACAGCTCCAGCAGCTCGTCGATGACGTTGCGGTAGAAGTCCAGGACCCCGTCGGTCACGGCCAGGACCTCCTCGAAGATCCCCCACTGGGTCCCGACGGGGACGCGCCCGGCCTCGCCGAGTTCGGGGTAGGCGTGGATCGCGGCTCGGGAGTGTCCGGGCACATCGATCTCGGGCACCACCCTCACGTGGCGTTCGGCGGCGTGGGCCACGATCTCGCGCACGTCGTCCTGGGCGAGGTATCCGCCGTGGGGGCGCCCGTCGAAGACCGGCGGACGCACCGCTCCCACCTGGCTCTCGGTGCGCCAGGAACCCTCCTCCGTCAGTTTCGGATACCGCCTGATCTGCACCCGCCAGCCCTGATCATCGCTCAGATGCAGGTGGAGCACGTTGAGCTTGTGCATCGCCATCAGGTCGACGAAGCGCAGGATCTCGCGTTTGGGCTGGAAGTGGCGGGCGATGTCGAGCATCGCGCCCCGCCACCGGAACCGGGGCGTGTCGGTGATGCTCACGGCGGGCAGGACCCATTCCGCGCCGACCGGGGGAGCACCGCGGTACACGTCGGCGGGCAGGAGCTGGCGCAGGGTCTGCGCCCCGTAGAACACACCGGCGGCGTCGTGGCCGATGACCGAGGCGCCCTCGGAGTCGACGACCAGCCGGTACCCCTCGGGGGAGAGCCCTGCGCCGGGGTCCACGCTGAGCCGGATCTGTGCGTCGCTCTCACCGCCGCGTTCCAGGGGCAGCCCGATCGCGGAGCCGACCTCGCGGCGCAGCCAGGCCAGGACCCCGGCGGCCTCCGCTCCTGCGTGCACACGCGTGCGGGCGGTCAGCGCCAGGCCCGGGCCGTCGCCGGGGGAGGACTCACGGGGGCGGGGGATCAGGGTGTCGGACACGGCTGCTCCTATCCGGTCTAGACCATTGACGGACATCGTGTCACGCGCACCGGGGACGGCCCAGGGGTAGCGACAAACGGATCAGAAACCCCCACATTCGGGGTGTGCCGATACCCGACCTTGGCCCCGTGTTGATGTTGGCTCTGCCCCGAACGAGGCAACATCAGAGGCAGGGGCCGCAACAGCGCCACCCGGTCGGACTGCGTATCCGCTCTTCCCGCAGGGGAGGGGACGGGTGCGCGGTCCGCTGTGCGGTATGCACACCCGGCGGTACCCCGGCCATGTCCGAAAGGGGTAAGCACACACGACCGGAAGGGGGAGGGCGACGATGCTGTGGGCGGTGCCCGTCGCTGTGGTGGGGGCCTTCGCTCTGGCCCTCGGGTCGGCCCTGCAGGAACGCGACGCGGTCCGTGCCCCCGGGGGCCGGGTCGCCCGCGCCGGTGTCATGTTCCACCTGTTCGGGCGCCCGCGCTGGCTCATCGGCGGGCTCCTGGTCGTGCTGGGGGCGCTCCTGCACCTGGCGGCGCTCAGCGGCGCCCCGCTCACCATCATCCAACCCCTCGGTGTGACCGGCCTGCTCTTCGCGATCGTGCTCTGGTCGTTCTTCACCCACCGAGCGGTCGGCTCGCACCAGGTCATCGCCGGCCTCGCCGTCATGGCCGGTCTCACCGGTGTGCTGTGGCTGTTCCCGCACGTGGACGAGGCACCCGTGATGGACACCGGCACCGCCCTGGCCCTGGCCGGGGCCGTCATCGGCGCGGGGATCCTGTTGCACCTGATCGCACGCTGGTTTCCCAGTCCGGTCCGAGCGATCCTGCTCGCCATGGCCGGCGGCGCCGCCATGGGCACCACCTCCGGGTTGGCCCGTGTGATCCTGGCCGGCGCGCACGGCGACTGGTCCCAGCTGGTTAGCTGGCTGACCCTGCTGGCCGCGGGCACCGCGGTGTTCGGCGCCCTGTTGGTGCAGAACGCCTATCGCAGCGGCCATTTCGCCGCCGCCTACGCGACCCTGCTGGTCACCGACCCCGTCGTCGGTGTCGGTATCGGCGCGGTGATGCTCGGGGAGGGCGCCCCGGAGACACCGCTCGCCCAGGCCGGCGCGTCGGCCTTCGCGCTCCTGGCCGTGGTGGGGACCGTCGGCCTCGCCCGCAGCCGGGACCGCAACCCCGAGGCCGCGCAGGAGCCGCGATCCCACCGCACCCGTTGAACGAAGGAGCTCCGCCATGCTCAGAGCCGCACGCCCGCTGCGTGTCCTCGTCGCCACCGACACCTATCCGCCCGACGTCAACGGTGCCGCCTACTTCACCCACCGGTTGGCCGAGGGGCTCGCCGCGCGCGGCCACCTGGTCCACGTGCTCTGCCCCTCCGCGCAGGGCCCGCCGCACGTGTCGGTGGCCGGGGGCGTGACCGAGCACCGGGTGCGCTCGGCCCGGATCCCGTTCCAGCCGACCATGCGGGCCGCGCTACCACTGGGGTCGGGCGGACACGTCGACCGTCTGTTGGCCAGGTTCGCTCCCGACGTCGTCCACGTGCAGAGTCACTTCACCCTCAGTCGCACGGTGCTCGCACGGGCACAGGCCACCGGGATCCCCACGGTGCTCACCAACCACTTCATGCCGGACAACCTCTACGCCCACGCCCGTGTGCCCCGGTCCCTGCAGTCGGCGGCCGGTTCGCTGGCCTGGCACGACATGATCCGTGTCGCCGAGCAGGCCGACCACGTGACCACCCCGACCCCGCGTGCGTCCCGACTGTTGCGCGAACAGGGACTGAGCCGGCAGGTGGAGGCGGTCTCCTGCGGGATCGACCTGGAGCGTTTCCACCCGAGGGCCTCCGAACGCTCGGCCGCACGCGCCCGCCTGGGTGTGCCCGACCGCGACTCGATCGTCTTCGTGGGCCGTCTGGACGAGGAGAAGCGCATCGACGAGCTGGTGCGTGCCCTGGCCCTGCTCACCACCGATCTGGACGCGCAGCTGGTACTGGCCGGCACCGGTCAGCGCGAGGGGGAGCTCTCCGAGCTGGCCCGGGTACTGGGGGTGCGGGAACGGGTCCGCTTCCTGGGGTTCGTGCCCGACGAGTCGTTGCCCTCGGTGTACGTGGCCGGCGACGTCTTCGCGATCGCGGGGGTGGCCGAACTGCAGAGCATCGCGACCCTGGAGGCGATGTCGACGGGGTTGCCCGTGGTGGCGGCCGACGCGATGGCGCTGCCGCACCTGGTCATCGAGGGCCGCAACGGGTACCTGTTCCCGTCCGGGGAGGTGGAGGTGCTGGCCGACCGGCTGCGCGCGGTCCTGTCCTCCCGTGCCGAACGCGGGTTCCTGGGCGCGGCCGGCCGGGAGATGGCGGCCGAGCACGACCATCGCCGGTCACTGGAGCGTTTCGAGTCGCTCTACGCACAGTTGAGCGGGGCGGTGTCTGCCTCCGGCACCTCCGGGGAGGTGACGCGCAGTGACCGATATGAGCGCATTGTTCAAGGGTGAGGTTTCCGTGTTTTTTGCGCTCCAAACGGTGCCATTTATGGATTACCGGAAACAAGGCAGGGTGTGTGGTTCCAAGGCATCACCGGACAAGCAGGCCAGGGTCGGGAACCGACCGCCGACGGCCTGGTGGACAGGTTGAAGGACGCCGAGAACGACGCGGGCTGCTACGAACGTGACATGTCGGAATTCGAGCGCGAGCGCATCGACCTGGAACACCGGGTCAACCGTATGGAGGCCGAACTGGACTCCTTGCGCAAGAGACGACTCGAAACCTACGCACGCTGGTGGAACGCCCGTGACGGCAGGGACAGGGCCCTGCATGTGTGTCGCAAGCTCCGCCGCCGCATCGATCGCACCCGGCGCACGGGCGGGAAGGGATGAGCCCGGCGCGGCCCACCGGAAGAACACGAGACCGACCGACCCGAAGTGGCCCGGCCCGACGGCCGGGCCACTTCCTCGTGCGGGGCCCCGGGCGGTCACCGGCCCGCGTCCTCCGGTGCCGGGCCGGTCAGCACCGCCAACTGCTCCTCCACCGTGCGTGCCGCCCCGCGCAGCGCCGAGAGTGTCACCTGCACCGCCGGGCGACGCAGCGTCCCCGTGCGCAACACCGCATAGACGTGCCGTTCCGGCGTGGGTGCGGGCAGGCTGCGGCACACCAGCCCCGCCGGCGCGCTCACGGTCGCGAGCGCCGGGACCGCGGCAATGCCGATCCCGCTGGAGACCAGGCTCAGGATCGTGCCCAGCCCCTCGAACTCCCAGGTCGCCGAGGGCAGGCCGCCCACCTCGGCCATGAGGCGGTCGGTCCCGTGACGCGAACGCTCCCCCTCGGGTGCCACCACCCACGACTCACCCAGCAGTTGCTCCAGCACCACCGGTTGCGAAGGATCGGCCAGGCGGTGGGTCTCCGGCACCGCCAGTACGAGTGAGTCCTCGAGCAGATGCACGTGGCGCAGGCCGCTCTCGGAGGTGCGCCCCGGGTGCTGTCCGGTCCAGTCGTCGATCAGGGCGATGTCGACCTCGCGGGACTGCACCTTCTGGGTCCCGGACGCCAACAGGGTCTGACGCAGCACCAACTGCATCTCCGAGTGCCGGCGCAGCGGGGGCGCCAGCAAGGGTGCGAAAGCCACGGCAGCGGTCGGGAACGCCGTCACAGTGACCGTCCCCAGGGCCACGTCCGACTGCTCGGCCAGAACCGACTCGGTCGCCTCGACCAGAGCCAGGATCTCCTCGCTCTGAGCGACCAGGAGCCGTCCCGCGTCGGTCAGTTCCGCCCCTCTGGGAGAGCGGTCGAGCAGCGCCACAGCCGTTTCGCGTTCGAGGGTGGCCAATTGCTGCGAGACCGCGGAAGGCGTGTATCCCAGGGCGTTCGCGGTGGCCACGATGGTGCCGCGTGCGCTGAACTCACGGAGCAGTTGGAGGCGTCGAAGATCAAGCATAAGAACACCTTATGCTCACCATCGAAAAGGCGTGCTTGTCCTGATGGGAAGCGGCGGGCAGGGTTGTAGTGACAGACCGTGACCCAAAGGTGCGGTCAAGCGCCCAAGATGAGCCGGAGATGAGTCAGACATGACCGTCACTGTGTCCGCGACCCTCGCCGTGAACGAAGCCCTCCAAGAGAAACGCCGCCAGGGGGTGCGCGTGCTTCCGCTCGGCTTCGGTGAGGCCGGACTCCCGGTCCACCCGGTCATGCGCGACCAGCTCTCCGCGGGCAACGGCGCCAACGCCTACGGTCCCGTCGCCGGGTCCGCGGCCCTGCGCGAGGCCGCCGCCGGTTACTGGGAACGCCGCGGCCTGCCCACCGACCCGTCCATGGTCATCGCCGGTCCCGGCAGCAAGCCGTTGCTCTACAGCCTGCTCCTGGAGCTGGGCGGGGACACCGCGATCGCCGCCCCGAGCTGGGTCAGTTACGCCGCCCAGAGCCGCCTGGTCGGCAGCCGACCCATCATGGTCCCCACCGCCACCGGGCAGGGCGGGGTCCCCCAGCCCGACCTGCTGCACGCCGCCGTCACCGACGCCCGTGGCCAGGGCCGCACCGTCAACGCCGTCGTGGTCACCGTGCCCGACAACCCGACCGGGACCGTCGCAGGCGAGGAGACCGTACGCCGCCTGGCCGAGGTCGCCCGCGAACTCGACCTGGTCGTCATCTCCGACGAGATCTACCGTGACCTGGTCCACCCCGACCAGGACGAAGTACGGGTGCACAGCCCCGCCGACTTCGCGCCCGAGCGCACCGTCATCTCCACCGGGCTGAGCAAGAACCTCGCCCTGGGCGGCTGGCGCATCGGTGTGCTGCGCCTGCCCGAATCCGAGATCGGCCACCGTCTGCGCGGCGGGCTCCTGGGCGTGGCCAGCGAGATCTGGTCCAGCCCCGCGGCCCCGGTGCAGGAGGCCGCCGCCCACGCCTTCACCGAACCCGCCGAACTGGTCGACCACATCGACCGCAGCCGCCGCTTGCACGGCCTGGTCGCCCGAGGGGTGACCGAGGCCTTCACCGCCGCCGGCGCCGAGGTCGCGACCCCGCGAGCAGCCTTCTACCTCTACCCGGACTTCGAACCGCTCCGCGAGCCTCTGGCCGCCCTGCACGGGATCACCACGGGCCCGGAACTGACCGGCCTGCTGCTGGAGCGCTTCGGCATGGGTGTGCTCCCGGCGGTGGAGTTCGGCGAGAGCGCCGACACCCTGCGCATGAGGGTCGCCACCAGCCTGCTCTACGGCGACACCGAGGACCGCCGCTACGCCGCCCTGGCGGCCACCGACCCGTTGGCCCTGCCGTGGATCTCCGGTCACCTGGAGCGTCTGTCGGAGGTGTTGGGCGGGCTGCTGTCCGACAAGAGCCCCAGCAGGGTCATCCCCGCACCCGCCGGGATCGCCACCTCGGCGGTCTAGTTCTCTCGACCGGGCTCCACCGAACCCGGTTCGAGGAGAGGTGACCGCTCCGGCAAAAGGGGGCGGGGCGGACGCCTCGCACGAGGGGCCTCCCGGGATCCGCGGTCCCGGGAGGCCCCTCACCGTGTGTGCGGGTCAGCCGCGCACCGTCGTAACCGATGGGGGAACACCACATCAGCCCCGGTGTCCGGATCCGGGCAGCTCAGCCGGCCCTTCGGCAAGGCTGCTGAGCCGGTTCGCCTGGGCCTCTGTCACAAGGAGACGGTCGTGCTCGTCTCGGAAAGTGAAGACTTGAACGAAACTCATATGCACGGTCGCGTGACGCGCCCTCGGGCACATGGGTGAGCTGGTGCGCTGCTTTTCATGGCGCCGTGTTCCTGTCCGCTGCGGCCCCGAGCAGCGCGGCCGCGGCCAACCGGGACTTGACCAATGTTTCCTGGTATTCGAGATCGGGGTCCGACAGCTGTGTGATGGCGCCTCCGACCCCGAACGTCGCCCGGTCGCGTTCGACGACGACACTTCGGATCACGATGTTCAGTGCGAGGGCGCCGCTGAGCGAGATCCATCCGATCGCTCCGGAGTAGATGCCTCTCGGGCCTTCTTCGAGTTCATCGATGATCTGAAGAGTCCTGACCTTGGGTGCGCCAGTCATGGAACCGCCCGGGAAAGTTGCGCGAAGGCACTCGATGGGCGAACTTCCGGGGCGGAGGCTGCCCCGAACAGTACTGATCAGTTGATGCACCGAAGGGAAGGACTCGACGTCGAACAGTGTCGGAACATGCACCGATCCCTCTCGGCACACCGAGTTCAGATCATTGCGCATGAGGTCAACGATCATGAGGTTTTCCGCGCGATCCTTCTCCGCGGAGAGCAGGTCCTTCTTCAGGAGCTGGTCTTCCTCCTCTGTCCGCCCGCGCGGCCTCGTGCCCTTGATGGGGCGTGTCTCGACAGAGCCGTCGGCGCCGACGGTCAGAAAACACTCGGGAGAGGCGCTCAGCACGGAGAAATCGCCGTATCGCAGAAAAGCACCGTACGGCACCTGAGCATACTTTCTGAGGAGTGAGTACGTCTCGTACGGATCCACGCTCCCGGGGAACTCCAGCATGTTCGTCAGGCAGATCTCGTAGGACTCGCCCGCGCCTATGAGCTCCTGGCTCTCACGGATCTTTTCGACATAAGAGCGCCGATCGTGCCGGAACCTGAACTCGGACTCCAGGGTCGCGTCGTCAGGAATGTCGGCAGGAACAATATCCGCTTCTGGCTGACGGGTCCCGAAACCTAGGATCCGTCTCTCGGTGGCTTCGATCCATCCCTTCGAGGCCACATCGAGCAGCGACCCGGGATCACCGGACCGGAGAGCGAGCAAGAGGAACTCTCCGTTGCGGTGGTCGAACACCACAGCCCTCTCCACGAACGTCAGTCGGCTGTCCGGCATCGTTGACGGTGTCGGGTCAGCGACCGCGCATGTGTCGGCCTTGAGGCCGTAACCCAGGTAGCCGACGTAGCCGAGGCAGAAGTCCATGGTCGTCCGCGGCCGACGAAGGCAGTCGAAACGGGCCAGCTCGTCCTCCACCACCCGGAAGATGTCACCGTCCACCTGCTCTTGGCGGCCGTTGGCGAATTCGCGCAACGTGGTTCCGCTTCCCGCATGGTAGGTCAAGACGTGGGACAGCACCCCTTCGCACGAGCCCATGACGCTCATCTCGGATCGGCTGTCGTCACTGTTGCTGTCCAACCAGAAGCTTTTCTCGTCGTCCTTGTACAGGGCTTCGTGGACCACTGCGGGAGACACGTCCTTCCGGACCCGGCGGAGATCCACCCACCAGCTGTTCGCCGAGTCGCCGGCCTCAGCCGTGTCCATGGCGAGGAAGTTGGCGATGATCTGCAGCCCCCACCGGCTCAGGACCGACTCCGGATGGAACTGCACCCCCCAGAGGGGACGGTCGACGTGGCGCAGTCCCATGACTACTCCATCGTGTGTGGAGGACGTCACCCGGAGCTCGGACGGAACCTCCGAGACGGCCAGCGAGTGGTACCTGACCACGTCCAAGGTCGGAGGCAGGCCGGCGAACAGGGCGTCGCCGGCCTGCTGAATGGTGGAGACCCGACCGTGCATGGGCTCTGCGGCCCGCCTCACACGCCCCCCGAAATGGGTGGCCAGAAGCTGGTGACCCAGGCAGACCCCCAGGACGGGAACGGCGACGCGCTCTAAGATGTCCGCGCATATCCCCACGTCCTTGGGCACATCGGGAGCACCTGGACCTGGTGAGAGGATCACGTGAGTGATCCGTTCCCAGTCGATGTCGTCGAGCGGCACGTCGTTACGCACGACGGTGGGCCGGCGACCTGTGCACTGCGCGACCTGTTGGGCGAGGTTGTAGGTGAACGAGTCGTAGTTGTCAACGATCAGAACCTCGCCCGTGGTGGGAGCCGTCATTTTCCGTCCTTGTACTCACGAGCTTCGCGCTGTTCTGGTGATGCCGTGCTCGGCGAAGCGACGAGTCACGTAGCGACGTCTTGTTCCATGGCTTGTAGGTGTTCGCGAAACTCCGCGGCGATGCCCGCTTCGGCGACCGGTTCGCCGTCCCAGGCAGTGACCACGCGGATTCCGTGCAGGGAACTGAGGGGCCACAGTTCGTCGGCGGCACGGACCTCCCGTGGTCGCAGGGTCGCCTCATGACGGGCCCCGCTGGAGACCGCCGCGCGAACGACGGCGGCCTCCGTCACACTCGGCAGCCGTTGGGGGCCGATGACACGAGGAGGGTGCCATCGGCCCAGTGGACCACGCTGCTGTGGGCACCCTCGCGTAGGGTTCCGTCTTCGCCGATCATGAGCGCTTCCTCGGCCCCGTGGTTCTCCGCCTGGTTTCGGAAAGAGGCCTGGAGGGGCAACTCCGGCCCCTTGTGCCACGGAACGCGGCGCGAGTCGGGCCCTTCCGGGGTCCAGACGCTCACAGTGGCGCGCAACGCGTCGGGGCTGAGGGGACGCAGCCGGCGGGTGAGCCGCCCGTTCGGTCGATGTGACCGTCCATGTCCAGGACCCGGCTCTCACGCGCCAGAAATGAATCGTGCAGGACCGGAAGGGTACGCCTGTCCTCGGGAACGGTAGTCCTTCCTACCGGGCCCGGGTGGTGAGGGCTCATGTCAGTACCGCCCTCCGGCTCGGGCGCCGACGCTGTACGGAGCCCCTCCGGCCACGGGCCGGCCCGCTGCGTCAGGTGGCTCGCCTGGGCGGCCGTCCACGGTATCGCCCGCATCCGCCGGTTCGAGTGCAGGACGCGGAAACCCCTCGTCGCGGCCTCGGCGAAGCCTCATCGTCGTGGACGGCCGAGTCCGGCCGGGCATCGACGGCGAGTTGCACTTGTTGCCCGACCGTTGAGGCACCGGCGATGACCCGTGCAGCGGATTCGTCTTTCTCGCGGTAGATCTGCGCGGTCATCGATCACCCTCGGCGAACCACTCATCGAAGCCGGGGCCCACGGTCTCGGCGCTCGGCCCGGGGATGAGCGCGCCCTGGCGCATGGCCTTGCCTGCGGGACCGGGGGCGGGAACCGACAGCGGTAGTGCGCCCTTGTTCTGCAACACCCGGGTCATGCTCCACAGCGACATGACCTCCGGTCCGCAAACGTCGTATGCCTTTCCCTGACGCTCACCGTCGATGCACTCGGCCACCACTTCCGCGACCGCGTCGAGCGCTACGGGCTTCACCTTCATCTGCGGAACGATCGCGAAGGGGCCGACCTTCATACGATCGAGGTTCTTCCTGGCGAACTCATACCACAGGGTCGAGCGCACCAGCACGGTTCCGTGGTTCTCCTCCAGAGCGACCTTCTCCTGGGCTGCATTGCCGGCGTAGTAGCCGTTGGAGGACATGGCGTCGGCCTCGCAGTTGACGATGGAGATCAGCACATGCTTGCCGATTCCAGATTCCTGTGCCCAATGGTTGATGTTCCGCGTGGAGGCCTGGAAGAAGTCACGAGCGATATCGAACTTCTGGGTAAATACATCCGTCGCTTCGACCACGGCGTCGATGTCCGGTCGCGGTGTCATGGTCTCCGGTTTGGTCACATCAAATCCGGCGCGCCTCGACAGGACGATCACTTCGTGGCCTCGGCGTTCCAGTGCCGATTCGACAGCACTTCCGAGGATGCCGCCTCCAACAATTGCGATCTTGGTCATGATTTGACATCTTCTCCTTCGATTTTCTTCTTCTCGGTCGGCCTGCGATCGAGGTTTGGCATTCTCGGAGGGATCTTCTGTGCGGCCATGATATGACGATGCCCATGTTCAACCAGGCCGCTCTGGCCGTTTTCCGAGTACTTCCGGCCTGAGTTTCACAACTGCTCGATGGGGGGAGTATCTCTCGCTCGGAACCTGAAAGATTCGCAAATAATTCTGGTCGATCAATGCGGTCTCTGTCGAGGTGAAGAAGCCCTCGATCACCGGGTTGCCGAAGCACGATCCGGTGCGCCCTGCAGTTGTGCTCATGTCTTGTCATGATCCCCGCGCTGCTCGTTCGGCCCGGCCTCGGCCGTGTGGCCGTCGATGGGCGCCCGGTCGTAGGAGAGCTCGCGGACGATCTCCGGGCCGGGTAGGACGTGGCTCACGGCGGGGACACCGACCACTGCGATGTGGGCGCGACGGGCCATGGCGGTGCTCCGGTGGACAGACGGGCGGTCGGCGGACGAGAGCGGCCCCCGCGGTCGCGGGTCGGTGCGATCGTCGGCGTATGCCGGGCCGTCCCTGCGGAGTGCACGGTTTTCCTGCGGGTCGGGACGCGGGTCCCCTGTGAGAGGGCGGGTCGACCGTTCTAGAGTGCGGTACGGCGACGGCACAGGAGTACCGCCGCAGAGCAGGCGACGCGTCACGGTCGTCGGACCGAATCATCGCGCAGAGGAGTGAATTGGTGACCCTCGTGGAGTGGGCGGACCTGGTCCGCGCGGAACTGGAACTGGACGAGAACGAACGCCTGGACCGGGCCGACGTCGACCGGGTCCTGGACCTGGCCAAGGACGCCGCACACTCGGTGGCCCGGCCCGCCGCACCCTTGACGACCTTCCTGATGGGGATCGCGATCGGCCGCGGCGGCGACCCGGAGGAGGTCGCCGCGCGGCTGAGCCGGTTGGCGCTGGACTCCGCGCAGGAGTGAGGGTCGGGCCCGGCCCGACCCGCAATGCTTGCGTCGAATAAACGTGACGTAGGCGTGATGAACCAATGCAAACCTGTCACCACCTCATCAAATGTCTGTGACCTGTTGCACGTTGACCGGCCACCGTTTCGGTGTGCAGCAGGGCGCGGGCACACGGCCGTGCCCCGATCCGAACGTGATACGGAGATCCCCGCATGGATCAGATCCTCGGGATGGCCGAGATCGTCAGCAGTGTGCTCTGGGGACCCTTCGTCCTCATCCCTCTGCTGTTCGGTGTCGGCCTGTTCCTCACCGTCCGCCTGAAGCTGCTCCAGCTCCTGCGGTTGCCCCACTCGCTCTGGCTCGCCCTGATCCGGCGCAAGGAGGACTCCTCGGTCGAGGGGGACATCTCGCACTACCAGGCATTGAGTACGGCTCTGGCCGCCACGGTCGGTGTCGGCAACATCGCCGGTGCTGCTCTGGCCATCGGTGTCGGTGGTCCGGGCGCGCTCTTCTGGATGTGGGTCGTCGGTCTCCTCGGCATGGCCACGAAGTACAGCGAGGCGCTGCTGGGCGTGAAGTTCCGCCGCACCGACGCCAAGGGTGAGCAGAGCGGCGGCCCGATGTACTACCTCAAGTACGGGCTGAACGGCTGGCTCGGCACCGTGCTCGGCGGTGCTTTCGCCGTCTTCGGAGCCATCGCCGCCTTCGGTATCGGCAACGGGACCCAGGCCAACACCGTCACCCAGCAGGTCACCAGCCTCGTCGAGGTCGAACCCTGGGTCGTGGGCCTGATCCTCATGCTGCTGGCCGGTGCCGTCATCCTCGGCGGGATCAAGAGCATCGGCCGGGTGGCCTCGGCTCTCGTGCCGATCATGATCATCGGCTACGTGGCCTCCTGCCTGCTGGTGCTGGCCATCAACTGGGCCTCGGTCCTGCCCGCGCTGCAGCTCGTGTTCACCAGCGCCTTCAGCTACACCGCGCCGGTCGGTGGTTTCGCGGGTGCGGGCCTGATGCTGGCCATCCAACAGGGTTTCTCGCGCGGCATCTTCTCCAACGAGGCCGGCCTGGGCACCGGCGCGATCGCCGCCGCCGCGGCCAAGACCCGCGAGCCGGTCCGCCAGGCCATGGTCTCGATGACCCAGACCTTCATCGACACCATCATCGTCGTGACGATGACCTGCCTGGTCATCATCACGACCGGGGTCTGGCAGGAAGGGGACGTCGACGGTTCCCTGCTGACCACCCTGGCCCTGACCGAGGGGCTCGGTCAGGCCAGTGCCGCACTGGCGGTCGCCGGGCAGTACATCGTCGCCATCGCGGTGACGGTGTTCGCCTTCACCACGATGCTCGGCTGGTCCTACTACGGCGAGCGCTGCGTGGAGTACCTGGGTGGGCGCAAGTTCGTGACGCCTTACCGGTTCGTGTTCCTCGCGGTCGTCTTCATCGGCTCGATCGCCGCACTGGACGAGGTGTGGCTGTTCAGCGACATCGCCAACGCGCTCATGGCGTTGCCGAACCTCCTCGGGCTCCTGCTGCTCTCCCCGCTCGTCGTGGCAGAGACGCGCAAGTTCTTCAACCACCCGGAGTGGCGCAACCCCGACGTGGTCATGGAGGACATCCGCAGCTGACGCGGGTGCCCGACCGACGCCGAACGCACGAGGGGGACCGGCTCCGGGCCGGTCCCCCTCGTGCGTGTCCATGGCGGGAAGGCGCTCACCACCATGCGTGGAAGTGGTGCACCGGCCCCTGGCCGCCTCCGGCACCGATGTCGCCGGCACGGCGCAGCGCCTCGGTCAGGTAGTCCTTGGCGCCCCGCACCGCCGCGGCCGTGTCCGGGTTCTGGGGGAGCAGGGCGGCGATGGAGGAGGAGAGCGTGCATCCCGTGCCGTGGGTGTTGCGGGTGTGTACCCGGGGCGCGGAGAACTCCACCGGGGCCGCGTCCTCGACGGCGAGCACGTCGATGCTGTCCTCGGAGTCCAGGTGCCCGCCCTTGAGCAGGACCGCACGCGGCCCCAGCTCCAGCAGCTCCGCGGCCTGCTCGTGCATGCCCGCCAGGTCGGTGGCTTCCTCGACCCCGAGCAGGTCGGCGGACTCGGGCAGGTTCGGGGTGATGAGGCCGGCCCGGGGCAGCAGGACGGTGCGCAGGGCCTCGGTGGCCGACTCCTCCAGCAGGCGGTCGCCGCTCTTGGCGACCATGACCGGGTCCACGACCACGTCCTGGAGCCCGTGCCGGTCGATCGCCCCGGCCACCGCTTCGGTCACCTCGGCGGTGCCCAGCATTCCGACCTTGACCGCGTGGACCGTCGCGTCCTCGAGGAGGGTGTCGAGCTGACGGGTGACGAACGCGGCCGGGATCCCGTGCACGTCGGCGACCCCGCGCGTGGACTGGGCGGTCAGGGCGGTCACCACACTCATCCCGAAGACCCCGTGAGCGGAGAAGGCCTTGAGGTCGGCCTGGATCCCGGCGCCTCCGCTGGGGTCGCTCCCGGCCACGGACATGACGTTGAAAGCGCTCATGGCGTTCCTTCGCTAGTACGAACTAGGGCAGGTTCGACGGGTGTGCTCTCAGCCGGACCGGTGAGGTTCCGGCACCCCGCGCCTCTATCGGGAGATTCTAGGGGGTCCTGTCTCAGCGGACGAGGGCGGAGTCGTGTCCGTGCTCGCGCTCCCGGCGGAGCCGCTTGCGGTGTTCCCACACCAGCACGGTGGTGACCACGGCGAAGCCCAGGACCATGAAGCCCACGGTCAGCGGGAGGTCGGTGGCCGGCACGACCTCGCGCTCCTCGTTCTGCCAGGGCCACAGCGCGCGCAGCGAACCGGCCATGATGCCGGTGAGCACGACCAGGGTGAGGCGCCGCTTGTTGTCGAGCAGGTACTGCAGCAGCTTCACGAACAGTGCCAGGCCGGTGGCCGCGCCGGCGGCGAAGGTGAGGATGAAGGCCACGTCGATGTCGCGCACGGCCTGCAGGACCGGTTCGTACAGACCCACCGTCAGCAGGATGAAGGAGCCGGACATACCCGGCAGTACCAGGGCGCAGATCGCCACCGAGGCGGCGAAGAAGATCACCACGGGGTGCACCGGCAGGTTGGCGCCGGGCAGGCTCATGACGAAGAACGCCAGGACCGCGACGACGAGGCCGGCCACGTAGTGCATCGGTCGCCACGGCAGGCCCGCGGCGCTGTAGGGGATCCACAGACTGGCCAGCACCAACCCGAAGAAGAGGGCGTAGGCGTACTGGGAGTGGTCGTGCAGGATCGGTTCGATGAGGAGCATGGCCAGAACCAGGAAGATCGGCATGCCGATCAGCGCGGGAGCGAGAGTTCCCCAGTTCGCCTGAGCGAACTCTTCCTTGGCGCGGCCCATGCCCTTGCCGCGCAACCCGTCGGTCACGGCCAGGCGGATCCCGCTGACCATGTGTCCCGCGCCGCCGATGAGATCGTCGTAGAGCCCGACGATGAGGGCGACCGTGCCGCCGCTGATGCCCGGCAACGCTTCCGAGGTGCCCACGGCCCCGCCGCGCACCGCGTTGAAGATGTAGGAGCCTACTGACTTGGCCATGTGAGCTGTAGGGCGCCCTCCGGAGCCGGAAGGAGCCTTACCTCCGTCCTAGTGGTGTCGCCGACCCACTCCGCCTACGCCGGGCTGGTGGGTCGGAAAGGGGTGCGGTCCGCGCGGGAGGTGGCCGACCTGAGTACAGGGATGGGAACCACGCAGCCGCGGAAATCGTGGCGTGCCCGGGCCGGCAGACGGGGGAGGCGGCCGACGAGTGCGGACCAGGCCAGTCTAATGGTGCTCGGGCGTGCCGAACCCTGACCCGAGGGCGGGTTTCGGTTGTGTGTTCTGAAGGTGACCTTGTGGCCGAAAGGGCAGGCCGGGTGGCCGATCACCACACCGGAGGAGCGGAGACCGTCTCTCCGGCGTCCGTGCCCCGCCTGGCCACCGAGGACGCCCACCGGTAGTCCTGCTTGCCGGCCGCCGTGCGCCGCACCTGGTCCACGAACCGCACACTGCGCGGAACCTTGTAACCGGCCAGGCGCCCGCGGCAGTGCGCACGCAGCCCCTCGATGTCGACCCGGCCCCCCGGGGCCACCGCGACCACGGCGCTCACCCGCTGGCCCAGGGTCTCGTCGGACAGGGGCAGCACGATGGCGTCCACCACCTCCGGATGGGCCTTGAGCGCCGCCTCGACCTCCTCGGGGAAGACCTTCTCCCCGGCGGTGTTGATCACTACACTGCCCCGTCCCAGCAGAACCACCGAACCGTCCTCACCACGGGTGGCGTAATCGCCCGACAGTGCCCACCGGTGGCCGCGCCGGTCCACCGGGAACGTGCGTGCCGTGGCGACCGGGTCGTCGTAGTATCCCAACGGGATGTGGCCGGTGCGCGCGATGCGCCCCACCTCCGTCGATCCGGCCGGCAGGGGATCGAGCCGCTCGTCGAGCACTGCGACACTGCCGCCCATGGCGAAGTTCGGTCCGCGCTCGGTCTCACCGGAAGGGTCGGCGCCGGGTGCCACCCCCGCGTCGGCGGTCCCGCACACACCGGTCTCCGAGCCCCCGTAGGAATCGGCCAGGGCCAGGTCGGAGCGCCAGGAACGCCACAGGGCACGCACCGGGTGGGTCAGCGGGGTGCCGCCCGAACGCACCGAGGCCAAGGACGGGCACCGGTCCGGCTCGGCCAGCAGGCGCATCACGAACGGACGGGCCATCGCGTCGCCCACCAACTGGAGGGTGTGCACCCTCTCGCGATGGGCCAGGGCGACCAGGCGGTCGGTGTCGAAGACCGGGTCGGTGGAGAGCACCACACGCTTGCCGCACAACAGCATGCTCAACGCGTTCCACTGGCCGGCCGCGTGCATGAGCGGGCCCAGCACCAGCATCCGTTGAGGGAAGCACCGCGCGGCGCGTTCGGCCACGTCGTCGAGGTCATGGGCACGCGGCGCACCGGGGGAACGGCGTTCCAGGGCCGCCCGGAAGATGTCGGCCTGGCGCCACAGCACACCCTTGGGGTGACCGGTGGTACCGCCGGTGTAGAGCAGGTAGTGGTCCGAGCCGCTCGTGGACGGGAGTTCGGCCGGGTCATCGGGGTGCTGGGCGGCCAGCGCCGTCTCGTAGTCCATACCGGCCAGGGACGTGGGGTGCGGGCCGCCGTCCTCGATGAGCAGCACGTGCCGGAGCCGGGGGAGCCCGTCGCGTACGGGTGCCACGGTCGCGGCCAGGGACTCCTCGGCGACCAGGGCGACGGCGTGGGAGTCGGAGAGCACGTGGTGCAGTTCCCCGGCCACATAGCGGTAGTTGAGGTTGACCGGGACCGCGCCCGTGCGCAGGATCCCCAGGAAGGACTCCAGCCACTCGGCGCGGTTGTGCGCGAGCAGCGCCACGTGTTCGCCCGGCCGCACACCGGCGCCCGCCAAGTGGCGGGCCACACGGGTCGAACGCGAGTTCAGGGCCCGGTAGGTCAGGCGGCGCGGGCCGGCGACCACGGCGACACGGTCGGGTACGGCTTCGGTGACGGCCTCGAACAACCGGGCGAGGGAGAAGGGTGCGTCCGGGTACGCGGAAGGGGGCACGCAGGACCTCCCAGGCAACGGTGGGGCGCCGTCCCCGGCGTGGGGGCTCGTGGCGGCGCGGGACTCTGCCGGGACCGTACCCCTCGGGGATGGGGCCGATACCCGGCGGGAGGATGGTGCGCGTCACCAGCACCGGGAGTTCAGGTCACAGCGTGAGCAGGGCAGGCGGGTCGATCCTGCTCGGAGGCGTGGCGGGCCTGTGCCGCGGGTGTTTCGGCCCACGCGGCGATCGTGTGAGTCCCACCACCCCTTGTGGGCTCACAGGCTCATCTGCTCAACTTTTGGAGACCTTCTGCCGGAGGGCGCCACCTCGCCCGACGGTGGGTATCAAGTGCGAGACATCGATCAATGGTGATCGGAGCTACTCGATGAGCACGACCCAGAATCTGGGACAGAACGACCCCGCCGGTGACCCCGGCGCACCGTCACTCTCCAGCTCGGACCACATCGCCCTCGCGGAGGAGCGGTCCGCCCACAACTACGCCCCCCTTCCCGTGGTCGTCGCCGAAGGCCGCGGTGCCTGGGTGACCGACGTGGAAGGACGCCGGTACCTGGACTGCCTGGCCGGTTATTCCGCGATGAACTTCGGCCACCACAACCCGGACCTGCTCGCGGCCGCCCACCGCCAGCTCGACCGTGTGACCCTGACCAGCCGGGCCTTCCACAACGACCGGTTCGCCCCGTGGGCGAACGCCCTGGCCGACATGGCGGGCAAACAGAAGGTCCTGCCGATGAACACCGGGGCCGAGGCGGTCGAGACCGGTGTCAAGGTCGCCCGCAAGTGGGCCTACGAGGTCAAGGGTGTGCCCGCGGACCAGGCCACCATCGTCGTGGCCGGCGACAACTTCCACGGCCGCACCACCACGGTCGTCTCCTTCTCCTCCGACCCCGAGGCCCGTACCGGCTTCGGTCCCTACACCCCCGGGTTCCGGTCCGTGCCCTACGGGGACGCCGCCGCGCTCGAGGCGGCGATCGACCACACCACAGCCGCCGTACTCATCGAACCGGTGCAGGGCGAGGCCGGTGTCGTCGTCCCGCCCCCGGACTACCTGCCGCGGGTGCGCGAGATCTGTGACGCCAACCGGGTTCTGTTCATCGCCGACGAAGTGCAGTCCGGCCTCGGGCGCACCGGCACGATCCGGGCCTGCGAGCACTTCGACGTGGTCCCCGACGCCTACCTGTTCGGCAAGGCCCTGGGCGGCGGTATTCTCCCGGTCTCGGCGATGGTGGCCGACGAGGACGTGCTCGGAGTGATCAGGCCCGGTCAGCACGGCAGCACCTTCGGCGGGAACCCGCTCGCGGGTGCCGTGGGAAGCACGGTCGTGCGCATGCTCACCGAGGGGCCCTACCTCGACAACGCCCAGCGTCTGGGCGAGGTGCTCAAGCGGCGCCTGAAGGGGCTCGTCGGCAACGGTGTCGTCTCCGCGCGCAGCATCGGCCTGTGGGCCGGCGTCGACGTCGATCCCGACCTCGCGGACGGAAAGGAACTGTGCCGGCGCCTGGCCGAGCACGGGGTGCTGGTCAAGGACACCCACGGCTCCACGATCCGGATGTCGCCACCGCTGGTGATCTCGGAGGAGGACCTCAACTGGGGCCTGGACCGTTTCGAGGAGGTCCTCACGGGCCTGCGCCGCTGACCGCTCCGGCCCCGCACGCCCCACCGCTGGTACGCGCGGCACGGCCTGCACGCCGTGCCGCGCGTACCCAGCAGGGTCAGGAGGTACCGGCCTCCTCGGGGACGACCTCGTCGACGGACTCCTCACCGGGCTCCACCGGGTCCAGAGGGCCGCCGAGCTCGGACCTCAACAGCTCCTGGTCCACCCGCTCCACGGTCTCGCGCGTCACGTAGAGGGCGCGCTCGGGCCCCTCCTCGATCTGTCTCCGCACACGTTCGGCCATCGACATCTGTCCCTCGGCGGTGGGGTGGAAGCTCGCGCGGTCCACCTCCAGCCCCTCGCCGAGCTCGCCCAGGACGATGCCGTTGAGCCAGGCCTCGTCCGCGCTGACCTCGTACCCGTTCAACGAGCTGAACACGTTGACGTACTCGGTGCTGCCGACGTCGCGTTCACCGTAGACGTCGCCGTCCACACGGTAGACGGTGTCGCGGATCGCCTCGTTGAACCGCTGCGCGACCGTGTTCAGCCACTCCTGGTCGCTCACGCTCAGCGTGTAGTACATGCCCGTGGGGTCCTCGGGGAACAGGCGCGGGTACCCCAACACCAGGATGCGTGCGTCGGGTGCGCGCTCGTGGATCTCCTCCAGGACCTGGGTGAGGGTCCCCTCGAACTGCTCCATCCGTTCGGAGATCTCCTCCTCCTGGTCCACGCACGCGGTGTTGTCCAGGATCGGCATCCGCACCATGCAGGTGCGCAGCACGGGGATGAAACCGAGGTCGTTGCCGCCGATGCCGACCGTGACCAGAGAGGTGTGGTCGGTGACCCGTTCGATCTGCGACTCGGGTGTGCCGAGCTGGCTGAGCATGTCCTCGCCCTTGTGCGAGGAGCACGCGAAGAAGGCGAGCGTGCCGGAGAACTCGTACTCCTCGGAGATGAGCCGCGGGTAGGCGTTCTCCGAGCGCCAGCACCCGCCCGGTTCGGCGGTCGAGGGGTCGTAGTCGCCGGCGCCGTCACCGGAGGAGTAGGAGTCGCCCAGCGCCACGTAGTTGCCCCACAGCGCGGCTTCCTCGGGGTCCACGCGCACGCGCCAGTCCAGCTCCTCCTGTTGCTCTTCCTCGGTGAGGGGAGGCGGGTCGCCGGGGCACACGCCTCCGGTGACCTCGCACCAGAAATCGGTCATGCTGTCGCGGGTGGCGGGGACAGCCACCGTGACCACCAGGATCAGGATCAGGGCCGCCGCGGAATACAGGGCGATACGTGCGCGGCGGGTGCGCGGCCGTTTCCGGGAGGTGTGGGGAGCCGCTGTTGCGCCGTTGCTCCCGGAGACCTGCTCGCCATCGGCGGCCCCGGGCGTCTGTTCCCCGCCCGTGCCGTCGGTCGGTTGCTCGTCCCGGCTGTGTTCCCCGGGGCCGGGTTCGGGCTCGTCGAAGTCCGAGGGGTCGTCACCACGCGTTGACACGGCCGCTCTCGTCTCCCGGTCCTGGACGGCTGATGGTCTCGGACCAGACTACCCGCGGCGGTTCGGTCCGATCGGGCCGAGAAGACCGCGGTCGCAGGGCCGCCAGGTGCCGGTACCAGGGCGGCGATTGGCCCTGAGGGTCCAGGGGCGCCGGTAACGGAAGGGATCGTCGTTCCCCTCACCCTCGCGGGGCCGTAGTTCGCTCTCTTCCACGCGGTGTCCTTCGTTCGCGGTCCGGCGGGGGCGGGGCCCCAGCGGCGGCCAATCCCGCTGGGACCCTCCCGCCCCCCATCTGCCAGGGAGGCACTTCGACTCTGCCGGTCGGACATCGCCGGGGACACCGTTGAAAACCACAAAAATCCCGCCGGAACCTCGTTCCGCGACACAGGGTCACCGGTCGGCTGCGGGCAGGTGAACGGGCCTGCCCGGACATGCGGGAGGGCGGCGCCCGCCGTGCGGGTGCCGCCCTCCGCCGTACTACCCGGGTCCGACCGGGATGGGCCCCAGGGTCCGGGCCGCGGGATCTCTAGGCGATCTCGACCTTGCGGGCGTCGGCGAAACGCTGCTGGACGTCGGCCCAGTTGACGACGTTCCAGAAGGCCTTGACGTAGTCGGCCTTCACGTTCTTGTACTGGAGGTAGAAGGCGTGCTCCCACATGTCCAGCATCAGCAGCGGCTGGCTGCTGAGGGCAGCGTTGCTCTGCTGGTCGTAGAGCTGCTCGATGACCAAACGCTTGCCCAGGGCGTCCCAGGCCAGGATGGCCCAGCCGGAACCCTGAATGGTGGTGGCGGCGGCGTTGAAGTGCGAGCGGAAGGCGTCGAAGGACCCGAACTGGTCGTCGATGGCCGCACCCAGCTCGCCCTCGGGCTTGTCGCCGCCCTCGGGGGAGAGGTTCTTCCAGAAGATCGAGTGGTTGACGTGACCACCCAGGTTGAACGCGAGGTTCTTCTCGAGCATCGGCACGGTCCCGAAGTCGCCGGACTCGCGCGCCTCCGCCATCTTCTCGAGAGCGGTGTTGGCACCGGCCACGTACGTGGCGTGGTGCTTGTCGTGGTGCAGTTCCATGATCTGCCCGGAGATCCAGGGCTCCAGGGAAGCGTAGTCGTAGGGCAGCTCAGGAAGCTCGTACGGCGCAGACATCTCTGACGCACCTTTCCAATGACGCGATTCGTTCACCAGCGATGGGATCGCTACTGAGCAAGCTATCAGCCGAGCGGGCCGGGACCCGAGCTCAGGCCGTCGACACCCGAGTCCGGGAATAATCCGGGTTCTGGGCGACTACGGAGCGGTCCCGGGCGTGAACACCGACGTTGGCTGCACGTTCTCCACCGGTTCACCACCGCAACATCGTTACAGGGCACGATGCATCGGTGAAGCCGTGCGTCAGCGCTCCGTAGATGTCATCTCCCCACCCTGTGAGGCCACCCCCACCCATGTCCGCTGCACCGAAAACCGGATCGCATCACCGTCCCGAGGTCGAGGGGCTGCGTGCGGTCGCTGTTCTGCTCGTGATCGTCTACCACGTCTGGTTCGGCCGGGTCTCCGGCGGTGTGGACGTCTTCTTGCTGATCACGGGGTTCCTCATCACCGGGTCGTTGTTGCGGGCGCTGGAGCGGGACGGGCGGATCTCCTTCGCCGCGTTCTGGTCGCGCCTGGCCCGGCGGCTGGTCCCGGCCGCGGCGGTGGCACTCGCGGGGATCCTGGGGGCCACGTACTTGTTCCTGCCGTCCTCTCGCTGGTCGGGTGTGCTGGAGGAGGTGCGCGCGGCCGCGCTGTACCACGAGAACTGGGTGCTGGCGCAGAAGGCTGTGGACTACCTGGCGCGGGAGGAGGCGTTGAGCCCGGTCCAGCATTTCTGGTCGCTGTCGATCCAGGGCCAGTTCTATCTGCTCTGGCCTTTGCTGCTGGCCCTGGCCGCGCTGGTCGCCGCCCGCCTGGGAACGAGCGTGCGGCGCGCCGCCCTGACGGCCGTGACCGTGGTGTTCGCGGTGTCCCTGGCCTACTCGGTGTGGATCACCGGCTCCGACCAGGCCTGGGCCTACTTCGACACCGGGGCCCGCCTGTGGGAACCGGCCCTGGGCGCGGCCCTGGCTCTGGTGGTGCACCGACTGGACCTGCCCGTCCGGCTGCGTCTCCTCCTGGGCTGGCTCGGTCTGGTCGCGCTGGTGCTGTGCGGGGCGCTGGCGCCGGTCTCGACGATGTTCCCGGGCTGGATCGCCCTGTGGCCCACCGGCGCCGCGGTGCTGGTGATCGTGGCGGGTGCGACCGGCCACCGCCTGGCCGCCGACCGGTTGCTGACCTGGCGCCCGCTGACATGGTCGGGCGGGATCTCCTACGGGCTCTACCTGTGGCACTGGCCGGTCCTGGTGATCTACCTGCACGCCACCGAACGCACGGTCGCCGGTCTCCACGGCGGTGCTGCGGTCGTGGCCCTCTCCTTCGTGCTGGCCTGGCTCTCGCACCGGGTCGTGGACGGCGGTCTCACCCGTCTGGTGCGGGAGCGCCGCACCCCGGGCCGTTCCCTGGCCCTTGCCGCCTCCTTCCTGGTCCCGCTCATGGCCGCCTCCCTGGTGTGGTCGGGCCAGATCGTGCGTGAACAGCAGGAGCGGACCGAGCTCGCCACCCAGGTCACGAACCACCCCGGCGCGCTCAGCATCGCCGGCGCCGAGGCGGTCCCGGCCCAGAACGCGGCGCCGGCCCGGAACGGTGTGCCGGCCGAGGAGGAGGTAGCCGTGCTTCCCGACCCGATCGTGGCCGAGGACGACCTGTCCGACCACCACGACCAGGGGTGCCACGTCAACCTGGAGGAGAGCGAGGTGGTGGTCTGCGACGAGGGGGGCACGGACGCCGAGCACACCTTGGCGATGGTGGGGGCCTCCCGGGTGGCCCACTGGTATCCGACCGTGCAGGAGGTCGCCGAGGAGCACGGGTGGCGGCTGGTCTCCTTCACCAAGAGCGGCTGCCAGTTCAGTACCGACACCCCGATGCGGGAGGGCGAGGTCTTCACCGAGTGCGAGGAATGGAACGCCGAGGCCATGGAGGTTCTCGCTGACCTGCGTCCCGACGCGGTCCTGACCTCCTCCACCACCGCCAACCCCAGCGGGGAGCGCCTGCCGGACGGGTTCGTGGAGCGCTGGGAGGAACTGGGCGCTCTCGGCACCGAGGTCGTAGGGGTCCGTGACCTGCCGCGCCGCGACTACCAGGGTGCCGAGTGCGTCGAAAGCGGCTCCCTTGCGGACTGCACGTCCCCGGCCGCCTACAGCCACGCCGGCAGCGACCCCGCCGAGAGCCGCGACCTGCCCGGGAACGTGACCACCTTCGACCTGACCGAGTACGTGTGCCCCGACGGGCGCTGCGACGCGGTGGTCGGCAACGTGCTCGTGTTCTGGGACCACTCGCACATGACGGCCACCTATGCGCGCACGCTCGTGCCGATGATGGAGGAGGCCGTGTTGGAGGCCACCGGTTGGTGAAGCCTGTCCCGAACACGGGGAACCTCCCGGAACACCCTTATCACTGAAGGTGAATGCGTGTCGACTTAGTGTGTTGGGCGTTTCTGCCCCCGTCGACCCACGCGGAGAGGTGTCCATGTCCGTGTCTCCTGGGCTTCGTTCGGTCGCCGCCCCGGGTGCGCCCGCCGGGCATCGCGGCTCCGGGGGCGGGTGCCGTCCGAGGTCGAGGGGTTGCGCGCGATCGCTGTGCCCTCCGCGCTCGTCCAGCACCCCTGGTTCGGCCGGGTCTGCGGCGGTCGACGTCCTGGCGGCCGTTCTCACCGCTGCCGACGCATTCCTGCCGAACTCACGTCGGAAACGGTTCTGGGCCGCTCGCACACGGCCGCCACGTTTTCCGGAACACGCGCGTCCGTGGTCGGTCCCGCCGTGGAGGGGGTCCTCGAACAGGGGACCGCCCTGGCACGGAGAATTCTCGGTCGATCCGGGCAAAGGAAGAAGCGAGGGGAAGGTGAACGCAGAGCGAATTCCATGGCTTTTCTTCCGGGAAAGGCCTATTTGCGCCCTCGACGCATTGTCGGGGTCGTTAACATCGGACCGAAAAACATGTGGAGGTCACTACTCATGCGCTCCCTGCGCCGTCGTCTTCTCCCGCTCCTCCTCACCGCGGCGTCGGTGGGTGCGATCGCGGTCCTGATCCCCCCGACGCTGGCCGCCTTCGGCCTCCTGCCCTGGCCACAGGCGCTGATCCTGAGCGGCTTCGTGCTCCTGGGCGGGGCGGTGTGCGGTCTGGCCGCGGGGTTGCTGCTCGTCCGCCGCGCCGTCCATGCCCTGTCCGCGGAGGTGCGTACGCACACCCGTGTCGTCACCGAGACGGTCGCGGCCGAGCGCCTGGAGATCGCCGAAGCCACCGAGGACCTCAGCGAGGTCCGCGTCACCGTCGGGCGCCTCGAGGAGCAGGTCCTGCCCCGGCAACGTCGCCAGATCCGGCGGGACATGCTCGCCCAGGGCCGGGACAACTACGAGCAACACGTGGCCTGGACCGAGCTGCGCGAACACCTGGACACGTCCGCGTTCATGCCGTCGCTGCGAGGGTGGGCGGCCTCGCCCGACCTCATGCGCCTGGTCGTGCGCCACATCGACCGCCTGCAGCCCGGACTCGTCGTCGAGTGCGGCAGCGGTGCCTCCAGTGTCTGGATGGGTTACGCGCTGCGCCGGCAGGGCCGCGGTCGGGTCGTGGCGATCGAGCACGAGGTCCACTACGCCGAACAGACCCGCGCCATGGTCGCCGAACACGGGCTGGACGACGTCGTCGAGGTACGCCTGGCGCCGCTGGTCGAGATCGAGCCGACGACCCTGACCGACCCGGACGGCGAGGAGTTCACCACCGCCGACCGCTGGTACGACACCTCCGCCCTCAGCGACCTGGAGGGTATCGGGCTCCTGCTCGTGGACGGACCCCCGGAGGCGACCGGCCGCCAGGCCCGCTACCAGGCCCTGCCCGCCTTCTGGCCCAACCTGGCCGACGACGCCGTCATCGTCCTGGACGACACCGACCGCAAGGACGAACGGGCCCTGGGCGAGCGCTGGCTCGAGGAGTACCCCGAACTGCGGCGCACGGAGGAGCCCGCGGAGAAGGGTGCCCACGTCTTCTCCCGCAAAGGGGCCTGAACCGGTCACCCGCCACCGCCGACCCCACGAGAGCAGCAGATGATCAGCACAGTCCTGCGAGGCGCCCTGCGCGCCCGAGGCGACGAACCGGCGGTGCTGGGCCACACAGGTGAGGGCGCCCGCACCCCTCTGGCCCGGCTCCGGACCCGCCGCGGCGACCGGATCGTCGACCTCGACACCCATCCCATGGGCAAGCCCGCCGCCGAGGGCCACGACCCGGAGGCCGGGCTGGTGGCAGTCGTCGCGGCCACCCCCACCGACCTGCACCGCACCCTGACCACGTCGGTCCACCTGCCCAGGGCCGCCCACGTCCTGGTCGCGATCCTGGCCGCACCCGGGCACCAGGAACCGCCCCTGCCCTCCGCGCCCGGGCTGGGGCAGTGGCGCGACCTGTACGAGATGCGGGTACGGCGCGTGGACCGCGACGGCTGGGTGTGCGAACTCTTCTTCCCCCGCGCGACCGAACCCGACCAGGTCCTCGACACCGTCCTGCACGGCATGCGCGGCCGCAGGCGCGGCGCGGCCCTCACCCCACTGGCCGCCCTCCACGGCACCGAGGGCGCGCTGTGGCGTCCCGGCGACACCGGTGCGCAAGGGGTCGAGGAGCCCGGGCCGGTCCCTCTGCGGCGGGTCACACCCAGGGCCGACCTCGCCCTGCGGGTGGGCCGGGAACCCCGTGCCGACTGGACCGACCCGAACGTGCCCGCCCTGGGGGCCGAACCCACCGACGCCGACTCCTGGGACGGGCTGGTGGGCCCGCACGCCCCCACACGCGCCCGCGCCCAGGTGCGCACCCGCTCGGCGGCCGACGCGGACGGCCTCGTGCACACCGTCGCGCCGATCGACGAGCTCACCGTCAACCCCACCGGGTTCACCAAGGCCGAGAAGGGGGCCCTGGGCGACCTGACCGTGCACGGCGGCCGCGCGGTGGTCCGCCAGGGCCGCAAGGTCCTGGTCACCGTCGCCGCCGACGGCACCGTCACCGACGTCGACCTCACCCGCCTGCGCCACCTGCGCGGGGTGCGGGTGGACTGGTCCGGGCACACCGGTCCCACCGCCGCCGTCCGGGCCGTGGCCTCTCTGGCGGCCGGGGGTGTACCCCTGCTCAGCGGCCCCGTGCCTACATGGGCTGCCGGGCTCGGCAGCCGGCTGACCGCCCTGCTCACCGACGCCGACGAGCACGTCCTCGGCGACCGTCTGCGCCGCGAGGAACACAGCGTGCGCCTGCGCCGGGCCGCCTTGGAACTGCACGGCACGCGTTCCCGGTGGAGGGCCCTGGCGCGCCGCGCCGGGATCCCGACACCGCCCGAACCGACCGTATCCGTGGTCCTGTGCACCCGCAGGCCCGAGATGGTGGGCTTCGCCCTCGCCCAGATCGCCCGCCAACGCGGCGTCGACGTCGAGGTCGTACTGGCCCTGCACGGGTTCGGCGCCGACCGCACCGAGGTGGCCTCCGCCCTGGGCCGGTTCGACGCCACCGGGATACCGCTGACCGTCCACGAGGCCGACGGGGCCCAGGTCTTCGGCGCCGTGCTCAACGACGCCGTGGCCCGGGCCGGCGGCACCCTGATCGCCAAATGGGACGACGACGACTGGTACGGGCCCGACCACCTCTCCGACCTGCTGCTCGCCCGCCGTTATTCGGGGGCCGAACTCGTGGGCACCGGGCAGGACTTCGTCTTCCTCCAGGAGGTCGACCTGACGGTGTGGCGCAGTCGCGAGTCGGAGACCGCCACCCGTTTCATCGCCGGCGGCACGATCCTCGTCGACCGGGTGGTACTGGAGGAGACCGGAGGGTTCCGCCCACTGCCGCGCGCCATCGACACCCAACTCCTGCTGGCCGTGGTCCGTGGCGGTGGCCGTATCCACCGCACCCATGGTCTGGGGTACGTGCTGCGCCGTACCGGCAGCGGCCACACCTGGTCCGAAGACATGTCCTACTTCCTACGCAACTACGCACGACAGTGGTCCGGCTGGCGGCCCAGCTCCCTCTTGGAGGGGGAGCCCGCCCCGTTGGGCACGCCCGCGGCCACCCACACGATGGGGGAGACACCATGACGACTCCGGAGACCACCACGGCCGAGTTCCCCCGGCCCGAGAACCCGGTCGGCGTCGAACGGCCCTATGTGGTGCGCAACGATTACGGTTCGGTGGTCGTGCCTGGGTTGGGGGAGTGGGAGCC
>NZ_ANBE01000057.1 GCF_000341145.1 Nocardiopsis xinjiangensis YIM 90004
CCGGCGTCGAGCGGTTCGAGCCGGCCCGAGACCCACACCTGCTGGTCATGGCCGGAGGGGTAGAACATCACTGTGTTCTGGTCGATCTCGGCGTCGTCGACCTGCCGGCCCCGCGGGTAACCGACCTTCTCGAAGCGGCCTGGGGAATGGTTTTCCGGTACCCGTGTCGGATGCCTTCCGGAGCGGATCGGTTCCCGCGGCAAGGGTGGTCGCAGCCGTCCTCGTCGATGCGGTCGCAGCTCCCGTGGCGAGCGCAGGGCCCACGGCACACGACGGGGCACGCCGCGAGTGTGCGGCGTGCCCCGTGCGTATGGGACGGACTACTGGGAGTTGGTCATCTTCAGGACGTCGAGGGCCTCGTCGAGCTGGGCCTTGGTGAGCTTGCCGTCCTCGATGTAACCGCGCTCGAGGACCACCTCGCGGATGGTCTTCTTCTCCTTCAGCGACTGCTTGGCGACCTTGGAGGCCTCCTCGTAGCCGATGTAGCGGTTGAGCGGGGTCACGATCGAGGGGGAGGACTCCGCGTAGGTACGGCACTGCTCCTCGTTGGCCTCGATGCCGGCGACGCAGCGGTCGGCGAAGACCCTCGAGACGTTGGAGAGCAGGCGGATCGACTCGAGCACGTTGCGCGCCATCATCGGCAGCTGCACGTTGAGCTCGAAGTTTCCGCCGGCACCACCGAAGGCGACGGCGGCGTCGTTGCCCACGACCTGCGAGGAGACCTGGAGCATGGCCTCGCACAGGACAGGGTTGACCTTGCCGGGCATGATCGAGGAGCCGGGCTGCAGGTCGGGGAGGAAGACCTCGCTCAGTCCGGTCGTGGGGCCAGAGCCCATCCAGCGGATGTCGTTGGCGATCTTGGCGTAGCCGGTGGCGATGGTCCGCAGCTGACCGGAGAGCTCCACCAGAGCGTCGCGGGCACCCTGCGCCTCGAAGTGGTTGCGGGCCTCGCTGAGCGCAAGACCGGTGTTGGCGACGATCTCGGCGATGACCCGGCCGGCGAAACCCTCGGGGGTGTTGATGCCGGTGCCCACGGCGGTGCCGCCCAAGGGCAGCTCGGACACGCGCGGCATGACGGCCTCGAGGCGCTCGACGCCGTAGCGCACCTGGGCGGCGAAGCCGGCGAACTCCTGGCCGAGGGTGACCGGGGTGGCGTCCATGAGGTGGGTGCGGCCGCTCTTGACCACGGAGGCGAACTCGATCGCCTTGCGGTCGAGGGCGCCTTCCAGGTGCCGCAGGGCCGGGATCAGGTCGTTGGTCACGGCGGCCGTGGCGGCGATGTGGATGGAGGAGGGGAAGACGTCGTTGGACGACTGCGAGGCGTTGACGTGGTCGTTGGGGTGCACGTCCAGGCCGCTGCGCTCCTTGGCGAGCGAGGCGACGACCTCGTTGGTGTTCATGTTGCTGGAGGTGCCCGATCCGGTCTGGAAGACGTCGACGGGGAACTCGCCGTTCCACTTGCCGCCGGCGACCTCCAGAGCGGCCTCGCGGATCGCCTTGCCGTGTTCGTCGGAGATCACGCCCAGCTCGGCGTTGACCTTGGCTGCGGCGGCCTTGATCTCACCGAGGGCGGCGATGTGCGCATGCTCCAGACCCTGGCCCGAGATCGGGAAGTTCTCCACGGCACGCTGCGTCTGGGCCCGGAACTTGGCCTCGGCAGGAACCTTGACCTCACCCATCGAGTCGTGCTCGATGCGGAACTCACTCATTGCTACCCAACTCTCCTGGGAAAATCTGTGGAACAAAGCCTGCCAGACACGCGCGGCGCGCCGGGAACTCACCCGTGTTGCGCACGCCATGCCCCCATTCGTGCAGGTCACACCCTACGTACGGTATAGCCCCCGGGACAGGTGCCCGTACGCGGTCCCCCGCTACCGCCTCAGGCCCGTCCGCGGGAGGTGATGCGGCGCCTGCGGGCCAGGCCGAGGCGCCGGCGCCGACGGGGAGCGCGCACCCGCACCAGGCCGATCAGGGTCATCCCGGTGATCTCCAGGACGGGCGGCCGGGAACGGCCGGAGGCGCGCGCGGTGGTGGTACGCAGGCCGAGGAAGGATCGGCCGGTGATGCGCACCTCCACCCCCTCGGGCACGTCGATCTCCACCACGCCGAAGAGGGCGGTGATGTTGAGGCGCTGGTGGTTGCGCAGGAACAGGGCCTCGCGCAGGTCGATGTCCACACGTCCGGCCACCGCGACGACGTTCTCGTCGGGGTAGGCCACCCAGCGGCCCCGCCGGGTCAGGGTGCTCATCAGCGCCAGGACGGGTTGAGGGTCCAGCCGGATCGGTTGCCGGTCGGCGGGCAGCAGGTCGGCGGTGGCCTCCGGGAGTTCACCGAGGGTACGGGCGGTCTGGACCCGGTCGCTGCGTTCGGTGAACTCGTCCATGTCGATACGGCCGTCGGCGACGGCCTCACGCAGGGCGTCCAGGACGCGGGCACGGTCGCTGTCGGAGGCACGGAGCTGCTCGGGCGGGACTTGCTCACTCACAAGGCACCAGCTTAGGGCGTGGCGGTCGGGCACAGCCCGACCCGGTCCCTCTCCGCGAGCCCGTCCGGGGCTCCCCGCAGGCGTCGGGTCCGCTCAGCCACGCGAAAGGCTCAGCCCAGCACACGTGCACGGTGCAAGACCTCCCCCGCCACAAGAAACCCGGACGCCCAACCATGTGAAGGGCTCGGCCCCAGCGCACGTACACGGTGTTGGGACTCCCGGTCCACAAGAGACCCGGATGCTCAGCCACGTGAGGGGCTGAGCCCCAGCGCAGGTGCACGGTGCAGGTTCTCCCCTCCCCCACAGGTGACAGGTTTGCTCAGCCACAGCCCTCGCGCGGTGCGTCGCCCCTTGGGCCGAAGGCCCCCCTTGCGCGTTCCGCGCGGTGGTCTCCCCAGCCCTCTGTACGCGGTCTCTGGACGCCCGGAGCCCCTCGACCACTCATGCACGGGGGACGCGTGAGCCCGCGCCTTGTCCTTGGCCTGGCCCGGGGCAAGGCCCCTCCCCGAAGGAGTGGGAGAAGGCAGGCGCAGAGCCGCACGCCAAGGGGGGTTGGACCCCAGCCACAGACAGAGCCCGACCCCAGGAACGGAGGCACGGGGCCACTGACGGGAACCACGAACACCCCTGAAAAAGAGAAGAGGAAGAGCCCGAAGAGAAGAGAGCTCGGAGGCAGGGAGGCCTGGCACCGTGCACCTGCCTTGGGGCTGGGCCCCTCGTGTGGTTGAGCAGAGACACCCCCTGGGGCGGGGGTCCGTCTCTGGCTCTTCCCTCTCCTGTGGGGAGGGGCCCTCCCCCGGTCGAGCCCAAAGACACGGTGCGGGCTCACGCGCTTCTGTGCCCGGACGGCTGGTGGGCTCCGGGCGTCCAGAGACCGCGTACAGAGGGTTGGGGAGGCCACCGCGTGGTACGCGCGGAGGCTCCGGGGTTTCCGTGGCACCGGGGGCGCGCACCCCGCGTCGACTGTGGCTGAGCAAACCTGTCACCTGGGGGGAGGGGAGAACCTGCACCGTGCACCTGCTCTGAGGCCCAGCCCTTCGTGTGGCTGAGCATCCAGGTTTCTTATGGCGCAGGGGAACCTGCACCGTGCACCTGCCCTGGGGGCTCGGCCCTTCGTGTGGTTGGGCATCCGGGTTTCTTATGGCTCAGGAGACCCAGCACCGTGCACCTGCTCTGAGGCCCAGCCCTTCGTGCGGTGGAGCACGGACACCCCTTTGGAGCGGGGGTTCATCGAGGTGGGTCGGGTGAGTCCGGCGCCAAGGGTCGCAGCGCACCCCCGAGGCGCCCCACACTCCCCGCGAAGAAGCGTGTGTGGGGGTGGCGCCGAAACGGGGGCGGCCCGCCCCGAGGGTGCGCGGGGCGGGCCGGTCGGTGCGCCGATCAGTTCTCCAGCATCTCGGTGACCAGAGCGGCCACCGGGGAACGTTCGGAGCGGTTGAGGGTCACGTGGGAGAACAGCGGGTGGCCCTTGAGCTTCTCGATGACGGCGACGATCCCGTCGTGGCGCCCCACACGGAGGTTGTCGCGCTGGCCGATGTCGTGGGTGAGCACGACCCGCGAGTTCTCACCCAGACGGGAGAGCACGGTCAGCAGCACGTTGCGTTCCAGCGACTGGGCCTCGTCGACGATGACGAACGCGTCGTGCAGGGAGCGGCCGCGGATGTGGGTGAGCGGCAGGACCTCCAGCATCCCGCGGTCGACGATCTCCTCGATGACGTCCTCGTTGGCCACCGAGGACAGGGTGTCGTGCACCGCCTGGCCCCACGGGGTCATCTTGTCGTTCTCGGTCCCTGGAAGGTAGCCGAGTTCCTGGCCGCCGACGGCGTAGAGGGGGCGGAAGACCATGACCTTGCGGTGGCGGCCGCGTTCCATGACCGCTTCCAACCCCGCGCACAGGGCGAGGGCGGACTTACCGGTGCCGGCGCGGCCGCCGAGGGAGACGATGCCGACCTCCTCGTCGGTGAGCAGGTCGAGGGCGATGCGCTGCTCGGCGCTGCGGCCGTGCAGCCCGAACACGTCACGGTCGCCGCGCACCAGCTTCACCGACTTGTCGGGTTGGACCCGCCCCAGCGCCTTGCTGCGCTCGGAGACCAGCACCAGCCCGGTGTGGCAGGGCAGGTCGCGGGCCTCCTCCATGTCACTGGAGCCGGACTCGAAGAGTTCACCGATGTTGTGGGCCGGCACGTCGAGTTCGGCCATGCCGGTCCAGCCGTGCTCGATGGCCAGCTCGGCCCGGTACTCGTCGGCGATCATTCCGATGGAGGACGCCTTGATCCGCATGGGCAGGTCCTTGCTGACGAGCACGACCTCCCCGGCCTCACTGTCCTCCTCACCCTCGGCCTGCTCCTCCAGTTCGATCTGGAGATTGCGGGCCACGGTGAGGATGCGGGTGTCGTTGTCACCCAACCGGAATCCGGCCGGGAGCACACCCGAATCACTGTGGTTGAGTTCCACGCGGAGGGTTCCACCGTCTTCGTTCACCAGGACGGGAACGTCCAGGCGGCCGTTGTCGACCCGGAGGTCGTCCAGACGGCGGAGGGCCTCGCGGGCGAAGTACCCCAGTTCGGGGTGGTGCCGCTTGCTCTCCAACTCGGTGATGACCACGACGGGGATGACGACCTCGTGCTCTGCGAACCGGGTCATGGCCGACGGATCGGCGAGCAGGACGCTGGTGTCGAGCACGTAGACGCGTGCCCCCTCCATGCCTACCGGGTGGAGGTCGGCGACGGACTGGGTGTCACGGCGATCGGTCGAGGTACTAGCCACTCGTTCTCCCCTTGGGTGCCGCGGGGGCACCCCGCTGTCACGGGATCATGGAGGACCGGGACCGGGCCCACGAGGGCCGGGTCCGGCCCTCCTCGTCGAATATCCGCGTTGACGCAGGGATTCAATGAGACGGGGCCTCCCGAGCGGGTGGCCGCTCGCCACCCGCGCTCACCGACGCTACGCGCCGACCGACCCGTTTTCCAGTGTTCGATCCCCCGTCGCGGTGAACACCGTGTGAAGACGGGGGTGGGGAAAGGAAGGGGGTCAGTGGCCGTAACGCCGGTTGCGCGCGCCGTACGAGCGCAGTGCACGGAGGAAATCCACTCTGCGGAAAGCGGGCCAATAGGCCTCGCAGAAATAGAATTCCGAGTGCACGCTCTGCCACAGCATGAAGCCGGACAGACGTTGCTCCCCCGACGTGCGAATGAGCAGGTCGGGGTCGGGCTGGCCGCGCGTGTAGAGATGCCGGGCAATGTCCTCGATGTCCAGGCGCTCCGCGAGCTCCTGGACCGAGGTTCCTCGGTCGGCCTCGTCGTGGAGGAGCGACCGAACCGCGTCGGCGATCTCACGTCTACCCCCATACCCGACGGCGACGTTGACAACCAGCCCCGGATTACCGGATGTGGCCTCCTCCGCCTCTTTCAGGGCGCGGGCGGTGGAGTCGGGCAGGATGTCGGGGGCACCCACGCGCCGGGTGTTCCAACCCTCCTCGCGCAGACGGGCGATGGCCTTGTCGATGATGCGCACCAGCAGGCCGAGCTCGTCCTCGTCCCGGGAGAGGTTGTCCGTGGACAGCATCCACAGTGTGACGACCTGCACGCCGAGCTCGTCACACCAGCGGAGTACCTCGAAGATCTTGTCCGCGCCGGCGCGGTGGCCGAGCTCCGCGCCCCCCAGGCCACTGCTCTTGGCCCAACGCCGGTTCCCGTCCATCACGACACCGACGTGCCTGGGGATCTCCTGGCTGGTCAGGCTGCGTTCGAGCCGCTTCTCGTACAGCCAGTACAGGGGGTCACGGAGCCCCATTGGCGAAACCTCTCAGAGCTGGATCAAAGACGGCACGCCCGAGTCCTGGACGTGCCGGTGGGGATGTGTCCAGAGTAGTTCGCCCTGAGAGGTCACGAGACAGTCAAGGACTTCCGTACGTGTTTGCGGCCCTGATGAATTCGGGATTTGACGGTGCCCAGAGCCAGGTTCAGCTCCGAGGCGATCTCGTTGTAATCCATCTGGCACAGATCCCGCAGGACGAGCGGTGCCACCAGGTTGGGCCGGTCCTTCTCCAACTGGTCGAGCGCCTCGAGCAGGTCGATACGGGAACCGGCGATGACACTGGTGGTGCGGGGGTCGCTCTGGTTGGGCATGCGCTCGGCCTCGGTGGGGTACTCGGCCGAGCGGCGCTTCATGGAACGGTAGGTCTGACGCGCGGAGTTGGACACCACGGTGTAGAGCCACGTGGTGAACAAGGAGTCGCCCTTGAAGCTGCCGATCTTGCGCGCCACCCGCAGAAGGGCGTCCTGGCACGCCTCCTCCGCGTCCTGGCGGTAGGGCAAGAAACGCGAACAGCGGCGGAGCACCTCCGGCTGGATGCGCCGGAGCAGGTCGTCCATGGCCGCCTCGTCGCCGTCCTTGGCCCGGCGCGCGAGGTCCTCGAGCTCCTCGTCGACGTTGCTCGCCACCCGACGCTTGGGCGTGGGCCTCTTCGCGTGGTCTGAGTGGTCGCTACTTGGCATGACTGTTCTTCTCCCTGCTTCACAGGACGTCCGCCGGGTCAACTCGAAGTGCCTCGGGTGCCGGGGCCCGGCGGGGGGACACGTCCGGACGTCCACGGACCCCGGGGCCGATCGTTTTCCACGCACGTGTTCGTTTCCTGTCCCGTGTGTTATTCACAGGAGTGCGCGAACCATCATCCGGGATCTCCCACCAGTTTCCATGCCCGATGGGATGTGCGCCACCCGGAGTGGGGATCATATCCACAAGAGCCAACTCGAAGGCGTAGATGGTGTATTAGTGGGCAACGACCCCGTATTCACCCCCTGACAGACCGAGGCGCACATGAGCCAACCGGAGGCTTTCGGACGGTATCGCGTGATCCGGCGCCTGGGATCCGGCTCCTTTGCCACTGTCTGGCTCGCCCACGACGACCTGCTGAACTATCCGGTAGCGATCAAGGTCCTCGCGGAGAACTGGGCGCACCAGATGGACATCCAGCACCGGTTCCTGGAGGAGGCGCGCATCCTGCGCCAGACCGACTCCACGTGGCTGGTGGCGGTCCACGACGTCGATGTACTTCCCGACGGCCGCCCGTACATGGTGATGACCTACGCCGACCAGGGCAGCGTCGCCGACATGGCCAAGCGCGACCAGCTCCCGCTGGACGAGGCTCTGCGGCTGCTCACGGAGATCGGCCAGGGCATCACGGTCCTGCACAACCACGGCACGATCCACCGCGACATCAAGCCCTCCAACGTGCTGTTGCAGTCCTCGCCCGTGGGCCAGCGCGTCCTGGTGGCCGACCTGGGATTCGCCAAATCCATCGACGAGGCCTCGGGGTTCACCGCGGCTGCGGGCACCCCGGGGTACATGTCACCGGAGCAGAGCATCCCCGGCGGCGACCTGGACGTACGTACCGACGTCTATTCCCTGGGCGCGGTCGCCTACGAACTTCTCACCGGAAGGCAGGCCCCGCGTCAGCCGGTACGTACCCCGCCTGGCCGAATCCGGCCAGGACTGCCTCCGGCGCTCGACGAACTCATCATGTCGGCACTTTCGGCCGACCGGGAAAGCCGTCCGTGCGACGCCAAAACCTTCACGGACCGGGTCAGGACGATCCGGATGGAGCCCGGTATGCTCCCCCGCGAGGAGCCGTGGTGGCAGCGGAACCGGAGACAGTGGCGCCGCCTGACCGCACTCGGAGCAGCCCTGGCCGTGATGGTTCTCACCGCGACCTCGGCCTTCGGTGCCCCCTCCATGTCGCTGACCCCGATCTACAGTGCCGCCCACGAGCTGCGGGTGAACGTGCCCTCGGGCTGGGCCTCGGAACTGCACCTGGACATGGCCGCCCGTCCCGCTGCCGCCGAGGCAGGCGCGGGCCCGGGTCTGTTGGCAACGACCGACGCCGACAACTGGCACGCCACCGACAAGACCTCCTACGGGGTCTTCACCACGCTCATGCCCGGCGCCCGCGATCTGGGCCGGGTCACCGAGCCCGACCGGTGCGAGCACCCGCCGGTGGAGCGCCGGGTGGACACCTCCCGGTGGGAGGGCAAGATCCGGGAGTGGTCGGACTGCGACGACAACGGCGCGCTGTCCGTGGTCGCCGTGCACGAGCCGGGTGAGCCCCGAACGGTCTATCTGGAGATCCGCCAGCCCGATCACCGCCCCGATCTGACCGACACCATCATCGACGGTGTCCGGGTGTACGCCTGAACGTCCCCCGGTCGGTCGGCCGCCCCGGTCGGCCGACCGACCGGGGCGGGACAGGACCGGGGCCTCAGCCGAACCGGGCGCGCAGGTCCTCGACGGTGTTCACGGGAAGCTTGCAGGTGAAGCCCTCGCACACGTAGGCGGTCGCCCGGCCCTGGACCGGTTCCCGTCCGGTCAGCAGCGGCACCCCCCGGTCGTCGGTTCCGTCGCCGCGGGTGAACACGGTGCCCAGGGGCGCGCTCTCCAACGCCGCCCGGACCAGTTCGTCCACCGCCGGGTCGTCCGGAGCTCCGACCACCGCGACCGCACGCGGGCCGGACTGCAGCGTCTCCCCCGCGGCCAGCCCCCAACCGGCGAACCTGGGGGCCTTCTCCGCCAGGAGCGAGACCGGCGACAGCGCCGCCTCGGCCGCGGAACGGTGGCGTTCGGAGCCGGTGAGCGCCGCGTACGCCAGCAGCGCGGAAGCTGCAGCGTTGCGCCCGGCCGGGGTGACGTTGTCGGTGGGGTCCTGCGGTCGGGCGAAGAGTTCCTCGGCGTCGTCGGCCGTGTCGTAGAAGCCCCCGTCGCCGTCGCCGAAACGCTCCAGCACCGTGTCCAGGAGTGCGCCGGCCTCATGGGCGTATCGGGCATCGCCGGTGACACCGTGCAGGACGAGCAGGCCCTCGGCGACGTCGGCGTAGTCCTCCAGGACACCGGCGCTGTGGCCGGCGCGACCGTCGCGGGAAGTGCGCAGCAGGCGGCCCTCGCGCAGGTGCACCCGCAGCAGCAGATCGGCGCAGGCCCGGGCGGCCTCGACCAGGTCGGCGCGGCCCAGGAGGACCCCCGCCTCGGCCAGCCCGGCGATCGCCAGCCCGTTCCAGGCGGCCACGATCTTGTCGTCGCGGGCGGGAGCGGGGCGCGAGGCGCGGGCGGCGAAGAGCCTCTCGCGCACCCGCTGGTAACGCCACGGGTCGGCGGGTGTCTGCGGCAGCTGCAGGACCGAGGTGCCGTGCTCGAAGGTGCCCTCCTCGGTGACGGCGAAGACCTCCTCGGCGTAGGCGGCGTCCTCCCCCTCCAGCAGTTCCCGGATCTGCGCCGGGGTCCACACGTAGAAGGCGCCCTCCTCCGGGGTCCCGTCGGGGCCGGGACTGTCGGCGTCCAGGGCCGAGGCGAACCCGCCCTCGGGGGTGCGCAGCTCCCGCAGCATCCAGTCGGCGGTCTCCTCCGCGACGCGGCGCAGGAGCTTGTGGGTGTCGGCCTCGGCCAGGTCGGTGCCGACGGGGCGGCGGGCCATGCGGATGTAGGCGCGCAGGAGCTGGGCGTTGTCGTAGAGCATCTTCTCGAAGTGCGGAACGACCCATTCGCGGTCCACCGAGTAACGGGCGAACCCGCCTCCGAGCTGGTCGTACATGCCGCCGCGGGCCATCGCCTCGGCGGTCCCGGTGGCCATGAGCCAGGCCGGGACGGGCTCCTGGGCGGTCTGCAGGGGCGCGGTCCGTTCGCTCTGCGCGGTCAGGAAGGACAGCAGCATCGACGGCGGGAACTTCGGCGCGTCCCCGAACCCGGCGTGCGCCTGGTCGTAGTCGCGCACCAGGGCCCGTACCGCAAGGTCGAGGGTCTCGGCACCGGGTGCGGACGACTCGGGCAGCCCGCGGGGCGCGCCGAGCGCGGCGACCACCCGTTGCCCCTGGTCGAGGAGTTGGTCGCGCTGCTCCTGCCAGGCGTTGGTGACCCCTTGCAGGAGACGCTGGAAGTGGTCGCGCGGGAAGTAGGTGCCGCAGTAGAAGGGGGCGCCCTCGGGGGTGGCGAAGACCGTCATGGGCCACCCGCCGTGGCCGGTCATGGCCTGGGTGGCCTCCATGTAGACCGCGTCGACGTCGGGGCGTTCCTCACGGTCGACCTTGATGTTGACGAACATCGAGTTCATGAGGTCGGCGGTTGCGGTGTCCTCGAAGGACTCGTGGGCCATCACGTGGCACCAGTGGCATGCGGAGTACCCGACGGAGATCAGCACGGGCACGTCGCGGCGGCGCGCCTCGGCGAAGGCCTCCTCGCACCAGGGCCACCAGTCGACGGGGTTGTCGGCGTGTTGCAGCAGATAAGGGCTGGTCGCATCACTCAGTCGGTTCGCCATGTCCCCAACTGTGCCTGACCTGAGCCGTGTCGGTGAAGCGGCCTGCGGGCACGCACGGGGCCGCCCTCTCCCGGATGTGGGAGAGGACGGCCCCGGTCGGCGTGCGAAGGCGGGCTCAGCGCCCGGCTGTACCGCTGTCGTCTCCGGCGTGGGCCTCGGCGGGCCCGCCGGCGGAAGCGGCCTCGGAAGCGGCCTCGACGGATCCGTCGGCGGGGTCCTCGGAAGCAGCGGTCTCGGAAGCAGCAGCTTCGGAGGTGGAGGCTTCGGGGCCGGCCGCACCGGAAACAGCGGCACGCTCGGCGGCGCCGTCGACCGGCACGGCCCGGCCGGCCTTCTTCTCTCGGCGGAAAGCCAGGTCCTCCTCCTGCTCACCGCGCACCCGGGTGAGCTTGCCCGTCATGTTGCGCATGAGGAAGTACAGCACGAGGGCGATCACGAAGATGACCAGGAAGCCGAGGACACCCGGGGTCACCAGGTCGGTGTCCAGCTCGGTCGTGTCGGCCAACGCTGTCGCTGCCATGGAAGAGCTCTGCATACCGTTCATCTTCTCACTGCTTCTCGCACACCCGCGAACAGGTCCTTCTCAGGGACCTCGGTGTCCACGACCGAACGCACCAGGTGGTAGTCCTCCGTGGGCCAGGCCTCGGCGATGATCTCGTTGGGCACCGCGAACCAGAAACCGTTCGGGTCGACCTGGGTGGCGTGTGCGCGCAGCGCGTCGTGGGCGACCTCCAGGTGCTCGCTGCAGTGCACGCGCGTGGTGATCTCCCAGCGGGGACGTTCGCGCTCGCGGATGCGCTTCATCCAGTCCTCGAAGGGGTTGTCGAGGCCGCGCTCGGCCAGCGCCTCGGCCAGCGCCTCGAACCGCTCCGGCGGGAAGGACACGAAGTAGTAGAGCTTCAGGGGCTGCCAGGGGTCGCCGCGGCCGGGGTAGGCGTCCGGGTCGCCTGCGGCGTCGAAGGCGTGCATCGACACCTTGTGGGTCATGATGTGGTCCGGGTGCGGGTATCCGCCGTTCTCGTCGTAGGTGAGGATCACGTGCGGGCGGAACCGGCGGATCGACTCCACCAGGGGCGCGGCGCCCTCCTCCACGGGCAGGGTCGCGAAACAGCCCTCGGGCAGCGGGGGCAGGGGGTCGCCCTCGGGCAGGCCGGAGTCGATGAACCCGGCGAACTCCTGGTGCACGCCCAGGATCTCCCTGGCGCGATCCATCTCCGCCCGGCGGACCTCGGCGATGTTCTCGCGGACCTCGGGACGTTCCATCGCAGGGTTGAGGATGTCACCGCGCTCGCCACCGGTCATGGTGACGACGAGCACCTCTGTACCCTCATCGATGTAGCGGGCCATGGTGGCCGCACCCTTGCTGGACTCGTCATCGGGATGGGCATGAACGGCCATCAGCCGCAACGGCTCGGACAACGGAGGTCTCTCCTTGACTCTGTGAACGACGACGCCGGACGCCGGTTCCCGGCTACCCTGCACAGCACGGCTCGGACGACTCACGCCCGGGGCGCGTAGGGGGGCTGCCAGGTCGGGGATATCTTAGACAACACCGTCCCCTTGTTCGGAGATTCCCGATGCAGCCGACCCCGGAAGAAGACGCCGTGAACAGTGCCGAATCCCCGGCCGCGACCCCGGCCGACCCCGACCGCGTGCTGCGCAAGCGCCACGGCAACGGGCCCCTCTTCTTCATCATCGGCACCGTCTTCGCGATCGCGTGCAGCATCGGGTGGGGATTCTCGGTGATGAGCTACTCGGGTCTGAGCGGAAGCGTCTACCACCAGGTGGTCGCGTACGACACCGGTTCCGCGGAAGAAGCGAGCATCACCTTCGAGGTCAACAGCAAGGACGGCGCGGAGTGCCTCATCACGGCGTTGGACGATCAGCACGTCGAGGTCGGTCAGGAGCGGCTGGCGGTGGAAGCGGGGAACCGGATGTCCACCACGAGCGTTGAAACGATTCGACAGGCTTCCACGGTAGAGATCGCTTCGTGCAGGGAACAAGGTTCGCAAGACTGATCCACCACGGACGAGCCGTTCCCCTGTCCTGCACCGGCGTCGTGGGTGAACACGCGGGAAACCGTGCGCGAGCGCGCTCGGTGATATTCTCGTCAGTTCAGCTCTGGCCGCCTGGTGGCCTTTGCTACGAGTACACAAGGAGTTCCAGTGACCCAGACCCGCGATGACAACGTCACCTGGCTCACCCAGGAGGCGCATGACCGGCTCAAGTCCGAGCTGGACCACCTGACGGGTAGTGGGCGCGTCGAGATCGCGGAAAAGATCGAGGCCGCCCGTGAGGAGGGCGATCTCAAGGAGAACGGCGGTTACCACGCCGCCAAGGAGGAGCAGGGCAAGCTGGAGGCCCGCATCATTCAGCTCACCGAGCTCCTGCGCACCGCGAAGGTCGGCGAAGCACCGCGTACCGAGGGCGTGGTCGGCCCCGGCATGACCATCACGGTCAAGTTCGCCGGAGACGACGAGGAGATCACCTTCCTGCTCGCTTCCCGTGAGGAGAGCGGCGCTCCGATCGACGTGTACTCGCCCAAGTCCCCGCTGGGTGCGGCCATCAACGGCAAGCGCGTCGGCGAAGAGGTCAGCTACCCGCTGCCGAACGGCAAGACCCTGGGGGTCGAGATCATCGACGCGGTGCCCTACACCGGCGTCTGAACACACGAGCGACGACGGGGGCGCGGTCCGGTTTCTCTTGCGGACCCCGCCCCCGTCGTCGTGTCCGGGCCGCTCAGGGCCGGTGCTGCGCGTCGGGGCACTCGGGTACGTCTCCGGCCCCGTTCGCGACGGCGTCCGGGACGTAGTGGTCCTCGCCGATGCGGTACCACGTGCGGGCGGTTCCGTCGGGGCCGTAGGCCTGCCCGCCGGGGACGGAGCAGTGCACGTCGACGACGGCCCCGGCCGCGGCCAGACCGGCAGTGTCGTATCCGGCTCCCGGCCCTTCGTGGACGGGCACGGGTTCCCTGCCGGTCCCGGTGGCGATCTCGGCGCGGTGGCCGTGGTCGCCGGTCCACAGGTAGTCGACCTCGACCCACCCGTTGGTGGGCATCTGCAGTCCGTGGAAGGCGCCGTCGGCGAGGTCGATGCCGGCGGGGTTGGCGACGCGGCGGCCGAACCCGTCGAGGCCGCCGTTGTGGCCCGCGGTGTAGGCGGCCTGGGCCTGGGGAAGGCCGCGGTCGAGGTCGCCCCAGGACTCGCGGTCCTCGTTCCAGTGATCGTCGGTGATGTTCCAGGGGCCCACGTCCCACACGGGAACGTAGGCACACCGCGGGTCGTGGGTGCGGGGGTCGCCCACGGCGCCGGGGCCGAACTCGCCGGTGGTGCAGACCCGCACGGTGTACTCTCCGCCGCCGCGGGCGGCCAGCCCCCGGCGCGAGGGCAGGGCCGCGAAGTGGTCGTCGGGGGCGACGACGTGGCCGTTGGCGGTCCTCTCCCCCACCAGCCCGATGCGGGTGGCGAACAGGCGGGCGGAGTAGGGCTCGGGGCCGGAGGGGCCCTCGGGCTCCCCGAGCTCCCCGTCGCCTCCGGGGCCGGTCCCTGTGGAGGGCAGGGGACGCACCTCCAGTCCGGTGAGGGCGCTGTCGGTGCCCTCGACCTCCACGCGCAGTTGCACCTCGTCCACGTCCCGGGGCAGGCTCACCCGGCCGCCTCTCCCGGGGATGGTGCGCCATTCGGTCCACATACCGTCGACGCGCATGCCACGCGCTTCGATACGCAGGTCACGGGTGTCGCCGTCGGTATCGGGACGGACGTCGAGGCTGTCGGTGGCTTCCGCCAAGGGGCGGCCGGCAAAGACCGCGATCCCGTACGGCAGGCCGGTGTCCCTGCGGGACAGGGAGGCGCCCTCACCGCGCTGGGCCCGGCTCTCCTCCACACGCAGTCCCGTCTCGTCCGCGGTGAGGCCGACGAGGTCGCCGGAGACGAGCTCCTGGTCGAACCGGCCCTCCTCGGCGTACGCGGTCGCGGGGGCCGAGGGGGAGAGCAGGGCCGCAGCCCCCAGGGCGGCCAGGGTCCGGGCCGCGGGGCGGCCGCACCGGTGGTTCGACATGGAAACCTTCCCCAGAAAACACGCAGAGTACGAAAAATAAACACTCTCAGTAAGTATTCTGGCGAAGGCCCACTCAAGGAACGAACGTCAAGGTGTTGTCGATGAGGGGGCAAAAGTCCGGATTAAGGTCCGGAACGGACATCAAGGGGCGAATGCCAGCAAACAGGCGGTAAAGGTGTGCACGTGGTTGACCCCGCCGACCGGGCCGATCTCCCCCGCCGCGAAGAAACCCGCGACCGCGCCGTCACCCAGCGCCCGGCGCACAGCGAGCGGGTCGTGGTCCGGATGCGGGAACATCGCCTCTCCGCGCCCGTTGCAGGAGAACAGCAGCCCCGCGCCCACCCGGTGGCGTTCACCGAACTCGGCCAGGCGCTCGGCGAAGTCCTCGTCGGCGGTGCCGGCGTCGCGCACCTGGAAACGCACCGTCTGGCCGACCTCGACCATGTCGCCGACGGTGAGCGCGCCCGTGTCCGGTTCGGCCCCCGCCAGGGTGCGCACCAGGAAGTCGCCCTGGTCGTGCTGGTCGGCGTACTCGTCCATCGCCACACCGATGTGCAGGCCCCGCGCCGCGAGGAGGCGGTCCTCCTCCGACAGCGACTCCACGAGCTCCTCGAGCTTGCCGTAGGCACTGCTGCCCGCCAGTTCCAGGAGCACGTTGCCCTCGGCCTTGGTGACGGTCATGTTCTGGCCGATGGGCCGGCACCCCTGGCTGACCACGGTCCCCAGGACTCCGACGCCGCCGAGCAGAACGCCGATCGCACCGTTCTCGGCGACCTCGCCGTCGCAGAACAGGCGCACCGACTCCTCACCACGCATCCCGTCGGCCATCCCGCCCACGACCGGGAGACCGTCGAGGGCGTCGGTGGTCTCGCGCACGAACGCCTGGGTGGGGAACTCGTAGGGGTTGGCGAGCATGATCGCGACGCGGTCGGTGGCGTCGGGCTCGCGCATACCGACCACGGCCAGGTGGTCGCCCTCCACGACGGTGTCCAGACGGAACGGGGTCAGGCCCACGTCGGGCAGGCTCGCGCACCAGACACTGACCGCGCCCTGGCCCTCCACACCGCGGCCGCCGCCGATGACCCCCGTGGCCGAGCAGCCCAGGGTCGTGGCGTCGCCGGCGATCTCCATGACCCGTTTGCCGGCGAGGGTGACCTCTTCGGGGTCGGGGCCGGAGACGAAGAAGCAGACCAGGTCCACGGGGCCCTCGACCTGTTCCAAAGCACCCGTGACGGCGCGTTCGGCCGCGTTCACGAGGTCGGCCCCCGTTGTCAGTGCATCGCCGAACCGAGCCACCTGCTGACACCCCCGTCTCCCGCCGGCCCCTCGACCGGCCACAGAGTCCACGTCCTCGTCCATTCTTCCACCCAGCCGCGCTCCCGACATCTCTTCGTTGATCGATCTGCCCGCACGGCGGATAGGTTCGAGGAGTGAGTGACGTTTCCCCTCCCACGAACGGGCCCTCATCGTACGGCTCCCCGGCGCCCCCGACGCACGGACTCCCGCGCACGCTCGCGGAACTGCGCGCCTCCGGGCACATCAGGCGTCCGGTGGCCGCGGAAGTACGCGAGAACCTCGTGCGGCACATGGCCGAGGGCACCCCGCGCTTCCCCGGGGTGCACGGGTTCGACGACACGGTCCTGCCCGCGCTGGAACGCGCGCTGTTGGCCGGCCACGACGTGGTGCTGCTGGGCGAGCGGGGCCAGGGCAAGAGCCGGCTCCTGCGCTGCCTGACGGGGCTGCTGGACGAATGGACCCCGGTCGTCGAGGGCTGCCCCGTCAACGACCACCCCTACGCGCCGGTGTGCCCGACCTGCCGCCGCCGGACCGGGCCGGAGGGCGAGGACCTGCCGGTGGCCTGGCTGCACCGCTCCCACCGTTTCACCGAGAAGCTCGCCACCCCCGACACCGGCGTCGGCGAACTCGTCGGCGACGTGGATCCCGCGCGCCTGGCCGAGGGCCGTTCCCTGGGGGACCCGGAGACCCTGCACCACGGCCTGGTACCCCGCGCCAACCGCGGGGTGTTCTGCCTCAACGAACTTCCCGACCTGGCCCCGCGGGTACAGGTGGCCCTCTTCGACGTACTGGAGGAACGCGGCGTGCAGGTGCGCGGGTACGACCTGCGCCTGCCCCTGGACCTGCTGCTGGTGGCCAGCGCCAATCCGGAGGACTACACGAGCCGGGGACGGATCGTCACCCCGCTCAAGGACCGCTTCGGTTCCCAGGTGCGCACCCATTACCCCACCCGTGAGGCGGACGAGATCGCACTGATCCGCCAGGAGGCCGACCTGTCCGACGGCACGGTCGTGCCCGCCCACCTCCTGGAGGCCGTCGCCCGCTTCACCCGCCTGGTGCGCCGGCACAAGAAGGTCGATCCGCGCTCGGGGGTATCGGTCCGTTTCTCCGTCGCCGCCGCCGAGACCGCGGCCGCCTCGGCCCTGCGGCGCGCGGCCGTGTCCGGGGAGGAGGCACCGGTGGCCCGGGTCGCCGACCTGCCGTCCGTGGTCGAGCCGGTGCTGGGCAAGGTCGAGTTCGAGCTCGGAGCGCAGGAGGAGGGCACCGAGCTGCTGCACGCACTGCTGCGCCGGGCCGTCTCCGAGGTCTACCGGGCACGCCTGGGCCACCTCGATCTGGGACCGCTGACCGAGCGTTTCTCCGGGGGCGCCACGGTGGAGTCGGGCGACCTCGTGGGTGCCTCCGCCCTGCTGGAGGAAGTGGGCCCGGTCCCGGGACTCGCAGCGATGATCGAGACGGCCGCGCCCGAGGCCGAGGACGGCCCGCCCGGGCCCGGGCTGGCCGCCGCCGTCCTGGAGCTGGCGTTGGAGGGGCTGTACCTGGAGCGGCGCCTGTCGAAGGACACCCGGGCCGAGGGCGGCACCTACCGGTTCTGATCGGTCCCGGCCGTTCCGGCGCTGTGCACAAAAGGGGCGCCTCGGACGGTTCGCCGCAGTGCCGGGAGGGGATCACAGGGACGGACGACCCCCCGAGCACAGAGGCGGTGCGTGTGAGGTTCCGCTACCGGGAGTACCTGGGTGGCCCCGACCCGTTGGCCGAACCCGACCCTCCCCCGGAAGAAGCCGTGGCCGCGTCCCGGGAGCTGCTCGCTCTCGTGGAGGCCGCCGAGGTCGGGGACGAGGCCGACCGGATGGCGCTGGCGGCCGCGGAGAAGGCCTTGGTGCGCTACGGCGACGGCGACCGGGTGGCGGTCACCGACCTCGACCCGCGTCTGCTCGCCCGGATCCTCGGGTCCCCGGGGAGGGAGGCGGCCGACCGGTTGGACGCAGCCGACCACACCCTGTCCCCGCGGGAGCTGCGCCGTTTGGCCGATGTCGCCCTGCGCGACGTCGAACGTGCACGGCGCGGGCGTGGGAGCGGTTCCCACCGCGGCGGCCACCGGGACGGCGAACCGGACGGCACGGCCCGCGCGGCGGCGCCCGGCAGTGTCGTGGACGCGGTGGCCACCGTGCGCGCGGCGACCCTGCGGCGGGCCGAGGGCCGTGGCCGGAACGAGGCCCTGCGTGCGGAGGACGTACGGACGGCGGGCACCGAGCCCGCGGCGTCCTCGGCGGTCTCGCTCCTGGTGGACCTGTCGCACTCGATGGCCACGCGTGAGCTGCACGAGAGCGCGACCAGGACCGCGCTGGCGCTGCACTCCCTGGTCGGCTCCCGCTATCCCGAGGACCGGCTCCAGCTGGTGGGTTTCGGTGAGGTGGCCCGGGAGATGACCCCGGGATCGCTGGTCGCCCACGGATGGGGGCGGGTGCCCGGCACCAACCTGCATCAGGCGCTGCGGCTGGCGCGGGGCCACCTCGCACGCCATCCGGACCTGCACCGCCACGTCATGGTGGTCACCGACGGCGAACCGACCGCGCACACCGGGGCCGACGGTGATCCCCGGTTCTCGTGGCCGGCCGGCCCGCGCACGGTGGAGGCCACGGTCGGGGAGTTGGACGCGGTGTTGCGCGACGGCGCGGAGGTGACGTTCTTCCTGCTCGCCGAGGATCCCCGGCTGCGGGCCTTCGGTGATCTGGTGGCCCGCCGCCGGGGTGTGCGCGTGGTGCGCGCCGACGGCGGTGAGCTGGGACCGCTGCTGTTGGACCGGTTCCGCGCGGCCCACTGACGGCCGGGCCCGTGGCGGACCGGCCGACCGAGGGCACTCGGTGTGCGGTCCGGCCCTCCCGGCGTGCTGTCGGGTGCTCGTCGCGGACGGTCAGGGGTCGAAGACGTTGAGGCGGGAGGCCCGGTCGATCAGGTCCTCCGGGACCTCTCCCCCGGCGTAGAGAAGTTGGTGCCGGTGGGCGGGCATGACGGTCTCGGTCCAGCGCACTGCCCGTTCCTCGGTGTTGCCGACACGTTCCTGCACCAGGAGCGGGATACCCGGCCCCACGTCGTAGTCCCGCGCCTCCTCCGAGTCGGGCATGCGCGCGCCGACGACGTCCCAGTGCCGGCTCTCGTGGTGGCCGTGTTCGGCCAGCACCACGTCGATGCCGCGGTCGATGGGCTCGGGTGCCATGAGCGGGGTGTCGCGGGCGATGTCGTAGGGGAACCAGGTGGTCTGGGTCTGCCAGAGCGTGCCCTGGACGTAACGGCGTGAGGAGCGCACGACGACGAGTCCGCCCGGGCCCGCGTCACCGCCGTCCGTCCCGTAGAGGCGTTTGGCGATGCGGGCGCGCAAGGTGTCGAGGCCGACCTTGGTCTGCTCCTCCACCGGCCCGTAGCCGGCGCGGCGTACGTGCTCGCGGTAGCCCTCGGCGAAACGCTCGGAGTCGGTGCCCCCGGGTCCGGGCGCGGCCAGGTGCAGGGCGGGCCGGTGGTCGGAGGCGAAGGCGCCGCGCCCGGCGACGATCTGCAACCGCCCTTCCTCCTGGAGGATGCGCATGCCCAGGCGGGCGGTGGCCTTGGAGACGCCGAGATCGCGTGCGACCTCGTCCTCGCCGGGCAGGCGCTGCCCGGGTCCGTAGCGCCCCTGGCTCAGGGCCTCGCGCAGACGGTCGGCGACCTCGGTCTTCCTCGACGTGCTCATGTGTGCTCTCAGTCCCGGTGGTAAGCGGCGACATCGCCGTGTTCGAACTGGTAGCGGATGCTGTGGCCCGCGTAGACGGTGTGGACCATGCGGAGGGCGCGGTCCTCGGAGTAGTCGGTTCGGTGGACCTCCAGGACCGGCACCCCGGGCGGGAGCTCGAGCCGGGTGCCCTCCTGCGGGGTGGGCATGCGGGTGGTGAGCTCGTCGACGTAGCCGGACTGGCAGTGGCCGTGCGCCTTCAGGACCGACAGGGCGCTGCCGAGGTTCTCGGGCAGCATGAGCGCGGTGTCCTCGGCGAGGTCCGCGGGGTAGTACGCCGAGCTGACCGACACCGAGGTCTCGCCGGAGAACCGGTACATACGGCGGACGACGACCATGGAACCCTCGGTCACGCGCAGGCGCCCGGCGAGGTCGGGTGTGGCGCTGAGGAGTTGGAGTTCTTCCAGGACCTGGCCCTTCAGCCCAGACTCGTTGAGGCCCTCGGGGCTTCCGGTGGTGCGGGTGGCGTGGAAAGTCTCGGGGACGATGTCCTGCACGAAGTGCCCCCGGCCGGGCCTGCTGACGACGAGTCCCTGGTTGCGCAGCATGCCCAGGGCGAGCCGGACGGTGTTGCGGGAGGCGTCGAAGTCCAGCTCGAGCCGTTTCTCGGAGGGCAGGCGGTCCCCGCGCGCCAGGCGGCCCTCCTGGATGTCGCGGCGCAGTGAGCGGGCGATCTGTCGATATCTGCTCTCGGCCCGCATGACCACGCTCCTCCGGGGGTATGGCCCCACTCACACAACCTGTACCAACAAGTTAAGCACTTCAACCGCAGAACCGGATCAACCGGTTCCACCGGACCATCCTAGAGCAGCATCACCGTGCGTACACAGACACCGATGAGCAGAAGGGAGGGGGAAGCCCGATGAGCCGCCGACCCGGTCGTGCACTCGACCGATCCCGGCCCCACATCCCCCGCACGGCGCCGCCCAAGTGGCCCCCGACCGAGTGAGGCCCCGACCCGAGAGGAGCAAACATGATCTTCGTACTGATCGCCGTCACCGGCCTGGTGCTCATGGGCCTGTCCGCCGTGTTCTTCCTGGCCGTGTCCATCGGCATCCAGCGTCAGGACAGGTTCAGCGGCTACCGCGCCCTCCGCGACGAGGACGAGCACAGCCGGCTCTCGCGCACCGGCAGCCGAGTCGTGGGGCTGGGATACTACGGCCCCTCCTCCGACGACTCCGACGACGCGGACGGGCACGGAGCGGAACGCGCACCCACCGTGTTCTGACCCCCGCCCGCGAAGAGACCGGACACGGGTCGGGGCCGTGCGCCCGGCGCACGACCCCGTCTGTTCGTCCGGAGGCCCTCGGCCCCCGATCATCCTCTTTCGGCGCTCCCCTGCGCCTCAGCCCTCCAGGGCCCCCGTCAGGTCGGCGATCAGGTCGTCGGCGGACTCGATCCCCACCGACAGGCGCACCAGGTCCGACGGCACCTCCAGGGCCGACCCCGCGGTGGAGGCGTGGGTCATGCGGCCGGGGTGCTCGATCAGCGACTCCACACCGCCCAGGGACTCGCCCAGGATGAAGACTTCGGTGCGCTCGCACAGCTCCAGCGCGGCCTTCTCCCCACCGTGAACGGCGAAGGAGACCATGCCGCCGAAGGAACGCATCTGCCGTTCGGCGACCTTGTGGCCCGGGTGGGTGTCCAGCCCCGGGTAGAAGACCTTGCGCACCGCCGGGTGCCCTTCCAGAGCCTCCACGATCTTCTCGGCGTTGGCGCTGTGGCGGTCCATGCGCACACCCAGGGTCTTGGCCCCGCGCAGGGTCAGCCAGGAGTCGAACGCCCCGGGGGTCGCCCCCATGGTGTTCTGGTGGAAGGCCAGGCGCTCACCCAGCCCGGCGTCTGCGACCACGAGCGCACCCCCGACCACGTCGGAGTGCCCGCCCACGTACTTGGTGGTCGAGTGCACGACCACGTCCGCGCCCAGGGTCAACGGCTGCTGCAGGTAGGGCGAGGCGAAGGTGTTGTCCACCACGTGCAGGGCACCGCCGTCGTGGGCGATCTGCGCGACCGTCTCGAGGTCGGTGATGTTGAGCAGCGGGTTGGTGGGCGTCTCGGTCAGGACCATCTTGGTCTCGGGCCGCATCGCCGCGCGCACGGCCTCGGGGTCGGTCTGGTCGACCGCGTCCCAGCTCACGCCCCAGCGTTCCACGACCTTGGAGACCAGGCGGAAGGTACCGCCGTAGGCGTCGCCGGGGATGATCATGTGGTCGCCGGGCGAGAGGACCGTACGCATGAGGGTGTCCTCGGCGGCCATGCCGGAGGCGAAGGCGAGGCCGCGCACGCCCTTCTCCAGAGCGGCCAGGCACTCCTCCAGCGCGGCACGCGTGGGGTTGCCCGTGCGTGAGTACTCGTATCCCTGGCGCAGACCGCCCACGCCGTCCTGGGCGTAGGTACTGGTCTGGTAGATCGGCACCACCACGGCCCCGGTGCCCGCCTCCGGCTCCTGGCCCGCGTGGATGGCCAGTGTCTCAAACCCGTCGAACTTCATGGGCCCACCATAGCCGCCCCGGGCCACTCGGGCCCCGCCTTCACCAGGCCGGTCTCGGTATGCGGACGCCCGTACGCGGCGGTTCCTGCGGCCGGAGCCAGGACCGTCACCGCCGGCGCCCCCGGCCCAGCCACCGACCGGCCGCTTCCTACGCGGGCGGGAAGCGGGTCGCCGAACCGGGGTCGGGCGGATCGGCGGGCACCCCGGACGTCAGGCCCGTGGAAGGGGTGGGCACCCGGGTGGGGACACCGGCCTCCTTGAGCGGCGGCTCCCAGCCCAGCTCGTCGTCGTAGGTACGAACGACCCTGCCGGGGATACCGGCGATGACACTGTGGTCGGCGTAGGCACCCGGGCGCACGACGGTGCCGGCGGCCACGACGCAGTTGCGGCCCAGGTGCACACCGGGCAGGACCACGGAGTTGGCGCCCAGCCACGTCCCCGGGCCGATGCTGACCGGGTCGTCGACCGGCCACTGCAGGCCGATGGGCACGTCGGTGTCGGCGTAGGAGTGGTTCTGGTCGGTGATGTAGACGTAGGGGCCGGGGGAGACGNCCGATCCGATGCGCACCACGGTCTCGGGTCCCAGGTCGTAGCCGGGCCCCATTCCGGCGGCCAGGGTGATGTCACCGCCCAGCACCGTGTGTACGCCGATCTCGATCCAGGGTTCCCCGTACAGGGTCGCGGTGGGGAAAGCGATCGCCGAACCCTCGCCGAAACGTGCGAACCTGCGTGCGGCGCGGGTGTCCGAGCGGACCTCTGCGCTGCTCCGCGCATATGACCAGAGGGTGCGAATGATCCACGACATCAGCCTCCGCACGCCGACCCCCTTGAGCTACCCGCAAGTAATACCGTCGCGAACATTAGCAGTCGTACGAGTATGCGATGCTTCGTCCCATTCACCGGAAGCGGGGCCCGAACCCCGCTCGGTTCCGTGCGCTTCCCCTCCCCGTCTGCACGGACACCACGAACGCAGAAGACCCCCGCCGCAGCCCCGGAAAGGGGCCGCGTGCGGGGGCCTCGGCCCTGACGGATCAGGACACGGACATGTGCGCGAGCAGGTCCTGGCGGGTCAGGATCCCCAGGGGCTTGCCGTCACGCAGCACCACGAGCGCGCCCGCGGTGCGCAGCAGACGCGCGCAGTCGCTGACCGGCTCGCCCATGCCGACCGTGGGCAACGGGCGGCCCATGTGCGCCTCGACCGGGTCGGGGAGCTGGGCGCGCCCCTCGAAGAGCGCATCGAGCATGTCGCGCTCTGCGATCGATCCGACGACCTCGGCCGCCATGACCGGGGGTTCCTCCTTCATCACCGGCAGCTGGGAGACGCCGTACTCGCGCATGATCGCCACCGCGGTACCGACCGTCTCGTCGGGGTGGGTGTGCACGAAGTCGGGCATCTCGCCGTTCTTGGCACCCAGCACGTCCCCGGCGGTGGCCTCCTCGGTGTGTGCGGACAGGAACCCGTAGTCGGCCATCCACTCGTCGTTGAAGATCTTGCCGAGGTAACCGCGCCCGCCGTCGGGCAACAGCACGACGATCACGTCCTCGGGACCCGCGTCCTTGGCCACCCGCAGCGCCGCCTCCACGGCCAGGCCGCAGGAGCCGCCGACCAGGAGAGCCTCCTCCTTGGCCAGGCGGCGGGTCATGAGGAAGGACTCCTTGTCACTGACCGCGACGATGTCGTCGCACACGGAGGTGTCGTAGGTGCCGGGCCAGATGTCCTCACCGACACCCTCGACCAGGTAGGGGCGGCCCGACCCGCCCGAGTAGACCGAACCCTCGGGGTCGGCACCCACGATCTGCACGCGGCCCTCGGAGGCCTCCTTGAGGTAGCGCCCGGTACCGCTGATGGTGCCGCCGGTTCCGATGCCCGCCACGAAGTGTGTGAGGCGCCCGTCGGTCTGCTCCCAGATCTCCGGCCCGGTGTCGTGGTAGTGCGACTCGGGGTTGTTCATGTTCTCGTACTGGTTCGGCTTCCAGGCTCCGGGGAGCTCCGAGGCCAGACGGTCCGAGACCGAGTAGTAGGACTCGGGGTGGTCGGGCGCCACCGTCGTCGGGCAGACCACGACCTCGGCACCGTAGGCCCGCAGCACCGAGAGCTTGTCCGGACCGACCTTGTCGGGACACACGAACACGCACCGGTAGCCCTTCTCCTGGGCGATCATCGCCAGGCCGATCCCGGTGTTGCCGGAGGTGGGCTCCACGATGGTCCCTCCGGGCTTGAGGGCACCACTCTTCTCGGCCGCCTCGACCATGCGCAGAGCGATACGGTCCTTGACCGAACCGCCGGGGTTGAAGTATTCGATCTTGGCCAGCACCGTCGGCGCATTCGGCCCCAAGGCCTCGGTGACCTTCTTCAGGCGGACGAGCGGGGTGTTCCCCACCATGTCGATCAGTGAGTCGTGTACCCGCACTTGGCTGCTCCCTCGCGTCGTTGCGTCGTGGCGGCCGGGTTCTCGGTCCGCTGTCCGGCCGGTGCNATTCCGGCACCGCCCCCACCGGTGAGCAGGCGAAGATCACGCACACGTCCGACTTCGCTGACCCGCGGGCCGCACTTGTCCACCGCGCCGTGACGTGACCGGATTGTTCACCGACGGTAATCTCGATGGGGACCGGACCGCCGGGGGCACGGCGGGTCCACAACGCTTCAGGAGTGGCCCATGCTCCGTGCCGCGCGCGCACGCCGCATCGCCGCCGCCACCGCGTTCGGCGGGGGCGGTCTCACCCTCGTCGGGGCAGGCACGGTCGCACTGCTGCACCTCCAGGCCAGACTCGCGCGCAACGCCATCGGCAGAGTCCGTTGGGCGCGTCCCCGGGTCGACGGCACGCACGGCGGGGGCGCGGGGCCCCCGATCCGGATGCTCATGGCCGGCGACTCCACCGCGGCCGGGTTCGCCGTGGAGGAGGCCGCCCAGACACCGGGGACCGTACTGGCGCGCGGGATCTCGGCCGCCGCCGAACGCCCGGTACTGCTGCGCTGCACCGCGGTGCCCGGCGCGACCTCCGCCGACCTCGAACGGCAGAGGGAACGCGCCGGGGCCGGCGAGGGCCGGAGCCCGTACGACCTGGCCGTGATCTTCATCGGCGCCAACGACGTCATCCGGCGCGTGAGTCCCAACGAGGCCGTCTCCCACTTGCGGGCGACGACCGAGGCACTCGTGGGCCTCGGAACCGAGGTGGTCGTGGCCACCTGCCCGGACCTGGGGACCGTGCGCCCCATCGGCTGGCCGCTGCGTTCGGTGGCCCGGCGCGCCTCCCGGCAGCTGGCGGCCGCGCAGACCATCGCGGTCACCGAGGCCGGCGGCCGCACCCTCTCCATGAGCGACGTGCTCTCCGGCGAGTTCACCGCCGACCCCACGACGATGTTCGGGCCCGACCACTTCCACCCCTCGGCGGCCGGGTACGCCCAAGCAGCCCTGTCCGTGCTGCCCTCGGCGTGCGCGGCCCTGGGTCTGCTGCCGGACCCGGTGGAGTCCCGGAGCGCCGGCGAGGGGCTCCTCCCGGCCGACCGCGCCGCAGTGGTGGCCGCCGAGACCGCCGGGACCGAGGTCTCCCCCTTGGAGCCCACCGAGGAGGAACGCCCCTTGCGCGGACGCTGGATCACCAGGGTGCGTCTGCCGTTCCGACGCGCTTCCCGGGGCGGGTCCGCCGAGGGCGCGCCTANCCTAGCCGGACCCCGGGTGGTACGAGATGACGCAGGAGCGATTAACTGGTGAGTAACAAGTCATGTTCGGGGCCGGGCGCCACGGCAGGCGCCGTCCCCGGTCCCGCACCACGGCACCATCACAGAGGACGAAGAACATGCCCGAAGCAGTCATCGTCGCCACCGCGCGTTCCCCGATCGGCCGTGCCTTCAAGGGTTCACTCAAGGACATGCGCCCCGACGACCTGACCAGCCAGGTGATCGGCGCCGCGCTGGCCAAGGTCCCCGAGCTCGCCCCCGAGAACATCGACGACCTCATGCTCGGGTGCGGCCTCCCCGGCGGTGAGCAGGGCTTCAACATGGCCCGCATCATCGCTGTCCAGATGGGTCTGGACTCCGTCCCGGGAACCACCGTCACCCGCTACTGCTCCTCGTCGCTGCAGACCACCCGCATGGCCTACCACGCCATCAAGGCGGGCGAGGGCGACGTCTTCGTCTCCGCCGGTGTGGAGACCGTGAGCCGCTTCGCGCACGGCAGCAGCGACAACCCCCAGAACGAGAACCCGGCCTTCGACGACGCCAAGGCCCGTACCGCCGAGCGCGCCGAGGGCGGGGCCGGGGCCTGGACCGATCCGCGCGAGGACGGCAAGCTTCCCGACCCCTACATCGCGATGGGCCAGACCGCCGAGAACGTCGCCCATATCACCGGGATCTCCCGCGAGCGCCAGGACGAGTTCGCCGTCCGTTCGCAGAACCTCGCCGAGAAGTCCCTGGACAACGGTTTCTGGGAGCGTGAGATCGCCCCGATCACGCTGCCCGACGGCTCCGTGGCCTCCACCGACGACGGCATCCGCCGCGGCACGACCTACGAGAAGGTCTCCCAGCTGCAGCCGGTGTTCCGCCCCGACGGCACCATCACCGCCGGCAACGCCTGCCCGCTCAACGACGGCGCCTCCGCGCTGGTCATCATGAGCGACACCAAGGCCAAGCAGCTCGGCCTGACCCCGCTGGCGCGCATCGTCTCCACCGGTGTGACCGGCCTGAGCCCGGAGATCATGGGCCTGGGCCCGGTCGAGGCCTCCAAGCAGGCTCTGGCCCGCGCCAACATGTCCGCCGGCGACATCGACCTGGTCGAGATCAACGAGGCCTTCGCCGCCCAGGTGCTGCCCTCGGCCGACCAGCTCGGCGTGGACATCGACTCGAAGCTCAACGTCAACGGCGGCGCCATCGCCGTGGGCCACCCGTTCGGCAGCACCGGTGCCCGCATCACCGGCACTCTGCTCAACGGCCTCCAGTTCCACGACAAGACGTTCGGTCTGGAGACCATGTGCGTGGGTGGCGGCCAGGGCATGGCCGCGGTCTTCGAGCGCCTCAACTGAACCGGGACCGCCCGCGCGAGTATGGGGGCCCGGCGCTGGACAGCGCCGGGCCCTCCGTCATTTCCATCCCGTACCGGGATGAAGCGACATCTTCCACCCCGGGCGAGGTAAAAGCTGGTGACCAGGTCTTGTCCGAACCGTGATCCTGGTGCAGGGTCGCAGGTACGTGCATGATCTCTACGCACTGTCGGAGGTGCCTATGCCGGTAACCCACTCGCCGGAGATCCACGCCAAGCTCGTCGAACGTGTCCCGACCGTCACCGGGCGCGGACTCCACGAGTGGTTCGCGGCGCTCGATCGGGGGCCGGGGCTGGTCAAGCGCTCGGAACGGTCCCGCTGGCTCGCGGACGAGTACGAGCTGCCCCACTGGTACGCACAGGCCATCGTCACCGAGTACGACCGCAGGCGGCGCGACAGGTCCATCCCGGTCCCACGGGGCGGGGCCACCTGAGCCGGCCGGCCACACCGTCCTACGGAGAAGGGGTCACCCCCGGGCCGATGCCCGGGGGTGACCCCTTCTCCGTGTGCGGGGGGAACGCGCCCCGGTGCACGACGACTACTCGTCGAACATCATCTTGAGCATCCACAGGAGACGGAGGATCTCGATGTAGAGCCAGACGAGGGAGACCGTCAGGCCGAAGGCGAACTGCCAGGCGAACTGGTTGGGCACGCCCGCCTGGATACCCTCCTCGATCCCGCGGAACTCGATGGCCAGCGTCAGGGCCGCGATGACCACGAACACCAGGCCGATGCCCAGGCCCAGGAAGCTGGGCTCGCGCAGCCCGAGGCCGCCGGGGAGGAAGAAGCTGGCGAGGAAGTTGACCAGGATCAGCGCACCGGCGGCCAGTGCGGCGTAGGTCACGGCCTTCACGAAGCCGTCGGTGACCTTGATGATCCGGAACTTGTACAGGGCCAGCATGACCCCGAACACCGCGACGGTCGCCACGACCGCCTGGGTGATGAGGGTGCCGTCGCCGCCGGGGGCCACCGACATCGCCAGGACGGCGGAGATACCGCCGACGAGCAGGCCCTCGAGGGCGGAGTAGGCCAGGATCGCGACCGGATTGGTCATGTTCTTGAACGCGATGACCAGGCCGAGGACCAGACCGCCCAGCGCGCCGACCAGTGTCAGGCCCATGGCCAGGCCGGGGCTGGACATGTACGTGAAGTAGTTCACGACGGCCAGCAGGACGACGACGCCCAGCGACATGCCCGTGCGGACGACCACGTCGTCGATCGTCATGGGGGCGGTGCCGACCTGCGGGGGCGCGGCCGGGTAGCCCTGCTGCGGGTAGCTCTGTTGGGGGTGGCCCTGCTGGTAGCCGGCTCCCTGAGCCTGCCCGGCGTGCTGCTCGAGCGCCCGCTTCACCGCGGGGTTGGAACTGCGCATTCGCATGTTCGGTTCAGGCCTTTCCTGCGTGGATTGATGCCCACAAAGTAACGCACGGGCACGATCACGAGTTCCGCCCCGGCCCGCCTCCGGGACACGTGTCGAAGGCCGGCCCACCCGTCTCAGCTGCGTGTCAGCAGCGAGCGCGCCAGGAAGAGCATGTTCGCGGGGCGCTCGGCCAGGCGGCGCATGTAGTAGCCGAACCACTCGGTCCCGTAAGGCACGTACACCCGCATCGTCCGGCCCTCGGCGGCCAGGCGGGCCTGTTCCTTCTCCCGGATCCCGAAGAGCATCTGGTACTCGTGGTCGTCGGCGGAGCGGCCCGCGGCGGCGGCCAGCTCACCGGCGATGGCGACCATACGGGGGTCGTGCGTGGCCACCATGGGGTAGCCGTCGCCCTCCATGAGGATGCGCAGCGCCCGCACGTAGGCCCGGTCGACCTCGTGCTTGTCGCGGTAGGCCACGGAGGCCGGTTCGTCGTAGGCGCCCTTGCACAAGCGCACCCGGGAACCGGCGTTGCTCAGGTCCCTGCAGTCGGCCTCGGTCCGGTACAGGTAGGCCTGCAGGACCGCGCCCACGAACGGGAAGTCCGCACGCAGCTCACGCAGGATCCCCAACGTGGAGTCGACCGTGGTGTGGTCCTCCATGTCGAGGGTCACCGTGGTGCCCACCGCCTTGGCGGCCTCGGCGATGCGCCGGGCGTTGTCCAGGGCGATCTGCTCACCGTCGCCGCCGAGGAACTGGCCGACCGCCGACAGCTTGACCGAGACCTCCGCACGCTGGGCCAGCCCGGCCTCGCCCAGCGCGGCGAGCAGCCCCTCGTAGGCGTTGACGGTCGCGGTGGCCTGGGCCCGGTCGGAGGTGTCCTCGCCCAGGTGGTCCAGGGTCACGTGCCGGTCCGTGGTCACCTCGGCCACGGTCGGAAGGGCGCTCTCCAGGTCGGCACCGGCCACGAAGCGCTCGACCATGGCGCGGGTCATGGGGGTGCGCTCGACGACGGTCCGCGCGGTCTGCGACCGGGCGGCGAGCAGCAGGGGTTTGCGAAGCATGGCGACCTCGAGGAAGACGTGCGCGAGCCGATGGGCCGGCGCGGCCGGTGGGGGCGGCGGAACAGAGCCGCCCCGTGGATTCCTACGGGGGGCGGCGGGCGGACGCGGGGCCGGGGCCGCGCGTCCGCCCGGGACCGGTGCCCCCTCAGGACGGCGGAGGGGGCACCGGGACGGCGGTCCTAGGACTCCTGGTGCGGGTAGGAGGACTTCGTCGCGGCGACGAAGGTCTCCTTCACCGCACGCGGGCTGGACCAGCGCGCCAGGTTCTGTGCCGAACCGGCCTTGTCGTTGGTACCGGAGGCCCGGGCACCGCCGAAGGGCTGCTGACCGACGATGGAGCCGGTGGGCCGGTCGTTGATGTAGAAGTTGCCGGCAGTGAAGCGCAGCGCCTCCTCGGCCTTGGCCACGGCCCCGCGGTCGCGGGCGATGACGGCACCGGTCAGGGCATAGGCCGAACCCTGGTCGACGGTCTCGAGGATCTCCTCGTACTCGGCGTCCTCGAAGACGTGCACGGCCACGATCGGGCCGAAGTACTCGGTGCTGAAGACGTCGTTGGAGGGGTCGGTGCCCTCGATGATGGTCGGGCGCACGAAGTACCCGACGGAGTCGTCGGCGGTACCGCCCGCGATGACCTTCAGGGTCGGGTCGGCCTCGGCCTCCTCCAGCACCCGGCTGAGCTTGTCGAAGGAGCGGCGGTCGATGACGGCGCCCACGAAGTTCGACAGGTCCGAGACGTCGCCCATGCTGAGGGCCTCGGTCTCGGCGACCAGGCCGTCGCGCATCTGCTCCCACACCGAACGGGCGACGAAGGCCCGCGAGGCGGCCGAGCACTTCTGTCCCTGGTACTCGAAGGCACCGCGCACGATCGCGGTGCGCACCACCTCCGGGTCGGCCGAGGAGTGGGCGACGATGAAGTCCTTGCCGCCGGTCTCACCGACGATGCGCGGGTAGGAGCGGTAGGAGGCGATGTTCTCGCCCACGCTCTTCCACAGGTGCTGGAACGTGCCGGTGGAGCCGGTGAAGTGCACGCCGGCCAGGTCGGGGTCGTTCAGGGTGATGTCGGAGACCGCGCGACCGTCACCGGTGACCATGTTGATGACACCGGGCGGCATACCGGCCTCCTCCAGCATGCGCATGGTCAGCTCGGCGGCGAACTGCTGCGTCGGGGAGGGTTTCCAGACCACGACGTTGCCCATGAGGGCGGGCGCGGTCGGCAGGTTGCCGGCGATGGCGGTGAAGTTGAACGGAGTGACCGCGTAGACGAACCCCTCGAGCGGGCGCTGCTCCATGCGGTTCCACACGCCCTTGACGCTCAGCGGCTGCTGCGAGATCAGCTCACGGGCGTAGGAGACGTTGAAGCGCCAGAAGTCGATGAGCTCACAGGCGGCGTCGATCTCGGCCTGCTGGATCGTCTTGGACTGGCCGAGCATCGTGGCGGCGTTGATGGTCGCGCGCCAGGGGCCCGACAGCAGCTCGGCGGCGCGCAGCAGGATCGCGGCGCGGTCGTCGAAGGACATCGCGCGCCAGGCGGGGGCGGCCTTCTTCGCGGCGGCGACGGCGTCTCGGGCGTCGTCGTGGGTGGCGTTGCGCATGGTGCCCAGGACGTGGGCGTGCTTGTGCGGCTGCACCACGTCGATGGGCTCGCCGCCGCCCATCCGGCTCTGCCCGTCGATGCGCATCGGCAGGTCGATGCTCTCCCGACCGAGCTCGGACAGCTCGGCCTCGAGCTCTGCGCGCTCGGTGCTGCCGGGCGCGTAGGAGAAGACGGGCTCGTTCACCGGCACGGGCACGTTGGTGACGGCGTCCATGGGCACCTCCCTGAAGGTTGTCCCTGTGACTCACAGGGTTCGATCCACCGCCAGAATCTCAGAGTCCGGACAACGAAGCCTTGTGGGCCGAGCCACTCTTTGCCGCACTTCTTTGTTCTGTAGGACAAAATGGAACAACCATGAACAATGACGCCCCAGCACCGGACCCGACCGGACACCAGCCGACCGACGGCCCCGCCCTTCCCGATGTCCCGCCTGGCCACAGCAGACCTGTTCCCGAGAGCCGCCCCGGGCTACCGCTGCGCCGCCTCCTGGTGTCCCTGGGTGATCCCGTCGTGGACGTGGCCGCCGCACCCGACGGTCTCGATGTGCAGGTGGACAACGTCGTCATCGTCGACCCCGAGGACCGTGTCGAGTCGCGCCCCGGCGACCTCGCGCTCCTCATCGGCGCACGGGGCGGCGCGGCCCGCAGGCTCGTGCGCTCCCTGGCAGAACAGGGCACCACCGCGGTCGCGGTCAAGGCCGGCGGTTCCGGTGAGGAGGTCCTGCCCCCGCCCCCGGGCGGCCGCAACCGGCGTCCCGGCGGTGACGAGCTGCAGGCTCTGCGCACAGAGGCGGAGGAGGCCGGGGTCGCGCTCCTCTCGGTGCGTTCGGAGGTGCGCTGGGACCAGCTGCAGTCGGTGTGCCGCAGCATCGTCGACAACGCGCGCCTGTCCAGCGCCGACGATCTCGCCGAGTCCAGCGGCGACCTGTTCTCCATGGCACAGACCATCGCCCAGCTCACCGGCGGCCTGGTCAGCATCGAGGACCCGGCGAGCCGGGTGCTGGCCTACTCCAGCGGCGCCGAGGTCGACGAACTGCGCCGCTTGTCGGTCCTGGGGCGGCGGGGCCCGGAGTCCTACCTGGCGATGCTGCGTGAATGGGGGGTCTTCGCCCGGCTGCGGTCCGGTGAGGAGGTCGTACGTATCGATGAACACCCCGAGTTCGGGCTCCGGCGCCGCCTCGCGGTCGGTATCCACGCGGGCGACCAGCCCCTGGGAACCATCTGGGTACAGGAGGGGGACCGACCGCTGACCGAGCGCGCCGAGGAGGCCCTGCTCGGCGCGGCCCGCACCACGGCACTGCAGATGATCCGGCAGCGCACACGCACCAGCGCGGGGCTCCGCCTGCGCGAAGACCTGCTCTCCAGTCTGTTGGAGGGGCGCATCGACGCAGGGGCGCTGGCCGACACCGTCGAGGTGCGCTCCGATCGCGGCGCCCTCGTGGTCGCCTTCTCCCTCACCCCTGCCGCGTCGGCCGAGGCCTCTGCGGAGGAGCGCCCCGACCGGCCCGAACGGGAACTGCGCCGCCGCCGGCTCATCGACCTGGTCTCGGTGCACACGGCCGCCTACCGGCGCAGCTCCCTGGTCACCGAGTTGGAGGGACGGGTCTACGTCCTGCTGCCCGACCTCGTGCCGGGCCGGGAGGGGCGGCGCGGGGCGGAGCAGTCCGTGCTGTCGCTGACCCGCAAGACGGTCGCGGCCGCGCGTTCGGGCCTGGAGTTGGAGGTGCAGGCCGCCATCGGGTCGCTGGTGGACCGGTTGTCCGAGGTGCCCGACTCCCGTGCCGAGGCCGACCGGGTCCTGGACGCCATGCGCCGCGATCTGGACCGCGACACCGACTGGGAGGTGGCCACCATCTCCGACGTGCGCTCGCGTGTGCTCATCAGCGAGACCCTGGCGCGCCTGCGGGAGGACCCCTCCCTGCGCGACCCGAGGGTGGACCGGCTGTTGGAGTACGACCGGGCCGGGGGCGCAGACCTGGTGCATTCCCTGCTGACCTACTTGGAGGCGTTCGGGGACGCACGCGCGGCGGCAGAACGGTTGCACATCCATCCCAACACCCTGCGCTACCGGGTGCGCCGCGCGGCAGCGGTCAGCGGGATCGACCTGGGCGACCCGGGCGAGCGCCTGTTCACACAGTTGCAGCTGCTGATGGAGCAGCAGCCCCCGGGCACGTCCTGACCCGGAACACCGGCCGACCTGGAAGGCCGGTACCGGCCCTGGTACCCCCGGTCGGATTCGAACCGACACTTGTGACCCTTTTAGGGGGCCTGCCTCTACCGTTGGGCTACGAGGGCGAGCCCATCCTACCGGCCGGGAGGATGACCCACTTTGACTCGCGTTGGCCGAAAGGGGACACAAGAGGTCCGGACCTCCCTCGGGAGGGCCGGACCTCTTGTGTCAGCGGCGGTCCGCGCTGTTCGGTCCCGCGCGCGGCACCGGGGTTTCGTGAGCGGGTCAGCTGGCGCGGCGCAACAGGCGCCCGTCCTCGACCTGCGGGTGGGCGGCCTCCTCGAACGCCTGGCGCGGCTCGGCCATCTCCGGCAGCGCGGCGATCTCGCGGCGCAGGAACAGCCCCAGGGTCCAGTCCGCCAGCACCCGAAGCTTGCGGTTGAAGGTCGGAACGGCGCTGAGGTGGTAGCAACGGTGGGCGTACCAGGCCAGACGCCCGTTCAGCTTGATCTTGCCCATGAGCTGGGCGGCGCCCTTGTGCATGCCCAGGCCGGCGACCGCACCGAGATTCTTGTGCTTGTAGGCGGTCATGTCACCGCCGCGCAGGGCCGCGATGACGTTGTCGGCCAGGACGGGGGCCATCCGCACGGCGTTCTGGGCGTTGGGCGGGTAGAAGCCGCCCTCGCCGTCGGGCACCTGGGCGTTGTCGCCGCCCGCGAAGGCGTTCTCGACACCGTTCACGGTCAGGTACTCGCTGGTGTCGACGTGTCCCTTGGGGCCCAGCGGCAGGTCACTGGCGGCCACGACGGGGCTGGGCTTGACGCCGGCGGTCCACACGAGGGTGGCCGAGTCGAACTCGGTGCCGTCGCTCAGCTTGATGTGCTGGTCGGTGGCCGACTCCAGGAAAGTGCTGAGCCGCACGTCGATGCCGCGGCGGCGCATCTGGTTGAGGGCCTTCTCCCCGACCTCGGGGCCGACCTCGGGCAGGACCTTGTCGGCGGCCTCGATGAGGTAGAACTGCACCTCGTCCTGCTCGATGGTCGGGTGCAGCCGCACTGCGTCGCGGACCATGTCCTCGAGCTCGGTGACGGCCTCGGCACCGGCGAAACCGCCCCCGACGAACACGAAGTTCAGGGCCTTGCGCCGGGTCACGGGGTCGCTGGTGGAATCGGCGATGGTGAGCTGGTTGAGGACGTGGTTGCGCAGGTGCGCGGCTTCCTCGACCGTCTTGATGCCGATACCCCACTCGGCGAGGCCGGGGATCGGCAGGGGGCGCGAAACGGCGCCCGCGGCCATGACCAGATAGTCGTAGTGCAGCGTCTCGGGTTCGCCCGCGTTCGGCTCGTAGCGCACGAGGCGGTCCTCGTGGTCGATGCGGACCACACGTCCGCCGAGCACACGCACGCGGTCGAAGACCTTGCGCAGCGGCACGACCACGTTGCGCGGGGAGATGCTGCCGGCCGCGGCCTCGGGGAGGAAGGGCTGGTAGGTCATGTAGGCGTTGGGGTCGATGACGGTGATCCGGACCTCGCCCGCACCGAGCTTCTTCTCCAGCCGCCTCGCGGTGTACAGCCCGAGGTAGCCGCCACCGACGACGAGGACGTGCGGGATCTCCGCGTCGTCCCCTCCGCCGTGTACCAGCCGGTAGTTCCTGCTCTCGGTCATCGCATATCGCCCTAACGGTTCCTCGGTCGCCCGGTCACTGACTGCTTGTGCATTCTTTCACAAGCATCTACCGACAGAGAAGGTTCACAAGGGATCACCTTTCGACCATCTCGCGACCGTAGCTTCTGATGTTTTTGCAGCTCACGAGGGTTGTGAATGCCTTCACAAGGACCTCACGGGGTGATGCGTCTCACCCGGAGGTCCCGCGGAGCCCCCCTGAAAGACCCTTGTGGGGTTCAGGGAACGAGGCTCCAGGCGACCCCGTCGAGGATGTCCTGCTCACTCGCGGTGAAGTGGTCGGCGCCCGTGCGGGCCACCACCCTCGACAGCACCAGTGCGCCCGCCCCGATCACGTCCACACGTCCGGGGTGCATGACCCCGATCGCGGCCCGCTCCTCGTGCGTGGAACGCAGCAGCTCAGCGGTGATGCGCTCCAGGTCCGCCACCCCGACACGGGTGTGGTGGATGCGCTCGGAGTCGTACTCGGGCAGGTCGGCGGCGATCCCGGCGACCGTGGTCGCCGTTCCGGCCACGCACACCACCGAACCGGCCTCACGCAGCGGCACGGTGCGCTCGACCTCGTCCAGGGCCGCCTCGATGTCGGCGGTGGCCGCGTCGATCTGCTCCCGGGTGGGCGGGTCCCCGTGCAGATGGCGCTCGGCCATGCGCACACAACCCGTGTTCACCGACAGCGACGCACGGATCAGCTCGTCCTGCTCCGACTCGGCGCCCAGCACGAACTCGGTGGAACCGCCACCGATGTCCACGACCAGGAACGGGGGCGCGTGCGCCTCCCGGCCGTCCTCGACGTCGAACTCGGCGGTAGCGCCCACGAAGGACAGCTCCGCCTCGTCCAGACCGGTGACCACCTCGGGCTCCACGCCCAGGATCTCCTGCACACCCTCCACGAACTCGTCGCGGTTGGCGGCATCGCGTGTGGCGCTCGTGGCCACCATGCGCACCGCCTCGGGCCCCGGTTCGATGCCGTGTGCCCGGATCGCCTCGGCGTACCCGCGCAGAGCCGTGAACGTGCGCTCCAACGCCTGGGGCGCAAAGGCTCCGGTCTCGTCCACGCCTTCACCCAGGCGCACGATCTCCATCCGGCGGTCGAGGTCGACCACCTCGACCTCGTCACCGTCCATGTGCACGATCTCGGCGATCAGCAACCTGATCGAGTTGGTCCCGCAGTCGATCGCAGCGACCCCGCTCATGAGCCACTCCCCTCACTGGCTTCGGAGGTGTCCTCGTCCATGCACACACAAGCGCCCTTGGCCCACCACTCGGGCAACTCCTCCAGCGCCTCGGCACCGAAGGGGTTGGAGCCCGGGACCGCCAACTCGTGGGCGACCAGGGCGTGCAGGCACTTGACCCGCTCGGGCATCCCGCCGGTGCTCTGCATCCCCTCCGGGAGGGGGGCCGACCCGTCCACGCGCGCCTGCTCCGAACGCTCGGCGACGTAGGACTCGTGCGCCTCGGTGTAGGCCTCCCGCAACTGCGGGTCCTGCCCCAGACGCTCCTGCATGCGCCGCATCACGCCGTCGTTCTCCATCCGTCCGATGGCCGAGGCGGCGCGAGGGCACGTCAAGTAGTACAACGTCGGGAACGGAGTCCCGTCTTCCAAGCGGGGAGCGGTACGGACCACGTCCGGCAGCCCACAGGGGCACCGGTGGGCGACCGCGCGCACCCCGCGCGGGGCACGGCCGAGCTGGTGTTCGACGGCGGCGACGTCACGGGCGTCGACGGGGCCGTCCTGCGGAGTGGAGGCGGGCTGTTCTGCGGAAGTCATGACCGATCCAGCATAGGCCCCGTAACGGACCACCGCGGTCCCGGACCTGGTCGGAGGCCCCGCCGGACGGGACCTCCGGTACGCCCGCGAGCAGGGCGAGAACCCCTCGAACCAGGAGTCACACGGAGCGCCCCGGGGCAGGTGGGTACCGAAGGCACTCAGAGCGACACGTTGGGGGAACGAGTCGTATGACTGACGTATCCAGCCAGGGGTCCGGCCCCGGTGATGACCGTGAGATCCTCACCAACCGCCAAGGCCACCCCGTCTACGACAACCAGAACCAGAGGACGGTGGGCAACCGCGGACCCGCGACCCTGGAGAATTACCACTTCCTGGAGAAGATCAGCCACTTCGACCGGGAGCGGATCCCGGAGCGGGTGGTCCACGCACGGGGGGTCACGGCCTACGGTTTCTTCGAGGCCTACGGCACGTGGGGCGACGAGCCGATCAGCCGGTACACGCGCGCCAAGCTCTTCCAGGAACGCGGCAAGCGCACCGACATCGCTCTGCGCTTCTCCACGGTCATCGGGGGACGCGACTCCTCGGAGTGCGCGCGGGACCCGCGGGGGTTCGCCGTCAAGTTCTACACCGAGGACGGCAACTGGGACCTGGTCGGCAACAACCTCGCGGTGTTCTTCATCCGCGACGCCGTCAAGTTTCCCGACGTCATCCATTCCCTGAAGCCGGACCCGGTGACCTTCCGCCAGGAACCCAACCGCATCTTCGATTTCATGTCGCAGAGCCCCGAGAGCTTGCACATGCTGGTCAACCTCTTCAGCCCGCGCGGAATCCCGTCCGACTACCGGCACCAGCAGGGGTTCGGCGTCAACACGTACAAGTGGGTCGACCAGGCGGGCGAGACGGTCCTGGTCAAGTACACCTGGATGCCCAAGCAGGGTGTGCGCAGCATGACCGAGGAGGACGCCGCCAACGTCCAGGCGCAGGAGACCGGGCACGCCACCAAGGACCTGCACGAGGCCATCGACCGCGGTGACCACCCCGAGTGGGAACTGCTGGTGCAGATGATGAGCGACGAGGAGCATCCCGAGCTCGACTTCGACCCGTTGGACGACACCAAGACCTGGCCCGAGCAGGACTTCCCGCCCAAACCCGTGGGACGGATCGTTCTCGACCGCAACGTGTCGAACAACTTCGCCGAGAACGAGCAGATCTCCTTCGGCACCGGTGTGCTCGTGGACGGTCTGGACTTCTCCGACGACAAGATGCTGGTCGGACGCACCTTCTCCTACAGCGACACCCAGCGTTACCGCGTGGGACCCAACTACCTGCAGCTGCCGGTCAACCAGGCCAAGCACAGCGACGTGCGCACCAACCAGCGCGACGGCCTGATGGCCTACTACCAGGACACCGCCGGGGAGAGCCCGCACGTCAACTACGAGCCCTCCATCACCGGCGGGCTCCGGGAGGGGCAGTACCCCACCAACGACGAACAAGGGCCCGAGATCCGGGGACGGCTCACCCGCTCGCGTATCCCGCTCACGAACGACTACAAACAGGCCGGCCAGCGCTTCCGGCTCATGGAACAGTGGGAACGCGACGATCTGGTCACGAACTTCACGAACATGCTCCTGCAGTGCGACCGGCCGATCCAGGAACGCATGGTCTGGCACTTCCTCCTGGCCGAGGACGAGCTGGGGCTGCGTGTCGGCGAGGGTCTGGGGATCGGCCCCGGCGACGTCTCGCATCTGGAGCCGTTGCAGAGTCAGGACCTGACCGGTGAGGACCGCGAGCGCCTGGGCCGTCTGGGCGAGAACGGCCCCCGGGACGTGGAGGGCCTGGACATGACCCACTGCGTACCCGACGAGCGGTACGTGGCCGAGCGCTGAGGCAGACAGGACCGAGCGGACCGCCGTTCCCGCCGGCAGGCGCCTGTCGGCGGGAACGGCCCCGGTCACACCGTTGTCCGGCCCTCGCCCCGCGCAACGTGACCGCCCCTACGAACGGGGATCGTCGGCCTCCTCCACCGAACCCCACAGGGTCGAGAACCACGGCTCGTCCGGCCCGCCCTCGTCCTCGGCGCCGGACTCCTCCTCGGGCCTGACCACGATGTAGGCCGTCTCCTCCGGGTACTGGTAGTGCAGCCGTGCGCGCGCCTCACGCTCGACATACTCGTCCTCGGAGAGCTCCTCCGCCCGCTGCTCCAGGTGGGCGACGTTCTCCTCCGTACGCTCACGCTCCTCCTGGAGCTGAGCCACCTGGGCGCGCTGCGCCACGTACTCGCGCAGCGGATAGGCCAGGGTCAGCGCGATGCCGCACACCACCACGGCCAGGATCGCCGCACGGCTGGTGAGCATGGGCCGCACCCTCCGCCGGGTGCGGCCCGTGCTCCTGCTCGCGGGTCCCGCTTTGCTGCCCCCGGGCGACCGTGCGGTGCCGGCCTTGGTGCCCGCCTTGCCCGATCTGACACGTTCAGCGGACTTTGCGGTCTTCTTGCCTTTTGCTGGGGACTGCTTGGATTCGCGGGACACTGGGGCAGACTAGCCGCGCCCGCGGAACCTCGGGAAGGCCGACACGCCCGCATACACCGCGGCTTCGGCGAGCTCCTCCTCGATACGCAGCAACTGGTTGTACTTGGCCACACGCTCGCTGCGCGCGGGGGCACCCGCCTTGATCTGGCCGGCGTTGGTGGCCACAGCGATGTCGGCGATCGTGGTGTCCTCGGTCTCGCCGGAACGGTGGCTGATCATCGCCGTGTAACCGCTGCGCTGGGCCAGGGAGACGGCCTCCAGGGTCTCGGTGAGGGTACCGATCTGGTTGACCTTCACCAGCAGCGAGTTCGCCGTGTCCTCGTCCACCCCGCGCTGGAGCCGCCCCGGGTTGGTGACGAACAGGTCATCGCCCACGAGCTGGACCTTGCTGCCGAGCTCGGCGGTGAGGGTCTTCCACCCCTCCCAGTCCTCCTCGTCGAGCGGGTCCTCGATGGAGACCAGCGGGTAGGCAGCGACCAGCTCGGAGTAGTAGGCCGCCATGTCCTCGGCCGAACGCGTCTTCCCCTCGAACGTGTAGACACCGTCGGAGAACAGCTCCGCGGCGGCCACGTCCAGAGCCAGCGCCACGTCGGTGCCCGGGGTGTAACCCGCCTTCTCGATGGCCTCGACGATCAGGTCCAGAGCCGCACGGTTGTTGTCCAGGTTCGGGGCGAAGCCGCCCTCGTCACCCACACCCGTGCCCAGGCCATACGACTTCAGGACCTTCTTCAGGGAGTGGTAGACCTCGGTGCCCCAACGCAGCGCCTCGGCGAAGGTGGGGGCGCCGATCGGCGCGACCATGAACTCCTGGATGTCGACGTTGCTGTCGGCGTGCGCACCACCGTTGAGGATGTTCATCATCGGAACCGGGAGCACGTGCGCGTTCGGGCCGCCCATGTAGCGGAACAGCGGGAACCCGGCCTCGGCAGCGGCCGCCTTGGCCACCGCCAGGGAAGCACCCAGGATCGCGTTCGCGCCCAGGCGCGACTTCTCCGGGGTGCCGTCCAGGTCGATGAGCGCACGGTCGATGATGCGCTGCTCGTCCGGGCTGTACCCCAGCAGCTCGCCGGCGATCTCGTCATTGACCGCCACGACCGCCTTGGTCACACCCTTGCCGCCATAGCGGTCGCCGCCGTCGCGCAGTTCGACCGCCTCGAACTGTCCGGTGGAGGCACCGCTGGGCACACCCGCGCTCACCAGGGTGCCGTCGTCGAGCAGGACCTCGACCTCGACTGTCGGGTTGCCCCGGGAGTCGAGGATCTCCCGCGCCTGTACTGACTCGATGGACGCCACGGTCATCTCCGTCTCTTCGGTTACTGCTTGGCAGTGGGTCGGAACCCGCCGAAAGCCTAGCTGGTGTGCTGTGCCTCCTCCGGGCCTCGCTCCGCCTCGGCCCGGGTTCGGGACGGGCTCCACGGCCCGGCTGCTCGGCGACGGGCCCCACGATCCGGGCGGGGCTGCTCCACGGACCGGGTTTCTTCGGGGTGTGGTGTCAGTTGGCGTGGCCGGGTGCGGTGCCGCTGCGCAGGGCGGCCATGGCGATCTGCACGGCGCGGGACCGGTGCTCGGCGGCCTCGTGGGCGGGGAGCATGACGGCGATGTCCTGGATCCCGCCGAGGGCGATGACGGCACCCATCTTGGCGGGAGTGCCGGGTTCCACGCCGACCAGGAGTGCGTCCAGGCGGCGGCGCACGGAGACCACACTCTCGACCAGCCCGGACTCCGAGAGCGCGGTGACGTCGTTGAGCACGGCCGTCAGCAGGGCCCTGTGGCGCACGCACAGGTCGAAGTACTCACCCAGGAGCTCTTCGGCGCCGGCCCCGCCCGCATGGCGTTCCAGAAGCCGCTCGGCCTCGGCCACCAAGGGCTCCACGAGGGCGGTAAGCAGGTCGCGCTTCGAAGGGTAGTGGTAGTAGAGCGCGGCCTTGGTGATGCCGAGTCGTTCGGCGATCTCCCGCAGGCTGGTCCTCTCATAGCCCTGCCGGCCGAACAGCTCCATGGCCACGTCGCGGATCTCGGCCTTGGTGTCGCTCTGTGCCCTGGGCACGCGGACGTCCTTCCCTTCCTCGCGGGTTTCCTGAGCAACGAGTCTAACGGCGACCGTCCGCACGGTAAGTGGACGGCCGCTCGGAAAGTTACTTGGCGGCCGACAAGGGACCGATCTACCGTGAGGGCTCGTGCGAACGCAAGGAGCTGAACGGCCATGACCGCCGTACGCACCGTGCTCGTCTCCGGCGCGAGTGTTGCCGGACCGACCCTCGCCCACTGGCTCCACCGCCGCGGTATGCGGGTCACCGTGGTCGAGAAGGCACCCGCTCCACGCCCGGGCGGGCACGCCGTCGACGTCCGGGGCGCCGCCGTCGACGTCGCCGAGCGCATGGGGATCCTCGGCACCATCCGCGAGCACCTCACACAGACCTCACGGGTGCACTTCGTCGGCCCCGACGGGCGGACGCGCGCCGAGATCTCCCCCACCATGGACACCGGCCACGGGCGTTCCCTGGAGATCGTGCGCGGCGACCTGGCCCGGATCCTGCGCGAGGCCACGCCCGCGGACACCGAGTACCTCTACGGCGACACCGTCACCGCCCTGGAAGAGGGCCCGGACGGGGTGCACGTCACCTTCCGCCACCACGAACCCCACACGTTCGACCTGGTTGTGGGCTCCGACGGCCTGCACTCCACCACACGCACGCTCGCCTTCGGCCCCGAGGAGGACTTCGCCCACTACCTGGGCGCGCTCATCAGTATCAGCACGGTCCCCAACCACCTCGGAATCGACCGGGAGGCACAGCTGTACAACACCCCCGGTCTGGGGTGCGGGCTCATCCACTCGCCCCGTTTCGAGGGCGCAAAGGCGGTCTTCCTCGCGCACGAGACGGAGCCGGGCGGGCTCGACCGCGCTCCGGAAGAGGACCAGAAAGATTACCTGCGCAAGCGTTTCACCGGTGCCGGGTGGGAGAGCGACCGCCTCCTGGAGGAGCTGGCCCAAGCCCCGGACTTCTACTTCGACTCGGTCACACAGATCCACATGGACCGCTGGCACCGGGGACGGATCGCGCTGCTCGGCGACGCCGGCTACTGCCCTTCCCCCATGTCCGGGCAGGGCACCACACTGGCGATGGTGGGTGCCCACGTGCTCGCCGAGGAGCTGGGGCGGCACACCACGCCCGAGCCGGCTCTGGAGGCCTACGAGGCCCGCATGCGCCCCTACGTGCGCGCAAACCAGGGCATCGCCGACACCGGGCTCGGGTTCCTCGCGCCGCGCACCCGCCTCGGGCTCGCCACACGCAACGCCATCCTGCGCCTGGGGCCCCTGCTGACCACGCTGTCCCGCCTGGACACCAGGGTCGCGCGGGCCGCGGAGGCCATCGACCTCGACGCTCCCGCCCCACAGGACCCGCCCCGGCACGCCTGAGCGGCACACCGGTCCCGGGCGGCCTATAGTTCCTCGGGAGAGCTCCCCCGATGGCCCGGTCGCCGCGGTCGCCCGAGGACGGCCGCGGCACACAGGCGGATGGTGGGTACATGGCGCACATGGCTGAGCCCCGAACCGAACCGACCGCCACCGACGGTGTCCTGCCACCGGTACCCAAGCGGGCCCAGGAACTGCGCCTGCTCGTGGCCTCGGTGATCTTCATCGTCCTCACTCTCGGAACGGCCTCGCTCACCGTCACCGGCGGCCTCGACCCCACACTCGCCACCCCCGCGCTCGTGCTCGGCGGCGCCGGGGCCGCCCTCCACGTGCTCCTGCGTTTCGTCACCCCTTACGCCGATCCGATCGTCATGCCGGTGGCCCTGGCGCTCACCGGTCTGGGCCTGACCATGATCTGGGTCCTGGAGACGACCGGCCCCGGCGACCCGGACGGCACCGGGACACAACGGCAGATGCTGTGGGCGGTGGCCGGGACGGTCCTGTGCGGGGCGACGGTCGCCCTCGTGCGCGAACCACGGCGGCTGAGCCTGTACACCTACCTCCTCGCCCTGGCTGCCCTTTTCCTGCTCCTGTTGCCCCTGTCACCACTGGGCCACGAAGTGCTGGGCGCGCGCCGGTGGATCCAAGCCGGCGGGTTCACGATGCAGCCCTCGGAGTTCGCCAAGATCCTGCTCGTGGTCTTCCTCGCTTCCTACCTGGGGCGGCAACGCGAGGTGCTGGCGACCGTCTCACGCACGGTACGGATCGGCCGGTTCAAGATCTTCAGCGTGCCCCGGGCGCGCGACCTGGCACCCATGGCGGTGGGTTGGGGGATGGCGATCCTGCTGTTGGTCGGCACCCGCGACCTGGGCACGTCGCTGCTGCTGTTCGGCACGTTCCTGGCAGTGCTCTACGCCGCCACGGCCCGCAAGTCCTGGGTCCTCATCGGGCTCGTGGCCTTCTCCGCGGGTGCCTACGCCGCCTACCTGCTCTTCGGACACGTGCAGAACCGGGTGGAGATCTGGCTCGACGCCTTCGACCCGGAGGTCTACAACCGGGTCGGCGGCAGCTTCCAGGTCGTGGAGGGCATGTTCGCGCTGGCCGAGGGCGGTGTCTTCGGGACCGGTTTCAACGACGGGTTCGCGCAGGAGATCTTCGCCGCCGACAGCGACCTGATCCTCGTCTCGATCGGGGAGAAGCTCGGCGTGACCGGGCTCATCGCGGTACTGGCGCTGCTGTTCCTGCTCGCCCAACGGGGGTTCCGCATCGCCCTGGGCGCCAAGGACCCCTTCCTCAAACTCACCGCGTTCGGCTACGCGTTCCTGATCGCCTTCGACGTGTTCATCGTGCTCGGCGGCGCCACCCTCCTCATCCCGCTCACCGGCATGACCACACCGTTCCTGTCGGCGGGCGGCTCGGCCCTGATGGCCAACTGGCTCATCATCGGGCTGTGGTTGACCATCAGCGAGAGCGCCCGTCGCCCGCAACAGACTTTCGCCCCGGGCACCGCACCCGGCGACCCGGCCACCGAGGTCATCGACGTACGGGAACGCGGTCGCTGACCCCCGGTGCCGGGGCGGCCGCTGCGTGCCCGCCGGCGTAGGGCCCCGGACACCGAACGCCGCCGGGGCGTGGCCCGGACCGCGCAGGGCCGCCCGCACGGTGAGGGGCTCGGCCTCAATCCCCGGTCCGGGCCCAGTAGGTACGCCACTGCCCCTCGTCGAGCTCACGCGGCTCGTGGCCGTCGGCACGCGCGGCCGCCTCGGTCCGCCGGACCCGCGCGTCGAACCGGCGGGCCGCCGACCTCAGGTCCGTCTCGGCGTCGTGGCCCGCGGCACGCTCGCCGGCGACCTCCGTGAACAGGCCACCGCCCGCACCGCCGTCATCGTCGATCAGGTCGGCCGGCACCCCGTTGCGCACGGCGCGGCGCTGGAGTTCGTCGGCGAGCAGCACCGCCGGCTGGGCGAAGGGCACCCCGTCCAGGACCGACGTGGGTCCTGTCCCGGAGGCCTCGGCCGCGGCCGCGCGCTCGGCCGCCTTGATCGTCTCCCAGTTGGCCTTGACCGCGTCCGGATCGGCGGCGTCGACCCCACCGAACACGTGCGGGTGGCGGCGGGTCATCTTGTCGACGATCGCGTCGGCGACGTCGTCCACGGTGAAACGGCCCGGGTCGCCCTCGGGGCGTTCCGCGGCCACCGCGGAGTGGAAGACCACCTGGAGCAGCACGTCGCCGAGTTCCTCCGGCAGGGTCGCGTAATCACCCTCCTCGATGGTCTCCAGCGTCTCGTAGGCCTCCTGAACCAAGTACTTGGCCAGGGACTCGTGCGTCTGCTCGCGGTCCCAGGGACACTCGCGGCGCAGGGTGTCCATCACCTCGACCAGGCGCAGGACACGGTGCCCGGGCACCTCACCCATCGATGCGTTCCTCCTCGTTCCGTCCTCGGAGCGGGGGCCCTCCCCGGCCCGGTTCCCGTTCACTGCGGCAGCCACCCGCCCTCGCGCAGGGCCGCCAGGACCTCGGCCACGGACTCGGCCGGATCGGTGTCGGTGGTGTCCACGACCAGATCCGGGCCGGCCGGGGTCTCGTACGGGTCGGAGATCCCGGTGAACACGGGGATCTCACCCGCGCGTGCCTTGGCGTACAGACCCTTGCGGTCGCGGTCCTCGCACACCTCCAAGGGTGTGGCCACGTGCACCAGGAAGAAGTCGCCGAACTCCTCCACCATCGCCTGCACCTCGGCCCGGCCCGCCTCGTAGGGGGCGATGGGCGCGCACACCGCCACACCGCCGTGCCGGGTGATCTCCGAGGCCACGTAACCGATCCGGCGGATGTTGAGCTCACGGTCCTCGCGGGAGAACGTCAGCCCCTTGGACAGCAGGCGCCGCACCACGTCGCCGTCGAGCAGGGTCACGGTGCGTCCCGAACGGCTGATGCCGTCGCGGACCCCTCGGGCGATCGTGGACTTGCCCGACCCCGACAGGCCCGACAGCAGCACCGTCAGGCCTCGGCGGGTACGGGCCGGGCGCATACGGGCCATCTCGGAGGCCACACGCGCCGGGGTGAACCAGGCCGGGAGCTCGCGCCCGTGCGCCAGTTCGGTCTCGACCTCGTCGTCGGTGAGCTCGGCCCGGGCGGTCCCCTCGGGGACCTCCTCGGCCGGCGACCACAGCTGCCCGTCCTCGTCGAAACACCAGGGGCCGGGCACGACGTACTCGGCCCCGCCCTCGGCCGCCTCCGGTTCCGTACCGCCCTCCACGAGCACGTGCGTGGCGCCGTAGGCGGCCGCCACGTGTGCGGCCAGGCCGGTCTGGCGCGGGGTCCAGCGGCCCCCGAAGCCGTCGCCGGAACGGTCCCGGGGCAGGGTGAGGGCCACGAAGATCGTGCGGGGCGGCAGGAGCGGTTCGGCCGCCAGCACCGCACCGGCCGTGTTCTCCTCCAGCAGTCCCGTGTCGATCAGGACCAGCACCTCCGCACGCCCCAGTTCCTCGGCGCACGTACGGATCTGGTGCAGGACCCGGTGGTGCAGCGGACGGTCGGTCACCACCGCCATCAGCGGACGGTCCGGGAAGGGTCCGACCTCGTGCTGTCCACGCACCTCGGCGGGGGTCAGGCGCAGTTCGCGCAGAGCCCCGTACATGGGAGGGCGCACCAGCTCCACCTCACCGGCGGCGCGCCGGGAGCCGTCCTCCGCCGTCCACTGCTCGGAGACCTGCAGCTCCGCCAGGGGGGTGCCCTCGGGATCGGTCAGGAGCACACGCTCGGCCCCGGTGAGGGACTCGGGGACCTCCAGGGTGACCGGAACCGGCCACGCACGCCCGTCCGGCAGGCGACCGTGGCGCTCCACGGATTCGGCCTCGGCCCGGGTCATGAACCCGGAGAGCGGACACGCCCCGCTCAGAACGAGTTCCAGGTGCGCGAGGGCCTCCGGTCCGGGGGTCAAGGTGGGTGTCCCCTCCCCGCCGGTCTCCTCGGGCTCCCTGTCCTCTCTCACCACGTGTGTCCTCTCCAAGCAGCTCGACGGAAACGGACCCAAGCGTATGCCGACACCCGCTACCCGCGTTCCCTGCACTCCCAACAGAGGAATAACCGCAGCTCATCGGCGGTTTTCACCAGAGCTGGCCCACGGACGGCCGGCCTGAGGGCCCGTGGCGCGGGGGCGCGGAGACGGCGTCCGGCGATCCCGGCCGACGGCTCTGTCCACAGGGCCGCCGCGCGAACGATCCGATCCGGATAAGCTGGAAGGAGCCGGGCGGCCTCTACGCACATCTCTTCGCGCAGCCGTCTCGTTCCTCGGGCCACGACCATCCGCCCGTCAGCCGGACCACTCCCACTTTCTGGTGCTATGAGCCTTTTTGGACTTCTCGCCGACGTCGCCAAGGACCCGGCGCTGCACAGCGCGATCGAGACCGCCCGCCGCGGCGACGATCCCCACCTCGACCTGGTCGCCCCTGCGGCGCTACGCCCCTTCACGGTCGCAGCTCTGGCCGCCGACGCCCCCGAGGGCGCCGGCCGCCCCCTGTTGGCGGTGACCGCGACCGAGCGGGAAGCCGCCGACCTCACCGACGCGCTGGGCTCACTGCTGCCCGAGAACTCCGTCGCGCTCTTCCCCGCCTGGGAGACCCTCCCCCACGAGCGCCTCTCCCCCCGCTCCGACACCGTCGGCCGGCGCCTGGCCGTCCTGCGCCGCCTGGCCCACCCCGACCCGGACGACCCGCTCACCACACCCCTGCGTGTGGTGGTCGCGCCGATCCGCAGTGTCCTGCAGCCGCTCGTGGGCGGACTCGGCGACCTCGAACCCGTGCGTGTGCGCCCCAATGACGAACAGCCCATGGAAGAGGTCGTGGGCGCCCTCACCGACGCCGGGTACGCCCGTGTCGACCTCGTCGAGAAGCGCGGCGACATGGCCGTGCGCGGCGGCATCCTCGACGTCTTCCCGCCCACCGAGGAACATCCGCTGAGGCTGGAGTTCTGGGGCGACACCGTCGAGGAGATCCGCTACTTCCAGGTCGCCGACCAGCGCTCCATCGACCCCGCCGCCGACGGCACCGGCGACGCCGCCTCCGGGCTGTTCGCCCCGCCCTGCCGCGAACTCCTGCTGACCGACACCGTGCGCTCACGCGCCCGCGCCCTCACCGAACAACACCCCTCCCTCGCCGAGGTCCTCGGCAAGATCGCCGACGGCGTCGCGGTCGAGGGCATGGAGGCCTTCGCCCCGGTCCTCGCCGACCACATGGAACCCCTGCCGGCCTACCTGGCCGAGAACGCGATGGTGGTGGGCTGCGACCCCGAACGCATCCGCACCCGCGCCCTCGAGCTCGAGGCCACCAGCGCCGAGTTCCTCGACGCCTCCTGGATCAACGCCGCTTCCGGTGGGGAAGCCCCCATCGACCTGGGCGGGTCGGCGTACATGTCCATCTCCGAGCTGCGCACCACCGCCGCCGAAGCCGGGCTGCCCTGGTGGGGGCTGACCCCCTTCACCTCCGGCGACGCCTCCGTCCCGGAGGAGGAGGACGCCGTCACCATCGGGGCCGCGGCCGCCGACTCCTACCGCGGCGACACCGAACGCGCCCTCGCCGACATCAAGGGCTGGCTGCACGACAGCTGGAGCGTCGTACTCGTCACCCAGGGGCACGGGCCCGCCGAACGGCTCGTGTCCATGCTCCGCAACGCAGGGCTCGGCGCCCACCACACCGAGGACCTCACCGAACCCCCGCGCCCGGCCGTCGCCACCGTCACCACCGGGCTCGTCGACCACGGGTTCCTGCTGCGGACCGTGCAGACCGTCGTACTCACCGAGACCGACCTGGCCGGGCAGAAGTCCTCCACCCGCGACATGCGGCGCATGCCCAGCCGGCGCAAGGGCACCGTCGACCCGCTCCAGCTCAAGCCCGGCGACCACGTCGTGCACGAACAGCACGGGGTCGGCCGCTACCTGGAGATGGTCAGCCGCCAGATCCAGGGCGCCACCCGCGAGTACCTGCTCATCGAGTACGCACCCTCCAAGCGCGGCCAACCCGGCGACCGCCTCTTCGTACCCACCGAACAGCTCGGCGAGGTCACCCGCTACGTCGGCGGCGAGGCGCCCACGCTGTCCAAGATGGGCGGCGCCGAATGGAACAAGGCCAAGAGCCGCGCGCGCAAGGTCGTCCGGGAGATCGCCGGCGACCTCATCCGCCTCTACTCCGCACGCCAGGCCTCCCCCGGGCACGCCTTCGGCCCCGACACACCCTGGCAGCGCGAACTCGAGGACGCCTTCCCGTACGTGGAGACCCCCGACCAGCTCGCCGCCATCGAAGAGGTCAAGGCGGACATGGGCAAGACCGTTCCCATGGACCGCCTCATCTGCGGTGACGTCGGCTACGGCAAGACCGAGGTGGCCGTGCGGGCCGCCTTCAAGGCCGTGCAGGACGGCAAACAGGTCGCGGTACTGGTGCCCACCACCCTGCTGGTGCAGCAGCACATGTCCACCTTCGCCGAGCGCTATGCCTCTTTCCCCGTCAGCGTGAAACCGCTCTCGCGCTTCCAGACCGACGGTGAGGTCGAAGCGACCCGCGAGGGCCTGCGCACCGGCGAGGTCGACATCGTCATCGGCACCCACCGGCTGCTTTCCTCCGAGACCCGGTTCAAGGAACTCGGCCTCGTCATCATCGACGAGGAGCAGCGCTTCGGTGTCGAACACAAGGAGGAGCTCAAGCGGCTGCGCACCCAGGTCGACGTGCTCGCCATGTCCGCCACACCCATCCCCCGCACCCTGGAGATGGGGATGACCGGCATCCGCGAGATGACCACGATCCTCACCCCGCCCGAGGAACGCCACCCGGTGCTGACCTTCGTCGGGCCCTACGAGGAGAAACAGATCGCCGCCGCGATCCGTCGCGAACTCATGCGCGAGGGCCAGGTCTTCTTCGTGCACAACCGTGTCTCCTCCATCGAGAAAGTCACGGCGAGCCTGCGCAGGCTCGTGCCAGAGGCACGCATCGCCTACGCCCACGGCCAGATGAACGAGCAACAGCTCGAGAAGGTCATGGTCGACTTCTGGGAGAAGAACTACGACGTGCTGGTCTCCACCACGATCGTGGAGTCCGGGCTCGACGTGCCCAACGCCAACACCCTCATCATCGACCGCGCCGACACCTACGGCCTCTCCCAGCTCCACCAGCTGCGCGGACGCGTCGGACGTGGACGCGAGCGCGCCTACTCCTACTTCCTGTATCCGCCCGAGCGGCCGCTGTCCGAGACCGCCTACGAGCGGCTCGCGACCGTGGCCCAGCACACCGAGACCGGTGCGGGCATGTACGTGGCCATGAAGGACCTGGAGATCCGCGGCGCCGGCAACATCCTGGGCGCCGAACAGTCCGGGACCATCGCCGGGGTGGGCTTCGACCTGTACGTGCGGATGGTCGGCGAGGCCGTCGCCGAGCTCAAGGGCGACCCGTCCTCGACGGAGGAGGCCGTCGAGGCCAAGGTCGAGCTGCCCGTCAACGCCCACATCCCGCACGACTACGTGCCCGGCGAACGGTTGCGGCTGCAGTCCTACAAACGGATCGCGAGCGTGGGCAGCGAAGAGGACATCCACGCCGCCCACGAGGAACTCAGCGACCGGTACGGGCCCCCGCCCCAGCCGGTGGACAACCTCATGGCGGTCGCGCGCTTCCGTGTGCTGGCCACCGCGGCCGGACTCGGCGACGTCACGTTGCAGGGCAACCAGATCCGGTTCTCCGGGCCCGCCGTCGCCGACCTGCGGGAGTCGCAGGAACTGCGGCTGCGGCGCATGTACCCGAAGACGATCGTGAAGGAAGCCACGAAGACACTGCTGGTTCCCGTGCCCAAGGCCGGGGGTATCGGCGGCAAGCCGCTACGCGACCTCGAGTTGCTGAAGTGGTGCACCGACTTCGTCTCCGCGATCTTCGAACCGGACCTCAAGCCGGCCCAGGGGTGAGCGCGCACGGGTCCGGGCTCCGCGCGAGCGGACCCGGCCCCGAGGTCTCTCCTCCCCACACGGGCCCCAGCACCGTGCACCCGCCCTGATGCCCGGCCCCTCGCGTGGCTGAGCCGACCTGCCCCCAACGGGTGACAGGTCGCCAGTCCCCGAGCCGCTTCTGGCGTGAGGCGGGTCCCGGGGTCAGTCCTTCGGGGGGTCCCCGGCCTCGTAGGTGATACCGAACAGGTCTTCGCCCTCGTCCTCGGTCGGACGGCGCTTCCACCAGCGCCCGCCACGCGTGCGCCGCTCGGCCTTGTCGGCCTTGCGGTGCGAGCGCAGCTCCTCACGAGCCTCCCGGCGCGCGGCACGCTCCGTGGCGCGGTCGCGCCGGTGCCCCTCCCGGTTGCGGCGCCGCGCCTCACGGCTCTCGGCGGCCTCGGTCCCGTTCTCGGGACCGGCACCACCCCTCTGCGGGGGGTCTTCCTCTCGCCGGGGCAACGTGGTGACCGTGGCCAACCCTTCGCCGACGGGGACCGAAGAGGAAGGCTCGGCCGCGGTCTGTCCCTCGGACGGTCCGGTGACGGGGTCGGGCCCGGGTTCCTCAAGGCCGCGTGCGGTGGGGCGGGCGTTCGGCGATCCGGGTTCGACCCCGGCCAGACGCAGCTTGCGGCTGTACCACCAGTTGGCGATCCAGGCGGCGACGGCGGCGGACACACCGACCTCCAGGACCGCGACGAGACCGACCTGCCAGGCCGAGGGCCCCACCTCGGCCAGCCGTACGGACCCCAGGGACCCTCCGGTGACCAGGGCCAGCGCCGCCACGGTGATGCCGGTGATGATCCCGCAGACGAACCCCCACAACGGCGCGGCCTCGCTCACCACGTCAGGGGCACTGCGCTGGGTCAGTATCCCGCCCAGGGCCCCGGCGAGGAACGGCACCGCCAACGCCCCGAGCGACAGCATCGGCGCGGGACCGTTCTCCGGAAGCGCGGCGAGCATCGGAAGCAGCGGCAGCGGCCCCACCGACACCCCGGTGGGAGCCACGACGGTCATCTCTCCCAGCGCGAAGCCCGGACCGAGGGAGTAACTGGTCGCGTACACGACCGCGTTCGGCAGGTAGGCGAACTGGACCAGCAGCAGCAACGCCCCGCCCACGAACCCGGGGCCGAGGGCACTCGTGGTGTCGATCGCCTCGGGCATGCCCACGGCCAACCCGGTCAGGAAGAGCAACAGCCCGCCGAGCACGAGGGTTCCGGTCGAGGCCAGCGCACCCACCATGAGTGAGCGCGCACGAGGGGGCATCAGGTCCAACAGCGCACCGGCGGTGACCTCCTTGTCGCGCATGAGCTGGCGCAACACCCCGAGCCCACCGGCGACGAAGGCGATCACGAATCCCATGACGAGTGCCCACGGCATGCTCGGCTCGACGAGCTCGGTGCGTGCCAGCAGCGCCAGCGTGCCCGCGATCGCGGCGTAGGGACCGGCGATGGCGACGGCCGCCCGGGGAACGTGGCGCAGGCGCGCGACCTCGCAGTTGCGTGCCAGCCACCGACCGGCCCGGTACAGGAGGACCCCGGGGAGCAGGACCAGGCCCAGGGGCAGCAGGGAGACCTGAGCGCTCTCGATCCCGAACGGGACGAGGTGACCCACGAGCCAGGCCAGGACTGCGCCCTGCAGCAGCTCGGCGATCTCGTCGGCGAAGGCGTCGTGCGGGGCGGCCACCCAGCCGACGATGGTCAGGGTGATCAGCGCTGCGAGTCCGATACCCGCGGCGGATGCGGCAGCCACACCACCGGTGGAGTAGACGGGGCGCGGAAGTTCGGCATGGTCGGGGGGTGATCCTGGCGTACTCACCCGACTTATGCTGCCAGGCACCGGAATGCGCCAGGGGACCCTGTGCTCGCGTGTCGTCCGTGGGGGAACGGGGTTCGGGACGGGTACGTCACACAGGAGACGTTCATCCCCTGAAAGGCCCGCCATGAGTGACCCGCGCTACCTCATCTCCGACACAGAACGCGACGAAGCGCTCCGTCACCTGCGCACGGCCCTGGAGGAGGGACGGTTCTCCGTCGACGAGCACGGGCAGCGCACGCAGGAGACCTTGCAGGCCCGCACCAACGAGGATCTGCGGCCGCTCTTCGACGACCTGCCCCAGCAGCTCTGGCCGAGCACGGTCGGACAACCACCGGCGCCCACCGTCATTCCTCCAGCCACACTCGGCACAGAGGACACGGCCCATCACAAGAAGCGGAACGAGGAGGATGAGGACGAGGAGGACCGCGAGCGCGACACGAACTTCGCCTCGCTAGCCGGGCTCGGCGGGTTCTTCTTCCTCATCTGGGGCCTGCCCGCGATGGTCAACGGCAGCACCGGTTCGGTCCTGGCCTTCCTCGGGTTCTTCTTCGTGTTCGTTCTCACCCCGGCCGCCGTCCAGATCACCCGCTCGTTCCGCGACCGGCGCCGCGGTATCGAGGGGGCGTGAAACGACGGCGGCCCCGCNGAACGTGAAGCGGTCCCTAGAACTGCTCGCGCACCAGCTGAGCGGTTTCGCTGGGGGTCTTGCCGACCTTGACGCCGGCAGCCTCCAGAGCCTCCTTCTTGGCCGAGGCCGTACCGGAGGAACCGGAGACG
>NZ_ANBE01000058.1 GCF_000341145.1 Nocardiopsis xinjiangensis YIM 90004
TACTGACGACCACGTAGACCGTCAGGTGTTGCGAGGACCCCAAGAATCCGCCAACGCGGATGGGCCCTGGCGTGTGGCGCGTCCCGGCGGGGCCGCACCACACGGGGGTGTGAGAACCGGAACGCTCTAGGCGTCCGTCTCCTCGTCACCGGCACTGGCCTTGCGCTTACGGCTCAGGTACAGCGCACCGCCACCGGCACCGAGGGCAGCGACACCGGCCGCGACCAGGCCGGCGAGGGCGCCACCGGTCACCGGCAGCTCCGGCTCGTCCTTGTCGTCCTCGGGCGCGGGCTTGTCGTCACCGGGCTCCTCGGTGGGCTCCTCGGGCTCGGGCTCGGGCTCGGGCTCCTCGGTGGGCTCCTCGGGCTCGGGCTCGGGCTCCGGCTCGGGCTCGTCGATCCCGCTCCACTCGACGCCGGCCGAGGCGGACGCGGTGGCCGTGCTGTCCTCGGCGGTGATGAGGGTCTGGGTGGGAACGTCGGGGTCCTCACCCTTGAACAGGCGGCCCTGCCCCACGGTGGAGGAGGTCTCCAGGCTGAAGGAGGCCTCGCCGGGCTCGGTGCCCTCGGGGACGGAGAAGCCGACGGTGGAGCCGTTCGCGACGGCGTCGACGGCCTCGCCGGACTCGAGGTCGACCAGGTCGACGCCGTCGGGCGCGGTCAGCTCGACGGGCACCTGCTCGGCGCTGGTGTTGACGGTGAACTCGCCGACGGTCTCACCGGCCTGGCCGGCGGCGCTCTCGGGGCTCACGGACAGGGACGCCTCGGGCTCGTCCTGCGGGAGCGGCTCGGCGCTCTCCACGAGGTGGTCGTAGATCGCGTTGACGTTGCCCTGACCACGGGTCAGGTCCTCGTCGTTGCTGAAGTGCCAGATGGCGGCCTGGGTGGCGGCCAGGGCCTCGGCCTTGGTGACCCGGCCGGCGTTGGCGCCGCCGGCGGCCTCGGCCAGCTCCTCGGCGCTCACGGACGGGTAGCCGTTCTGCAGGAGCCAGTGGACCTTGCCGGGCTCGGCGAATTCGCCCTTGCCCGGGTAGTTGGCCCAGTCGTCCTCGAGGTACCAGGCACCGCCGACGATGTTGGTCTCGAAGTCGATGCAGTACGCGGTGACGCTGTCGCCGTTCTCCTGCTCCAGGCGGAAGAGGTTGGTGCCGATCGTGCCGCCGGACATGGTGACGGTCTCGCCGCTTTGCTCATTGCCGGCGAACTGGGTCCGCACCGCGCCTTCGTAGGTCTCCGTGGTGTCGGCTGCGGCGGGGGCCGCGAGACCGAACGCCAGGGCGGCCGCGGCAGTGGCGGACAGGCCCGCGCGCCCGGCGAAACGGGGGAAAGAGAAGTGGTTCACGTTGTTTCCCGGTGTCGTAGGGGTGACCGGATGGAGTCCGCTCGGTGGGACAGGTAGTCGTCGAGCGGGAGCGGTACTCACCGACGGCGGTTCCATGGATGCAGATCCGTCTTGGGCGTGAGCCCGGGGCACGAAGGTGACTCGGAGGTGGGGGCTCGCCAACGCATGAGCGGGGTGCGTTCGTCGGTGGAGGCTTGAACCGCCTGTCCGATACTAGTCACCCCCGCGCCCGCATCCAACCGGGTTCCCCAAAATGTGATGGATTACGGGTGTGACATAAGCGAATAGAGGACAAGTCCGCATTTCAGAAGCGTGGATCGGAGGCCGGCCCTTTGCCGACGCGGACTCAGCTCCGGCGTTTACGTCCCAGAACCAGAATGAGCAGACCGGATACGACGAGAGCACCCGCGATGACGAGCAGACCGCTCAGCCACGTACCTGTGCTGGCCAGGTGGTTCTCGGATGTGGGCTCGTCGGTTTCGGCAGCCGGTTCCCTCGCGTCTGCGCCGGTGTCCGGCTCGGGTGCCTCGTCGGTGGACAGATCCGTCTCCCCGGCGTCCGAGGAGGCGTCCCCGTCCGGGTACCAGGTGAGCGTCGCGGTGTCGGTAGTAGTGGCGGTCCCCGGTTCGGCGGTGACGAGCGGCGTGGTGCTGATCCCGTCGCGTCCGGTGAACAGCTGCCCCTCGGGCAGGGGCACCCCGTCGCCGCGCACGTGCAGGGTGGCCACACCGGAAGAGACATCGGGGTCCACGTCCAGGTAGACCTCGTCGCCGTCGTGGGCGGAGTCGAGCTGTTCCCCGTCGGCGTCGACCAGCCAGGACTCCGGGGCCCCGCGCAGCGACAGCGTCAGAGGGCCGTCCCCGGTGCTGCTCAGCTCCAGCGGCCCCAGGGGCTCCTCGGGGGAAGCCAGCTCCAGGTGGGAAGGGCTGACCTCCACCGACCCCGCGGGCTCGCCCATCTCGGAGCCCGCGCTGTTCTCGACCAGGTGCTCGTGCGCGTCGACCACGGCGGGGGCGNTCTGGGTGGCGGCGACCGCCTCGGCCTCCTCCAGTTCCGGATGGTCGCTCTCCTGAGCCAACTCTGCCAAGGGCACGTTCGGGTAGGAGTTCGAGACGATCCAGTTCGCGCGGTCGGAGGGGTCCGTTTCCTCACTGGTTCCGGACCAGCCTTCGACACCGCTCCACCCGGACTCAACGTAGGCGGAGTTGGCCTGGACCTCGTGGTCGGTGGAGGCCGTGTACGCATGTACGGAGCCGTGCTCTCCGACCCGGAGCCCGTACAGGGCGGTGGGCACCTCCTCCTCGGAGGCGAGCACGACCGGCACACCGTGCACGGGCGTGCCGTTCACGCGTGAGAAGTCCTCGGATGCGGCGGGCGCGCTCGTCATGGCGACCCCAAGAGCGGCCGTGGAGAGCAGAGCGGCGCACCGACGCAGGATGCCCGTCATCGGCAGCTCCCGTGCGCAGGGCGGCCGGGCCACCGTTGGCCGACCGGCGAAACCGTTTCTCGGGCGTCAACAGTAACGTCCACAGCCCGTACCTGAGCGCCGAACTGCCCGACGGAAGCCTAATCGTGTGCTCGTCGTGACATCCGTCGATGACATGGTCCCCGGCGCCGGGACGGTCACCCCTCGGGCCTCGGTAGGCTGAGCAGGAAGGTATGTCCTCTACGGAAACGGGTTTGCGGCGATGGCCCACGCGGTAACTCCTGGCCCTGCCACCAACGACGGCCCCACGCCGGTGGCCTTCGAGCAGGCTCTGGACACGTACGAGCCGGTGCTCGGGCTGGAGACCCACATCGAGCTGGGTACCGCCTCGAAGATGTTCTGCTCGTGCTCGACGATGTTCGGAGCCGAGCCCAACACGCAGGTGTGCCCGATCTGCCTGGCCTTTCCCGGTTCGCTGCCGGTCGTCAACGAGAAGGCGGTCGAGGGCGCGATCCGTCTCGGCCTGGCGCTGAACTGCTCCGTCGCACCGTGGGGCCGGTTCGCCCGGAAGAACTACTTCTATCCGGACATGCCGAAGAACTACCAGATCTCCCAGTACGACGAGCCGATCTGCGTGGACGGCCACCTCGACGTCACCGTCGACACCCCCGACGGCCCGCGCGAGTTCCGGGTGGAGATCGAGCGTGTCCACATGGAGGAGGACACCGGCAAGTCCTCCCACGTGGGCGGTTCCACCGGCCGTATCCACGGTGCCAGCCACTCCAACGTGGACTACAACCGCGCCGGCATCCCGCTGCTGGAGATCGTCACCAAGCCCATCACCGGCACCGGCGAGCTCGCCCCGCTGGTCGCCCGCGCCTACGCCGCCGAGCTGCGCGACCTCACCCGTTCCCTGGGCATCTCCGACGTGCGTATGGAGGAGGGCTCCATGCGCTGCGACGTCAACGTCTCCATCAACGAGCGCGGCGCCGGCGAGTGGGGCACCCGGAGCGAGACCAAGAACGTCAACTCCCTGCGCTCGGTCGACCGTGCCGTGCGTTCGGAGATCGAGCGCCAGGCCGGTGTGCTCGGCGCGGGCGAGCGTGTGGTCCAGGAGACCCGCCACTTCCAGGAGAACCTGGGCCGCTCGACCTCGGGCCGCAGCAAGGAGGAGGCCCAGGACTACCGGTACTTTCCGGACCCCGACCTGGTGCCCGTGGCTCCCTCCACCGAGTGGGTCGAGGAACTGCGCACGACCCTGCCCGAACTGCCGGCCGCCAAGCGCGCCCGCGTCAAGGCCGAATGGGAGCTGACCGACACCGAGCTGCGCGACCTGGTCAACGCCGACGCCATCGATCTGGTCGAGGCCACCGTCTCCGAGGGCGCGCCGTCGAACGAGGCGCGCAAGCTGTGGCTGAACGAGCTCTCCCGCCGCGCCACCGAACAGGAGGTCGAGCTCTCCTCCCTCGACATCACCCCGGCCCAGGTCGCCCGCACCATCGCGCTGGTCGCCGAGGGCACGCTCACCAACAAGCTCGCCCGCCAGGTCGTGGAGGGTGTGCTGGCCGGTGAGGGCGAACCCGACGCGGTCGTCGAGGCGCGCGGCCTCGAGGTCGTCAGCGACGACGGCGCCCTGGGCGCTGCCGTGGACGAGGCCATCGCCGGCAACCCCGATGTGGTCGAGAAGATCCGCGGTGGCAAGGTGGCCGCAGCAGGCGCCCTGGTGGGTGCCGTCATGAAGGCCACGCGTGGCCAGGCCGACGCCGGCCGGGCCCGTGAACTCATCCTGGAGAAGCTCGGCGTCTCCTGAACCCTCGTGTCGTCCGGGGCCGGGTCCTTCCCGCTTCCGGACGAGGGCGGTCACTTCGTGTGTCCGCCGAACGCCGGCGGAGGCCGTCCCGGCCCCGCCGGTGTGCCCGTCCCATGAGTGCTACTGTGCCGTGTCCCGGTCCCCGCTCCCGAACGCGGCTCAGGTACTCGGGCCCAGGTGGAATGCTCTGTCGCGCAGTGTCGCGCAGTGTCGCGCGGACGCGCTCCGACCCGTTCGCCCGGGTCGAGGGCCCCTTCCGCGTGTGCGGAGGCGGAGCCCGACTCTCATCCGCTCCTCAATCCGTGTGTGACCTCGGTTGCGTAGGGTTGCGACGCACGGGGCGTTGTGGAGCCGTCGGGCCCGGACGTGCAGGAGGCACGTCCGACGTGGTGGACGGGACCGATCCAGTCCCGCGTGGTCCGCGCGAGCCGGCCGCGCCGCCGGGCGCCGAGGACGGTGCCCGGCCGACAAGAGCGAGGGTGTGTACTCCATGACCGAGGAGGCGAACCGGCGGCCCCGAGCCGTGGAGCCCCCGGCCGCTCCGCAGGCGGGACCACAGGCGGGGGCCNCAGTGCACGCCGTGCGTGGTTGGCCGGTGTCCTCGCGCTCTTCGCTGCCTACGTCGCCACGACGTTCATTCCGTTGGGCGAGTACACACTGGCCGCGGAGATGGTCGAGTGGCCCACGTCCGTGACGGCCGGTCTGGCGGGTCTGTCGCTGTTGGTGGCCTCGCGCCGTTGGGCGGCCACCGGAGCCGACCACGAGGGCCACGCCGACGGCGCCGACGGACCCGTGGCCCTGCGCTTCCTGGGTTTTGCCGCGCTGGCTTGGTGCGCGGGCGGGATCGCGCACGCCGGCACCGGTCTGTTGAGCAATACCTCGATGCTGTCCCTGACCTTGGGCGACCTGTTCTCCTTGGCGGCGCTCCCGCTGTTCGTGGTCGGCTTCACCCGGTTCGCGCCCTGGCCCGGGGGCGTGCGCACCGCCATACGCCACATCACCGACAGCTACGTGTGCGCGGCGGCGGTGTTCGCGATCGTGTGGCTGTTGATCTTCTCCCCGCTCTACGAGGAGTTGGGGGAGGGCGCCGGGCTGCTGGGGTTCGCGCTGGTCTATCCGGTCGCCGACATCGTGGTCCTGTGCCTGCTGGTGCCGCTGGTCTTCATGTCGCCGCACAGCACCCGCCGGGCCGTGCTCATGGTGATCGGTGTGCTGATCATCATCGCCGCCTCGGACCTGCTCGGCGCGATCACCCGCCTGACCGGACCGCCCGTGGCCGGCGGTGTCGAGCACCCGATCCGGTTCCTGGGCCTGGCCCTGTTGGCGGCCCTGCCCTGGATGGTGGAGCACCGCACCGGTGCCGATCCCCGCCGCATCACCGGGCGCGGCCTGTACCGGTTCGCGCCGGAGCTGGCGGCCGTGGGCGCGTTGGCGGTGGCCACGGTGGTGCTGACCGTCGCGGCCCTGCGCCTGGACGACATCGCCTCCGTCCTGCCGTTGGCGGCGGGCACGGCCGTGATCGTGCTGCTGATCCGGGTGCTGGGCATGTTGGAGGAGAATGCGACCCTCTCGCGTATGGTGCGCAACCGCGAGGGCCACTTCAACGAGCTGGCACGCAACAGCGGCGACGTCATCCTCGTGCTCGACCAGGACGCCAGCGTCCACTACGTGAGCCCGGGCACGGCCGAGGCGTTCGGTTACCGCCTCGACGACGTGCTCGCCGCCCCCATCACGGCGCTCATCCACCCCGAGGACCTGGAGCGTACCGAGTCGGTCGGTGAACTGTTCACCGAACGGTCCTCCCAAGGGATGCACCTGCGGCTGCGGGTGGCGGCCGCAGACGGAACCTGGCGCCACACCGAGTCCACGGTCTCCCTGTACGAGCAGCCCGGGGAACCGGACCGCCTGCTGGTCACCACCCGCGACATCTCCGCCCAGGTGGCCCTGCAGAACGAGGTGCGCCACCTGACCTTCCACGACGGGGTGACGGGGCTGCCCAACCGGGCCTACTTGGAGGAGCGTGCCAGCGACGTCCTGGCGCACCGGGCCATCAGTGAGGAACCCGTCGACGGGGTCGCGGTGGTCTTCCTCGACCTGGACGGGTTCACCGCCGTCAACGACTCCGCGGGCCACGTACGCGGCGACCATCTGCTGGGGCAGGCCGCGCGGCGGCTGCGCGCGGAACTGGACTCCTCCTCCACCCTGACCCGGTGGGGCGGGGACGAGTTCGCCGTCCTGGTGGAGAGCGCCGGAAAGGCCCAGCGCGTGGTCGATCTGGCCGAACGCCTGGGCCGGGTGATCGCCTCCGAACCGTTCCAGGTCGCCGACCGCGACATCATGCTCACCGCCAGCCTGGGTGTGGCCTTCGCCGAGGCGGGCATGGGCAGCGGGGAGCTGCTGCGCAACGCCGACGTGGCCATGACCAGGGCCAAGGAGCGCGGTGCCGGGACCGTGGAGGTCTACGCCGCCCACATGCACGAGACGGTCATCTCCCGGCTGGAGCTGCAGATACACCTGCGCGAGGCCCTGGCGGCGGGCGACTTCTACCTGGAGTACCAGCCGATGGTGGATCTGGGCAGCTCGCAGGTGACCTCCGTGGAGGCCTTGGTGCGTTGGGACCACGAGGGACGCACGGTGCCGCCGGAGGAGTTCCTCGGGGCGGCCGAGGAGTCCGGGCTCATCGTCCCGTTGGGGGAGTGGATCCTGCGTGAGGCCTGCCAGAAGGTCGCCGTGTGGCGGGTCTCGGACTGGGACATCGGGTTGTCGGTGAACCTGTCGGCCAAGCAGGTGCTGTCGGAGCGTTTCGTCTCGGCCGTCGAGGGTGTGTTGGCCGACACGGGGTTGCCCGCGGAGGTCCTGACCCTGGAGGTCGACGAGGAGCTCCTGCTCGACGACGGGGCCGAGGCCGTGGCGCGACTGAGCGAGTTGCGGGCCCTGGGCGTGCAGCTGGCCATCGACGATTACGGGATGGGGTACGCGTCGTTGGCGCACTTGCGCGAGCTGAGTGTGGACGCGATCAAGATCGACCCGTCCTTCATCGCGGACCTGGGCCGCGACGACACCGTCACTCTGCTCACGCACACGATCATCCAGCTCGGGCGCGACCTGGGTGTGCAGGTGGTGGCCGAGGGCATCGAGCGTCCCGAGCAGTTGGAGCAGCTGCGGGCGATGGGCTGCGACCACGGGCAGGGGTTCCTGGTGGCGCGTCCCATGGCGGCGAGCGGCGTGGAGGCCCTCGTCGGGGGCGAGGTCGGCGTCGACCTCTGAGCGTTGACTGTGCCGGCGGCGAGATGACTTTTCGGGCAAACCCCCGTTGTCCTGCGATGATGCGGGGCATGCCGCTAGTGTCCGGGCATGCCCTCAGCCTCACACGAGCTTCCCGTCGATCTGATCCGCAACGACCCCGCCTTCGCGGTCGAACTCTTCCGTGAAGTCAGCGGGATGCCGCTGCCGAAGTTCAGTCATGTCAGAGACGGGGCCGCGGAGGCCACACACACCGCGCCGTCGGAGCTGATCAGTGACTCGGTGGTGGTGTGCGAGCGTCCGCCCTACGAGCACGAGGGCACCGACCCGGTCAAGGTCATGGCCGTCATCACCGAGTCGCAGTTGGGTTGGGACACCCGGAAGCAGTATTCCTGGCCCGCGTATGTGGCCAATGTGCGGCACCGCCATCAGTGCCCCGTGGCGCTTCTGGTCCTCACACCGACCACGGCCCTGGCCCACAGGTTCGCCAAGACGATCGATCTGGGATGCGGGGAGGTGCGACCGGTGGTCTTCTCCACGGAGTCGCTCCGACCGGTCACCGACACGGCCGAGGCCGACCGGAACCCGTTGCTGACCGTTCTGGCGATGGCTGCGGCCCCGACCGACAACTCGGAGGCGCTGGCCGCTCTGGCCACCGCTCTGACGAGCATCGATTCCTCTGCCTCGTCGCTGTACGCTGACTATGTGCTGGCGGCCCTCAGGTCCGCCACCGGGAATCCTCTGGAGGATCTCATGACTATTGGTGACTACCAGTTCCGGACCGAATTGATCGGCCGCCCCTTCCGTGAGGGTGAGGCCAAGGGTGAGGCCAAGGGTGAGGCCAAGGGCCGGGTCGAGGCCATGGCGGAGTCGGTGGTGGCGGTCCTGGAGGCGCGTGGCCTGTCGGTACCGGACCGTGTACGCGAGCGCGTGGCCGGGGAGTCGGATCCGCAGATCCTGTCCGGTTGGCTGCGCCGTGCGGCGACCGTGGAGAAGGCCGGCGCCCTGTTCGAGTGAGGGCCGGGAGCGTCCCGCATGGTGGACCCGGGTGCGTGTAACGCAGAACACACACTCGGGCCTTTTGTCGTTAATGCCCTGTGAGCAGGGGTTTTGTCGCATCAGATACGGTCGGATGGTGGCACCGGCGTTTCACATGGTGAGACAAAGCTGGGTTCATGTTGACGCGCGACCCCACGTTCGGCCAATGTTGTCAACATGCAGAGCAACAACTCCCTGATTCTCGTACTTGGTCGGCGCGCAGCCCACTGAGTCCTTTCTGCTGCGCGCCACCCCTCAACCGCACCGCGGTGGGGGTTTTTTTATTGCCGCAAGGACGTGAGTCGAAAATCCACCACGGTCCAGAGCTCCCGACCGCTCTGAACCCTCGCTGAAGGATCTTGAGATGACCGAGCAGATGACCGGCGCACAATCGCTGATCAGGTCGCTGGAACACGTCGGCGTTGACACTGTCTTCGGGATTCCCGGTGGCGCCATCCTCCCCGCATACGACCCCCTCTACGACTCGTCCGAGGTGCGCCACGTCCTGATGCGCCACGAGCAGGGGGCCGGTCACGCGGCCGAGGGGTATGCCTACGCCACAGGGAAGCCCGGCGTGTGCATGGCCACCAGCGGCCCCGGAGCCACCAACCTCGTCACCCCCCTGGCCGACGCCCACATGGACTCCGTTCCCATGGTCGCGATCACCGGTCAGGTCGCCTCGCCCGCGATCGGCACCGACGCTTTTCAGGAAGCCGACATCTGCGGCATCACCATGCCGGTCACCAAACACAACTTCCTGGTGAGGAAAGCCGAGGACATCCCCCGCACCATCGCCGAGGCCTTCCACATCGCCTCCAGCGGCCGCCCCGGCCCCGTGCTGGTCGACATCTCCAAGGACGCCCTCCAGACCACCACCGAATTCAACTGGCCCGAGCGCCTGGACCTGCCCGGCTACCGCCCCGTGAACAAGCCCCACGGCAAGCAGGTGCGCGAGGCCGCCCGGATGATCGCCGAGGCCGAGCGCCCCGTCCTCTACGCAGGCGGCGGGGTCCTGCGCGCCGGCGCCTCCGCCGAACTGCGCGTCCTGGCCGAGCTCACCGGCGTGCCCGTGGTCACCACCCTCATGGCGCGGGGCGTGTTCCCCGACGACCACCCCCAGCACGTGGGCATGCCCGGCATGCACGGCGACGTCTCCGCCGTCGGCGCCCTGCAGAGGGCCGACCTCATGATCGCCCTCGGCGCACGCTTCGACGACCGCGTCACCGGCCGCCTCGACAGCTTCGCGCCCGACGCCCGGATCGTCCACGCCGACATCGACCCGGCCGAGATCTCCAAGAACCGCCACGCGGACGTGCCCATCGTCGGTGACTGCCGCGAGGTCCTCGCCGACCTCGTCGTGGCCGTGCGCGCCGACCAGGAAAAGGGCCGCGAGGGCGACTACACCGCCTGGTGGAACCAGCTCGGGTACCTGCGCGAGACCTACCCCAAGGACTACGACCGCACCGACGACGGCACCCTCTCGCCGCAGCACGTGATCGAGCGCCTGGGCCGCCTCGTCGGCCCCGAGGCCACCTACGTGGCGGGCGTGGGACAGCACCAGATGTGGGCCGCCCAGTTCATCGGCCACCAGCGCCCCGGCTCCTTCGTCAACTCCGGCGGACTGGGCACCATGGGCTTCTCCGTGCCCGCGGCGCTCGGAGCCAAGCTCGCCGACCCCGAGCGTGTGGTGTGGGCGGTCGACGGCGACGGCTGCTTCCAGATGACCAACCAGGAGCTGGCCACCGCCGCCGTCGAGGGCATCCCGCTCAAGGTCGCCATCGTCAACAACGGCAACCTCGGCATGGTCCGGCAGTGGCAGACCCTGTTCTACGAGGGCCGCTACTCCAACACGGACCTGCAGACCTCGCCCCTGGACACGAAGGTGCGCATCCCCGACTTCGTGCGCCTGGCCGAGGCCTACGGCTGCGTCGGCCTGCGCTGCGAGACCCCCGAGGAGATCGACGCCACGATCGAGAAGGCCATGTCCATCAACGACGTGCCCGTGGTCGTCGACTTCACCGTCAACCACGACGCCATGGTCTGGCCCATGGTCGGCCCCGGCGTCAGCAACGACGAGATCCAGTACGCGCGCGACATGGCGCCGGACTGGGAGCACGAGGACTAAGAGGAATCGCCACCATGAGCAGTCACACGCTTTCCGTTCTGGTGGAGGACACCCCGGGTATCCTGGCTCGTGCCTCCTCCCTCTTCTCGCGCCGCGGTTTCAACATCGACTCGCTGAGCGTGAGTACCACCGAGTACCCGGGCCTGTCCCGGATGACGATCGCGGTCAACTGCGACCTACACCCTTTGGAGCAGGTGACCAAACAGCTCAACAAGCTGGTCAACGTCGTCAAGATCGTGGAGATGGACACCGCCGCGTCGGTCCAGCGCGAGCTCCTGCTCGTCAAGGTCAAGGCCGACGCGTCGAGCCGTACCCACGTGTTGCAGACGGCCGAGCTGTTCCGCGCACATGTCGTGGACGTCAGCCCGGACGTCGTCGTCATCGAGGCCACCGGCGACCCCGAGAAGCTCGATGCCCTGGTCAAGAACCTGGAACCCTTCGGGATCCGGGAGTTGGTCAAGTCAGGGCTGGTCGCCCTGGGGCGCGGCCCCCGCTCGATCACCGACCGGTCCCTGCGACCGGTCGACCGCAGCGCCTGAGCTGTGGGCCCCGACACGGGGGACCCTGAGCCCCGCGTCCCCGAGAAGCACGTCAAGAACAAGGAGTAACCCCAAGTGGCAGCACAGATGTACTACGACGACGCCGCGGACCTCGCGCTCATCCAGGGCAAGAAGGTCGCCGTGATCGGCTACGGCAGCCAGGGTCACGCGCACGCGCTGTCGCTGAGGGACTCGGGTGTGGACGTCCGTATCGGTCTGGCCGAGGGCTCCAAGAGCCGCGCCAAGGTCGAGGAGGAGGGCCTGCGCGTCCTGACCCCGGCCGAGGCCACCGCCGAGGCCGACGTCATCATGATCCTGGTCCCCGACCACATCCAGCGTGACCTCTACACGGCCGAGATCGCCCCCAACCTGGAGGCCGGCAACGCCCTGTTCTTCGCGCACGGCTTCAGCGTCCGCTACGGCTTCGTCAAGGCCCCCGAGGGCGTGGACGTGGCCATGGTCGCCCCCAAGGGCCCCGGTCACCTGGTCCGCCGCCAGTTCGAGGACGGCCGCGGCGTGCCCTGCCTCGTCGCAGTCGAGGAGGACGCCACCGGCCAGGCCTGGGAACTCGCCCTCTCCTGGGCCAAGGGCATCGGCGGCACCAGGGCCGGTGCCATCCGGACCACGTTCACCGAGGAGACCGAGACCGACCTCTTCGGTGAGCAGACCGTGCTGTGCGGCGGCATGGAGGAGCTGGTCAAGGGCGGTTTCGAGACCCTCGTCGAGGCGGGTTACCAGCCGGAGATCGCCTACTTCGAGTGCCTGCACGAGGTCAAGCTCATCGTCGACCTCATGTACGAGGGCGGCCTGAGCAAGATGAACTGGTCGATCTCGGACAACGCCGAGTACGGCGGCTACACCCGTGGCCCGCGCCTGATCACCGACCAGACCCGCGAGGAGATGCGCAAGCTCCTCGGCGAGATCCAGGACGGCTCCTACGCCAAGGAGCTCATGGAGGAGTTCGACGCGGGCAAGCCCACCTTCACCAAGCGCCGCGAGGCCGAGCAGAACGAGCAGATCGAGACGGTCGGCGCCGAGCTGCGCCCGCTCATGAGCTGGCTCAAGGCCTGAGATCCCCGCCGGAGGGCAGGACCTTCGGCACAGGGTCTCCCAGCACCGGGGTGGAGCACGGTTCCGCCCCGGTGCGGTCGTGTTCCGGCCGGGATGACCAGGGCGGCTCCCGGTTTCCGGGGGGAACCCCCCTCAGCCTTTCCGACCCCCCTAGTAGACTTCTCGGCGGCCGTCACACCCGATCAGGGCAGGGCCGTCACCTGCGCGGTCGGGTCGCACCACTCGAAAAGGAAACGTTGTGTCCAAACCCGCCGTACTCGTAGCGGAGAAGCTCTCCCCCGCCGGAATCGCCCTCCTCGAAGAGGACTTCGAGGTGCGCCACGTCGACGGCTCCGACCGGTCCCAGCTCCTGCCCGCCCTCGCCGGCGTCGACGCGCTCGTCGTGCGCAGCGCCACCCAGGTCGATGCCGAGGTCGTGGCCGCAGGCGACCGTCTGCAGGTCGTGGCCCGAGCCGGTGTGGGCCTGGACAACGTCGACGTCGATGCCGCGACCAAGGCCGGTGTTCTGGTCGTCAACGCCCCGACCTCCAACATCATCAGCGCCGCCGAGCAGGCCATCAACCTGCTGCTGGCCAGCGCCCGCAACACCGCCCCCGCACACAACGCGCTCATCAACGGTGAGTGGAAGCGCTCCGAGTACACCGGTGTGGAGCTGTACGAGAAGACCGTGGGTGTCGTGGGCCTGGGGCGCATCGGTGCGCTCGTCGCCCAGCGCCTGCAGGCCTTCGGGACCCGGGTCATCGCCTACGACCCGTTCGTGCAGCCCGCCCGCGCCGCCCAGCTCGGTGTGGAGATGACCACGCTGGAGGACCTGCTGCAGCGTTCCGACTTCATCACCATCCACCTGCCCAAGAACAAGGACACCCTGGGCCTGATCGGCGACGAGGCCTTCGAGAAGGTCAAGCCCTCGGTGCGGGTCATCAACGCCGCCCGCGGCGGCATCCTCGACGAGGACGCCCTGTACCGGGCGCTCAAGGACGGCCGCGTCGCCGGTGCCGGCATCGACGTGTTCACCACCGAGCCGACCACCGACAGCCCGCTGTTCGGGTTCGAGAACGTGGTCGTGGCCCCGCACCTGGGCGCCAGCACCGCCGAGGCCCAGGAGAAGGCCGGAACGCAGGTGGCGCGCTCGGTCAAGCTGGCCCTGTCCGGCGAGTTCGTGCCCGACGCCGTCAACGTCCAGGGCACCGGTGTGGCCGAGGAGGTCAAGCCGGGGCTGCCGTTGACCGAGAAGCTCGGCCGGGTCTTCACTTCCCTGGCCGGAACGCTGGCCACCCGCATCGACGTCGAGGTACGCGGCGAGATCGCCGAGCACGACGTGAAGGTGCTGGAACTGGCCGCGCTCAAGGGTGTGTTCACCGACGTCGTCGAGGACACCGTCACCTTCGTCAACGCCCCGTTGCTGGCCAAGGAACGCGGGCTCGAGGTCAACCTCGTCACCGGTGAGGGCTCCAGCGACTGGCGCAACCTCATCTCGGTGCGCGGCGTGCTCGCCGACGGCACCAGGGTGTCGGTCTCGGGCACCCTGACGGGCCCGCGCCAGTTCGAGAAGCTGGTGGAGGTCAACAACTACACGATGGAGATCGGCCTCGCCGAGCACATGGTGTTCCTGTCCTACGAGGACCGCCCCGGCATCGTCGGCCGCGTCGGCGCGGTGCTGGGCGACACCGGCGTCAACATCGCCGGGATGCAGGTGATCCGGGACAAGGAGGGCGGCAAGGCGCTCATCATCCTGACCGTCGACACCGTGGTCCCCGACGACGTCCTGACCTCGATCTCGGAGATGATCGAGGCCGACATCACGCGGCAGATCGACCTGGAGGGCTGAGGCTCCTTCCCGTCCCAGGACCGCGATGTCCAGAACCGCCCCGCCGGACCCGTTCCGGCGGGGCGGTTCTCGTTCGGCAGGAAAAAGGAACAGCTGAACGTTATTTCGCATTCGCCCTTTTGGTGGGGGAAATAGGGTTTGCGGGAATTCATGCGTGTGCAATTCTTGGCAAATTAACGAGGATCCACCTGAAATTCCGTTGGCTCCTCCGGTCTCCGTGGCATTCTGAAGCGGATTCATTCCTGCACTCTTCGACCCCGATGCCGGTTTGGTGATGTTGTGCGTATGCCTCGTTCACGGCCAGTCCAGTTGCTCCTGTTGCTCCTCACCGTGCTTCTCGTCGGAACCGCCGCCCTGATCGGCTCGGGCCTCGTCGGGTTCTGGGCGGCGGCCCGCGCGCTCGCTCTCACGACCGTTCTGGTTTCGGCCGTGGTGCTGGCTCTGCTGGTGCGCCACACGAACCGGCAGATCCAGCAGTTGCGTGCCGGGCTCGACCGGAACGTGCGCCTGATCCGTGAGCTCACCGGGGAACAACGGATGGAACTCCTCGGCCGCACGGAGGAGATCGCCGACCGTATCTCCGAGATGGAGGACACCCTGCGCGGAGAGGGGACCCCCCGGGCCCGGGAGGAGGCCGACGGCAGCCCGAAGGTCCTCACGTGATACGGGCGCTGCTGGAGGAAGCCCTGCGTACACGCGAACCGGGACGTACCGTGGTCTGCACCGTCGGGGACTGCGACGGGCCGGTCCGGTCCGAGCTGCCGGAGGAGGTCGCGCTCCACGACCTGGACCAGCGTCCGGTCTCCGTTCAGCACGTGCGGCGCGAAACGGCCGTTTCCGGCACCCGGCCCTGCGGGCTCACCGTGCTCCTGGCTGCCACACCCACCGACCTGCGCCGGGCCCTCGCCCACCTCTCCGGGTTCCCGCGCTCGGCACGCATCGTCGTGCTCATCACGGCGGCTGCACCCCATCTGAGCCCGCCCTTGCCGGTCCTGCCCGGCCTCGGGCCCTGGGGTGAGCTCGTCGACTCCCGCGTACGGCGCGCCGGCGAGGAGGGATGGGCCGCCGACCTGTACTTCGGGGTCCCCGTCCCCCTGCCCCCGGTCGTCTCGGCGCTGGCCCACGGCATGGTCGGGGGACGGCGGGAACGCCCCCTGCCCGTGCTGGCCGCGGTCCGGGGCACCGACGCCGGTCTCTGGCGACCGGGCGACCCACGCTGCCACCGCACCGAACACGTCGACGCGATCCTCGACACCACCGCCTCCGGGTGCTCACTGCCCGAGGACGCCCCGCCACGGATCCGCCGCGCCTCCGTGGGCCACACCTCCTGGGAGAACCTCGGGGCCCTCGATGCGCACACCCCCGAACGGCCCACCGCCGACCAGGTGCCACCGGTGGACGAACGGGTCGTCAATCCCATCGGCTTCACCCGCACCTCCGAGCCCGTCACCGGCAGTCTGGAGGACCGCGACGGGCGCTGGCACCTCCGCGTCGGGGGACACGTGCGCTGGAGCGTGCCCGACGACGGGGGCGTGACCGATGTGCACATCGCCCGGGTCCGCGACCTGCGTGCCGTCGAGATCGTCTGGGGCCGGCACAGCGGGCCGCTCGCAGCGGCCCGTGCCGTGGCCGCCCTGGCCGCGGCCGGTGTCCCACTGGTCAGCGGCCCCGTACCGAGCTGGGCGACCGGGCTGGGAGAGGAGACCCTGACCCGTCTGAGGTCGGTGCGAGAGGCCGACCTCGACGACGAGGACACACGCGAGATCCACAGCATCCGTACCCGGCGGGCCGCCCTGCGCGAGCACGGTGCCTCGGCCCGGTGGCGCCGCATGGGGACCGAGCTGGGGCTGGGCGCCGACACCGACCCGGCCGTGTCCGTGCTCCTGTGCACCCGGCGCCCGGAGATGGTCGGTTTCGCGCTGCGCCAGGTCGCACGCCAACGCGGGGTCGAGACCGAGACCGTGCTCGCGCTGCACGGGTTCGACCGGGAGATCCCCGAGGTCGCCGCGGAGATACGTGCCTTCCGTGCCTCGGGCCGTGAGCTGGTCCTGCACGAGCCCGACCCGTCCCTGGCCCTCGGCACGGTCCTCGACCGGTCGGCACGGAGGGCGAGCGGCCACATGGTCGCCAAGATGGACGACGACGACTGGTACGGCCCCGAGCACCTCGCCGACCTGGTCTCGGCTCGTACTTACTCCGGGGCCGACCTGGTCGGCTCCTCCCCGGAGTTCTTCTACCTGGAGGCCCTGGACACCACGGTCCGCCTGGCCGGGGAGAGCGAGAGGCCGGCGAAGCACGTCAGCGGGTGCACGCTCTTCCTCGACCAGGGGACCCTGGAGGAGATCGGCGGGTTCCGGCCGCTGGCCCGCGGGGTCGATTCCCAGTGCCTGACCGGGGTGCAGCTGGCCGGCGGACGCATCTACCGCACGCACGGGTGCAACTTCATGGTGCGGCGCAAGGAAAAGGGCCACACGTGGACCGTCGGGGCCGGACACTTCCTGCGCCGCGAGGGCAAGGGCCAGCTGCCCGGATGGCGCCCCAGCCCACTGTTGGAGCCCGACCCGAGGGACGTGCCGGTCACCGGGTCGGCCCTGCCCTGGGGCGCACCGGAGCCCGTCTCCGGAACGCCCGGACCGGTGACGGAGGTCGGATGAGCGCGCCCACACAGGCAACGGGGAACACCACTGTGCCGGACAGCCACGAGGCGGCACGGTTCCTGCCCGTACTGGGTACCTGGGAACCGGAACTGGGCGTGCACGTCGTGGTCCGGGCCGAACGCGCCGGAGCCGACCCGGCCCCGCTCCTGGCCGACCTGGCCGCACAGACCTATCCGGCCGCGCTCACCGAGACCACGGTCGCTGGCGACGCCGGCGTGCGCATCTCGGACGGGGGCCGTCCCGAGCGCACCCGTGTGGAGACCGCGAGCGGCGGGCCACTGTGGCGGACCGCGCCCGCGGACCACTCCGTGGTGCTGTGGCTCGAGGCCGGCGACCGCATCCCGCCGACCTTCGTGGAGGCCCACCTGCGGGGCCACCACGCCGTACGCGGGCTCCTGCTGTGCAGCACACCCGAGGGGACCGCCGCGGAGGGCGAGGGGGACGCGCAAGTCGGGGGAGGGGACCGGCGGGTCCTGCACGAGTGGGCCGGCCCCCCGTGGCCGGGCGCCCTGCGCAGCGGGTTCTCGGCGCCCCGGTCCGTCCTGACGGACTGCGCCGCCTCGGCCGGGGGCGAACTCCCCGCCGAGGAGGAGGTCCTGCACCACCTGCTGCTCCAGCACGGTGCGCTGCCGGCCACCGACCCCGGGATCCGCCACAGTCCGGGGACACGGCACGGGAACGGCGGCCCCGACCCGCTCACCCGGGCACGCGTGGCCCAATGGGTCCCCACCTCACCGGAACGGGACGAGCGCCCGGGCCCGCACTGGCGGGTTCCGTCGGCCCACGTCGTCGTGGACACCGCAGGCGCGGACAGCGCCACCGCGGCCGACACCGTGGACCGCATCCTGTCCGAGGACACCAGCGGAACCCGGATCACACTGAGGACCGAGGCCGGATCGACCACGGAATCGGAGCTGCGCGCATACTTCCGCGCCGACCCGCGGATCAGGGTGGGAAGCGGCGAACCCGTAGCCGATCCGCTCGTCCCGTTCGTGCTGCGCGTGCCTTGGGACCTGCGGCCCGAGACCGACGTGGTCAGGGTGATGGTGGAGGAGGCGCAACGTTCCGGCGCCGACGTGGTCCGCGCGACCGTACCCGAGTCCGATCTCGGCGGTCCGCGCTTGGAACGCACCGCTGCCCGCGCCCGCGCCGCCCACCGGCGTTCGGAGAGCGACCCCGTGGTGCGCCTCGGTCCTCGCCGGCCCGGAACGCGCTGGATCGACGGGCAGAGCCGTCTGCTCACCCCACCGGGCAGGACGGACGAGCGGCGCGCTCGGAAATGGGAGCGCCTGCACGAGCACGAGGCCGAGGCCGCCCGGATGCGGGCGTGGGAACGGCGGCTGCGGCACAGGCTCGACCTGCTCACGCGCACGCGCGTGGGCCGGTTCTGGTGCCGGGTCCTGGGATGAGGGGAGCGAGCGTGACGGAGAACCGGGAGGCACGGGTGGACGGCGGGCTGCCGCCCTTGGGCCCCCGGCCCGGGGTGAGCGTGGTGATCCCGGTGCCGGACGGTTCCGAGACCTGCGGCACCGAACAGCTCGAGCATGTGATGGAACGGGTACGGCAGCGCATGGGCCCGGGCAAGGACCTCGACGCCCTGGTGTGCACCACCCTGCCGTCGATCGACCCCGGACCGCCGTGTCAACGGGTCCTGACGGTGCCCGGCCCGGCCCGCCTCTGGGAGCTCTCCCGTGCGGGGCTGGCCGCCGCCGAGGGTGACGTGGTGCTGCTGGCCCGGCCCGGTACCGTGCCCCGTCGCACCGAGATCGAGGGCCACGTGCGGGCCCACCTCGCCGAACACGCCGCCGTCGCCGTGGGGCGCGCCACCGTCGAGGCGGGCACCGACGGACCGAGGCCCGACCGGCTGCGGGACGCGTACCCGAAGTCGCTGACCTCGCACCCGCGCGACCTGCTCGCCGCGGTCGGGGTCGCCGACACACGGGCGCCCGAGGAGCTCTTGCACCGCATGCTCCAGTTCGGCGCGGTCCTCGTGCCGGGCCCGCGCACCGAACTGGTGGCCCCGGCCGGGAAGGAGACCGGGACCACCGCGGGGGCCCGCACCGACGAGCCGGCCGACACCCGGGCCGTGGACCGCGAC
>NZ_ANBE01000059.1 GCF_000341145.1 Nocardiopsis xinjiangensis YIM 90004
CTTCCGTGCGAGCGTCGACGAGGTACGCACCACCGCGGACAGTCTGCTCAACAGCACCGATGCCGACCTGCTGCTCACCATCGTCGGCCCGTGGGACGCACGGGACCGTGCCACCGCCGGGACCGTCCGGCTGCTGCGCGAGCTCTACCGGTACGAACCGCGGGTGTGCCTCGCCGACCACACCCCCGAACCCGGGCCCGGTGTGCCCTTCCGCCTCTCGCTTCCGGCCGGCGTCGAGCTGGTCCCCGACGCGGTCCGCGCCCTGGCGGCCACCGCGGACGAGCGCGCGGCCGGGCTCCTGACCGTCCCGTGCGGCAAACGGGGTGAGCTGCGCTGGGAACGTACCGCCGCCCTCGCCCGCGCGCGCCTGACCGGGGCCGGGGCCGGGGGGACGGCCCCGCCGTGGACCGCGTGTGTGTCGGAACCGCACCTGGTGGTGGAGGAGGCGCCGCCCTGGCCCCGGGACGGGGACGAGCGCACCCGGCAGGCCCGCCGTGAGTCCAGGGCGCTGAAGGAGGACGCACAGCGCTGGGAACGCCGGATCCGTGCACTCACGCGCGGGCGCGCGGCACGGCTCGTCCTGGGGCGCGGATCCGGTCCTGACTGAAGGATCGGGAGAGGAACGAGGAGGACTCGTGCATTTCTTGCGAACACATTTTTCCCTGGCGTCGTCGGCGCTCTTCCTGACGGGCCTCGCCGCGGTGGCCGTGCCCGTGGTCCGCGGATCGATCGGACCGTGGCAGGCGGCGGAACTGTCCGTGTACGGACTCCTTCTGACGGCGCTCGTGTATCTGGCCCGGAACCTGGTTCGGCTGCGTCGGGAGGTGCGGAGCTCGCGCCTGCGCATCGACGGGCAGGGGCTGGAGTGCGGCGAGCTCGCCGCCGATGACCGTGCCGAGGTGGCTTCCCGCATGGACGATCTGATGGAACGCATGTCACGCGCGGCCGAGTCCCTTGCCGGGGCGTCCGGGCCCGGGAGCGAAGGCCTTCGGGAGGAGGTACCGACGCCGTGCAGGACGGTCGACGTGGAGCGGGTCGAAAGGGGGGCGATGGCGCCGGTCGGAGACCGCGGGACCGGCCCGGCCGCGCAGACGGAGACCGCGGGGGCAGCCCCGTGAGGTCGGAGGGTCCGGGCCGAACACGGACCCGCCGGGAATCGGGTTGCCCCTGCCCCGGCCTGCGTCTTCCGACCAATCGTCTCGCATGGTGAGATTTCCTGGTCATCTTCTGGTCACATAGTTGGGCCTCCGATAGTCTGTCGTCCCAGTAGGAGCCTGCGGCATCCGGTCTCGATCGCCCGGTGCCGCCGCCCGGCGCCCCACGTGCCTCGAACCGGAGGTCCGGGGCGACCCCGGCCGAACCCGCCGAGGTGCTGAGCTCCCCGTTCGCGGACAGTGTCGCCCGCGTTGCGCCGCGCCGCCCATGGACCGGGCTCCGCGGTCCTTCCAATACGCAACACCGGTCCCTTCGTGCGCACCGGTGCCCTCGCGATCCTGGAGACTGCCATGTACCAGACGGCCGATCACCCCGCCGACGACGAGCTGCAGCGCGCCTTGCAGGAGGCCATCGACCGCCGCGACTGAGTACGCCGTCGCATTCGACCCGCGCCCCGGCTCCCGGGGCGCGGGTCGTCGCGTCCGGGCCCGGTCTCCAGGCCGGATGCGGGGTCCGGGTACGGGAGCGTGGGTGAGGCGGTAGGGTTGTCTCATTCAGTGTTCTTCCGGATCTCATCAAATGAGATGGGGTCGAGTCCGAGTTAGGCAGTCCCTATGGCAGCGCGCACCGTGAAACTGGCCGTCGTCCCCGGTGACGGGATCGGACCCGAGGTCGTCGGCGAGGGCCTCAAGGTGCTCGACACCGTCGCGGCCCAGCACGACCTGGCGTTCGAGACCACCGAGTACGAACTCGGCGCCGAGCTGTGGCACCGCACCGGTGAGACCCTGCCCGAGTCGGTCGAGTCCGAGCTCGCCCAGCAGGAGGCCATCTACCTCGGTGCGGTCGGCGACCCCTCCGTCCCCAGCGGTGTCCTGGAGCGCGGGCTGCTGCTCAAGCTCCGCTTCGACTTCGACCACTACATCAACCTGCGCCCCGTGCGCCTGTTCCCCGGCGTGAGCACCCCGCTGGCGGGCGTGGCCCCCGAGGACATCGACATGCTCGTGGTGCGCGAGGGAACCGAGGGCCCCTACGCGGGCGCCGGCGGAGTGCTGCGCAAGGGCACCCCCAACGAGATCGCCACCCAGGACAGCGTCAACACCCGCTTGGGCGTGGAGCGCCTCATCCGTTACGCCTTCGCCAAGGCGGCCGAGCGCCCCCGCCGGAAGCTGACCCTGGTGCACAAGGACAACGTCCTCACCTTCGCCGGCGACCTCTACAAGCGCGTACTCGAGGAGGTCGCCACCGAGTACCCGCAGGTGTCCGTGGACTACTGCCACGTCGACGCCGCATCGATGTTCTTCGTCAACCAGCCCGGCCGCTTCGACGTGGTCGTCACCGACAACCTCTTCGGCGACATCATCACCGACATCGGCGCCGCCATTACCGGGGGCATCGGCCTCGCCGCGAGCGGGAACGTCAACCCCGAGCGCACCTTCCCCAGCATGTTCGAGCCCGTGCACGGCTCCGCCCCCGACATCGCCGGCCAGGGCAAGGCCGACCCCACCGCCACCGTGCTCTCGGCCGCCACCATGCTGGAGCACCTGGGCGTTCCCGAGGCCGCCCGCAAGATCGAGAACGCCGTTGCCGCCGACCTCAAGACCCGCGGTGAACAGGAGCGTTCCACCTCCCGTATCGGCGACGACCTCGCCGCACGAGTAGCCGAGCAGCACTAGGCAACCACACGACTCGCCCGGCCCCCACCCAGGGCGCGGCCCGGCGGCACCACACGGCCACCGACGTGGAAGTCGACAGGCGCGCCCGAGAGCGAGCGCGCCTGTCGATGCTTTGTATGTCCCTGAACCGGTCGTCGCGCGAAACATCGACTCTGGCACCGGGTGCGCTCATCCGACAGACTAGATCTCAGGCCGGTAGCGCTGCCGGCCCGATGCACCCGAGAGGACCTACGACATGAACAACGACACCACCACAAGCGGGTTGACGTTCGACATCCAGCTCTCCGCCGACCGGAAGACCCCGGAGGAGCGGGCCCAGCTGCTGGAGAATCCCGGGTTCGGCCAGGTGTTCACCGACCACATGGTCACCATCCGCTACACCGAGGGCCAGGGCTGGCACGACGCGAAACTCGAGCCGTACGGGCCCCTCACCCTCGATCCGGCCACCGCCGCCCTCCACTACGCCCAGGAGATCTTCGAAGGCCTCAAGGCCTACCGCCACCCCGACGGCAGCCTCTCCTCCTTCCGTCCCGAGGCCAACGCCGCCCGATTCAACCGCAGCGCCGAGCGCATGGCCATGCCCGCGCTGCCCGAGGACCTGTTCACCAAGTCCATCGAGGTGCTGCTGGAGCACGACGGCGACTGGGTCCCCGACAAGGAGTACTTCAGCCTCTACCTGCGCCCGTTCATGATCGCGACAGACGTCGGGCTCGGGGTCAACAACCCCTCACGCAGCTACCTGTTCCTGCTGATCGCCTCGCCGGTCGGCTCCTACTTCACGGGTGGGGTCCAGCCCGTCACCGTCTGGCTGTCCAAGGACTTCACCCGTGCCGCCCCCGGCGGAACCGGTGCGGCCAAGTTCGCCGGCAACTACGCAGCGAGTTTCCTCGCCCAGTCGCAGGCGGTCGAGAAGGGCTGCGACCAGGTCGTCTGGCTCGACGCCCGCGAGCACCGCTGGGTCGAGGAGATGGGCGGCATGAACCTGTGGTTCGTCTTCGGGTCGGGTGAGAACGCGAAACTGCGCACCCCGCCGCTCACCGGAACGCTCCTGCCCGGCATCACCCGCGACTCCCTCCTCACGCTCGCCCCCGACCTGGGGCTGCCCGTGGAGGAGGAACCGCTGTCCATCGACGAGTGGCGCCGCGCCGCCGAATCCGGCGAGATGACCGAGGTCTTCGCGTGCGGGACCGCCGCGGTCGTCACCCCGGTCGGTTTCGTCAAGAGCGACGAGGGCGAGTTCGCCATCGGCGACGGTGAGCCCGGACCGGTCACCATGCGCCTGCGCGAGGAGCTGGTCGGCCTGCAGACCGGCAAGCGCCCCGACGAGCACGGGTGGATCACCCGCTTCCAGTGAACCGGTGGGACGGGGCGGCCTGCGCGGGCCGCCCCTACCGCACCGGGACGCAGCGCCGCCCCGCCGCCACCCGGAACGGCTGGACCCGGGTGGTTCGTGTTTCACCAGGTGAGACACCTGCCTCCGGTGGGTCGGCACCCCGAAAGCATGTGGCACACTGAAAACATGCCGTCTCAGGTTCTCATTATCGTGAGGCGCGCCGGCTGACGATTCGGACCCCGCCGGCGCGCTGACCTCTCGTGTCCACGAGGGGTCTTTTTTGTTGGCGAGGGTGGTCGGCCACACCACAGCATCCACCTTCGGGAGAACCACCCATGAGGGACGACAGTTTCCACGTCTTCGACACCACGCTGCGCGACGGTGCCCAGCGCGAGGGCATCAACCTCCGTGTCTCGGACAAGCTGGCCATCGCGAAGCTGCTCGACGACTTCGGGATCGCCTTCATCGAGGGAGGGTGGCCGGGGGCCAACCCCAAGGACACCGAGTTCTTCCAGCGCGCCCAACAGGAGCTGACGCTGAAGCACGCCCAGCTCACCGCGTTCGGCGCGACCCGCCGGGCCGGTGTCCGGGCAGCCGACGACCCCCAGGTGACCGCCCTGCGTGACAGCGGCGCCCCGGTCGTCACCCTCGTCGCCAAGAGCGACAGCCGACACGTCGAGCGCGCCCTGCGCACGACCTCCGACGAGAACCTCGCCATGATCGCCGACACCGTCGAGCACCTGCGCGAGCACGGACAGCGGGTCTTCGTCGACTGCGAGCACTTCTTCGACGGTTACCACCACGACCCCGGCCACGCACTCGACGTCGTCCGCACCGCCACCGACGCCGGGGCCGACGTCGTCGTCCTGTGCGACACCAACGGCGGCATGCTGCCCACCGACATCACCCGCGTCGTCTCCGAAGTCGCGGAAGCCACCGGTGCCCGGTTGGGCATCCACGCCCAGGACGACACCGGCTGCGCGGTCGCCAACACCCTCGCCGCCGTCGACGCGGGCGCCACCCACGTGCAGTGCACCGCCAACGGCTACGGCGAGCGTGTGGGCAACGCCAACCTCTTCTCCGTGGTCGGCGCCCTCGCCCTCAAACAGGAACGCGACGTGCTGCCCGAGGGCTGCCTGGAGGAGATGACCCGCGTCGCCAACGCGATCGCCGACCTGGTCAACCTGGCCCCCGACACCCACCAGCCCTACGTGGGGGTCTCCGCCTTCGCGCACAAGGCCGGGTTGCACGCCTCCGCGATCAAGGTCGACCCGGACCTGTACCAGCACACCGAGCCCGAGCTGGTCGGCAACCGCATGCGCATGCTCGTCTCCGACATGGCCGGGCGCGCCTCCATCGAGCTCAAGGCCCAGGAACTGGGGCTGGACCTGTCCGACGACCGCGCGCTCTCCGGCCGGGTCGTCGAGCGGGTCAAGGAGCTGGAACTGTCCGGATACAGCTTCGAGGCCGCCGACGCCTCCCTGGAGCTGCTCATGCTCGAGGAGATGGGCCGCCCCGTGAGCTACTTCGAGACCGAGTCCTGGCGCGTCATCACCGAACGCCGCCCCTCCTCGGGTGCGGGGCTGCCGGACAGCGCCGACGAGAGCTTGACCGAGGCGACCGTGAAGCTCTCCGTCAAGGGCGAGCGCATCATCGCCACCGCCGAGGGCAACGGTCCCGTCAACGCCCTGGACCGCGCCCTGCGCAACTCCATGGAGAACGTCTTCACCGCGCTGGCCGGCCTGGAACTGACCGACTACAAGGTCCGCATCCTCGAAGGCACCTCGGGCACCAACGCCATCACCCGTATCCTCATCACCTTCAGTGACGGGGTGGGGGAGTGGACGACCGTGGGCGCGGGCCCCAACGTCGTCGACGCCTCCTGGGTGGCACTGGAGCAGGCCGTCACCTACGGTCTCCTGCGCCAGGGGTATCCCCAGATCTGAACCCTCCGGCCGGAACCGGCCCGGTGCGCGGTGGTGTGGTCCGGTGTGCGGTGGCTCCGTGCGCCGGGCCGGTCACGCCATCTGGGTCCATGCGCGTGTGGGTCATGCGCCCGTGCAGGTCGAGTTCTGGCGCGGCACGGACGGTGCCGGGGGCGGGGGGCTCATGGACCGGTTGAGGGGGGTGGTGTTCGTCGGAGCGTCGAGCTCAGTCCGGCCGGGCTGAAATCCCGGCCCCGGCGAACCACCACCCCCGGTACCACGAGAAACCCCGACTGCCGATCCCCACGTGCCCGAACCCGTTCCAGGAAACCAAACCATCCGCCCGTATTCCAGAAAACCAGCCCTGAACAACACCCCAGGTCCAAGACGGGCGAGGAGACCTCGAGGTGGCCCGAACCGCCTCAGGGAGGAAGTTGCGCATGTGGATCCCGCTTCTGTCGGCCTGCGCTTCCCGAGCCTGTGCTGCGCTTTCCGGTCCTGCCATGCGTTTTCCAGGCCTGTCATACGCTTCCCGGGCCAGCAGCAATCGCACACGGCCGCACGGATGGGGGATCGGGGTCACTCGCCGGGGTCGACCCACCCACTGGGTTCGCACCCCTGCAGGCCGAGGGTCTGCTGCTGCATGACCGGGGCGAGCTCGCCCTCCCCGGGGCAGTCCACGTGGCCGTGGCCGAAGGTGTGCCCCACCTCGTGGTTGATGAGGTAGATGCGGTAGGTCTCCAGGTCGCCGTCGAAGTGGTCGACGCCGGCCACCCACCGGTTCTGGTTGATGATGGCCCGGTCCCCCTGGGCGCAGGAGACGTAGCCGTTGGTGCTCAGCGGGGCGCACAGGTCGTCGACGGTGTCGGGGGCCGCCAGCAGCACACGGACGTCGGCGTCGTCGGTGTCGCCGACGCGTTGCAGGGAACGTTCGCCGTCCTCCCCCCAGCTGCGGGGGTCGCCGAGAATCACCTCGACCGCTTCGGCGAAGTCCTCGTCCGCACCGGGCAGACCCTGCTCCATCTCGACGGCGAAGGTGGTCAGCGGGCCGTCGCCCATGACCTCGCTCTCTCCGGGGAGCGTCTCGATGTCGCCGTCGGCGGTGTCGACCTCTTCCTCGATGGAGCGCAGGAGCGGGTTCTCCTCGTCCTCCTCCGGCGCCGTCGTCGACGAGCCCTGCTCATCGGGCTCGGCTTCGTGCCGTCGATCGTCTTCGGGGACACCGTCGCTCGCGGGCGAGCTGGAGGAGTCCGCCATCGGGGGATCGTCGGAGTCCTCCGGAACGCTGACCATCAGCACGATGGCGGCCCCGGAGACGATGCACAGGCCGAGAGCGATCCCCGTGGGACAGCGGCGTCGGCGGCGGTGCCTGGGGCGCTTGGTGGGCACGTGCGTGGGCCTCTCGACGTAGGACGACGGGTCCCAGCATGCCAGAGGTACGCCCGAATCACGGTCAGGACGCACTGCCCGCGGACCAGGACGGAACCGGGTGCCCTCGCGTTCGGCCCCCCTCGCCCGGATACCCTGCAACAGCAAGCGATCAACTGGGGAGGCAACGGGTGCGCATCGCACGCTTCGCGTCTGGGGACGACGTCGGTTTCGGCCTGGTGGAGGCCGATTCGGACACGGGGGAGGACTACGTCTCCCGTCTGAGCGGTCACCCCTTGCTGGGTGAGGTCAAATTGGCGGGGGAACGCGCCAAGCTCGCCGACGTCCGGCTGTTGTCGCCGGTGCTGCCCACCAAGGTGGTCTGCGTCGGCAAGAACTACACCGACCACGTCGAAGAGATGAAGAACGTCACTGGGGAGTCCACCGACGAGCCGGTCGTCTTCCTCAAACCTTCCACCGCCGTGACGGGTCCGCAGGACCCCATTTTCCATCCCTCGGTCTCCGAGCAGGTCGACTACGAGGGCGAACTCGCCATCGTCATCGCCCGCCCGTGCCGCGAGGTGCCCAGAGAGCGGGTCAAGGACGTCGTCTTCGGTTACACCGTCGCCAACGACGTCACCGCCCGCGACCTGCAGAAGAAGGACAAGCAGTGGACTCGTGCCAAGGGGTTCGATTCCTTCTGCCCGCTGGGCCCGTGGATCACCACGGGGCTGAGCATCGAGGAGGCCCAGGACCTCGCCCTGACCACCACGGTCGACGGCGAGGTCAAGCAGGAGGGGCGCACCTCGCAGCTCATCCACGACATCCCGGAGATCGTCTCCCACGTGTCGTCCTTCATGACCCTGCTGCCCGGCGATGTGGTGCTCACCGGTACCCCCGCCGGCGTGGGTCCGGTCCGTGAGGGGCAGGAGGTCTCGGTCTCGATCGAGGGTCTGGGAGCCATCGACAACCGTGTGGTCTCCCGCGACTGACGCACGGGGGCGGGGCGGTCCGTCGCGGCCGCCCCGTACCTCCGGCCTTCCGCGGCCCCCGCCGCACGGGACCTCCTCCGACCGGTGTACGTCCACCCGAGGGCAACCGAGAAAGGAGACGGGTGCCGTCCCCCACGCCTTGCACACGAGGCGGGCACCCACCCACACAGATGAGCGGATTCCAGCGCCGCCCCGGTCCTTTCCTGGTCGGTGGAGCCATCGCCCTGGTTCTGCTGATCGTCGGCGCCGTCGGTTACTGGGCGACGACCAGCGCCGACACCGGCGCCCCCCAGAACGAAACGGAGGAACGCCCCGTGCGCGAACCCAGGCGGATCATGCTCTCCGGCGACTCCATGACCCAGGGCGCCGACGGCGACCGCACCTGGCGTTACCACCTGTGGAACCATTTGTCCCCGCACGTGGACGGTCTCGAGTTCGTGGGCCCCTACAGCGATCCCGCGTCCTCGGACATGATCCTGCCGGTGCCCACCACCGAGGGGGAGGACCCCGCCACCCCCGCGCCCGGATCCACCGGGGCCCCCTCGCCCACCGACGGCGCGGGCTCCGAGGAGGAAGCCCCGTCCCCCGAGGAGGAAACCGGCGGCCCCCGCCGGCCCGGCAGTGCCCTTCCCGGCGAGGCCGAGTACGAGGATCCCGACTTCGACCAGGAGCACAACGCCCTGTGGGGCCGCACCCTGCGCGAGGCCTCTGTTTCCATCGGGGAGGAGGTAGGCACCCACCGGCCGGACGTGCTGTGCGCCATGCTCGGCGTCAACGACCTGTTGTGGCCGGTCTCCATGGAGGAGATGGAGCAGAACCTGCGCGGATACGTCGAGGCCGCGCGTTCGGGCAACCCGAACCTGCGGGTGGTGCTGGCGGAGGTGGTGCCGATCGCGCTCGCCGACTCCGACGAGGGCTTCGCTTTGCGTGTGTACGCCTACAACGAGCTCGTGCGGGAGGTGGCCCAGGACATGTCCACCCAGGCCTCACCCGTCATCAGCCTCGACGTGGCCAACAAGGAGAAGTGGGAGGCCGCTGCCGACACCTACGACGGCACCCACCCCAACGCCGACGGCGAGCTCAAGATCGCCGCGGCCTTCGCCGATGTCCTCTCCCGCGGTTACGAGATCGGGCCGGGCTATCCGCGCCCGCTGCCGATCTCCCCCTGACACGGGACACCCCAGGTGACCGGGGACCGCGGATACCCTGGGGCCCGTGACTGAGACTTCGATTCGTACCCGCTTCGCTCCGTCCCCCACGGGCATGTTCCACGTCGGTGGAGCCCGGTCCGCGCTCTTCAACTGGGCCCTTGCCCAGCAGAGTCCCGAAGGCCGGATGGTGCTGCGTGTGGAGGACACCGACGCCGCCCGCAACAAACCCGAATGGACCGACGGCATCGTGCGTGCCATGTCCTGGTTGGGCATCAGCGCCGAGGACCCGGCCTTCGAGGGCCCCTACTTCCAGTCCGAGTACGCCGGCAAACACCGTGAGACCGCCCAGGAACTCCACACCAAGGGGCGCGCATACTACTGCGACTGCACCCGTGAGCAGGTCCAGGAGCGGCGCGACAACCCGAACCTGGGCTACGACGGTTTCTGCCGCGACCGCGGCCTGGAACCGGGCCCGGGCCGGGCGCTGCGGTTCCGTGTGCCGGACGAGGGGCCCACCGTCGTCGACGACCGCATCCGCGGCCGGGTGGAGTTCGACCACGCCTCCATCGAGGACTTCGTGATCGCACGTGCCGACGGCAGCCCGCTGTTCGTGCTCGCCAACGTCGTCGACGACGTCGAGATGCGCATCACGCACGTCATCCGCGGTGAGGAGCACCTGTCCAACGCACCCAAGCAGCAGCTGCTGTGGGAGGCGCTGGGGTTGCAGCCGCCGGTGTGGGCGCATCTGCCCGTCATCGTCAACGAGCAGCGCAAGAAGCTGTCCAAGCGCCGGGACAAGGTCGCCCTGGAGTCCTACCAGGAGGAGGGTTTCCTCCCGGAGGCGATGGTCAACTACCTCATGCTGCTGGGCTGGGCGCCCGGTGACGACCGCGAGATCATGCCGTGGCCGGAGATGGTGCCGCTCTTCGACATCGCCGACGTCAACAGCTCCAGCGCCTTCTTCGACGAGAAGAAGCTGCGCGCGTTCAACGGCGACTACATCCGCTCCCTGGAGACCGCCGACTTCATCGAGCGCTGCGAGCCGTGGCTGGGGGCGACCGGTGAGGAGGCCCCCTGGCCCGCCGAGAACTTCGACCGGGAGGTCTTCGCCCGGGTGGCCCCGCTCGCGCAGAGCCGTGTGGCCGTGCTCTCGGAGATCGTGCCCAACGTCGACTTCCTCTTCCTCGACGAGCCCGAGATGGAGGACAAGAGCTGGAAGAAGGCGATGAAGCCCGGTATCGGTACGCCGATGCTCGAGGCCGCTCTGGAGCGTTTCTCCGACGAGTCGCTGTCCTGGGACACCGACACCCTCAAGGCAGCGACGGAGGAGGCCGGCGCGGGGCTGGACCTGAAGCTCGGCAAGGCGCAGGCGCCCGTGCGGGTGGCCGTGACGGGACGGACCGTGGGCCTGCCGCTGTTCGAGTCCCTGGAGCTCCTGGGCCGCGAGCGCACCGTCGCGCGTGTGGCCGCGGCTCTGGCGAAAGCGCGTGCTGAGGAGGCCGAGGAGGGCCCCTCCGGGAACTGATCGGTACGGGGTGGCCGGGACCACAACCGGCCTCCCCGGCTTCAGTTCGCGAGCACTCCGAAAGTCCGCTAGAGTTGAGGACGTCGCCGAGGGGGACAGGGAAGCGGAGAGCGGACCGGCCCTTCGAAAGCACTGGGGTATGGTGTAATCGGCAGCACGAGTGATTCTGGTTCACTTAGTCTAGGTTCGAGTCCTGGTACCCCAGCAAGTTCCGTCGCACGGACGAGTCCGAGTGATGTGAACGAGGAGCTCACGGCTCCATATGACGCCCCCGTCGTCTAGTGGCCCAGGACGCCGCCCTCTCAAGGCGGTAACGGCGGTTCGAATCCGCTCGGGGGTACAAAGCAAGGGTGGCTCTCACGGCGTGAGAGCTTTCTTGCTCCGTCGGCGCATGGCGCCGATGTCCGGTTCGGCCGGGTATGACGGCTTCTTGGTCGTCACACGGTGAACTCAGGGCCCCCGTCGTCTAGTGGCCCAGGACGCCGCCCTCTCAAGGCGGTAACGGCGGTTCGAATCCGCTCGGGGGTACCAACGCAGGCTCCGTCCATCGGACGGGGCCTTTTTTGTGTCTGCGGTCGGCCGCGTGCCCCGCCGGGCCGGTCCACTCGAGCCGGCCCGATCCGCACCGGCGATCAGATGTGCCGACCCCTCCCGCGCGGTGAGACCGGACGAGCAATGGCGGGAAGTGTTGATCGGCGTCGCAGGTGTGTCTCCTGGGGCGTGCTTCGTGCGTTCTGTCCGAGAGAAAGAAGGGCGTTGCACAATAGGCGCGATAAAATGAAAAAAAGGAACGAACCTTCGCGTTCGGATTTCCCTGGAGGCCTCCGGGGGTTGAATGCAGTTCCGCTGTCACGGAGTGTCACCGGAGGCCCTGGCGAAGGGCCCTCGACACGGCGCCGGGGCGGCCCCGCGTCGAGGCCGCCCCGGCGATGGCGGAGATGGGTTCAGGTGGCGGTGATCAGTGTGCGCCCTCGTAGCTGTGCAGCGACTCGCTGATCTTCTCCGCGGCCGACATCACGGCCTGCGAGTGCATGCGGCCGGGGGAGCGGGTCAGGCGTTCGATGGGACCCGAGACCGACACGGCGGCGATCACCCGGCCGCCGGGGCCGGACACGGGGGCCGAGACCGATGCCACGCCCTGCTCGCGTTCGGCGACGCTCTGGGACCACCGTCGCCGGCGTACCTGGGCCAGGCTCGCGGCGGTGAAGCGCGCGCCCACCAGAGAGCGGCGGATCCGGTCGGAGTCCTCCCATGCCAGCAGCACCTGGGCGGCCGACCCGGCGTTCATGGGCAGCTCACTGCCCACGGGCACGGTGTCGCGCAGGCCGCTGCTGCGTTCGGAGGCGGAGACGCACACGCGCAGATCGCCCTGGCGGCGGTAGAGCTGGGCGCTCTCCCCGGTCAGGTCGCGCAGCTGGACCAGGACGGGGGCGGCGACCGCGAGCAGGCGGTCCTCGCCGGTGGCGATGGAGAGCTCGCCCAGGCGCGGGCCCAGGACAAATCGCCCTTGGCTGTCGCGTGTGACCATGCGGTGGCGCTCCAGTGCCACGGCCAGGCGGTGGGCGGTCGGGCGGGCCAGGCCGGTGATCTGTACCAGCTGGGCCAGGGATGCGGGCCCCGACTCCAGTGCGTCGAGGACGGACATCGTCTTGTCCAGGACACCGACGCCGCTGGATGAGCTAGAGTTGTCCATGGCTTGATATTGCCGTCTCGGAATATGAAACGCAAGTCAGGCCTCCAGTACTCGAGGTGGCCCCGACAGGAGCAGCCGCGAAACCGATCCGCGAGAGAGGCGACCGACCATGGCACGCACGATGGCCGAGAAGGTCTGGGAGGAGCACGTCGTCCGACGTGCCGACGGTGAGCCCGACCTGCTCTACATCGACCTCCACCTCGTGCACGAGGTGACCAGCCCGCAGGCCTTCGAGGGGCTGCGTCTGGCCGGCCGCTCCGTGCGCCGTCCCGACCTCACCATCGCCACCGAGGACCACAACGTCCCCACGCAGAACCTCCTCGCGCCCATCGCCGATCCGGTCTCGCGCAAGCAGGTCGAGACACTGCGCAAGAATTGCTCGGACTTCGGCGTGCGTCTGCACCCCATGGGCGACATCGACCAGGGCGTCGTGCACGTGGTCGGTCCCCAGCTCGGTCTCACCCAGCCCGGGATGACCGTGGTCTGCGGCGACAGCCACACCAGCACCCACGGGGCCTTCGGCGCGCTGGCCTTCGGTATCGGCACCAGCCAGGTCGAGCACGTGCTGGCCACCCAGACCCTGCCCATGGAACCTTTCAAGACCATGGCCGTGACCGTGGACGGGCAGCTCGGTCCGGGGGTGACCGCCAAGGACATCATCCTCGCCGTCATCGCCCGTATCGGCACCGGCGGCGGCCAGGGGTATGTCATCGAGTACCGCGGCGAGGCCATCGAGTCGCTGTCGATGGAAGCCCGGATGACCGTGTGCAACATGTCCATCGAGGCCGGTGCCCGCGCGGGCATGATCGCGCCCGATCGGACCACCTTCGACTACATCCGGGGCCGTTCGCACGCCCCGCAGGGCGCCGACTTCGACGAGGCCGTCGAGTACTGGAAGAGCCTGACCACCGACGAGGGGGCCGAGTTCGACACCGAGGTCGTCCTGCACGCGGACGAGATCAGCCCCTTCGTCACCTGGGGCACCAATCCGGGGCAGGGCGTGCCGCTGGACGCCTCCGTACCCGACCCGGCCTCCTACGAGGACCCCTCCGCGCGTGCCGCCGCCGAGAAGGCCCTGAACTACATGGACCTGAAGGCCGGAACGCCCATGCGCGAGGTGGCCGTGGACACCGTCTTCCTCGGTTCCTGCACCAACGGCCGCATCGAGGACCTGCGCGCGGCCGCGGAGATCGTGCGCGGGCACAAGGTCGCCGACGGCGTGCGCATGCTCGTCGTGCCCGGCTCGATGCGGGTCAAGGAGCAGGCCAACGAGGAGGGCCTGGGGGCCGTCTTCGAGGAGGCCGGGGCCGAGTGGCGCGAGGCCGGCTGTTCCATGTGTCTGGGGATGAACCCCGACCAGCTCGCCCCCGGTGAGCGCAGCGCATCGACCTCCAACCGCAACTTCGAGGGCCGCCAGGGCCGGGGCGGGCGCACCCACCTGGTCTCGCCCCTGGTCGCCGCCGCCACCGCGGTGCGCGGGACGTTGTCCTCGCCCTCCGACCTGGCCGAGTAGACCGAAGAACGCGCCTTTCGGGCCTTCCTCGCCTCGGGCCGAAGCGAGGGCCGCCGAGCGCAGGCCCCAGAACCGACAGGAGACCATCGACATGGACAAGTTCGACGTCCACACCGGTCGGGCGATGCCGCTGCGCGCGAGCAACGTCGACACGGACCAGATCATCCCCGCCGTCTACCTCAAGCGCGTCAGCCGCACCGGGTTCGAGGACGGCCTGTTCGCGGAGTGGCGCAAGGAGGACGACTTCGTCCTCAACCGCCCCGAGTACGAGGGGTCCACCGTTCTGATCGCGGGCCCCGACTTCGGCACCGGCTCCTCTCGGGAGCACGCCGTGTGGGCCCTGCAGGACTACGGCTTCCGGGTCGTGCTCTCACCCCGCTTCGCCGACATCTTCCGCGGGAACTCCCTCAAGGGCGGCCTGCTGACCGTGCTGCTACCGCAGGAGGTCATCGACCACCTGTGGAGGACCGTGGAGGAGGACCCGGCCACCGAGATCACCGTCGACCTGGTCGAGCGCGAGGTGCGGGCCCCCGGCGTGCACGAGTCCTTCGAACTGGACGACTACACGCGTTGGCGCCTGTTGGAGGGCCTGGACGACATCGCCCTGACCCTGCGCCACACCGACGAGATCGCCGAGTTCGAGGCCGGGCGCAAGTCCTGGGCGCCGGTCACCCTCTGACCCGTCCGAAGGTCCGCGGGGCGTTGCCGGAGTACTGCTCCGGCGGCGCCCCGTCGTCGCTCCGGCAGTGGTCACACATGGTGAGGAAACNGTCGGGTGCTGGATCACCTCCTGATGCGGGGATCGTGCGCTCTGTGAGCCACGGCACGCCGCTCCTCAAAAGATTTTACCTTTACTTGGGGTGAGTAACCGGTCACCACTTCAAAGTCCTCGGGTTCGCACTCCCGGGAGCCCGGAATCCGGTTATACGTAGGCATTTGAGGTCCCCAGAAGGGCATAAAAGGGGGTCCTCCGGTGAGGGCACCGGGTGCGTTCCACTGTCAACAGGGAGTGACCGTGCAGGTCGGGAAGGCCTCGACACGCCTTCTCCCGGGGCGTTTGTATTTGTGTAAAGGCCTCTGCTTCCCCTAATTTCGTGCGAGCAAGGGGGAACCGGAGGAACCTTATGAACAAGCGTGACCTGATCGACGCGATCTCCGATCGTCTCGGAGACAAGAAGACCGCGACCGAAGCGGTCAACGCTGTGCTCGAGACCATTCAGACCACCGTGGCCTCTGGCGACAAGGTCGCCATCACCGGCTTCGGTGTTTTCGAGAAGTCCGAGCGCGCTGCACGTACGGCGCGGAACCCCGCCACCGGCGCCACGATCGACGTTCCGGCCAGCTTCGTGCCGAAGTTCCGTGCCGGTGCCGATTTCAAGGCTCTGGTCAACGGGGACAAGAAGTAGTCTCTCCGCTCAACGGCGAAGGACTACCACCGCCCGGGTCACCCCACGAGGGGACCCGGGCGCAGTTGTGTCCGGGCTTGTGCGCACCCGGCCGGAGGTGACCCTCCATCCCCTCCAGCAGCCGCTCCGTACGCGGGCCCACGCCCAACTCACGGGCGGACCGCAGGTCCTGAGGGGTGTCGACGTCCCTGCGCACCGATCCCACCCCGGCCACCAGCAGTTCCCGTGCCCCTGAACGCAGGTGGCGGGCGCGGGAGGCCCCCTCGAACGCCGGGCGCAGACGCGAGCCCGCCGTCGCCGCCAACAGTGTCGTGCCCACCCCGGGGGAGTCGGCCAGGAACGAACGCCCGTACCGCTGAGCCGCCTCCAGGGCCGCCGCGAGCTCGGTGGGCCGCAGCGCCGGCAGGTCGGCGGAGAGCGCACACAGGCCCGCCCCCGCCGTCAGGGGCCCTGCGGCCGCTTCTCCGTGCTCCAGCGCCGGGTTGAGGCCGGTCCCGGGCTCGCCGGCGACCACGTACGCCCCCAGGCTCTCCAGGGCCGCCCCCGCACGGGGGTCGCCGGTGACCGCGAGCACACGTTCCACGGCCGCGCACTCCAGTGCCGCGGCCACCGTGTCGCAGGCGATCGCCAGTGCCAGCTCGGCCCGGCAGGGGCCTGCGGCACGGGCCAGGCGCGACTTCGCACGGGCGAGATGCTTGACTGGGACGATCAGGGACCAGCGCGCCCCGCGCGTCTGTTCGCCTCGTTCTCCATGGCCGGTCACGGTCTCCCCCGGGGGTCGGCGACGACGGTGGACACGAGGGTAGGCGGTCGGGGCCGGCGCGGCGCGGGGGCCCTGGGTGTGTCGGTGGGTGTGCTCCTCGCGCACGTGCTCGGACCGGTGCTGCGAGTGTGCAGCTCGGGACGGTTCGCGACGGGAGGCGTCCACCGAACACGCCCTAGAATGCGTAGGTTGTGCTTGCGGCCCGACCAGGGTCGGGATCGATGGATCAAGAGGAGTCCCGTGGCCAAGAATCGAGAATCAGCCTGGGTGAAGTGGGTCGTGTCTCGGATCGTCCGGGCGACCCTGTGGCTGGTCTACAAGCCCGACTGGAAGGGCGCCGAGAACGTCCCCGAACAGCGCGGGGCGATCATCGCGACCAATCATCTGTCCGTGCTCGACCCGCTCACGGTCGCGCACTTCCTCTACATCGGTGCCCGCCGCTGGCCCACCTTCACCATGAAGGACTCGGTCATGAAGATCCCCGTGGTGCGTTCGGTCGCCAGGGCCACCGGCCAGATCCCCATCAAGCGCGGCACCACCGACGCCGTCAAGGCGCTGGAGGAGGCGGAGAAGGCCCTCACCCGCGACGACTCGTCGGTCATCTTCTATCCCGAGGGCACCTGCACCCGCGACCCGAACCTGTGGCCCATGACCGCCAAGACCGGCGTGGCACGCATCGCCCTGTCGACCGGGGTCCCGGTCGTGCCCGTCGCGCACTGGGGCGAGCAGCAGCTGCTGCCCTACGGCCAGAAGAAGCCCCGCCTGCTGCCCCCGCGCAAGCGTGTGTACTTCAAGGCCGGGCCGCCCGTGGACCTGGACCATCTCCGCGAGCGGCCTCTGACCGCTACGGTCCTGCAGGAGGCCACCGACGCGATCATGGCCGACATCACCGCCCTGCAGGCCGACATCCGCGGTGAGGAGCCCCCCGCCGAACCCTTCGACATGAAGAAGGCGCGCAAGGCCGAACGCAAGGCCGAACGCGAGGCCGCCGAGCGCGCGGAGAACGGGCAGGACACCGGGGGCGGTACCCCCCAGGGCAAGAACGACGCGGAGGCCTAGGAAGCCATGGAACCCGACAACGTGCGGATCGCGGTCCTGGGAGCAGGCTCCTGGGGGACGGTGTTCGCCAACGTCATCGCCGACGCTGCCGACCTGGCGCGCGAGGAGGACCCCGCAAGGCCGTCCGTCGACGTCGTGCTGTGGGGGCGCCGCTCCTCCGTCGTGGACGCGGTCAACGACAAGCACGAGAACCCGGACTACTTCCCCGGGCTCGCGCTCAACCCCCGCTTGCGCGCCACCACCGACGCCTCCGGGGCCGTCGCCGGTGCCGACGTGGTGGTCCTGGCCGTGCCCTCGCAGTCGTTGCGCGACAACCTCGCCGCGTGGAAGCCGCACCTGCGGGAGGACACGGTCGTGGTCAGCCTCATGAAGGGGGTCGAGCTCGGCACGCGCATGCGGGTCAGCGAGATCATCTCCGAGGTCCTGGAGTGCTCCTCCGAACGGGTCGCCGTGGTGTCGGGCCCCAACCTGGCCCGCGAGATCGCCGAGCGCCAGCCCGCGACGGCCGTGGTCGCCTGTCCGCACGAGGTGACCGCGGTCCGGCTGCAGAAGCTGTTCAAGTCCACCTACTTCCGCCCCTACACCAGCACCGACCTGGTGGGCGTGGAGGTCGGTGGCGCCATGAAGAACGTCATCGCGCTGGCCGTGGGCGTGGCCGAGGGCATGGGTTTCAAGGACAACACCAAGGCCTCGCTCATCACCCGCGGCCTGGCCGAGACCACCCGCCTGGCGGTGGCGCTGGGCGCCGACGAGCACACGCTGTCCGGCCTGGCCGGCATGGGGGACCTCGTGGCGACGTGTTCCTCCCCTCTCTCGCGCAATCGGACCTTCGGTGAGAAACTGGGCACCGGTATGACCCTCGACGAGGTCGTCGCACAGACGAAACAGACCGCGGAAGGGGTCAAGTCCTCCGAGTCCGTCCTCGGGCTCGGATGGGCCCACGGGGTCGACATGCCGATCACCGAGTCCGTCGTCAAGATGATGCACCACGACCTGAGCCCGGCCGAAGCGCTGGTCGGCTTCATGTCCCGAAGCACCAAACCGGAACGCTACGGGGTCTGAGGCCGGGCTCACGCAGGCCTGAGAGCGAGCACCATGCCACACACACCAGGGACCGGCCGCGCCGGGGAGAACACCCGTGCGCTGTCCCTTCCGGAGGCCCCCGTCCCCGCCGAACGCCCGCTGCGGATGCCCGTGTACCGGGCCACCACGTACGCGTTCGACACCTCCCAGGAGTTCGCGGACGTGATGTCGGGGGCCCAGGGCGGGTACTCCTACGCCCGCATCGACAGCCCCACCGTGGACGCCTTCGCGTCGGCGGTCGCGGCCCTGGAGGGCGCCGGCCTCGGCGAACCGGTGCACGGCCAGTCCTTCTCCTCCGGGATGGGCGCCCTCAGCACCGTTCTCATGGCGCTCACCGAGGCCGGTGCCCACGTCGTCGCCGCGCGTTCCATCTATGGCAACACCTACTCGCTCCTGGACGGGCTGCTGCGCCGATTCGGGGTCAGCACCGACTTCGTCGACGCCACCGACCCGGACGCCGTCCGCGCCGCCGTGCGCCCCGAGACGCGTGTGGTCTTCACCGAGACGCTGTCCAACCCCACGATGACCGTCTCCGACCTGCCCGTGCTCGCGCAGATCGCGCACGAGGCCGGGGCCTCGCTCGTGGTCGACTCCACCTTCGCCTCCCCGGCGATCTGCCGTCCCATGGAGTTCGGCGCCGACGTCGTCGTGCACTCGGCCACCAAGTACATCGGCGGCCACAGCGACACCACCGGCGGTGTCGCTGTGGCCGGACCCGCCCTCATCGACCGCGTCCGCGCCGCCCGCGTGGACCTGGGCCCCTGCCTGGCCCCGGACGAGGCCTACATGCTCCACCGCGGTCTGGAGACCCTGCCGCTGCGTGTGGCACGCCAGAGCGAGTCCGCCGCGGCCTTCGCCGCCGCCCTCGAGGACCACCCCGCCGTCGAGCGCGTCGACCACCCGTCGCTGCCCTCCCACCCCCAGCACGCGCTCGCCGGCAAGCTCTTCGACCACGGGCGCTGCGGCGGTGTCGTCACCGTCCACCCCGAGGGCGGCCGGGACGCCGGCATGGCCTTCGCCGACCGGCTGCGGCTCAGCACCATCGCGCCCTCCCTCGGCGGGACCCACACCCTCGCCGGGCACGTGGCCACCACCACCCACCGCACCATGAACGAGACGGAGCTGGGAGCCGCGGGCATCTCCCCGGGCGCGGTACGCTTCTCCATCGGCCTGGAGGAACCACAGGACCTCGTCGAGGACGCGCTCCAGGCGCTCGACAACGGGTAGACCCCGTTCGCAGGTCTTTTCCATCCACAGCCGAGACACGAGGGCAGGAAGTATGTCGTCCGAGCAGCGCAAGACCAGGGTCGCCGTCGTCTTCGGCGGTCGCAGTTCCGAACACCAGATCTCCTGTGTCACCGCGGGCAGCGTGATGTCCGTCATCGACCGGGACCGGTACGAGGTCGTCCCCGTCGGCATCACCCCCGACGGCAACTGGGTGCTCACTTCCGGAGACCCCGACGAACTGCGCATCGACGCCGACACCAAGACGCTGCCCAGCGTCGCCGAGGGCACCGGCCTCGCGCTGCCCTTCGACACTGCCGGCCAGCTCATGGTCGTCGAGCCCGGGCAGGTGCCCGAGCGTCTGGCCGGGGTCGACGTCGTCCTGCCGCTGCTGCACGGGCCCTTCGGCGAGGACGGCACCGTGCAGGGGCTGTTCGAGATGATGGGCGTGCGCTACGCCGGCGCGGGGGTCTTCTCCAGCGCCGCCGCCATGGACAAGGTCTTCATGAAGTCCATGCTCCTCGGCAACGGCATCCCCACCATCGAGTACGTCTCCGTCACCGGCAGACAGTGGGAGCAGGAACGCAAGCGCGTCCTGGACGACATCGCCGCGCTCGGCGGAGCGGCCTTCGTCAAACCCGCCCGCGCCGGCAGCAGCGTCGGCATCACCCGGGTCCCCGACTCCTCCGACACCGAGGCCGTCGTCGCCGCCGTCGACGCCGCACGCGAGCACGACCCGAAGGTGCTCGTGGAAGCCGAGGTCAGCGGACGCGAGATCGAGTGCGGTGTGCTGGAGGCCGAGGACGGCGGTGTGCCCGACGTGTCCCAACCCGCCGAGATCCACGTCGCCGACGGTTTCGACTTCTACGACTTCGAGGCCAAGTACCTCTCGACCAGCAGCCTCACCATCCCGGCGGAGATCCCCGAGGAGGCCGTCGGCCGCCTGCGTGCCATGGCCGCGGACGTCTTCGAGGCGATGGGTTGCGAGGGGCTGGCCCGCGTCGACTTCTTCTACACCGAGGACGGGCGGGTGCTCGTCAACGAGCTCAACACGATGCCTGGCTTCACGCCTTCCTCGGCCTTCCCGCAGATGTGGGCGGCCGGCGGGACGGACTACACCGCTCTCGTGGAGCGCATGATCAGCACGGCGCTGCGCCGCTCGCCCGGCCTGCGCTGAGGGCCGGTCCGGGAGCGGCCCGGGCCTCCCTGACCTGTGGAAAACGCTTCGCGGTGGCTCCCGAACCGCTACCGTCGAGGTGTTCCGAACACCGCAGGGGGTACAGCATGGTGTGTGCTACTGACACGCAGATGGTGGAGACGGTGATGGATCTGCCGACGCTCGCCGACAACCTCCCACTCCCGGATGGTTACCGCACGGAGATCATCGACGGGAGTCTTGTCGTGTCACCTACGCCGTCCTACCGACACGCCCGCATCATCCGGCTCTGCGAGCGCATGCTGGAGCGTGATGGTCCTGAGGGCCTCGAAGCTCTCCAGTGGGTGACCGTGGAGATCTCGCAGGACGGCGACAGGTTCGTCCCCGACCTTGCCGTGTTTCCCACGGCCGTGGTCGACGGTGAAGGCTGGGAGGGCCCCGACTGGCTCCGGGCAGCGGAGGACCTCGAACTCGCCGTCGAGGTCGTCTCGCCCAGCAGCGCCCTGCACGACTGGAAGGCCAAGACCAAGGGATACGCCCGCGCCGGTGTGCCGTTCTACCTGGTGATCGACCCGCGCAAGAGCGAGATCGCGCTGTTCTCCGAGCCCGAGAGCGGCACGTACCAGACGGTCGAGCGGGCCGTGCCCGGTGCCTCCGTGCACCTGGGAGCGCCGTTCGACCTCGACATCGAGGCCGCGGCGCTCCTGCAGTAGGGCTCAGGCCTCCCCGTTCGCCGGCTGTGTCTCCGGCGGCGCGGCCGGGAGCAGGTCCCGGGACAGCACGGTCGCTCCCGCCGTCGCGGCCGGGAACACGACCACTGCCAGGAACGGCATCGCCAGCAGGAAGTACGTCGGGACCGCGAACCCCAGCACGCGCAGCCGCCGGGTGGCCATGTACCGGCGGCGGTCGCTGATCCGCAGGAGCCCGCGCCGGTCGAAGGCGTTGGCGACCAGCTCGATCCCGAGCAGCCACCCGCCCGCGAGGGCCGCGAGGACCGGTCCGAGGATCCAGCCCGCGAACGGCACCAGGCCGATGAGGAAGACGACCAGGGTCACGGCCAGGGAGACGAGCACGATCGCCACGGACTGGCGGATCGCACGCACGGCCGCGGCGACCAGCGACTCGTCCGGTTCCTCGGGTGCGCCGCCGAGCTCCTCCTCCACGAGTTCGGCGATCTTGTCGTAGACGGGAGCGCCCACCGCCAGGGTCACCGTGGTGAACGAGACCACGAACACCAGGAACGCGCCCACCAGGGCCGCCACGGAGATGCCGCCGCGCGCCAGGCCCCGCCACGGGCTCTCCCAGTCCGACGCGAACGGGGTCGCCCATCCCACGAGCTCCTCGATGTTGAAGGCCAGGGCCACGAAGAGCCCGAGGAAGACCAGCCACACGAACACCGCGGGCAGGGCCCCCAGGACGAACAGCCGGGGCTTCTGCAACAGAAGGCCCACGCCGCGCAGCAGGTATCCGAAACCACCGAAGATCTCACGCACAGGATTGCTCACGGGCGTACCCTAGCGGCTCGGTGCAGGGGCCGTGACCCGCCGGTGGGCCCGGTTCATCCGGCCACGTCGCGGTACCAGCCCTCCTGGGCGAGCAGCTCGGCGTGGGTGCCGGACTGCAGCACACGCCCCTCCCGCACCACGTGGATGCGGTCCACACGGTCGAGCCCGGTGAGGTCGTGTGTGATGAGCAGGGTCGAGTACCCCTCAGCGGCCTCCAACAGGTCCGAGACCACCGTGTCGCGGGTGTCGGCGTCCAGATGCGCGGTGGGTTCGTCCAGGACGAGTACCCGCGGGGAGGCGAGCACCGCCCGGGCCAGCGCCAGGCGTTGCACCATGCCGCCACTGAGCCCGATCCCGTGTGTGCCCACCTCCGTGTCCAGGAGCCGGGGCATGGCCCGCACCTCGTCGGCCAGGCTCACCCGCCAGAGCGCGTCCCACAGTTCCTCCTCGCTCGCCCCCGGGCGGGCCAGGAGCAGGTTCTCGCGCAGGGTCGAGGCGAACACGTGCGGGTCCTGGGGCACACCCGACACCACCGCGCGCACCTCGTCCGCCGGGTAGGCCGTGATGTCCGCACCACCGAGCTCCACACGCCCCTCGTCCGGGTCCAGGAACCGCAGCAGGACCGACGCCAGTGTGCTCTTGCCGGCCCCGCTCGGGCCGATCACCGCGACGGTGGCCCTTTCGGGAACCTCCAGGTCCACCCCGTCCAGCGCCCACGGCTCCTCGGGCCCGTATCGCACACGCAGCCCGCGCACGGAAACGGCCGGCCGGTCCGCGCGCACGTCCTCGGCCAGACCCTCCCTCCGGGCGGGGGCCGTCCGTGCCGGTGTGTCCAGCACCCCGAACAGGCGCGTACCGCTCGCCCGGATCGCCCCGAGCTTGCCCGCCACGGCCGGCAGCGGTGCCACGATCTCGAACGCCGCCAGTGTCGTCAGCACCACGACGGCCAGGGACACCGCGCCGATCGTGCCGTCCTCGACCGCGAGCACACCCAGGAACAGCGCACCCCACACGGTCAGTCCGGTGATCAACGCCGTCGCCCCGGCACCCAGGCCCAGGACCGCGGAATCGCGCTGCTCCACCCGTGTCAGTACCTCGTCCGCCTCGTGCACACGGGCGACCTGGCGTTCCATCGCCCCGTAGGCCACCAGGTCCGGCGCCCCGTGCAGGGTGTCCACCAGGGTCGTGGACAACGCCCCGCGTGCCTCGGCCTGCCGCTGACCCGGGCCCTTGCCCAGCGCCGCCATCGCCAACGGCACCGCGAACCCGGCCAACAGCAGTCCCGAGGCGAGCAGCACACCCCCGGGCGCGTACACCACCGTCAGCACGAGCACGGTCGCCCCGCCGGTCACCACCGACACCAGGGGAGGGGTGAGACCGCGCACGAGCAGGTCCAACGTCGCCTCGGTGTCGTTGACCAGACGCGAGACCAGATCACCGGTACGGAAGCGGCCGAACGGCTCGGTCGCCGCGAGCCTCCCGTACACACGGACCCGTACCTCGGCCAGGGTCCGGAACGCGGCGTCGTGGGTGACCAAGCGCTCCAGGTACCGGCTCACCCCCTTGCTCACACCCAGCGCGCGCGTGGCCACCACCGCGACACCGAGCGCGGTGATCGGCGGGTGGTCCGCGGCGACCGCGAGCATCCACGCCGCCACACCCAACAGGGCCACACCGGACCCGGTCGCGGCCGCGCCCAGCAGCACACCGAGGGCGAACCGGTTGCCGCGGGGCCAGGCCAGAGCGATCATCCTCCGCAGCGGATCGCGCCGGCGCTCGCGTTCGGGCACCTGCGTCCCCGGCTCCTCGGTTTCCAGGGGGCCGGCGCCGCCCTCGTTCCGCGTCATCACCGCACACCCACGTCCACGCTCGGTACCTGTAGTTCGACGACCCGCAACGGCGGCGCCGGCGGGCCGTCCGGGGCCTCCTCGTGCGCACCCAGAGTCCGGGTCAGCCACCCGGTGTCGTGCGCGACGACGATCGCGGTCCGCCCGCGCGCCAGCCGCCCGACCGCCGTGCGTACCGCCGCCGCGTTCTCCGGGTCCAGGTGGGCGGTCGGCTCGTCCAACAGCACGAGCGGGGCGTCCCGGCACATCGCCCGCGCCAGGGCGATGCGCTGTCGTTGGCCCGCCGACAACCGGGCCCCGCGTTCACCCAACCGCGTCCGGTAACCGTCGGGCAGAGCGGAGACGAACGTGTCGGCCTCGGACGCCCGCGCCGCCTCCCTGACCTGCTCCATCGTCGCCTCGGGCGCGCCCAGGCGGATGTTGTCGGCCACCGAGACGTCGAACAGGTACGGGTACTGGGGCACCCACGCCACACCCAAGCGCCAGTCCTCGGCCGCAATCCCCAAGAGCGGCTCCCACGTGCCACCGGGCGCGCGCACGCTCACCCGTCCGGCGCCGGGTTCGTTCAACCGCAACAGCAGTGACAGCAACGTCGTCTTGCCCGAACCGCTCGGCCCGGTGAGCAGGACGTGTTCGCCGGCGTGCACGGTCAGGTCCAGCCCGTCCAACGCGGGCCGGTCACGCCCTGGATAGGTGAGCCCGACCCCCTCGAACCGCAGGTCCCCCGAGGCCGTGGGCGCGGGGGACCCCGCGGGTTCGGGGGCGTGTTCGCCGGCGGCGGGGCCGCGCTCGCGGTCCAGCTCCGTGAAGATCCCCTCGGCCGCGGCCACGCCTTCCATGCTGGCGTGGAAACGGGTCCCCACCTCCCGCAGCGGCAGATACGCCTCCGGGGCGAGGATGAGTACGAGCAGTGCGGTCTGGTAGTCCATGTGCCCGCCCAGCAGGCGCAGCCCCACCTCGACCGCCACCAGCGCCACCGCCAGCGTCGACAACAGCTCCAACGCGAAGGCCGACAAGAACGCGACCCGCAACGTGCCCATGGTGGCCTGGCGGTGCTGTTCTCCGACCTTGCGGATGATCGCGGCCTGCGCCTTGGCCCGGCGGAACACCGCGAGCGTGGGCAGGCCTTCCACGACGTCGAGGAAGTGCCCGCCGAGCCGGCTCAGCAGCCGCCACTGCTTGTCGGTACGGGCCTGGGTGTGCATCCCGATGAGCGCCATGAAGATCGGGATGAGCGGCAGGGTCACCAGGATCACCGCACCGGAGATCCAGTCGGCCCAGAAGACCACCGTGAGCACCGCGACCGGGACGATCGCCGCGAGCGCGAGCTGGGGAAGGTAACGGGCGAAGTAGTCGTCGAGCGCGTCCAGCCCGCGGGTGGCGAGGGTGAGGAGTTCCCCGGCCTTGGGGGCGCCCTCCTGGCCGCCGTCCCCGTCGGAGGGGCCCGCGGTCCACACACGTCCCCGGCCCCCGGTCACGTGGGCGACGAGGCGGCGCCGCAGTTGTGACTTGGTGCGGGCCGCGCTGTACAGGGCCGAGGTCTCGGAGACGTAGGAGAGTACGGCGCGGGCCACGGCGACGGCGGCGACCCCGGCCACGGCCGGGCCCAAGGTGTCGATGCCCTCGCCCGCCCAGGCCCCGGTGATGGTGCGGGCGAGCAGCCAGGCCTGGACCAGGATCAGGCCGGTGGTGAGCGCGCCGGCCGCCACGGAAACACCCAGGTGTACGCGGACCGCGCTCGCGGTACGCACCAGGCGCGGGTCGAGAGGTTTCATCGGTCGGTGCACCTCGTCCGTGTGGTGGGCGGGTCGGGGCCGGTGCCGTGCGGGAGGGCCCCGGGACAGTGTTCCGCAGGGCGCCGCGGTCGTGCAGCCCCCTTGCGTCAGCGGGCGCCTTCGGTCACACTCTCGCCGGTGACGGTCTCCCCGGTCACTCTCTGGCGGAACACCCAGTAGCTCCATGCCTGGTAGCCCAGGATCACCGGCAGTGCCACCAGCGCCAGCCACGACATGACGGTGAGTGTGTAGTCGGCCGAGGAGGCGTTGGCGATGGTGAGCGAGTACGCGGGATCCGTCGTCGAGGGCAGCACGTTCGGATACAGCGCCCCGAACACCGTCACCGTCAGGGCGAGCACGGCCGACGCCATCGACATGAACGACCAGCCCTCACGCCCGCGCCAGGCCAGCGCGACCCCGACGGCCGTCGCGGCCGCGGCCGCGACCGCGGTGAAGAACGTCCAGTCCTGTCCGTGGGCGGCCTGGGTCCACACCAGGAAGACCACGACCGAGGGCACCGCGACCACGGCGCTCCGCAGCGCCGCCACCCGGGACCGTGCCCGCACCGGGCCGCCGGTCTTCAGGGCCAAGAAGACGGCGCCGTGCAGTGTGAACAGCGACAGTGTCGTCAGTCCGCCCAGCACCGTGTACGGCGTGAACAGGTCGAACAGCCCGGCGGTGACGACGTGGTCGGGGCCCATGGCCAGGCCCTGCACGAGGTTGGCGAAGAGCACACCCCACAGGAACGACGGGATCACGCTGCCGTAGAAGATCGCGTGGTCCCAGCACTCGCGCCAGCGGTCGCTGTCGCGGTTGCTGCGGTACTTGAAGGCCACACCGCGCGCGATGAGCGCGATGAGGATGACGAACACCGGGACGTAGAAACCGCTGAGCATCGACGCGTACCAGGGCGGGAAGGCCGCGAACATGGCGCCGACCGCGGTGATCAGCCACACCTCGTTGGCGCTCCATACGGGGCCGATCGAGTTGATGGCGACCCTGCGCTCCACGGAGTTGCGCGCCCCCGTGAACGGCAGGAGCACTCCGACCCCGAAGTCGAACCCTTCCAGGAAGAAGTATCCGGTCCACAGGACCGCGATGGCGATGAACCAGACGAGAGCGAGATCCATGGCCGGGCCTCCTAGTAGCTGAAGTGCGGGATCGTGGACTCCTCCTCGTCGTCCTCCAGATCGGGGACGAGATGGGAGGGCCCCTTCTTGACGTACTTCCAGAGCAGGCCGACCTCCACGGCGAAGAGCGTCCCGTACACGGCGGTGAAGACGGCGAGGCTCATCGCGACGGCTCCGAGGTCGACCCCGGGGGAGACGCTCGATGCGGTGAGGAGCTCACCGTGCACCGTCCAGGGCTGGCGGCCCATCTCGGTGAGGATCCAGCCGAAGATGTTGGCCAGGAGCGCCGCGGGCAGCGCGGCCATGGCGGCGTAGTAGAACCACCGGCTCCGCGGCAGGCGTTCGCGCCCGCGAGTCAGGTAGAGGCCCAGAGCGGCGATCCCGACGCCGAACAGGCCCAGGCCCATCATGAGGCGGAAGGACCAGTAGATGACGAACACGTTCGGGATGTAGTCGCCGGGGCCGTAGTAGTCCTCGTAGGCCTCCTGGAGGTCGTTCATCCCGTGGACCTCGCCGTCGAACTCGCCCGTGGCCAGGAAACTGAGCACGTTCGGGATGCTGACGTCGATCGGGTTGTGGCCCTCATCGGTGTCGCCGACCGCGAACGTGGAGAAGGGGGCGCCTTCCTCGCTGTCCCAGTGGGCCTCGGCCGCGGCGAGCTTCATGGGTTCGAACTCGGCGGCGAGCTTGGCCTGGTTGTCCCCGGAGAGGACGGTGAACGCGCCGGCGGCCAGGGTGAGGACGAGGCCGACCTTCAGCGCGCCGCGGAACAGGGCGCGCTCGCGCACGGGCGGGGCCACGTCGGTGTTACCGGTGTCGTTGTGGTGGATGCTGCGCCAGAGCTTGAAGGCGCAGACCGCGACGACGAACAGGCCGGCGGTGATGAAGGAGGCGCCGACGGTGTGGATGTAGGTGGACCAGGCCTGGTCGTTGCTCAGGACCGCCCAGATGTCGGTGAGCTCGGCGCGGCCGGTCTCCTCGTTGACCTCGTAGCCGACCGGGTTCCGCATCCAGGCGTTCGCGGCGAGGATGAAGTACGCCGAGAGGTTGGTGCCGATCGCGACGAGCCAGATGCAGGCCAGGTGAACGGCGCGGGGGAGGCGGTGCCAGCCGAAGATCCACAGGCCGATGAAGGTGGACTCCAGGAAGAAGGCGAGGAGCGCCTCCATGGCCAGTGGAGCGCCGAAGACGTCGCCGACGAAGCGCGAGTACTCGCTCCAGTTCATGCCGAACTGGAACTCCTGGACGATGCCGGTGACCACGCCCATGGCGAAGTTGACGAGGAACAGCTTGCCGAAGAACTGGGTGGCCTGGAGGTACTCGTGCCGTCCGGTCCTGTACCAGAACGTCTGGAGCACGGCGACGATGAAGGACAGCCCGATCGTCAGGGGGACGAACAGGAAGTGGTAGATCGTGGTGATCCCGAACTGCCACCTCGCGAGGTCAAGTGCTTCCATGCCCGCCTCTCAGGTGCCGACCGCAAGTAGTACTACGAACTGTAGTGCTACTTCGCGTCGTAATGCCTGTGGGGTGGCGGTCAAAAAGTCCCGTGAGTTGCCTTCGCGGGGTTTCGGGGTGCTTCCGGAAGGGGTGGCCGGGTGGCCACGGGCATGCCGAATGCAGGCCCGCACCACTGTGACCTGGGAAAACTTTGCCCTCTCCTGCACGCGGCGAGGCATCAGCTACGCAGGGCTGTGCCCTTGCACACAGGGATGCTTCTATGTTTGTCAAGCAGCGAGTGCGACCGGTGGGTCCGCT
>NZ_ANBE01000060.1 GCF_000341145.1 Nocardiopsis xinjiangensis YIM 90004
TGTGGGAGCGGCTCCTCCCTTTTTTTGCGCCCAGGCTTGTGAACATGTGAAAACTGAACATGGGCGTGTTCCTGTGGACAAACACACGGAGGTCGGCGCCGACTGTGGCACCGCTGGTCGCGACGGTGCCGTAAACTGGAGGCCCAGGTACTATGACGCGCTGCTACTGGCCGAGGTGGCAGCGTTTTTGAATGTTGACGGACGGGTTCGATGACTGAGGACAGCCGATCGGGAGACCACGAGGGCTCCGGAGCCGACAAGCGCGGTGAGGGCCGCTCTGGTGGGCCCGACGGCCGGGGCCGCGGAGAGCAACCCCGTTCCCGCTCCGGGTACCGGGGCTCCCGTGACGACAGAGGCGGCCGCCAGGGAGATTCGTCCCGGGGCCGGCGCGAGGACCGCGGTGGCCGTCGCGACCGTGACGACCGTGGGGGTGGCCCCCGCGGTGACCGACGCGGAGGTTCTCGCGACGACCGCCGTGGCGGTGGCCGTGACGACCGTCGTGGGGGAGGCCGCGGTCGGGACGACCGCCGGGGCGGGCATGACTTCCGCCGTGATGACCGGAGCCGGAGCGAGCGGGACCGCCGCCCCCGCGAGGATCGCGATCCCGCGGACGCTGCGCCCTTGCTTCCGGACGAGGCCACTTTGGGGCAGTTGGACCCCGAGCTCAAGCGGGAACTGAATTCGCTGCCCAAGTCCCTCGCCGATCTCGTCGGCAAGCACGTGGTCGCCGCAGGCCTCTTGCTCGAGGAGGCCCCCGAGCGGGCCTACAAGCACGCGTTCTTCGCCCGCCGCAAGGCTTCCCGGGTGCCCGGTGTGCGTGAGGCCTCGGGTGTGGCCGCCTACACCGTCGGCAAGTGGCAGGAGGCCCTCGCCGACCTCAGGGCCGCCCGCCGCATGAGTGGCCGGGACAGCTTCCTCGCCGTCATGGCCGACTGCGAGCGCGGACTCGGACGCCCCGAGCGCGCGCTGGAGGTCGCCGGCGACCCCGCGGCCAAGGATCTCGACCCCGCCGAACGCATCGAGTTGCGCATCGTCGCTTCCGGTGCTCGCCGTGACATGGGAGATCCCAAGGCCGCTCTTGCCGAACTCCGGATCCCGGAGCTCAAGGAGCGCAGGGCCCGTCCCTGGATCGCACGCCTCTTCTACGCCTATGCCGACGTTCTCGTGGAGCTCGGCAAGATGGACGACGCCCGCGAGTACTTCGCACGTGCCTCCTCGGTCGACCGGGAGGGTGTCACCGACGCCGACGAGCGCCTCGCCGAGATCGAGGGCGTCGAGCTCGTGGACGTCGACGTCGAGGACGGCATCATGTGGAGTGACGCCGAGGACCCCGCCTCCGAAGAGGACGAGGCCCCGGTCGGCGCCGAACCGGAGCGTCCGTCCGAGGACGAGGGCCGGGAGCGCAACTGAGTGCTGCACCCGACCCACCGCCGGACGGTGCGCCGCTCGGCGGTGCGGTCGTGTTCCTGGGCTCCCTGCCCGAGTACCACGACTCCGTCGTCTGCCTGACCTACCGGGGTGAGAGGCCCCTCCTGGTCCGGCACCGGCGCCGTGGCTGGGAGTTCCCCGGTGGGCACGGCGAAGCCGGGGAGAGCCCGTGGCAGACCGCCCGGCGCGAGGCGCTGGAAGAGGCAGGGGCGCGCCTGTCCGAGCAGAGCCTCGTCGGTTACTACGTGCTCTCCGGCGGCCACGTCACCATCGTCACGCACGCCCAGGTCGAGGCGTTGGCGCCACTCACCGGTGAGTTCGAGACCGTGGAGGCGCGCGTCTTCGACCGGTTGCCCGGTGATGACGAACTCTCCTGGGCGGACGGCCTCTACGCACACCTCATCCGGGCCGCAGGTCTGCCCGGGGCGCCCGATCAGGCCCCGGGCCCCCGCCCTCCCTGATCGTCGGGACGGGCGAGCACACGATCCGTCCCCGCGACCCGGTACCCCAACCAGGTGTTGATCGCCAGCATGGGGGCGTTGTCGGCATGGTTGTCGGTGTAGGCGAACCGGATCCCGCGTTCGCGGGCCCTGTGCAGCGCGGTCGCCTTGGCGAGGCCGGCCAGACCGCGGCCGCGCCGGGCGGCCAGGATGCCGGTCATCATCGATTCCATCCGTGTTCCGCGGTCGCTCGCGTAGGCGGTGAACCCCACGACCCGGCCCTCCACCAGGACCGCGAGACTCACGTCCAGATCCGTGAGCGGGTGTGGCCACACAGTGTGCAGCCACTCCTCGTAGGCCATGAACTCCTCGCCCTGGCGCTCACCCGGTTCGTCCATGGTCGCTTCGCGGTCGACCTCGTAGAGGGGGCGCGGATCCTCGGTGAACTCGGTGAAGGGGCGCAGTTCCACGCCGTCGGGCACCGGCGGCGGTTCGGGCAGGTCGTTCAGGTCCAGCCCCAGGACCCGGTGCTCCTCCGATGTCTCGGTGTAGCCGCGCCCGCGCAGCAATGCGGCCAGGCGCTCACCCCCGACCTGGACACCTTCGCCGCAGACCGCCGCCCGCACCAGGGTGGCGCCGTCCGCACGGGCCGCGCGCTCGGCCTCGGCCAGGAGGGCCGTGCGGATCTCGTCGGTCCCCGCCGACGCCTCCCGCACACTCAGCAGCATGACGTAACCCTTGAGGTGACCGCTCTCGTCGGGGGAGCGGAGCACTTGGGCCCGCACGAAACCGGCCGGGACGCCGTTCTCGTCCACAGCGAGGATCCTCCGGTCCGCGAATCCGGGGTGGGGATGGTCCTCCCGCCAACGCAGGGCGTCCTCGGTGAGCACCATGCACGGGAACGACGCGGTCAGCAGGGGGAGGACACCGGGGATGTCGGCACGGTCCATGTTCCGGAGGGTGAAAGCCATGCGCGGAGCCTAGACCGGGGACAGAGGCGGCCGCACGCCGTTTTCGCGCGGCCCTGCCCCGTACTCGTGGACCGCGGTTCAGGATTCACGTTCCTCGCGGGCGCGTTCGGCCTCGGTCTGTTCCTGCTCCAGACGGTCCAGCCAGTGCATGATCCCGCCCACGTTGGCCTCCGGTCCGGCGAGGATGTCCAGTACCGCCGCGGCCTCCTCGGAGGCGTCCGGCGGAAGGGGCTTGTAGCGGGAGACCACCTTCTCCTTGACCATCGCGACCGCGTGGTCCAGGTCGTCGTCGGCCGCGTACGACTCCCGGACCGTTTCCACCCACAGGCGCAGTTCCGTCTCGGCGCTGTCGATCGTCTCGGGGACCGCATCCACCGCCCCGAAGTGGGAGAACATCAGGCGCTGCGGCTGGATGTCGCCGAACAGGCGCAGCGTCCGCAGGCACGAGTCCAGGTCGAAGTCCGGCGGGGGCGTGGCGGGGCGCACGTCGCCGGTGAGCGGGTTGTACACACCCAGGGCATCACCCACGTACAGGTCGCCGGTCAGGGTGTCGACCAGGCCCATGTGGTGCTTGGCGTGGCCCGGGGCGTAGTGCGAGACGAGTTTGCGGCCCGCGCCCAGGTCGATCTCCCCGGTCTCGGCGACCGCGCGGATGCGCTGCGCCTCGGTGGGGCGCATCTGGCCGAACAGGGTCTCCAAGCGGTCGCCCCAGACCAGTTTCGCGCTGGCCATGAGCCGGGTCGGGTCGGCCAGGTGGCGGGCTCCGCGCTCGTGGACCACGATCTCCGCGTTGGGGAAGTGTGCCGCCATGTCGCCGGTGCCGCCGGCATGGTCCAGGTGGATGTGGGTGACCACGATCGTGGCCAGGTCCTCGGGGGCCAACCCCAGGCGCACGACCGCGTCCCGCAGGACCCGTGCGGAGCCGGCGGTGCCCACCTCGACGATGCACGGCCGCTCGGACCGGATGAGGTAGCTCGACACCACGCCCGGATAGCCGGCGAGCATCGTGTCGATGGCATAGATCTCGTTGCCGAGCGGGACGATCCCCTCGGGCAGTCCGCTCACGTCCACGTCGTCGTGCACGGTAAGCACCCCTGTTCTACGGCGTCTTCGGGAACTCGACTCTAGAACAGTGCGCTCCCGAACCGCTGATCCGGGTCACGTCCGTGGTTCCTTGTCCACAGATCCGGAACCGGGCCTTTTCTTCCCGCCCCTCTGCGGTGAACCTGGAATCGGCGCACCCGCCTCCCGTCCCGGACCGAGGTCCGGCCCCAGCCAGCGGTGCACCGTCCCCGTCGCGCACCCTCCAGGGAGATCCCATGCCCTACCGTTTCGCGCCCGGCCCCTTCTTCGGCCCCGCGTCCCTCCTGCACCCCGCATCGCCGCCCCTGCACGCTGCCCGCTCAAGGCCGGTGGGAACCGTGCGCTCCGTCACCCGTGAGGCCACACGTGTCCTCGCGGAACAGGAACGGGTACCGGCCCCTGACCCCGGCCGGGACCAGCCCGGGGCGGACCGTGCGCGGGTGGACCACGACGGCACGGCGAGTGAGGAGGAACACCACAACGAGGTCGTGGTCGCGGGCCGGGTCACCGCTGAGCCCCGGTTCCGGAAACTGCCCAGCGGTGATCACCTGGCGACCTGGCGCATCTGTGTGGCCAGGCATCCCTCGACACGGTTCCGGGGGCGCCGGGTCGACTCCATCACCTGTGTGAGCTTCGACGAGGGCCTGCACGAGCATCTGCGGGGTTGGCGTCTCGGCGACGTCGTGGATGTCCGGGGCGCGCTACGCCGCCGCACGTGGCGAGGGACGGCCGGGCCTCGGAGCGTGTGCGAGGTCGAGGCGACGTCGGTGCGTTTCGTGCGTGCCCGCAGGAAGGGGGGCCGCTGACATGCTCACGTGGGTGAAGACGCCGGCGTGGCTGTTCCGGCGGCTCCGGATCTCACCGACCGAGCCGACCGAGCCGACCGAGTGCCTCACGCGCACTCGTGCCGACGGGGTCGACCCCCGGGGTCTCCCACACCACCGTGCACAGTGCACGCAGACCGTCCAGAGGCTCACCGGAGCCGGAGAGTTCCACGCCGGAACCGTCGGTTGCGACGGTCCACCCCTGGCAGCGGGCCGTCGTCCCGTCGCGCTCCACCGCTGGGTGGACCTCGTTCATACCGGACACGTCCAGGGCCAGGTAGTGCGGTCGCTGGTGTTCGGGTGCGGCCAGTACGTCGGCCGGGGTGGCCACCCCGGACAGGACGAGCATGCCGGCGGCCCCGTGGGTGAGGGCGCCCTCGATGTCGGTATCGAGCCGGTCCCCGACGATCAGCGGGTCGTGGGCACCCGTGCGCAGCATCCCCTCCTGGTGCAGTGGCCGCTTCGGCTTTCCGGCCACGACCGGGTCCACCCCGGTCGCGTGCTGGATCACCTGCACGAAGGCGCCGTTGGCGGGGGCGATGCCCCACTCGCTCGGGGTCGTGGCGTCGGCGTTGGCGGCGACGTAGAACGCGCCGCGGGCCACGGCGAGCACACCCTGGTCGAGCAGGTCGCGGGCCATCGAACGCGAGTAGCCCTGCACGACCGCGACGACCGTCCCGGAATCAACGGTGACCGGGCGCATCCCGGACCGGTGCACCGCCTGGCGCAGCCCGGTGTCCCCGATGACGAGGACCTCCGAGCCCTGCGGGTACCGCTCGGCGATGAGCCGGGCGGCCGCCTCGGCGGAGGTGACCACGTCCTGCGGCGCTGCCGCGATCCCCAGGTTCTGGAGGTGATCGGCGATGCGCCCCGGGGTGCGCCCGGCGTTGTTGGTCACGAACGCCACCCGGGTGCCGGCCGCGCGGGCCTTGCTGATGGCCTCGGGTGCCGTCCGCACCGCGTGGGGTCCGACGTAGACCACCCCGTCCAGGTCCAGGAGCACCGCGTCGTGGAGCTCGTTCAGGGGGCGTTCGGAGGCACGCAGCGTCATGAGGGCGGACCCGTTCATCGTGGTGGTGGCAGGCGACGTTCCCCAGGTTATGGGCAGGGCCCGGAACGCAAGGCCCGAGGGTGGTCCCCGACGGCGTGGGCTGTCTCGCACACCGTTGTGCGCGGGTGGTCGGTACGGGAGCGTTCACGAGGACGTGCGGTGGCGCCGCATCCACGCGGCGGCGAAGTCCACGGCCTCGGCCATGGGGAACAGCCGGGCGGTGGCGGCACCGACCGTTCCCACGGTGACGGGCCCCTGCGCCTCGAAGTCCGCCCCGATATGTGGGAAGTCCTCCTCGTCCAGGGCCACGTCGGTGAACTCGGCCCACACCCGCTCGCCGGAGGAGCTGCGCACCGGCGCACCGCAGTTCGTCCGCGGGGCGAGGGGGAGCCTGTACTCGGCGAGATGGAAGGCCGTGCATGTGGCGTAGTCGGTGCCGAGGAAGAGCACCTGCGCCCCCGACCGGGCCATGCGGCCCAGTGGGGAAGCCGGACCCAGGGAGTCCTGCAGGGGATGGGGCTCCATCAACTCGCGTGCCCGCGGCCCGAGGGCGGCGAAGGAGGTCTGGGGGTGGGCGCTGCGCACCGCGCCCGGCCAGGTCCGCAGCAATTCGGCCACCCGCCCCACCCCGGCCGTGGGGGTCACGGCCGGATCGTAGGCGGGCATCTGGGTCCGGATCGTCTTCCACCAGGCCTCGGGGACCGGCGGGTTCTGCCACTCGGCCGGGTCGGAGCACTCGCCGGACTGGGTGGGCACGACCACGGTCCCGGAAGGGCCGACGGCGTCGGTGAGGGCCTGCCCCAGGGCAGGGACCCCGCCGCACACCCATCCCAGCGAACTCAGGGAGCTGTGGACGAGCACAGTGTCCCCGGGCGAGAGCCCCAGGGCGGTCAGGTCATCGGTCAGGGAGGCGTGTGTGCAGAGGGTTCGGTCGACCATGGTTCCTCGGAGGGCCGGTCCAACAGCCGCATGACCAGGCCGGTGCGGGGTTTGGGGCCGAAGGACGTGGATTTGCGGGGGGTGAGCTCGCCGCGATCGGCCACGGCGTAGACCTGGTCCACGGACAAGGGTGGCACGATCACCGCGGTCCCGTCGTCATCGTGGGCGGCAGCCACCGCCTCCCCGGGACTGTCGTGCACCATGCGGACCTGTTCCTCGGTCACGTCCCACAGCGGGAGCAGGATCTCGTGCAGGACGGAGGTGGGCAGGTTCCGCCACCGTGCGGACCGGTCGGGCCTGCGGGCGGCCAAGGACCGCTCGTCGAAACCGTGCACCAGGTGGGCGCTGCCGTCGGGGGCGGCCACGACCACACCCGGTCCCTCGACTTCCGGGGTGAGGGTCGTGACCGGATCGACCCGGGCCACACTGCGGGCGCGCTCGAGCAGCGGGCCGGTCTCGGCGCCGGGCAGCACCCGGTGGATGGCGCCCAGGTGCGGCGGGTGGGTGTCGCTGTCCACGAGCATGACCAGCCCGCGGTGCCAGATCGGGTCCGGTTCCGAGTGGTGCAGCTTCCGGTAGGCGGCGTAGCGGTGGTGGCCGTCGGCGATCAGGGCCGAACGTCCGGCGAGGTCGGCGCGTACTTCCGTGATGGTGTCGGGGCGGGTCAGCGCCCACAGGCTGTGCTGGGACCCGTCGCCGGCGCGGGTGGTGAGCAGTGGTTCCCGGGACGGGCTCTCGGCTGCACGGGAGGCCGCGCCCCCGCCGCCGCGGTAGACGAGGAAGATCGGTTCGAGGTTGGCGTGGGTCGCCCTCATGAGACGGAACCGGTCCTGGACGGGGGTCTCGGCGACATCCTCGTGCGGGCGCACGGGGGAGTCCAGGTCCAGGGCTCCGATGAGGCCGCGTTGGCGTACTCCGCCGGGGGTGATCTGTTCGTAGACGTAGAGAGCGGGGTCGGGGTCCTGGGCGAGTACCCCGTCCCGCACCCATCGGCGCAGCAGCGCGGCGGCGGCCCGGTAGCGGGGGTTGCTCTCGCGGGTCAGCTCGAAGGGCAGGGTGACACGGGCGGCGTTGTGGGGGTCGGAGCGCTGCAGTTCCCGTGCCTCTCGCGCGTCCGGTATGTCGTAGGGCGGGGCGAGGAGAGGGGAGACGTCGAAACCGTCGTCGATGAAGCGGTCGACGTCGGGGTCGACGTAACGCAGGCCTCGGAACGGGGCCAGGTCGAGAGCGTGGCGAGGCATCTCAGCACGGTACCCGTCGTTGGACGGGTGTTCATTGGGTCAATGAACGCATGCGCAACATGTCACCCAATGAGGCGTTGATCTTGACGCGGCGTGTGACCAGAGCGAGTTTGGCGCTGAGCCGGTCCTCGGCGATGGCGACGAGGTCGTCGCTTCCGACGGTGACGGTGACCTGTACGGGGCCGGGAGCCGCCCCGGTGGGATGGTGTGTCGGCTCGGTCAGACCCTCGACGGTGAGCCGGAGACGGAACGTGGTGCCCAGGTCGGGCACGATGACGGCGACGGTGCGTTCGTCGATGCGGCGTTCCCGCTCCTGCTGTGAGCGTTCGAGGATGCGCCGGTTGATGAGGGCGAACCCGTCGAGGCAGGCGTCGATGCTGCTCATGAATTCATGATGCCTCAACTGGCGTGAAAAGGGGGATTTCTGTGTCCGATGTGACGAAGCAGAACACCTCTGTGGATCCCGTGCCGCGGTGCCCTCGACAGCGGTAGCGTTGTGGTCGGTTCCCCCCACCGACGCGCGAGTTCCCTCCCGTTCCTCGTTCCCCTGTGTCCCTGCCTGCCCTCACGCGCTCCAAGGAGTAACGCCACCATGGTCGTCGACGCGGTACGTACCTATCTCGATGCCGCCAATGGTCTCACCGAACTCTCCCGCCGCGATGCCGTCGCCGCGGCCCGCGCGCTGCTGCGCTCCGACGGAAAAGCCGTGGGGGCCACTGCCGCCGAGGGTGAGGCCGCCCCGCGGGTGGGGCAGAGCATCCAGGCCCTGGCCGGTGAACTGATCGAGACCAGTCAGGCCAACCGGTCCGCCATCGCCGACCTGGTGCGGGAGGAGGTCGGCCGCCAGCTGCAAGGCCTGGACGTGGTCCCGCGTGAGGAGCACGAGCGCCTGGCCCGCCGGGTCGCCGAGCTGGAGCGCCGCCTGGCGGCCCGGCACGCGGTCGAACGTGCCCTGATGGTGGAGAACGACGCCTCGGAGGACCCCTCGAGCGCCGGCCAGGACGAACGCGGGGACGAGACGGGCCCCCGTGCCGAGGCCGCCGTTGTCGAACGGGAGGGTGCGTCCGGCGGCGATGAATCCGATCTGCGGAGCCAGGACAGCCCCGGGGAACAGGACACCTCCGAAGCCCAGGACGCCCCGCAGGAGAGGGCCGAGGACACCCCGGAGGTGAGCTCGGTGGCCGGGGACGAGGGCCGGGCCGACGAAGGGCCCCCGGAAAGCGCCGACACCTCGGCGGGGCCGGCCGCTCGGTCGACCGCCGTATCGGGCTCGGCCAAGACGGCCCCCGCCGAGTCCTCCCAGGCCGGCCCGGCCGGTACCGCCAAGTCCTCCCAGGCCAAATCCGCCAAGGGCAAGTCGACCGGCAAACGCAGCACCAAGGCCAAGAGCAAGAAGTAGGGGCCCGTGTCAGCGCACGGCCCGGGCGGCCGGGCCGTGCGCGGGCCGAAGGCCCGTACACGCGCTGTCGGCCGGGCGATAGGGTCGGGGCGCACCGCAGCAGTAGACGGGGGGAGGGGCCGTGGAGCCCGCCGAGTTGGCCCGACGTACGCTCGAGGCCACCAAGGAACGCCTGGCCGCGCTGGACGAGCGCCCCACCCACGAACACGTGGAGGTCTTCGACAGCCTCCACCAGGAACTCACCGCGGTACTGGGTTCTCTGGACCAAGGCACCGACGGAGCACGCTGAGCCCCGGTATCCTTGGTGACCATGGCAAAACGTAGTCGGCTCGACGCCGAACTGGTCCGCCGCGGGCTGGCCCGTTCCCGCGGACACGCCGCAGAGATCATCGAGAGCCGGTCGGTCAAGGTCGCCGGGATGGTGGCCGCCAAGGCCGCCACCCAGGTCGGCACGGATCAGCCCATCGTCGTGCGCACCCCCTCCGACGAACCGCCCTACGTCTCACGCGGTGCCCACAAGCTCATCGGTGCCCTGGACGCCTTCTCCCTGGACGTGGCCGGCCGCCGGGTTCTCGACGCCGGGGCCTCCACCGGCGGGTTCACCGACGTGCTCCTGCGGCGCAACGCCGCACACGTGAGCGCGGTCGACGTCGGGTACGGGCAGTTGGCCTGGGCGCTGCGCAGCAACGACCGGGTCCGCGTCATGGAACGTGTGAACGTACGGGAACTGACCCCCGAACAGATCGCTGAGCCCCGCCCCGACCTGGTGGTGGGTGATCTGTCCTTCATCTCCCTGACGCTCGTGCTCGGCCCGCTGCGCGAGTGCGTGGACCCCGGCGCCGACTTCGTGCTCATGGTCAAACCGCAGTTCGAGGTCGGCAAGGAGCGTGTGGGCACCGGCGGTGTGGTGCGCGAACCCGAGATGCGTGCCGAGGCGGTGGCCTCCGTGGCCGAGCACGCCCGCACCCTGGGGCTGGGTGTGGTCGACGTCGCTGCGAGCCCTCTGCCCGGCCCCTCCGGCAACGTCGAGTACTTCCTGTGGTTGCGCGCCGACGCCGGGCCCCTGGATCCGGGTGTACTGGACCGGGCCGTCGAGGAGGGCCCGCGGTAGGGGCCAGTGACCGCGGGGCGCGCCTTCGGGTTCGCCCGCACCGCGTGACAGTGCGCCCGGTCGGTTGGGTAACGTGTCCCGGCCGAGGGAACCGGGTACCGGCACCACTCCCTCGTAGGGAGACAACGTTGAGGGGACGACGACGATGACCAGGGGACGCAGTGTTCTCCTGCTGGCCCACACCGGTCGGCCCGCGGCGCTCCGCAGCGCCCAGCTCGTACACGACAGCCTCACCCGTGAGGGTCTGAACGTGCGCATGCTCAAGGACGAGGTCGAGGAACTGGCTCGCTCCGGTTTCGAACTCACACCGGTCGAGGTCGTCGAAGACAACGAGGCCGCGCAGGGGGTCGAACTCGTCATGGTTCTGGGCGGCGACGGCACCCTGCTGCGCGCTGCCGAACTGGCCCGCCCGGCCGGGGCCCCGCTGCTGGGTGTGAACCTGGGGCACGTGGGGTTCCTCGCCGAGGCCGAACGCGAGGACCTGAGCGAGACGGTACGCAGTGTGGTCGAGCGCGACTACGCCGTCGAGGAACGTATGACCCTGGACGTGGCGGTCTACCACAACGGCCGCAACGAGGGCACCCCTTCGGACCGCACATGGGCCCTGAACGAGGCGACCTTGGAGAAGGGCGACGTGCGGCGGGTCCTGGAGACCATACTGGAGTTGGACGGTCGGCCCCTCTCACGCTGGGCGTGCGACGGTGTCGTGTGCGCGACCCCCACCGGTTCGACCGCGCACGCGTTCTCCGCCGGAGGCCCCGTGGTCTGGCCGGACGTGGACGCCCTCCTCGTGGTGCCGTTGAGCGCGCACGCCTTGTTCGCCCGGCCTCTCGTGGTGGGTCCGAACACGTCGGTGGCTCTGGAGGTGCTTCCGGAGACGGTGCCGGGCGTACTGTGGTGCGACGGACGACGTATGGTCGAATTGCCCGCAGGGGCACGAATCGAGATCACCCGTGCCGATACGCCGGTTCGGTTGGCCCGGTTGCACCGGGCCCCGTTCACCGACCGATTGGTGGCCAAGTTCGGCCTGCCGGTCGCCGGCTGGAGAGGCAGGGGTGAACACGGCCGCTGACCGGGGAGCGCTCCCTGGCACGCCGTGCACGCGTGTGTAGGCGCGTGGACAGTGGCGTCGACTATCAGGAGAGGGATCGGTGCTCGAAGAAGTCCGAATCCAGGGGCTCGGAGTCATTGACGACGCCGTTCTGGAGCTGTCACCGGGACTGACCGTGGTCACGGGTGAGACCGGGGCGGGAAAGACCATGGTGGTCACCGGGCTCGGTCTGCTCTTCGGGGGCCGTGCCGATCCGCAGCGTGTACGGCCCGGGGCCGAACGTGCCAGTGTCGAGGGCCGGTTGACCGTGCCCGAGGACGGCCGGGTGGCCTCGCGGGTCTTCGAGGCAGGCGGCGACATCGACGACGACGTGCTGATCCTGACCCGCGCGGTATCCGCGGAGGGGCGCTCGCGCGCCACCATGGGCGGGCGTTCGGCCCCGGTGAGCCTGCTGTCCTACCTGGCTGATGACCTGGTGGCCGTGCACGGCCAGTCCGATCAGCAGCGATTGCTGCGCACCGACCGCCAGCGTTCGTCCCTGGACCGCTTCGCCGGGGAGGAACTGAGCCAAGAGCTCAAACGGTACTCGGCGGCCTACCGCCGGCACCGTGAGCTCGCGGGGGAGCTGGAGGAGATCGTCCAGCGTGCCCGCGAGCGCGCCCAGGAGGCGGACATGCTGCGGTTCGGCGTGGACGAGATCGCCGCCGCCGAACCGCAGTCGGGTGAGGACGCCGAACTACTCGCCGAGGAGACCCGTCTGGCCCATGCCGACGGGTTGCGCATGGCCGCGACCACTGCCCATGAGGCCCTGGCCGGGGACCCGGCCTCGGACGTGGAGGTGGACGTGGCGGCCCTGTTGTCGGCGGCCCGCAGTGCGGTCTCGGCGGTGAGCGAGCACGACGCCGAGCTGGCCGCGATCGGCGGGCGCCTGGACGAGGCCTCCTTCATCCTCACCGATGCCGCCACCGAGTTGGCCTCCTACGCGGAGTCGGTCGATGCCGACCCGGCCCGCCTGGCCGAGGTCCAGGAACGGCGTGCGCTGCTGACCCAGTTGAGCCGCAAGTACGGCGAGACCACCGACGACGTGCTGGCCTGGGCCGAGGACGCGGCCAAACGCCTGGCCGACCTGGAGGGCGACGACGAGCGCATCGAGCAGCTGACTTCGGAGACCGAGAAGCTGTACACGGCCATGGCCGAGTCGGGCCGGGAGCTCACCCGGTTGCGCGAGGAAGCTGCCGAGCGTTTCGGTGAGGCCGTCACCGAGGAGCTCACCGCCTTGGCGATGCCGCACGCACAGGTCAGTGTCCGCATCACCACCGGCGAGGAGTTCGGCCCGCAGGGGCGCGACGAGGTCGAGCTGCTGCTGGCCCCGCACCCCAGCGCGCGGCCCCTGGCGTTGAACAAGGGCGCCTCGGGCGGTGAGCTCTCGCGGGTGATGCTGGCCATCGAGGTGGTCTTCGCCGGTTCCGACCCGGTACCCACGTTCGTCTTCGACGAGGTCGACGCGGGTGTGGGCGGCAAGGCCGCGGTCGAGATCGGCCGCCGCCTGGCCCGGCTGGCCCGCCGCGCCCAGGTCATCGTGGTCACCCACCTGCCGCAGGTCGCCGCGTTCGCCGACGCGCACCTGGTGGTGGAGAAGTCCACCGACGGTCTGGTTACCGAGAGTGGTGTGGTGCGCCTGGACCGGGACGGCCGGGTGCGTGAGCTCTCGCGGATGCTGGCCGGCCTGGAGGACTCCGAACTGGGCCGTGCCCACGCCGAGGAGCTGCTGAGCAACGCCGATCCCGAGCGGGCCCACCCGGTGGTCTGACCCCCGTGTCGCGTCCGGGGCGGCCGGGCCCGGCCGCCCCTTCGTCGAGGGAGGGCGGGTGTGAATTGTCCGGAACACGCCTGCCCGTCGGCCCATGACTCCATGTAGTCGTGTTCTGGCAGTATGTCAGCGATGAAGGTATCGGAGGCGTTCAGCGCCACAGTCACGCGGTTGCGCCGCACGCGGGCGGAGACCTCCAACGGGCTGGTGGCCCCCGTCCGCGCGGACCGCCGTACCAAGAACCTCACCAAGCGCCTGCGCCCCGGCGACATCGCGGTCATCGACCACGTCGACCTCGACCGGGTCAGTGCGGAGGCGCTCCTCAGCTGCGGTGTCTCGGCCGTGGTCAACGTCGCCGAGAGCATCAGCGGACGTTACCCCAATCAGGGGCCCGAACTCCTCGTGGCCGCGGGCATCCCCCTGATCGACGACGTGGCCCCCGAGACCCTCACTCTGGTGCGCGAGGGCGAAGAGCTGTGTCTGGAGGGCGAGACCCTCTATCGCGGGACCGATCCCGTGGTCCGCGGCATTCGTCAGGACACCGTCTCGGTCGAGGCGGCCATGGAGGCCGCACGTGCGGGGATGGCCACCCAGCTGGAGGCCTTCGCCGCCAACACCATGGCCTACCTCCGGCGCGAGTGCGACCTGCTGCTCGACGGCGTCGGTGTGCCCACCATCGGCACCGACATGGAGGGGCGCCACGTCCTGATCGTGGTCCGCGGCTACCACTACCGCGAGGACCTGGCGGCCCTGCGTCCCTACATCCGTGAGTTCCGTCCCGTGATCATCGGCGTGGACGGTGGTGCCGACGTCGTCCTGGAGGCCGGGTTCCGCCCCGACGTCATCGTCGGCGACTTCGGCTCGGTCTCCGAGGACGCCCTGGCCGGCGGCGCCGAACTCGTCGTGCACGCCTACCGCGACGGGCGTGCGCCCGGCCTGGCCCGTGTCACCGACCTGGGGCACCAGGCCGTGGTCTTTCCCGCGACCGGTACCAGCGAGGACGTGGCGATGATGCTCGCCGACGGCTCCGGTGCCGCTCTCATCGTGGCGGTCGGCACCCACGCCACCCTGGAGGAGTTCTTGGACAAGGGCCGTTCGGGGATGGCCGGCACGTTCCTGACCCGGCTCAGGGTCGGCGGAAAACTCGTCGACGCCAAGAGTGTGAGCCGCCTGCACCGTTCCCGCATCTCCCCATGGGCCCTGGCCGGGCTGGTCGCCGCGTGCCTGCTCACCATCGCGGTGGCCGCGGTCAGCTCACCGGTCGGCCAGGTCTATCCGACTTTTCTCGCCGCGCGTTGGGACGCCTTCTCCTACTGGTTGACGGGATTGTTCACGTGATCGATTTCCGCTATCACCTCGTTTCCACCATTGCAGTGTTCCTGGCACTGACCGTGGGGCTGGTCCTGGGTTCGACCATGCTCCAGGACCCGTTGCTGGACACCCTCGAGTCCGAGACGGCCGAACTGCGCGGCCAGAGCGCGGACCTGCGTACCGAACGGGACGTGTCCGAGCAGGTCGGCGACGGCGCGGACGAGATGGTCGACGCCGCGGCCGGGGACATGCTCCAGGGGCGGCTCCTGGACATGGATGTGGTCGCGGTCGCCGCTCCCGGGGCCGACGAGGGCACCCTCGCCGCTCTGGAGCGGCGCGTGGAACAGGCCGGCGGGGACATGACCGGCCGTGTCGACCTGGCCGGCGAGTTCCTGGAGGAGGGCAACGCCACCTTCGTCGACGAACTCGCTGTGCAGGTCTCTCCCGTGGCCGAGGAGCTTTCCGGCGGCCCGCACACCAAGGCCGGTGCAGAACTCGGCCGGGCCCTGGCCGTCGCCGGCGATGCCGAGGACACCTCGCAGGAGGGATCGGGGACCGGCGCCGGACCGGACACCGTCTCCGACGACCGGAACGCCCCCGACGGCAGCGGTGGGGACGGCACCGGAGACGGAATCCCCGGCCAGGACGAGGGCGACGACCCCGGAAGCGGGCACGATGCCCGGGCGGCTCTGTCTGCCTTCAGCGAGGCCGGTCTCCTCACCGTCACAGGCAGCCCCGCCGAGTCCGCCGACGCGCTCGTGGTGCTCGCCCCCGCCGAGGAGAACCCCGAGCAGGGCGCCGAGGGACAGCACGTGGGCGCCGCCTTGGAGGCTCTCACCGAAGCCTTGCACACCTCCGTGGGCCCGACCGTGCTCGCGGGTGAGCCCTCATCCGCCGAGCAGGGCCACGTGCTCGCCCGGGTCCGCGAGGGGCGGGCCCCTTACAGCACCGTCGACGTGGCCGGTCGGACCGTCGGCGACGTGGTGACCGTCCTGGCTCTGTCGGCCGAGGCCCAGGGCCGGGGCGGCTCCTTCGGTATCGGCGAGGGCACCGAGGGATTCCTGCCCGACCCGCTTCCGGAGGTCCTGCAGGACGAGGGCGGGTACGAGCTCGAGGACGAGGAGGGCCGCACGGCCCGGGACGGGGGATGAGGAGCGTGCTCACCGGATCCGCACGTACGGGTGCGTTCCCCGCCGTCCTGGCCGGCCGGCGGCCCTACGCACGGTCCCGGGCCGGCGCTTCGGGGCCAGAAGGAGAGCCGGTGACCGGCGTGGCCCCATCGGAGGGCGGGCGATGCGGGGGTAGGCAGGAGCCGGCCACCCGGGTCCCGGGCCGGGGCCGCAACACCGGGGGCGGGACGAGACCGAACACGGAGGGGGAACGGTGAACGCCAGGATCGCGCTGGTGGTGGGAACCAGCAGTGGGGGATCGGGCCGGCATGTGCGCTCTCTGGGCGAGGGCCTGGTCGCACGGGGGCATCGAGTGGTCGTCGTCGGGCCGGTCGAGACCGAACGGGAGATCGGATTCACCGAGGCGGGACTGCGTTTCTCCCCGGTACCCATCGGTGCCACCCCCGAACTGGGCGACGCCGGGACCGTGCTGCGTCTGCGCGCTCTGCTGCGCAACGCCGACGTCGTCCACGCGCACGGGATCCGCGCCGGTGCCCTGTGCGCCCTGGCCGGGGTCGGTCCCCTGGTGGTGACCGTGCACAGCGCCCCGCCCGAGGTCTCCGGGGCGCGCACGGCGGTCCACCGGCTTCTGGAGAAGATCGTGGCGGGCCGTGCCGACCTGTGCCTCGGTGTCTCCGACGACCTGGTCGAACGCCTGAATGCGGCCGGGGCGCGCGACGCACGCCTCGCGGTGATGGCCGCTCCCCATGTCGGCAGACCCTTCAACGGACGCGAACACACCCGCGCCGACCTCGCGGTACTGCCCGAGCGGCCCCTGGTGCTGACCATCGGCCGCCTCGTGGAGCAGAAGGGCCTGGACACCCTCCTGGCCGCTGCTCCCGCCATCGCCGACCGCCGTCCCGACCCCGTCATCGCCATCGCCGGGGACGGGCCGCTGTGGGGGAGCCTGCACGACACCGCCGCCGAGCTCGAGGCCGACGTGCGGATGCTCGGGCACCGCACCGATGTGGCCGACCTGCTCGCCGCCGCCGACGTGTTCTGCCTCACCAGCCGCTGGGAGGGCTCCTCCATGGTCCTCATGGAGGCGCTCCGGGCCGGGCTCCCCGTGGTCTCCACCCGGGTGGGCGGCATCCCCGAGCTGTACTCGGGAACCGCGGTACTGGTGCCCCCGGAGGAACCGGAGGCGTTCGCGGCGGCGGTGGGGCAGGTCCTGGACGACACCGGCCTGGCCGATGACCTGCGGAAGCGCTCCCGTGAAGCCGCCGAGGCGCTGCCTACGGAGGAGGACGCCGTGGAGGCTGTGTCGAAGGCCTACACGGGTGTTGCGGCATGGTGACCCGGGTGTGGCCGTGCGGAGCGATCGATGCCACTTCCCTCCGACTTCCTCGGAATGGGATTTGATGGCATGCTTGGGGTCGGTCGACGGCCGCCTGTGCGGTGAGTCGTGGCCGTGATTCAGTCGCGAGGGGAGTATCCCTACTGCGGCGGCGCCGTCATCACGGAGCACAAGGACGTGTTCCCGGTTCCGTCGGTCCGAGCTTCAGGGCACGGGCGGGAGAGACCTCCGGTAGTTCGTCGTGCGTGCACAACGCTCGCGCGCACTCACACCGGAGGAGCAGACGCCCGTGAACGTTCCCTTGTGGATCTGGGCCGTGACCATCGGCGCGATGGTCGCTATCCTGGCACTCGACCTCGTCATCGTCGACCGCCCCTGGAGCAAGACGAAAGGCCCGAGTGAATTCGGGATGCGTCAGGCCTCGTGGTGGGCGGTCTTCTACATCGCCCTCGCGGTGGTCTTCGGTCTCGGCGTCATGTACTTCGGCGGGACGACCGCCGGCGCGGAGTACTTCGCCGGGTTCGTGACCGAGAAGAGCCTGAGCATCGACAACCTGTTCGTGTTCTACCTGTTGATCAGCGCCTTCGCGGTGCCGCGCAGGTACCAGCACGAGGTCCTGCTCGTGGGCATCGTCATCGCCATCGTGATGCGCGGCATCTTCATCGTCCTGGGCGCCCAGGTCATCAACGCCTGGAGCGAGGTCTTCTACCTCTTCGGCGTCTTCCTCATCTGGACCGCGTACAAGATCGTGCGCGACCACGTGAAGGGCGACGAGGACGAGAAGGACTTCTCGCAGAACGCGGTCGTGCGCCTCATCAAGCGCTTCTGGCCGGTCACCGAGGACTACCACGGCGCCAAGATGACCGTGAAGCTCGACGGGGTCCGCTACATCACACCGATGCTGCTGGTCATCGTCGCGATCGGTGTGATCGACCTGGTCTTCGCGGTCGACTCGATCCCGGCGATCTTCGGCCTGACCCAGGACGCCTACATCGTCTTCACCGCCAACGCCTTCGCCCTGATGGGGCTGCGCCAGCTCTACTTCCTGCTGGCCGGGCTCATGGACCGGTTGGCCTACATCAGCTGGGGCCTGTCGGCGATCATGCTGTTCATCGGCGCCAAGATGATCCTGCACGCGCTGCACGAGAACGGTGTGCCGGTGCCCGAGGTCGGTATCGGCCTGTCGCTGACCGTCATCCTCGGTGTCATGGGCATCACCGTGGCCGGCAGCCTCCTCAAGAGCGGTGCCGACAAGCGCCGGGCCGAGGAGCCGGAACGCTCCCGCTCGGCCTCCGACAGCTCCTGAGCGCTCGGGACGCCGCGGATCCGCTGCTGCGTCCCGGCCGGAACGGCTGAATTCGAACGGGTGTTCGTCTATAGTGGCGGTACTCCTCGCGGTGACGCGGACGGGGTACCGCCACTTCCCGTTCGGGAAGGCGATGCCGCCTCTTCCCGCTCGGGAAGAAAAGTGTCCCCGCTCGTCGTTAGTCTGGTCGGACGGACCCACAGGCGCGTCACCCTCCATCCGCCCGCACGGAGACCGGCTCGAACGAACGGTCGCGCGGGAACGTCAGGGAGCAGTTCGACCGCCGTGCCGCCATGCCACACGGGCCGGCCGTCGCCGCGGCGAGCCCGCCTCCCGTGCGCTCAAGCCGAAGGATGTCTCACTCGATGGTCGAACAAAACCTGGTTGTCCAGGGAGCCCGCGAGCACAACCTCAAGAACGTGTCGCTGGAGCTGCCGCGCGACTCCATGATCGTGTTCACCGGCCTGTCCGGTTCGGGCAAGTCCTCCCTGGCCTTCGACACGATCTTCGCCGAGGGGCAACGGCGTTACGTCGAGTCCCTGTCGGCCTACGCCCGGCAGTTCCTGGGCCAGATGGACAAGCCCGACGTCGATTTCATCGAGGGGCTGTCACCGGCGGTCTCCATCGACCAGAAGTCGACCAGCCGCAACCCCCGCTCGACCGTGGGCACCATCACCGAGGTCTACGACTACCTGCGCCTGTTGTGGTCGCGTGTGGGGATCCCGCACTGCCCGGTGTGCCGGCGCGAGATCGCCCGGCAGAGCCCCCAGCAGATCGTCGACCGTGTCCTGGACATGACCGAGGGCACCCGTTTCCAGGTCCTGGCACCGGTCGTGCGTGGCCGCAAGGGCGAGTACGTGGAACTGTTCAAGGACCTGCAGTCCAAGGGATTCACCCGTGCCGTCGTGGACGGGCAGGCCGTGCGGCTGGACGAGGCGCCCGAGCTCGGTCGCTACGACAAGCACGACATCTCCGTGGTCGTGGACCGCCTCGCGGTCAAACCGTCCTCGCGCGGGCGGCTCAACGACTCGGTGGAGACCGCGCTCAAGCTCGCCGGCGGCACCATCGTCCTCGACTTCGTGGATCTGCCCGCCGACGGGCCCGAGCGCGAGAAGGTCTTCTCCGAGCACCTGTACTGCCCCTACGACGACCTGTCCTTCGAGCAGCTCGAACCTCGCTCGTTCTCCTTCAACGCGCCCTACGGGGCCTGTTCCGACTGCTCCGGTCTGGGCACACGTATGGAGGTCGACCCGGACCTGCTGGTGCCCGACCCGGCCAAGTCCCTGGCCGAGGGGGCCATCGCGCCGTGGTCGAGCGGTCCCAACACCGGTTACTGGGAGCGCATCCTGCAGGCGGTGGCCGACGCGCTCGCCATCACCCTGGACACCCCGTGGGAGGACATGCCCCGCAAGGTCCGCAAGGCGCTGTTGGAGGGCCACCCCACGCAGGTGCACGTCAACTACCGCAACCGGTACGGGCGCACCCGCTCCTACTACACCGACTACGAGGGTGTGATCCCGTGGGTGCGGCGCCGTCACGCCGAGACCGAGAGCGAGTTCAGCAGGGACCGCCTCGAGGGGTACATGCGGAGCGTGCCCTGCCCCACCTGTGAGGGCACTCGCCTGAAGCCGGTCGTGCTCGCGGTGACCGTGGGCGGAAAGTCCATCGCCGAGGTCGCCCGGATGCCGCTGGCCGAGAGCGCGAAGTTCCTGCGTGAGCTGGAGCTGTCCGACCGGGACATGGTCATCGCCTCCCAGGTGCTCAAGGAGATCAACGCCCGGCTCGGGTTCCTGCTCGACGTCGGCCTGGACTACCTCGATCTGGCCCGCGGGGCCGGATCGCTCTCGGGCGGCGAGGCCCAGCGCATCCGTCTGGCCACCCAGATCGGGTCGGGGCTGGTCGGGGTGCTCTACGTGCTGGACGAGCCCTCCATCGGCCTGCACCAGCGTGACAACCACCGGTTGCTGGAGACGCTGCAGCGGCTGCGCGACATCGGCAACACCCTCATCGTGGTCGAACACGACGAGGACACCATCCGCTCCTCCGACTGGGTCGTCGACATCGGACCGGGCGCGGGCGAGCACGGCGGCCACGTCGTGGTCTCGGGGAAGGTCCCGGAGCTGCTGGAAACACCCGACTCGCTGACCGGCGACTACCTCACCGGGCGGCGTGTCATCGAGGTCCCGAGCGTGCGGCGGCCCCTCACCAACGGCCACGAGCTCGTGGTCAAGGGCGCACGCGAGCACAACCTCGAGGGCCTCGACGTCGCCTTCCCCCTGGGTGTGTTCACCGCCGTGACCGGTGTGTCCGGTTCGGGCAAGTCCACCCTGGTCAACGAGATCCTCTACAAGGCCCTGGCCAAGGGGCTCCAAGGGGCACGGGAGGTGCCCGGACGCCACCTGCGCGTCAACGGCATGGGCAAGGTCGACAAGGTCGTGCACGTGGACCAGAGCCCCATCGGGCGCACACCCCGGTCCAACCCGGCCACCTACTCGGGCGTGTTCGACCACATCCGCAAGCTGTTCGCGCAGACCACCGACGCCAAGACCCGCGGGTACCAGCCCGGACGGTTCTCCTTCAACGTCAAGGGCGGGCGCTGCGAGTCCTGCTCCGGTGACGGCACACTCAAGATCGAGATGCAGTTCCTGCCCGACGTGTACGTGCCCTGCGAGGTCTGCCAGGGGGCCCGGTACAACCGTGAGACCCTCGAGGTGCGCTACAAGGGCAAGAACATCTCCGAAGTGCTGGAGATGCCCATCACCGAGGCGCTGGAGTTCTTCGAACACATCGGTGGGATCCGTCGCCACCTGCAGACGCTGGATGACGTCGGCCTGGGGTACGTGCGCCTGGGACAGCCGGCCACGACTTTGTCCGGCGGTGAGGCCCAGCGGGTGAAGCTGGCCGCGGAGTTGCAGCGCCGTTCGACGGGCAAGACCGTCTACGTGCTGGACGAGCCGACCACGGGGCTGCACTTCGAGGACATCCGCAAGCTCCTGGGTGTGCTGGACCGGCTCACCGAGAGCGGGAACACCGTCATCGTCATCGAGCACAACCTCGACGTCATCAAGACGGCCGACCACATCATCGACATGGGGCCCGAGGGCGGATCCGGCGGTGGCAAGGTCATCGCCGAGGGCACCCCGGAGGAGGTCGCTGCTGTGGCCGATTCCTACACCGGGCAGTACCTCACCAAGATGCTGTGAACCGTCGAGTGCCCTGTCCCGGCAGCTGAGACCGCCGGGGCAGGGATTCCTGCGCACAGGGCATCGCAGCGCCTGCACCCTGTTAATGTCCCCCTATGGACACGCCCGAGCCGACCGAAGTCATCACCGGCTGGATCCCGCACGACGCCCGCTGGCACACGCGCGCACGGTCCGCGGCTCAGAACGGTCTCGACCCCCTGCGTCGCTACGTCACCGAACTCGTCTCCGACCACCGCGACGGCGGGGCCCGGATCACCGATGAGGCAGATCTGAGGTCCATCCGCGCGGTTCTGGAGGATCTCGGCGCGCTGGGGCTGTCCGGGGTGGACTGGCGCCGGGTCCGTGACGCCTTGTTGTTGCCGCACAACGCCCGGGAGGAGGCCTGACCCCGCGTCGGCCACCCACAGCGGGGGTGCAGTAGTTCGGGTGGCAGCGGTGTCCCCGGATGGTGGGCCGTTCCGACGGGGACGGCGTTGACCAAACCGTCCGAGACCCCGCCCGCGTCCGCGACCTCCGAGGCCGGTACCGCACGGCACGCCCGGACGGGGAGCCGGCGGCCGAGGTTGTCGGCCAGATGCTCGGCCCGCTCCGTCTCCGGGCCCGGTCGTGGAGCACCCCGTACTCGCGCATGTGCTCCACCGTGACCGGGCCTGCCCGAGCGTGCCGGCGGTCCGGGTAGGGGCCCACCTGACCCGAGTCGAACCGGTCCGACGAGCGTACTACGGTGTGTAGTTGTAGATTTCGGCGCAGGTGAGGAGCGTTCTGACGTGGCCGGTGAGAGGACGTGTGGGTGCGCGATGGGCAGGCGCAGCCTGTTCGGCGCTGCGGGGACGGTCGCCGCGGTGGGCGCCGTGGGCGCGGTGAGTGCGTGCGGGGCAGAAAGGCCCGCACCGCAGGACATCCGCCGCGGTCAGGTCGTGGGCAGTACCGACGACGTGCCCGAGGGCGGGGGAGCGGTCTTCGACCAGAGCAAGCTCGTGGTGACCCAGCCGGAAAAAGGTGAGTACAAGGCCTTCAGCGCCTCCTGCACCCACAGCGGGTGCACCGTGCAGGAAGTCGAGGAGGAACTCATCCATTGCCTGTGCCACGGCAGCAAGTTCGACTACACCACAGGTGAGCCCGTGACCGGGCCCGCCCAGGACCCGCTGGAGGCGTTCACGGTGACCGTCAGGGGCACCGACATCGTGCTCGACGAGGGGTAGGAGAACGAACGGGGCGCCCGGAACCGAGAGTTCCGGGCGCCCCGTTCGTGCGCGAGAGGTGGAGGGGTCAGGCTTCTCCGGGATCGCCCCCGGCCCTACCGTTGTCCTCGGTCGCGGCCGCTGCGGTGGTTCCGACGCGGCGGAAGGCCGAAGTGGGGTATTGCGAGGCGTACTCGCTCTCCTCGGAGGAGTCGGCGACGAACTCGGTGCGCTTGCGCGGCAGGGACTCGGGGTAGTTCTCGGCCAGCCAGGCGATCATGTGTTCGCGGATCTCGCAGGCGATGAACCACTGGGTGTCGGTGTGGGAAGCGGTGGCGACCACACGCACCATGACCTCGCCGGTCTCGGTGATGTCCACCACCTGGCAGGACCAGCTCCGCCCGTCCCAGTGGTCGCTGGAGGTGATGACCCGGCCGGCCTCCTCGCGCATCGCCGCGATCGGCACCTGCCAGTCCAGCGGGAAGAGGACCGGGGCCGTGATCTTGGTGCCTTCCTTGGTCCAGTTCTCGAAGCTGCTGGTGGTGAAGTTGGCGACCGGGATCACCAGGCGGCGCTCGTCCCAGATCTTGATGGTCACGTTGACCAGGCTGAGTTCCTCGACCCGGCCCCACTCGCCCTCGATCACGACGACGTCGCCCAGACGCAGCGAGTCGCTGAAGGCCAGCTGGAGTCCGGCGAACAGGTTGCCGAGTGTGGACTGGGCGGCCACACCGGCGACGATGCCGACCACACCGGCCGACGCCAACAGCCCGGCCCCGAGCGCCTGGATCTCGTCGAAGGTGAAGAGGATCGCGGCGACGGCCAGGGTGACGATGATGGACGTGGTGACCCGGCGCAGCAACCGCACCTGCGTCTGGAGGCGGCGCGCACGGCGGTCGGCGTCAGTGCTGTTCAGGTCCAGGCGGGCCAGGATCGTATCGGTGAAGGCGTAGGCCAGGGCGATGCCGAACGCGGTGAGCGCGGCGATCATCAGGATGACCATCACGTGATTGAGGGTCGCGTAGGTGGCCGAGTCCACATCCCCGCGGCTGGGGAGGGCCAGGTTGGCGCCGACCACGGCTGCGGCGGTGTAGGCGCTGACCTTCGTCCGGTCGACGATGAACTCCGCCAGGTTCCATTGCTTGGCGAGCTGGTGCCGGAGTACCCAGTGCGCGGCCGCCACCAGGAGAACGGCGATCCCGACGGCTATGCCGAGGGTGATCCAATGCCTCGGTTCCACGGTGAGATGGCCCCCTTGTGTCGTTCATGTCGGGCTGTTCCTGTGTACCCGACCAAACTAGAGCATCCAGATACTCAATCGTGACGTTTATGCTACTTGTCCTTGGTGATGATTGCTTGTTTCGGGATACAGTGCGGATCTCTGGCCCGCTCGGGGCCCGTGGAAACCGTCCCCGATCGGTCGCGGCAGTGTGACGTGTGCGGCACCGGTGGCCGTATGTCCTAGGGAACGATCAGAATGGGGACATGGCTGCGACTCCTCACCTGCGTCCCGCACCCGGAAGCATCCCGACCTCACCGGGGGTCTACCGGTTCAAGGACGCGTCGAACCACGTCATCTACGTGGGCAAGGCGAAGAACCTGCGCTCGCGGCTTTCCTCCTACTTCCGCGACTTCGCCGGGCTGCACCCGCGCACGCAGCAGATGGTCTCCACAGCCGCCGACGTCGACTGGACCATCGTCGGGACCGAGGTCGAGGCGCTCCAGCTCGAGTACTCCTGGATCAAGCAGTACGATCCCCGCTTCAACATCAAGTACCGCGACGACAAGAGCTACCCCTACCTCGCGGTGACCCTCGGTGAGGAGATCCCCCGGGTGCAGGTCATGCGCGGCGCCAAACGCAAGGGCGTGCGCTACTTCGGCCCCTACTCCCACGCCTGGGCCATCCGCGAGACCGTCGACCTGCTGCTGCGCGTCTTTCCCGTGCGCACCTGCTCGGCCGGGGTCTTCCGCGGCGCGCGGAGCAGCGGCCGGCCCTGTCTGCTGGGCTACATCGGCAAGTGCGTGGCCCCCTGCGTGGGCCGGACCAGCGCCGAGGAGCACCGCCGCCTCGTCGACGACTTCTGTTCCTTCCTGGCCGGGGACACCGGGCGCTTCATGCGGGAACTCGAGAAACAGATGGGTGAGGCCGCCCAGGAGATGGAGTACGAACGCGCGGCCCGCCTGCGCGACGACATCGCCGCCCTGCGCGCCGCCCTGGAGAAGCAGGCGGTCGTACTGCCCGACTCCACCGACTGCGACGTCATCGCCATGTCCGAGGACCAGCTCGAGGCGGCCGTACAGATCTTCTACGTACGCGGCGGGCGTATCCGCGGACAGCGCGGTTACGTCGTGGACCGGGTCACCGACGCCGGCACGGACGAACTCATGGAGACGCTCCTTGGTCAGCTCTACGGTGATGGTGAGGCCGAGAAGGAGGGATCGGCCGAGGAGGAACTGGGCACCGTCGTCCCGCGCGAGGTCCTGGTCTCCCACGCCCCCGGCGACACCCGCGCCGTCGCCGACTGGCTCTCGCAGCGGCGCGGCTCCAACGTCGATCTCAGGGTCCCCCAGCGCGGCGACAAGAAGTCGCTCATGGAGACCGTGCAGAAGAACGCCCGTGAGGCCCTGGCCCGGCACAAGACCCACCGCGCCGGCGATCTGAGCACCCGCAGCCGTGCCCTCAACGAGATCCAGGAGGCCCTGGACCTGCCCGAGGCGCCTCTGCGCATCGAGTGCTACGACATCTCCAACCTCCAGGGCGAGCACGTGGTCGCCTCCATGGTGGTCTTCGAGGACGGTCTGGCCCGCAAGTCCGAGTACCGGCGCTTCCAGATGCGCGGCGAGGGCCAGGACGACGTCGCCGCCATGCACGAGGTCCTCACCCGCCGGTTCCGCCGCTACTTGGAGGAGAGTTCCCGCAGCGGTGAGGTCGCGCGCATGGGTGAGACCGGCGACCACGGGGCAGACCAGGGCGGGGACGAACCCGCGCCGGGCAAGTTCGCCTACCCGCCCAACCTCGTGGTGGTCGACGGAGCCCGCCCCCAGGCCGAGGCGGCCCGGCGCGCCCTGGACGAGCTCGGCATCGAGGACATCGCGGTGTGCGGGTTGGCCAAGCGCTTGGAGGAGGTCTGGCTGCCCGATGAGGAGGAGCCGGTGATCCTGCCTCGGGCCGGGGAGGGGCTCTACATGCTGCAGCGGGTCCGCGACGAGGCACACCGGTTCGCGATCCGCTACCACCGGCAGAAGCGGGCCAAGGCGCTCACCGGCAGCAGCTTGGACGAGCTCGCGGGGCTGGGGCCCTCGCGCCGGGCCGCCCTCATCAAGGAATTCGGTTCGGTGCGCAAACTCTCCGGTGCCACCCCCGAGGAGATCGCGAAGGTTCCGGGGATCGGCCCCAAACTGGCGGAGACCGTGCACGCACACCTGACCGGTGGAAGTGACAGCAGGACGAAGGCAGACGAGAGCAACGACGGGGGAGGAGACGCATGACGGTCGAGCTGGGTGGGGACCTGCCGCCGGAGGTGGTGGTCGTCACCGGTATGTCCGGGGCCGGGCGCAGCACCGCGGCACGTGCCCTGGAGGATCTGGACTGGTTCGTGGTGGACAACCTTCCACCCGGACTGTTGCCCACCATGATCGAGTTGGCCGGACGCACACACGGGGCCGTCCCGCGTGTGGCCGTGGTCGTGGACGTGCGCTCCCTCGCTTTCACCGAGGACCTGCTCTCCACCGTGGAGGAGCTGCGCAAGCGCGACATCGTCGCCCGGGTCCTCTACCTGGAGGCCGGTGACGAGGCGCTGGTACGGCGCTTCGAGGGGGTGCGCCGCCCTCACCCCCTGCAGGCCGACGGCCGTTTGACCGAGGGCATCGCCCGCGAACGCGAGACCCTGCGTGCGGTACGTGGCGAGGCCGACCTGGTCATCGACACCTCCCAACTCAACGTGCACCAGCTCAAGGCGCGGGTGATCGGTTTCTTCGGGGAGAGCGACGAGTCCCGCCCCCGCGCCAACGTCGTCTCCTTCGGCTTCAAGCACGGCCTTCCGGTGGACGCGGACCTGGTGCTGGACTGCCGTTTCCTGCCCAACCCCCACTGGATCCCCGAGCTCAGAGCCATGAACGGGCGCGATGAGCCGGTGCGCGACTACGTGCTCTCCCAGGACGGGGCCAAGGACATGTTGGAGGCCTACGGCGAGGTCCTCAAGCTCACCACCACCGGTTACCAGCGCGAGGGCAAGCACTACATGACCTTGGCCGTGGGATGCACGGGCGGTAAGCACCGCAGCGTGGCGATGGCCGAGCAGTTCGCCGAGCGCCTCCGCGGCCAGGGGGTGGAGGTCAACGTGGTCCACAGGGACGTGGGCCGGGAGTAGGATCCCGGTGTCGGTGCCCGTTGCGGCGGAGGGCCGGCACGGTCCGGGGCGTGGTACGACCGACGGCCCACCGCCCAGGGCGGAGACGGTCGCATGTCCGAGTGCAGCACGGGACGAGGGGGCAGGCCTCGACGATGTCCAGCAACACCGCGGTGGACGACGGCGACGACGAGCGCCCGCCACGGGTGGTCGCACTCGGGGGAGGACACGGCTTGCACGCCTCCCTGTCCGCCCTGAGACAGGTCACCACCGACGTCACAGCGATCGTCACGGTCGCCGACGACGGCGGTTCCAGCGGGCGCCTGCGCCAGGAGCTCGGTGTGCTGCCGCCCGGCGACCTGCGTATGGCCCTGGCGGCCCTGTGCGGCGACGACGAATGGGGACACACCTGGAGCCAGGTGCTCCAGCACCGGTTCCGCAGCGAGGGGGACCTGCACGGACACACGGTCGGCAACCTGCTCATCGTGGCTCTGTGGGAGCTCCTGGGCGACTCCGTGGCCGGCCTGGACTGGGTCGGCCAGTTGCTGGGCGCACACGGACGGGTCCTGCCGATGTCGTCGGTGCCGTTGGAGATCGTCGCCGAGGTGCAGGGCTCCGACCCCGAGCGGCCCCAGGAGATGCGCACGGTACGCGGGCAGGTCGCCTGCGCCAGCACCGGCGGCTCCGTGCGCTCGATCTCCCTGGTCCCGGAGGCCCCGCCGGCCAGCACACAGGCGCTCAAAGCGGTCCGCGAGGCCGACTGGGTGGTCTTCGGGCCCGGATCGTGGTTCACCAGCGTGCTCCCGCACCTGCTGGTCCCGGAGCTCGCCAACGCCCTGATCACCACGCGCGCCCGGCGCCTGGTCACCCTCAACCTGTCGCCGCAGCTCGGTGAGACCGATCACTTCAGGCCCGAGACCTACCTCGAGGTTCTGCGCGAGCACGCCCCGAAACTCGGCGTCGACGTGGTGCTGGCCGACCACGGGGCCGTGGAGGAGGCCAGGCCGTTGGACCGGGTGGTGCGCGATCTGGGCGGGATCCTCGAACTGGACGACCTCAGCCGCTCCGACGGCACCCCCCGCCACGACACCGAGCGCCTGGCCGCCGCCTTCGAACGGATTCTGTCGAAGTGAAGGGTTGGGGGGCCGGTGCCGGGGAAAGCCCCGCGCCATGGCTGGTGACGACGTTTTCCTGGAACGTGTCCACGACGAGGTCCGCGCCCGCGAGCACCCGGAGAAGGAACCGGAACCACCGCCCGGTGAGCGTTTCCTGGTGGATCGCGTATGGCCCCGCGGTGTGAGCAAGGACGCCATGGAGGGTGTCATCTGGCTCAAGGAGGTCGCGCCCAGCGCAGAACTGCGCACGTGGTTCGGGCACGACCCGGACCGTTTCGCGGAGTTCTCCGAGCGGTACCGGACCGAACTGGAGTCGGGCCCCGAGTCCCTCGATCCGATCCTGTCCGCGGCCCGCCGGGGCCCGGTCACCCTGCTGTACGCGGCCAAGGACACCGAACACAACCATGCCGTGGTTCTGCGCGACTTCTTGGCGGAGCGACTGGCCGACGGGGCCGGGGGCAATTGAGGCACAGCCGTACGAAGCCCGACATGGTGCTGGTCAAGCGCCGGTCGGGGATGGGCAACACGCTGTTCAGGGGTCGGCCGTCGGCACCTCGTCGCGTAGTCTGCCTCGGAGACGGTCACCCGTGAGGAGGTCACGGGGACCGGATCCCGGTGTCGTGTGTGGGGTACCGGGTCGGCCCAGTTCAAGGGGAGGATCGCGGCGATGGCGATGACCGGCGTGGTGAAGGACGAATTGAGCCGTCTGGCCATTCTGAAGCCATGCTGCCGCAAAGCGGAGGTTTCGACCATTCTCCGGTTCACCGGGGGTCTGCACCTGGTGGGTGGACGTATCGTCATCGAGGCCGAGCTGGACACCGGTGCGGCTGCGCGGCGCTTGCGCAAGGACATCTCAGAGGTCTTCGGGCACGAGTCCGAGGTGGTGGTGCTCTCCCCGAGCGGGCTGCGCAAGGGCAACCGGTACGTGGTGCGTGTGATCAAGGACGGCGAGTCCTTGGCCCGCCAGACCGGTCTGGTCGACAACAACGGCCGTCCCGTGCGGGGGCTGCCCCGGCACGTGGTCGCCGGCGGCGCGTGTGATGCCGAGTCGGCGTGGAGGGGCGCTTTCATCGCCCACGGTTCACTCACCGAGCCGGGCCGGTCCATGTCGCTGGAGGTCACCTGCCCCGGCCCCGAGGCCGCACTGGCCCTGGTGGGCTCCGCCCGGCGCCTGAAGGTGCACGCCAAGGCCCGTGAGGTGCGCGGTGTGGACCGTGTGGTGGTGCGCGACGGTGATTCCATCGGTGCGTTGCTGACCCTTCTGGGCGCCCACCAGAGCGTTCTGGCCTGGGAGGAGCGCCGCATGCGCCGCGAGGTGCGTGCGACCGCCAACCGCCTGGCCAACTTCGACGACGCCAACCTGCGCCGTAGCGCCAGGGCCGCGGTGGCGGCGGGGGCGCGTGTGGACCGGGCGCTGGAGATCCTGGGGGAGGAAGCCCCCGAGCACCTGGTCGCCGCCGGCCAGCTGCGCCTGGCGCACAAGCAGGCCTCGCTGGAGGAGCTCGGCCAGCTCTCCGTCCCCCCGCTGACCAAGGACGCCATCGCCGGCCGGATCCGCAGGCTGTTGGCCATGGCCGACAAGCGCGCGAGTGATCTGGGCATCGACGGCACCGAGGCGAACCTCACCCCGGACATGCTCGTTCCCTGAACCCCGGCCGAGAATGTTCGACTATGTGACATGTAGGGGCCTTGCCCCGCTCAGGGTGTTCGGCTTTGTTAACTGCAGAAACACCCCGATAACTTCGGATAATGGTCTAGACCTCTTTGCGTCGCAGTGCCAGGATGGAAGCGGATCACGAGAGTGGAGCGGTTCAGCGGGAACGGGGTGGAGAGCGGTTGCCCACCGCTGCTCCGCTAGGCTCTCTGTGAAGACCTGATACGCGTTCACGCTGCCGAACACGGCCGGTCGGCTCCGTGCCGGGGGCCTGGGCGCGCGGGTCGACAGTGATGTGCGACACATGAGGAGAACAGTTCCGTGACTATCCGTGTAGGCGTCAACGGCTTCGGACGGATCGGCCGCAACTTCTGGCGCGCGGCCGCGGCCGGCGGCAGCGACATCGAAATCGTCGCGGTCAACGACCTCACCGACACCAAGACGCTCGCGCACCTGCTCAAGTACGACACCGTGCTCGGCAAGCTCGAGGGCGAGGTCGAGGTCGGCGAAGGCCAGATCCGCATCGGTGACAAGACCGTCAAGGTCCTGGCCGAGCGCGACCCCGCCAAGCTTCCCTGGGGCGACCTGGGTGTCGACGTGGTCATCGAGTCCACCGGCATCTTCACCAAGGCGGAGGACGCCAGGAAGCACATCGAGGCCGGCGCCAAGAAGGTCGTCATCTCCGCCCCCGCCAAGGGCGAGGACATCACCATGGTCCTGGGCGTCAACGACGACAAGTACGACCCGGCCACGCACGACATCATCTCCAACGCCTCCTGCACCACCAACTGCGTGGCGCCGATGGCCAAGGTCCTCAACGACGCCTTCGGCATCACCCGCGGCCTCATGACCACGGTCCACGCCTACACCAACGACCAGGTCACCCTGGACTTCCCGCACAAGGACCTGCGCCGCGCCCGCGCCGCCGCGGAGAACATCATCCCGACCACCACCGGTGCCGCCAAGGCCACCGCCCTGGCCATCCCCGAGCTCGAGGGCAAGCTCGACGGCATCGCCATGCGCGTGCCCGTGCCCGACGGCTCGGTCACCGACCTGGTCGTGGAGCTCGACCGCGACGTCACCCGCGACGAGGTCAACGCCGCGTTCAAGTCCGCCTCCGAGGGTGAGCTCAAGGACGTGCTCGTCTACACCGAGGACGAGATCGTCTCCTCCGACATCGTCGGCACCTCGCCCTCCTGCACCTTCGACTCCAAGATGACCATGGCCTCGGGCAACCAGGTCAAGATCATCGGCTGGTACGACAACGAGTGGGGCTACTCCAGCCGCCTGGTCGATCTGGCTAAGCTGGTCGGTACCCGCCAGTAGAGGAGGCCGAAGCCCCAGGGCGCCCGAGTCGCGGTCGGCACCCCCTCGCCGCGTGCGAGGGGGTGCCGCCGTGGGCGCGCCCGGGGCACGGCGCGCCCACGCCCCGCCCACCGGATCGACAGACAGAGCCCGGCCGCCGCGGCCGGGCCTACCACCGAGGAGAACCAGCATGCGGACGATCGACGACCTCGACGTCTCCGGCAAGCGCGTGTTCGTCCGGGCCGACCTCAACGTGCCCCTGGACGGTGACCGGATCAGCGACGACGGTCGTATCCGTGCCGCCCTGCCGACCATCCGCGCGCTCAGCGAACGCGGCGCACGTGTCATCGTCGCCGCCCACCTGGGCCGTCCCAAGGGCGAACCCGACACCCGCTACTCCCTGCGCCCCGTCGCCGCCCGCCTGGGTGAGCTGCTCGGCACCGACGTGGCCTTCGCCACCGACACCGCCGGGGAGTCCGCCCGCGCCACCAGCGAGGCCTTGACCGACGGCCGGGTCGCGCTCCTGGAGAACGTGCGCTTCGAGCCCGGTGAGACCAGCAAGGACGACGCCGAGCGCGGTGAACTCGCCGACCGCTTCGCCCAGCTCGCCGACCTCTACGTGGGTGACGCCTTCGGAGCCGTGCACCGCAAGCATGCCAGCGTCTACGACCTGCCCGCCCGCCTCCCGAACGCCGTCGGCGGCCTGGTCCTGACCGAGATCGAGGTCCTGAAGAAGCTCACGAGCCACCCCCAGCGCCCCTACGCGGTCGTGCTCGGCGGCTCGAAGGTCTCCGACAAGCTCGGCGTCATCGACAACCTCCTGGGCACCGCCGACCGTCTGCTCATCGGGGGCGGCATGGTCTTCACCTTCCTCAAGGCCAAGGGGTATGAGATCGGTTCCAGCCTCCTCGAGGCCGATCAGATCGACACCGTCAAGGGTTACCTGGAGCGCGCCGAGCGCGAAGGGGTGGAGATCGTCCTGCCCGTGGACGTCATCGCCGCCGAGAAGTTCGCCACCGAGGCCGCGCACGGCCCCGCCGACGTGGAGGACATCCCCGCCGACCGCATGGGTCTGGACATCGGCCCCAGGAGCCGCGTCCTGTTCGCCGAGAAGCTCGCCGACACCCGCACCGTCTTCTGGAACGGGCCCATGGGCGTGTTCGAGATGGAGCCCTACGCCGGCGGCACACGCGCCCTGGCCCAGTCCCTCATCGACTCCGACGCGTTCACCGTCGTCGGCGGGGGCGACTCCGCCGCGGCCGTGCGTTCCCTGGGCTTCGACGAGGCAGCCTTCGGCCACATCTCCACCGGCGGCGGTGCCAGCCTGGAGTACCTCGAGGGCAAGGACCTGCCCGGCATCGACGCCCTCGCCTAGGGTGGGTTCCTCCGACCTCGCTCCGCCCCTCCTCGGGCCGAGGTAACGCACCACACAGATCCTGGTCCTTCGGACCGGACCTTCGTCAGTAGGGATACACCGACCATGTCCAACCGTCTGCCGCTCATCGCCGGCAACTGGAAGATGAACAACAACCACCTGGAAGCCATCGCGCTCGTCCAGAAGTTGGCGTTCGCCCTGGAGGACAAGGACTACGACAACGCCGAGGTCGTCGTCCTGCCGCCCTTCACCGACCTGCGCAGCGTCCAGACGCTCGTGGACGGCGACAAGCTGCGCTTCGGCTACGGCGCCCAGGATCTCTCCGCCCACGAGAAGGGCGCCCACACCGGCGAGATCTCCGGTTCGATGCTCGCCAAGCTCGAGTGCTCCTACGTGCTCGTGGGCCACTCCGAGCGCCGGGAGCACCACTCCGAGGACGACGCCCTGGTCAACAGCAAGGCCAAGGCCGCCTTCGGCAACGGCGTCGTGCCGATCGTGTGCGTGGGCGAGGGCCTGGAGGTGCGCAAGTCCGGCAACCAGGTCGAGCACGTCCTGGGCCAGATCGACGGCGCGCTGAAGGACGTCACCGCCGAGCAGGCCGAGAAGCTCGTCATCGCCTACGAGCCCGTCTGGGCCATCGGCACCGGCGAGGTCGCCACCCCCGAGGACGCCCAGGAGGTCTGCTCGGCGATCCGCACCCGTCTGGCCGAGCTCTACTCGCCCGAGGTCGCCGGGGCCGTGCGCCTGCTCTACGGCGGCTCGGTCAAGGGCGACAACGCCGGCAGCATCATGGGTCAGGACGACGTCGACGGTGCCCTGGTCGGCGGTGCCAGCCTCAAGGCCGACGACTTCGTCAAGATCATCCGCTTCGGCGACGCCAAG
>NZ_ANBE01000061.1 GCF_000341145.1 Nocardiopsis xinjiangensis YIM 90004
AACAGCCCGTGTCCGGGCTACACTTCGTTGTGGGGTTCTTCCGTACCTCGCGGTGGTCCCTCCGTGTCACCATGGGCACGGTAAAATCCGAAAATGTCCCGGCCTCCTCAGCGCCCTGCTCGCCGTCGGCCCGTGCAACCCGCGTCGAACTCTGTGAGCGGTGTCGAGGGGTCGTGGTGTCCATCTTCCCCCCCACTGTGGGGTCGAGCTGCGGGTGAGCGTGTGATCCTCGGTCTGTCCATCTTCGTGATGCTTCTCAGCGTGCTGCTGATCTTCCTGGTGCTCATGCACAAGGGCAAGGGCGGTGGCCTGTCCGACATGTTCGGCGGCGGCGTCACGTCCTCGCTGGGCGGATCGTCCGTGGTCGAGCGCAATCTCGACCGCATGACGGTTGTGCTCGCCGCCGTGTGGATCATCTCCATCGTGGTCCTGGGCCTGTTGCTGAGCCGGGGAGCCATGTAGGCCCCGCACGGGCCTTTCCTCCCATCCCGGCGCGGCCGCGGCCCCGGAACCAGGGTCTGCGGCGCGTCGGTCATCCCCTGGGGCCGTGTCGGGTTCGACGACCGGACCCCGGGGCGCTCATCGCCCGAGACGTACGGGTCTTCCCACGGCCCGGCCGGCAGGCGCCCCCGTTCACCGTCACACCCGCNGTAGTGGCAGTGCCATCCGTGGCAGCCGGGTCGGAGCCGGCCCCATGGGCGAGGTGGAGCGGGGTGATTCCGCGCCGCGTGTGCGCGTTCCGTTCTATTGCGCCAATCTGCACAGGGTCGTGCCGAGTTTCGCCAGCGAGGCCGCGGTCCCCGAGGAGTGGGACTGCCCCCGGTGCGGGTTCCCCGCAGGCAAGGACCGGGCCAACCCCCCTGCGCCCCCGCGCACCGAGCCGTACAAGACCCATCTGGCCTACGTGAAGGAACGCCGCAGTGAGGAGGAGGGCAAGCTCATCCTCGACGAGGCGCTCGCCAAGCTGCGTGCCGACCGCGCTGCCGTGGAGGCCCACATCCAGGCCTCGAAGAACTGAGGCCCGAGCGCGACCGGGACTTGCGTCTTCGGGGCCCGTCCGAGTCCGGACGGGCCCCGACGTGTGTGCGGGGCCCGTACGGGCAGCGTGGAACGGTCCGGACACCGAGGCAGAACATGAGGGTCCGAGCAGAAGTTCTCATTCCTGGGACTGGTGTGGCTGGGGAGAAATACAGTGAGCCACACATCCCGGATGCCCCCACCTGTAGGAGATGGTGTCGATGTCCTCGTGCCCGACCGGCGGCGACCACGACTGGGTCCTCGGCGACGACCGAAAGTTCCAGTGCGCCAAGTGTGGGGCTCAGAGCGCTCGGCGGTTCTGAGAAACCTCCCCTGGACGCACCGTGCCCCGTGCGGCCGGTTCACCCCGGTCCGATGCCCGCCACGTGACAGGTTCACCCACGGCTTCGGCCACCCCCTTGGCCCAGCGTTCCAAGGGGGCGAACTGGTCCGGACCCTCCCGCAGCACGGTGCGTCCCCGATAGGAGATCCCGTCCAGGACGAGGACCTGTCCGTCGACGCGCAGTTCCGTGTCGTACTCGTGCGTCTTCCGCCTCATGAACGGCAACCCTAACGCCGTGAGGCCGGGACGGATCGGGCTTCCGGGAAGTTCACCCTGCCGCACGGGTCCGATCACGCGTGGGACTTGGAAGAATGGGGGCATGGATGCCCCCGACCCCACGGACGTACCCCCCGACCCCGCGGACGTTGCCGAAGGTGTGCCCGCAGCACCCCAGGGAAGGCCCTCGGACCTGACCGGACGGCCCCACAGCGTTTCCCACCTGCGGCGTTATGTGAGCCTGCGCGGACCCAACGCGCGTATGTGGATGGCCGTGAGCTACTTCTCGGCCGTGCTGACCGTGGGTTTCCTCCTGGTGGCCGGTTCCCTGGGACGGGAGGTGTTCACCGGCGAGGCCACCGCCGGGTCCCTGTCACTGTGGGGCTCGGCCGCCGTCGTGATGGCCTTCATGGGCCCGGGGAGCAACGTCATCGTGCTCCGCGGCCTGCCCCAGCGCATCACGCGCCAGGGCATCAGCGCCGACAGCGACGGGGTCACCGTGCTGCAGGAACGCAAGTGGTGGTTCACCGGCGAGGGTACCTTCATCGCCTGGCCGGAGATCCGGCGTGTCCGCGAAGTCACCACGGGAGCGAGGCGCCACGAATTCATCGAGTTCGTACTGGAAACCCCCCGATCGCAGGCCGAGCTCCCGAACTGGGCCGAGACCGCCGAGGGGCTGGGCCTGGAGCCGGCCGAACCCGATGCGGCCACCCAGTTCTACGTGCAGGTGCCCCGCGACCACGGCGAGAAGATCCTGCGCATGGTCGAACGCACCTCGCCCCTGCCCGCCGTAGTCGAACGAGACCCCCTCGCAGGCTGACCCGGGCCCTACACAGGGACCGCGCGCCCGGCGAGGCGGCGCGTGAGCTCGGAGGCCGCGTCGCGCACCCGTCCGGTCAGCGCTGCCCGGGTGATGGGGCGGGCGCTGGGCACGGTCAGTGCGATCGCGGCGACCGGGTGCCCGTTGTGGTCGGTGGCGGCCGAGGCCACCGAGACGAACCCTTCGGTGACCTGGCCCTCCTCCGAGGACCACCCCTGCCGGCGTTCCTCGGCCAGGACCTCGCGCAGCTCACCCGGGGTGGCCGGGCCCCGGCCCGTGCGGTCGGTGAAGGACCCGGTGCCCGGGTAGAGCGCCCGCACCTGCGCACGCGGCAGTAGGGCCAGCATCGCCCGGCCCGACGCGGTCAGATGTGCGGGCAGGCGCACGCCCACGCCCGTGATGAGCGCGGGTGCGTGCGGGGGCTGTTCCTTGAGCAGGTACAGGGTGTCGGAACCGTGCAGGGTCCCCAGCTGCGCGGTCGCGCCCGTCGACTCGGTGAGCCGGCGCAGCAGAGGACGCGCGAGCCGCTCCACACCGTCGTGGCGCAGGTAGGCCGAGCCGATCTCGAAGGCCGCCACCCCCAGGCCCCACCGGCGTTCCTCGGGAAGGTGGGTGACGAAACCTTCTTCGGCCATGGCCTCCAGGAGCTGGTACACGCTCGACCGGGGCACCCCGATCCCGTCGGCGATGGCCGAGGCAGAGACCGGGCCCGGCCGGGTGGCCAGGAACCGCAGCAACCGCAGCGCCCGTGTGGCGGCCGGAACGTGGCTCATACCCCCGATGCTGCCACACGCCGCCTCAGCACCGTCCGTCCGAGATCTCGGACAGAACTCGCGTGTGGGCACTTCACGCGGGCGGCCACGGGGGATCGAATGGGGCCATGTCCACAGCAGCTCCCTCCCTCACCATCGGCGGCGCGCCGCTCACACCCGCCCAGGTCCTGGACGTGGCCCGCCACGGCGCCCGCGTCGTCCTCGCCGAGGACACCCGCAAGGCCGTCCGGCACGGGCGCGAACGCGTGGAGGCCCTGGCCGCGGGAGAGCAGCCCGCCTACGGAGTCAGCACCGGTTTCGGCGCTCTGGCCACCCGGCACATCGCCCCCGACCTGCGCGCCGACCTGCAACGCTCACTCATCCGCTCCCACGCCGCCGGCGCCGGCCCCGAAGCTGAACGCGAGGTCGTGCGCGCGCTCATGCTCCTACGGCTGCGCACCCTCTGCTCCGGCCGTACCGGCGTCCGGTCCGTCACCGTCGAGACGCTCGCGGGTCTGCTCAACGCCGGGATCACCCCGATCGTGCACGAGTACGGCAGCCTGGGCTGCTCCGGCGACCTCGCGCCCCTGTCGCACGTCGCACTCGCCCTCATGGGTGAAGGGGAGGTCCGCGACGCCTCCGGCGAACGCCGCCCCGCCGGCGAGGCGCTCGCCGAGGCGGGCATCGCCCCCGTCGTGCTCGCCGCCAAGGAGGGCCTGGCGCTGATCAACGGCACCGACGGGATGCTGGGCATGCTCGCCCTGGCCTGCCAGGACCTGGGCCGGCTGCTCACCGTCGCCGACATCACCGCGGCCATGAGCGTCGAGGCGCTGCTGGGCACCGACCGTGTCTTCGCCGACGAACTCCAACGCCTGCGGCCCCACCCCGGCCAGGCCGCCTCCGCCTCGAACCTGCGCGCCCTCCTGGCCGGATCCCCCGTGGTCGCCTCCCACCAGGGCCCCGACTGCGACCGAGTCCAGGACGCCTACTCCCTGCGCTGCGCACCCCAGGTCGCCGGCGCCGCCCGCGACACCCTCGCCCACGCCCACCTCGTGGCCGCACGCGAGCTCGACAGCGTCATCGACAACCCCGTCGTCCTGGAGGACGGGCGCGTGGAGTCCAACGGCAACTTCCACGGAGCCCCGGTCGCCCACGTCCTGGACTTCCTTGCCATTGCCGTCGCCGACACCGCATCCATCGCCGAACGCCGCACCGACCGCATGCTCGACGTGAGCCGCTCCCACGGTCTGCCGGCCTTCCTCGCCGACGACCCCGGCGTGGACTCCGGGCACATGATCGCCCAGTACACCCAGGCCGCCGTCGTCTCCGAACTCAAGCGTCTGGCCGCACCCGCCAGTGTCGACTCCATCCCCAGCTCGGCCATGCAGGAGGACCACGTGTCCATGGGCTGGTCGGCCGCACGCAAACTCCGCCGCGCCGTCGACGGCCTCACCACCGTCCTGGCCGTGGAGCTGCTCACCGCCGCCCGCGCCCTCGACCTGCGCTCACCCCTGGAACCCGGACCGGCCACCGGCGCCGTCGTCCGTGCCCTCCGCGAACACGTGCCCGGCCCCGGGCCCGACCGGCACCTGTCCCCGGAGATCGCCGCCGCGGCCGATCTCGTCACCGACGGCACCGTCGTGGCGGCCGCCGAGTCCGTGACCCCCCTCGCCTGATCCAGCGAAAGGACACCCGACGATGAGCGCTCCGCGTACCGTCCGCGCCGCACGCGGCACCACCCTGTCGGCCAAGGGCTGGCCCCAGGAGGGCGCCCTGCGCATGTTCCACAACAACCTCGACCCCGAGGTCGCCGAGCACCCCGAGGACCTCGTGGTCTACGGCGGCACCGGCCGGGCCGCCCGCGACTGGCGCAGCTTCGACCGCATCACCGCGTCCCTGCGCGACCTGGAGAGCGACGAGACCCTCCTGGTGCAGTCCGGCAAAGCCGTGGGGATCCTGCGCACACACGAGTGGGCGCCGCGGGTGCTCCTCGCCAACAGCAACCTCGTGGGGGACTGGGCCAACTGGCCCGAGTTCCGCCGCCTGGAGGCCCAAGGGCTGACCATGTACGGGCAGATGACCGCCGGATCCTGGACCTACATCGGCACCCAGGGCATCCTCCAGGGCACCTACGAGACCTTCGCAGCCGTCGCCGCCGAGCTGAGCGGTTCGGGCAGGCACAGTGGCGGGACCCTGGCCGGCACCGTCACCCTCACCGCGGGGCTCGGCGGCATGGGCGGCGCCCAGCCCCTGGCCGTGACCATGAACGGCGGGGTCGCCCTGGTCGTGGAGTGCGACCCCACCCGCATCGAACGGCGCCTGCGGACCCGTTACCTCGACGTGCGCGCCGACGATCTCGACCACGCCCTCGAACTGGCCGAGAGCGCCCGCGCCGAACGCCGCCCGCTCTCCATCGGCGTCCTCGGCAACGCCGCCGAGGTCTTTCCCGAGCTGCTGGCCCGAGGCGCGGCCATCGACGTGGTCACCGACCAGACCTCCGCCCACGACCCGCTCGCCTATCTGCCTCTGGGCGTGGCCTTCGAGGACCACAAGGAACTCGCTACCGTAAGGCCCGAGGAGTTCACCGCCCGCGCCCGCGAGTCCATGGCCGCGCACGTGGAGGCCATGGTCGGGTTCCTGGACGCGGGCGCGGAGGTCTTCGACTACGGCAACTCGATCCGGGACGAGGCCCGCACCGGCGGTTTCGCCCGCGCCTTCGACTTCCCCGGGTTCGTGCCCGCCTACATCCGGCCGCTGTTCTGCGAGGGCAAGGGCCCCTTCCGTTGGGCCGCGCTCTCCGGCGATCCCGCCGACATCGCCCGCACCGACCGAGCGATCCTCGACCTGTTCCCCGAAAACGAGCACCTCGCCCGGTGGATCCGCATGGCCGGCGAACGGGTGGCCTTCCAGGGTCTGCCCGCCCGGATCTGCTGGCTCGGCCAGGGCGAACGCGCAGCCGCCGGACAGCGCTTCAACGAGCTGGTCGCCTCCGGGCAGATCAGCGCTCCCCTGGCCATCGGCCGCGACCACCTCGACACCGGTTCGGTGGCCTCGCCCTACCGCGAGACCGAGGGCATGCGCGACGGCTCCGACGCCATCGCCGACTGGCCGCTGCTCAACGCTCTGGTCAACGCCTCCTCCGGGGCCTCCTGGGTCTCGATCCACCACGGCGGCGGGGTCGGGATGGGACGCTCCCTGCACGCCGGCCAGGTCGGTGTCGCCGACGGCACCGACCTGGCCGCGGCCAAACTCGCCCGGGTCCTGACCAACGACCCCGCCACCGGGGTGTTGCGCCACGTCGACGCCGGTTACCCCGAGGCCGAGCGCGTCGCAGGTGCCCACGGCATCCGCGTCCCGTCCCACGAGGGGGAGTGAATGGGCTTCGACCGTTTGTGGGCCGAGCTCGGACCGGTCGGCCGCGACCCCGCCACCGGCGGGTACCACCGGCACGCCTGGAACGCCGCCGACGCCGAGGTCCGTGCCTGGTTCACCGACGCCGCCCGGTCCCGTGGCCTGGACGTGCGCACCGACCGCAACGGCAACCTGTGGGGCTGGTGGGGCACGCCCGCGCCCGGCGCCGTGGCGACCGGTTCGCACCTGGACTCGGTCCCCGAGGGCGGCGCCTTCGACGGACCCCTCGGGGTGGCCTCCGCCCTGGCCGCCGTCGACATCCTGCGCGAACGCGGCCTGGCCCCCCAACGCCCCCTGGCCGTGGCCGTCTTCGTCGAGGAAGAGGGCGGCCGCTTCGGTGTGCCGTGCCTGGGCAGCCGCCTCACCGCCGGGGAGATCGGCCCCGACCGGGTCCGCGCCCTCACCGACGCCGACGGAACCACCTGGGCCGAGGCCATGGCCGACGCCGGACACGATCCCGAAGCACTCGGCCCCGACCCGCACCTGCTCCGGCAACTCGACGCGTTCGTGGAACTGCACGTCGAACAGGGCCGCCACCTCGCCGGCACCCCGCACCCGGTCGCCGCCGCGAGCTCGGTGTGGCCGCACGGGCGCTGGCGCCTGGACCTGGAGGGCCGCGCCGACCACGCAGGCACCACCCTCCTGCAGGACCGTGCCGACCCCATGCTGCCCTTCGCCCACGCCGTGCTGGCCGCCCGCGAGAGCGCCGCCGCCCACGACGCCCGCGCCACCGTCGGCAAGGTCCGGGCCGTACCCAACGGCACCAACGCCATCGCCTCCCGGGTGAGCGCCTGGCTGGACGCCCGCGCCGCCGACCAGGCCACCCTCGAGGCGGTGGTCGCCCAGGTGCGGGCCGAGACCGAGCGCGGGGCCGCCGAGCACGGCGTGCAGCTGAGGACGGCCCGGGAGTCCCACACCCCGGCCGTCGACTTCCCCCATGCTCTGCGCGACCGGGTCGCCGGCGTCCTGGCCCGGCGCACCCCCGACACCGACGTGCCCGTGCTGCCGACCGGGGCCGGCCACGACGCCGCCGTGCTCTCCGCCCACGTGCCCACCGCCATGCTGTACGTACGCAACCCCACCGGTGTCTCGCACTCACCCCGCGAGTGGGCCGAACCCGAGGACTGCCACGCCGGCGTGCTCACCCTGGCCGACGTACTCCAGGACCTGCTGGAGGACCCGACCGGGGAGGTGGCACCGTGAGGTCGCGCCACTGGGCCGAATGGGCCTGGACCGGGGCCGCCGACGGCGCGGTCGACCACGGGGTCCTGCTGACGGTGGAGGACGGGCGCATCACCGGCCTGACCCGTGCCCCGGAGCCGCCCGCGGACGCGGGGACCCTGCACGGCCTCACCCTCCCGGGGCTGGCCAACGCCCACTCCCACGCCTTCCACCGCGCCCTGCGCGGGCGTACCCACACCGGCGGGGGCTCGTTCTGGACCTGGCGTGAGGCCATGTACCGCGTCGCCGACCGCCTGGACCCGCACACCTACCTGCGCCTGGCCCGGGGCGCCTACGCAGAGATGGCCCTGGCCGGCATCACGAGTGTGGGCGAGTTCCACTACCTGCACCACGCGCCCGGGGGTACCCCCTACCCCGACCCCGACGCCATGGGCCGCGCCCTGGTCGAGGCGGCCCGCTGGGCCGGGATCCGCCTGACCCTGCTGGACGTGTGTTACCTGTCCGGCGGCCTGGGCACCGACGGCACCCGCCACCCGCTCACCGGGCCGCAACGACGGTTCGGCGACGGCGACGCCGGACGCTGGGCCGAGCGCATCCGACACCTGGAGCTGGACGGTGACCACGCCAGGGCCGGCGTGGCCGCCCACTCGGTGCGCGCCCTGACCCCCGAGGACCTGGCCGTGGTCGCCCGCACCGCGCACGAACGGGACCTGCCCCTGCACGTGCACGTCTCCGAGCAGCCCGACGAGAACACCGCGAGCCTGGCCGCCCACGGCCGTACCCCCGTGGAGGTCCTGGACGGCGCCGGGGCCCTGGGGCCGCGCACCAGCCTGGTGCACGCCACCCACCTGACCGACACCGACGTCGCGCTCGTGCGCGGCAGCGGCGCCACCGTGTGCCTGTGCCCGACCACCGAACGCGACCTCGCCGACGGACTGCCCCGCACCGGCGACCTGCTGCCCGCACCGCTGAGTCTGGGCACCGACCAGCACGTCCACACCGACCTGTTCGCCGAGACCCGGGGAGCGGAACTGCACGAGAGGCTGCGCACCCACCGCCGCGGCACCCTCGACACCGGGGCCCTGCTGCGTGCGGCCACCCACCACGCCTCGCTCGGCTGGGAGGACGCAGGGGCACTGCGGGTGGGCGCGCGGGCCGACCTGGTCAACGTGCCCCTGGACGGCATCGGCCTGGCCGGAACGCCGCCCGAGAGGGCCGCCGACGCCGTCGTCTTCGCCGCCACCGCCGCCCACGTACGCAACGTCATGGCCGACGGCCGGTGGATCGTATGCGGGGGAGAGCACATGCACCTGCCCGACGCCGCCGAGGACCTCGACACAGTGATCAAGGAGCTCCACACATGAACCCGACCCCAGAGGCCCCCGGGACGATCCTGATCGACGGTATCGGCACCCTGATCACCAACGACCCCGCACTGGGCCGGGGCCCGCTCGGCGAGATCCCCGAGGCCGCACTGGTCCTGGAGGAGGGACGTGTGGCCTGGGCCGGCCCGCGTGTGCAAGCACCCGACGCCGACGCGCGGGTGGAGGCCGCCGGACGGTGCGTGATCCCCGGGTTCGTCGACAGCCACTCCCACATCGTCTTCGCAGGCGACCGCAGCCGGGAGTTCGCCGCCCGCATGAGCGGCACCCCCTACACCGCCGGGGGCATCCACACCACCGTGGCCGCCACACGAGAGGCCTCCGACGCCGAGCTGCTGTCCAACGCACGGACCCTGGTGCGCGAGGCCCGCGCCCAGGGCACCACGACCCTGGAGGCCAAGTCCGGGTACGGGCTCACCGTCCAGGACGAGGCCCGGGCGCTCTCCGTTGCCGGGCGAGTCACCGACGAGGTCACCTTCATGGGCGCGCACCTGGTCGCGCCCGAGTACGCCGACGACCCCGAGGGCTACGTCGACCTGCTCACCGGGCCCATGGTCGAGACCTGCGCGCCCCTGGCCCGGTGGGTGGACGTCTTCTGCGAACGCGGGGCCTTCGACGAGCAGGCCGCGCGCCGGATCCTGGCCGCAGGGGCCGAACACGGACTACTGCCCCGCGTGCACGGCAACCAGCTGGGGGAGGGGCCCGGAGTGTCCCTGGCGGTCGAGGTCGGGGCCGCTTCGGTCGACCACTGCACGTACCTGGCCGACAGCGACGTCGACGCCCTCGCCCAGGCCGCACGGCGCCCCGAACCGACCGTGGCGACCCTGCTGCCCGGTGTGGACTTCTCCACCCGCCAGCCCTACCCGGACGCCCGCCGGCTCGTGGACGCGGGCGCGGCGGTGGCGCTGGCGAGCGACTGCAACCCGGGCTCCTGCTTCACCTCCAGCCTGGCGTTCTGCATCGCCCTGGCCGTGCGTGACATGGGTCTGACCCCGGACGAGGCGGTATGGGCGGCCACCGCCGGCGGGGCCCGGGCGCTGCGCCGCGACGACGTGGGCCACCTGGCACCGGGCGCCCGCGCCGACCTGACCCTGCTGGAGGCGCCCAACCACCTCTACCTGGCCTACCGTCCGGGTGTTCCGCAGGTGGCGGCGGTGTGGAAGGACGGCGCTCTGGTCTCGGGACGGCCCTGAACGCGGGCGGGGCGAGCCCACGAACACCTGCAGGGCCGGCCGGCGGTCAGTCCGCGGGCCGGCCGTTGGCGTGGGAACCCGACAGGGCGGCGATGAGGTGTTCGGCGACCTGGCGGCGCAGCCGGGGATCGAGCGGGCGGCCCCCGAGGGACTCGTGGACCCACAGGCCGTCCGCGGCCAGCCGCAGCACGAAGTCCTCCAGGTCGGCCTGTGACAGCTCGGCGGACTCGGGCGAGGGCACCCACCTGTTCTGTACGTCCTGCCCGTAGGCGCTCAGGATCGGATCGCTGGCGGCCTCGACCATCAACAGCAGTTCCGCGCGGGTGGCACTGGCGGCGCACACCGCGGCGTAGGCGGCCGATTTCTCCTGGGGGCCCGCCCGGTCGACCGTGGTTCCGGCGGCCTGCTCCAGCTGGTCCTCCCACCGTTGGGCCAGGTGTTCGTGCACCGCTTCCAACAGGGCCTCCCGGGAACGGAAGTGGTAGAGCAGACCGCCCTTGGTCAGTTCCGCCTGTGCCGCCACCGAGTCGAAGGTGACCGCGGCGATGCCCTCGCGCTGGACCACCTGGACGGCCGCGTCCAGGATCAGCGTTCTCTTGCTCTGCCGCACAGTGCGCTCCGCATCAGTGATCGACGTAGTGCTGGGAGGAGCTGCCGGGGCCGTGGTGGCGCAGCATCCGGCCGGCGCCGGCCGCGCCCACCGCCAACACCAGGGACACCGCCACCATCACCACCAGGTACGCGGTGTCGAAGGCACCGTAGGCGGCCGAGAGGACGGCGGCGTCGTCCCCGACCACGGCCAGAGCATCGGCCAGGCTCTGCCCGGCACGGTCCGGAGCGTGGGCGGGCAGCTGCACGGTGGCCGCGTAGACGAAGGTGAGCAGACTGCCCAGCAGCGCCACGGCACTGAGGTTGCCGAACTCGTAGGAGACCTCCTCCACCGCCGAGGCCATTCCGGCGCGGTTGCCGGGCGCGTTGCCCACGATCGCCACGGAGGCGACCGACATCGCCGCACCCAGTCCTGCCCCGGTCAGGACCATCCCCGCCACCAGGACGGGGAAGGACAGATGGAAACCGGCGATCGTGGTGACCACACCGACCGTTGCCACACCCAGGCCACCGGCGATCAGCGGCAGCAGACCGGTGCGGTGCAGGACGGCCCCGCCCAGCAGAGCGGTGGGCAGCGAACCCGCGGCGAGCGCGGCGACCAGAAGACCGGACTCCAGAGGGGTGAACCCGGCCACCAGCTGGTACCGCTGGGTGGTCACCAGCTGGATGCCGCCGATGGCGAACATCGACAGGACCGCGGTCAGCACCCCGGCGGAGAAGGCAGGGTTGCGGAAGATCGCGAAGTCCAACAACGGGTCGGGCAGGCGCCTCTGGCGCCGCACGAACAGGGTGAAGGCGGCGGCGGCCACACCGACCGCCAGAGCGACCACCCACGGGTTCGGAGGCACGTGCCCGATCTCCTTGATGGCCAGGACGCCGGCGACGAGACCCGCCATGGCTTGCAGCGAGGAGACCAGGTCCCAGTGTTTGTCCGGGTCGGGCCGGTTGGGCGGCGCGATGGCGAGCGTGGCGGCCAGCGCCACGAGCACGATGGGCACGTTGAGCAGGAAGACCGAACCCCACCAGAAGAACTCCAGGAGAGCACCGCCCACGATCGGGCCCACGGCGATCCCGATGACCGAGATGCTGCCCCAGATCGCGATCGCGAAGTTGCGCTCGCGCTCCCGGGTGAAGATGATCCGGATCAACGCCAACGTCGCGGGCATCATGATCGCCGCACCCACCGCCAGCAGCACCCGGCTGAAGATGAGCACCGACGCGGTCGGAGAGAAGGCCGCCACCAGCGAGGCCAGACCGAAGACGATCAGGCCGAGCACGAACATGCGGACGTGGCCGGCGCGGTCCCCGAAGGTGCCGCTGCCCAGGATCAGACCCGCCATGACCACCGGGTAGGCGTTGATGATCCACAGGCTCTGCGATCCGGTGGCCCCCAGCTCTTCGGTCAGTGTCGGCAGGGCCGTGTAGAGGATGGTGTTGTCCAGGGTGATCAGGAAGAGCCCCGAGGCGACGGTGGCCAGGAGCAACCACCGACGTGCCGGAGCCATGTCGTCCTGCCGGGCGCTGAGCTGAGACATATTCCGAACTGTACTTTCTGGTAGGTACAGCTGGGATTCGGGGTAGAGAGAAACGGATTCCAGGACGTGGGTCTGTGGTGGGGATCGGGGACGAAGACGCGGGGCTGTGGTGGGGGTGAGGGCTCGGGGTTGGTGTGGGTGGTGTTCGTCGGGGCGTCGAGCCCTGGTCCTCGGGTGGAAGCTGCTGGATCGGTGCAGGTGGGTGGTGTTCGTCGGAGCGTCGAGCTTAGCCCGGCCGGGGCTTCCCGCAACCCGCTTCGGCGCCACCCCCACTCCTGTTCCTGGATGGGGATGGTGGCGGCGTTGCGCGGGGTTGGTCGGGGCGCCTCGGGGTGTGCGGTCCACCCCTTGACGCCGGGCTGTTGCGCTCTCGCCGCCGAACACCCACCGG
>NZ_ANBE01000062.1 GCF_000341145.1 Nocardiopsis xinjiangensis YIM 90004
AGCGGACCCACCGGTCGCACTCGCTGCTTGACAAACATAGAAGCATCCCTGTGGTCTGCAGACGTCCTTGACGAGCTCAGCCGCAACGTTGCCGAACGAGGCATCGCAGTGGACAAGGTCGAACGCAGGATCACCCAGATGAACCGCGCCTTCCCCGACGCGACGGTGCACGGATCTTCTCACCGCCACGAACTCCCATGGCGCTCGAATCTGTCTTCTACCGGCAAGGTTTCGGGTCAACAGAGACTGAAGCCTTGCGCTACGAAACGCTGGAACCAACGCTTCGTCCTGTGCTGACCAGCGGGTTTGGTGGAGCCGTGTTTCTGATCCTCAGTCCTGGTCGTCTTCTGCGTCCCAGGAGGCGAGGTCTTCGTCACTCACTCCGGTACACACGTCGAGGCCGAAAGACCGCACGGCCCCGACGGCTTCAGCTGCGTTGGCAGGGTTCAAGCCGCCGGCCAGGGACACCGGGATGTCCAGCTTCTCGACGATCCGGGCGCTGATGCTCCAGTCGTGACGACGTCGGGCGCCTCCGGACTCCTTGATCTCCAGCGCGGGGTTGCCGGAGTCGAGCAGCACTGTGTCCGCGTCCTCGACCACGACAGTGGCTTCGTCGGTTGCCTTCTCGTCGACCACCTGGATCACCTGCGCGAGACGAATACCCGGCAGGGCCTCGTGCGCACCCGGGTGTGCGCTCCCGTCGGCAACCACCACCAAGCACACCCGCTGGTGAGCACATACACGATCGCAGTGAACACCTCCCGATCCGCAACGCGCCGGCTGCTCGGCCATCTACGCACTGGCCGTGCGGTGGGCCGAGGGCATCCGTGAAGGCGTTCAACGAGTCGAAAGCACCCGCACAACGGCGATGCCCCAGGGGAGACCGTGCACTACTGAGTGCCACCCCTCCCCCTCAACGGCAACGGTTCGATCAGCGGCAGCCGCGCTTGCTGTCACCACACTCGCATTTACGTGGTCGGCAACGTTCTGGTAGAAAGGTGGTCGGCAACATAAATCAAGGAGGTTGAGCTCACCCATGAGCATCCTGTGGAATCCGTTCAAGGTCGGACAGATCACTCTGGAACACCGGCTGGCCATGGCGCCGATGACCCGTGACCGCGCGCTGCCGGACGGCACACCGTCGCCGATGATGGCCGAGTACTACGCCCAGCGTGCTTCGCTCGGACTGCTGATCACCGAAGGCACACAGCCCAACGAGGACGGCCAGGGCTACCTGCTCACCCCAGGTATCCACACCGACGAGCACGTCGAGGGCTGGCGCACGGTCACCGACGCCGTCCACGCGGCCGGTGGGCACGTGTTCGTACAGCTCATGCACGTTGGACGGGCGAGCCACCCGGACAACACCCCCCACCACCGCACACCTGTCGCCCCGTCAGCCATTACGCCGGCCTGGCAGATGTTCACCGCGGCCGGGATGCAGGACATCCCGCAGCCGCGTGCTCTCAACAGCGACGAGATCGCAACCACCGTCGACGACTTCCGTACCGCAGCGGCACGAGCCGTCGAGGCCGGCGCCGACGGCGTCGAGATTCACGGCGCGAACGGCTATCTGATCCAGCAGTTCCTGTCACCCAACGCGAATGCGCGGACGGATGGCTACGGTGGCTCCATCGATGGGCGGATCCGGTTCGCCGTGGAGGTCGCCCAAGCCGTCGCCGAGGAGATCGGTCCCGATCGCACCGGTTTCCGCATTTCCCCGGGTGGTACTTTCAACGACATCGACGAGGGCCCTGACCGTGCCCAGACCTATCGCGCCCTGGTCACTGAGCTCGCCCGGCTCGACCTGGCCTACCTGCATGTGATGCACGGGCCGGACGAGGACCTGCTGCACGAGATCCGCAGCCTCTGGCCGACCGCGCTCTTGGTCAACCGGGGCGACCGGCCCCGGGAGCAGATCGCGGACGACTTGGAGACCGGGCTCGCCGACGTTGTCCCCGTAGGACGATGGGCACTGGCCAACCCTGACCTGGTCCAGCGTCTGCATGAAGGCGCGCAACTCAACGAGCCCGACCGGGCGACCTTCTACGGTGGCGGTTCGGAGGGGTACACCGACTACCCCGTTCTCGACAGGAGGTAACCATGACCAACCAGCCGCGCGAGCAGGTGCCGAGCACTGCCGCTCGATTCCCGGTGAGCTTTGCGGTGTTCGCGGTCGCCCGCACGCATCGCGCCCGCGCCGCGCACCTGTTCCGCGAGCTGGGCCTGTTCCCCGGCCAGGAGATCATGCTCTTGCAGTTGTGGGAGGCCGATGGGCAGTCGCAGACCAGCCTCGGACGTACGCTGGGTGTCGACCACTCAACTGTTGCCAAGTCGGTGCGCCGACTCGATCAGGCCGGGCTGGTCACGCGCACCCGTTCCGCTGAAGACCGGCGGGTGACGCTCGTGTACCTCACTGAGAAGGGCCGCCGCCTTGAGGAACACATCGAGCAGGCTTGGAGCGTCCTCGAACGCGAGACGATCAAGCCCCTCACCCCCGACGAACAGACCACGTTCGTCGCACTCGCCCGCCGGATCGAAACCGGCCTGGCCAGCAACGCCCTCGACGACCTCCCCAACCCGCCATGCTGATCCCAGAGGACGCCATACTCCTGCCACTGCTTCTCGGAGCCAACATCGACCCCGTGGGGACCCCCTCGACGGAGTGACGCACCATGAAGTGGGCGGGCAAAGAGCGGGCGCGTTGTTCTTTGGCGCCGGTCCCGGCCCAGACGTCCTCGATCACATCCCGCGGATAGCAGGCCACGAGCACACCCAGGTCCAGATGGTCGGTCAACCGACCGGAGACGGATTCGTATGGGGTGGAGAGGACAACCGGCACTGAGGTGATCCCGGCGAGTTTTATTTCAGGCGCCCGTGTTCGAAATGCGTGAGCACGAGAGCGGCTCGGGCGTTGTTCAGTGCGTGGTGCACATCAGGGGCCTGGTTGGCCAGGGCATCGGTGGCTTCGTCGATGTAGCGGTAGCCGGTGGATCGGCCGATGCCGTGGTCGCGGGCCAGGGTGGCGGAGCCGGCCCACGGTGAAGCAGGTTCCGTGCCGCACGGACACCGTGAGGGCATACGTCACGATTCCGACTCTGCCGAGTACGGTGAGTGATACCGATAAGTCGAGTCGGTAGCACTCCCATCGGAGAAGGGCCGGGGTTTTGACCGGAACAGGAACAGACAACGGCGAGAGCGGTATCACGGTAGGGGTCCTCACCGACCCCGTGGCCATGCCGGTTCTGATCGGCGGGCAGCTCGCCCAGGACCTGCCCCAGATACTGAGCGACCACGTCGATCCCACCCGGGAGTGGACCGTGCAGGTGCGCCAGGCAAGGCTCCCGCCCAGCGACAGCCGACACACGGCGATGATGGAGCTGGCCCAGACCGAGATGGAAGAACACGGCTGGGACATCGCCGTCTGCGTCACCGACCTGCCCATGCGCAGCGGCAAGCAGGCGATCGTGGGTGATGTGAACAACGGGCGGCGCGTGGTCGTGATCTCGCTTCCGGCCTTCGGCGCCGTCAACCTGCGGCGCCGGGCCCGTGCGGTCGTGGCCCAACTGATCGCCGAGGTCCACCGCCCCGGCACCCCGGAGGAAGGCATCGAGCAGCACGCGCGCAGACGCCTTCCTGTGCTGAGCCGACGCTTTCAACGCCTGACCCCGGACCAGGACGGGGTCGATGCCCGCATCTCCTCCCGGTGGGGCTCCTCCCAGCTGCTGTTGGGGATGGTGCGCGCCAACCGGCCCTGGCGCCTGGTGTGGGGACTGACCGGACCCTTGGTCGGTGCCTTCGCCTTCAGCGCTTTCTACCTGATCAATTCCACGGTCTGGGAACTGGCGACCACCCTTTCGCTCTGGCGGATGGTTCTGACGGTGATCGGCGCTCTGGCGGTGATGACCGGGTGGCTCGTGGTCTATCACCACCTGTGGGAGCCGGTCCGGAGCCGTCCCCGGGGCGAGCGTGAGGAGGCCGTGCTGTTCAACGCCTCGACGGTGGCGACCTTGAGCGCCGGTGTGGCCTTCATGTACATCGGTCTGTGTCTGGTGAACCTGACGGCCGGTCTGGTATTGCTCCCGCCGGGGGTCCTACAGTCCTACATCGCGGGTTCGGTGGGCGTGGGTACTTACGTGTCGATCCCGCTGCTGGTGACGTCCGCGGGCACGGTGGCGGGCGCGATCGGCTCGGGCTTCGAGAGCGAGGACTCGGTACGCAACGCTGCTTTCAGCCTGCGCGAGCGTGAACGGCGCGAAGCCTTCCGGGAAAAGCATGAGCAGCGCCAACAGGCCGAGGGCCGATACGGGGAAAACACCCAGGAGTGACCTCTCCGGCCGGGAGCGGCCGGCCGGTATGCGACACCGGTCGCGCAAACACCGGCTTCCGGGACCGAAGGACGCGCGCACACGAAGCCCCTCCGCTCTCAGGAGACCAGAGCGGAGGGACGATCATCGAGGGGATCAGCCCATCGGCGACGGCGTCAGCAACACGAACTCTCCACCAACCACATCGGCACAGATGGCCAGCTTCCCCGCCTGTGGGACGTCGGCCGGACCCATGTGCACCTTCCCACCGCTGTCCCTCACCAGCCGGGCGCTCGCATCGCAGTCGGCCACGATGAACACCGGGTGCCAGTCGGGCACGCCCTCGGTGTCGGTCAGGTACTCGCGACCGAGCTGCATGATGCCGCCGTGTGACTCCTCCATCGGGGCGCCGGCGTTGCGTGCCACGGCGTACCACCCCTTCTCGCCCTGGTCGAGGACCTCGTACTCCCACCCGAGGACCCCGGCGTAGAAGGACTTGGACGCCTCCGCGTCAGGGGTCCACAGTTCGGCCCATCCGAAACTGTCCGGCTCGTTGACCACCTCGAACCCGGCGAACTTCTCCCCGTGCCAGACACCGAACACACCCCCCTGGGAATCGAGCAGGATGGCCATCCGACCGACCGCGGGGATCGAGAAGGGCTCCACGTAGACCGAACCGCCGAGGCGCTCGGTCTCCTCGATGGCGCTCTCGAGATCGTCGCACGCGAAGATGAGCGTCCAACCCGGGCGCTGTTCCTCGTGTTCCAAGGGGCCGATCGCCGCTGCGGCCTTACCACCGAGGCTCATGGACTGGTATCCCCCGGCATCGAACCCGATGTCGTGCAGGGTCCACCCGAACACCCGGTTGTAGAAATCGGCCGTGGCCGCCACGTCGGGTGTGTTCAGTTCCAGCCAGCAGGGCGTCCCCGGCCCGAAATCGGTCGTGATCATGCCTTCCCCTCTCACTGGTTGTGTCTGAAACGAGTCTCACCCGACGCACCGACGTTCAGGGGTTGCTCGCGGCAAAAACTCGCACAACTCGGCCTTGCCACCCATTGGCCCCGTGTGGCACCGCCCCCGCGGAACCGGGATCCTGGGGTGATCAGAGCGAGAGGAGAGCCTGCGTGACCGGCCGCATGATCCATGTGAGTCCCGTCATCATCGACCTGGTGATGACCCTCGACCGCCTTCCCGAACCCGGCGGCGACACGCTTGCCGACAGCTACCGTGCTCTGCCCGGGGGTGGATTCAACGTCATGGCCGCAGCCGCGCGCTCCGGGATGCCGGTGGTCTACGGCGGGGCGCACGGGACCGGACCCAACGGTGACCTGACGCGGGCCGCGCTGCGGGCCGAGGGTGTCGAGATCGCGCACGATCCACTGCCCGATTCCGACACCGGTTTCTGTGTGGCGCTCGTGGAAGCGGACGCCGAACGGACCTTCATCACCAGCTTGGGCGCGGAGAGCGAACTGCCCCCGGAGGCGCTGCGTTCCTTGGAGCCCGCTCCGGGCGACACGGTCTACATCGTGGGATATGCGCTGCTTCCCGGTCCCCGCGCGAAGGACCTGGCGGCGTGGGTCATGGCGCTGCATCCGCAGGTGCGCGTGGCGTTGGACCCCGCCCCGGTGGTGGAGGCGATCGAGCCGGCACTGCTGGCGAAGGTGATGGAGCGTGTGGACGTGTTCAGCCCGAACGCGGCCGAGGCAGCGGCGCTCACAGGCGGGTCCGGTCCGGAGCGGGCAGCCGCGTCCTTGGCGGCGCGCGTGCGCCAGGGCGGTGCCGCGCTGGTGCGCGACGGCGCCGGCGGGTGTGTGATCGCCACGGCGGGCCGGGCCCCGGTGCGGGTGCCCGGAACCGTGGTGTCGGCCGTGGACACGAACGGGGCGGGGGACACCCACGTGGGCGCGTTGCTGGCTGCGCTCTCCGAAGGCCTGGATCTGAGTGCGGCGGTCCGGCGCGCCAACATGTCGGCAGCACGTGCGGTGACACTGCGCGGCCCTGCGACCTCACCGACCCGCGCGGAACTGGCCGCTTTCGCCGCCGAGCACGGGGGCGCCGGCCTCTGAGCGGCGCGGACCAGGGGTGGCCTGGGGTGCGTCCTACCCGTAGGCACAGTCCCCCGCCCCCTGGAAGCGCCATCATGACCTTCCCGAACACCGGCCCGCACCGAGGGGCCGGCTCCGGACAGTGGTCCGGTACCGCGGATCACCCCGACCAGAAACCCTCGCGGCGGCGTTCGTACTGCCTCGGGTGCCTGGTGCTCCCCCTCGTGGGGGTAGTGGTCCTGTCCGTGTACGCAACGGTGCAGAGCTTCCAGAGCGGCCGGATCGTGCCCTTCCCCGAGTTGTCGGCGTCCCCGGAGTGGACCGCCGAAGGGCTGCCTGGCCGGAGCGTCGGCGGCTGGTGGTCCGAGGAGCGGATCGTGCAGGTCTCCGAGGAAGGGCTCACGGCGGTCGCCACCGACGGCGGGGAGCAACTGTGGCGCCTGGAGCCCGACACCCGTGTGTGCGGACTGGCCGAGGAGCCCGCCGAAGGGGTCGGGGTGGTGCTCCTGGACGGCGACCACGAGGACCCCGATCCGCCCTCCCTCGAGGAGGAGGATCCGGCGCGTTCCTGCGACGACGTGCTCGCGGTCGACCTCGACGACGGGAGCGAGCTCTGGCGTAGCGGCCCGCTCCTGGAGAGCGGGCTCCCCGAGTCGCGCCACCGGGAGGAGCTCGATGTGAGTGTGCACGAGGACGGGGCCGTGGTACGGGTCGAAAACGAGCTGCTCGGCCTCGACCTCGCCGACGGTTCGCGTTCGTGGGGGCAGCCCGCCACCGTGGCCGCTCTGTGAGGTCGCACCGCGCCGGTTCCGGCCGCACGCAGGGGCCGTGTGCGCGTCGTCAGCGCCGATGGGCGACACGCAGGGCCACGACGAGGAGTCGGCCATCATCGATCGAGTAGACCACCCGATGGTCGCCCACTCGGATACGCCACAGACCTGGGTAACCGCTGAGCCTGCGGCATCCGTCCGGACGCGGCTCCTCCCCCAAGGCCATCACGGCTGAGTACACGCGACGGGCTACGGGCTTGTCCAACTTGCCGAGCTCCTTGCCGGCCCGACTGTCGAACACCACCTCATAGGGACACGACTGCCCATCCGTCACAGTTCAAGCTCTTTCGCCACGTCCTCGGCGGACACGACCTCGGCGTCCCCGGACCGGATCTCCTCCAACCTCTGATGTGCGACACGGCCGTCCTGCTGATCGAGAAGCTCTTCGTAGGCCTCGATCAGCTCGATCGGGACGATGGCGGCAACACGCTCGTGCTTGCGCCCCCTGGTCACGTAAGTGATCTCGTCGCCGAAGGCCGCCCTGTTCACACGCTGGGAGAAGTGGTCGCGGGCGTCCGCGACGGACAGCTCCCTGGGTTCAGTACTCATGTCTCCATTATGCGCCAAGTTGGCCAAGTTCGCCACATTCACACACGCATCAGTGGCGAACGTGGACGAACAGGCGGCCGAAGTACTTGCCCGAGTTCACTTCCGAGCCTTCCGCATCCGCAGAAAACGGCTCGCCCTCCCGGGCCGCATGCGCGAGTATCGCGGCATGGATACGTGTGCACAGTGCGGAGCGGTGAGCGACACCCCTTGCGAGGAGTTGTTCCAGCGGCTGCTGGCGCTGGACCACTCCCGCCAGGAACCGTGGGGACCGCTGCACGGCGTCGCCGTCGCCTGTTACCGTCTCCAGCACCCGGCCTCCCTGACTGAGGGCACGCATGCCTTTCCGCTGGAACTGCTGCGGACCCACGTCGCGGACGGGGCCGAGGCCTCCCGCAAACTCACCCAGCGCGCCCGCCACGCCAACTCCCACCGGGTCCGCCGACGAGAGAACACCACACCCGCTGCCCGGGCAGACGTCCCCGGCGGGTTCTCGTTCACCGTCGCCGAGGTCGCCGTGGACGGTAGCTTCCCGGCCGGAGGCCACCCCGAACGCGTCCGTTCCTGGGCCCGGGCCACCCTGGCAGCCTGGTCCGCCTGACCTGACCGGATCAGTGCTTGAAGTGGACGAACAGACGGCCGAAGTTCTTGGAATCCTTCTCGACCCGGTGGTAGCGGGCCTTGACGTCCTTGCGGTCGAGGAAGCGCAGCACCCGTTTCTTGAGCTGGCCCGACCCCTTGCCGGGGATGATCTCGACCGTCTTGGCCTTCTTCTGCTCGGCCTCGTCCATGATGTCGCTCAGGGCCTGGTCGATGCTCCGGCCCTTGTTGAAGATGTCGTGTAGGTCGAGTTTGAGCCGCACGCTTCCTCCTCGTCGCTTTGCCGGGATGATACGCGCAGGGCCCACACCAGCCCCAGGGCCGCACCCGCGGCGAGCACCGCCAGCACCGCGAGGGTGAAGGCGTCGGGGGCGACGACGGACTGCCCGCGCAAGGCCTGCCACACGGTCAGCAGGGTCAGACCGGTGTATGCGAGGCCGACGACACACACCACGCGCAGGCGAACACCGTCATTGCGCAGGCGAGGCACTCGGGACGCGAGGAGGATGAGCACGAGGGCCAGCAGGATCATCACCTGGAGCCCGTGCATCCCCACGAAGTGCCCCACCCGCAGATCCCCCGCGACGGTGCTCCAACCGACGAAGGGCAGGCCGGGCCCGCCGTCGGCCAGCCCGACGGTGTGCGCGCCCAGTATGTCGGTCCCGTCCTCGACGAGGGCCTCGCGCTGTGCAGAGGTGGGCACGGACATGAGTGGCCCCACGGCCATCCCCAGGAGTGCGATCCACACGCCGGCCCGGATCGCCCAGGTCGTGGAGCGCTCCCGCAGGTGTTGGCGCATGAGCAGGACCGCGATGACGAACGTGGCAATCCAGAGACCGCTGATCATGGCGCCCATGAAGGCGTACAGGGCGAGGTCGAACGGGGACCCGTAGTTGAAGTGGCTCATGGTTCCGCGCCCGACCTGCGTGATGATCACCGCCATCTCGGCCACGGTGACCACGGCGACGACGGTGCCCATCCACCACCCCAGGCGCCGCCACCGGTGGGTCAGGTGCAGCAGCCAGGCGAGGGTGAGGTTGTAGACGGTGATGGAGAGCGCGAATTTGGCGGGTTTGGCCCAGGCCGGGTCACCGTTGATCAGCCGCTGGTCGAGGGCCAGCCCGACGAGGGAGACCAGTAGAAGCACGACGCAGAGCAGTGCGGTGTCCACCAGGGGGCGGTGCCAGGTCCGGACTTCGCGGAGCGATAACATGGGAGAACCTCGCTTGGATAGTCGTAGTATCCGCTATCGATACTTACACTATCCATATTTGAGGCAGAAAGCACAAGGGGTCGGACCCGATGGAGGGGGCGGCATGCGCATCTCGGAATTGAGCGAGCACTCGGGGAGCCCGGTACCGAGCATCAAGTACTACCTGCGGCAAGGGCTGCTCCACCGGGGTGAACGCACCAGCCCCAACCAGGCGCGCTATGACCGGAGCCACCTGCGCCGTCTGCGTCTCATCCGCGCTCTCACCGAGGTCGGCGGCCTCTCCATCGCCGACACACGCGCACTGTTGGAGGGCGTCGACGGGGACAGCCTCAGCCACCACGACCTGCTCGGGCGCACGCTCATGACGGTGGACGCCGACGACCGGGACGGCTCGGGGCCAGAGCAGCGCGACCTGGAGCTCGCCGACACCCTGGCCGGAAAACAGGGCTGGTACGTCTATCCGGACTCCCCCATGCGTGACCGCCTCGCGCAGGTCCTGGCGACCTTCCGGGCCCTCGGCATGGAGATCGACCAGGACTGGCTCCACAGCTACGCCGAGGCAGCCGGCCGGCTCGCACAGGCCGACCTGGAGTACGTGGGGGGCCTCACCGACGTCGACGAACTGCTGGAGAAAGCGGTGCTCGGGACGATCCTGGGCGACAGTCTGCTGGCCGCACTGCGACGCCTGGCCCAGGCGAGCATCTCCCGGGGACAGCAAGGCCCCTGATCCGGGCCCGCGTCAGCACCGCACCGTCCTGGAACGTGCCGGTGTGCCGGGCGGGACCGCCCGGCACACCGGCACCCGGAGATC
>NZ_ANBE01000063.1 GCF_000341145.1 Nocardiopsis xinjiangensis YIM 90004
TACGGCCGCGTACGCCGCCCTCCTCCAGCAGCCGGTGCGCCTCGGAGGCGCTCTCGGCCGGCAGCACCCGTGCGACGCGCAGGCTCAGAACCCCCTCCTCGGTCCGGCGGACCAACCGGTCCAACGCCGCGGTGTCGGTGGCGCCGTCGACCACCAGCACCGGATGCACGGTCACGCCGCGCTCGGCGGGCCCGTCCCAGCCGCGCACGGTCACGAGACGTCCGCCGTCGGCCACGGCGGGGACAGCCCNCTTCCCGTCGAGCACCGCGCCGTCGGCGAGACCGGGCACACCGTCGGGCGCGAGCTGCAGGAGACGATCGGCGACGTCGTCCCCGCGCTCGACCACCTCGTCGGCGCCGAGCCCACGCACGAGCTCCACGTCGGAGCCCTTCGCATCGGCGATCACGTGCAACCCGTCGGCCTTGCCCAACTGGACCGCGTACCCGCCGAAGGCCCCGGCCGCGCCGGTCACGGCCAGCGTGTCGCCGGGTGAGAGTGCGAGCGCGTCGAGGGCCAGGCGTGCGGTCATGGCGTTCATGGGCAGGGTCGCGGCGGCCGTGAGCTCCACACCCGCGGGTGCGGGCACGACCGATGCGGCGGGCACCACGATCTGCTCCGCGTAGGCGCCGTGTGCGCCCCTGGGCACCACGAGCGCGACCACCTCCTGGCCGAGGGCGAGGCGGTCGCCGACCTCGGGGCCGATCTGCTCCACGACCCCGGCTGCGTCCATGCCGGGCACGGCCGGCCCGTCGGGGCTGCCACGGGCGCCCGAACGCAGCACGGTGTCGGTGGGGTTGACCGCGGCCGCCCGCACACGGATGCGTACCTCACCGGGCCCGGCCTGCGGCTCGGGAAGGTTCAGCACCCGGAGGGCACCGGGGTTTCCTGCTTCTGTGATCCCTACAGCCTTCATGCCCGGGGCAACCCGCTCCCCCGCACGGACTATTCCACGCCGGTCACAGACGAAGTTCGAAGACCATACGGTCCACGCCGGGCCCCTCGTAGTCGGCGTGTGGTCCGGTCACAACGAACCCGATACCTCTGTGGAAGGCGATGGAACCCTCGTTCGAGGGCGAGGTCACGGCCCGGACGAGAGTTCTCCCGTCAGCACGCGCGGCGTCGGTGAAGCGACCGTACAGATCTCGTGCGAGTCCAATACGCCGGTACTCGGGTGCGACCGCGGCGAAGTGCACGTAGGAGATCTCGGGCCGGGCGGGCGAGTGGAAGCCCACCAGGAATCCGGCGAGCTCGGGGCCCTCCTCGGCCACGAGGCTGGTGTGGTGAAAATGGTCCAGGAACAGCCTCGGGAGTATGTGCGCCACCGGCTTCCCCCACCAGGTGTCGCACACCTCTCGGATACGGAGGTGATCGGCGGGGCGTGCGGCACGGACCTGTACATCGGACACGGGGTCTCCCTCCGGGGGCCGGGGAACAGGACGAAGGTACCCCGCCCCGGGTGGAGGAAACCGGTGCCTCAGGCGGGTTTGTCCGCGACGAAGACCGCGGTCCCGGGCAGCATCCGTCCCCGGATCGGCCCCCACCCGCCCCAGACCTGGGTGTTGTGCTCGGGCCACTCGGGTTCGACCATATCGGCCAGCACCAGCCCGGAGCCCGCGACGGCCCGCACCCAGTCGCCGACGGTGTGGTGGTGCTCGACGTAGACCGCGCGCCCGGAGCGGTCCTCCTCCAGGTACGGGATCCGGTCGAAATAGGACTGGGTCAGGGTGAAACCGTGCTCGGTCGGGTCGTCGGGGAACGCCCATCGCACAGGGTGGGTCACGGAGAAGGCGAGCCGCCCGCCGGGGCGCAGGACCCTCGCCGCCTCGGCCAGGGCGATCTCGGCCGAAGGCACGAACGGCAGCGCGCCGAACGAGGAGAAGACCACGTCGAAGGCGGCGTCGGCGAAGGGCAGGTACTGGGCGTCGGCCTGCACCGTGGCCAGGTCGTGGCCGGTGTCGGTATCGATACGGCGGGAGTGCTGGAGCTGGCGGTGGGAGATGTCGAAACCCACGACACGGTCCACGCCCTGTGAACGCAGCCATCGGCCGCACTGGCCGGCACCGCATCCGATCTCGAGCACCCGGGCGCCGCGGAGTGTGTCGGGGGCACCCAGCAGGTGCACCTCGTCCTCGGTGAGGCCCTCGGGGCCCCACACGAAACCGGCATCGCCGAGGAAGGCGCCGTTCTCGGCCTGGTAGGCGTCGGCGGCGGCGTCCCACCAGATGCGTCCTGCGCGGGCGCTCTCGCCGGGGCCCGCGCCACGGCGCGCGACACGGCCGGATTCGGGGTAGTCGGTCTCCTCGAGCACGCTGTCCTCCTCGACTCTCACGGGCCCGGGGCCCGTCTACTCGACCGTTGCCTGGGTGCGGGGTGCGGCCGCCCCTCCGTCGGCGGACCCACCGCCGGATCCTGTGCCGTCTCCGCCGCCGGAGCCCGTTCCGTCTGCGGCCCCCGGGTCGTCCCCGTCACCGCCGGAGGCCTCGAGTTCGCGGGCATCGCGGATTTCCCGGCGCATGAGCACGATCCATCCCACGACGGCCACGACGGCGAAGACCCACCACTGCACGGCGTAGGAGGCGCTCATCCCCGTGTCCTCCTCGTGGAGCGGGACGCGCTCGGGCGGGTTCTCGGGGACGGGTTCCTGGTCGGTGAGTTCGGCGTAGCCCCCGTAGACGTCGTAGGGCAGGACGTCGGCCAGTCCGTCGACGTCCACGATCATGAGCTGCCTCTCGGGCAGGTCGTCGCGGTTCGACAGCCCGGTGTTGGCCTCGTTCTCGGAGTAGTGCAGGCGGCCCTGGACGGTGACCTCACCGTCGGGCACCGCAGGCGGTTCGGGGGTGTCTCGGGCGCTCTCACCGCGTTGGATCCATCCGCGGTTGACCAGGAGCGCGGGCCCTTCCTCGGTGACCAGCGGGGTCAGTACGTGGAAGCCCACACCTTGGGAGCCGTCCCGGTTGCGCAACAGCACTTCGTTGTCGGTGTCCCAGGTCCCGGTGGCCTCGACGGTGCTCCAGCGGTCCTCGGGGGCGACATCGGTGCCCACGGAGGCCAGGTCCTCGACGGGCACGGGTTCAGCGGCGACGTTGTCCTGCTGCAGGTGCGCCGAGGCGCTGCGCTCCTCCCACCGGTCCAGCTGCCAGAAACCCAACCAGATGAAACTGGGCACGACCACCAGCACCAGCGCGTGGAAGGCCAGCATGCGTGAGGAGGACAGGACTTTGAACACGTCTTCGAGGTTAAGAGACGGTCGTGCCCGGTCCGCACCGGCCCCGCCGGGGGCACGCGCGCGGGCCACCGGTGGTGCTCCGGTGGCCCGCGTCATGGGGGGGGATCGGACCGGCCTCCACTGGGGAAGGGGGGAGGCCTCGGCCCGGGTCGGGAGCTCCTACTCCTCGGCGCCGACCGCGGCCTTGCGCTTGCGGGAGAAGTAGAGGCCGGGGGCANGGGCAGCTCGGACGCGGCCTCCTCGGGGGCGGGCTTGTCGTCGGACGGGGCCTCGGAGGCACCGTCGTCACCGGGCTCCTCCTTGCCGTCCTCGCTCGGCTCCTCCTCGGGGGCGGGCTTCTCGGGGTCCTCCTCGGGGGTCTCTTCCCCGCCGTCCTCAGGGGTCTCTTCCCCACCGTCCTCGGGCGGCTCCTCCTCGGAGATGGTCTCCAGGCACTGGGCCTCGGCGACGCCGAGCACGGAGATGGCGTTGCCGCAGATGTCGACGGCGGCGTCCACCGGGACGTTCACCTGGTTCCCGGCGGCCACTCCGCCCGAACCGTCGGTGGAGGAACCGCCGGAGTCCCCGTCCTCGCCCTCGTTGTCGTCGGAGGCCTGGATGACGTTGATGACGGTGGTGCACTTGGCGCTCGAGCCGCCGAGCACGGCCACGGAGTTGCCGCAGATGTCGATGGCCGCGTCCACGGGCACGTTGATCTGGTTCCCGCTCGCCACACCACCGGAACCGTCGGTGCTGAGCGTGTCGGAGGCCTCACCTCCGACCTCCTCCTCGAGTTTCTCGACGACCTCGACGCACTCGGCCTCGGACACTCCGCCGACCGCGACGGAGTTGCCGCAGGCGTCGATGGCCGCGTCGACCGGGATGAGGATCTGGTTCCCGCTCGCCACACCACCGGAACCGTCGGTCTCGGCCTGGCCGCTCGACTCGTAGAGGACCTCCGAGACCTTGGTGCACTCCGCCTGGGAGATACCGAGCACGGCCAGCGAATTGCCGCACAGGTCGGCCTCGATGTCGACGGGCACGTTGATCTGGTTGCCGCTGCCGACGCCGCCGGAACCGTCGGTGACGTTGTCGGCGTAGGCGGCGGCGATGGGTGTCACGACCAGGCCGGCCGTGAGGACCGTGGCAAAGGAGTAACGGAGCGTGTTGCGCATGGTGCTGCCTTTCGCAGGAACGAACGCAGGGGAATGTTGCCGACCACGTGGGCGGCGGGGCGGGCCTGTCACCGCGATTGGGCGGGACAGCGGGGTGACCCGCTTCGGACAGGAATGCCGGAACGACCGGATGGGCCGACCTCCGTGGCGAACTGCCGACAGACCGAAACGCTAGCAAGCCACACAGGACTCACAAGCGTTTTCAAGAAACAGGAGCCACGGCCATAAGAACTCTGCGTAGTCACTCAGACACAGTAGGAGATAAGCACAGATCAAAGCATTGCGCTTGACCACCTTTCGCACACGCTCCATAGCCGAGAGTCACAGAAAAAGAAGAAAAATGTACCTGTCAACCACACTGACGAACCCGCTAAAGACTTTAGTAGGTTCATTTTTTGTGCATCCGCAAGCGCCTCATCCCCAACGTTATGGAATGCCGGAAAAACACCAAAGGCACCGGAATGCCTGACTCGACCCACCGAACCGAGCGCCTCAGACGAGTACGCCGGAGAGGGCATCGACCCCGTGGCGGCGGGCGACACCGTCGATCTCGCGGAGCAGAGCGCGTCGGCGGGCGGCCCCGAGGTAGGAGGCGTGCACCCCGTTCGCGGCGAGCCGGACGAGCGCGGCCGCGTCCAGCCCGAGGGTGTGGGCGGTGCGGTACTCACGGGTCAGGTCGGTACCGAACATGGGCGGGTCGTCGCTGTTGAGGGTGACGAGCAGACCGGCGTCGAGCATGGACGGCAGCGGGTGCTCCTCGATCCGGTCGACGGCGCGAGTGCACACGTTGGAGGTGGGGCTGACGTCGACAGGGATCTGCTCGTCGACGAGGCGGGCGACGAGCTCGGGGTCCTGCAGGGCGTCGATCCCGTGGCCGATGCGTTCGGCCCGCAGGGCGTCGAGCGCCTCGTGGACCCGGATGGGCCCGCCCTGTTCCCCGGCGTGCGGCAGGCTGGCCAACCCGGCGGCTCGGGCACGGCCGAACACGTGGGTGTACTGCTCCAGGGGTGTCTCGACACCGCCGACCCCGAAGCCCACGACACTGGGCGGGCCGTGCTCGAGGGTGGCGGCGATCGTGCGCTCGGCGGCCTCGACACCGAAGTCGGCGGGAAAGTCGGGGATCCACCGCAGCTGGACCCCGAGGTCGCGTTCGGCCTCCAGACGGGCACGTTCGATGCCCGCGAAGACGGTGGCGGCCGGAACCCCGCGCACGAGATGGGCGTAGAGGCTCACGTGCACCTCGGCGTAGCGGACGTTGTGCCGGGCGAGGTCGCGGGCCACGACCGAGGCGAGCAGGGCGAAGTCGTCCTCGTCGCGCAGGGTGCGCACCGACGCGAGGTAGACGTCGGCGAAATGGGGGAAGTCTGTGAAGGCGTACCAGTCGCGCAGCGCCTCGAGGCTGGTGGGTACATCGGTGAGGCCGTGGGCGGTGGCGAGTTCGAAGAAGACCTCGGGCGGCATCGAGCCCTCGAGGTGGACGTGCAGTTCCACCTTGGGCAGGTCGCGGACGAGGGCGTCGACGTCGGTCGGTGCGAGTAGGGAGTCCATGCAGCGAGCGTACGAGTCGCGGCACCCCTCCCTCACCTTTTCCGGGGCAGCCTGACAGCGATGTGTCAGGACTGTTCGCACGCCCCCGAGCAAGCCGGACCACCGCGGTTCCGGTCAGGTGTGAGCCGAAACCGCAGACATAAATGGACACTGGCCACATATGCCACATGCAGCCATGGCGGAACAGAACACCGACACCCTTCTCCGACCTCGCAACACACTTGCGCTGCACCGGGTGGGAGCGACCCCGGCCGGCTTTCAGGAACGAAACTCAATTTTCCCGGAACCAGGTGATTCCGGAAAGGCATCATAGGTTTCGTGACGACAAATTCCCGAAGCTCAACACCACCGTGGAACCACCGGACCACCGGTTCCACCCGCGGCCACGGCAAGCGCCCCATCCGCGGCAAGGACGGTCTCGCCCACGCCGAGCTCGGCTTCGCACAGGCGCCCCTGCGACGCCTGCCCGCGCAGCAGCGCAGCATGCTCCGGGTCCAGCGCATGCTGGACTGCTGCGCCGAGCTCCTCGACGAGGTCGGCTACGCCAACCTGTCCACCACACGCATCGCCGAACGCGCCGGGGTCGCCATCGGCTCGGTGTACCAGTTCTTCCCGGACAAGAAGGCCATCACCCAGGCCCTCGGGCTACGCTTCCTCGACCAGTTCGCCGCCCGGATCGCCGACCGGCTCTCCGGTGGGGCCCACAACGACTGGATCGGGGCCATCGACGCCGTCGTCGACGAGTACGTGGACATGCACCGCACGGTCACCGGGTTCCGCAGCCTCCACTTCGGCGACATCGTCGACCCCCATCTCCTGGACCGCGGGGCCGACAACAACCGGGTCATCTCGGTGCGCCTGCGCCGGATCATCGTCTCCCACAACGGCCTGACCGACGGCGAAGAGCTCGACCGGGCCGTCCACGTGTCCGTGGAGGCCGCCGACGCCGTGCTCAAGCTGGCCTTCCGCCACGACCCCGAGGGCGACCCCGACCTCATCGCCGAGGCCAAACGCCTGGTCCTCAGCTACCTGTCCCGATTCTCCGATCCCGACGGAGGCGACGACCCGTGGTGACCGACGACCGTGCCCCGGCGCGGCCGATCACCGGCACCGCAGCCGGGGTCCCCTACCTCGCTCTACCTCCCGCGACCGGCCCGGACCCCGCCCCGCTCGTCCTGGGGCTGCACGCCTTCGAACCGCCCCGCAGCGAGGCCGCGCTCGCCGGCGCCCTGCCCATGGCCTCACTACCGGCCTGGCGGGTGTACCTGGGCCTGCCCCTGTTCGGCGCACGCCTGCCCGAGGGCGGAGTCGCCGAGATCAATCGGCGCGGCGAACGCGACTACCTCGTGGAGCTCTTCGGCCCGGTCGTGGAAGAGGCCGCGGCCGAACTCACCCGGGCCGAGACCGACCTGCGCTCCACTCTGCCCATCACCGAGTCACGCACCGGTCTCGTCGGGGTAGGCGCGGGCGGATCCGCCGCTCTGCTCGCCCTGGCCGAGGACCGCCTGCCCGTGGGCGCCGCCGCCGTCGTCAACCCGGTCCTGGACCCCGCCCCCGTCCTGGCCACCCGTGAACAGCGCACCGGAGAGCCCTACACCTGGCACGAACAGGCCCGCCGCACCCGTACCTGGCTCGACTTCCCCGACCGCGCCCCGGAAGTCGCCCGGAACCACACACCCCTGCTCATGGTCAACGGCGGACGCGACGAGGTCATCACCCCCCGAACCGGACACCACATGCACGAGGCCCTGCTCCCCTGGATGCCCGAACATGCGCTGCATCACATAGTGGTCCCGGACCTGGCCCACGTGATCGGCCCCGAACCCGGGCTGAGGCCGCCACCTCCGACCCCCGCAGGGGTCCTGGCCGATCGGGCCCTCACCGAGTGGTTCCACCGTTTCCTCACTATTTCCCCGCAGGTCCGGGCACGATCGGACACCTAGGCCCCCACTGCCGGTACGGTCGGGGCCACCGCGCCACGCAACCGGCCCCCGCCACCCACGCACCCGGCACACCGACGCACGCGGCCCCGATCCCGCGGACCGCCACGCCTCCGCCGGTCCGTATTCCATGGGATCATCCAGGGACGGCCGTGAAGCGGCCCTCATCAGACAGTTCCGACTCATCCCTCAGGAGGGCGAACCACGTGACGGAACCGGCACCGGTCTTTGCCAGCGGGGTCGACAACGAACGCCTGAACGCGCAACTCCGTTTCCTCCTGGAGGCGGACAAACTCAAGCGTGTCCTGCGCAAGAACCTGCTGGTGGACGGATCCCGCCGCGAGAACTCCGCCGAACATTCCTGGCACCTGACCCTGTTCGCCCGTACCTTCGCCGAGTACGCACCCGAGGGCACCGACATCGACCGTGTCACCGAGATGCTCGTCCTGCACGACATCGTCGAGATCGACGCGGGCGACACCTTCGCCTTCGACAGGGCCGACGCCGAGACCCAGGCCGCGCGAGAGCGGGAGGCCGCCGGGCGCATCTTCCCCTTGCTGCCCGAGGACCAGGCACAACGCGCCCACGAGCTGTGGGAGGAGTTCGAGGCACAGCAGACCCCCGAGGCCCGCTTCGCGCGTGCGGTGGACCGCCTGCACCCCATGGTCGCCAACTGGCACAACGAGGGCGGTACCTGGACACGCTTCGGGGTCCCCCGCGCCGAGGTCCTGAAGAAGGTCAAGCTCATCACCGAGGGCTCCGACGCCCTCGGTGCCTATGCCACCGCCCTGATCGACGACGCCGGCCGGCGCGGTTACTTCACCTCCTGAGGGCCGGCCCGGGGTCAGACCCGGCCCATGAGGAGCTGCACGGCCGCCGCCAGACCCACGATCACCACACACACCCGCAGTGCGGTCGGGCTCAGTTTCCGGCCGAACCGCGCCCCCAGGTAGCCGCCGGTGATCGCACCGGCGGCGATCAGGCCGACCACCGGCCACGCCGGGGAGGCCAGAACGATGTAGAACACCGCGGCGGTGGTGTTGGCGATCGTGGTCAGGAAGTTCTTCAGGGCGTTGATGCGCTGCAGGTCGTCATCGATCGCCATGCCGAGCATGCTCAGCAGGATGATCCCCTGGGCCGCCGCGAAATAGCCCCCGTAGGTGCCCGCACCGTAGGCGCCCAGCGGCAGCAGCGCACCGCCGTCCCGGCGGCTGGGCCGGCGTGCACGCGCCCACGCGGTGATGCGCGGCTGGAGGATGATCAACACGCACGCCAGGCCGATCATGAACGGCACCACGGACTCGAACACACCCGGCGGCAACGAGACGAGCAGCAGCGCACCGGTCACCGCACCCAGGAAAGACATCACGCCCAACCGCAGCGCCCGGGCCCGCTGTCCGGCCAACTCCCGCCGGTAGGCCCACGTGCCGCTGAAACTGCCCGGCGCCAGGCCGATACTGTTGGAGACCGTCGCCACCACGGGCGGGTACCCCAACGCCAGAAGCACCGGGAAGGTGAAGAGCGTACCGGAGCCCGCCACCGCGTTGATGCCCCCCGCGGCCATACCGGCCAAGAGGATCAGCGCCGCTTCCCACAGTTCCATGCGCGCCAGCCTTTCCCGCACGTGCCGCCCCCGACCCCCGAGAGCGGCAACAGACTACGAAAAGCAGTCATCGGGTCCTCGGACCGGGTCCGGGCAGAGCGCCACCGACCGGGCCCGGAACGGAAAGCGCCCCCTCACCCTGCCGCTGCACGGATGAGGGGGCGCTGTCGTCCCACGGCGCCGGGGCTCAGTTGGGTTCCTTGACGACCTCGTCCTTGAGCCGTTCGAAGGCGCTGCCGACCCCCTGCAGCGCCTGGCCCATCTCGGCGGGCACGATCCACACCTTGTTCGCGTCGCCCCGGGCGATCTCCGGCAGCTTCTGCAGGTAGTGGTAGGCGAGCACGTCCGGGTCGACCCGGCTGGTGTGCAGCGCCTTGAAGACCATGTGGATGGCGTCGGCCTCACCGCGCGCCCGGGCGGTCTGCGCCTTGGCGTCGGCGGCCGCGGTCAGCTCCACCGCATCGGCCTGTCCGCGGGCCTTCAGGACCGCGGACTGCTGTTCACCCTCGGCGCGCAGCACCGCGGACTGCTTCTCACCCTCGGCGCTGAGCAACTGCGCGCGCTTCTCGCGGTCGGCGCGCATCTGCATCTCCATCGCCTCCTGCACGGAGGAGGGCGGTTCGATGCCCTTGAGCTCGATCCGGCTGATCTCGATGCCCCAGTTGGAGGTGGCCTCGTCCAACACCGACTTGAGTTCGCGGTTGATCTCGTCGCGGGAAGTGAGCGTGCCCTCGAGATTCATCCCGCCGATGACGTTGCGCAGCGTCGCCAGGGTGAGCTGCTCGACGGCCTGGATGAAGTTCGCGACCTCATAGGTGGCCCGGTAGGCGTCCACGACCCGGATGTAGACGGCGGAGTCGACCTCGACGGCGAGATTGTCCTCGGTGATGGCCGACTGCGGCGGGAAACTGACGACCTGGACCCTGCGGTCGATCCGTTCACGGACGTGGTCCACACCGGGGATGACGACGTTGAAACCCGAGCTGAGGGTCCGGTGGAACTTCCCGAAGCGCTCGACGACGTCCTCCATCGAGTGCGGAACGATGCGCACACTACGCCAGAAGATGACCAGGAGGACGGCTACAAAAAGCGCAACGATGATGATCGAGGTCATGCGCGACCCCCGTGATCGTGCCGAGGGTCGAGGGGCGAGGGCGACATCTGGGCGGCTCCGGTGGTCTCCTGGCGGGGATGCAGGTGCTGGGGGTGCGGACCACGCATGTCCGGCCCCGCCGAGCCGATGATTCATCGGCGCGCCGGAATGGAGCGATCCGCTCACCGGTCGTCGACGTTACCCCATGAATGAACCAGTGAGCCATATATGGACCACAATTGCGGTTTTGGACAATAGATTTTCTACATTGTCCCGTTCCCTATCCACGAAGGGCCAGGCGGGACCTCTCCCACCCGGCCCTGAAGCCTCGGTCTCAGGCCGCCCGCGCGGTCCAGCGCTCACCGTCGCGTTCGACTTTGAGGGTGAGTCCGAAAGTCTCCGAAAGCAGTCCGGGGGTCAGGACCTCCTCCAGCGGTCCGGCCGCCACCGCCCTGCCCTCACGCAGCAGCAACGCGTGCGTGAAACCGGCAGGGATCTCCTCGACATGGTGGGAGACGACCACGAGGGAGGGTGAGTCCTCGTTCACGGCCAGCTTGCCCAGACGGCGCACCAGGTCCTCGCGCCCGCCCAGGTCCAGACCGGCCGCCGGCTCGTCCAGGAGCAACAGCTCGGGGTCGGACATCAGGGCACGCGCGATGAGGACACGCTTGCGCTCACCCTCGGAGAGGGTGTGGAAGGTGCGATCGGCCAGGCCGCCCACGCCCCAGTGCCCGAGCAGCGACCGTGCGCGGCCCAGGTCGGGGCTGTCGTACTCCTCGCGGAACCGGCCCACGAACCCGTAGGCGGCGCTGACCACCAGGTCCAGAGCGGTCGTGCCCTCCTCCACGCGTGCGGCCACCGCGGCACCCGCGTAACCCACCATGGCGCGCAGTTCGAAGACGTCGACCTCGCCCACACGTTCGTCGAGCACCTCCACCCGGCCCTCGGTGGGGTGCAGCTGCGTGTGGGCCACGCTCAGAAGCGTGGTCTTGCCGGCACCGTTGGGTCCCAGTACCGCCCAACGCTCACCCTCGCGGACCGACCATTCGATGCCGCTGAGCAGCTCCGCCTTCCCACGCCGGACCGTGACCCCGTCCAGGCCAAGCACTCGCCCGTCCATAGTCCTCCTTCACGTCACGTCCCACGCAGGTGCACGGGCCGCCCTACCCTGAAGCAATGCAATTGACGTCCGCACCACTCGTCGCCTGGGGCAACGCCTGGATCACCGGACACGTCGGGCTGGACGACGCCGTCGACGCGGTCGAGCGTCGCAGTGGCCCCAACCTGATCGGGACAGTACCCGCAAGCGATCTACCGTTCGACAGCGACGTCCCGCTGAGAGCGGCCCTGATACAGCTGCGTGGCCTGGGCTTGTCCGCGTTCCGCCTGGCACTGCCCACCTGGGGAGACCCCTTGGGTCTCGTCGGGCCCAAGGAACTCAATCAGGCCGCCATCGAAGCCGGCGAGGGGGTCCTGGTGCAGCTCACCGATCAGCAGGTGGGTCTGGTGCCCTCCGCAGACCGGCGCGGTTCATCCTATGTCGGTGTTTCCTGGGCCCCGTACCGGGCCGAGGACACTCGGCCCCAGGTCCCTTCCCTGCCCGAGGCCGAGAGCGAGATGAAGGTCACGCTCGTGCAGGTCACACAGGCCCTGGAAGAGGTCGACGACATGTCCTCCTTCGCCCCGGCCGTGCACCGGGAGCTCGGTGGCGCGGGCTCCCGGAGCTCTCCTCCTCTCGCCCACGGGTACCCGCCCCGCGCCCACCGGGTCGCCACCCAGGCCGAACGCCTCGCGAAGGTCGTCCGTCTGGCCGATCCCGCCGGCGCGAGGGGCCTCAACGCCCACCAGATGAACACACGGGTGGACGCACTGCGCCGTCTGGACACGTCAGTGCGCAGGGCCATCGTCGCCGCGCACGCCGCCGCACTGCAGCCCCGAGGACCCGGGTGATCCGTCCGGCCGGCGCCCCTTTCCCGGGGCCCGGTCCTGTAGGACCCTGGGAAGGAGGGGAGAGGACCTCCGGGTTGTTCCAGGGGTGATACCTGATCCACTCGCCGAAGAGGAAGGACGATACTGGGGACGTGGCCGAGGAAGGCATTCCCCGAACACAGGAGCCAGAGGAGACCCGCCATCATGCAGCCCGAGCACATTCGAGCCTCAGACACCGACCGTGACCAGGTCACCGAACGGCTGCGCGAAGCCCTGGCAGAAGGCCGTCTCACCCCCACCGAACACGAAGAGCGCCTCGACGCCCTCTACAAGGCCAAGACCCTCGGCGAGCTCGCTCCCATCACCGAGGACCTTCCCGGCTCCGCGGGCCCCGGCTTCCTCTCCTCCTCCCACCCTTCCGCCTTCGCCGAACCGAACAGCATGGAGGTCCTCGGCAGTGAGGCCCGCGACCTCGCCGGACAGAGCAAAGGATCGGAGAACATCGTCGCGGTCTTCGGTGGCTGCGACCGCAAGGGCCGGTGGCTGGTCGAGCCCCGCACGAACGTGTCGGTGCTGTGCGGCGGAGTGGAACTGGATCTGCGCGAGGCCGTACTGAGCCAGCACGAGGTGACCGTACAACTCGCCGTCATCATGGGCGGGGTCGACATCACCGTGCCCAACGGGGTGCGTGTGATCAACAACACCTCAGCGATTCTGGGCGGCGCTGAGCTGCACAACACCGACCAGGTGGTCGACCCCAATGCTCCGGTGATCCGACTCACGGGAACCTGCATGCTCGGCGGTGTGGACGTCAAGGCGAAGGGCCCCAAGCGCAAGAAGGGCCGTAAACAGGCCTGATCCTCCCTCTGACCTGTGACAGTCCACATAGTGAAATACCTGGTGGTAGGGGGTCCCTGCACACAGCCACCATGCGCGCCCGGAGTACCGTGGATAACGCCATGAATGATGATTCCACGTTGTTGGTGACGGTGACCGGACACGATCGTCCGGGCATCAGCGCACGCTTGTTGAGCACTCTCTCCGTCTTTCCCGTGACCGTCGTCGACCTCGAGCAGGTCGTCCTGGCCGGACGCCTGGTCCTGGGCACGGTCATCGACGTGGACGAGGGGGTCGCCCCCGGTGTGAGCCGGGGCCGAGTCTTCGAGGAGATCCGTACAGCCCTGGACAAAACCGCGATCGACCTCGACATGGAGGTCGAGTACTCCGCGGGCAACGGCCGAGTGAAGGGCGTGGGGGGCGATCGTCTCCGCGTGACCGTCCTCGCCGCACCTCTGCGCCCGGGCGCCCTGGGCGCACTCACCTCGTGTGTGGCCCGCGCGGGTTCCAACATCGACCGCATCGAACGCCTCTCCGGGTACCCGGTCACCTCCGTCGAGATGGAAATCTCCGGTGGTGACACCGAACAGCTCCGTGCCGAGCTGGCCATGGAGGCCTCCACCCAGGGTGTGGACGTCGCGGTCCAGGCCAGCGGCCTGCACCGGCGCGGCAAGCACCTCATCGTGATGGACGTGGACTCCACCCTGATCCAAGGGGAAGTCATCGAGCTGTTGGCCGCACATGCGGGCTGCGCCGACGAGGTCGCCCGGGTCACCGAGGAGGCCATGCGCGGCGAGCTGGACTTCGAGGAGTCGCTGCGCCGCCGCGTCGCCCTGCTGGAAGGGCTGGACACCTCCGCCATGGACCGGGTCCGGGACGACATCCAACTGACGCCGGGCGCACGCACCCTCGTGCGCACACTCAAGCGCATCGGGTACGAGTGCGGCATCGTCAGCGGCGGTTTCACCCAGATCACCGACGGGCTCGTCGAGTCGTTGGGTCTGGACTACTCCGCCGCGAACACTCTGGAGGTCGTCGACGGCAAGCTCACCGGAAAGCTGGTGGGCCCGATCATCGACCGCAAGGGCAAGGCGGTCACCCTGGAGCAGTTCGCCACGGAAGCCGGCGTTCCGCTGAGCCAGACCGTGGCGATCGGTGACGGCGCCAACGACCTGGACATGCTGCAAGCCGCTGGACTCGGGGTCGCCTTCAACGCGAAGCCGGTCGTGCGGCAGCAGGCCGACACCGCAGTCAACGTGCCGTACCTGGACACGATCGCCTACATTCTCGGGGTCACCCGTGAGGAGATCGAGGAGGCCGACCTGAACGACGGCCACCTCGACTAGGTTTTCCGTTCCGAAAGAGGGCCGCGCCGACGCGCGGCCCTCTTTTTGATGCCTGGGAATGGTTTTTCACATGTTCACAAGCCTGGGCGCAAAAAAAG
>NZ_ANBE01000064.1 GCF_000341145.1 Nocardiopsis xinjiangensis YIM 90004
CCCCCGAACCGCATGGACGTCCTCGGCATCCATGATCGGAAAGGTCACCCGCAGGTCCTCGACACGGACGACGGGGGCGCCGCCGGGCTCCGATGCGCTCATGGTCGGCCTCTCCGATGGGTACCGGTCAGCCGTGGACTCGGACACGGGGATCGATCAACGGGTAGAACAGGTCGACGATCAGATTGCTGACCACGATGAAGAACGCCCCGAACAGGGTCACCCCGAGGATCACCGGAAGGTCGCTCTGGGTGATGGCCTGCACGGCGTAGCGGCCGATGCCGTTCAGGGAGAAGACCTGTTCGGTCAGGACCGCGCCGCCCAGCACCAGCCCCAGGTCGAGGCCGAAGATCGTGACGATGGGGGTGAGGGTGGGGCGCAGGGCGTGCTTGAAGATGACCTTGCGTTCGCTGAGGCCCTTGGCGCGCGCGGTGCGGATGTAGTCCTCGCTGAGCGTCTCGAGCATGCCCGCCCGGGTCTGGCGTGCGTACATCGCCGCGTGCAGGAACGCCAGGGTCAGCCACGGCAGCACCATGCCTTCCGCCCAGGCCATGGGGGCCTCGGTGAGTGGCACGTAGATCGGTGTGTCGAAAAGCCCCCAGGCGTGCACGAGGAAGGCCAGCGACAGCAGACCGGTGAAGAAGATCGGCAGGGACACCCCGGCCAGGGCCACGGCCATCGCGATCCGGTCGAAGAGGCTGCCCTTCCAGACCGCGGAGACCACCCCGACGGCGATCCCGCCGACCAGCCAGAGGAGGCCGGCGCCGATGGCCAGGGAGGCCGTCACCGGCAGGCGGGCGAGGATCTCGGGGAAGACCTCCTGGTAGGTCTGGAAGGAGTAGCCGAAGCAGGGCGCCGCGCACTCGAGCGTCTCGCGCCCGAACCGGTACTCGGCTCCGAAGAGGATGCCGCGCAGGAACTCTCCGAACTGCACCGCGACGGGCTGGTCCAGTCCCAGGCGTTCGATGGTGGCCCGGATCGCCTCGGGGGTGGGCGCGCGTCCGACATACATCGTGGCCAGCTGTTCGGTGGTGCGGCCCGCCCAGCGCGGCACCACGTAGAAGATGGCGAAGGTGACCATGGTGACCACGGCCAACAGCAGAAGACCGGCGCCGAGGCGGCGCAGGATGTAGGTCAGCACGGCGCGCTTTCTCTCTCGGGTGCGGGAGGTACGGTGACCGGCCCGGAGAGCGGGGCGGCCCTCCACCGCCACGAATGTAACTCAGAGTATTCGACTGATCACCACCACGCGCCGTACCTCGTGTCTCGCCTCCGCTCTCCTGGCGCTCGGTCTGCCCTGCCCCGTACCGGGCCCGTGGAGGGTTGGTACCGACGGCCGGCCCCGTATGGACCGGGACGTTGATTTTCGGCATGGCCAGCGTGGGGCACCGGGCTCTTCCCCGCCCGCGGTCTCCTACTCCCGGGTGGTGCCCAGCGCCATGTAGTCGTACATCGAGTACCCCGCGTGGTAATAGACGTTGGTCAGGTGCGGCGGGCGGTACATGACGGTGCGTTCGAAGATCACCGGCAGGATCGCCGCCTGTTCCATGGCCCGCTCGTCGATCTGCGCGTAGATCGAGGCGCGCTCGTCCGGGTCGGCGATGGTCTGGGCCTCGTCGAACCAGTCGTTGATCTGCGGATCGTCGAGCTCGGACACGTTGGAGTTGCCGGCCTGCTGGATGGCGTCCCCGTCCAGGATCTTGCTCATGAACCCGTATCCGCCGGCCCAGTCGGGAGCCCAGCCGTAGACGGTCAGTCCGAGGTCGTTGTTCTGCACGAAGTCGGGCGAGCCGGCCTGGGTGTTGGTGTAGGAGTCCGACGGGTACTGCTGGATCTCGGTCTCGATGCCCACCCGCGACAGGGACTGCTGCAGTGCTTCGGCGGTGCTGACGTCGGCGGGCCGGTCGGAGCGGGTGCCGATGGTGGTGCTGAACCCGTCCGGTCGGCCGCACTCCTGCAGTTTCTCGCGCGCCGCCTCCAGGTCGCCGGTGTTGTCCTGGGAGGGGTACGGGTCGATGCTCTGGTCGGATCCGGGCAGGGAGGGCGGCATGATCTGGGTGGCGATGTCGCCGCCGGTGTCGCCGCCCCAGGCCCGCTGCAGGGCGTCCCGGTCGGCCGCATGCAGGACCGCTTCGCGGCATGCGGCGTCGTCGAGCGGTTCCATGACGGTGTTGACGTTGAAGTAGCGCAGGGTGCTGGTCTGCGGGTTGTCGACGTCGGGGCGCCGGCTCTCGTCGGTGATGAGCGTGCCCTTCATCGCTGGACCCACGCCGGCACCGGCCAGGTCCACGTCGACGCCGCCGTTGACCAGGCGCTGGTCGATCTCGTTCTGTTCCACACCGATCTCCAACTCGACCCGGTCGGGCAGGGCCGGACGCAGGTCGTCGGTCTCGGCGTCCCACTCCTGGTTTCGTTCCAGGTCGAGCGCGACACCGGGGCGGTAGTCCTCGGCGAACTTGTAGGGCCCCGAGGAGACCACACGGTTCTGGTACTGCTCGCCCTGGTCGGCGTCGGCCGGTACCGGCGCGGTCTGGGGCTGGATGAGGACGTAGGGGAACTCCGAGAACGGTTCGTCGAGGTGGAAGACCAGGGTGCGGTCGTCGGGGGTCTCGATACCGCCGAAGCCCTCCAGCGGGTCGCCCTCGTCGGCGTAGGGCCCTTCGTAGCCGTCGCTGTCGGCGAGCAGGTCCGCGAAGTACTTGGGCCCGTTGGGCAGGGCCTGGTCGCCGAAGTTGGACCGGGCGATGGCGTACTTGACGTCCTCGGAGGTGATCCGGGACCCGTCCTCGAAGCGCAGCCCGTCCTTGAGGCGCACGGTCCACTCGGTGGAGTCGTCGTCGGACTCGGGCAGTTCCTCGGCCATGTCCGGCACGAGTTCGGTGCCCTCCTCACCGGGTTCCTGGTCGTAGGACAGCAGCGTGCGCGCGTAGTAGCGGCTGAAGTTCCAGCTGAAGGCGTAGTAGGTGTTGCCGGGGTCGGGAGAGTCGAAGTCGGCGGCCAAGGCGTAGCGCAGCGTTCCTCCCCTCTCGTCGGAGGGGTTGACCACAGCGCTCTCGCCGTCGTTGAACTCGCCCTCGCCCTCCTGGTTCCCCGAGTTGTCACCGCCGCAGGCCGAGAGCAGCACGACCAGGGCGCTCGCGGCCGCCAACGGAGCACTCGCCCGCCCGGCGGGCGGGTCTGTTCGGCGCGGTAGCGCGCGTGTGACGTGGTGAGTACTCACCTTGCCTCCTGATCGGTTGTCCCTGCGTGGTTCGTGCGGCGACCGGCCGGGCCCGTGGACACCGGCCGCTCAGTCGGAGGAGCGCGGGTCGAAGGCGTCGCGCAGCCCGTCACCGAAGAGGTTGAAGGCGAGCACGGTGAGGAAGATGGCCAGGCCGGGGACGATCACGAAGTGCGGTGAGGTGGTGTAGAACCGCAGCGCGTTCTCGAGCATGCCGCCCCAGGTGGCCATGGGCGGGTTGATCCCCACACCGAGGAAGCTCAGCGCGGCCTCGAAGAGGATGTTGGTGGGGATCAGAAGCGTCGAGTACACGAGGATCGGCGTCACCAGGTTGGGCAGGATCTCCCGGAAGACGATGTGTGCGCTGCCGGCACCGAGGCTGCGCGAGGCCTCCACGAACTCGCGTTCGCGCAGCGTGAGGGTCTGGCCGCGCACGATCCGGCCGATGTAGGGCCAGTTGAAGAAACCGATGATGAAGACCAGGACACCGATGCGCAGGTCGTTGCCCTGCAGGCCGAAGGCACCGTCGGGGATGACGCCGACCAGGGCGATGGCGAACAGCAGGAGCGGGAAGGCCAGGAAGATGTCCATGGCCCGGCTGATGGCGGTGTCGATCCAGCCGCCGAAGTAGCCGGCGACGACACCGAGCACGGTCCCGATGGCCACGCACACGAGGGTGGCGATGGTGGCCACGAGCAGTGAGGTACGTGCACCGTGGACGATGCGGCTGAACAGGTCGCGGCCGTTGACGGGTTCGACACCGAGCAGGTGTTGGGTGCTGATGCCGCCCCAGGGGTCCAGGCCCAGGGCAGGTTGGTCGGGGTCCTGGAGCACGCCCCCGGTGAGCGGGTCGATGAGCTCTTGGTCGAACTGGTTGGGCGGGTACCCGAACCAGGCGGTGAGCAGGGGCGCGAACAGAGCGGCGAGGATGAGCAGGACGACGACCACACCGCCGGCCATGCCGACCCGGTCCCGGCGGAAGCGCTGCCAGGCGATCTGTCTCAGGGACCGGCCGGCCGCGCCCCGCGTCCCTGACGCGAGGGATTCGGGGGCGGCGTTCTGGGAGGACTCCGGCGCGTCCAGCGGCGTGGTCATGTACCGGAAGACCCCCGTTCACAACTTTGCGCAATCTTCTGGACACCGAGAGTTTGCACGAGGTGTCCGGGGGTTTCCAGCGTCCGCGCCGGTACCGCTCAGGGGCCGGCGGCCGTGCAGCCGTCGACCAGGCGCAGTTGCCTGCCCTCCCAGTTCCGGCGCAGCCACCGGTCGTGCGAGGCGACCACGACGGCGCCGGGTGCGGTGCCCAGGGCCTCCTCCAGCTCCTCGGCCAGTGACAGCGACAGGTGGTTGGTGGGCTCGTCCAGCAACAGGACGCCGGGCGCGTGGCCCACGAGCATGGCCAGGGCCAGGCGGCGGCGTTGGCCCACGCTGAGCAGGCCCACCGGCCGGTCCTGGTCGCGCGGGGCGAGCAGCCCCAGGTCGACCAGTCGTGGGGCGTCGGCGCGTCCGGCGTTGAGTGCGTCGTAGAGCGAGCGCGGGGTGCGTTCGGGGTCGGTGAACCCTACGTCCTGTTCCAGCAGGGCCACGGTGGCACCGCGGCCCCAGGTCACCTCGCCCTTGGCGGGGGTGAGGCGGCGGGCCAGGGTGTACAGGAGTGTGGACTTGCCCGCCCCGTTCGGGCCGGTGACGAGCAGGCGCCCGTCGGCGGGCACGTCGAGGTGGGGCATCCGCAGGCGCCCGGGTACCTCGACACCGCGCAGCATCAGGGCCTGTCCCTGCACCGTGGCGGGTCTGCCGGTCAGGTGCCCGGAGAAGGACAGCTTGCGCGGCGGTTTGCGCACCTGCTCGCGTGCGAGCTCCGCCAAGCGCCCGCGGGCGTCGCGCACCCGGCGCGAGACCTGCTGCTGCACCCGCTCGCCGAGGAGGTCGTAGCCCATCTTGTTCTTGTCCTTGGGCCCGCGGTCGTGGCCCACGTTGCGCGCGGTGGTGCGCACCGATTCCCGCAGGGCCTTCAACCGGTCCTGTTCGTTGCGGTGGCGCTGTTCCCAGCGTTCGCGCTCGAGCTGTTTCTCGCGCAGGTAGTAGGTGTAGGCGCCCCCGTAGTGGACGGGTCCGTCCACGGCCGGGTCGAGGTCGACCAGACCGGTGCAGACCGCGTCCAGGAAGACGCGGTCGTGGCCGGCCAGCACCACCAGGCCGGGCAGATCGCGCAGGTAACCCTCGAGGAACTCCGAGGCGGTGTCGTCGAGGTGGTTGGTGGGCTCGTCCAGGAGCAGGGCGCGCGGGCGCCGGATGAGCAGCGCGGCCAGGGCCAGGCGGGCGCGTTGGCCGCCCGACATCCGCGCCACGGTGCGGCCGCTGCCCAGGCCCTGGATCCCCAGCCCGGCCACGACGAGGTCGGCGCGCCGGTCGGCGTCCCAGACCTCGAGGCGTTCGGCTTCGGCCAGGAGCTCGGCGTACTCGGCCAGGACCCGTTCATCGCCGGGGGCGGTGTTCATGGCCTCGGCGCTCAGCGCCAGGCGCCGTTCCGCCTCGCGGGCGGGCGCGAGCGCGTCCTCGACGACCTCACCCAGGGTGGCCCGGGGCCCGTAGGGCAGTTCCTGGTGCAGGAACCCGGTGTCGGCGGGGCGTTCGACGCTGCCGGCGTCGGGGTCCTCCGAACCGGCGAGCAGGCGCAGGAGTGTGGATTTGCCGGCACCGTTCTCCCCGACCAGGCCCAGGCGTTGGCCGGGTGCCACGTCGAGGCCGAACCCGTCCAGGACCACGTGGCCGCCGTAGGCGCGGGACAGGTCGCGGGCGCGCAGTGACGCGGCGCCGGTGGGAGCTGATGTGGTGTGTGCATTCACGGTGGGACCACCCTTCGTCATGGGTGGGCCTCGATGCGCGCAGGTGTCGCCGGTGGCGGTCCGCCGGAGCGAGGGTGTCGCCGACATCGAGACCGCACCACGGGCTGAGGCTGTGGCTCGCCGAGCGGGGGTCGGCTCCAGCCTCTCCGGGCGAGCCCCGCACACTCGGGCGATCGGTCTCGATGTCAGTTGCGCATTGCTCGTTCAGGTTACCGCCACTGGGCGCAGGCGCACAAAGGTTTTTCGCCCACCGCCCCGGAACACACTCACCGGCGGTGGCGCATCCGCCGGTACTGCTCGACCAGGGAGGCGGTGGAGGCGTCCAGGCCGGGCACGTCCTCACCGTCGGTGAGGGCGGGTTCGACGCGCTTGGCCAGGACCTTGCCGAGCTGGACCCCCCACTGGTCGAAGGAGTTGACGTTCCACACCGCGCCCTGCACGAACACCTTGTGCTCGTAGAGGGCGACGAGCTGGCCCAGCACCGCGGGGGTGAGCTGTTCGGCCAGGATCGTGGTGGTGGGGCGGTTTCCGGGGAAGGTGCGGTGCGGTACCAGGTGGGCGGGCACCCCTTCGGCGGCGACCTCTTCGGCGGTGCGGCCGAAGGCCAGGGCCTGGCCCTGCGCGAAGAGGTTGGCCATGAGCAGGTCGTGCTGGCCGTGCAGGTGCTCGGGCAGGTCGGGTCCGGGGCGGGCGAAACCGATGAGGTCGGCGGGCACGAGGCGGGTGCCCTGGTGCAGGAGCTGGAAGTAGGCGTGCTGGCCGTTGGTGCCGGGCGTGCCCCAGACCACGGGGCCGGTGTTCCAACCGACCGGACGCCCGTCGCGTTGGACGGACTTGCCGTTGGACTCCATGTCGAGCTGTTGCAGGTAGGCGGGAAAACTCCCCAAGTGGTGGCTGTAGGGCAGCACGGCGTGCGTGTGGGCATCGTGGAATCCGCTGTACCAGACCCCCAGCATCCCGAGCAGGAGCGGCAGGTTGGCTTCGGCGGGTGCGGTGGCGAAGTGCTCGTCCATGAGGTGGAAACCCCGGAGCATGTCGCGGAAGCGCTCGGGGCCCACGGCGATCATGAGCGGGAGCCCCACGGCCGAGTCGTAGGAGTAGCGGCCCCCGACCCAGTCCCAGAACTCGAACATGTGGGATGTGTCGATACCGAAGCGGGCGACCTCGTCGGCGTTGGTGGAGACCGCGACGAAGTGGCGGGCCACGGCCTCGTCGTCGCCCTCCCGGCCCAGCGCCTGCAGCAGCCAGCGCTTGGCCTCGGTGGCGTTGGTGATCGTCTCCTGGGTGGTGAAGGTCTTGGAGGCGACCACGAACAGGGTCGTGGCGGGGTCGGCGTCGATGAGGGCCTCGTGCAGATCGGAGCCGTCGACGTTGGAGACGAAACGAAACTCCAGGCCTCGGTCGGTGTAGGGGCGCAGCGCCTCGTAGGCCATGGCCGGGCCCAGGTCGGACCCGCCGATACCGATGTTGACCACGCGTGTGATGGCGCGCCCGGTACGGCCGAGCCAGGTGCGGGCGCGGATCTGCTCGGCGAAGCCGGCCATGTGGTCCAGGACCCGGTGGACCTCGGGGACCACGTTCCGGCCCTCGTCGCGGACCACGGACTCGCGGGGGGCACGCAGCGCGGTGTGCAAGGCCGCGCGGTCCTCGGTGACGTTGATGTGTTCACCGTTCAGCATGGCGTCGCGCAGCTCGGCCACCCGGGTGGCGCGGGTGAGGTCGGTCAGCAGGCGCCAGGTCTGCTCCGTCACGAGGTTCTTGGACAGGTCGACGTGCAGGTCGCCCACGCGCAGGCTGTTGCGGTCCACGCGCTCGGGGTCGGAGTCGAACAGCTCGCGCAGGTGGGTGGAGCCCAGCCGGGAGCGGTGCCCCTCCAGGGCCTTCCACTCCTCCCGGCGGTCCAGTGCGATGGCGGCCTCTGCCCGGTCACCGGTCGCTTCGGCGCGGGGCAGAGGTGTGCTGGCAGACATCCGATCGCTCCTGTCCGTACGGCTGAACTTACCCCTAGCCTTCCACAGAAGCGCGTTCCCGGCGTAGGGTCTCGACCTCGGTGCGCAGCGATCGCAGTTCCTCCAGGATGAGGTCCTGGGTGGTCTCGTCCTGGGGCCCGCGGGGGTCGCGCAGGTCGGGGGTGTGGCCGGTCCCGCCGTCGGCTCCGTTGAGGGCTTCCACAGCCACAGCGATGAACAGGTTCAGGGCGATGAGGGTGGACACCAGCACGAAGACGGCGAAGAAGACCCACGCGTAGGGCTGGTGGGCCATGACGTCGTCGGCGATGCCGGACCAGCCGTCGGCGGTGAAGATCTGGAAGAGCGTGAACAGGGACGTGCCCAGGTCACCGAAGTGTTTCGGGGTGTGGGCGCCGAAGAGTTCGGTGGAGATGACCGCCGACACGTACAGCAGCAGTAGGACCAGAACCATGATGGAGGCCATGCCGGGCAGCGCACGGAAGAGGCCGGCCACGACGTGGCGCAGCGCGGGCACGACCGTCACCAGGCGCAGCACCCGCAGGACCCTGAGCACGCGCAGGACGGAGAAGGGACCGCTGGTCGGGACGAGGGCGATGCTGACGACGACGAGGTCGAACCAGCTCCAGGGGTCCCTGAAGAAGCGGGTGCGGTAGGCGAAGAGCCTGAGCATCAGCTCGGTGACGAACACGGCCAGGATGACCCGGTCGATGCGCATGAGGACGTCGCCGTGGGCGGCCATGATGCGCGATGAGGTCTCGCAGCCGAGGATGACGGCGTTGACGAGGATCAACGAGATGACGACGGCCTGGAACCAGGAGGCCTCGACGATCCTGCGGGCGCCTTCGCGTACGGTCACTGCTCCTGGGACTCCGTTCGGGGTTGGTTCGAGGGCGGTCGAATCTTACAGTCGGTCGCCGACATCGACGACGTGACAGTGGATTCGGACGCCGGAACCCCTCGGGCCCGGGCTCGGTGCTGGCCCCGGTCTCAGCCGGCCGGGGTCTGGAGTCCGGCACGCAACCAGCGCTCCACCCGCATCACGTGGGCCGTGGCGGCGGCGCGGGCGGCGTCGGGGTCGCGGGCCAGGAGCGCCTCGTGGATGCGGTGGTGGTCCTCGCGGAGTTTTGCGGTGAGCCCGGCCTCGCGGTACCCGCTCCAGACGCGGGCATGGAAGCTCGCGGAGCTGAGGCCGTCGCTGACCGCGACGAGGGTGGCGTTGCCGGTGGCGGCGACGATCGCCCGGTGGAAACCGAGGTCGGCGGAGACGGTGCCCTCCTCACCGTCGATGTCCTCCAGCAGGGTGCCGATGTGGGCGATCTGCTCGTCGTCGGCGCGGGCGGCGGCCAGGGCGGTGGCGGCGGGTTCGAGCATGCGGCGTACCTGGAGGACCTCCAGGAGGGTGGCGCCCTGGGAGACCTCGGCCAGGACGGAGAAGGTCTCCAGCAGGTCGGCGGGGCGCAGGGCGGTGACGTAGACGCCGGCGCCGTGGCGTGATTCCAGGACGCCCAGGGTGATGAGCGCGCGGATGGCCTCGCGCATGGAACTGCGGGAGACCCCGAGGTCGGCCGCCAGGTCGCGTTCGGTGGGCAGGCGGTCGCCGGGGCCGAAGTCGCCGTCGGCGATCCGGCGTTTGATCTCCTCGACGGCCCTCTGGGTCACGGGGGTGCGCCGGGCGTCGAGGTCGGTCACGGGGTCTCCAGGTGTCGTCGGCCGGTTGGGCGCGCCGGGGGTGGGAACCATCGTGACAGTTTCTCACCTACCACTCTAAGAGATCATACCAATTCTCCTCCACTGCCCAGAGAATACCCAGGAACCACTTGGAACCGGGAATACTCGTTGCGCCGCCCTCTGCCTCGTGCCAGGGTGGTCCGACCACTAATGGGTGGAATGAAGGAGGAACATGCGGATCGCGCTGTTCATCACCTGTGTCAACGACACACTGTTCCCCGACACCGGGCGGGCCGTGGTCGATCTGCTGGAGCGGCTGGGGCACGAGGTGCTCTTCCCCCAGGGACAGACCTGTTGCGGGCAGATGCACTACAACACCGGGTACCGCCGCCCGGCCACGAAGTTCGCGGTGCGCTTCGTGCAGACCTTCGACGGTGCCGACGCGGTGGTGGTCCCCTCGGCCTCGTGCGCGGCCATGGTCCGCGAGCACTATCCGCGGCTGGGGCAGAGCGGTAGCCGCCTCTCCCGCAAGGGCGCCGATCTGGCTCCGCGCGTGTACGACCTGACCGAACTGCTCGTGGACGTGCTCGGCGTGACCGACGTGGGTGCCTATTACCCGCACCGGGTCGCTTATCCCCCCACCTGCCACGGGCTGCGGATGCTCGGTCTGGGTGATCGCCCCTACCGCCTGCTGCGCGCTGTGCGCGGCCTCGACCTGGTGGAGGTCGACCGGCCCGGCGAGTGCTGCGGCTTCGGCGGCACCTTCGCGGTCAAGAACGGCGACGTCTCCTCCGCGATGGGTGCCGACAAGGCCCGCCACGCCGTCGACACCGGGGCGGAAGTGCTGTGCATGGTCGACAACTCCTGCCTGATGCACGTGGGCGGGATCCTGCAGCGCCAGCGCTCGGGGATGCGGGTCGCCCACATCGCCGAGATCCTCGCCCGCACCGAGGCGAGCGAAGCCGCCGTCTCCCCCACCACGGAAGAGGCAAGCCGATGAGTGCGACGTTCCTGGGCATGCCGCCCTTCCCCGAGGCCGCCCACGCGGCCGTCGAGGACTCCCAGCTGCGCCACAACCTGCGCAAGGCCACCCACACCATCCGCGACAAACGCGGCCACGCCGTCGGCGAGCTCGGCGACGACTGGTCCGAGTTGCGCTCCGAGGGCGCCGCGATCAAGGAACACACCCTGCGCCACCTGGACCACTACCTGGAGCAGGTGGAGGAGTCGGTGCAGCGGGCCGGCGGGACGGTGCACTGGGCCTCCGACGCCGCGGAGGCCAACGACATCGTCACCCGCCTGGTGCACGGGACCGGGCAGAGCGACGTGGTCAAGGTCAAGTCGATGGCCACGCAGGAGATCGAGCTCAACCAGGCGCTGGAGCGGGCCGGCATCACCGCTTACGAGACCGACCTGGCCGAGCTCATCGTGCAGTTGGGCGAGGACCTGCCCTCGCACATCCTGGTACCCGCCATCCACCTGGGGCGGGCCCAGATCCGGGAGATCTTCCTGCAGCACATGGCCGAGTGGGGTGTGCCCGCTCCCTCGGGACTGACCGATGACCCGCGTGCGCTGGCCGAGGCCGCCCGCGTCCACCTGCGCGAACGGTTCCTCAAGTCCCGCACCGCGATCTCGGGGGCCAACTTCGTGGTCGCCGACTCCGGGACCCTGGTGGTACTGGAGTCGGAGGGCAACGGACGTATGTGCCTGACCCTGCCCGAGACGCTCATCTCCGTGGTCGGGATCGAGAAGATCGTGCCGACCTTCGAGGACCTGGAGGTGTTCATGCAGCTGCTGCCGCGCTCCTCCACCGGCGAGCGCATGAACCCGTACACGTCGATGTGGAGCGGAGTGACCCCGGGCGACGGACCGCAGGAGTTCCACCTGGTGCTGTTGGACAACGGCCGTACCGACGTGCTCGCCGACACCGTGGGACGCCAGGCACTGAGGTGCATCCGCTGCTCGGCCTGCCTGAACGCCTGCCCGGTCTACGAGCGTACGGGCGGGCACGCCTACGGCTCCGTCTACCCGGGCCCGATCGGCGCGATCCTCACCCCTCAGCTGAAGGGGATGTCCTCGGAGACGGACCGGTCACTGCCGTACGCGTCCTCGCTGTGCGGGGCCTGTTACGAGGTGTGCCCGGTGGCCATCGACATCCCCGAGGTGTTGGTGCACCTGCGCGAGCAGGTCGCGCAAGGGCCCGGGCACACGGGTGAGAAGGCGATGATGGCCGGCGCGGAGGCGGCGCTGTCCTCACCGGCCGCGCTGGAGGCCGCCCAGCGTGCCGCGTCCCTGGGGCGCGGCGCCGTGCCCCGGCACCTGCCCGGAACGGCTTCGGCCTGGACCGACACCCGTTCGGCGCCCGACATCCCGGAGGAGTCCTTCCGCCGGTGGTGGAAGAAACGAGGAGAGGAGCGCCGATGAGCGGTTCCCGAGAGCGTGTGCTGAGCCGGGTCCGTGCGGCCCTGGAGGACGTGCCCGCCGACGAGCCGGCCGAACGCGCCCCCGGCCGCGCCTACGCCGACAACCACAGCGCGGGCCCCACCCTGGACGTGCTCGTGGAGCGGCTGGAGGACTACCGGGCGCTGGTGCACCGTGTGCGCCCCCGGGAACTGGCCGGTCAGGTCGCCGCGGCCCTGCAACGGCGCGGGGCCCGCCGGATCGTGGTGCCCTCCGGGGCGCCCGAGGCGTGGTTCACCGGAACCGGCGTGGAGCGTGTGGTCGATTCCCGGCAGGACCCGCGTTCGTTGAGCGAACTGGACGCGGTGGACGGTGCGGTGACCGGGTGCGCGGTGGCCGTGGCGGAGTCCGGCACCATCGTGCTCGACGGGGAACCCGACCAGGGACGGCGCTCGGTGACCCTGGTTCCCGACTACCACCTGTGTGTGGTGCGGGCCGGCCAGGTCGTGGACGCGGTACCCGAGGCGGTGCGTCTGCTGGAACCGACGCGTCCCCTGACCTGGATCAGCGGCCCCTCGGCCACCAGCGACATCGAACTGGACCGGGTCGAGGGGGTACACGGGCCCCGCACCCTGGAGGTCCTGGTGGTGGCCGGGGACGGGTGAGGCGCCCGGCCGCGGGCACCCGCGCGGTCAGGGGCCGGAACCGGCCCGGAGGCAGAGCCGGCCGCGGGGGTGCCCGTCCTGTTCCCCACGGCCGGGGATATTTTGCCGTTTCTCAGCGCGCGGGGATCGGTCGCCGTTAGTCTGAGTCCGTTTCGGCGACCTTAAACACTTTCGGTGATCACATAATGACTGAGCGCATTTCTTCAGCCGTCCGCTCCTGGCTCGACTGGTCCCGAGGGCTGCACCTGCCCGCGCCACCCGACGCCGACGCCCTCACACTGGTTCTGCATGCCCACCGTGACTGCGGTGCCTCCGACCCCGGCGACTGGACGGTCGAAGACGTGCACGAGGTCGCCGCCGCGGTCCACGGCTACCGGGGCGGTCCCGAAGCTCTGCGGTCGGCCTGGCTGCTGTGGTGCGACCACCTCGTCGAGCGCGGCGAGCTCGCACCGGGGCAGAGCCCGCGCGCACTGCGCCGGGCCGTGGCCGAGGTCGACCTCGTCGAACTGCGGATCCAGGAGGAGGACCCCGACCACACCCTGGAGCCCCTGCTGGACCGCCTCGGGGCCGGCTCCCACCCGGCCGCGGGCCTGCCCGCCGTCGTCGCCGCCCCCGCCGACGAGCTCGACGCCGCCGCGCTGCAGTGCGCCGCCCTGTCCGAGGCCGCCCGTCTGACCGTGTGGGTCGACAGGGGCCGCGACCTGGCGCCCGACACCACACACGACGCATTGTGCGGTGAGGACCTGTTCGCCGCGGCCGACGCTCTGGGCACCGGCGCCGAACAGGTACGGGACAGCTTCACCGTCGCCCGCGAGGCCGGGCTGCTGCGCACCACCTACACACATGTGCTGCCCGGGCCCGCCACCCGGAACTGGGCCGCGCACGTGCCGGGCGCCGTCGCCGACGCCTGGGCCGACGCTCTACCGTCGATGACGGGACTGCGCGGGGTCCTGTCCTACCTGGTGCTCACCGAACTGTTCACCACCGGGACGGCGCACGGACCCGCCGACCTGGCCGCGTCCTGCTCGCTCGGCCCAGCTGCCGATGTCGAGGTGGAGGTGGAGCGAGCACTGTCGGTACTGGAAGGGCTGGGCGCGGTCACCTCGCACGGGGTCGGTGCGCGTGGCGGCCGGGGACCGCTCCGCGGACAGAGGGCACGCCGGATCACACCGCTGGGCGACCACTTCATGGTGCGGCAGCTGAGCAGGGCGGAGGTGCCCGTGCGGGTGCTGCCGCGCATCGACGCGATGTCCGCGGAGCAGGCCCTGGAGGTGGTGATGGGGCACTCGCGCCCCCTGGACACCGAACTCGTGCTGTCGCGCTGGCTCACGCGCCAGGAGGAACAGGGGCGGTTGAGCACGGCGGTCGCGGGGATCTTCGACGCCTGCGCCGGCCCCGGGCAGTGGCACCGGCGGGCCTGCGCCCTCCACCTGCTGCGGCGTTCGGCCACGGACGTGAGCGGACTGCTGCCCTTCCACGTGCACCACCCGGTCGTGGGCGGCTGGGCACGGCGGCTGCGTCCCGGACACACCCCCGACCCCTGCTCCCACCAGGACGTGTGGGCGGTGCTGGACGACCATGCCCTGCTCATGGAGGCCGGGACCGCACCGCCCGAGGACCCCCGTCTGAGCACGCGCGCGCGGGAACTGGTCCGCACGATCGTGCTGAGCGGGCACCCGCGCGCGGCGCACGTGCTGGACCTGCTCGCGGAAGGCTCATGGGGACCGGAAACGGCCCGGGCCGCCGAGAACGCCCGGGCCGCGGAGGCCCTCATGTGAGCCCGGGCCCGCCCCCGGCCGGGCCCGGGCTCACTCCTTGAGGGCGAGGCAGTAGGCCATGAGCCGCACGCCCGGTCTCGGCTCCCGGTCGCGTTCGTGGACCCGCTCGAAACCGCGCGCCCGGTACACGTACTGGGCCGAGACCATCTCCGGGAGCGAGAGCAGCACGAGCCGCGAGACGCTCTCCTCGCGTGCGCGCTCCACCAATGCGTTGACCAGTACTTTGCCCACGCCGCGGCCGCGGGCCTGGGGCGCGACGGCGAAGGCGCGGATCTCGGCCTCGTCGGCCCCGCGCGCGATCTCACTGCGCTCGCTCCAGGGTTCGAACATGATGGTGCCCAGGAGCTGGTCGTCCTCGGCCGCGGCCAACACCTCACCGTGTCCGTCCGTGCCCAGGTCACGAAGGGCCTGTACGTAGTCGGGGTTGGCCTTCAACAGACCGTCGGCCCGGTAGGCGGTCTCACGCAGCGCGCTGACGGCGTTCATCTCATCGGGAAGTACTCGACGCACGATCATGGACGTCATTCAACCTGATCACCCCCGATGTTCCCCGACTTCTCCGCACCCTCGCGCGTGGCTTGCCGAAGTTGTCCACAGGCCCGCCCACGAGCGTGCGATCCGTCGCACCATGGTGGGTAACACGCCCATGCGACGACCGGAGTGTCCGATGGTCTCGACCTGGTTCCCCTCCAACACCGACCGGCTCTTCTCCCTGGCCCGTGACCACCCGCGGGCCCTGGACACCCTGCGTGGATCCCCTGGGCAGGGGTTGCCTCTGCAACGTCTGGTCGTCGATCACCTCAGAAACGAGTACACCGACTATTCGCGCGACCGCAGCGCCCTGAGGCACCGGCAGGCGTGTGAGGCCGTCGCTGCGCGGTTCCCGCACCTGGCCCACGAATGCCGCCTGCAGGTCCGCCGCCGGCACCGCGCGGAACAGGAGGCCGAGTGGCTGCGGCGGCGCTGGGGGCCCNCGGGCGATCTGCCATCTGTCGGTCGGGCAGGCGGTGACGTTCCGGTCGGCACGGAACCACTACGCGGGCACGATCACCGAGGTCGGGCACTCCCGGGTGAGTGTGGCCTACCGGACCCGTACCGGCCGTGACCGCGACAGGGTGCGGCAGATCCACGCCGCCCTCGTGGCTGCGCTCTCCGACCCGTGAGGCCACCGGCGAGCAAACACGATCCGCGCCCCGGGCGCACGGAGGAAGAGCACCGTGTCCGACCGCACCCGCACCCCGCACACCCCGTGTGTGCGCATCCCCGCCGACGTCCTGGGCGCGCGCCCTGGGCACTGCCCCACGCACCGGCGCGCCTCGCTCGACCACACGGTCGAGCACTCCGGCCGTCACAAGCCGGCCCCGCTGTGCACCGACCCGTTCACCGCGCTGGGCGCGGCCCTGGACCTGGTGGAACTCGGCGGCCGCACGATCGAGGAAGCATGCGCGCACCTGCCGCGCCCGGGCGAACGCCCGCACGAGCACCTGGGGACCCCGTTGGCCCCGCTCCACGAGGGGCTGCTCACCTGGGTCGAACACACGGTGCGTACCTGGCTCGGGGCCCTGGAGGAGCTGCAGGGCCCGGTCCGCGTGCCGTGCGCGCAACCGTGGCTGCTCCGGTACCCGCCCCGGTACCGCTCCCCCGGCGCGCGCACCTACGAGGTCCTGGCCCGCGGGCGCGGCTACACGTTCCTGGAGGGCACGGAGCGGGTCCGTGAACTGCGTGTGCCCGTGGCCGGCGCGCCCGCCGACCACGTTCCGGGCCCGGCCGAGGCGGTCGCCGCCCACGTCCTGGCCACCGGCGCCCCGGTCGACCGTGCGGCCATGGGCGCCGAACCCTGGCGCCACCGGGCAGGCCACCCGTTGCCGACCCGCCGGCAGGTGTCCCCGCCGGACCGGGTGCGTGTGCTGCACGTGTCCTGTGCCGACGGCGCCGAGCGGGTCCGGTTCGACGGCACCCCCGCCGAGGCCGAGCAGTTGTACAGCCGACACGGCAGGCCCGCCCTGCGCGCCCTCGCCTCACACGCCGGGGCGCGGGTCCCGGGCCCCGACTGCGCCCCTTGCAAGCTCCACCGGGGCTGCGACGCGCCCGCGCGGGTCCCCGGTCTCCTGGGGTTTCGCGACCGTTCCCGCCCACGGCGCACGTGGTCGGTGGAGACCGGGGTGCGCCACCGCGCCTGCCCCGCCTCGGCCCACCTGCACGACCTCGGCCTCCCCGGGCAGGCGCCTTCCCGCGAGGCCGCCGTGCGCGCCCACCTGGCCCGCGAACACGCCCGCTCGCCGCGCCGGGCCTGCACGCCCCGGCCCGGGTCCGCGGCCGCGGACCCGGGTGTGGCCGCTCTGCTCACGGCCCACACCCGCACCTGCGCCCTGCACGCCGTCACCGCCGGCGCCCCCGTGCACGCAGGGCTGCGGCTGCCGCTGCAGGATCCCCTCGCCGACGTGCTCGTCCTGGCCCGCGTCGATCTGCTCCACCGGGACGAGGGTTCCTGGGTCCAGCGCCAGACCGCGGTCACCGGGACCCCGTCCGGGCCGGACGGAGCCGACCTGCTCACCCGCCATCCCGACCTGGCCCTGTCCGTGCTGCTGTTCGCCTCCGGTGCCATCACCCCCGGCCCCCGCTCCCGGGTGGAACTGGAAAGCCTCACCCCGCAGGGCGCCCGGGTCCACACCTTCGATCCGTTCGCGCCCGGACTGCGCGAGCGCGCCGCCGCGGTGGTCTCCGAGCTCGCCTCCCCGTGGCACCAGGACACCGTGCACGCACCGACCCCGGGCCCCGCGTGCGCCTCCTGCCTCCACCGGCGCTGGTGCCCGGAGTCCCCGGACCCCTGATTCGCGCCTCCCCGCGATCCGGGCTCTTCCAATCCCCGTTTCCCGGCCACACCGGCCTATCGCCTCGCTACCCTCCTGAGCATGACCGACAGCACCACGGACAGCGATGGCCCCACACCACCGGGGTCCAAGCGCATCCAGTACCACCGCCCCGGCCCGGACCTGGCCGCCGCCATGGCGTGCGAACTCTGCGCCGAACAAGGCATCAGCAACCCGCCCGGATGGAACCCCGCGCTGCGTCCGCCGAAAGAGACCCGGTCCACCGGCGAGGAAGCCCCGGCCAAGAAACGCATCCTGCCCATCAACCCCGACCAGTCACAGCTCCTGCGCGATGTGTGGGACCGGGTGATCGAGGACCGTGCCGGGGAGGACCCCGAGAGCCGCATGCTCGCCGTGGCCCTCGCCCTGCGCGCCGCCATCCGCGGGTTCTCGTACGTGCTCGCCCACGACATGAAGATCCTGCGTATCGACAACCCCGAACCGTCGTTGGCGTCCCTGACCTCCTCGGGGTGGCTGGGCTCGACCCCCGAACGCATCCTGGCCGCCGATCCCATGCACCCGGAGATGTGTGACATGCCCTCCTTCCACGGCAATCCGTGGCAGGTGGTGGAGGCCGTGCGCACCCGCGCGTCGGGGTGGTACACCCGCGCCATCAACCACCGCAAGATGCGCAAGAAACCCGCGCGGCTGCGTGTGCTGGGCGCTTACCTGGCTTCCCGGGCCGACCAGGACGGGAACATCTCTCTGCCGGCCGAGCGCATCATCGAGGCGTGCGCGCTCAGCGGCCCGATGGAGTTGGTCGAGCTCCTGGAATGGCTGGTGCGCATCGAGTGGATCACCCGGCCCGATCTCGCTCAGGACCCGGTCGAGGTCTCCCTGACCGAGGTCACCGGTCCGATGGCGCCCACCCCGTACCCGCCGGCCACACCTGCGAAGGTCACCCCCGCCTCGACCCCGCTGGACCGGCCGGGGCAGGAACGCGCCGACNCGCCCTCGTTCTGGGCCGGGAGGCCGAGGTCGCGCGGTGGGTGGGGGCCTACCGTCGAGCGCACGGCCACGGCCCCAGCTGGTCGATGATCTGTGACGAGTTCGGGTGGCCGGCCCGGCGCGCACCCGACCACGACGTCACCGACCGGATCTTCCACCACTTGCGCGAGGAGGAGTGGCTCACCGGTTTCGGGGCTCCCTTCGCCTTGCGTCCCGGCCCCAGCGCACACACGGAGGGGCGCTAGGGTTCACCCCTCGCGCCGGTCCGTAACGGGCAGACCCTGACCGACACAGCACTAGAATTCCGCCCATGCCACCTTCGCCTCACTCCGGCGGGCCGAGCACCGCCCCCGCCCGGCCCCGTACCGTCCTGGTCACCGGTGCGGCCCGCGGCATCGGCCGCGCCGTCGCCACCGCCTTCGCACAGGGCGGCGACCGTGTGATCGCGCACTGGGGCAGCCGCCGTGAGGAGGCCGAGCACACCCTGGCCGGGCTGCCCGGCCGGGGCCACCTCCTGCTCCAGGCCGACCTGTCCGACCCCGACGGTGCCGCGTCCCTGGCCGAGCGGGCCGTGGACCACGCCGGCACCATCGACGTGCTGGTCAACAACGCCGCCGTCAACCTGCCCCAGCCCTTCACCGAGGTCGACCACCAGGAGTGGCGGCGGGTGTGGCGGCACACCATAGACGTCAACGTGTTCGGGGCCGCCGACCTCAGCCACCTCCTCGCCCGGAACATGATCGAGCGCGGTGTGCCGGGGCGCATCGTCAACGTCGGCTCGCGCGGCGCCTACCGGGGCGAACCCGACCACCCGGCCTACGGGGCGAGCAAGGCGGCGCTGCACTCGCTGGGGCAGTCGCTGGCGGTCGCGCTCGCCCCGCACGGAATCGGTGTGGCCTCCGTCGCCCCGGGGTTCGTGGAGACCGAGCGGGTCGCGCACCGTCTCACCGACGCGGTGCGTTCCGACAGTCCCTTCGGGCGTGTGGCCACCCCCGAGGAGGTCGCCGCCGCGGTGCACTACCTGGCTTCACCGGAGGCGGTGTGGTCCTCGGGCACCGTTCTGGACGTCAACGGCGCCTCGCATCTGCGCTGAACACGCGGGGCCGCCTCCCACGCGCGGCCCCGCCGTCCCGCGGCACCCCTGCTCCGGGTTCCGGTCGTCCGGAGCCACCGGCCCCGGACACCCCCATACCCGCCGTTGCCTCCGGTCCACTCTTCCCTCCGGCACGGAAGATCCGCGTGAACCACCGGTTCCTCCCGGTTGGTACGGACCGGCCGCGCACTCGTGCCGAGATGTTCGCCAAAACCGGCCCACCACCGGCCACCGGGGCGATAGAAGTGGAGCTGCCCCGGCGTCACAAGAGACCTCCAGGGAGCGCCAGTGCCTTCTCACCACACCTCGTCCGCCTACCAGCACCGCACCTCGGCACGGCTCGTGGCCCTCCAACCGGAGGAGCTCCTGGTCTTCGAGGCCGCCCACAGCCCCCTGATGGCCGACGCCCTCAACCTCGCCCTGTGGAGCGCGCCCACGACACCGGTCACCCCCGAGTTCATGCCCGAGCTCGCCATGGCGCGCGAGGCCATCGAGGACCTGGGACTGTGGCCGCACGAACTCACCTGCGAGGACAGTCGGACCCTGTGGCTGCAGAGCCTGCGCTCGGCCTCGGAGGCTTCCCGGCTGGCCATCCCCTGGCGCGCCGCCGTACACCTGAACATGATCGACGCCTCGGCCGGTCAGGCCCGCCCCAGCCGGGAACTGGAGGAGCGCTTCGACGAACCCGGCCAGATCATGCACTGGTGGGCGGGGCTCCTCTCCTGGGCCGTCGACGAGTCCGACAAGGTCCTGACCACCGTCGTCCCGGAGGCAGCCGGACCACGCCTGGTCTCCCAGGCCCTGCACAGGCTCTACGAAACGCTCGACGGTTCCCGCTTGTGCCTGGAGGACCTGGTCACCGACGGTCTGGCCGGCAGCGAACACACCGACGCCCTCACCCACCGGCACGCGCAGGAGGCCCTTCTGCCCCTGCTGCAGTGGCTGTCGGAGACCGGGGCCGTGGAGGTGTACCGCCCCGACCCCGCCGCCTGGGGCAACCACGAGCGCGGCGGGTCCTGCGCCGAACACACCCATCTGGTGCACCTGACACCGTTGGGGCGCTTCGGGGTCCGCCACCTGCTGCTCGCGGAAGGTGTGCCCGCCCCGCTCATCGACGACTACGCCGACGTGTCCGCGGAAGCCTTCCTCGACTCCCTGTCCGGCTTCTCCCACGAGGGACGGCTCGTGGCCGTGGACACCTGGATGTCCGCGCGTGAGCCCGCCGAGGCGCTCCGGGAGATCGGTCCCGCCGTCGAGTCGCCCGGCATGGCCCTGCGCCGGGTGCACGCCGCCCGCGCCCTGGACACCGTCAGTTCCGAGCTGCTCGAACGGTTGCGGATGCTCACCCGCACCGCACCCGACCCCGCCGCCGCCATGGCCGGGCACGTCCTGCTCGCGTCGGGGACCCTGGCCGCCGACCAGTACGACAAGGTCCTGCGTGAACAGGGGCCCTGGGCCGCCGTGGACCTGGTGGCCGCCACGGCCCTGGAGGGAGAGGCGGAACTCGCCCGGGCCTTGGCGGACCCCGGGGCCGACGTGCTCACCCTGAGCCTGCGGAGCCTGATCCCCGATTTCGTCGCCTCGGGCCATCCCGCCGCCACCGCGGCGCTGCAGGCCTTGGCCGACCACCATCCCGACCGCCCGACCGCCGACCTCGCACGCCGCTGTGTGCCTCTGCCACCGCCGCGCCTCTGGCGGCGGCGCAGCAGCGGCGGGCCGCCCCAGTAGCCCTGGGACGTATTGCGCAGAAGACCTCCGAGCCCGCAACGGTTCGAGGAACGGCCTGCCCGGGAACGCCGGTCCGCTTCCCTTCCGCGGACCGGCCGGGGCGGCGGNCCCACTTCCGTGCCTGCTGCGCCTGCACCCGGAGCGGGCACGGGAGCCTTCCTCGGGCTTGTGCGGGCCCTTCCGTCCCTGCCGGAGCGCTCGGGCGAGGGTTCAGCGCTCTGTGAGCGCTCCGAGATAGACCCAGGCGCCCTCGTGGCGCACGAAACGGCTGTGCTCTCGCATCTGTCCCGGCCCCGAGGCATCGCGGTAGTGGGCCGCGAACTCCACCGTCCCCTCCCGGTGGAACGGTGTACCCTCCGAGACCGCGAGGATCTCCAGTCCCGTCCACGTGGTCCCGGCGTCCGGCCGCAGGTCGGGCGGGCACGTGTCGGGGTGCCAGCTGCGGCGCAGGTATGCCTGGTCTCCGACGGCGAAGGCGCTGTAGCGCGAGCGCATCAACTGCTCGGCCGTGGAGGCACGGGAGGTGCCCGCGTGCAGGAGGCCGCAGCACTCCGCGTAGGTACGGCCGCTGCCACAAGGGCAGTCGGCGCCGGCTGCGGGAACGGACGGGCTGGTGCGTGAACGGCGTCGCGGCATGTTCCCCATTGTGCCCCGCCCAGGGGCCGCCCGGAGCGGGAGCGCCGGTCCCGGCAGACCCTGGGCGCGGTGTGGACCTGAGGGGGCGGCAGTCATCCCAACAGCTCGAACAGCAGGATCATGAGCCCGATGCCGACCATCGAGAACAGGAGGACCCAGCACCCCACACTGCCGGTCGGTCCCGGATCGCGTGTGGGGCCCCGGTGGATGTCGTTGGCACCCTTACCGCGCCCGGGACGGCGCTTCGATTTCTTCTTGCGGGCGGCCATCGCGCGTTCTCCCCCTTCTCACTCGAACACCTGTGGTCGGTGGAGAGCCTACGGCACCGGACCGGCGGCCTCAGGCCCCGCCTCGACCGGCGCCCGTGTGGCCCGCCCGGCGCCGCGGGCAGGTCACGTCCGGGGTTCGAGCACGGCGTCCCCGCCGATGCGGACCTCGGCGAACTGGGTCCCCTCGGGGGCCGTGAGCACGACGTAGGTCGTCACCGTCTGCCCGGGGTCGATGTCCTCCCAGAAGTAGTCCCAGGCGACGGTCCACTCGGCCTCCTCGTCGTTGGTGAACTCCCGTCCGTCGGTGGTGGTCGCGGTGGTGCCCGCGTTGTCGAAGAGGTCCGGTACGTCGCCTTCGTTGGTGACGTGGAGCCGGTAGATGTGGAACTCCGACCCGTCCGGTGCGGCCTGGCTGGTACCCATCCCGTCGGTGATGGTGGTGTCGGTGTAGGCGGTCTCGCACTCGACCCTGAAGTCCCCCGACCACGTGGAGGTGCCGTCGTAGGCGCTCGGGGGGACCTCGGGCGCCGGTTGCCCGGTGCCTCCGGAAGCACCCTCCTCGGAGGAACGGGTCTGTGAGTCGGGGCCAGGGCCGCTCTCCTCTTCCGGTTCCTGTTCGCCTCGGGGTTCCTCGGATTCGACAGCGGTCGGCGCTCCTTCCCCCGTCCCCGATTCGGGCGCACGCGTCACCAGCATGGTCAGAGCGATCACCGTGGCCAGGCAGAGCACCCCTGCGAGGAAGACGGAGAGGGGCACGGCGACGGCGAGCGCGATCCTGGATGAGCGCCGGTCCGGTCCCTCGCCACCGGAGCCCGGGGCCGGCGTTTGCTGCCCGTTCATATTGACTGTGACACACGTCACTCGCCCGGTATTCCGCGTTTGTGCCTACTTTTCCCGACCCCGCCCCGCGAGTGGGGGTACTCGTGTCGATGACGGGTTCGTCGTCCATGCCTGCCGTTCTTCGCCCAGGGGCCCGGGAGACTCCGAGCAGCCTTGCCTCCGGTGCACTCGGCGGTCCAGCCCCGGGCGCGGGAGGACGGCCGGGCAGGGACTGCGGCCCCGGGACGGGACCGGGCCCGCAGGAGAACGGCCCCGCCGGCAACGGCGGATTCTTGGGGTCCTCGCAACACCTGACGGTCTACGTGGTCGTCAGTA
>NZ_ANBE01000065.1 GCF_000341145.1 Nocardiopsis xinjiangensis YIM 90004
GAGGGATTGTGAGGGCGCTCGGAGCGCCTGTGCCGTGCGGGCCCGTGCCCACCGCCCGTTGCCCGCACGGAGGGACGTGCACGCCGACCGGAGGGGGCTGGTCGAGAGGGGCTCCTACCTTCGGGAAGACGGTGGGCGGACTCCGCGGGGTGATCTCTGAGTCTCTTGTGTTCTGATGCAGGACGTGGCAGCTTCCACGCCCTTCCTATTTGGTTCGCAGATAATTCAGAGACGCAAAGACTGCCCCGGAAACGAGGCAAACGAGAAAGGCGCGAGCCCATCGAAGCTCGAACAAGGGGATTGAATTCGTTTCAGGAACGTTGTTGACTCGAAAAACCCAAGTGTCGGCGGCGCCACCGGTCCCGAGGGTGGCGCCGAGCAATGACAGGAGTAGGCCAAGCGTAATGGATAGAGCCCCGAAGAGGAGGCCAGAAATGAATCCGAATGTTATTCTCATTCCCATGAACGTTACAATCCCGGATGTGGCTCACGTGAGCAACGCTAAATTTCCGAATCCGGAGTCTAACGGCATGGGGGAGTGCGCCGCGCGCCGGCGCCACCGAGAACAGCTTCAGACCGCCGCGACAGGGGACCGGCAAAGCCTGGGAGCCGGTGATGGTTCCCGGCTCTGACCTGTGGCAGCGGCCCAGCCAGGTGCCTGCGCTGCGTATAGCGCCGGCCTTCTGAGCCCCGCCTCGGTGTAGGCGTTGCGGTCGACGTTGTCGGGTTCCAACACCCGGAGCCACACCATGCCCAGCTCCATGGAAGGCGTCGACCGACGTTGGCCGGGCCAGCCGGCCCCCGGAGCACTGCTGTGGCCGTGATGAGATGATCGGCTTCTGTGCCCCACCGCCCCCTGATCGTCCCGGAGGACACACGCCATGACCACTGCGATCACCGTCGGCCTGCTACCTCCTGGCGGGATGGGCGCCGCAGTGGGAAGCGAGCTCGTCAAAGCGGGCATCCTTGGTCATCTCCCTGTGCCCGCCTGCATCGGCGGAAGAGACAGCGAACTCGGTGAGGGCATGCGGGTTCACCGGTGTCTTCGTCGGGGTCAACGCCATCAGCCCCGAACGTGTGGACCGGATCGCGGCCGGCATGGCAGGCCACAGAGCACGAGTTGTGGACGGATGCGTCATCGGCCTGCCACCCGTCGGCTCCGTCGCCACCCACCTCTACCCCTCCGGGGAAGCATCAGCGGTGGCGACAGTGGCGGAACTCTTCACCGGTACTCGCGCAGGCCTTGGAGCATGCCCACGGGGTGGAGGAACACCTGAGCGCGGAGGCGCGCCGCTTGCCAACTCCCCTCCGGCCGCTCCGGATTCCTTGACCGGTGTGGCCGCGAAGGCCTGGCGTCGGGCCCCGGAAATGCGGGAGGTGTCCCAAAGTCTGGCCGCTGCCGGTCTTCCCCCCGAGATGGCTGAGACAGCCGCTACGGTGTTCGACCCCTGGGAGCAGGACAAGGGCGCCCAGAACCTGCCGTCGTCACAGGTCCTGGCGCGCCTCAAGGACGGCTGAGGGCGGACGATTTCCTGACCCGTCGAAGCGAGAGGGTCTCCGGTCTCCTGGGGCCGAGGGTGGGGACCATGTTTCGGCGGTCGGGCCGGAAGACTGCCCTACGGAGGTTGTGTGAACGTGACCGCGGCAAGTTCATCGGGGCGGGTCTGCCAAAGCAGAACACGACTGGTTCTGTCTGTCGCTTTCTGCCTGTTCCTGTTGCTCGTGGCTGTCATCCCACTAGTACGTCAGCAAAAAGGGCATTCAGAGATGGACGTGGCGGTGTCGGAGCTCCCGGAAAGCCCGCTTTCGGCACGAGAGGGGAGCTCGGGGTTCCTCATCGGCGATGATTTCGTCGTTTGGGGTGGATCCTCCGGGGAAAGGGCCGATGAGGAATACCATGATGACGGGGCGGCTTACGATACCGTCACCAGAGAATGGAGGATGCTGCCGGCCCCTCCGATGCGCGCTCCGTACGGTCATGTAGCGGCCGCGAACGCCACAGGTCTGGCGGTCTTCGAGGCTCCTCCGTCGAGCCCTACCGAGGATTTTTCGGTTTCGGGATACCACCTGGACCTCGACCTGGGCGAGTGGCAGGCCCTGACTCCTCCACCTTTCACCCCCGGATCCGGCTTTCGAAAGGACGGGGTGACGGTAGGAGACCTGATGCTCTTCCACGCCTCCGAGGGCATTTACGCCTACCGTCCTGAGGAGGACACCTGGATCAAGGAAGAAACCCAGGGCGAGGTACACCGGGTCCTTCCCGCCGACCATGAACCCGGCCGTGGCCCAGAAGGTGAATTCTACTCCCTCGAGGAATATGATGACGGCCTTGCCCTCGTGCACAGACGGGCGCTCGATCTGTCCCCGATCACCCATCTACCGGTCCCCGACTCCGAAGGTGCCATGGACTACGGGATCCTTCGTTCAGAAGAGGGGGCCGTCTACGTGCTTCTCCGGTCGGATGGCGAAATCCACATCATGCGCACTGCAGACGGAGAAGACGGCAGGGGTTGGGAGCACGTGGACACGGCGCACAGAAGTAGCTTCCACACCCCCTACAGCACGTCGTTTCCGGACACTGGAGTGATGTGGGCCCGAGATGGGGCGTTGATCTCTGCGTCCCCGCTGGGAATCAGCTCCTACGAGGTGGCGGACGGCGAGTTCTTCTTCCACGCCACTCAGGTCGATGAGTCTCGCAGCTGCGGAGCAGGGTCCGCCATGTCCCCGACAGAGGCGGGAATCATCGTCTGGGGCGGTCAGAGCTGCCTTCCCGAAACACCCGGGCAGGTCGACACCGGATACGAAGTGGCGCTGCCCTCCCAAGGCAGGGGAGAGGGCGACTGAGCGAGCGACCGTGAGCCGCCATGGCAGGGGTGGAACCAGACGAGTGTGCCGTGCCGGCCCTCCGGAGCGCGCCCGCCCACACCACATACCGACCGGTTGGTTATCATTGCGGGCGTCATGCGCTCACGCTCGGCGCACCCCCGACCGCACAGGAGGCCACCATGGCAGTCGACCCCACAGGCACGGCTCTGGCGCAGATGTTGGAAGAGGACCCGGGCGGTCCAGTCGTCATGCTCAACCTGCTGCGGTTCGCTCCCGGGGGCCGTGCCTCCTACGAGGAGTACTCGCGCAAGGCCGCCGGTTTCCTGCACAAGTACGGCGCCGAGGTGCTCTACGCCGGTGAAGGAGCCCCGCCCCTGGTCGCCGAGGACGGCCAGGACTGGGACGCGGTGCTGATCGTGCGCTACCCCGACAGGAAGACGTTCAGCCGTATGGTCGCCGACCCCGAATACCAGGAGATCACTCGACTGCGCTCTCAAGCCCTGAGCGAGGCCGTGCTCCAGCCGACCACCCCTTGGGGTTCGCGCCGCGATTCTTGAACCGGGGCCGGCCCGGCCGGCGAGGCCCTACCCCCGGGAGACCTCGGGCAGCCGGCTCCCGGCCACCACCCCGACCAGCCCCAGAGCGGCCAGGAACACCAGCGCCCACACCACACCCAGAAGAGCCAGCAGCGAACTGATCCCGCCGACCACGAGCAGGACGATCCCCAGCGCCGAGTTCGACACCGCGACGTAGGTGGTCCGCCGGTCGCCTTCGGCCATGTCCACGACGTAGGTCTTGCGGGCCACCCGCACACCGATGTGCGTCAGGGTCAGCAGGAAGTAGCAGGTGATGAACAGCCCGGAGCTCCACCCCGCATCGCCGGTGAAACCGGGCCAGGACACCACCAGCACCAGCGCGAGCGTCACGGCCGAGGCGAACGCCGCTCCCACGCTCATCAGCGTCCGGCTCGACCTGTCGGCGAGCCGGCCGAAGATGCGCCCGCCCAACAGGGCGGCCACCCCGGAAGCGATAATGTATCCGCCCAGCCCGCCCAGGCCGGTGGTGCCGTACTGGGTGGACAGGGTGACCACGAACGGCGGGCTCAGCGCCGAGACCAGGAGGAAACCGCGCACGGCGACGAAGTGCCGGAAGGTGCGGTCCGCGCGCAGCATCCGGTAGGTCCGGCCGAACCACCCCGGCTGCTCTGTGGAATCACCACCGGAGGCCTCGCCGTCCCCGGCGTCCCCGGCCGGAGTGCCCGCCGGGTCCGCCGAGCCCGACGACTGCCCGCCGTCGGAACCGGAGGGCTCCCGCAGCCCGGCGTAGATCCACGCGACCGCCACCCACAGCGCGGCACCGGCGGCCAGAACCCAGACGAGCTGCCCGGCCTCCAGGTCCTGCCCGCCGAAGAAGCGGATCCCCAGGCCCAAGGTGATGGCCACCAGCCCCGAGGCGGTGGTGGCCAACCCGTTGATCTGTCCCCGCTCCCCGCCCGGGACGGTGCGGCCCTGCACGTCCTTGGTCGAGACCGAACACAGGCACCGGCCCAGGGAGAAGACCGCCAGAGCGGCCACGATGGCCACCCCGGCGGCGACCCCGTGCCCGAGCGCTGCGGTCCCCGCCATCACCGCCACCGCGAGGGCCTGGACGAGAGAGCCGAGGACGAAGACCCACTTGCGCTGCCGGGCCCGCAGGATCAACGGGGTCAGCAACGCCTGGGGCAGCATCGATCCGGACTCGCGCACGGGCACGAGCACACCGACCAGGGCCGAAGGCACGCCCAGGGCGTGGAACAGCCACGGCAGGACGGTCGAGGCGTTGACCGTCTGGTCGCCGGAGGCCTGCAGGGCACTGGCCGAGACCAGGCGCAGACCGTTGCGTGCGATGTTGTGCCGCACGCCTTCGGGCAGCTCCTGCTCGGTGTCCTGGTTGCGCTCGACCAGAACGGAATAGATGCGCTCCCTCCGGCTCATCCCTTCAACCTAGTCCCACACCGCCCTCGGGACGGGTTCGCCGTCCCGACACGGCCCCGGGCGGCGCACCACCTCAGCGCCAGCCGAGCCCCGGTGCGACGTAGCGCAGCAGGTTCTCGATGATGTGGGCGTTGTAGTCCACCCCGAGCTGGTTGGGCACGGTGATCAACAGCGTGTCCGCTGCGGCGACGGCTTCGTCCCCGGCCAGCTTCTCGACGAGCTCGTCCGGTTCGCCGGCGTAGGTCTTGCCGAAGCGGGCCGGCCCCTCCTCCAGGTGACCGACCTGGTCGCTGCTGGCCGTCTCGCGGCCGAACAGCTGCCGGTCGAACGTGCTCACCAGGGGGAAGATGCTGCGGCTCACCGAGACACGGGGCTCGTGCCGGTGGCCGGCGGCGCTCCAGGCCTCACGGAAGTCCTGGATCTGCTCCGCCTGCAACTGGTGGAAGGGCACCCCCGTGTCCTCGGTCAGCAGCGTCGAACTCATCAGGTGCATCCCCTGCTCACCGGCCCAGCGGGCGGTGGACCTGCTCCCGGCGCCCCACCAGATGCGTTCCCGCAGCCCGGCGGAGTGCGGCTCGATGCGCAACAGGCCGGGCGGGTTCGGAAACATCGGCTGCGGGTTCGGTTCGGCGAAGCCTTCCCCCTCCAACGCCTGGAGCAGGGAGGCAGTGTGTTCCCGAGCCATGTCGGCGTCGGTGGAACCCTCCGCCGGGCGGTGGCCGAAGTACTCGTAGCCCCGGACGGTCTGTTCCGGCGACCCGCGACTGATCCCGAGCTGCAGGCGCCCGCCCGAGATGAGGTCGGCGGCGCCGGCGTCCTCGGCCATGTACAGGGGGTTCTCATAACGCATGTCGATCACGCCGGTGCCGATCTCGATCCGGCTGGTCCGGGCGCCGACCGCGGACAGCAGCGGGAAGGGCGAGGCCAACTGCCGCGCAAAATGGTGCACCCGGAAGTAGGCGCCGTCGGCACCCAGCTCCTCGGCGGCCACGGCCAGGTCGATCGACTGCAGCAGCGCATCGGAGGCCGAGCGCACCTGGGAGCGCGGTGACGGTGTCCAATGGCCGAAGGACAGGAATCCGATTTTCTTCATGGTCAGGGCAACACCGCTGGGAACCTCGTATTCCGGGACCTCGGCGCCGCAGCGCCCGAGAGCTCACGCAACGGCGAGTGCCGTCCCAGAACACGGGCCCGCGTGGGGACGCTGCCGTGGCTAGCCGGCGCCGACCGGTTGCTGCGGGGTTTGCGGGACGGATCGAGGACTGTGCCGCCAGAATGGACGCCGTACGGCGCAACCCCCCGACCCCTCGAGGAGTTCCTGAGTTCATGGTCCGTACCGAGTACTACGACGATCCGGACGCGCCCGTTCCCAACAGCGTGGTGGTCGCGGCCACCGCGGCCGTCCTCGACGAGCAGGGGCGTCTGCTGTTGCAGCAGCGGGCGGACAACGGGCTGTGGGCGATGCCGGGCGGGGTCATGGAGATGACCGAGAGCCTGCCGCAGGCGGCTGCGCGTGAGGCGCGGGAGGAGACCGGTTACGAGGTCGAGGTGACCGGCCTGGTGGGCACCTACACCGACGCCCGGCACGTGATCGCCTACAGCGGCGGGGAAGTGCGCCGCCAGTTCAACGTGTGCTTCCGTGCCCGGGTCGTCGGGGGAGGGCTCGCGGTCAGTGAGGAGTCCCGCCAGGTGGGCTGGTTCACCCCCGAGGAGGTGGCGGCTCTGGAGATGCACCACACCCAACGACTGCGCGTGGAGCACGCGCTGGGGCAGGGCGCGCCTCACGCGGGCTGACCGGCTGCGCTCGCGGCCTGGGCACGTTCTTCCTCCCGGCCTCGGGCCCTCGGGTCAGAGGCCGACCTGCTCAGCCGGTGGCGGCGCCGGACCACGTGGGCAGCCGGGCGAGCAGGTCCTGCTGGTCCTCAGAAGCGGACCGGGTCCGCCCGCAGGCGGCTCAAGGCCCGCGCCCGTAAAGAGGCGCGGCAGGCGGCGAAGTAGTCAGCGAGGATGAGGTAGGTCTTCACGCCCCGCGCCTGGAGCCGGACGCGTTCATGGATCGTCCGAAGCCATGGCCCAGGTGGGGTGCACCGGTGGGTCGCTCGCCCGTGAGCACCCGGAACCTGCCGGGTGTGCCGCAGACGGTCGCGGCGACCACGGCTGCACAGCATCACGCGATCCGGAGCAGACCGGCCCCCTACCGGTGGGAGGTCGCCGGGGCCGCGGAGACCTGCGCCCAGACCTCATCGAGCGAGAGCCCCAGCACCTGCGCGAGGGTGGCGATGGTCGAGAACGCCGGGGTGGCCACGCGGCCGGTCTCGATCTTGCGCAGCGTCTCCGGCGAGACTCGTGCGGCGAGGGCGACTTCGAACATCGAACGCTCCCCGCGGGCGAGCCTGAGCAGCGAGCCCAGGCGCTGCCCGCGTTCGATCTCCTCTGGGGTGAGCGGCAGTCTGACCATGCGCCCATTGTAATACCGGTATTCTTTGACCGGTATAGTTATCGGTATGCTCGAGATCCTCACCCCTGCCCAGGTCGACCGCGCGCGTGACACCGGCCGCCTGGTCGGCAGCATCCTCCAGAGCCTGAAGCGCCGCACGACCGTAGGCACGAACCTGCTCGACATCGACCGATGGGCGAAAGAGATGATCCTCGACGCCGGTGCCGAGTCGTGCTACGTCGACTACGCCCCCTCGTTCGGCCGCGGCCCCTTCGGGCACTACGTCTGCACCGCCGTCAACGACGCCGTGCTGCACGGCATGCCGCACGACTACCGCCTCGCCGACGGCGATCTGCTCACCTTCGACCTCGCCGTCAAACTCCAGGGCGTGGCCGCCGACGCCGCGATCAGCTTCATCGTCGGTGAGACCCGCTCTCCTGAGGACCAGCGGATGATCGCGACCACCCAGCATGCGCTGAGGGCCGGCATCGCCGCAGCCCGCCCAGGCGCGCGGATCGGCGACCTCTCCCACGCCATCGGCACCGTGCTCTCGGACGCGGGCTACCCGATCAACCTCGAGTTCGGCGGCCACGGAATCGGCACCACCATGCACCAGGACCCGCACGTGGTGAACAGCGGACGGCCGGGACGCGGCTACAAGCTCCGCACCGGCCTCCTGCTCGCGCTGGAACCATGGATCATGGCCGACACCGACCAGCTGGTCGTCGACGCCGACGGATGGACGCTGCGCAGCGCGACCGGAGGCCGGACCGCGCACAGCGAACACACCATCGCCATCACCGACGACGGGGCGGAGATCCTGACGCTGCCGAGCGAGCACACTCCGTAGGTGGACGAACGCGACCAGCCCGTAGCCTGCCGCCGCGAGGCCCACTGCGACCACGAACCAGCGTCCGATACCGAGCCACGTGCTCTCCCGTCCACGCCCAGCGCACACTGAGCGCCCGTGAGGAGACCGGCGACGGCCCCCGGGTCAGAGGCCGGCCTGCTCAGCCGGTGGCCGCGCCGAACCACGTGGGCAGCCGGGCGAGCAGGTCCTGCTGGTCCTGCCCGGCCCAGGCCACGTGGCCGTCCGGCCGCAGCAGTACGGCGGGCACCTCCAGATCGCTGCTGCCGTCGACGACGTGGTCGACCCGGTCCTGCCAGCCCGTTACCGAGAGGCGGCCGGTCCGGTCCAGGAGCAGCCCGCGGCCCCCGTGCAGCAGCTCGTAGAGGCGGCCCCGCCCCAAGCGAAGGTCGCGCATCCGCTTGCCGAGCAGTTCGTGTCCTTCGCCGGAGCCTTCCTCCCCGAAGTCGTAGCGGATCCCGATCGCGGTGATCTTCTCGGTCAGGTACCGGTTGACCTCCTCGAAGTCCATCAGCTCCGAGACCAGCCGGCGCACGGCCCCGGGGCCCGGATCGGTCGACATCAGCTCCATCTGCGCTCGGGTGTTGTCCAGTACCTCGGCGGCCACCGGGCGCCGTTCGGCGGGGTAGCTGTCCAGCAGCCCTTCGGGAGCCCAGCCGTTGACCTGCGCGGCCAGTTTCCAGCCGAGGTTGAAGGCGTCCTGGATCCCCAGATTGAGCCCCTGGCCGCCGGCCGGCGGGTGGACGTGGGCCGCGTCCCCGGCCAACAGCACTCGGCCCTGCCGGTAGCGTTCGGCCAGCCGGGTGGCGTCGCCGAAGCGGGACAACCAGCGCGGGGAATGCACGCCGAAATCTGTTCCGGCCACCTCTTGCAGTTGCTGCTTGAACTCCTCCAGGGACGGTTCGACCGAGCGGTCCTCGACCACCCCCGCGGCGGGCACGACGACGCGGTACCCGCCGCCCTCGAGGGGACCGAGACCGAACCGTTTCTGGCTCTCGCGGACTCGTGTGACAACGGCGGCGATCGTCTCGGGGGACTCGGTCGCCTCCATCTCACCGAGCAGTGTCTGGACCCTGGCGGGCTCACCGGGAAAACCCACCCCGAGCAGTTTGCGCACCGTGCTGCGGCCGCCGTCGCAGCCGAGGAGGTAGCGCGAGCGCAACCGTGTCCCGTCGGCCAGTTCGGCGGTGACCCCGTGCTCGTCCTGGTCCAGGCCGACCAGTTCGCGGCCGCGCTCGAGCTCGGCCCCGAGCTCGGTGGCGTGCTCGGCCAGCAGACGGTCGGTGGTGGTCTGCGGGATACCGAGGACGTAGGTGTGCGCGCTGTCCAGGTGTTCCGGCGCGGGTTTGGCGATTCCGGCGAAGAACCCGCCGACCGGGTACTGCTGCCCGTGGGAGAGGAACCGCTCCAGCAGGCCCCGCTGGTCCATCACCTCGATGCTGCGCATGTGCAGACCGAGCGCGCGCACGTGCTCGGTCGGTTCCGTCTCCTTCTCCAACACGAGCACGCTCACCCCGTGCAGCCGCAACTCGGCGGCCAACATCGATCCGGTCGGGCCGCCGCCGACCACGATCACGTCAATCATGGAAACCCCTTTTTCCGCAATGGAACGTCGGCCAGAATCGCCGCGCGTTCTCATGGCAGGTACATCCGTGCCACGAGACCCACTGCCGTTCCGACTTGCCCGCGCGCAGGCGCCTCGGCAATGGCGCACCTGTTTCGCGGCGACCGCGGCATCGGATTCTGGCCTCGATCGACGATTCTGCGGCACGACCCCGCTCTTGCCACAAGCCCCCAGGTGTGCTATATATTGAAAATGGCAAGGAGGGAAATCATCCCCCTTGCCTTTCTGCTTTCTGTGGCCGGATCATCCCCTCGTGAAGCAGCGCGGCGCCGCGAGGGGCTGGACCTCAGCGCAGGTGCACGGTGCTGGGGGCCGAGCTCTTCGTGTGGTCGGGCGTCCGGGTTTCTTGTGGTGGGGAGGTCCTGCGCCGGGGCCACACGGTGCGCGGATCTGGTCGGGCCCGGGGCTCTGCGAGTCGGGCCCGACCAGGACGGCGTTGTCGGTGCTCGGTAACTACGGGGTTCGAGCACGGCGCATGATCACGCCCCCTCGGCCCGGGGCGCGCCGATCCCCGGATCGATCTGTACGGGGCCCGACGCGGAGGGCCGCACGTCGAATTCGAAGATCGCGGTCGGAAGGTAGACGGTGGCACACGCGTTCGGGATGTCGACCACGCCGGAGAAGCGTCCCTCGATCGGTGCCGCGCCGAGCAGCAGGTAGGCCTGCTCGGGGCTGTAGCCGAACTTGGTCAGGTAGTCGATCGCGTGCAGGCATGCGCGCTGGTAGGCGAGCTGCGAATCCAGGTAGTGCTGTCGGCCCTCCAGGGTCACCGACGTTCCGGAGAAGGCCAACCATTCGGAGTACTGGGGCGGGGTCTTTCCCGGCATGAAGATGGCGTTCTCGCTCACCCCGTAGATGTCCATGCCGCCCTTGATCACGTCGACGTGCAGGTCGATGAACCCGCCCATCTCGATGCCGCCGCAGAAGGTGATCTCCCCGTCCCCCTGGGAGAAATGGAGGTCACCGACGGAGAAATTCGCACCCGGGACGAACACCGGGTAGAACACGCGGGTCCCTCGGGTGAGGTTCTTGATGTCCTGGTTGCCGCCGTTCTCCCTGGGCGGGGCCGTCCTGGCCGCTTCTGCCGCCACCCGGTCGAACTCGGCGCCGCTCAGCGTGCCCAGGACCGCCTCCTGCGGCTCGGGCGGCAGCGCCAGGGGCGGGAGCCGGTTCGGATCGGTCGCGATGAGATCGCCTTCCCTGCGGTTCCACCGGGAGAGCAGCTCCGCGGAAGGGGCCGTTGCCATCAGACCGGGGTGGGCGATGCCGGTGAAGGAGACCCCCGGGACATGGCGCGAGGTGGCGATCTCCCCGTGGAAGTCCCACACCGCCTTGTAGGCGTCGGGGAACTGGTCGACGAGGAACGAACCGCCGTTGCGTTTGGCGAAGATCCCCGTGTAGCCCCAGCCCTGGCCGGCCAGGGGCCCGGAGTCCTCCTGGGGGATCGGCCCCATGTCCAGGATGTCGACGATCAGCAGGTCGCCCGGCTCGGCCCCCTCGATCCTGACCGGCCCCGACAGAGCATGGACCTTGGACATCGGGGCGTCGCGGACGTCCTCCGCCGAGTCGTCGTTCTTGATCGCCCCGTCGAACCATTCACGGCAGTCCATCCGGAAGGTGGAACCGGGTCTGACCCGAACGGCCGCAGGGATGTCGGGGTGGTAGCGATTGTGTCCGGTGATCTCCTGGTCGGTGAACGGTCTGGACGAATCGAGCGGAAAAAGCTGTTCGGGCATCAGCGCCTCCCTTTCAGGTGGGTGTTCTCAGGGCTCGGGAAGCCGTCGGTGGCTCGGGTCGTGTGTGTAGCGCTGTCGGCGGGCCGGGCCGGCGCTGGACGGCAGGGACGTGACCACGTCCGGCCGGTCCGCGCTGCGTTCGGAGCTTTCGAACGCGGCCGCCACGGCACGAGGCGTGCGGGCGAGCATCGGGGCGCAGAACACCCGACGTGCCTGCCGGTCGCAGTCCGGGCACGGCAGGGGCGGCGGGNTCGGCGGCGCGGCCCCCATCGCTGCTTCGAGCTCGGTCCCGCCGTGTTCGTCGCACATGAACTGGTAGATGGCCATGGTGGTCCCTGCTGGTCGACGGAGATCGCGAGTGCGTCCTCGTCCGGAGCGCCGCCCGCCCCCGAGACGGATCGAACGAGCCGTGTTCGCACAACTTCACAGAGTAATCACCCGTGGGTGAGGGGCACAGCTTCCAGCGGCGTGTTCACCGACGGTGGCCCGGGGGCGCGCCCATGGGTTACGTTGAGCGGCAGTGACACGGGGTGCCCGAACACATGTCTTCGGGCTGAGAAGAGACCCGTCGAACCTGATCCGGTTAACGCTGGCGAAGGGATGTCCACACACGGCCTGTGACATCGGCGGCCGCGGGGCTCGCCTTCGCCCATGTCGAAAGGCCACCGATGAGCTCCCCCCACACCGCGCTCCCCATCGACCAGCAGACCGTCCTCGTCACCGGCGGAGCCCGCGGGCTCGGCTCCCACCTGGTCCGGGCCTTCCTCGACCAAGGTGCCCGCGTGGTGATCAACTACCTCACCAGCGCCGAGGCCGCTCGAGAGGTCGCCGCCGCCCACCCCGGACGCGCCTGGGCCCTCGGAGCCGACGTCCGCGACCCCGAACAGGTCGCCGCGATGTTCCGGGCCGCCGAGGAGCACTTCGGCTGCCCGGTCACCACCGTCGTCAACAACGCGCTCGCCGGTTTCTCCTTCAACGGTGAGGCCCGGCCCCACGCCGACACACTCACCGCACAAGACCTCGACCGGCAGTTCAGCGGTACCGTCCACGGCGCTCTGAACACCGTCCAAGCCGCTCTGCCCGCCATGCGCGCCCGCGGGTTCGGCAGGGTGCTCAACATCGGCACCAACCTGTTCCAGAACCCGGTCGTGCCCTACCACGACTACACCGCGGCCAAGGCGGCCCTGCTGTCGCTGACCCGCACACTCGCCCATGACCTGGGCCCCGACGGCATCACCGTCAACATGGTCTCCGGAGGTCTGCTGCGCACCACCGACGCCAGCTCCGCCACCCCCGAGCACGTCTTCGACCTGATCGCCTCGACCACCCCGCTGCGCCGGATCATCACCCCGGCCGAGTTCGCCGACGCGGCCCTGTACTTCGCCTCACCGTGGGCGCGCGCGGTCACCGGCCAGAACCTCCTCGTCGACGGCGGGCTGGTGGCGAACTGATGGCCAGCGCTCCTGACCGCCGACTCCACCTGAACCTGTTCATCCTCGGGTGCGGCCACCACAAGGCCGCCTGGCGCCGCCCCGACTCACCGGCCGAACGGATCGGTGACATCACCTACTTCGAGGAACTGGCCCGCACCGCCGAACGCGGCTGCCTGGACGCGGTCTTCTTCGCCGACGGCCACGCCGCGGGAAACGTCGACGGCGGGCCCATGTGGTTCCTCGAACCGCTGACGGCCCTGTCGGCCATGAGCAGGGCCACCGAGCGCATCGGGCTGGTCAGTACTGTCTCCAGCACGTTCTACACCCCTTTCCACGCCGCGCGTCTGCTGGCCTCCCTGGACCACATCAGCGGGGGGCGAGTGGGCTGGAACGTGGTGACCTCCATGTTCGACACCGAGGCCCGCAACCACGGCTACGACCACATGCCCCCGCACCAGGAGCGCTACGAGCGAGCCGAGGAGTTCGTGGAGGCGGTACTGCGGCTGTGGGACTCCTGGGGCGATGAGGCCTTCCACCACGACCGGGACGGGATCTTCGCCGACCCCGACCTGGTCCGTCCCATCGATCACCGGGGCCGCTACTTCCAGGTCGAGGGGCCGCTGAACGTGCCGCGCCCGGTGCAGGGCCACCCGGTGCTGTTCCAGGCGGGCTCCTCCGAGCAGGGCCGAGCACTGGCGGCCCGGCGCGCCGAGGCCGTCTACTCCGTGGCCTACGACCTCTCCAGCTCCCAGGACTACTACCGGGACGTCAAGGCGCGGATCGCTCGGGCGGGCCGGGATCCCCGGTCCGTGGCGATCATGCCGGGGCTGGTCACCTACGTCGGTTCCACCGAGCAGGAGGCCAGGGCCAAGCAACGCGAACTGGACGAGTTGTTGCCGACCGAGGAGTCACTGCAGCAACTGGGCATGTTCGTCGAGCAGGACTGCACCGACTGGGAGTTGGACGCCCCGGTTCCCGACCTGCCGCCGTTGGAGGAGTTCACCGGGCCCAAGGGCCGCTACGGGACCATCCTGCGCATCATCGACTCCGAACGGCCCACCGTGCGGCAACTGCTGGGCCGACTGGCCGCCGGTGGCGGCCACTGCACCATGGTCGGAACCCCCGAGCAGATCGCCGACCGGATCACCGAGTGGCACGAGAACGCCGGCGCGGACGGCTTCAACCTCATGCCGCCCTCCCTCCCGGGCGGGATCGAGGACTTCGTGGACCAGGTGGTCCCCGTCCTGCAACAGAGGGGATTGTTCCGCCGCGGCTACGAGGCCGAGACGCTGCGCGGCCACCTGGGTCTGGCGCGGCCGGCGTCGCCGCACTGAGAACGGGTACGGACGGCGAANCTGGGCGCATGGCTTCGACCGAACGGCCAGGTCAGTTGCCCGTAGGTGCCGGGGCCTCGTGCCTGGGCGTACTCCACTGTCCGGGAACGCGCACGGTTTCAATAGATTCTTGTTAACGGCGTTGACAGTGCTAACAGGTTTCTGTGTATGATCCTTGTGTACGTCCCGGGTGCGCGGGGCCGAGAGTTCGCCCGCGTCCTCCAGCTCCGTCACGGCACCCGTGGACCACTTTCGCCCTTTCCAGCCCGAACGGCGGGCTGTTCCCCCATGAACCGGAGACCACCATGAGTACTGCCCAGCCCCCTTTCGGTCCTGCCGTGCCTCCGAAACAGGGCATGTCCACCGGCAAGAAGGTCGCTCTCTTCGGGTGCGCCACGCCCCTCCTCGTCCTCTTCCTCATGGTCGGCTGCGTCGCGGTCCTGGCCCCCGGTGGTGAGGACACCGCCGAGGACACCGGCACAGAGGCCGCCGACACCGACACCGGCGGCGAGGAGGATGGTGAGGAGGAAGGTGAGGAGTCCCACGAGCTCGGAGAGACGTTCGAGCACGGCTCCTTCGCCTTCACCGTGCGCTCCGTCGAGGAGGGCGTGGCCAGTGTGGAAGGCGAATTCGGCCTCACCGAGCAAGCGCGCGGTGAGTACATCGTCGTCGAGCTGACCGCGGAGAACACCAGCTCCTCGGCCGAGTACCTCGACGGCTCCAACCAGGTCCTCATGGACACCGACGGCAACATGTACGAGCGCGACATCAGTGCCAGTTCGGACGACTCCTTCATGGACCAGCTCAACCCCGGTCAGAGCGCCGAGGCCACCTTGGCCTACGACGTCACCTCCGGAACCGAGATCGACCACATGCTCGTCAACGGCAAGACGATGATCGACGACGGCGTGCGGGTGGACCTCGGATAGGTGCACGTGGGCACTGGTCGCCGCGCTCGGCAGGTGAGCGCGGCGACCAGCGCCGCCGAGAGCGAAGTGCGCCGTGCGGCGGGCCCGGGGGCCGGGCGGACAGGGCCGCCCTCCTGCCACGGACACCACGAAGAGTGGGACGCGCTCCGGCCGCATCGGCGGATCGACGAGTGCAGCGAGTAATGTTTCTGTCCGTATGAGTAATCGTGGTGACAGCGGCGGACGGCGCACGGGCACGCGGTGTTCCGCCGAGCACAGAGCTGGTGGGCCGGCATGGAAAAGCTGAGCCGCCTGGCCCGCGACGCGTTCGCGTGGGCGCACCGAGAGGGCTCGGCAGCGCTGGGGCGCGTGCGCGACTACATGTGGGTGATCGTGCAGTGCGCCGTTGCCGCGACCGTGGCGTGGGTCATCGCCGGGGGACTCATCCAGGACCACTTCCCGTTCTTCGCCCCGATCGCCGCGGTCATCGCGCTCAACACCGTGGGCGGCGAACGCGGGACCAACGCCGTCCGGATGCTGTTCGGCGTGGTCATCGGCATCCTCATCGGCGAACTCTCGATCGTACTCACCGGCGGGGGACACGCGACGATGGTGGTCGCCATCGCCGTGGCGATGACGGCCGCGGTCGCCTTCGGCGCCGCGCGTCTGGTCATCGCCCAGGCCGCCTCCGGAGCGATCCTCACTCTGGCGGTCGCCGACGGCCAGGTGGGGGTGAGCCGGTTGACCGACGCGCTCATCGGGGCGGGTGTGGCGTTGACGATGAGCCAGCTGCTCTTTCCCACCCGCCCGGCAGCCTGGCTGCGCCGTATCGAGAACGAGGCCCTGCACGAGATCGTCCGCCTGCTCGACGCCACCGGCCGCGCGTTGAAGGAGGACGAGGACCCTTCCTTGAGCACCGTGAACCGGCTGAGCGCACTCAGCCGTCCGATGGCCGACCTCAGCCGCGCCCAGGAGAACAGCCACCGCAGCGTCCGGTGGACCACCGCGCGCTGGGCCAGCCCCGGGCCGCTGGCCTACGAGGACGAGAAGGTCGACCGGCTCATCATCCTCAGCGAGAGCTGCCTGGCTCTGGCCCGCACGGCAGCCGCCATGGACAAGGAAGAACGCAGGCACATCTCCTCGGTGGTACTGGAGATGGCCTCGGCCCTCGAAGTCCTCGCGGACAACCTCGGTGACCGTGAGGCGCGCCAGCAAGCCGTCGACCTGGCGCTCGACCTGGCCCAACCGTTCAGCGGCGGCACGGCCGAGGACCCGGTGACCGCCTCCGCCCACCTGTCCGTGCAGATGGTCGCCACCGACATCATGCTCTTCGCCGGGGTCGAAGGACCCGAGACCGTGGCACAGGCGCTGTTGGGGGAGGAGGACGGCCAACCGTGGGTCGCCCATCCGCGCACGGAATCGTGGCTTCCGTGGGTGCGCCGGCGCTCCTCCGGCTCCAGCGTCCGAAAGCGGCTCCGCCGGATGTTTCGGCGCCCGTGCTGACCCGGGCCGGCGGGGCGCGTCGGCGCCGCCCGGCGCGGGTCAGCGCCGCACGGCGCCGGCCCGGGCTCAGGCCCCGAGACGTCCGCGCCGCACGGTGCCGCCCTTGACGACGGCACGCACACCCCGCTCCGGTTCGGCCAGCAGGGACAGGTCCGCCAGCGGGTCGCCGTCCACGACCAACAGGTCGGCGCGGGCGCCCTCCCGCAGGGTGCCCGCCTCGCCCCCGAAGCCGAGCAGCTCGGCGGCGTTGCTGGTGGCCGAGCGGATGACCGCGTCGGCGGGCTGGACCTGGCCGCGGAGGGTGAACTCGGTGCTCTGGTGCTCCTGCATGCCCCCGAGCAGGTCGGTGCCGAAGGCCATCCGCACCCCGCCCTCGTGGGCCAGGCGCAGGGCCTGCAGCCCCCGGTGCAGGACCGTGTCGACCTTGGCCTGGCTCTCCGGGGGAAGACCGTGGCGCTCACCCTGGCGGGAGAGCTCGTGGTAGGTCACCAGGGTCGGCACCAGGAAGGCCCCGTGTTCCAGGAAGAGCGCGACGCTGCTCTCGTCGATGAGGTTGCCGTGCTCGATGCAGCGCACGCCCAGGCGCAGGCCGCGGTTGACGGCGCGGGCGGTGTAGGCGTGGCCGGTGACGTAACGGTTGGCGGCCTCGGCCTCCTCCACGACCGCACGCAGTTCCTCCTCGGAGGACTGCGTCGAGTCGATCCGGTCGGTGGGGGAAGCGACCCCGCCCGAGAGCATGACCTTGACGTGGTGGGCGCCGGTACGCAGCTGTTCGCGCGCGGCCCGCCGGAACTCCACGGGACCGTCGCACACCAGGCCGGCTCCGGGGCAGCAGCCGTCCTGTCCGTGGCCGTGGCGGCCCCGCGGCCGGAAGTCCCCGTGCCCGCCGGTCTGGGAGAGCGCCCGTCCGCCGAAGGCCAGGCGGGGGCCGTCGACGAGACCGTCCTCGACGGCCTGGGCCAGCCCCCAGTCGGCGCCGCCCACGTCGCGCACGGTGGTGAAGCCGCGCCCGAGCATGGCCGACAGCGACGTCGCCGCCCAGGCGCTCACGTAGGAGGCGCTCTGGTCGGCGGCGGCACCGAGGTCGGCACTGAAGGCGGTGGCGTGCACGTGTGCGTCGATGAGCCCGGGCATCAGGGTGGCACCGGCCAGGTCCACGGTCTCGGTGTTCTCCCGTGCCGGGGCGGGGCCGGAGCCGCGCCCGGTGATGCGGCCCTCCTGAACCAGGAGCCAGGAGTCGGGGGCGGCCGTGCCCGACTCGGGGTCGAGCAGCCGCGCGCCGGTGAGGAGCAAAGGCGAGGGGTGCGGGGTCATCGGGGTCTCCCTGGGTCGGGTCTCACGGGCAACGTCGCGTACGTACCGCGATCCTCATTGTGCAATATATGTTGCATGAAGATGTCGCCGGGTGCCTGAGCCTGATATCGGTGGTGCGATGGCCCCGGAAGGTCCGGGGCCGATGGAGGCAGGAGGCCCCGTGCCGGACTGGATCGCGCGTGCCCTGGACGGCGCCCGCCTGGGCAAGGCCTCCGAACGCGTGGTCGCCGTGCTGCGCGAGGAGCCGCGCTTGGCCTCCTACGCCTCCACCGCGGAGCTGGCCGAACGCTCCGAGGTCAACGTCGCCACCGTGGTGCGCCTGGCCCAGCAGCTCGGCTTCTCCGGCTGGCCGACCCTGCGGGTGGAGCTGCGCTCGCGCTACCTGGCGTCGCTGAGCGCGGGAGAGGTCCTGGCCGAACACGCCGGTTCGGACGCCGACCCGGTCAGTGCCGCCCTGGCCGCCGACCGCGCCAACCTGCGCCTCCTGGAGAGCACGCTCGACCACGGGCAGGTGCGCGCGATCGCCTCGGCGCTGCACACCGCCGGGCGCACCCTCGTGCTGGGGTCGGGAACCTTCGCCGCACCGGGGGTCCAGCTCTCCCACGCCGCCGGGATCATGGGTTACGACGTCCGCCTGGGCGAACTCGGGGGTACCGCAGTGCTCAACACCCTGGCCAGGATGGGCGGGGGCGACCTGCTGGTGGTCTGTGACCTGTGGATGCTCCCGGTGGCGCTGCGCCGCGCCGTGGAGGTGGCGGTGCAACGGTCTGTGCAGGTCGCCGTCGTCACCGACCGCAGGGAATCACCGCTGGTGGAGCCGGCCGACCGGGTCGTGGTGGTGCCCAGCGAGGGCGCGGGGATGTTCCCGTCGCTGACCGCCGCCATGGCCGTGATCCACGCGGTCCTGGCCGAGCTGGCACGCATCGGCGGACCGCAGTCGCTGGACTCGGTCCGTGAGGCGGAGCGGCTCTGGCGGGAGGCCGATCTCTTCTGAGCCGGGGCGCAGGCGGGGGCTCCGGGCCAAGGGCGTGACGCAGAACACAATGTTTGCAACGTCTATTGCATGTCAGCGGGATGGCCTGGTTGGATCGGCCACCAGCGGGATCCCGCCCCCCGTGCTCCTACGATCTCCCCGAGGCGCTCCATGCAGACGACACACATCGTGATCCTCGGCCTCTACTTGCTGGCGATGGTCGGCATCGGCCTGTACTTCTCCCGTTCGTCCAAGGTGAGCGGAGGCGACGACTTCCTCTTCGCGGGACGGAGCCTGTCCACCCCGGTCATGATCGCGACCCTGCTCGTTACCTGGGTCGGGTCGGGAACGATCATCGGCGGCGCCAACTTCGCCTACAACCACGGGCCGATCGCGGGGATGGTCTTCTTCGCCGGAACGCCCCTGGGCATCCTGGTCCTGCTCCTGATCGCGCGGCGCATCCGCAGGGCCGCGCGGCACACCATTCCCGAGCTGCTGGAGGCCCGCTTCGGCACCGGGGTGCGGACGGTGGCTGCCCTGGTCACCGCGGTGGCCTACATCGGACTGGTGGCCGCACAGTTCGTCGGCGGCGGCTACGTCCTGGCCCTCATCACACCCCTGGACGACACCCAGGGCACCCTCGTGGTCGCGGTGGTCGTCACGGTGCTGACCGTGACCGGCGGCCTGTTCTCGGTCGCCTACACCGACTTCATCTCGGCCGTTCTGGTCCTGGGAGCGCTGGTCGCCTCGGTGCCGGTCGTTCTACTGGCGGTCGGTGGGCCCAGCGGTTACTGGCAGGGCCTGCCGGAGGCGGCGAGCACCCCCACCGGGGGACTGACCGGGCTCCAACTTCTCGGCTATTTCCTGCCGCTCTTCCTGCTCCTGCTCGCCGACCAGAACCTCTACCAGCGTCTGGCCGCGGCCAAGGACGAGCGCAGCGCCCGCAACTCGACGCTGGGCATGCTCTTTTCCTCGTTCCTCGTCTTCGTTCCCGTGGTGCTGCTGGCCACGGCGGCAGCGATCCTCCTGCCCGGTATCAACGGCGACGAGTCCGTCCTGCGGCTGGCCTCGGAGGGCCACCTGCCCGTGGTCCTGGGCGGTGTGCTCCTGGCGGGAGCGGTGGCCTTTGTGATCACGACGGGCTCCTCGTTCATGCTGTCGGGGGCCTCCAACATCGCCTTCGACCTCTTCGCCCGCTTCGGCGGCGACCGGATCGGCGACCGCGGGACCCTGATCGTGCAGCGGGTGTCGGTGCTGGCCATCGCACTCGTCGCCATCGCCCTCGGCCTGTACTTTCCGACCGTGCTCGACCTGCAGATGTACTCGTACACCATCTACGGGGCCGCCATCACCCCGGCCGTGTTCGCCGTACTGTTCTGGAAACGCGCCACCACCGCCGGCGCCGTGGCCGCACTGGTCGCCGGTGCCGCCGCGACCATCGGGTGGGAGATGGCGGGGGCGCCGGGCGATCTCAACGGGGTGATCATCGCCCTGCCGACCGCCGTGCTCTCCCTCGTGGCCGTCAGCCTCCTGACCAAGGCCCCGGAGGTGCGGAGCTCGGAGGCGGTCGGGGCGGACTGACCCGTGGCCCTGGCCGGAAGCTTGCCGCTGCCCGGGTCAGAGCTTGCGTGCCACGCCGCAGTACTGGTCCACCTCATCGGGAGCGCCCACCTCGGTCTGCGGCGGGTGCCACAGCGAGGCCGAGACCACGCCCGGCTCCACCAGATCCAGACCGGTGAAGAAACCGGCGATCTCCTCGGGGGTGCGCAGATGGTAGGGCAGGGCGGCGGACTCGCTCCACCGGTGTGAAGCCTCGATCATGGGTTCGCTCGTGTTGCTGCCGTCGCACAGAGCCAGGTAACTGCCCGGGGGCAGGGCGTCCACGAAGGCACGCACCGCCGCGTAGGCCTTCTCGTTGTCGGGGGTGTGGCCCATGGTGCCCAGGATCGTCAGGCCGATGGGCCGGCCGAAGTCCAGGTGCTCGCGTGCGGCGTCCAGGACCTTCCCGGGCTCGAACAGGTCGGCGTCGACGTAACGCACGTGGTCCACCCCGGGCCCGGTGAGCAGGGCGCGCGCGTGGGCCAGCACCATCGGGTCGTTGTCGACGTAGACGATGCGGGCCTCGGGGGTGAGGGCCTGGGCGACCTCGTGGGTGTTGTTGTGGGTGGGCAGCCCGGTCCCCACGTCCAGGAACTGCCGGATGCCCTGCTGGGCCAGGAAGGTGACGGCGCGGACGAGGAACTCCCGGTCCGCGCGAGCGGCCGCGACCATCTCCGGATAGGCCTGCAGGACGAAGTCGCCCATCTCCCGGTCCACGGGGTAGTTGTCCTTGCCGCCGAGCCAGTAGTTCCACACTCGTGCCGAGTGGGCGACGGTCGTATCGATCGAGGGGAGATCCGCCACGTGGTCCTCTTCGTCCTCATGGTTGTCGGTCGGTTCGCATTCTGCTGCCCCGACGGGAGTTCGGGCAACCGAAAGCCCGCAGCCACGGGAGTCTCCGGGGGCGTGTTCCGGTGAGCGGAGGTGCCGGGGACGTCCTGGTCCAGGATGGTTGAAGCCGGGCGTACTTTTTCGTGGGTGACCCCCGCTTATTTCGTGAGAACGCCACGACGGAGGGTGATTGTTGCGATGCTGGGAGTATGTGCAGCCCTCGACGTGCGCGGTCGGTGCCTTCCCCGGCCGTCCTGGCCCTCGTCCTGCTCGCCTCGCTGGCGGCCTCCCAACTCGAACCGGTTCCCGTCTGTGCCCTGCTGGTCCAACCCCCGTCCCTCAGCGCGCCCGCAGCCCGACACGAACAACAGCGCTGCCGGGGCACTCGGCCGCTGCGCATCCGCCGACGCTGCCACGACCGCCGTTTGCATCCGGCCGACGGCGACGGGCCCGTCCACTGCCCGGACCCACGCACACCTCGGAGCCTGCCGAGTTCCTTCTGCCCCGTGCCCCGCCCCCGGCGCCCGGCCGACTGACCTTCCCCACCGGCCCCGGCGCCGTTCTCGGGTTCTAGCGGTCCCCGCAACACCCTGGAGTTCAGGGAGTTGCGGGGAC
>NZ_ANBE01000066.1 GCF_000341145.1 Nocardiopsis xinjiangensis YIM 90004
TAAAAGAAGCATCTCTGGAAACGGCACTATCCCCAAGGGTATAAGACCCTTACCTTGATCTACGAAGCCGCCTCGGGGTTCTCCTTAGATATTCCCCGAAAATGGGCTTGTGGATAACTCCACCGGCCCGCTTTCCCGCGATAAAATAAGAGGGGGGCCGAACCGCGCACACGCCGGCCTGCCCTGTCCTCAATGCGCCACCGGGAGTGCCGGGGCCGGGCTTGTGCCTGTCGTAGGAGGGCTTCCGCAGGAGCGAGCGGCCGTGCCCACGCCGCAAGCGGTGGTCGCAATGTGGCCACCACAGGGGGTTTGGTGGTTGGGACCCCCGCTTCTTCGGCGACCGGGCGCCGGGGGGTGGAGGGGTTCGTCGAGGTGGGTCGGGAAAGCCCGGCGTCAAGGGTCGTAGCGCACACCCCGAGGCGCTGGGAACAACCCCGCAGAACGCCGCACCTTTTCCGTTTCCTAAGTGTGTGGGGGTGGCGCCGAAGTGGGTTGCGCGCAGACCCGGCCGGGCTAAAATCCCGACCCCGACGAATCACGATCCCCCGGCACCACGAGAAACCCCACAACCCCAAGCCCAGAAACACCGGCGCCCCAAGGAGCCCTGTTCCCAAGCGCCCAGAGCTCTGCCGACCCCGCCTCCCGCCAACGGTCCAGGAGCGCCGGACAGGGCTTTGCCCACCCCGAGCAAAAAGACCATGCTCGTAGCACGCGCAACCTGTGACCCCCTGCCCGTGCGGTGGCCTCCGCGTGGTCAGCACAGCCGCTCGGGCCGGCGTGCCAGGAGATGGAGGCCCCCGTCGTCGGCGGGGACCTCGCGCACCGGCTCGAAACCCTGGTCGCGGTAGTAGCGCGCCAGTTCGGGGCCGAAACAGCTCAGCCGGATCCAGTCGCGTTCCTGGCGGGCGGCCTGATCGACGGCCCAACGGGAGATGACGGTGCCCGGGCGCAACCCCCTGTACTCGGGATGTGTGACCGTGGAGAAGAGGTAGAGGGCGTCCTCCCCGCGTTCCTCGGTGGTCCATCCCTCGGACGTGCCGCGGTCGAGCACCGTCGTGCAGCCAACGACCTCCTCCGATGTGGAAGAGGTCCCGGGGTCGGTGCACAGCAGCCACATGAAACCGTGCTCGGCCTGGCCGGCGAGGTCGTCGGCGTCCTCTCGCAGGGAGGGCAGCCCCCGGTTCTCCAGCCAGGAGCAGCGGGCGCGGATCATGTCGGCCACGGCGGGGATGTCGGCGGCGGTCGCCTTGCGCATGCGGAACATGTCCTGCTCTCCAGGCGGCGTCCCCGGGGCCGGGAAGGTGCCGCCGTGTGTGGTCGTGCGCCTCACGCCCGTTGGTTCCCGCGATCCGGAGCTTCACTCCCCCCCGGGCGCTTGACCCTCACGCCGCGTGAGGGCCGACGCTGGGCCCATGAACGACCACAACACCTTCGCGGCCTTCAGCATGAGCCCCGTTCCGCACCCGGCCCCCGACGCCGTACCACCGGAGCTCTTCCGTGGGATCTACGGCATGCCCATGTTCATGAACGTGCCGACCGGCGACCTACCGGGGTCGGTGGAGTTCTGGACCCGGGGCCTGGGTTTCTTCGACTTCTTCACCGTGCCGGACCGGATCACCCACCTGCGGCGCTGGGCGTTCCAGGACGTCCTGCTCGTTCCGGGTCAGGTCTCCGGGGACACGGGTGAGCCGACGATGACGGTCAGCTTCTCGTGTGTGCTCGGCCAGATGGACGGGATCGCCGCGGCGTGCGAGGAACTGCGCCCGGGATGCGCGTCCGATCCGTACCGGACCCCGTGGAACACCCTCGACGTCGAGGTCCGTACCCCCGAGGGCGTCCGGGTGGTCATGACCGCCGCGCGCCCGTTCGACCCCGACAGCACCGAGGCCGGGTACCTGCGCGAGATGGGGATCGAGGGCACCGAGGCGTGACCGGTGCGGCACACTGAGGGCGTGGCAGAACCATCCGGCACGGCGGACACCGCGGTGACCGTCGGCACCGCGGCCTCCCGCGTGGGCGTCACCGTGCGCACGCTCCACCACTGGGACGAGATCGGCCTCGTACGTCCCTCCAGGCGTTCGCCGGCCGGGTACCGCCTCTACGCCGCCTCCGACCTGGCCCACCTGCACCGGGTGGTGGTCCATCGGGAACTCGGCGTCTCCCTGGAGGAGACCGCGCGGCTGCTGGAGGCCCCGGCGGAGGAGGCCGCGGACGCCCTGCTCCGGCAGAGCGACCGGCTCCGGGAACGCATCACCCGTCTCGAGGGGCTGGCCGACGCGCTCGACCGCATGGCCGAGGCCCGCGAGTCCGGGCTCCTGTTGTCCGCAGAGGACCAGGTGGCGATCTTCGGTGAACGTTGGAACCCGGACTGGTCCGAGCAGGCACGCCGGAAGTGGGGCCACACGGCCCAGTGGGCGCAGTACACCGAGCGGGCGGCGCAACGCACCACCGAGGACTGGCACCGGATCACCGCCGGCGTCGAAGCCTTGAACGCGGAGCTGATCGAGGCGATGCGGGCGGGTGTGGAACCGGGGAGCGAGCGGGCGGACGCACTCGCCGAGCAGCACCGCGCGTCCATCGGGGTGTACTTCCATTGCACACACTCCATGCAGGTGCTCATCGGGCGTACCTACGTCGAGGACCCGGCGTTCCGGGCGAACCAAGAGGCCCTGGCGCCGGGCCTGGCGCGGTGGCTGCACGAGGTGATCGACGCCAACGCACGCCGCCGCGGTGTCGACCCGGCCACCGCCACCTGGGAATGATCTCCCTACCGACACCCCGAACCGCCCCACGGTGAAGGAGCCGCCCCATGGACACCCCGACCGGACGCACACCGCCCGTGCCCCCGCGCCGGACCTCCCGGCTGCCGCGCGCGGTCTTCCTGTGCCTGCTCGCGAGCGTGCTGCTCGGCGCGCTCACGGAGTGGCCGGTCTGGGTCTGTGTCGCGGTCGCGGTACCCGCGAGCGTCCTGTTGTCCGGGCTCGCGACCGGGTATCTGCGGAGCGGCGGCGACCGGGCAACGGATCCCGGAGGCTGAGCTCTCACCCGGCCCCACTCCGAACGCAGACCGTCCGGGCGCATCACTACAATTTCCACCGGCGCCGCACCGCGACACCGGTCCGGCCCCGACCGGCCTTCAGGACTGAACACCCGTGGGGCGCCCACCCGTGGGGCGCCGGGGCCGAACGCCTGACCCGAGCGTTCCCCGTCCCACTCCTTGTACCCGTAATCGCGGAACCCTGTCCCACCTCTCATCTCATATCGCACCGAGGGAGCCCCCCGTGGATGACAAGTACGGACGCAGCCCATTGTGGGAGCATCACAATTCAACGGCGATCACCCGGAAAGCGGTGACCGATCTCTCCGGGTTCAAGTCCAACGCCGTCAACTTCAAGCTCGCGCTGTGGGATCCGGCTTCCAACGGAGTCCGGTATCTCAAGACCTTGGCCCACGAGCTGGCAATGCGTATGTCCGAGGAGGAGTGGCGGCGCCTCCGCAGAGTCCGGAACCGCGACGTGGGCGCACCCATTTCTGCCCGGGTCCACGGCCAGGACGTCTGCGTGGACTACCTCCAGGCGGTGTTCGAGCTCGGCTTCATCTCGCGCAACGTCACCTTGGACAACGCCCGGGTCCTGGAGGTCGGTGCCGGTTACGGCCGAACCTGCCACAGCATGATGTCCAACCACGACATCGCCGAGTACTGCATCGTCGACCTGGACAACGCCCTGCTCCTGTCGCGCGCATACCTGGAGCGAGTCCTCGACGAAGAGAGCTTCTCCCGGATCCGCTTCGTGCGCGCCGAGGAGGTCGAGGCGGCACTGGAGGGCCGCAGATACGACCTGTGCGTCAACATCGACTCGTTCGCGGAGATGAACCCCGAGACAGTGGAGCATTACCTCAACCTGGTGGACGCCCACTGCGCCCACCTGTACGTGAACAACCCGGTCGGCAAGTACCTGCCCGACGGGCACAGCGATGACGACGAGGTCGTCCGCTACGCGCTGAGCACAGGACCACTGCGACAAGTACTCGACATCTACGACAGCGAGGCCGTCTCCGCCGCGGCCGTCCGTTTCGTCTCCGCCTACCGCCCCGGCGAACACTGGAAGTGCGCGGCCGAGGCCCGTTCGGTCCCTTGGAGCTACTACTGGCAGGCCCTGTACGGCAACGAGAACCCGGTTCCCTGACCCGCGCCTGCCCCTCCTCGCCCTCCGCGGCCCGGAGAGGCCCCTGCCACAGCACGGCAGCCGTACTTCGTTGGTTGACCTGCAGGCACGGGTGCTGAAGTGGGCGTACCGGACGGGTTCCTCGGTAGTGCCGGCGGGCGGGGCCCAACGGCGGTCGCGGCGGTTCTACCAGAGACTCTTGTCGGCGATGCCGCCGGAGCACCCCACGTTTTGACGTTTGATCCCTGTGGCGGTCCGGCCTTTCTCGCCCTGTCCGGTCTTGTCCAGCGCCCGGCCCTCATGCCGTGGGCAGGGGCCGCGGAGCCAGGCCTGTAACCACATGGGGCGGACCGCGCGCATCACCTGGCTGCTGTCCCGAATGGCCCGGTTCAGCAGCTGAACTTTGTCAAGGGTGCGGTGACCGGTCCATTCGGCGATGGCCCACCCGTTGTGTTCGGACACCCCAGAGAGCACAGGACTGTTTCAATCTCGGTGAGCGGTGATGTCCGTGCTGGTCACGGCAGACCGATCACGTCAAGCGGGCGGGTGAAAGCCTCCTAAGAGACCCACCGGGTCGCGTCGGGCAGGGTGTCTTGTCCCAGGCCGGAGAACAGTCCCTGGCCCGCACTCCGTACGAACGATTGGAACCGGACATGCTGGTGCTGGCCGACCGCGACTTCTGCTCCTTCACCGGCTTCTGCCAGGCCGCTGACACCGGCGCCCGCCCGGTGTGACGTGTCAAGGACAACCTGGAGCTACCGGTGGTGGAGCTGTTGCCCGACGGCTCCTATCACTCGTGCTCATGCGCCCCGGTCCGGGTACCGAGCAGCGCACCGGCCTGAGCCAGGTCGCCCGCGATTTTTACCTCTTCACATAGCAACGATCGTTGGGCGGCTGCCCTTGTGTCTGGCGAACCGGCCATAACACCGTGTCGACCAACGGTGTTCTCCCAGACCACACGACAAAGTACGACTGCCGTAACGAGGAGGCTCCATACCCCCGCCGCCGCTCCTCGAAATCCACGAACATCAAGGCATTCCAACACCCTCATAAAGGTGGAGTCCTATTACATATAGCATTTGCTCGTACGCAGAAAGTAACCCCCAGCTCTTTCCCTGAGGGCCATCAGCAAGAAACCTGACCGAGCTGGACCAAGCATGCCTGCATTACATCAGGAGCTTGCGCCAGACCGAAGACACCCGCTATGTGGATGGCCTCCGCCCAGATCTGTAGCCAGAAACCACACCTGCGCACGAGCCTGAAGGAACAGCAGGCCTGTTACGTGATCGCCGTGCCACGCACCGAGTACATCCTGCCCCCGCAGATCGACCACTGTCGGTGAGCCGGCGGCACTCCTGCCCGGCCAGGCCTGGCAGAAACGCTCGGCCGGGGACAGGGTGAGTGGTTCTACGACTGGGCGCTCATCGATGGCCACAAGCACCTCGGCCGGATATGCTCCGGCCGCCGTCCCGACGCTCGCACCGAGCCATCGCACACCAGCGCCACCGCCGTAGGCAGGCCGTTCGAAAATCATGACAAAACGGATATACAACTGGATTACCAACCATGCCCGAAGCCAGGGGCACGATCCGAGCAATCCTCACCCACTGTTATCAACCATTCGCAGAAAGAATCATTGCCACTCCTGAATGCATAAGGACCGACACCAACTGATCACTCTCCCCGGGCCCGGTGTACGGTGTGCGGTGTGCGGCACTTGCCAAATACAAATTAGTCCGTGTTAACATGACCGCCATCCGAATGCCGCCATGGCTAAATAAACCCTTGACACAGGCAGGGGGTTTCTGTAGTGATGATCCCCATTAAAACCCGGAAGAACGCCGAGTAAATACTAGCCTTCACCATTAAACAAACCAGAGGAAGCGGGACTGATCATGAATGGAACGCAGAGGGTTTCAAAGAGCGAGAAGTCTTACCTGTTCCAGGTCGACGAAAAGGCCGTGACAAGAAGAAATACATTGATCATTCCCCGCGGAGTGGAAATCGAGGAATGGCGTAGACTCGGCCGGCAGATCAATGTGATATCCGACTCCTCCTCGTGGTGGCTGGGCGACTGGCTCCTCTACGGCCAGAACGAGTACCCCAACCGCTACAAGAAGGCGATCGAGGAGACGTCCCTCGACTACCAGACCCTCCGGAACTACTCATGGGTGGCGCGCCGCTTCCCCCCCGAGTACCGCCGGTCGACGCTGAGCTTCCAGCACCACGCCGAGGTCGCCTCCCGCCCCCAGGAGGAGCAGGAGAAATGGCTCGACAAGGCTGAGCAGTACGGGTGGTCCCGCAACAAGCTCCGCCGCATGATCCGGGAGAGCCGCACCTCCGAAGCCAGCGACATCAGCACCATCAACATCAAGATGAACCTTGACCTCAAGCAGAAGAAGCGCTGGGAAGAGGCAGCGGAGCGTCAGGACAAGGACCTCGTCTCCTGGATCATCTCTGTCCTGGAGGAAGCGGTAGAGCCGATCTCCATGTCCGAACACCTGGAATCCGCCTCAGCCACCGCCGGCCCTCCCTCGATCACCTCCGCCTAAACACTCTTTGCAGTCATCCAGTTACCCGACACACCGAACCCCCCTGTCGCACGAGGTTCGCTTCCTCCGTGTCCGGTGCGGGCCCCAGAAGAGCGGCCGCAGAGCCGCCCCCGAGCGATGCCCACACAGGTCACTCAGCCACACTCATTTCTCTGCACTGACCTTCTTTCCGCTCTTGGCGGAGAAAAGGGAAATTTCCTATATCTCCGCCCTTCTGCCCCAGCCCTCACTCTTTGTGGGCCACACCACATCGGGTGAGGGTTTTTCTTGCACCACGTCTCTTTCCGTGGTGCTTCCTGACCACAACCCCCCAAAAAGAAGAAGAGAGCCATGTTCAGCCCAAAGCTCGCTGAGATCTACGAGGAGATGTACCGGGGCCGTGGCAAGGACTGGGACGACGAGGCGCAGCTGGTCATCGACCACATCCGCAGACGTCTCCCCGACGCCGACTCGCTCCTGGACATCGCGTGCGGCACCGGAGCGCACCTCAAGGAGTTCGACCGTGGCTTCTCCCACGCCGAGGGCGTGGACGTCGAAGAGGCCATGCTCAACCATGCCCGGCAGCGTGTGCCTGGAGTGACCTTCACCCAGGGGGACATGCGCGACTTCGACTGCGCTCGCACCTACGACGCCGTCACGTGCATGTTCTGCTCGATCGCCTACCTGGAAACCGTCGAGGACCTGACGGCGGCCGTGTGGAACATGGCCCGCCACCTGGAGCCCGGCGGGGTCCTGGTCATCGAGCCGTGGTGGTTCCCCGAGCAGTTCATCGACGGGTATCTGCGCTCGGACTCGTGCGAGGGCGAGGGGCGCAGCATCCTGCGCATGTCACACACGGTCCGCAAGGGCCGTGCTTCCCACATGGAGGTGCGCTTCCTCGTCGGCGACTCCGGTGGGATCTCGGAGTTCACCGAGATCGACATCCTCACTCTGTTCGCCAAGGAGGAGTACGAGAGGGCCTTCGCCGAGGCGGGATGTCCCGCGGAGTACTTCCCCGGTGCGCCCACCGGTCGAGGGTTGTTCGTCGGCGTGCGTTCCTGAATCGACGAACACCGAAGCCCCCGGCAGCAAGAGTGCTGCCGGGGGCTTCGGTGTTCTATATTGACAAACAGGACGCAAGTTGAATTAACCTTCACATGTTCTCCGACATCCGAAGAGGTGGAATGGTGAAGGGAATCATCCTTGCTGGGGGCAGCGGAACCAGAATGCAGCCTGCCACGCTGTCGACGTCGAAACAGCTTCTGTCGGTCTATGACAAGCCGATGCTCTACTACCCTCTTTCCGTGCTCATGCTCGCGGAGATCCGCGACATCCTGATCATCTCCACGCCGACAAGCCTTCCTCTGATCAAGGAATTTCTGTCCGACGGATCGCACCTGGGATTGAAGCTCTCCTACTCGGTCCAGGAAGAGCCCCGGGGCATCGCAGACGCATTCCGTATCGGCGCCGACCACATCGGTGACGAGAACATCGCCCTCATTCTCGGCGACAACATATTCCACGGCGCCGGCTTCCCTCGTGTCTTGCGCGACGCCCTCAGTGACCTGGACGGATGCACACTGTTCGGCTATCCGGTCTCGGACCCGGAGCGCTACGGCGTCGCCGAGGTCGACGAGCACGGGTCCCTTCTTTCCATCACCGAGAAGCCGGACAACCCTTCTTCTAACAACGCGATAACCGGCCTTTACTTCTATACTCCCGACGTGGTCGATATCGCCCGGGAACTCACGGCATCGGATCGCGGAGAGCTTGAGGTCACCGACATCAACAACATCTATCTGAAAGAAGGTAGAGCGAAAGTAATAAGACTGGGACGCGGCTACACCTGGATCGATGCAGGAACACACGATTCGGTACTTTCGGCCAGCCAGTACGTTCAAGTCATCGAAAAGCGTCAGGGCGTTCGGGTCGCATGCCTGGAGGAGATCTCTCTTCGCATGGGATACATTGACCCGAATGCCTGCCACCGGCTCGGGAAGCGCCTGGAAAAATCTGATTACGGGAAGTATTTGATGCAGATCGCCTATTCCCTTGATTGATCTACGCGTCCCGCTGGCGGGACGGCGGGCCACGCCGCCTCGGCGATTCCACCGCCAACCGAAGGAATACTGATGACCTATATCGACATGGAGCCGGCCAAGCTGCTGTCCCTGGAGTTCTCCTCCCCTGAAGTCGCGGACACGGCCTGGCACACGCGATGGGACTCCCTCGAGGACCCTGAGGATCTGGCGCTGTCTCTCCTACCGCCGTGCGTGGACTTCAGTACCTCCGGTACGACCGGCCCGAGCCAGCGCTGGCGCCGTCGTCGTTCGAAGGTGTGGGCCGAGGCGGGGATGCTCGCGGACCTGGTCCGGCCCCAGTACCCGGAAGCGGTCGTTTCGTTCGTGCCGACCCTGCACCTCTACGGCGCACTGACCAGCGTTCTCCTCCCCGCTCATTTGCGGCTTCCCACCTGGTACAAGTCGGGCTTCTTCGGCACGATGCCCGACCTGGGCTCGGCACGACGGGCCGTCGTGGTCGCCACCCCGTGGATCTTCCGCCTCCTGCTGGAGAACCTGGACTGGGTGCGATCCCTGGACCAGGTGACCGTGCTCTACGGGGGTGCGATGATCCCCGACACGGCGAACGAGTTCTTGCGGGAGGCGGGACCAGAAAGGGCCCGGATCGTAGAGGTACTGGGTTCCACGGAAGCGGGCGGGATCGCCACCCGCCAGTGGAGCACCGGGGAACCGCCGGAGTGGACCCTCTTTCCCGATGTCGAGTTCACGGAGTCCGTGACGAACTCGGTGTCAAACGGGACCGAGAGCGGGGAGCTGTCCCTCTCCGTCACCAGCCCCCGGCTGGCCTTCCGCGAAGGGGAGGAGCCGCTGGAGTCGGTGACGCTCGACGACTTCATCCTTCCGCTGGGCCCCCGGTCGTTCACCTTCACCGGACGCAGTTCACGCATCGTCAAGGTGAACGGGCGAAGGATCAATCTGGATGAGGTCGAAAACTCCCTGCACTCCGCACTCGACTGCGAGGACCTGGCGTTCCTGCCGGTCACCGACTCGATGATCGGCGAGCACATCGACATGTACGTCGTCCTGGGATCAGACCAGAACCTCAAGGAGGTCGGCCTGGAGAAGGCCTTCGCCCGTCTGGGCGTCCGTCCCAGGAAGGTCCACACGGTACCCCGAATCAACCGCTCAAGTCTGAACAAGGTGCGCCCTGTTCAGTGACACAAGGACAAGGAAACAACGTGGTCCCAGACATGGCCAACACTGACTACCTCGCGGGGATCATTCAGAACTCGGCGTGGGACGCCCGGCTCGACCCGTGTTCGGACGAGGACATCACCCGGATCGAGGAGAGCGCCGCGACCATCGCGAGCCACCTCGATTCAGGTAAGCCGATCTACGGGCTCACCCAGGGGTTCGGTCCCCTCGTCCTCTACTCGGCCGAGTCGGAGATGGAACAGGGCAGCTCTCTCATCTCGCACCTAGGTACGGGCCAGGGCCAGCCCCTCGACCCGGACACCACACGGCTCGTCCTGTGGCTGCGCCTCACGAGTATGCGCCGGGGCTTTTCCGCTGTCTCCACCGAGTTCTGGCAGGTGCTCGCCGACCTGTGGAACGCCGGCTTCACTCCAGTGATCCCGCGCGAGGGCACGGTCAGCGCGAGCGGAGACCTCCAGCCGCTGGCGCACGCGGCCCTGAGCTTCACCGGGTTCGGTGAGGCCTGGATCCGCGACGAGAAGGACGAGTGGACGACCGTCCCGGCCAAGGAAGCGCTGGCCCGGCTGGGTTCGGAGCCCTTCGAGTGGCCGGTCCGGGAGGCGTTGGCCTTCGTCAACGGCACCGGCGTGGGCCTGGCCCGGTCCGTCCTCAACCACCGCTCCGCCCTCGCCCTGACACGTGCCTCGGCCGTCCTGAGCGGCCGCCTGGCCACCCTGCTGGGCTCCAACCCGGAGCACTTCCACGAGGGCGTCTCCCTCGCCCGCGGACAGGAGGGCCAGATCGCCAGCTCCCGTTGGATCCGGGACGTGCTGCCCGACGACGCCGCGCTCGGCGAGAGCCGCCCCCTCCAGGAGCCGTACAGCCTGAGGTGCGCACCGCAGGTCTTGGGCGCGGTGCTCGATCAGCTCGACCACGTGGGCACCACCCTGACCCGCGAGGCGAGCGGCTGCACGGACAACCCCATCACGTTCCGGGGCGAGGTCCTGCACGGAGGGAACTTCCACGCCATGCCGGTGGGGATGGCCTCCGACCAGCTCGGGCTCGCCCTGCACATGGTCGCCTACCTCGCCGAGCGGCAGATCGGCCTGGTCCTCAACCCGACGACCAACGGCGGGGGGGGGGNCGGGGTGCAGATCAGCTCCACCTCGTTCGTGTCGCGGATCCGGCAGTTGGTCTACCCGGCCTCGCTGACCACGTTGCCGACCAACGGCTGGAACCAGGACCACGTACCCATGGCGCTCAATGGCGCGAACGGGGTCGCCGATGCGCTCGACCTCGCGTGGCTGGTCATCGGGTCGTTGGCGGTCTGCGTGACCCAGCTCGAACGGTTCACCGGTGACCACGGGGCGACCGACGAGTTGTGGACCGAGCTCGCGCGGATCTCGCCGCCGCTGAACGCCGACCGGCCGATGGGTGCAGAGGTGCGTCGGGCCCGCGATGCGATGCGCAAACACTGCGAGTCCCTACTCGGAGCGCCCGCTCCCGCCTGACCCCTCCCCGGGGCACGTTTCGGGGTCATGGCCGGCGGCCATGACCCCGAATCCTTCGTGGAGCCGGTGTCCTCCGTACCCTCATCGCGAACCGTGGCGGACGGCGAGGCCCTCCAGGGTGGGGACCAGGTCCGCGGGGGAAGACATGTCCTCCATCTGCCCGGCCAGGTCCACCGCACGCTCGCGGAGGTATGGATTCTCCAGGAGACGGGCCACAGCGTCCCGGACGTCGGCGCCGTCGGCCAGGTCCGGGCGCAGGGAGAGGGACCCGCCTTGTCCGACCGCCCGGGAGGAGAAGAGAGGGGCGTCGAACTCCCACGGGAGGAGCATCTGGGGCACCCCGTGGGCGGCCATCGTCAGGAACGTCCCCGGGCCGGCGTGGTTGACCACGGCGTCGCAAGTGGCGGCCAGGTCGGCCAGAGGCACGTAGGACACCATCCGAACGTTGTCCGGTACCGGCCCCATCCTCTCCTGCTCGGCCTCAGGTGCGGTCGCCACGACCTCCACGTCCAGGTCGGACAGCCCGACCAGCAGGTCCCGCATGTCGGAGGTGTAGCCACCGAACTGTTCGACGGCGGTGATCCCGAGGGTGACCGCCACGCGTCGGCGTTCGGGGGGAACCTGGAGCCAGTCCGGGACCACTGCGGGACCGCCGTAGGGCACGAATCGCATCGACACGCGGGGCGAACCGGTGTCCATCCGCATCGATTCGGGGAGAGGGTCGAGGGTGAACTGTCCGGTGACCAGGTCCTCGGAGAACTCGAACCCGTACTTGCGCCCGTAACCGGCCAACCACTCCCCGAACGGGTCCACACGCTCGTTCTCGGGCTGCTGTTCACGCAGCTCCAGGAAACGCTCCCGCGCCACCCCGAACANTCCACCAAAGGCCATCGGTTCCCACAACACCAGGTCCGGCTTCCACTGGCGCGCGAACTCCACCAACCCGGGGATGATCGAGGTGTTGTCGAGCCTGTGCCACGTAAGACACTCCTCGTACCCCCGCACCATGGTGGACCAGTCGGGCGTGACGCCGGGATCAGCCGTGTCGTAGGGCGAGGGCAGGTCCTTGCGAACGGTCTCCAGCCACTCCGGGCGCGTGTGGCCGACACGGAAGAAGTTCCGGTCGCTCCCCACCGGGACGGCGGTCAGGCCGGCGCTGGTCACCTCCTCCGCGAAAGCGGGCTGGACGGCGAAACACACTTCGTGCCCTGCGCCCCTCAGCGCCCACGCCAACGGCACCATGTGCCGGAACAGGCTCCTGTCGGAGCTCGTCGTGAACATGACTCGCATGGCATCTCCTAGTGTCGCGCGGTGATGCATCGTTCCAGTTGCTCCGCCACCTGGTTGGGTGACGGCAAGGACCCCACCTCCGCCGC
>NZ_ANBE01000067.1 GCF_000341145.1 Nocardiopsis xinjiangensis YIM 90004
GTCATCGACACGGTCGATTCCCTCTGACCGTAAGGACAGACAGGGACCCCGCGACCCGAGGACAAATGTCGAATGCACTTGTCGACGCCGCGGCGACATCTTGGCCCACCGGCATCACTCAGGATCCACCTGTGTTCATGTAAGTCCCGCATTCGTGGTGACCTCGCATCTGTGCGATCTTTCCGCCGGCTCCATTCAGCAGCGGCCGCCTGGGACCTGCCCCCCGCCCGCCGACAGGGCTGTTTCATTTTCGGTGAGTGATGGTATTCGTTCTGGTCATAGCAACCCGTTCAAGCCCAACGGGCGGGTGAATGCCTCATACTGAGTTTTTCTTTAGTTGTGTGGGGTTGGAGGTTGGATCTCCAGCCCGGTGTGGGCCAGGAAGGACCATGGGAGTCGGTCGTCTTCACAGATGCGGTTGATACCTCGTTCTGCTGCGTCGGCGACGTCGACCAGGTGGTCGCCGGCCACGTTGGCCAACTCCCGTGTCTTGATGGCCGGCCACAGCATCTCCACGGGGTTGAGCTCGAGGGCGTAGGCAGGCAGCCGCTCCAGGGTGAGCCAGTCCTGGCCGTTCACCCAAGCGCGCATGGCCCGGCTCCAATGCGCGGAGAGCCCGTCCCAGACCAGTACCACCTGCTCGCCCTCGTAGAAGGCCTTGAGCTGTTCGAGTACTGCGATCAGCGCCTCGGTGTCATAGCTGCCCGGACGCAGGTCGAAGCACAACCGCGCCCTGCGTCCGGCCTCGGCGGCGTGGTAGCCCAGCGCGGCGGCCATTCCCGCTCGCTTCCAGTTCAACCGGTGGTCCAGGGTGGGGGTGCGGCCACGGGGGTGCGTAGGTACGGCGCACCTGAGGCAGCAGCGAGACGCCCGATTCGTCGAGAAAGACGATCCATGCCCGGTTTCTCAAGGCCCCCTTTTGATGCGCGGCCACTCGTGCGACACCCACCGGGCGATCTCGGACTCATCGCGCTCAACGGCCTTGCGCTGGGGCCGTTGCAGGCTCCACCCCAACCGCCCGGTGAGCAGCCGCCAGACCGAGGCCCGTGACAGGCGCACACCGCTGTGGCGTTCGACGACCAGGCCTACCCGCTCCAAGGTCCACAGCTCGGAGGAGAACCCGTGCGCCACCGCGCCTTTCTCCAAGGCCGCGCGTATGCGTTCTACCTGCTCATCGGTGAGTTTGCGGGGGCGCCCCGTGGGCGGGCGGCGGCGCAGCGCCGCTATTCCGCCCTGTTCCATCCGACATTGCCAGCGCCGCACGCTCTCTGGCGTGACTCCGAGCATGCGCGCGAGCTGGGACTGGGAGTGGCCTTGTTCCAGGAGTTCCACCGCACGCATGCGCCGGGCTTCGGCCACCTGGGGGCGGGTCAGCGGCGGGACGGCTTCTGCGGGGGTAGGCGATGCCGGCGAACGCGAGGAAGTGCTCAGCTTTGCGCTCGTAACGGCGGTGCAGTCGGCGGCAGCCGGCCAGCCACGCATGGTGCGTTCGACCTGCCAACGGTCTCGCCCCAACCGCTTCGAGGATTCCACGCCCTTGCGGGCCAGGCGATGGAGGATCCCGCGTTCGCGGAGCCATCGGCGCAGGTGGTTGCAGTCGTAACCCTTGTCCCCGTGGAGCTTGCCTGGTTTGCGTCGCCTGGGACCACGCCGGGACCTGATGGGCGGTATCGCGCGAACCAAGGGCTGTAGGGCTTGACTGGCGTGCAGGTCCGCACCCGAGATCGCCATGGAGATCGGAAGCCCGGCCCGATCGGTGATCAAGTGGATCTTCGCACCCTTCTTGCCCCGATCGACAGGATTCGGACCTGTCAGGTCCCCCCTTTGAGAGCACGCATGTTCACCGAGTCGACCGCACACCGCGACCAGTCGAGTTCACCGCGGGAGCCGAGTTCGTCCAGGGCCAGGCGGTGCAGCTTCGCCCACACGCGGGCCCGACTCCACTCGGTGAAACGCCGGTGCGCGGTAGGTCCGGAGGGGCCGAACACCTGCGGGAGCTGGGCCCAAGTGCAGCCGGTGGTGGTCACGAAGACGATCGTGGCCCACACCTCACGGTCTCCGTGTCTGCGCCGCTCACCACATTGAGGCCGGGTGGGCGCCTCGGGCACCACCTTTTGGAACAGCTCCCACGGTCCGTCCGGCACCAACCGCTCGACCATCGACACGGAGCCAGGTTATCGAGAATCCAAATAAGATGAGCTCTAAACAGTGGCCTGGTCCACGTCGAGGGGGCAGTATAGGGAATCACGTGGAGCCTTTCATGGTGGTCCGGTGGAGATTCGACACCTCGCCTTCTACCTGGGGATCCACGTCTGTGGCAGGGGAACCGAAGTTCACCCGTGAATGCACTTATCTTCTTGATTTCCGGTTTCCTGTCGCTTCCCAGCTGCTGAGATCACCTCATCGGCTCCAGCATGCACACACCACCGTATTTTCGTCGGTTGGCGGACATCGCGTGGCGGGGAACGATTCGTCTGGTCGTGGTCACTTATCGGCTCGTCAACGTGTATTATTAGGTACAGACCGATCGCGATACTCGCTGCATGTCGGCAATCTCGTACTGGCTCAGAGGGGTGAGAGATCGCTCCCCGGGGTGTTGATTGTTTGGGCAAAGATCGGCTTATAGAGCCCTGCCCGCTGCCCCTGGGGCAGCGGGCAGGGCTTAGCGTTGTCAGGGGGTCAGCGGAGATCGCTCCTGGCGGTACCGAGGAAGGCCTGCCACTCGCCGGCGGTAAAGAAGAGCGCGCCGACCTCGCGGTTTTTGGTGTCCCGTACTCCGGTGATGGGCCCTTCGGAGACTTCCACGCACTCGCCTCGCTCAGCACTGTAAGTAGAGGTGTGCCAGGGGGAAACAGGCCCGAATGTTGCCGCGGTGGCTTCGTGCTCAGTCATCAGGACTTCTCCAGTTCGTCCGCCAAGTGGCGAATGAAGTCTTGCGTGTCGTCCAACGGCAAGGCCGCAGCCTGCATGTATTCGAACCTCTGCCCGTGGTCGGTGAGCTCGTTGTCGCCCTCGAAGAAGTGCCCGCTCGGGAGTACATCGATGTATCCGACCCGGTCGGCCTCGCCGAGATGCAGCAAGGTGTAGCCGCAGGGCTGCGCCATGCNTGAGGTGTTGGAACTGGGTGCGCATTACTTGGGGGCCACCGACCAAGCAACGAAGTGCTGATTCGTCGATGATCGCCCAGATCCGTGGTGGGCCGGAGCGCTCCAGGATGCTTGTGCAGCGTTCGACCCTAGCTGCGATCCGTTTCTTCCGTTCCTCCGCGTCGGTGACCAAGCCCCTGGACATCAGAGCTTCGATGTAGTCCGGGTGCTGGAGCAGGCCGGGGATCACTCCCATGGCGTACTGCTGGATCTTGGTCGCCTCGTTCTCCAGGCTGTAGAAGGCGTTACCTGCCACGTCCTCGTGCTGGAACCACCAGGGCTTCTGCTTGCGGGCCGCCTTGGCGATCTCCACCAGTTCTTCCCGGAGCGCGTTACTCGCTCCATACAGCCGGCAGAGGGCGGCGACGGCCTCTGTCGTCAATCGGACGAACCGCCCGTTCTCGATTCTGTAGAGCTTGCTGGTGTCCCACCCCAACTCGTTGGCGACCTGCTCCTGGGACAGCTTGGCCTGGGTTCTGAGTCGCTTGAGCTGACTCACCAGGTAGTGCCTGCGTACGGGGGAACCCTGGGCCACTGAGGCCTCCTTTGTTCCGTCGACTCGCGGGGATGGAGGGGACGCCTCCATCCTCTCACCGCGCCAAAAAGGACATATATCAATAATGCAGGCCACTTTAAATACAGGCCTTGTAACTTTGAGGGTCGCTCTCTAGCTTAGAGGGTGAGGCGAGATTTTGGCGCGGTTCTGCGGAAGATGACTGTCCGACCTCGGCGAACGCCGTGTGGCAGGAGGTGACGCAGGAGAAGAGGCCAGAATCTGCCCAGTTCCCGTCGGGGTCGTGCTCACCGTCGGGGTAGCCGCCGACCTCGTTGGCGGCTGACATGAAAACGGGCTCTGGGGGCGATTGCGGCGCCTCCAGAGCCCAAGCCGACAACCACACCTGTTGACACACAGAAGGAGCTTGCCGACATGCCTATTGTGCCTCGCCCTCGCGCGCCTTTGCACACCCCGACCCCGCCCTTCGCCGGGCGCCGTTGGCCCTGCCGCGTCTACCCGGGTGATCTCGTCCAGGCCGCAGGGCTGCGCGAGGATCTGCGGGCGGACCTTCACCGGTTGGAAGGGCTGTGCCCGGATCTGGCCGAGACGGTGGTGCTGTGTGCGAGCGAGATGTTCGCCAACGCCTGTGACCACTCCCGGTCCGGTCAGTCGGGAGGGCGGGTGGTGCGCACTTTGTCCATGCCGGCTGCCTGGACGTTGTGCCTGTCCGTGGTGGACGACGGTGCCCGGTTCGATGCCCCTGCCTGCCCGCAGATCCCGTACCACCGCACAGTGGAGGAGTGGGCCGAGTCCGAGCGCGGTCGGGGGTTGCTGTTGATCGAACAGCTGGCCACTTCGTGGGGTTCCCGGGCGGTGGTGGACTTTCCGTTCTGTTCCGGTCTGGGCACGGCGGTCTGGGCCGAGTTCGCGGTCACCGCACCCGGCATTGCGCCTGCCACCGGGGCGGAGCGATGAGCGCCGCGGTGGTCTCCTCCGGTGTACGTTCGGTCCTGGACACACCGCGGGGGTGGCGTTTCTCCCGTCCCGGTGGCTCGGTGCCGTTGACCCGGGAGCAGCGGATGATTGCGCAGATGCCGGGCAATTCCCGGGTGGCTTACCGGCAGGTTCACGGCCCGTTGCCCGCGTGGATGGATGTGCATGCCGCTCGGGTGGCCGAACGCGACGTCTGGGTCTGTGAGGGGCCGCGCAAACCCGCACCCTCGCCGGGCCGTTCACCGGTGCCCGTGGTTCCGCGTCCCCGGCCGGCCCCGGACGATGGCCCACCACTGCCCTCGCGCCCGGGAGGTCCGCCGCAGCCCCCGCCGCTGCCGCGCCGTCCGCGCAGCCACCGCAAACCCCGCCGCGCGGGCCGATGTGTTGCCTGGCACTTGGCCGGCTACTCCCTGGCCGCTCTGGTGGGCGGGCTGGTCCACCACCTCACCCCGGGCCTGTTCTGAGCCCACTCCGCGCTCACACATCGATGGCCGCGCCGAGCCCTCAACGGGGCCGGCGCGGCCCCCGACCGCTGCCAGTGCACTTCCCTCACCCCGCGCTGCGGTCGTAGCTCCAAGACTTCCCGGTTCCTCGGTACTCCTCCACAGGGAGGGGTGAGGTCCCCTCGAGCATGCGTACCCTGTAGGTCATCCCGTACAGATGGTCCACCTCGTGCGCCACTAGTCGGGCCAAAGCGTCCGTGAACACGGTGATGGCGGTGGTCCCGTCGGTGAGGGTGTGCTCGACCTCGATACGCCGTGCACGGGGAACGATTCCGCGCACGTCGAAGAAGCTCAGACACCCCTCGTACTGCGAATCCGTCTGCGAGGACTCCCCGATGATCGTCGGGTTGAGCAGAACCACCGGAGCAGCCTCGGGATCCGGCGGGAACACGATGGCCGCCGCCCGGGCCAGGCCGATCTGCGGCGCGGCCAACCCCATGCCCTTACCGAAATGGTGATGTTCGCGCACGCGCTGGACGGCGCTGTGCAGTTGATCGATGACCTCGCCGGCTTCCTCCGCCTCCTCAGGCCAACGGAAGGACCTGGCGATCTGGGCGAGTATCTCCTCGCCCTCCTGCACGATGCCGGCCGCCCGCATACGGTCACTGGCCGTACGGAGCGACGGGCGTGTGGTGGTGTCCTGCTCGGTGCTGTTACGCCAGCGCCATTCCAACCGGTAGCGGGCCCCGATCGGAGGGTCGTTCGTGTGCCAGGTGAACGCCATCTCGCCATCGATCTCGCGACTCTGCACCGCAGAGCGCAACGGTACGGCCGAAGCGGTGGTGGAGGTTTCGGTGCCCCACACCCCGGGCCCGAGCGAGGCAGGAAAACGCAGCTCCACACTCAGCGCCCGGGTCGGTAGCCGGACGGCCCGCTGGAACCACTGTCCCCACTGGTCCTCTCCGACGACATAGGAGTACTCCAGCAAGGCGGACTGACCCGGGTACAGAGGGAACATCGAGTGCTCGTTCTCGAAGCTCAACCAGACCTCTTTGAAAGAATCCCGGTCGTGTTTGGCCACCCATGCCATGGGCTCACCGTTGCAGGAAGCGGTCAGGTTCAGCCGCTCCCACGTGAGGGGGTGGTTGCGGTAGAGCTCGTTCGACAGTTCGGGGCGGCCCGGGTAACGGTCGACACTGATACGCGCCAGATAGCGGGTCACCGGCTCGTTGCCGCCGTTGACCACACGGCGCCGCATGGAAGCGGTGTAGGTCCCCTCGTGGTAGCGCAGCTCGGCATGGTCCGAGTCGACGAACAACTCCCCGCCCCCAGTGGATGCGGGTTGAGCCTCGGGCGTTGCCTGCCAGGACCGCCAGAGCTCTCCTCCGGTGGACAGCTTCTGCTCAGCCAGACGCGCGAACTCCTCACTGGGGGGATATCGCCCGGACTCGACGTGGCTGATGTAGGAGGGATCAAAGCCCATGGCTTCGGCGAGAGCCTTCTTCATCAGGCGGCGTTGCTTGCGCCAGTGGGTCAGCATGGTCCGGAAACCGTCAGGAGGAGGGGTGTCCATAGGACTGATTATCACGCACACAGAGCGTGAGTATCTGAGTGAATCGTGACTGAGTCCGTCTCAACCTGGCTTCACACAGCCGCTTCCGGCTCTCCTCGAAGTACCGCCGCCGCCTCGATCCGGCCTCTGCCTTTCGGAACGTGGCGGGGCGCCCCGATCGAGGAGGTGTCCATTGACCGTGTTCGCCACCGAGCACAAGTCCGCTCCCCGCTACCTGGACGTCGCAGCGAACACCCATGGCCAGGAGAAGGGGTACCTCGTGTTGAAGGCACTGGAACAGGTGAAGACACAGCGCCCCCACGTGGTGGAGATCGGCCCTGGAGGAGGAGCCGCAGTGAGCTTCCTCGCCTCGGCATTGAGCGGGAACCAGCACGGAGCAGGTCCTGTGGACCTGACCCTGATCGAGGCTCCCGGTGTCACTTCACACGCGCTGCCACGAGCCGTCTCCGAGTTCAACGAGGTCGGCACCTGCGAACTCGCCCACGGTTTCGCTTAGGACCTGGAGTCGCTCCTGCCCCGTCCCGCCGACATCGTCAGTGCCTCGGCACTGTTGCACGAGATCTACTCCTACGGGGGTGGCTACAGCGGGCTGTACTCGCTCATACGCGTGCTCGGCTCGGTGATCGAACCCTACGGCTACTTCGCCTACCGGGATGTGTTCTCGGTCCGGAACCGGAGCATCCACGAACGAGTCACTCACGCCTACGACGCGCCCTCCTGGTTGCGGTTCCTACGCCTGTTCACCCCGCATTACTTGGACCAGGGAAGGCATCCCTACCACCACATTCATGACCAGGTGATGGCCCGACAGAACTCAAGGATCGTGGAGGTCTCGGACCTGGACGTGGGAACCTGTGCCGTGATCAGCGCACCCATCGGGTTGTTCCGTGAGATCCAGCGCCACTACCTCACCTTCCGCGACCACGTGTGGCGCTCTGGAGCCTTGGGTTTCATCCCCGAGCTGGACGGCCAGCTGGCGAGGGAATGGCTGGATGCGCGCACCGGGCACAAGATCGTGCACTACACCCTCCTCGGTACCGAGTGGTTGCCCAAGGCCTATCGAGACATGTTGGACGCGCTCAGTGAGCCCTACGCCGACCACCGCACTGTTGACGGACATCTTCGACACGTGCACCGACGTGGCTCTGAACGCCTTCCTGGCCGCTGTGGAAGAGGGCAACGCAGAGTGCTCTCAGGTCTGGAACGAGTGGAGTATCCGTGAGGGGCGAGAGACCTACGCCTACCTGACGACCGATGAACTGCTCACCGAGATCGCGGTCAACTCCGCTCAGGCGACCCACGACCGTCCGACCGTGCTTCTGCCTGCCAAAGCCGAAGACATCGTCACCATGCAGCGCCACTACTACAACCGGTACCTGAGCGCACGGCTGGCCAACCCTTTGTGGGACGCCAAGCAGCTCGTGCTCTTTCGCAACCTCCCGGTGTCGGACTCTGCGATGCTGACCGAGGCACTGACCGGTGTACGAGAGTCCTTCAGCAAACACAACCTCGCCCGCGTGTACGCGGCCCTGGCCCCTGGAAGGGAATGATCTTCGGTGCCCCTGATCGAGATCGAGCGCAAACGCGCGTTGGAGAGCCGCGAGCTCTTGGAAGCGCGGCTGGTGGAGCTGGGGCTGGCCCCCACGGGGCCGGCGGTGGAGGCCGACACCTACTACAGCAGGCCCGACGTCGACTTCCTGGAGACGGTCGAGTGCCTGCGGCTTCGCGAGTGGGAGGGCGGCTGCGAGGTGACCTACAAACCTGCCTCCAATGCCACCACCCACAGTAGCGGCGGTGTTGTGGCCAAACAGGAGACCAACGTGGCGCTGGCCGATGATGGCGAGGTCGTGCACGCCCATCGTCTGTTGGAAGCGCTCGGCATGGTCTTGCTGGCCCGGGTGGAGAAATCGCGTACCTGCTACCGCGACCCGGGGCGGCCGGAACTGTCGGTGGTCGTGGACACGGTCGCAGGGCTGGGCTCTTTCGTGGAGGTCGAGATCGTCTCCGACCGTGCCCGCGAGGAGGTCGCCCAAGAGCTGGAGGAGACCGAGCGGCTCCTGGGCTTGGGCTCTTGCCCGGTAGTGACCCTGCCGTACCGGGACCTCGTGTTGGGGGACCGGGCGGCTCCCAAGGTGCCTTTCTCCCTCAACACCTCCGGGTGAGGCTGTTCTCGGGCCGGGCCCTCTGTGTCAGGCCCAGGTGGAAAACAACCACCTGGACCGAGACGGCGAGTACGCGCTTCGCCCGCTGCCGTTGAGCGGGCAGAGTCGAGTTTCCTTCAGGACCAGCTCAGGTCGTTCCGGGCGGTTCCGGGGAAGGCCTGCCACTCGTCGGCGGCGAAGAAGAGTGTGCCGAGCTCGCGGTGTTTGGTGTCCCGGACACCGGTCATCGGTCCCTGTGAGACTTTCATGAACTCGCCTCGCTCAACGCTGTAGCTCGCCTTGTGCCACATTTGATCAGGCAAGCGCGCTACCTCCACGCAGTTGTTGTCTCCTCCGCTGTAGCTGGATTTGAACAACTGGAGCACTGAGGTGATCCCAGAGAATTTGAAACAGAAGCTTCGGGATGAAGAGAGCAAGCCGGACTCAGCGACTGGTAGGCGGGACCGGAGGCCGGCGGATTTGGCGCACCGGATGGGAATGTACTGATTCAAAGCCGGTTAGTGTCTGAGCATGGCCTCTGACCCCACGGAATCCTTCGCCCGCCCCCGAGTCGCCGCAGGTGTCTTGTTCTTCGACGAACAGGGCCGGGTGATGATGGTGGTCTCCACCTACAAGGACTATCTGGACATCCCCGGCGGCTACATCGAGCCCGGGGAAACTCCGACTCAGGCGGCGGTGCGTGAGGTGAAGGAAGAACTGGGCATCACCCCGCCGATCGGGCGGCTCCTGGTCGTGGATTGGGCTCCCAACCCCTCTGAGGGAGACAAACAGCTGTTCGTGTTCGATGGGGGAGTGCTCGACCAGAAATGGGTGGACCAGTTCGTCCTCGACCCGGGGGAACTGGCCGGGTATGAGTTCCACGATGTGCCCTCCACGGAGAAGGTGGCGGTCCCCCGGCTCGCTCGCCGGATCGTCCAAGGGGCTCGTGCACGCCGAGAGGGGACGACGCTCTACCTGGAGAACGGCGAGGTAGTCGAGCCAGAGCTCACCAGTGGTCGAGCCGAGCAGTACCGATGAAGGCGTTCCACCCCGCGCGGGCGGAGGAGAACTGACCCAGCTCTCTGTTCCGGGCGCCCCGCACGTCCGCTCCGGCTTGGCACACCCGTATCGCGCGAGGAGAGGTTGTGATCCGTGGGGCGACGTATCGACTACCTCGACGACCCTGACGTACCCGAACCCAACAGTTCGGTCCCTTCCGCGAACGTGGCGGTGTTCGACGGTGAGGGAAGGCTTCTCCTGCTCTGCCGGAGCGACAACGGAAACTGGTCGATGCCGGTAGGTGTGCTCGAAAGCAATTCTGTGGTTGTCTGTTCGGCCCATTCCACCAGGCGCATGGATGCCGGCGTATCCCTGCGGACTCGTCCGAGCCGCAGCCGCCCACCCCATCCCTGCTTCTTCTCCCACCACAGCACACGGCACACGGCACGGAAGGAAAACCGATCCTGTGAGCGCGATCGAGTACGAAGCCAAGGTCCTGGACATCGACGTCGGCCAGGTGGCCCAACGCATTCTCGACAAGGGCGGAACCGACCTGGGCGAGGTGCTCCAACGCCGCTACGTCTACGACATCGCACCCGGCGACGCCTCCCGATGGGTGCGCCTGCGCGACACCGGCAGCCAAGTCACCCTCACGGTCAAGGAGATCGACTCCGAGACCATCGGCGGCACCCGCGAGACCGAGACGGCCGTCGGTGACTTCGAGACCACCAACACCCTGCTGGGCAAGCTCGGCTACGCCCCCAAGGCCTACCAGGAGAACCGCCGGCACAGCTTCACCCTGGACGGGGCCCGACTGGAGATCGACACCTGGCCGCGCATCCCCGCCTACCTGGAGATCGAGGCCGACAGCCGCGCCGAGGTGGTGCGGATGGCGGCCCTGCTCGGCTACACCGAAGCAGAGCTGACGGGGGAGAACACCACCAAGGTCTACGCCCGCTACGGCACCGAGTTGGCCACCATCACCGACTTGCGCTTCGATGCGGCCTGAGCCACCGGTGACAAGGCCCCGCCTACTGTTTGCCGGCAGGCGGGGCCGAGCGCTCTCAGAGAGCCATCAGCGGGGGGCGTTCTGAGCGGTCCAGAAAAGGCCTGCCACTCGCCAGCGGTGAAGAAGAGCGCGCCGACCTCGCGGTGTTCGGTGGCCCGGACGCCGGTGACGGGCCCTTCGGAGACTTCCACGCACGCGCCTTGCTCGGCGCTGTAGCTCGCCTTGTATCCCCCAGCGCCTGACACAGAGGGCCCGCCGCTCCACCAGCGTGCTCAGTACAGCTTGTTCGCGCCGCCGTCGGCCATCAGCGTCTGACCGGTCATGTACTGGGCGTCGTCCGAGAGCAGGAACGCCACGATCGGCGCGACGTCGGCCTCCGGGTCGCCGAAGCGGCCGAGCGGCACCTTCGTGAGTGAGGCCTCGTACTGCTCCGGAGCGGACTCGCTCCACGCCTTGACGCCCGCGGTCATCGCCATCGGGCTCACCACGTTCACACGAATATTGTCCTTGGCCCACTCGTTGGCCACCACACGCGAGAGCCCCCGGATGGCCTCCTTCGCGGCGGCGTAGGACGCCTGCGTGGGCTGGCCGACGAGCGCGGCCCCCGAACCGAAGTTCACGATCGATCCACCGGAGCCGACCAGGTGCGGGTGGGCCGCGAGCATGAAGTTGCGCGTCGCGTCGAAGCCGGTCGAGAACGAAAGGTCCCACATCTGCTGTGTGAGATCGACGAACGGCGCCTGGCGCGAGGCGTGCGCGTTGTTGACCAGGCCCGTCAGCCCGCCGAAACGCTCCACGGCCGTGCGGACCGCGAGTTCGGCGGTCTCCGGCAACCCGACATCGGCCTGGATGAACGCGACGTCGGCGCCCAGCTCGGCCTCCAGCTCCGCTCCGGCCTCCGAATCGACGTCGACCGCCACGACCTTGGCGCCGCGGCGGGCGAGAACACGCGAGATCGCGCCACCGATACCGGCGGCGCCTCCCGTGACGATGACGCTCTGGTTCTCCAACTGCATGAAGCCGCTTCCTCTCTTCCCGTGCGCTACACGCACGTTCATGTGCACCACGCTAATGCTGATCGGGCAACGCTTGCCTGGTCGGGGACCTCGCGTGGACGCTGATCGTTGGTGTGGCGGTCGCGCCGGCGGGCGGGGGCGGGGCCGAGGCGGCCGCTGCTGAATGGAGCCGGCGGAAAGATCGCACAGATGCGAGGTCACCACGAATGCGGGCCTCACATGAACACAGGTGGATCCTGAGTGATGCCGGTGGGCCAAGATGTCGCCGCGGCGTCGACAAGTGCATTCGACATTTGTCCTCGGGCCGCGGGGTCCCTGTCTGTCCTTACGGTCAGAGGGAATCGACCGTGTCGATGAC
>NZ_ANBE01000068.1 GCF_000341145.1 Nocardiopsis xinjiangensis YIM 90004
GGTCATGCCCTGGACCAGCACCTTGCTGTCCTTGTTCAGGAAGATAGCCATGGTTTTTCGTCCCCTACTTCGCCGCGAGCTCGGCGGCCTGAGCGGCGGCGCCGTCCATCGTGTCGACCTGTCGCACGGCCGGGTGGGCGCGCTCGGTCAGGATCTGGCGGCCCAGCTCGGCGTTGTTGCCGTCCAGGCGCACGACCAGCGGCTTGCTGACATCGTCGCCGCGCCCCTCGAGCATCTCCAGCGCCTGCACGATGCCGTTGGCGACGGCATCGCAAGCGGTGATGCCGCCGAAGACGTTGACGAAGACGCTCTTGACGCCGGCGTCGCCGAGAATGATCTCCAGCCCGTTGGCCATGACCTCGGCCGAGGCACCGCCACCGATGTCCAGGAAGTTGGCGGGCTCGACACCGCCGTGCTTCTGGCCGGCGTAGGCGACCACGTCCAGGGTGGACATGACCAGACCCGCACCGTTGCCGATGATGCCGACCTGACCGTCGAGCTTGACGTAGTTCAGACCCTTGGCCTTGGCGGCGACCTCGAGCGGGTCGCCCTCCTCCGAGACGGCGAGGCTGTCCAGGTCCTGGCGGAACTCGGCGTTCTCGTCCAGGGTGACCTTGCCGTCGAGAGCGACGACACGGCCGTCCTTGGTCAGAATGAGCGGGTTGACCTCCGCGAGGGTCGCGTCCTTGCCGACGAAGGCGTCCCACAGCTTGGTGACGACCTCGACAGCGCCCTCGGCGGCGGCCGCGGGCAGCTTGCCCGACTCGACGATCTCGGCGGCCACGTCGGCCGGGGCGCCCTGGAGGGCGTCGATCGAGATCTGGGCGACCGCATCGGGGTTGGTCTCGGCGACCTCCTCGATCTCCACCCCGCCCTCGGCGGAGCAGATGGAAAGGAAGGTGCGGTTGGCGCGGTCGAGCAGGAAGGAGAAGTAGTACTCCTCCTCGATCTCGGAGGCCTCCTCGATGAGGACACGGTGGACCGTGTGGCCCTTGATGTCCATACCGAGGATCTGCTCGGCCTTGGCCTGGGCGTCCTCGGCGTCGTCGGCGACCTTCACGCCGCCGGCCTTGCCGCGGCCACCGGTCTTGACCTGCGCCTTGACGACGACGCGGGACTTACCGGCGGCAGCGAACTCCTCAGCGATGGCACGTGCCTCAGCGGCCGTGCTCGCCACCTTCCCCTGGGGTACGGGAACTCCGTACTCTGCGAAGAGTTCCTTCGCCTGGTATTCGAACAGGTCCACGAGGGTCCGTCCTTGTTGCTCGCTGGCTCAGAATGTCTACGGGGGTGGCCTCGTCCGGATCGGCTGTGACCCACTGACACGTGTCACACGACGCCTGCCCCGTAGGGCTGAGCCGTTTACAGAAGATCGAGATCGCCGCGGCGTAGCCACCCGCGACACAGGCAAAGTTTAGTCGTTCGGGAAAACCGGGGCGGACACCGGGTCCGGCTTCACCCCCGCTTCAGCCACCGCAAAGTCGGCACATGCGGCAGTACGGTAGTTCCCGCATGGGAAAATCTGTGATGAGAACCACCGGGGATCACAGTCCCCGGGGACGGTTTCCTCCCCCGCAGAGCCCGGAAATGCGACCGAGGTCACCGGCGGAACAGGAAGGCCGGAGACCGCACGCGCCCCGGGCATCCGGTCTCAGGCGGTGTGCATGGGGCGGATGTTCTCCTTCACCCACGCGGCGATGTCAGCGGTGGGGGCACCGGGCGTGAACACCTTGGCCACCCCCATCTGCTCCAGGCTCCCGATGTCGCCTTCGGGGATGATGCCGCCGCCGAAGACACGGATGTCGGTGGCGTCGTTCTCCTCGAGCAGCTCCATGACCCGGCCGAACATCGTCATGTGGGCACCCGAGAGCACCGACAGTCCGATCCCGTCGGCATCCTCCTGCAGCGCGGCGGCCACGATCATCTCCGGGCTCTGACGCAACCCGGTGTAGATGACCTCGACCCCGGCGTCACGCAGAACGCGGGCCACGACCTTGACCCCGCGGTCGTGGCCGTCCAGACCCGGTTTGGCGACGACCACACGTGCGGCGCTCTCGACCATGGCAAACCCCTCACGACGGTCCTCCCGCACCCCCGGCCCTCCTTGTGGGAGACCCGTTCCGGACGCCCGGGAAGAGTTGTACAACACGTCTGCAGGGTAACTCAGCTCACTCGAGTACCTCCGAGGCAGGGATGGGTATCGTCCGGGCATGGAAGACAACGAAACCGAGTTCGACCACATCAGCACCGAGAAGCTGCACGAGGACGCGGTGGAGCTGGCTCGACACCGGTGGGACGTGAGCTTCTTCTGGAAGGTTCTGAGGATGCTGCCCGCCGCCGAGGCCGCAGCCGGTCGACAGGAGGCGAGCGAGGCCAGCATCGCCCAGCTCTCCGGCCTCCTGTACGAAGCCTTTTCCACCGAGACCGACCCGAAGGTGCAGAGGGCCCTGCGCCCGGTCTACATCGACTACCTGCGCGAGCACGGGGCCCTGCCCGAAGCCGGGTCGGAGGGCGGTTCCGGAGAACACAGCGGCGACCCCGGCCAGGCCCCGGAGAACCGTTCCGAGCAGTGACGATCCCATTCGAGCGCGATGGCCGAAAACCGCCGGTCCCGCTCCCTCCCATGGGTGATCATGGGGAATGTGCTCGACGACGACCAGCGCTACCGCGCCGTACACAGCCGTGACCCCCGCTTCGACGGGATCTTCTACACGGCTGTGCGCACCACAGGGATCTACTGTCGGCCGAGCTGCCCGGCACAGACCCCTCGGCGCGAGAACACCCGGTTCTTCCCGACCGCCGCGGCCGCCCAGGAGGCCGGGTTCCGCGCGTGCAAACGGTGCCGCCCCGACCTGGCCCCGGGATCACCGGAATGGAACGGCCGAGCCGACACGGTGGGCCGGGCGATGCGCCTGATCCAGGACGGCGCGGTCGACCGCGCCGGCGTCGACGGGCTCGCCCGCCACCTCGGGTACAGCACGCGGCAACTGCGCCGCCTCCTGATCGCGGAGGTCGGGGCCGGCCCCGTGGCGCTGGCCCGCAGCGAACGCGCCCAAACCGCACGGGTACTCACCGAGACCACCGACATGCCGCTGACCGACATCGCCTTCGCAGCAGGGTTCGGCAGCGTCCGCCAGTTCAACGAGACGATGCGGGCGGTCCACGGCCGCTCCCCCACACAGATGCGTACCCGGGGCCGGTCACGGCCCGACGCGAACAGCGCTCCCGGGGCGATCACCCTGCGTCTGCCCTACCGCGAACCGATCGACCTGGACGCGATGCTGCAGTTCCTCGGCGACCGCGCCGTGCCCGGGGTGGAGTCCCACGACGGCCGCACCTACCGCCGGGTACTGCGGTTGCCGGGCGGCCCGGGGACCGTGGAGCTCTCCCCTGGCCCGAACGGCCCGTACGTCCTGTGCCGACTGCGGCTGACCGACCCCGCCGACCTCACCACCGCGGTCCGGCGCTGCCGTCGGATGCTGGACCTGGACGCCGACCCCACCGCCGTGGCCGAGGCCCTGGGCGAGGATCCACTTCTGGGCGGGATCGTGCGAGGCCACCAGGGCATCCGTTCACCCGGCCACGCCGACCCGGCCGAACTCGCGGCCCGCGCGGTCCTGGGCCAACAGGTCTCGGTGAAGGCCGCCCGGACCCTGGCCGGCCGCCTCGCCGAACGCTTCGGCCGGCCGCTGCCGGAGGGGCTGGCGGCCGGGGACAGCAATGACGGTGACACCGGGGAGAAGACCGGACTGACCAGGGTCTTTCCTTCCCCGGAGACACTCGCCTCGGCCCACCCCGCCGACCTCGGACTGCCGCCGGCACGGGGGCGTGCCCTCACCGGACTGGCCGAGGCGATCGCGACGGGCCGTGTGGACCTGGGCCCGGGGGCCGACCGCGAGGCGACCGGGCGCGCCCTGGTCGGGCTGCACGGGATCGGCCCCTGGACCGCCGATCACATCCGCATGCGGGGCCTGGGTGATCCCGATGTGTTCCTCTCCGGGGACCTGGGCGTGCGCGTGGGGCTGGAGGCCCTGGGCGTGCCCGGCGCCCCGAAGGAGACCGCGGCGATCGCTCACCGTTGGAGCCCGTGGCGCTCCTACGCCACCCACCTGCTCTGGGCCTCCCTCAACGAGGGGGAGAGCACCGAAACCACCGACACCGGGAGCCGAGAATGACCGCCGAACAGGACATGCTGCCGCTGGCGTCCACGGACGGGGCCGCCGGTGCCCGCCGGGTGCCCGGCCTCGATTTCCGCACACCCTTGGAGGGGCCGACCCGGTACACACTGATGGACTCACCCGTCGGTGAGCTCACCCTCACCGGCGACGGGGAAGCCCTGACCGGGATCCACACGCGGGGGGCGGACGAGAAGAACCAGGTCCTGCAGAACGGGTGGGTACGCGACGACGCCCCGTTCGCCGAGGCGGTAGGCCAGTTGCAGGCCTACTTCGAGGGCCGTCTCCGCGACTTCGATCTACTGCTGGCCCCGACGGGGACCGAGTGGCAGCTGACCGTGTGGCGTGCTCTCACGACCGTGCCCTACGGCCGGACCGCGAGCTACGGGGAACTGGCCCGGGATCTGGACCGTCCGGGTTCCTCCCGCGCGTTGGGCTCGGCCAACGGGCGCAACCCGATCAGCATCGTGGTGCCGTGCCACCGGGTCATCGGCGCCGACGGAACGTTGACCGGCTACTCGGGCGGCGTGTGGCGCAAGGAGCTCCTGCTCGGCCTGGAGACCCGCACACTCCACGGCTGACGGGCCCCGCACACGGGACGGCGGGGACGGCGTCCGCGCGACGAATGTAGACAACTACCCTTGTTTCCGTAGTTTTCGAAGGTTAGCTTGCGATAGCGCACGATTCCTCATTCCTCCTTCGTGCCTCCACCTTCGAGAACCCCCGAGGAGACCAGTGAACCCCCAGTCCCCCTGTAAGGTCCGCAACGGTTCTTTCGTCCCCCACAGGGCGAGGTCGACCGCGCTGACCCTGACCGCCGCCACCGCCCTGCTCGTTTCCACCGGTGTCGCCCAGGCCACCCCCGTTCCGGCCTCGGTCGACCTGGCAGAGGCCCCCAACGTCGATGTCACCGCCACCGAGGAGATCACCTCCGAACTGCCCCCGGCGGTCGGCGGGAACGCGTCCGAGGACGTGCTGGCCGACGCCGTCGTCGAGGGCGTCCTCGCCGAGTACGGCAACGACCTGTCCACGTTGGACGATGAGGACCGAGAGGTCCGCGTCGACATCCGTGAGACCGATGGTGACGCGGCCTTCGGCGTGGCCATCGTGACCGCTGCCATGAATTCGGAGGACAGTCCGTACGCCTGGCTGTTCACCGCCGAGAACGAGGGCGAGTGGACCGTCGGGTTGGAAGGCACCTCCGAGTTCTCCGAAACGATCGCCGGGTCCGAGCTCATGGACACCGAAGACCGGGAGGCCATCGCCGCCTCCACCGACTCGGAGCAGGTGTCCCCGAGCCAGGCGGTCGGGGTGGGCCTGCCCTTCGAGATCGGCACGTCGATGACCATGACCACCGGGCCGCACGGGTGGAGCGGATACGAGAGGCCCTACAGCTCCGTCGACTTCGCCGGCGGCAACGGGACCGCCCACGCCGCCCGCGGCGGGTATGCCATCAGCCTGTGCAGCGGTTGGACCAGGGTCCTCCATACCAACGGGTTCGCCACGGACTACTACCACCTGGAGGACTACCAGTGGCTGGAGGGTGACGTGGGGACCGGCCGCTACCTCGGCACCCAGGGCAACAGCCTCTGCGCCGGCGGCCACACGACCGGCGCCCACATCCACTACACGTTGAGGGGCTACGACGACAGGGAGACGCACTGGCCCGTGGCGCTGCACGGAAGGACCCTGGGCGGCTGGACCTTCGCCGAGGGCAACGCCTACGGCGGTTACGCCTACCGCAACGGCACCGAGGTCCACCCGGGCGGGACGATGTACAACTACGGCTTCTGACACCGTCCACCGGTTGCGACCGGACGGGACCGGTGAGCCGGGATGAAAGGTGAAGGGCGGGCCTCCCGAGGGGCCCGCCCTTTCTCTACCCTTCTTTCCCGGGCCACCGGAATGGTTTTTCACATGTTCACAAGTCTGGGCGCAAAAAAAGGGAGGAGCCGCTCCCACAAGAGCGACCCCTCCCCAAC
>NZ_ANBE01000069.1 GCF_000341145.1 Nocardiopsis xinjiangensis YIM 90004
CGGCGGAGGTGGGGTCCTTGCCGTCACCCAACCAGGTGGCCACTGCACTGGAGGACATCGTCCGGACGTCTTCCCCCTGATCAAGCGAGGTTCGAGATGCGAATACTGTTCACCACCTACTCGGAGAAGACGCACTTCCAGCTCCTGGTGCCGTTGGCGTGGGCGCTGCGGACCGCCGGACACGAAGTGTGTTTCGCCGTCCAGCCGAAGTTCGTCGACACCGTGACCCAGGCGGGCCTGACCGCCGTCCCGGTGGGGAGCGACCGGGACGTGTGGAACATCATCGGCCGGATCCCGGACTGGATCGACGAAAGTGACGGCAAGGACGGAGAGCTCTACGCGCCCTACGCCAGCGCTCTCATGCGGCCTGACGAGGTCACTTGGGAGTACGTGCGGGACGGTTTCGAGCGTGTGGTCAAGCGCCTGCACAAGCCGGCCAATTTCCCTTTGGTCTCCGATCTGGTGGAGTTCGCGCGCCAGTGGCAGCCGGACCTGGTGCTGTGGGAGGCCAACACGTTCGCGGGCGGGATCGCCGCCCGCGCCTGCGGGGCGGCGCACGGCCGCCTGGTATTCGCCATCGACGTCGAGGCCATCGCGCGCGACCTGTTCCTGGATCTGTGTGAACAGCAGCCCGAGGGGGAGCGGGTCGATCCGCTCGGGGAGTGGCTCGAGGGTTACGCGCGCAAGTACGGGTTCGAGTTCTCCGAGGACCTGGTCACCGGGCAGTTCACCGTCGACCAGTTGCCCGATGCACTCAACATGCATTCCGAACGGCTCGACTATGTGCCGATGCGGCCCGTGCCCTACGGAGGGCCGGCCACTGTGCCCAAGTGGCTCCAGGAGACCCCGAAACGCCCCCGGGTCGCCCTCACTCTCGGGTTGAGCACCACCGACCACCAGGCCGACTACGCGGTCGACGTCCAGGATGTGCTCGACGCCGTCGCCGACCTCGACATCGAGGTCGTCGCGACGATCGCCGAATCCCAACAGGATCGGCTGAGTCGGATCCCCGACAACGTGCGGGTCGTCTCTTACGTGCCTCTGCTGGCGCTGGTGCCCACCTGCGCCGCCGTCATCCACCACGGAGGATACGGAACCATGTCGACGGTGGCCCTCAACGGCGTTTCCCAGCTCGTGCTCCCGGCCGCGGACGACGGGCCCGTCCTCGGCCGCGGAATAGCCGAGGTCGGAGCCGGCCTGTCCGTCGATCCGCGGCGGACCACCGGTGCCGAGGTACGGGGGTTCCTGCTGCGGCTCCTCGATGGGGAGGAGTTCGAGGACGGTGTCGCGCGGTTGCGATCCCAGATGGACGAGTTGCCTTCGCCCAACGAGCTGGGCCCCGTGCTGGAGGCCAAGGTGGAGCATCATCGTTCCCGCACCGGGAAGCGGTGACGGGCGTGCGTGTTCTCTTCGTCGCCTTGCCCGAACGGGCGCATTTCATGCCCATGGTGTCGCTGGCGTGGGCGCTGCGGACCGCTGGACACGAGGTCCGGGTCGCGAGCCTGCCGTCCTTCGCCGACACCATCACCCAGGCCGGGCTGACCGCGGTACCCGTCGGTCGCGACACGGACCTGTGGACCCTCATCCAGCGGCGTGACCCGGAATGGGTGTGGCAGCCCGAGGAGGGGTTCCCCGAGCCCTACGGGGCCGTGCCCGAGGAGATCGGTGCCGACTGGGGCCGTCTGTGCGCCGACTACGCCGAGATCGTCGAGACCTGGCACAAGCCGGCCAATTTCCCGTTGGTCGCGGGGCTGGTGGAGTTCGCGCGCCAGTGGCAGCCGGACCTGGNTGCCGCGCACGGACGCCTGCTGTGGTGTGTGGACGCGTTCGGGGTGACCAGGGAGCGTTTCCTGGATCTGCGTGAACAGCAGCCCGAGAGCGAGCGGGCCGACCCGCTGCGGGAGTGGCTCGAGGGCTACGGGCGCAAGTACGGGTTCGAGTTCTCCGAGGACCTGGTCACCGGGCAGTTCACCGTCGAGCAGCTCCCCGAGGAATTGGGCGCACAGGCGCGGGGCCTGGAGTACGTGCCGATGCGGTACGTGCCCTACGGCGGGCCTGCTGTGGTCCCGGAGTGGTTGCGTGAGCGGCCCGAGCGCCAGAGGATCGCGCTCACCCTCGGCATCAGTGCTGCCGAGCACGACGCTCCCAACGCGGTTGACGCACACGGGATCCTGACCGGCCTGTCTTCCCTGGATGCCGAGGTGGTGGCCACTGTCCCCGAGGCCGAGCAGGAGAAGATGGCCCCCCTCCCGGACAACGTCCGGATGGTGCCGTACGTGCCTCTGGCCGACCTGGCCGCCACTTGCGACGCCGTGGTCAACCACGCCGGGCTCGGGACCCTGCTGTCGATGGCCCTGTACGGAGTGCCGCAGGTGACCCTGCCCTGGGACTTCGATGCCCCCGGCCTCTCTCGCCGTACCACCGAGTACGGAGGCGGGCTCACGGTTTACCCGCGTGGGGCCGACGGCGACTCCGTACGGGAGGCCGTCCGGCGGGTGTTGGAAGAACCCCGGTTCCATGAGCGTGCCGAGGAACTGAGGACACGGATCCGTGGCCGGCCCGCTCCCAACGAGGTCGTCTCCATCCTGGAGGGCCTCACCGCACGGCACCGGAATGTCCGGTGACCCAGACCGAGGACGAACGACACATGCGCATCCTGTTCGTGACGACCCCCTTGAGCACGATCTTCTACCCGATGGTGCCGTTGGCGTGGGCGCTGCGCACCGCCGGGCACGACGTTCGCGTGGCCAGTTACCCGAACTTCGCCGACACCATCACCCAGGCCGGGCTGACCGCGGTACCCGTCGGCCGCGACCGGAACATGCTCCAACTCCTGCCTGGACAGACCGAGGAGCTCCTGGAAGAGGCCCGCCGCGGACTGCCCCGGCCCTACGACATCGCCGAGGACCCCGAGGGCACCGATTGGGAGGAGGCCCTGGAGGGCTACTACGAAGCACTGTACTCCTGGCACCGTCTGGAGAATTTCCCGTTGGTCGCGGGGCTGGTGGAGTTCGCGCGCCAGTGGAAGCCGGACCTGGTGCTGTGGGAACCGATGGCCTTCGCCGGGGCGATCGCGGCCAAGGCCTGCGGCGCGGCGCACGGACGCCTGCTGTGGACGATGGACGTGTTCGGGGTGGCGCGGGAGCGTTTCCTGGAGCTGCGTGAACAGCAGCCCGAGGGGGAGCGGGTCGATCCGCTCGGGGAGTGGCTCGAGGGTTACGCGCGCAAGTACGGGTTCGAGTTCTCCGAGGACCTGGTCACCGGACAGTTCACCGTCGACCAGTTCCCGCGGGCGTGGGGGATGCGTGCGCGGGAACTGGAGTACGTGCCGATGCGGTACGTGCCCTACGGCGGGCCCGCCGTGGTCCCGAGGTGGTTGCGCGAACGCCCCGAACGCAGCCGCGTCGCGGTGAGTATGGGGGTAGCAGCGATCAGTCAGTTCTCCGGTTACCCCGTGGACCTACGGGAGGTCCTGGAGGGGGTAGCTGACCTGGACGTGGAGGTGGTGGCCACTGTCCCCGAGGCCGAGCAGGAGAAGATGGCCCCCCTCCCGGACAACGTCCGGATGGTGCCGTACGTCCCTCTGGCCGACCTGGCCGCCACTTGCGACGCCGTGGTCAACCACGCCGGGCTCGGCACGATGATGGCTATGGGCCTGTACGGAGTGCCGCAGGTGGCCCTGCCCTGGGACTTCGAGGCGCCCGAACTCGCACGCCGTGCAGCAGAGTACGGCAGCACCCTGGCACTGTCCCCGGAGAAGGCCGACGCCGCGACCGTGCGTGAGGCCGTCCGGCGCGTCCTCGATGAGCCCTCCTTCCGTGAGCGCGCTGCCGACTTGCGCGAGCAGATCATCTCCTCCAAGTCCCCCACCGAGGCGGTCTCCGACCTGGAGGCCTTTACCGAACGCCACCGCAGCGACCGATGAACGGGGAACGAACCATGCGAGTGCTGCTCGTGACCACACCGCAGTCGACGATCTTCTACCCGATGGTGCCGTTGGCGTGGGCGCTGCGCACCGCCGGACACGACGTTCGCGTGGCCAGTTACCCGAACTTCGCCGACACCGTCACCCAGGCCGGGCTGACCGCGGTACCCGTCGGCCGCAGGCGCGACCTGGAGCGTCCGCTCCCGGGGCAGACCCCGGAACTGGTGGAGCTGGCGCGGGCCGGCCTCTACCCGCCGTGGGACGTGGCCGAACACCCGGAACGGGCCCAGTGGAACCGGATGCTCGAAGGCTACTTCGACACCGTGCAGCAGGGATGCAAGGTGGAGAACTTCCCGATGATCGCGGGGCTGGTGGAGTTCGCGCGCCAGTGGCAGCCGGACCTGGTGCTGTGGGAGCCCTTCGCCTACGCCGGTTCGGTGGCTGCCGCTGCGATCGGTGCAGCGCACGGCCGGGTCTTGTTCGGCGTGGACGTGTTCGGGGTGGCGCGGGAGCGTTTCCTGGAGCTGCGCGAGCAGCAGCCCGAGGGCGAACGCGTGGATCCACTGCGGGAGTGGCTCGAGGGTTACGGGCGCAAGTACGGGTTCGAGTTCTCCGAGGACCTGGTCACCGGACAGTTCACCGTCGATCCGGTCCCTGACTCCCTTGGGGTGCGCGCGGATGAGCTGGAGTACGTGCCGATGCGGTACGTGCCCTACGGGGGGCGCTCCGTGGTTCCGAGGTGGTTGCGCGAGCGGCCCGGACGTCCCCGGGTGGCGGTCACACTGGGGGTCACCGCGACCGGGCAGCGCGCGTACGCATCGCACATGCGGAAGATGCTCGAAGGGGTGGCCGAGTTGGGCGTGGATGTGGTGGCCACTGTCCCCGAGGCCGAGCAGGAGAAGGTGGGGCCGGTACCGGACAACGTCCGGATGGTGTCCTACGTGCCTCTGGCCGACCTGGCCGCCACTTGCGACGCCGTGGTCAACCACGCCGGCCCGGGGACGTTCCTGACGATGGCCGCCCACGGGGTGCCCCAACTGACCCTGCCGTGGGAGTTCGACGAGCCGCTGCTCGCCCGCCGCGCGGGGGGACAGGGCGGTTCTCTGGTCCTGCACCCGACCCAGGCCGACGGCGACACGGTGCGTGAGGCGGTGGATCGGTTGTTGGACGAGCCGGTCTTCGGTGAGCGTGCGGCGGTTTTGGCGGCGGAGGTGGGGTCCTTGCCGTCACCCAACCAGGTGGCGGAGCAACTGGAGTCGAGGGTGTCCGGAGGGGTGGTCTGACATGCGGGTGTTGGTGTGTACAGGCGCCCACAAGAGCATTTTCCAGTACTTGGTGCCCCTGGCGTGGGCGTTGCGGACCGCCGGGCACGAGGTCCGCGTGGCCGCACCGCCCCGGCTGACCGAGGCCATCACCGACGCGGGGCTGACGGCCGTGCCTGTGGGGCGGGACACCCCGCCCAGGGAGAGCGAGGAGGAACGCGAGGAAGGCAGGGCGGGACTGCCCCGGCCGTACGATCTCATGGATGTCGGCGAGGTCACCTGGGAGCAGGCCCGCGACGGCTACTGGTTCGCCAGGGAGACCGCCCGTGAGCAGAACTTCCCGATGATCGCGGGGCTGGTGGAGTTCGCGTGCCAGTGGCAGCCGGACCTGGTGCTGTGGGAGCCCTTCTCCACTGCGGGGCCGATCGCGGCCGAGGCCTGTGGTGCTGCGCATGGTCGGGTTCTGTTCTGTGTG
>NZ_ANBE01000070.1 GCF_000341145.1 Nocardiopsis xinjiangensis YIM 90004
CCCACAAGAGCGACCCCTCCCCAACAAAAAACCGTGGCAGCAACCTACTCTCCCACCCCACCACAGGGCAGTACCATCAGCGCAAGGAGACTTAACGACCGGGTTCGGAATGAGACCGGGTGTGACCCTCCCACCATAACCACCACGGAAACCAACACCCACGACCCGACAACACAGTCAGACCACGGGAAAACCATAGTGAACAAGCATGCGCGAGCACCCAATTATCTGCAGCGGACAAGCCCTCGACCTATTAGTACCGGTCAGCTCCACCCCTCACAAGGCTTCCACACCCGGCCTATCAACCCCGTCATCTACAGGGGGTCTTACCCTCTCAAGGAGGCAGGAGACCTCATCTCGAAGCAAGCTTCCCGCTTAGATGCTTTCAGCGGTTATCTCTCCCGCACGTAGCAAACCAGCCATGCCCTTGGCAGAACAACTGGCACACCAGAGGTACGTCCGTCCCGGTCCTCTCGTACTAGGGACAGCCCTTCTCAAGTCTCCAACGCGCGCAGCGGATAGGGACCGAACTGTCTCACGACGTTCTAAACCCAGCTCGCGTGCCGCTTTAATGGGCGAACAGCCCAACCCTTGGGACCAACTCCAGCCCCAGGATGCGACGAGCCGACATCGAGGTGCCAAACCATCCCGTCGATACGGACTCTTGGGGAAGATCAGCCTGTTATCCCCGGGGTACCTTTTAGCCGTTGAGCGACACCGCTTCCACACGCCGGTGCCGGATCACTAGTCCCAGCTTTCGCTCCTGCTCGACACGTCCGTCTCACAGTCAAGCTCCCTTGTGCACTTACACTCAACACCTGGTTACCAACCAAGCTGAGGGAACCTTTGGGCGCCTCCGTTACTCTTTAGGAGGCAACCGCCCCAGTTAAACTACCCACCAGACACTGTCCCCGAACCGGATCACGGCCCAAGGTTAGATGCCCGAAACAGTCAGAGTGGTATTTCACCAACGCCTCCATCACCACTGGCGTGGCGATATCAACAGCTCCCACCTATCCTACACAAACCATCCCAAACACCAATGTCAAGCTATAGTGAAGGTCCCGGGGTCTTTCCGTCCTGCTGCGCGAAACGAGCATCTTTACTCGTAGTGCAATTTCACCGGGTCCATGGTTGAGACAGTGGGGAAGTCGTTACGCCATTCGTGCAGGTCGGAACTTACCCGACAAGGAATTTCGCTACCTTAGGATGGTTATAGTTACCACCGCCGTTTACTGGCGCTTAGATTCCCAGCTTCGCAGGGCGAACCCCACTAACCAGTCCTCTTAACGTTCCAGCACCGGGCAGGCGTCAGTCCGTATACAGCGTCTTACGACTTCGCACGGACCTGTGTTTTTAATAAACAGTCGCTTCCCCCCGCTATCTGCGACCCCACCCAGCTCCAGCCGCACAGGCCTTCACCAGACAGGGCTCCCCTTCTCCCAAAGTTACGGGGACAATTTGCCGAGTTCCTTAACCATGGTTCACCCGAACGCCTCGGTATTCTCTACCTGACCACCTGCGTCGGTTTAGGGTACTGGCCACACACGAACTCGCTAGAGGCTTTTCTCGGCAGCATGGGATCACTCACTTCACCAAAAACGGCTCGGCATCACGTCTCAGCCACACAGCATGCGGATTTACCAACACACCGGCCTACACGCTTACCCCCGGACAACCATCGCCGGGTAGAGCTACCCTCCTGCGTCACCCCATCACTTGCCTACTACAAGATCGGTTCCCAGACCAGCACAGAACCAGANACGCTCGTGCACGGGTACGGGAATATCAACCCGTTCTCCATCGACTACGCCTGTCGGCCTCGCCTTAGGTCCAGACTCACCCTGGGCGGATTAACCTGCCCCAGGAACCCTTAGTCAATCGGCGGCAACGTTTCTCACGCTGCTCTCGCTACTCATGCCTGCATTCTCACTCGCACACCCTCCACCACTCGATCACTCGGCGGCTTCACCGGATGCACGACGCTCCCCTACCAACCCAACAAAGTTGGGCTCCACAGCTTCGGCGGTGTACTTCAGCCCCGCTACATTATCGGCGCAGAACCACTTGACCAGTGAGCTATTACGCACTCTTTAAAGGATGGCTGCTTCTAAGCCAACCTCCTGGTTGTCTGGGCAACTCCACAACCTTTACCACTTAGCACACGCTTAGGGGCCTTAGCTGATGATCTGGGCTGTTTCCCTCTCGACATACGAAGCTTATCCCCCGCAGTCTCACTGCCACGCTTCACTTCACCGGCATTCGGAGTTTGTCTGACGTCAGTAACCTGGTCGGGCCCATCAGCCAAACAGTAGCTCTACCTCCAGCAAGAAACACGCGACGCTGCACCTAAATGCATTTCGGGGAGAACCAGCTATCACGGAGTTTGATTGGCCTTTCACCCCTACCCACACCTCATCCCCCAGGTTTTCAACCCTGGTGGGTTCGGGCCTCCACGAGGTCTTACCCCCGCTTCACCCTGGACATGGGTAGATCACTCCGCTTCGGGTCCACAGCATGCGACTCCAACGCCCTCTTCAGACTCGGTTTCCCTACGGCTACCCCACACGGGTTAACCTCGCCACACACCATGACTCGCAGGCTCATTCTTCAAAAGGCACGCCATCACCAGCCACAAGGACCAGCTCTGACGGCTTGACAGCACACGGTTTCAGGTACTATTTCACGACCCCTCACCGGGGCACTTTTCACCTTTCCCTCACGGTACTAGTGCACTATCGGTCACCAGGACGTATTTTGGCTTGACAGGTGGTCCTGCCAGATTCACACGGAATTCCTCGAGCTCCGCGCTACTCGGGTATACACCAACGTCTGGGCTCTTCCTTCACCTACGGGACTCTCACCCACTCCGGTACCGCTTCCCAACGGCTTCAGCTAAAAGAACCACCAACGCTCCGGGCCGACAGACCCGGACAGATGCACCCCACAACCCCGCACACGCAACGACTGCCGTCTCTCACACGCGTGCGGTTTAGCCTCTTTCCCGTTCGCTCACCACTACTGAGGAAATCACTGTTGTCTACTCTTCCTGCGGGTACTGAGATGTTTCACTTCCCCGCGTCACCACCAACTGTCCTATACATTCAGACAGCAGCAACCCGACACAACTCGGGCTAGGTTTCCCCATTCGGACACCCACGGATCAAAGCTCGGTTGACAACTCCCCGTGGACTATCGCAGTCTCCCACGTCCTTCATCGGCGCCTGGTGCCAAGGCATCCACCGTATGCCACAATCACTTGGCCACTACAGATAACAAGATGCTCGCGCACACTATTCACAAGTCAAAACACCAACCACGAACACCCCTACCTCACACCGGAAAACCCGGGAGTTCAGGGCAGTGGTCCGCAGAAAACAACCAGAACCCGCAAAGGTCCAGGGCTGCTTCCTCAGACACCCAACAGCGCGCCCCCGGGGCCTTCTAGAAACCCCAGGGCAAAGCCTGATCTTATAACAACCATCCCAGAGAGCTCCAACGAGCTCCCGGGTCCACTTTCGAGTCCGGCCGGCCATAGGAAACGCCGACCTGAAAAAGANAACAATCCCGAAGGATTGCCGGGTCCACTTTCGAGTCCGGCCGGCCATAGGAAACGCCGACCTGAAAAAGACTCCTTAGAAAGGAGGTGATCCAGCCGCACCTTCCGGTACGGCTACCTTGTTACGACTTCGTCCCAATCGCCAGCCCCACCTTCACTCACTCCCTCCCACAAGGGGTTGGGCCGCAAGTTTCGGGTGTTGCCGACTTTCATGACGTGACGGGCGGTGTGTACAAGGCCCGGGAACGTATTCACCGCGGCGTTGCTGATCCGCGATTACTAGCGACTCCACCTTCATGGGGTCGAGTTGCAGACCCCAATCCGAACTGAGACCGGCTTTTAGGGATTCGCTCCACCTTACGGCATCGCACGCCCTCTGTACCGGCCATTGTAGCATGTTTGCAGCCCAAGACATAAGGGGCATGATGACTTGACGTCGTCCCCACCTTCCTCCGAGTTGACCCCGGCAGTCTCCCATGAGTCCCCACCACTACGTGCTGGCAACATGGAACAAGGGTTGCGCTCGTTACGGGACTTAACCCAACATCTCACGACACGAGCTGACGACAGCCATGCACCACCTGTCACCCACCAACTAAATGACCCCACATCTCTGCAGGTCCACGGGTGATGTCAAACCTTGGTAAGGTTCTTCGCGTTGCGTCGAATTAAGCAACATGCTCCGCCGCTTGTGCGGGCCCCCGTCAATTCCTTTGAGTTTTAGCCTTGCGGCCGTACTCCCCAGGCGGGGCGCTTAATGCGTTAGCTACGGCGCGGAAACCGTGGAAAGTCCCCACACCTAGCGCCCATCGTTTACGGCATGGACTACCAGGGTATCTAATCCTGTTCGCTACCCATGCTTTCGCTCCTCAGCGTCAGGTAAGGCCCAGAGACCCGCCTTCGCCACCGGTGTTCCTCCTGATATCTGCGCATTCCACCGCTACACCAGGAATTCCAGTCTCCCCTACCTACCTCTAGCATGCCCGTATCCACTGCAAAACCGAGGTTGAGCCCCGGTCTTTCACAGCAGACGTGACACGCCGCCTACGAGCTCTTTACGCCCAATAATTCCGGACAACGCTCGGACCCTACGTATTACCGCGGCTGCTGGCACGTAGTTAGCCGGTCCTTATTCCCCACTTACCGTCAACCCCCAGAGAACTGGAGGCCTGCGTGAGTGGTAAAAGGAGTTTACAACCCGAAGGCCGTCATCCCCCACGCGGCGTCGCTGCGTCAGGCTTTCGCCCATTGCGCAAGATTCCCCACTGCTGCCTCCCGCAGGAGTCTGGGCCGTGTCTCAGTCCCAGTGTGGCCGGTCACCCTCTCAGGCCGGCTACCCGTAATCGCCTTGGTAGGCCTTTACCCCACCAACAAGCTGATAGGCCGCGAGCCCATCCCCAACCGAGAAACTTTCCACCCTCCGGCATGAGCCGGGGGGTCGTATCCGGTATTAGACGGCGTTTCCACCGCTTATCCCGGAGTCAGGGGCAGGTTGCTCACGTGTTACTCACCCGTTCGCCGCTCGTGTACCCCGAAGGGCCTTACCGCTCGACTTGCATGTGTTAAGCACGCCGCCAGCGTTCGTCCTGAGCCAGGATCAAACTCTCCATAAAGGTCGAACAACCCGGCCCGGCGCCCCGGAGGGCAGCACGTTGGTCGGGTAAACCTAGAAGAAATCCTGACCGATCACGCGAAGTGATCAATCAAAGGAACCCTTCACACGTTCGGATCCGTGGATCCGTGTGTGACGGGGCCAAAACAAACTATGGCTGAAATAAAATCAAACACGCGCTGTTGAGTTCTCAAGAAACAACCGCTCTTCCCGTACAAGCTCCGAGTCGGTGACCCGGTCGGCTCTTCCGTGGAAGGCGTTCTCTGCTTTGTTGTGTCTTCACTTTATCAGTGTTCCCTGTTTTCCGCCAAATCGGCGGTTTCGGGGAAACCGATCGGGGTGAAGCCCGTTGGTTTTCACTCTACCGTTTCCCTGGACCGCTCGGTCCCGGTGGGTTTCGGTGAGCAACTCTTCGAGTTTACATGTCCCGAGCAG
>NZ_ANBE01000071.1 GCF_000341145.1 Nocardiopsis xinjiangensis YIM 90004
GGCACCAGGTAAGGCGCATTGGGGCGTCCCCGGTAAGGCTTGGGCGTGAGGAAAGGAGCGTCGGTCTCCACCAGACACTATTGAGTTATCAGGGACCGGCACAGGGTCACCCAAATCGGTAGCCAGCGACCGCACCAACCCAACAGCGAAACCGACCCTGCTCCGACTCCACAACCAGATGCCACAGTGACTACGCCAACCAGCCCTACTCCACATCCGACAACAACGCTGGCCCCGCCGCTCCCGTTGCGCCACCGATGACGCTGAGATCAGTGGCGAAGTTTTGGTATGAGTGGAGCCCGCTCGGGTCCATTCCGTTAATGGGATCACCTGTAGCGTAGGTGGAGTTGTTCATCTCCTGCCACGAGGGACCCGGCTGGGTGAAGTTGAGGGTGAACGTGCCCAGGAACCGGCGGGACAGGCGCACCGTCCCGCCCTAAAATTCGCACACCCAAACCCTTCCAATCTAATTTTCATCTTTACTGGATCTGTTTATTTTTACTACCAAACTCCCCACAAACAGACAAGCAATTCCGAATACTGAAGTCGCAAGAATGACAGCGAGCCCTACCAATAAGCTCCCAGTACCCAGATAGACAGAGAAGAAAAATGGGATGAATATGAAAACCAAAAGGATTGCAGTCTTAAATTTCTGATCCATGACTCTACCACATTTTAAAATATGACCCGCACCTTGGACAACTCTAGGTGCGGGCCATGTTCATATATCGGAATGCACTAATGGAAACGAACTTCGCGTCAGAAGTTCCATCCGCATGCGTCTCTTGCCATTTGCATTGAACCCAAGAATCCCATGGAAGCCACCCCGAGAAAGAACCCTGCAGCGCCCATCGATCCGCCAGTAACCATCGCAGCGCCGATGAGACCGAGGCCCGAAGCACCCAGAAGCAACACATTCCCGAAGCACGTACTCAACCCGGTGGGGTCCATCTTGTTGATGGGGTCACACATCGCGTAGGTGGAGTTGTTCATCTCCTGCCGCGACGGGTCCGGCTGGGTGAAGTTGAGGGTGAACGTGTCCAGGAACCGGTGGGACAGGTGCACCGTCCCGTCCAGGAACTGGTACGCGCCCGTGTAGCCGAACGCGTTCAGGTCCCCGGCCTGGCTGTCTTCGATGGTCTCACTGGATTGCTCGCCGTAGGGGCTGTACTCATACACCGCATCCGGCGACTCGGCCTCGGACCCCTCGGCCGTCAGCGCCAGGACGGTGTTCTGCCCGTCCAGGGTGTAGTGGAAGCGCTCATCGCCGGCCCAGTCGACCATGGAGATGAGCTGGCCGTCGGGGTCGCGCACGTAGCTGGTCCGTTCGCCCTCGGAGGCGATGTTGGTGGTCCCGAGCGCGGTGTTGGACAGCTGCCGCTCGATGCGCTCACCGTCGTGCACGTCGGTGATGCCGCGCATCTGGGTCTGGTCGGTGGTGTCATAGCTCAGGCTCGTGGACAGGTCCCCGTCGCCGTCATTCGAGCGCAGCATCTGGTTGGTGGGGCTGTACTCATAGGAGTTGCCGCCGCGCTCGACCATGTTGCCGGCCTCGTCGTGGGCGACGTCCTGACCGCGGGCCGAGGTGACCTGGTCGGCGTCGTCGTAGCTGAAGCTCTCGTCGCCGGCCTCGATCATGTTGCCGGCGTCGTCGTAGGCGTAGTCCCTCTCGCCGTTGCTGGTCAGTCGGCCGAGTCCGTCGTAGGTGAAGGATTCGCTCTGGCCGTTGACGGTGCGCGAGCGCATCTGGTCGCTGTCGGCGCCGTCGTTGTCGTAGGAGTAGGAGGCGGTCACCAGCTCCTGGCCTTCGGCGCCGGTGGTGGTGATGCCGGTCAGGCGGGCCGAGTCGTCGTAGGACCGGGCCTCTTCGGCCCCGTCGGGGTGGGTGATGAGGGTGCGCTGGTTGTTGGCGTCGTTGTCGAAGGTGGTCTCGGCGCCGGTGTGGTCGGTCAGTGAGGTGAGCCGGAACGCAGCGTCGTAGGCGTAGGTGGTGGTCTGGCCGTGTTCGGTCAGCTCGGTGAGGTTGCCTGCGGCGTCGTAGGAGTACTCGGCTGTTTCGGTGCCCGAGGAGTCGCTGCGCTCGCTGGTGAGCAGGTCGCCGCGCCCGTTGTAGGTGAACTCGGTGGTGGCCTGGTCGGTGTGGGTCGCGATTTGGCGGCCGTTGCCGTCGTAGTCGATGGACTCGATGACCTCGCCCTCGTGGGAGATGGAGACGATGCGGTCGAGGCGGTCGTAGCCGTACTCCAGCGTGGTGCCGTTGCCGTCGGTCACCGAGGTGACCCGTGAGAGCGCGTCGTAGCCGAATTCCATGTCCCCGACGGGTCCGGGTTCGGACATCGCGACCATGTTCCCGGCACGGTCGTAGGAGTACTCGGTGGTGTTGCCGTTGGCGTCGGTGACAGCCGAGACCAGACCTTGGCCGGTGTAGTCGATGTCGGTGACGGTGAGGTCCATGTCCTCCTGTGTCGCGGAGACCATGTTGCCCGCGTCGTCGTAGGACATCGACAGCTCGTCACCATCGGGCGTGGTCACGCTGGTGGGTTTGGCCGGGTTCGCGGTGTCGGTGAAGCCGACCGAGGTCGCCGCGCCGGTGGGCAGTTCGGTGCCGATGAGGTTGTTGAACTCGTCGTAGTCGTAGGTGACCGAGGCCTCGAGGGGGTCGGTGGTGGTGGCCACGTCGGAGTTGGAGGTCCACTCCTGGGAGCGGGTGTTACCGACCTGATCAGTGGCGTCGGTCTGGCGCCCCTGGTCGTCGTAGGTGAACGTGGACTCCCCACCATTTGGGTCCTCGACGGCGGTCTCGCTGCCCTCCTCGGGGCTGTCGTCGTAGGAGTAGGAGGTGCCCGCCCCGCCGTCCGAGCCATCGGGCACGCTCAAGGACGAGACCTGGTCGTCGTCGTTGTAGCTGATGCTCCAGGTCGCACCGGTGGGGTCGGTGACCGATTCCAGGAGCCCGCCGTCGGTGTAGGAGAACTCCAGGTCCTGCCCGGCCCGGTCGGTGAGTGTGGTCAGGTCACCGTCATCGTTCCAGCTGTAGTCGGTGGCTCTCTGCCCGGTGGGGCCGGTGATGGACCCGGGCTGGTACCACTCCTCCCAGTCGAAGGTGGTGACGCGGTCCTGGGTGTCCACGACCGAGGCGAGGTCGCCCTCGGAGTCGTAGCGCATCCGGTGGGTGTTGCCGTTGCGGTCGGCCTGGGAGTACCACCAGCCCTGGGCGGTGAAGGTCCAGACCTGGTCGGCGTACTCGCCCCGGTGGAAGGTCAGCGCGTAGTGGCCGTTGTCCAGCTCTTCCAGGTCACCGTTGAGCCCGGCCGGAGAGCCGAAGCCTCCGTCCTCGTCGACGTCGAAGCGCTCGCAGTAGCCGGAGGGGCCCTGGAAGATGATGGAGTTGCTGAAGATCTGCAGCCCCACGTCGCGGCCGTGGGAGAGGGTCCAGCCGGCCTGGCCGTCGGTGGAGTTGTAGAAGCTGGAGACCGACAGATCGAGTCCGGTGCCGGCCGTGGTCAGGTCGCGGTGTTGGACGACGAGGTTGCCGGTGGCGGTGTTGATCGCCAGCTCGAGACGGTCGCTGATCTGGTGGCGCTCGAGCGGGTACCAGTCCTGGATGCCGCCGTTGCCCCAGTTGGCACAGGTGTCCGCCAGGGCCTCTTCATCCTGGGGAGCTGCTTCGGGCTCGGCCCCGGCCGGACACCCGTTTGCCACGCTCACGCAGAACAGACCGGGGCCCTCCACACGCCCGGCACAGTACTCCCCAGCCGCCCTCAGAACGCATGCACCACAAGTGGCCGAATGCGGCCACGGACAACACTGGCTCTACGTGCGGTTACCAAGCGATCACTCCCCATAAGAGCGGGTGGCCCCGGACGGGGACGCCTTCCGGCCCTGGGACCACCGCGACGGCACACGACACGTCCAGGCCCACTGGCCTCCGCAGCGGGGCCCGCGCCACTGACCGGGCCGAGCGCCGGAACCACCCTCAGAAGGAGAACGCGCGGCGGGCGTTCCCTGCCACCGCGGCAGCGAGCTCGTCCTCGTCCATGCCCTTGGTC
>NZ_ANBE01000072.1 GCF_000341145.1 Nocardiopsis xinjiangensis YIM 90004
CCGTTCGGGCCCACGACGTAACCGACCAGCTGTCGGCCGCCGGAGGCCGAGCGATGCACCAGCACCACTGCCTCGGCGACCTCGGGCCGACGCAGCAGGGCTGCATCGATCTCTCCGAGCTCGATGCGATGGCCCCGGAGTTTGACCTGGTCGTCGGCGCGGCCGATGAATTCGATCTGGCCGTCGCCTTGCCAGCGGACGAGGTCCCCGGTGCGGTAGAGGCGCCCGCCGGACCCGAAGGGGTCGGCCACGAACCGCTGCGCGGTCAGTTCCGGCCGCCGGTCGTAGCCGCGTGCCACGCCGTTGCCGGAGATGTAGAGTTCGCCGACCACACCGGCCGGGACCGGTCGCAGAGCACCGTCCAACACGTAGGTGCCGGTGCCGTCCATGGGACGGCCGACGGGACAGCTGCCCCGGTGCGCGAGTTCGGGGCCGATGGGGGTGCAGGTGGCGAAGGTCGTGGTCTCGGTCGGGCCGTAGACGTGCACGATCTCCGTGTCGGCGCAGGTGTCCAGGACCCGGGTGAAGGAGGCCGGATCGGCGGCCTCGCCACCGGTCCACACCTGGCGCAGTCCCGAGAAGCAGGCGGGGTCCTGTTGGGCGAAGAGGTTGAACAGGGCCGTGGTCAGGAACACTGCGGTGATCGCGTGCTCGTCCACGCCCGAGCGGATCATCTCGGGGGTGATGCCTTGTTCGGGGGCCACCACCACGGTCCCGCCGTTGAGCAGGGGGGTCCAGATCTCGTAGGTGGCCGCGTCGAAGGCGTGCGGGGAGTGGAACAGGACGCGTTCGTGTGCGTCTGTCCAGCGGGTGTCGCGGGTCAGGGCCACGATGTTGCGGTGGTCGACCACCACGCCCTTGGGTCTGCCGGTGGAGCCGGAGGTGAACATCACGTAGGCAGCCGAGTGCGGCCGGCTCAGTTGTTGCTCCTGGGCGTGGTCGCGGAGGACCGGCCGGTTCTGGGCCGGGGCCGTGATGCCGTCGGGTCCGTAAGGAAGCACGGTGACGGGGGCCTGAGCGTAGAGCTCCAGCACGGCCGGATCGGCGATGGCGGTGTGGACGCCGTTGTCGGTGGCCAGCGCGGTTACCCGTTCGGCCGGGACGGTCTCGTGCAGGGGGACGTAGGTGGCTCCCGCCCTGAGGATCCCGAGCATGGCGGCGACCACACGTGGTGAGCGGGGCATGGACAGGAACACGCGGGATTCGTGCCCCACGCCGTGGGCGCGTAGGTGTTCGGCGATCTTCTCGGCCTGCTGGTCCAGGTCGGCGTAGGTCCATTCCGTGTCGTTGCCGAGGAGAGCGGTTCGTTCGGGGTGGTTGCGCACTTGCTCAGCGAACACTTCGGGAACCGTGGCCGAGGGCCCTTCGGCGCTCTCTCCCTGCCAGGAGAGCAAGGCACGGCGTTCTTCCTCCGTGCGGATGTCGAGCCGGGACACCGGCAGATCGGGGGCAGTGCCCATCAGGTCGGCGATGCTCCGGAGGCCTTCGGCCAGTGCGGTGATCCGGGCGCCGTCGTAGAGATCGGTGTTGTACTCCAGGCACAGTTGCAGCCCGCCGTCCCGCTCCGTGAACTCGAAGACCAGATCGAACAGGGACGAGGTGCGCGGCAGGTCCACGGGACGCACGTTCAGATCAGGCAGGACGAGATCCCCGGAATGGGCGTTCTGGAGCACCATGAGGGCTTGGAAGAGCGGGGTGCGGCTCGGGTCGCGTTCGTCCATGACCGCGTCCACGACCAGGTCGAGGGGCAGTTCGTGGTCCAGTGCCGAGGTGGTGGTCCCGTGCACCTGCTCCAGGAAGTCCTCGAGCGTGGAGGCGGGCGCGATCCGTGACCTGATCGCGACGGAATTGACGAAGAAGCCGACCATGTCGTCGATCTGGCGGTGCTCACGCCCGGCCGAGGCCACGCCGAGCGTGACGTCCTGGCTGCCCGAAGCGGTGGACAGCAGGAGTTGGGTGAGTGCGGTGAGCGTGGTGAACAGGGTCGTCCCACGCCGGCGTCCGAGCTCTTCGAGAGCTCGGGTCGTTTCCGGTCCCAGGTCCATGCGGTGCACAGCACCCGCCGTGGTGCGGACCTCGGGGCGGGGCCGGTCCGTGGGGATCTCCAGTGCTCGTGCTTCCGCCAGCTCACGGTGCCAGTACTCCAGGCGCTCGTGTGCCTCCTCCCCGCTCCAGCGGTCCTGTTCCCAGACCGCGAAGTCCGCGTAGTCCAGCCGGTCCTGTCCCGGCTCCTCACCCGGTCGGCCCTCCAACGCGTTCCGGTAGAGCGCGGCCAGGTCCCGGGTGAGGACGTCCACCGACCAACCGTCGCAGGCGATGTGATGGATGCTCAGCACCAGTACGTGCTCGTCGTCGGCGAGCCGGACCAGGAGGGCCCGGAAGGGGGTGCCCTCCACGAGGTCGAACGGTCGCTCCACCTCGGCGGTGAGCACTTCCGTCAGCCGTTCCTGGCGGTTCTGGTCATTTCCGTCCAGCTCGAGCTGGGACAACAGCTCGTGCCCGGACCATGGGCGGCGGACCGACTGGACGGGCCCCTGCTCGGAGTCGGCGTAGGTGGTGCGGAGGATCTCGTGTCGCCCCTGGAGCTCGACGAGGGCTTCCCGCAGCGCCGGGACATGGAGCCGGCCGGAGAGCCGGTAGGCGGACCCGGTGTAGTATTCGACGCTGCCCGGGCCGTGCTGGTAGAGGAACCACAGGCGGCGCTGCGCCGCGGACAAGGGAAGAGGACGTTCCCTGTCGGTGCGCACGACGGGCCGGACGGGGGCCGCCGTTTCGGTGGCCCGGGCCGCCAGCAGTGCAGGGGTAGGCAGGGTGAACAGCACTCGCCGGTCCAGGGCCGTGCCCAACCGGGCCTCGATCCGGGGCAGAGTACGCAGAGCCAGGATGGAGTCGCCGCCCAGGGCGAAGAAGTCGTCGTGCGCGCCGACCTTCTC
>NZ_ANBE01000073.1 GCF_000341145.1 Nocardiopsis xinjiangensis YIM 90004
ACGGTGTGTTGGGAGTGCACGGGGCCGTTGCCGTCGTGGTCCCGGTCGCGGGGTACTTCCACCGGAACCCCGGTCAGGTGTGCCCAGTGTTCGACTTCGCCGTCGAAGTGGCCTTCGCGCACGGAACCGGCCAGGTGGTCGGCCCAGACGGGGAAGGGTGTGGTGCGGGGGCCCAGGTCGATGGGGTGGCCGTGGGTGATCTGGTGGTGGGCGGTGGTCAGGTCCTGGAGCAGGATGCGCCAGGAGACGCCGTCCACGACCAGGTGGGGGGCGGTGATGAGCAGGCGGGGCGTGTTCCGGCCGGTGAACAACACCATCCGCACCACCGGCCCATCGGCCAGATCGATCTCCTCCCTGACGCGTTGCGTGTGCTCGCGCACCGTGGCATCGTCCAGGCCCGCGACGGTCTCCAGGACCGGGCCGGCCTCCTGCGCCAGGATCTGCGTCCCCTCCTCGGTCACGCGGAGCCGGAGCATGTCGTGGTGTTCCAGGAGCGCATCGGCCATCCGGGACAGCGCACCGGTGTCGACGTCCTCCGCCAGCTCCAGCAGCACCGACATCACGAACCCGTCCGCGGAGTCCTCCCGCGAGTCCAGGAACCACCGCATGATGGGGGTGGCGGGCAGTGGTCCGGAGACCGGGCCGGTCCAGGAGGGTTCGGTCTCCTGTTCGGTCCGGGCGACCTGGGCCAGGGCCGCGACACTGGGGTGGGAGAAGACCTGCTTGGAGGTCAGGGTGATGCCGGCCCGGCGGGCGCGGGAGACCAGCTGGATGCTGAGGATGGAGTCGCCGCCCAGGGCGAAGAAGTCGTCGTGCGCGCCGACCTTCTCGGTGCCCAGCACGGAGGCGAACACCTCGGCCAGCTCCCGCTCCACCCGGGAACGCGGAGCCACGTACTCGCCTCCGGCCATCGCCGACCAGTCCGGAGCGGGCAACGCCCGGTGGTCGGTCTTGCCGTTGGGGGTGAGCGGGACGGCCTCCACCGGAACCACGAGCGCTGGGACCAGATGCCTCGGCAACGTCCGGGCGAGCTGCTCCCGCACCTCGGCGGGGTCGGCACCGCCCGCCACGTAACCGACCAACGCCGGCCCGCCAGGCGCGTCCCGGCGGACCGTGACCGCGGCCTCGCGAACACCGGGCAGCGCGACCAGCGCCGATTCCACCTCACCCGGTTCGATGCGAAGGCCCCGGATCTTGACCTGCGCGTCGGCACGGCCGACGTACTCCAGTTGGCCGTCGCCGTTCCACCGGACGAGGTCGCCGGTGCGGTAGAGGCGCCCGCCGGACCCGAAGGGGTCGGCGACGAACCGCTGCGCGGTCAGTCCTTGGCGGCCGTGGTAACCGCGGGCCACACCCGCACCACCGACGTACAGTTCACCGACCACTCCGACCGGGACCGGTCGCAGGAGATGATCGAGGACGTGCAATCGGGTACCTCGGACGGGCCGACCGATCGGCGGGGTCCGGCCGGGGGAAAGAGGGTCGCTGAGCGAGGCGGCGATGGTGATCTCGGTGGGCCCGTAGGCGTTCACCATCCGACGGCCCGGGGCCCAGCGGTTGACCAGCTCGGCGGGGCAAGCCTCCGCGCCGACCACCAGTGTGCGCAGGTCGGGGAAGTCACCGGTCGGCACCGACGCCAGGACGGAGGGCGGAATGATGGTGAGGCCGATGCGGTGGCGCAGCAACACGTGCGCCAACTCCTCACCGACCAGGGGGCCCGGTCCGGGCACCACCAGGGTGCCTCCCGAGCCGAAGGCCATCAGGACCTCCATCACCGAGGCGTCGAAGCTGGAGGAAGCCAGTTGCAGGACTCGGGAACCGGGTTCGGTGCCGAAACGCTCGGTCATGGAGGCGGCGAAATCACCGATGCCTCGGTGGGAGACCATCGTGCCCTTCGGGGCACCGGTCGATCCGGACGTGTAGATGAGATAGGCGAGGTCGTCCGGGCCGGGGGCGGCCGGTGCGGCCGCACCCTCGGGTACCGGCTCGGTGGCCAACCCGGAAAGGCTCACCCGCGGTGCTGTGGACGGTCCCGGCCGCTCGACATCGCCTTCCTCCGCGATCAGGAGCTGTACTCCGGAGTCGCCCACGACGAAGTCCTGGCGTTCGACCGGGTAGTCGGGGTCGATGGGCAGATAGGCGGCACCGGCCTTGACCACCGCGAGCAGTGCGGTGACGAGGCCGGGACCGCGCCGGAGCGAGACACCGACCACCGAGCCGCGACCGACGCCGAGCCGGCACAGGCGAAGGGCGAGATCGGTGCTGCGCGCATCCAGTTCGGCGTAGGTCCACTCCACGTCCTCGCCGACGAGTGCGGTGGCATCGGGACGGAGCCGTACCTGTTCGGAGAACAGTTCGACGAGGGTGAGAGCTTCCGGTGAGGAGGCGCTCTCGCCCCATGCGGTGATCTGGTCGTGCTCGTCGCCGGTCTGCAACGGCAGGGTGAGCAGCGGCTCCTCGGGTGCGGTGACCAAGGACTCGAGGTGCAGGGCGAGATGGCTCAGTAGACGCTCGGCCGTCCGTGCGGTGAACAGGGCCGGGTCGTACCGCAGCTGGGTGTCGATGCGTTCACCGTCGTAGGCGACCAGGGTCAGCGGGTAGTTGGTGGCTTCCTCGGCGGTGACGTCGAGGACCTTCAGGCCGTGTTCCTCGGCCGAGCCCTCCTCCACCGGGTAGTTCTCGAACACGACCAGGCTGTCGAACAACGGGGTGTCACTCGGCAGTTCCGAGAGCGCTTGGACCCGGGGCAGGGGCAGGTGCTCGTGCTGGCGGGCCTCGGTAAGTGAATTCTGGAGGGTGTGGAGCCAGGTGGTGGTGGGGGTGTGGGGGGTGATGCGGACGC
>NZ_ANBE01000074.1 GCF_000341145.1 Nocardiopsis xinjiangensis YIM 90004
CGTCCGGAATCGTCCTCACCCAGGAAGACCTCGCCGAAACCACCGCGCCCCAAGGAACGCTCGATACGAAAGCCGCCCAGGACCTGGCCGGGTCGTGCCACTGGAGTCCTCTTTCTGTGTGGGGAGATCAGGGGTCGATCGGGCCGGCTCAGCCCGAGGTGAGATGCCGGGCGGCGTCCAGGTCACGCTGGATACGGTCCACACCGCCCTGCAACTGTCGTAGATGCTCCGTGCGGCTCCGCAGTTCCATGGCCCGTTGCGCACGTCGGGCGGGCGGCCCGTACCCGAGGCGCAGGACCGGCCCGGTGACGACCACACCGATCACCCCGGCGACGAAGACCAAGGCCGAGAGCGCCATGAGGAGCTCCGACTCGACCGCACCGGCGACGACGTTGCCGATGAGTCCGAGCAGGCACCACTTGGAGACCGTTTTGCCGCGCTCCAGGTAGCTCTGTCGGCGCACGGAGTTCACGAGGGCCTCGTGCTCGGTGGCGACGGCGGCGTAGCGGCCTTCCCATTCGCGGCGCTGGCGGGCGAGCGTGACCAGGGTGGGCAGGCACCTGTGGACGGCCGCCGCGTACCCCGCCGCGGCCGGTTGCGCGGCCGTGGCGCCCCTGGCCCACAGGATGTCGATCCATTCGCGTACCCCGGCGTCGTCACTGGCGGGCCGGGGCGGGGGCTGCGGCCCGAGCAGGAAGGTCAGCACCAGCGCGGGGTTGACGCCGCCCTGCACCTCGCCCCATCCGTTGATCCCGTCGGAGAGCTGCTGTTGGAAGTCGGTCCCCGCACGTTCGGCGGCCTCGAGCTGGTCGGCCAGGCGCTGGAGTTCGCCGAGGCGGTCGCTGTGGTGCCGGCCCATGGTGCGCAGCACCTCGGGGCGGGCCAGCAGCGCCAGCTCGTTGGCCTGGGGAGCACCGGTCAGGACCGGGGCGGGGTCGGAGAACTGCTCGGTGAGGGCCTCGAGGGTGACCGTACGGCCGCGGAAGACGGGCGGCAGGTCGGGACGTACCTGGGCAACGAAGGTGGCCAGGGCGAGGTTGGCGTCGGTCACCTTGCGGCGGAACAAGGATCGGTCGACCAGGGTGTCACCGATGTCGTCGGTGAGCCAGGCGCTCAGGGCACCGCGCTCGCCCGAATCGGAGAAGACCCGCAACGCCTCGTTCCAGTTCTGCTGCATGGTCTCGGCGAGTGCCCCGGGATCCTCGTGGCGCACACCGAGGAAATGGTAGGGCGGTACACCGTCGCGGTGCGCCCAGCTCCCCGACGGGCCCGGGCCGGAGTCGCGGGCGTCCCCGGGCGTGCTCGGCGCGAAGGAGGCGGCCGGGGGCTCCTGGTGGGCAGCGGCCCGGTCCCCGGGGTCGGCGGCACGGGTGTAGGCACGGGTCGGATCGGTCCTCCCGGGCGGGGCGACCCTGGTGCCGGGCATCTGCTCGGGCGCGGAGGTCTCCCTCCGGGGCCGGTCGTTGCCGGCCGTCGGATCGACCGTCGTGGGTGCCCTTCCCCCGGCCGCGGATCCGGTGGCGGCGGCACCCTCGGCGGGCAGCGTCACGAGCTGTTGCAGCAGGGTGGCGGCGTCGGGACGGCCTGCAGGGTTCTTGTCCAGGCAGGCGAGAACGGCCTCGCGCAACGGGCCGTCGAAACCCTCGAGGTCGGGTTCACCGCCGAGGATGCGGGCGATGCGGGAGGCCTGGGTCGGCCCGGAGAAGGCCTCGCGCCCGGTCGC
>NZ_ANBE01000075.1 GCF_000341145.1 Nocardiopsis xinjiangensis YIM 90004
CCCCGCGACCGGGACCACGACGGCAACGGCCCCGTGCACTCCCAACACACCGTCACCACCCGCCTGAGCACCGAGACCACCCAGGCCCTGCTACGCCGAGCACCCCAGGCCTACCGCACCCAGGTCAACGACCTGCTCCTGGCCGCACTGACCCACGTCCTCACCGACTGGGCCGGCCACGAGAAACTCCTGATCAACATGGAAGGCCACGGCCGCGAAGACCTCTTCGACCATCTGGACCTGTCCCGCACCGTGGGCTGGTTCACCACCCTCTTCCCCGTGGCCCTGCACCCACGCCCCGACTGGGACAGCCAGATCAAGACCACCAAGGAGATGCTGCGCAACCTCCCCCGACGCGGCCTCGGCTTCGGAGCCCTGCGCTACCTGGGCACCGACCACCAACGCACCACCCTGGCCGACCTGCCCACCCCACAGATCAGCTTCAACTACCTCGGCCGATTCGACACCGGGGCCGACACCTTGCACACGGGGCTGCGGCTGAACGCGGGCTATGAGCACGCACCGAGGGAGGAGCGCGCTCACCTGATCGACGTGGTCGGACGTATCGATGACGAGGCCCTCGTCATCGACTGGTTCTTCTCGGACCTGGTCCATGACCGGGCCACCATGGCCGCTCTCGCGGACCGGTTCACCGAGGCCCTACGTGACGTGGTGGGGTTCTGTCTGCGTGAGGACACCGGCGGAACCACCCCCTCCGACTTCCCCCTCACCCACCTGAACCAAAAAACCCTCGACCACATCACCACCCCCCACACCCACGACCTACTACCCCTGACCCCCATGCAACAGGGCATGCTCTTCCACACCCTGCTCGACCAAGGAACCTCCTACCTCGAACACATCACCCTGCACCTCGACGGAATCGAAGACCCCCAACGCCTGGCCCGAGCCTGGCAACACGTCCTGGACACCACACCCACCCTCCGCGCCACCCCACTCTGGGAAAACCTCACCACACCCCTGCAACACATCCCCCACCAAGCACAACTACCCATCACCCACCTGGACTGGCGCCACCACACACCCACCCAACAAGAACAAGCCCTGGCCGACCTACGCGCCCAAGACCAACAAACCGGCATGGACCTGAACCAGAGCCCCCTACTACGCCTCACCATCGCCCAACTGGACACCACCCGCGTAGCCCTGCTCTGGACCTTCCACCACCTCCTCCTGGACGGATGGAGCCTGCCCCTGGTCCTGTCCGACGTCTTCACCGCCTACCACGGCTCACCCCTGCCCCCACGCCCCGACTTCCGCGACCACCTGACCTGGCTCTCCCACCAAGACACCCAAACCGCCACCGACCACTGGCACCACACCCTCACCGGCATCGACACCCCCACACCCCTGCCCTACGACC
>NZ_ANBE01000076.1 GCF_000341145.1 Nocardiopsis xinjiangensis YIM 90004
GGCTCCCACTCCCCCAACCCAGGCACGACCACCGAACCGTAATCGTTGCGCACGACCCACGGGCGCCCGATCATCGGCGGGACGGGCAGTGGGCGGGCCTCGACCCCGGGAACAGTTCCGGAAATGTCGGTGGTCATGGGGTTCCTCCCGAGGCGTCGGGTGTGCGGTGCGCGGCCTCAGCGTAACCAACACGATCACCGTGTGTATTCAGTTGAACGCGTGTCGCACTCGCCCTGGGCGGGCGCCCGGACGGAGCACCGCACGGCCCCGGGTCAGCGCACCACCTTCCGCAGGAGCCGCTGCCCGATCCCCGGGGTGAACCAGCGGAGCTTGCGCTCGGCCCGGACCGCGCGGGCGCGCAGCCGTTCGGTCTCGGCCTGGGCCCGTTCGAGCTCGCGGCACAGTTCCTCGGTGTTCTTGTCCCCGAGCTTCCTCCGGTCGGCCTTCGACTTCGCGGTCCCCCGCTTCCCCTTCGCCCGTTCCGTCGCCTCCGCCTCGGGTCTCGCTCTCACGGGTGTGGCCACACCTTCGTCCTCGGCTTCCTCGGTGACCACGAAGGCGGCGCCGGGCATCCAGTGGGTACCGGCCACCTTCTCGACCACCCGGTCCAGGGCACCGCCCTCGGCCTCGGGCGCGAGGTGGCGTGCCCGGGCGAAGGAGGCAGCGCGTTCCAGTCGCAGGAGACCGCCGCCGGCCCTGGTGGCTCCGGGCAACGGTGCGCACAGCAGCCCGGCCCCGGCTCGGTCGAGCTCACGCACCAGGTCGGTGACGGCCTTCTCGGTCGGGTGGGCGCCGGCGGGAACGTACAGGCGGTAGGGCACGCTCGGGTCCGGTCCGGGTGCGGCCTCGACGAAGTGGACACGCGCATCACCACGGAAGGTCTCCCGGATCAGCCGAAGGTCGAGGCGCTCCTCGTCGAGCGGGGCACGGCGCCCCTCGTCCAGTTCCGACCAAGGGCCGATGGCCCAGACCCGCAGGTCGGGGGTGCTGCCCTCGAGCAAGGCGGAGACGGTGGTGTCGGTCTCCTCCAGGGTGTGTCCGTCCACGTCGACGAACACGTCCGCGTAGGGCACCTCCCACTGGCGGTCGGGACGCTTGCGGCGCAGGTGGAACTCGGGGACCCGGTTGGACACGTACGGGGAGCGGTAGCGGGTGCCGGCCTCGCGCCGGGTCTGCATCTGTGTGCGCCCCAGGT
>NZ_ANBE01000077.1 GCF_000341145.1 Nocardiopsis xinjiangensis YIM 90004
CCGCACCCGTGGTGGCCGTGGGCCATGGCCATCGCCGCCATCAACGCGTCATAGGTACGCGCATACCGCGAAACGGGCGCCTCCCCGTCGTAGGGGGCGGTGTAGGAGTCGAGTGCGGCCTGCAGGCGTTCGGCGTCGCCGGCCGGGCCCCAGGCCTCGAAGTGGAAGGTCCCCTCGAAGGTGCGCCTCAAGCGGGCCCCGCGTTCGGCGAAGGCGGCCTCTTCGTTCTTCTCCGGCCGGTCGGGGTTGAGCTCCAGTCCGAGGGCGTTGGCGGTACGGGTCAGGGACTGCACCGACATCGCCTCCCGCTCACGTTTGGCCCCCACCAGACCGGTCTCGATCACCGAGCGGTAGCGCTCCGCGTCCGGGCGGGCTTTCTGATCGCGCTTTTTCACCTCGCGCTCGACGCCGGAGGCGATGGCTGCGGCCTCGCCCAGAGTCAACACCCCCTCGGCCAACGCCTGGGCCGTGTCGGGCAGGGACCCTTGGTGCAGGCCGGTGGCCAACAGGGCCAGCCGCTTGGCCTCATCGGAGTGGATGCCCCACGCGTGAGTCAGGTAGGTACCCGCGTTTTTCTGGCCGCCCTCTTCGAGCAATTCACCCGAGGCTTCCATCCGCGCGATCGGGGCGAGCATCGCGACCCTCAGCTCGTCGATCTTGGCGTGCACCGCCCCGATACGCTCCAACACCCCAGCAGCCGCACCGAACGGAACCTCACCGCCGAAAGAGGTGATGACCTCCTGTGCCGCAGCGCCCAGCGCGGCAACGGCCGCGTCGGGGGCCGTTCCTGCGCCGGGTGCTGCGGTGTGGTCCGTCATGCTTCCATTCTAAAAGAACCACCCCTTCAGATAACACTGTCTCCAAGGACAGAAAATCCTTACCCTGCCCCGGATCCTTTCTACGAAATCACTTCGGAGTTCCCCGCAGATATTCCCCGAAAATGGGCCTGTGGATAACTCCACCGGCCCGCTTTCCCGCGATAAAAAAAGAGGGGACCGAACCGCGCACACGCCGGCCACTCCCTGGCCTCAATGCGTCACCGGGAGTGCCGGGGCCGGGCTTGTGCCTTACGCAGGAGCGAGCCACCATGCCCGCGCCGCAAGCGGTGGTCGCAATGTGGCCACCCCAGGGATGCTTCTATGTTTGTCAAGCAGCGAGTGCGACCGGTGGGTCCGCTGC
>NZ_ANBE01000078.1 GCF_000341145.1 Nocardiopsis xinjiangensis YIM 90004
GAGGAGTTCCCGAACTGTCAGCCCCCGCACGACAAGATCTCGATCATCGAGGTGCCCACCGGCGATCCGGCCTCTGCCGAGGTGGTCGACGAACCGATGCTCTTCGAGGACGGCGGCCACGCCTCCACCTCCGGCTGCCACGACATCACCGCCTACCCCGAGGACGATGTCGCCGCCGGTGCCTGTATGGGTGACGGCATCATCATGGACATCAGCGACCCGGTCGAACCCGTGGTGACCGAGGTGATCCAGGACGAGAACTTCGCCTTCTGGCACTCGGCGACCTTCACCAACGACGGTGCCACGCTCCTGTTCACCGATGAGCTCGGCGGCGGTACCGGGGCCGTCTGCACCGAGGACTTCGACGAGACCCAGGGAGCCAACGCCCTCTACAGCGTCGGGGGAGAGGCCGGTGACCCGAGCCTGGAGTTCGAGAGCTACTACAAGATCCCCCGTGAACAGTCCGGAACCGAGAACTGTGTGGCCCACAACGGCTCGCTCGTCCCCGTGCCCGGGCAGAACTTCTTCGTGCAGTCCTGGTATCAGGGAGGCGTCTCGGTCATCGACTTCAACGACCCGGGCAACCCGCGCGAGATCGGCTGGTTCGACCGTGATCCCCTCGACGAGGACGAACTGGTCCCGGGCGGTTCGTGGTCGGCCTACTACTACAACGGCTACGTCTACTCCTCCGACATGGAACGCGGGCTCGACGTGATCCGTCTGGACGACCCCCGCCTGCGTCCGGCCGAGAACGTGACCTACGACGAGTTCAACCCGCAGTCCCAGCCCGCGTTCCGCCCCGGACGCTGATCCCTGGTCCCCGTCCCCGCGCCGGAGCACCACGAGTCGGCGCGGGGCGGCAGGAGGGGCCGAGCCGTGCACCTCGCCCCTCGTCCCGCCCACCCGCTAGTTCACCTGGAGCTTCCATGCCCCCACTGCTCCGCGGACGACACCGCCGTGCGGTCGCCCTGGCCACGACGGCCGCGGCATCGCTCTTCCTCGGGCTGGTGGGTCCCGATGCGGCCCACGCCGACGAGGCCCCCTCCGAAACAGTCACCAGCAGCAATGTCGAGCACATCGCCAACGTGCCCAAACCGGAGGCGGTCAGCAGTACCAACTCCGATCTGGCCTTCACCGGTGACCACGTCATCGGTGGCAACTACGACGG
>NZ_ANBE01000079.1 GCF_000341145.1 Nocardiopsis xinjiangensis YIM 90004
TACGACACCTTCCTGACCGTCCTCAGCGGAATCACCGCCGTCGTGGTCATGGGGACGGCCCTCTACCTCACCCTCTTCGACCAGAGCAGGGCCAGGCTGTTGTTGAGCGGGCCGGTCGCCGGCCTGGGCGTGGTGAGCATGCACTACATGGGCATGGCCTCCATGAACATCCACGGCGAGATGCGCCACGACCTCTTCTGGATCGTCACCGCCGCCGTCATCGCGATCATGGCCTCCACCACGGCGCTGTGGTTCGCCTCCCGGCTCCGGGGACAGATCGCCATCATCTCGGCCTCGCTCCTCATGGGGGTCGCCGTCAGCCTCATGCACTACGCCGGCATGGTCGGCGTACACGTGGAAGCGACCGATTCCGAGCTCCAGGGCGCCCCCGAGGGTGCGGCCGCCTTCGACCTGATGCTGCCGCTCATCGTGGGCCTGTTCGTCTTCGTGCTCATCTGCAGCCTGTTCCTGCTGCTGGGCGCCGACGACGACCGCACGCCTCGGGCGACCGAGCAGCCCGCCCGACCCACCACCCCCAACCACCCGTTGCCGAGCAGCGCCTGGGACCGGCCCGTGCACCGGGACGACTGGCCCGAGGCCTCCGGCGGCTCCAAGAAACCGCACCGGTGACCCCAGCACCACCGAAGAGCACACGGGGCGGAAGGAAAACAAGTTCCTTCCGCCTTTTTCATGCCCGATACCGGGCCATTGCCGTGGCCATTATTCATTTCAACAGAGGATGGTAGGACGACTGGCCACATCAGGCCATAAATATTCATGCTCACCCCCTGGATATCGGGGCAAAATATTCCCTAGCATTCAAGTCCGGAACTGATGTGAATTTTGTCGCCGGATGTGAATACTGTGTTCGACCTCTACGACCAGGGGTGGATCATCCCCGCCCTCGCCTGTCTCGTGTCGGTGATCGGCTCCTACCTGGGTCTGTCCTTCGCTGCGCGCGCCCGCGCCACGAAGGGCCTCTTCCGTTGGCAATGGCTGGGGCTGGCCGCTCTCACCCTGGGCGGCGTGGCCGTGTGGTC
>NZ_ANBE01000080.1 GCF_000341145.1 Nocardiopsis xinjiangensis YIM 90004
GTACCGCTCGAGACGATGCCGCTGAACGCCAACGGCAAGGTGGACCGGCGCGCGTTGCCCGAACCGGGCACCGGCGGGGACGGGGGCGGCGGAGGTCTCTTCGTGGCTCCGCGTTCCCGGGTGGAGCGGGAGCTGGCCGAGGTGTTCGCCTCCGTGCTGGGCACCGAGAAGGTCGGCGCGCACGACGACTTCTTCGCCCTGGGCGGCGACTCCATCCTCAGCATCCAGCTGGTCTCCCGCGCCCGCCGGGCCGGCATCACCCTGACCTCCAAGCAGGTCTTCTCCCACCCCAGTGTCGCGGCCCT
>NZ_ANBE01000081.1 GCF_000341145.1 Nocardiopsis xinjiangensis YIM 90004
GTGCAGACCCATCCGGTGGCACCGGAGCACTTCAACATGTCGGTGCTGCTGGACCTGGCCGAGGACGTCGACACCGGTGCGCTGTCCCGGATGGCCGATGCGCTCCTGGAACACCACGACATGCTCCGGCTCCGGATGGAGGCCTCGGGTGAGGTCCGGATCGCCGAGACCGAGGAAGCCGAAACGGTCGTGGAGGCGGTGGACCTGGCCGGCCTCCCGACGGAGCGGTCCGAGGAAGTCACGACCGAGCGCATCCATTCGGCCCAGACCTCGCTCGACCCGGTCTCCGGCCCCATGGTGCGGATGGTGTTGTTCACCGGCCGGAACACGCCCCGCCTGCTCATCACC
>NZ_ANBE01000082.1 GCF_000341145.1 Nocardiopsis xinjiangensis YIM 90004
CAGGGATGCTTCTATGTTTGTCAAGCAGCGAGTGCGACCGGTGGGTCCGCTGCGAGGGTGCGATAGATCTGTCGGCTCACGTAGCGCTTGAGGCAGCGCATAATCTCGCGCTTGGTGCGCCCCTGGGCGATGCGCCGCTGGACGTAGTCACGGGTGGCCTGGTCCTTACTCATGCGGGTGAGCACGATGGTGTGCAGGGCCTGGTTGAGCTGGCGATCCCCGCCCCGGTTGAGCCGGTGCCGGATCGTGTTGCCCGAGGAAGCCGGGATCGGGCACGCGCCCGCGATCTGGGCAAAGGCGCCCTCGGAACGGATCCGGCCCGTGTGGGACCACACTGTCAGGACGGTCGCGGCCGTGGCCGGGCCGACCCCGAACATCTCCAACAAGGCCGGGGCTTGCTCGGACACCAGGGCGCTCAGACGCTGCTGGTTGTCCTTGAGCTCCTGGTCGAGCTGGCCGATGCGCTGGGCGTAGCGCACCGCCTGGGCCCGGGCCGTGGCCGCGCCCAACTCTTCCTGGCGTGGGCGCCAGGCGGCCACGGTCTTGATCTGGGCCGTGGTGAGTGCTTTGCGGGCATCCAGGCCCAGGGCGTGGGTGCGTAGCAGGGCGGTCAGGGCGTTGACCGAGCGCACCTTGTCGGTCCTCATCTGCTCGCGTGCGGTGGTGAGCACTCCCAGCGCGGCGTGCAGCTGCCCGGACCGGCGATCGCGCAGGTGCTCCATCTTCGTGACCAGGGTCGATCTGGCCGCGGTGAGCGCGTCCAGCGTGTCGGTCTTGCCCCGGCCCCGCAGGCGTTTGGTTGAGGGGGTGGGGGCCTCCACGATGCGGTAGCCGTCCTGGGCCAGGTGCTGGGCCAGG
>NZ_ANBE01000083.1 GCF_000341145.1 Nocardiopsis xinjiangensis YIM 90004
CAGCCTCCAGAGCCTCCTTCTTGGCCGAGGCCGTACCGGAGGAACCGGAGACGATGGCGCCCGCATGGCCCATGGTCTTGCCCTCCGGAGCGGTGAAGCCCGCGACGTAGCCCACCACCGGCTTGGTCACGTTCTCCTTGACGAAATCGGCCGCACGCTCCTCGGCGTCACCACCGATCTCACCGATCATCACGATGACGTCGGTGTCGGGGTCCTCCTGGAACGCCTTCAACGCATCGATGTGCGTGGTACCGATGATCGGATCGCCACCGATACCCACAGCCGTGGAGAAACCGATGTCCCGCAGCTCATACATCATCTGATAGGTCAGGGTCCCGGACTTGGACACCAGACCGATCCGGCCGGGCTTGGTGATGTCGGCCGGAATGATGCCCGCGTTGGACTCACCCGGCGTGATCAGACCCGGGCAGTTGGGACCCACGATGCGGGTCTTGTGCCCCTTGGCCCCGGCATGGGACCAGAAAGCAGCCGTGTCGTGCACCGGAATGCCCTCGGTGATGACCACGGCCAGACCGATCTCGGCGTCGATCGCCTCGATGACGGCGCTCTTGGTGAACTTCGGCGGAACGAAGATCACGCTCACGTCCGCGCCGGTGGCCTCCATGCCCTCGGCCACCGAGCCGAAGACCGGCACACCGGTGCCGTCGATGTCCACGCTCTGACCCGCCTTGCGCGGGTTCACGCCCCCGACGATGTTCGTGCCGGAGGCCAGCATGCGACGGGTGTGCTTGGTGCCCTCAGAGCCGGTCATGCCCTGGACCAGCACCTTGCTGTCCTTGTTCAGGAAGATAGCCATGG
>NZ_ANBE01000084.1 GCF_000341145.1 Nocardiopsis xinjiangensis YIM 90004
TGCGGGTGACCTTTCCGATCATGGATGCCGAGGACGTCCATGCGGTTCGGGGGCTCTCTTTCGAGGTGCCTGCCGGTGGTGCGTTGGGGATCGTGGGGGAGTCGGGTTCGGGCAAGAGTGTGACGTCGTTGGCGTTGATGGGTCTGCACCGTGGTTCGCGTGCGCGGGTGTCGGGGTCGGTCGAGGTGGTCGGTCAGGATGTCAATGCTGCTTCGGACCGGCGGTTGCGGGCGATGCGGGGCAATGACATCGCGATGGTGTTCCAGGATCCGATGCAGTCCCTGCATCCGCAGTACACGGTCGGTGAGCAGTTGGTCGAGGCTTATCGGGTGCACCATCCCGGGGCGGGTAGGTCCGTTGCCCGTGCCAGGGCTGTGGAGTCGTTGGGGCGGGTGGGTATTCCCGAGGCGGGTAAGCGGGTCAATTCCTATCCTCATGAGTTTTCCGGGGGGATGCGTCAGCGTGTGGTGATCGCGATGGGGTTGATGTGTGATCCGAAGGTGTTGTTGGCCGATGAGCCGACCACGGCGTTGGATGTGACGGTGCAGGCCCAGGTGTTGGATCTGTTGGATGATCTGCGCCGGGAGCTGGGGATGGCGTTGATCCTGGTTTCGCATGATTTGGCGGTGGTGGCCGGGTCGGTGGATGAGGTCGTGGTGATGCGTCATGGTGTGGCGGTCGAGCGCGGGCCCGTGCGGCGGGTGTTGGCCGGTCCGGAGCATCCGTACACGCAGGCGTTGTTGGAGGCGGTGCCGCGTGTGGAGGTCTCGCGTGCGCAGCGGCGGGCCCAGGACCGCACCGACCGCGCCGCA
>NZ_ANBE01000085.1 GCF_000341145.1 Nocardiopsis xinjiangensis YIM 90004
ACGCTCACCGAAGACCGGCTCGTCCAACAACCGATCCACCGCCTCACGCACCGCCTCACCAGTCACCTCAGAGGTATGCAACTCCAAACCCGCACCGTGCTCAGCCAACCTCCGCGCCAGATACGGCTGATCGAAGTGATAATGCAAAGACAAGTGCGGAACCGGATACAAGGCCGTGGTCGCCAACGACGCCGCCCCCGCGTGATGCACCACCGCATCGCACGTGGCCACCAGATCCCGCCAAGGCACGAACGAAACCATCCGCACGTTCTCCGGAACCGGCCCCACCCTCTCCTGCTCGACCTCAGGAACAGTGGCCACGATCTCCGCATCCACCCCACCCAAAGCCATCAACACCTCACGTACATCCACCGTGTAACCACGAAAGATCTCAGTAGCACTCAAGCCCAACGTCAGCGCCACCCGACGACGCTCGGCCGGCCCCCGCAACCACTCCGGAACCACCGCACGCCCCCCGTAGGGCACGTACCGCATCGGCACGTACTCCAGCCCACGAGCACGACCCCCCAGAGAAGGAGGGATCTGGTCCACGGTGAACTGCCCGGTGACCAGGTCCTCGGAAAACTCGAACCCGTACTTGCGCGCGTAACCCTCGAGCCACTCCCCGAGCGGATCGACCCGCTCCCCCTCGGGCTGCTGCTCATACAGCTCCAGGAAACGCTCCCGGGTCCGACCGAACACATCCACACAGAACAGAACCCGACCATGCGCAGCACCACAGGCCTCGGCCGCGATCG
>NZ_ANBE01000086.1 GCF_000341145.1 Nocardiopsis xinjiangensis YIM 90004
GACCAAGGGCATGGACGAGGACGAGCTCGCTGCCGCGGTGGCAGGGAACGCCCACCGCGGGTTCTCCTTCTGAGGGTGGTTCCGGCGCTCGGCCCGGTCAGCGGCGCGGGCCCCGCTGCGGGGGCCAGTGGGCCTGGACGTGTCGTGTGCCGTCGCGGTGGTCCCAGGGCCGGAAGGCGTCCCCGTTCGAGGGCGCCGGCCGGTCCGAGTCGTGATGGGCGGGCCGCTCCGAGGGCGGGGGATGGTCGTCGTCGGCGCTCAGCAGCAGGAACAGGCTGCAGATGAGCACGAAGACGAACAACCCCACGATGAGCGGCAGTATCAGGTCGAACGCTGCGGCGCCCTCGGGGCTGCCTTGTGGCGTGTTCTCCGGCTCTGCCACCTCCACGCCGGCCATGCCGGCGTAGTGCATGAGGGTGACCGCCGCGCCCATGACGACGGCGGCGAGGACGATGGCGGGTTGCCCGTCGAGCCTGGAGGCGCACCACAGCGCCACCGTGGCTGCCACGAGCGCGATGAGGGCCGCGGTGGTGACCCAGAAGAGGTCGTGGTGCATCTCGCCGTGGGTGTTCATGGAGGCCATGCCCATGTAGTGCATGCTCACCACGCCCAGGCCGGCGACCGGCCCGCTCAGCAGCAGCCGGACCACACTGTTCTCGAACAGGGTGAGGGAGAGCGCCACACCCATGACCACGACGGCGGTGATTCCGCTGAGGACGGTCAGGAAGGTGTCGTA
>NZ_ANBE01000087.1 GCF_000341145.1 Nocardiopsis xinjiangensis YIM 90004
AATCGGCACACGGCGGCTGTGTGGGCGCGCAAGGCTGGTGTCCGCGGTCGCGGCAAGCCCGGCACGAGCGGGCATCCGGGGCGGGCGCAATACGACCGCCTGCGGGCAGCCGGAGTACGCCGGGCCGACGCCGCTGCTCAGGTCGGGGTCCACGAACGCACTGCCCGGGACTGGGACCGCAATATCCGCAAGATCGGTAACGCGCGCCTGCACCCCGACGGGCGCCGGATCGACTACAAGAGCGGTGTGACCACCCCTGTTACTGCCTCATCCAAGCCCTCGCTCGCTGCGGTCGAGGCCGAACTGCACCCTCGGTTCCTCACGGTGACCGAGCGGGAGTCGATCGCCGACATGCGCCGCGAGGGCCGGGCGCTGCGCGCGATCGGGCGGGCACTGGGCCGGCCGGCCTCCACCATCAAGCGCGAGATCGACGCACATGCGCCCGATGGCCTCTACCAGCCGCACCGGGCCCAGCGGGCGTGGGCCAGGAGCCGGTCGCGCCCCAAGGAGGCCAAGCTCGCCCAGGACGGTGCGCTGCGCGCCTTCGTCGTGGACAAGCTGCGGCAGAGGTGGTCGCCCGAGCAGATCTGCCATGCTCTGGTCATCGAGTTCCCCGACGACGAA
>NZ_ANBE01000088.1 GCF_000341145.1 Nocardiopsis xinjiangensis YIM 90004
GGCGCCGGAGAGTTCTTCGAAGTCGCTCGGTTCGGCTTCTGCTGTGGGCTCAGGCCCGGGTTCAGGGGCCTCTTCGGTCTCGACGCAGCCGGCCAGAAGCACGGCCAGAGCTGCAGCCAGTGCAGGGGCGATGCTTCGTGGTGTCATCAGTTCTCACCTGGTTCCTGGGCCGCTTGCAAAATCGTCGTGCGATCCTGGAAGAAGGGCTGAACCTCAGATGAGCACACGGGCAGTGCGACAAGCAGGACCGCGCTCGCGCTGATGATTCGGTACGAGTTCGCGGGAGGCAGAGTCAGGCCGAAGACGGGGGGCATAGTCACATCTACCGCCCATATTCCTCTGCTACGGCCCATACTGAAACCCGCTCTCCTTCAGGGAAGCTGAATACGGCACTGCGGGCGACTCTCTCCCCTTGTTTCGCTGACGAGCATTTGATGGGGTCGACCAGTTCTGTTTCCCCGATGAAGTGCCGCTCGTGTTCTTTCTCGAGCAGTTTGCCCTCGTGCACGGGGCGGTAGTTGCCGATGTCTCCGCTCTTACAGAAGGCGCTGGCGTCTTCTTCGCTGGGAAGGGTAAAGGTGGCGACGTATGTCGGGAATGGTTCGATTTCGCCGACGGAGAA
>NZ_ANBE01000089.1 GCF_000341145.1 Nocardiopsis xinjiangensis YIM 90004
CGCGGGGTCCCTGTCTGTCCTTACGGTCAGAGGGAATCGACCGTGTCGATGACCTGGCGCCAGGTAGGAATGCGCTCTTCGTATGGGGAATCGGGGTCATACAGAAGGGTGACCGCCTCCATCTCGTGCAGGGTCTCCAGGGAGCGGGAGAACGCAGGATGGGACGCGAGTTGGGGTTTGCAGCGGGGCACCACGACGGTGGGCACCCCGTACCCGACCATCTCGCACAACAGGGCGACGGCGAAGTTGTCGGCAAGGCCTCGGGCGAACTTGTTCACCGAGTTGAAAGTGAGCGGACACGCCAACACCGCGTCGGCGGGAGGTAGGGCCTTGCCCGTGTCCGGTCTCCGGAACGCGGAACGAACCGGCTCCCCGGTGAGTGCCTCCATCCGTTCCTGATCGTGGAAGCTCAGACCGGTGGGGGTGGACAGCACCGTCACCTGCCATCCGTGGCCGTGGAGAGCCTCGATCAATTCGGGGACCCCTTCGGGGGCGGGCGCGGCGGAGACCACCAGATACAGGGTTCTTGGCATGGGCAGAGTCTAGGAGAGGGATTGTGAGGGCGCTCGGAGCGCCTGTGCCGTGCGGGCCCGTGCCCACC
>NZ_ANBE01000090.1 GCF_000341145.1 Nocardiopsis xinjiangensis YIM 90004
GTGCGCAACGATTACGGTTCGGTGGTCGTGCCTGGGTTGGGGGAGTGGGAGCCGTGGTTGTCGGTGTCGGTGGTGTTGCCGGCGCATGGGCATCAGGGGAAGTTGGATCTGGTGTTGGCGTCGTTGGCGGCGCAGAGTTATCCCTCGCGTCTTCTCGAGGTCGTGGTGGTCGATGACGGGTCTGCGGAGCCGTTGGTGTTGGGTCCGGTGGTTCCGGAGAATGTGCGGTTGATTCGTTCTTCGGAGGGTGCGTGGGGTTCTGCGCACGCGGTCAATTGTGGTGTGGCTGCTTCGTCGGGGGATGTGGTGCTGCGGTTGGACGCGGACATGCTGGTTTTTCGGGAGCATGTGGAGTCGCAGTTGCGGTGGCATCACCGGTTGGATTATGCGGCGGTGTTGGGGCACAAGCTCTTCGTGGACTGGGATCCGGAGCAGTATTCGGCCGAGCGGGTGTGTGCGGAGGTGGCGGCCGGGCGTGCGGGGGCGTTGTTCGACGCTTCCACCGCCGACCCCCACTGGA